>NZ_JBLFEP010000001.1:0-136229 GCF_047345415.1 Maribacter corallii
AGGAGCTCGGCTGCGAAGTGGTCAAGCTCTTTCCCGGCGATGTATACGGGCCCAAGTTCGTCAAGGGCGTCAGGGGCCCGCAGCCCTGGACCAGTATCATGCCCACCGGAGGGGTGTCCCCGAAAGAGGAAAATCTCAGGGAATGGTTCGACGCTGGGGTCACCTGTGTCGGCATGGGCTCAAAACTGATCAGTAAAACCATCCTGGAAAACCGGGATTTCCAAGGGTTGGAAAAAAAGGTGAAGGCAACACTCACCATTATCAAAAACATAAGAAGTTAATCCATAATGGACCAAACCAAGACAAGACAGTCAATTTTAAAGAAATTAATTGCCTTGGTACTGGCTTTTGGCCCTGGCATTTTCGCTATCGGTTATACCATTGGCACCGGAAGTGTAACCTCAATGATCGTTGCCGGAAGTACCTACGGCATGCAACTGCTATGGGTACTATTGCTAAGTTGTTTCTTTTCCGGCATCCTCATTTATGTATATGGCAACTACACCTTGATTACTGGCGAAACAGCGCTGTTCGCCTTCAAAAAACATTTGAAATGGGGCAGACTAATGGCCATTTTGATTATCATCGGAATTGCCTTTGGGCAATGGAATTCACTGATGGGCATTATGGGTATCTCGGCCAATATCATATATGAGATATTTGCGATTTACGCGCCGCAAATTATCCCTTACAAATATGAAACGGTCATTGGTATTGCCGTTGTGGTAACCGCTATCTTTTATGTTCTCCTTTTAGTAGGCAAGTACACTTTTTTTGAAAAAATCTTGGTCATTTTCGTAACGATAATGGGGCTTTCGTTCCTAATCTCACTTTTCTTGGTATACCCATTGCCTTCGGAAATAGTACAAGGCCTAGTACCGAGTATTCCTAAAGTAGCAGGGGGCAAAATGCTAGTAGCCGCTTTTGTAGGAACAACCATGGCCGCTGCGACTTTTCTCTCCCGCCCCCTATTTGTTAAAGGCAAAGGCTGGACAATAAAAAACCTGCAGGAACAAAAAAAAGATGCCATAGTGGCCGCTACCCTAGTGTTTTTGATTAGTGCGGCAGTGATGGCCGTTGCATGTGGAGCGCTATTTCATCAGGGCAAACCTGTTACCCAGGTTTTGGACATGGTCAACACCTTGGAACCTGTAGCGGGAAAATTTGCTCTGACCTTATTCTTTTTTGGAACTTTAAGTGCCGGACTTTCTTCGATTTTTCCGATTTTATTGATTGCTCCGATATTGATTTCGGATTTTCAATCAGGGGAGCTGGACACCAGCTCTAGACAATTTAAGGTGATAACCGCATTTGCTTGTTTATTCGCTTTGATCGTTCCCGTTTTTGGTTCAAATCCGGTAGAAATGCAGATTGTTTCCCAAATATTCAACGTTTTCGTACTTCCGCTGGTGGTCATCGGCATACTGTTTTTGATTAACAATAAAAACCTCATGAAAGGATACAAAACCAGTATTTGGATCAATATAGCATTGGTGTTGGCATTCCTGTTTTCATGCGTGATTTCCTTTAACGGGGTGGGAGCGCTCCTAGAGTATCTATAGTTCTACCAGCGGTAGTATGGGGCAACCTCATTGTTAAATCAATCTATCTTCTCTTTTCGTGTTGCCCAAAAATGCCCTATTTTTATGAAAATTTTCTAAATGAGCACCAGAGACCAGTTTTTTTCCCACATCGAAAAAGGGTACACCACCAAGGGTGATTTTATTGTCATGGGCGCCGCCATGCTTGAGGGTGAAGCAGTTACCGATGCCTTGGTAAAAGTACCGCTCAAGACGCTCAATCGCCATGGCCTAATTGCGGGAGCTACAGGAACGGGAAAAACCAAAACTTTGCAGGTACTGGCGGAAAATCTTTCCGATAAGGGTATTCCTGTATTGTTAATGGATTTGAAAGGTGATCTTAGCGGTATTGCCGAACCAAGTCCGGGACATCCGAAAATCGATGAGCGCCATGCCAAAATCGGAATTCCTTTCGAAGCTAAAAGTTTCCCGGTCGAAATACTGTCGTTAAGTGAGCAAGACGGAGTTAAATTAAGAGCAACGGTCTCGGAATTCGGACCTACCCTTCTTTCGAGAATTTTGGATTTGAGTACTACCCAAGAGGGAATTGTCGCTGTAGTGTTCAAATATTGCGATGACAACAAACTGCCCTTATTGGATCTCAAGGATTTCAAGAAAGTACTGCAATATGCCACCGGTGCGGGCAAGAAAGAATTCACCGAAGAATACGGACGAATCTCTACCAGTTCAACCGGAACTATTCTCAGAAAGATCATCGAATTAGAGCAACAAGGCGCAGAACTATTTTTTGGGGAAAAATCTTTTGAAGTCGATGATCTCACTCGAATCGACGAAAACGGAAGGGGATATATCAATATCATTCGTCTGACCGATATTCAAGACCGCCCCAAATTGTTCTCTACCTTTATGTTGAGCCTATTGGCAGAGATTTACTCTACTTTTCCAGAACAAGGTGATAGTGATCGGCCCGAACTCATTCTTTTCATTGATGAGGCCCATCTCATATTTAACGAAGCCTCAAAGGCTTTGTTAGATCAAATTGAAAGTATAGTCAAATTGATACGCTCAAAAGGTATAGGTCTATATTTCGTTACCCAAAACCCTACAGATGTGCCGAATGAGGTACTATCACAATTGGGCTTAAAGGTACAGCATGCGCTACGGGCGTTCACTGCAAGGGATCGAAAAGCCATAAAATTGACCGCCGAAAACTATCCGCTATCCGAATATTATGACACCAAGGATGTCTTGACTTCTTTAGGAATCGGGGAGGCATTGATATCCGCCCTAGATGAAAAGGGCAGGCCCACTCCCCTGGCGGCAACATTGCTCAGGGCTCCGATGAGTCGTATGGACGTACTGACCGAAAGTGAATTGAAGTCGGTCATTACAAGCTCACAGCTTGTCAAAAAATACGGGGAGGTTATCGATAGGGAAAGTGCTTATGAAATCCTTAATGAAAAAATTGAAAAAGCCGAGACCCTGGCCGAAAAGGAAAAATCAAAGACAACCAGCCGAAAATCAACGAGCAGACGCAGCACCCGTCAAAACCCAGTAATAAAAGTATTGACCAGTGCCACTTTCATCAGAGGGGTATTGGGTGTTCTAAAAAAAGTTTTGCGTTGACCTTGGTCAACATCACATTCATCAATCAGATTACCATCATCAATGAAAAAGGTTTTAATTTCAACACTAATGCTCTTTTTTGTGTTCGCAGGATGCAAAAAGGAAATTGACACCACCTATCTCATCACCAAAAACAATGTCGGCAAACTCGAGAAAGGTAGTTTGACTCGGGATTTGGAAGTTATTTATGATCAAGATTCGATCGTTAAGGATACCGTAAAACTCTTTCAGGGTTTTGGGGCCACAAAAATCAAAGTGTATGAAAAAGGGGGAAGTCATCTACTTACGCTTACTCCATCTTCGGATAGTATTCCTACCATCGAAAACATCAATATTCGCGATTCGCGCTTTAAGACCGAAAATGGGATAGGAATAAATAGCACCTTCAAAGACATCAAGGAGAAATACACCATTAAAAAAGTACAGACCTCCCTCAATAATGTCGTCGTATTTGTAAAGAATAGTGACGTGTACTTCACCATCGATAAGAAGGAACTGCCGTCAAGTTTACGGTACGCCGCCAGTGTGAACATCGAAGCTGTTCAGATACCTGATGATGCGAAAATTAAATACATGATGATCGGTTGGGAAACCCCGTAAATTCATGTGCCGTTCGCTTTGAACTTCCGGCGATTCTTAATGACGGTGTCACCATGGGAAGTTGCCCATTCGGTCAATTCCAATAGTTTGGTCAGATACGAGTATCCGAAATCGGTCAACTGATACTCCACACGAATCGGCACCTCAGGATACATCGTTCTTGAGAGGTACCCATCAGATTCCAACATTTTCAAACGCTCACTAAGTACTTTGTTCGAAATTCCGTACACATACTTTTTAAGCTTATTGAACCGCAACACCGGAAAATAGCCTAGATATAGTATAATTAGAATGCTCCATTTGTCAGAAGCTAACGCCATGACATCTCGAATCGGACAATATGTGGCCGTTTTTAAATCGATATGGCCGAACATTTTTTTTAATTTTCTGGCCGCCTTAAGTTTTTGATTCTCAGTAATAGTTTCCATAACGATACTTAATTCGAGTTACGAAACCTCTTTCAAATTAAAGAAAGAAGCCCTAATTTTGGTATTATTTAATGACCAAGTTACTTAAAGTAACTTATAATTCAAAATATGAAAAACATCGCACGTATCTACGGCATCTATTTTAACCTACTTGCCCTTTTTTCAAAACGAAAAGCCGCTGAAAAAGCATTCCAACTCTTTTGCACTATTCGTAAGGGAAGAGTCTCGGAACAACAAGAAGATTACTTAGAAGCTGCTAATTATGAAACACTAGAAATTGCCGACCACATCATTCGAACCTATAAGTGGAATGGGGAAAAAGAAACCGTTCTACTCGTGCATGGTTGGGAAAGCAATTCGTTTCGTTGGCGTAATCTGATTACAAAATTAACGGAAGCCAATTTTAATGTAATCGCCTTTGATGCACCGGCACATGGACATTCTTCGGGTGCACACTTGTATGTCCCCCTTTATTCCGAGGTGCTACAACACCTCATCGAGCGCTATAGGCCTCAAATGGTCATAGGGCATTCGGTCGGTGGCATGACGACCCTTTATAACGAATACCGGCATAACAATTTGTTTATAGAAAAAATGGTCACCATTGCCTCACCTTCGGAGTTTTATGAAATTATGGCCGACTATCAAGATATACTCCAATTCAACGATACCGTTTTGAGCGCTCTGGACGCCTATATCCTTGATCGATTCGGATTTCGCATACGCGATTTCTCTACCTCTGAGTATGTAAGGTCCAATACGAAGAAAGGCCTGTTGTTTCATGACCGGTTGGACAAAGTCACACCCTATCACGCCTCTGAGAAAGTACATGCTAGTTGGGAAGGCAGCCAATTGGTCAGCACAGAGGGGTTAGGTCATTCGATGCACCAAGAAGAAGTAAACAACCAAATCATAGATTTTCTGAATTCGGAGGAAAGGGGTAAATTTACCGCAAAGGGGCATTCAGCGGAAACATCGCTAGCCTCTGATTCACCAACGGTAAAAAACAGTTAATCATGCCAAATGTAAGTCCCTTTCACATCGCCATACCCGTTCATAATTTGGATGAGTGTCGTACCTTTTATCGCGAGGTACTTGAATGTGAAGAAGGACGTAGTAGTGACCATTGGGTAGATTTCAATCTTTTCGGTCATCAATTGGTGATTCATTTTAAACCCAAGAAAGAAGCCGCGGAACTGCATCACAATCCGGTGGACGGTCATGATGTACCCGTACCCCATTATGGGGTGGTACTTCCTTGGGAAACTTTTCAAACCTTTGCCAAGCAACTGCGATCCAAGGGAATTGAATTTATCATCGAGCCTTACGTGCGTTTTAAGGGACAACCAGGTGAACAAGCCACCATGTTCTTTAAAGACCCAGCTGGTAATGCACTCGAATTCAAAGCCTTTCAAGACATGGGGCAGTTATTCGCGAAATAAGCCTACTGCGACCATTCCGTCGGTGTACGATCCCAACGGTGCTTTTTGAGTTCTTGATGCAGTTCGGTCGACAACCCTTGCCCATCGCCCGTAGCTACATTGGCCAAAACATTTCTTTCCTTCCGCATTCCCGGAATTATGGTACTAACGGTGGAGTTCATGGTAATGAAACGCAATGCCATTTCGGCCATGGTCATTCCCTCAGGAATTAGGGGGCGAAGTGCATCGGCATGTTCTACACTTGAGTTCAAGTTCTCGGGAACAAAATAAGTACCTCGCCAGTCCCCTTCCGGAAAGACGGTTTCCTTTGTGATATTTCCTGTCAAGGTACCTTCATCAAAGGGTACCCGGGCAATGACCCCGATATTCAGTTCATCACATAAAGGAAAAAGAACATCTTCAGGGTTTTGGTCAAAAATATTGTAAATGACCTGAACGGCATCCAACATTCCCGTTTTCAGGGCCTCGATTCCATTTTCAGGCTCCCATCGATTGACACTGATGCCCATCGCTGCAATTTTTCCTGAGGATTTAAGCTCTTCTATCGCGCGTTGCCATTCTTCGCGCTGGCTCCAACCATCGTCCCATGTATGAAATTGCATCAAATCGATTTGTTCCAGACCAAGATTTTTTAAGGTCTTCTCGGTATACTCCATAATATGCGCAGCCGGATAGGAATCTTCAAAAGCATACTCGGGCTTTGCAGGCCATTGAAAATTCTTCGGTGGAATTTTGCTGGCAGTATACAGTTTTTTCGACGGATGTCTTCTGACCAATTGTCCGAGGAGTTCCTCACTATGACCTTCGCCATACCCCCAAGCGGTATCAAAAAAGGTCACTCCATGCTCCACAGCGAGGTCTAAACTCTTCGCGGACTGTATATCGCTACTTTCGGTCCATCCGGCCATACCCCACATGCCATATCCTATTTCACTGACTTTCCAGCTAGTTTTCCCAAATTTTCTGTATTCCATTCTAATTCCCTTTTTTAATAAATTTTTCTTTAAGCACTAAAAAAACTCCATATACTAGTCCGAAGAGTAATCCTTTCATTACTTTCTCAATCCATATTTCTTGACCATAACTACCTTCCAGTATTACGGAAATAATCACGAACAGTACCGCACCGACTATAGCTTGAACGACTATCTTTTTCAATTCCATTAGCTCAGTATTGATGAAATGCATCGGAAACGAATTCTAAAACCGAAGGCAAGGCTTCTCGCCAGTACGTCCAACTGTGGCGGCCATCACGCACCCGATATTCATGAGGTATCTCCTTTTTCTTCATAGAAATATGAACGAGACTGTTTCCTTCATAGAGAAAATCATCATCTCCACAATCGATATACCAGCGAACGGATTTCACATCGGCCACCGGTACGGTTTCAAGCAACTCCAACACATTGTGCCGTTCAAAATAGGTTTTCAATTCTGCCTTGGAATACGCTTCCTTGTACCATTTCATCCGATCTTCCAACTCTTTCATGGTCAATGGTCCTATATAGGCACTCAGGGGACATGCCGATGAAAACAATTCAGGATGGTGAAGAGCATACATAAACGAACCTCCCCCGCCCATAGAAAGTCCGGCGACGGCCCGATATCTCTTTTCTGATTTGATACGGTATTTCTTTTCAACATGGGGCATGAGCTCTTCGAAGAAAAAGTCCTCGTACTTCCAATCCCCAGCGTTGAAATACCCCATTCGACCCGTATCTGCATCTGGCATAACTATAATCATTGGCGTAGCCGTACCATCTTTTATGGCAGCATCCGTAATGCGTAACACTTCCCCGAATTGCACCCAACCCGTGTGATCATCGGTTGCACCGTGCAGCAGGTAGAGTACCGGATAGCTGCGTTCTGAGGTTTCATAATCTGGAGGTAAATACACTGCATACTTCCGTTCCATTTTCAAAATTTCACTTTTCATAGAAAGGTTATCAAATACTTTTCCATGTTGTGCTTGCAACCCAACGGAGGCGGCGAACATGATGACGAACATCAAAACAAACTTTTTCATTGATCTCTTCTTTACTCAATTATTGACATTAGTTGATCCGTTCTGGATTCGATGGTCTCCGCCATAAATGGCATCAAGCCAAATTGATCCCTTTTCGCTTCACCCAGAAATAAGCAAAAATGATATTTGGGACCCAACATAACCAGGCAACTAGTCGATACGCAGGAATAAACGACCCAAAAGCTATCGTTAGCAATGGCAACCACAACCTTAGGGTAACCGCGGCAAAACAAGCAGCATAACTATAGATCATATAGGCCTGATGCTTATCGACATCTCCTTTCTTGACCGCGCGATAGGCCATCATAGTAAAGTAGAGCCATACCACTCCCAAACACAAAAACCCAATTTGTGCAATAGGTCCTCCCGTGGCGTAAACCGCAATAAAAACCCCGCACAAACCACTTACGGCGACAGCTCCTACATATATTTTACCTATCAGGCGGTGCCGTTTTAAATTGGTATTCCGAAATCGCTTACTGAACTGAGGCCATCCTACAAACAGGGCAAGGCCCCCAAAAACGACATGGCCATAGAAACCTGTATTCCAAACGATACTGCCCAATAATTCCTCATTCTTGGAAAGTCGAAGACCCACTTCAACATCGTCAAAGGCATAATAGATATACATCAGCGGGTAGAGGCTTACCCCGATAGCCAAAAAAGCAAAAACAAACCAAGCGACCTTATTTGTAGTATTCCCCATGACTTATCGATATCTCCAGCTCGTTACATCCGCCCCTTTAGGAGCGCTCTCCGCAATTCGTTTCATAATCTTGGGCACATACATACTATTGTATCGAAGTCGACTAATGGCATTGGGTTGATCTGGATCACCGTTCCAACAGTGTTCCGCTCTATCACCATATACGACCTCCCCTTCATAATATGGATCGGAGGTGCTCTCTAAAAAGTCTTCCATTAAATAGACGGCGTTATTGAGGTAGTAGTTATCCATATCTCCGCAATAGATATGGATCTTTCCTTTGAGCTGCTCGCCGAGTTTATCCCAATCTCGTTCAAGAATATGTTTCAGGTCATAATTCTCTTTCCAATATTCAGCTACCTGGTGGTCGATATCACCGGTCATTTTATCCCACAATCGTACAGGGTATCCATCTTCCCCCTGCGGAGAGTAGGTCGCTTCCCAGATATCCCACTGCTGGCCCGATCGACTTTTATCGCCCAAGACCAATTCCAAATGATTGCCTTGACGCAAGGTAGACTGTATTTGCCCTAAGTAATCGCGATGCGAAGGGACCTCCAGTTTTTTATGGTCACTATCGTAATAATAGGCATTCTTGTCTTCATAGATATTAGTCAGACAATAGGCCCTAAAATCGATCGGGTCGGGGCACGCTGCGAAACAACCATTGTACTCTTTCGGGTACTTCACTTGAACGGCCAAGGCCTCCCAGCCACCAGTGGAGCCCCCGTACAAAAATCGGGACCATCCTTCACCGATACCCCGGAACTCCTTTTCGATATAGGGAATCAGTTCGTGTGTAATTGCATCGCCATAGGGGCCTTGACTTGCTGAATTCACGGCATATGAATCGTCATAATAGGGCGTAGGGTGTTGAATCTCGATAATCAACATTCGCGGGAAATCGGGTTCGTTCCAGCGTTTATAGAAATCATAGGCTTCTTGCTGTTGAATGACATTATACCCTTCCAAATCAAAGCGCGCGGAATACTCGGGTTTTAGGTCGGGGGCTGGAGGAGTAGTTCGAAATCCACTGAAATCGGATGGGAAATGCCCATGAAACACCATTACCGGATATTTTGCTTCAGGGTGTTCTTTAAAGCCTTTTGGCAACAGCACATGTGCTCCGAGATAGATATCCCGTCCCCAGAACTCGGACAGTTTTTCTGATTTGAGTTTGACATGCTTTATCCACTCAGTATCTTCCGGTTCTTCTATTTGCGGAATAACCTGATCGAGCACCACATGTATTTCTTGACTTCCATTGACGAGATTTTCAATCCCGTTTTCGGTGACTCTAATTTTAAACGGCTTGCTGTAAAGGTTCCCCGGCGACCGGTTCCATTGTTGTCCTTCGCCATTGTCCATGGGTAGTTTGACCGTATGTCCCGTAGCCAGGTCGAAGGTCTCATAAACATGCAATAATGCTTGTACTTGATATTCCCCTGGGGGTACTTCAGAAAGACTCGCGTAGGGGTAGCCGAAGATGGTACTATCGAAGGTTTTGACTTCATTGGCCTTCATGCCATCGACATTCATTCCGTAAATCAATTGGCTCTTTAATCCATCATTGATTTGAAATCGAGGTTCAGCTGACTCGTTGTCGGACAGCATCAAGAGCAATCGTCCATCTTTAGTCTCTGGACTTATCGCTTCGGTAAAAGAGACCTTAATTTGGATTGTACTTGCAGGTGTCGATTTTGATTGACAACCAAAGAGCAATAGCGCAGATAAAAGGAACAGCAGTACATGTTTCATAGTGTTGGCGATTTCCCCCAAAAGATACTGCTTTTAAGTAAATCAAAAGACAAGAAAAGGCAGTTTTAAACGTTAAGAACATAAGTTAACCTACAAAAACCGGCTCTATGAAAAAGCTACTTTTTATCGCCGTACTATTCACGGCTATTATCGGAATGAGCAGTTGCGATTACGATGACAGTAACGATATTGATGTACTTAAGCCCAATGACACTACCGAAACAAGTAGTATAAGTCAACATAAAGAGTTATGAAATCAGGACCGGCTTCTATGCCGTTCTCGTGCGAGCAATGTATTTTTCAGTAACATGGCGATAGTCATAGGACCTACCCCCCCAGGGACCGGCGTAATATAAGAGGCCTTTTTACTGACATTCTCAAAATCTACATCACCTGTAATATAATACCCGCGAGGTCGACTTTCATCGGGGACTCTAGTGATCCCCACATCAATGACCACTGCATCGTCTTTGACCATTTCGGCCTTCAGGAAATTAGGGACACCAAGCGCTGATATGAGAATATCGGCCTGTGAAATGATCTGGGTAATATTCTTGGTATGACTATGGGTCAAGGTCACGGTAGAATTACCTGGCCATCCTTTTCTTCCCATCAAAATACTCATTGGTCGGCCCACAATATGACTGCGGCCGATAACTACGGTATGCTTTCCTTTGGTATCTACCTTGTACCGCTCTAACAACTCTAAAATTCCGAACGGCGTGGCCGGTATGAACGTACTCATATCGAGTGCCATCTTACCAAAATTCGTAGGATGAAAACCGTCCACATCTTTATCGGGGTGCACGGCCATTATCACCTTTTGGGTATCTATTTGATCAGGTAAGGGCAATTGCACGATAAAACCGTCAATGTCACTATCTTGATTCAGCTCTTCGATTTTCTTCAACAATTCTTGCTCTGAAGTCGTACTGGGCATTTGCACCAAGGTAGACTCGAAACCAATACGCTCACAAGATCGAACCTTACTGCCAACATAGGTCAAACTTGCTCCGTCATTTCCTACGATTACGGCGGCGAGGTGAGGAACTTTTTCTCCGCGCTCTTTCATTTTCACGACCTCCGCGGCGATTTCTTCCTTTATGTCATTCGACACTTTTTTCCCATCCAGTATTTGCATCTTTTTTTTGGTTTATGGTTTATGGCTTTTGGTTTCAGATTTCAGGTTTCAGATTTCAGGTTTCAAGTTCATGGTCTCAATTCACTTTTCATTGCTAAGAATCACGACTACCGTTAATTGTTCACTGCTAACTGCTAACTGCTAACTGCATCTATTCTTTTACTTCATTCCTTTCATACCACCCATCATTTGCATCATCTTTTTACCCCTACTACCCTGCATCATTTTCATCATCTTGCTCATCTGATCGAATTGTTTGAGCAATTGATTGACCTCTTTGACATCGCGTCCGCTGCCTTTTGCAATGCGCTTTTTTCTATTTGCATCAAGTTTGGCGGGGGTTGCCCGCTCGTCGGGCGTCATCGAATAAATAATCGCTTCAATATGTTTAAAGGCATCGTCGTCAATATCCATACCCTTTAAGGCCTTGCCTGCACCAGGTATCATACCCATCAAATCTTTGATGTTCCCCATCTTCTTGATCTGTTGTATCTGAGAAAGAAAATCATCAAAGCCAAACTTATTTTTGGCTATCTTTTTTTGAATTTTGCGAGCTTCCTCTTCATCAAACTGGTCTTGCGCTCGTTCAACGAGTGAAATCACATCCCCCATTCCGAGAATCCGATCGGCCATACGGGAAGGGTGAAAAACGTCGATAGCTTCCATTTTCTCACCTGTACCAATGAACTTGATCGGTTTATCAACTACTGATTTGATGGAAATTGCCGCACCACCTCGTGTATCACCATCGAGTTTAGTCAGAATCACCCCATCAAAATTTAAGATGTCATTGAAGGCCTTAGCGGTGTTCACAGCATCTTGACCGGTCATGGAATCAACCACAAAAAGGGTTTCCTGAGGTTCTATGGCTTTGTGGATGTTCGAAATTTCATCCATCATTTTCTCATCAACAGCCAGACGTCCGGCAGTATCGATAATAATCACATTACATCCCAGAGACTTTCCATGGGCGATACCTGCCTTGGCAATAGCAACGGGATCTGAATTTTCACGATCGGAATAAACCTCAACCCCAATCTGCTCGCCTACCACATGCAATTGATCAATCGCTGCAGGGCGGTATACATCACAAGCCACCAATAATGGTTTCTTGCTCTTTTTGGTCAATAAAAATTTGGCCAGCTTTCCAGAAAAAGTGGTCTTACCCGAGCCTTGAAGTCCTGACATAAGAATAACGGAAGGGTTGCCCGAAAGGTTAATGCCTTCGGTCTCCCCGCCCATCAATTCCGTCAATTCGTCTTTAACGATTTTGACCATCAATTGACCGGGCTGCAAAGTCGTCAAAACGTTTTGACCCAATGCTTTCTCTTTGACCCTATTCGTAAACTCCTTGGCTATCTTAAAGTTTACATCGGCATCAAGAAGTGCACGACGTACTTCCTTAGTGGTCTCAGCAACATTTATCTCAGTGATCTGTCCATGTCCTTTTAGAACATGTAGGGCTTTATCGAGCTTCTCGCTTAAATTATCGAACATCTTTTTGCTAGATTTTGAAGAAAAGCAAATTTAAGAAATACCGTTGGAAAGACGCTTTTGTATTGAAGAAAATATGTGGCATTTCACTTTTAGCAAGCTTAGGGAATTTTACATGTGGCCAAAAACAAAAGAGCACCTATATTACAATAGATGCTCTTTCAAAAAGTGTGGGGCAAAAAAGGTAGTACTTTCGAGTACTAAGTATTAGTTACCTAAACTATTCACAGATTTTTTCGATCACTAGGTATTCATCTCCGCGCTTGATCTTGAATCGGTTCGGCGCACATTCTATAACCGTCCACTCACCAATATAATTGGCCAATGTCATGCTCAAATCATTGAAAATCAATACCTCACCATCAATACTCCAATTTCCTTCATCTTCAACCTCACCATTCGCATTATACACATGGATGTTTCTATTTGAAAAATCGATATTCAAATCTTCAAGAAAAGTTGCCTCACTACCCACACTGGCTATGGCCCATCTACATGTTGAAATGGTATCTTCGATGAAGGCAGCATCACAAACTTCAGGTTCTTCTCCGCAAGTGGTCTTCAATACTATTTTATCACCATCACCGGCATAGAGCTTGATACGGTCTCCATCAATTTCATAAACAAACCATTCCAAACTGAATTCTACTAAGAACTCAAACTCCAATTTCAACAACACTCTATAGTCAGAAACTCTTGTGTTCCATTCTCCATTCAAGATATTACCTTCTCTATCCTTAACGACTACCGATCCATCTTCATTGAAAGTCATCAAGTAATTCTCATATTGGTCAGAAGTATATTGATTATCTCGTTTCACTTCTTTGACCAACCAAGGGCACTCGGCCAATAGATTATCCAATCGCTCTTTGGTAAAATCGTCATCATTATGGTCATCGTCATCGTCTTCATCGCAAGCTTCCTTAGCACGCTCGATGGTTTGCCTTAACTCCTCAATACTACCAACGGATACTTTCTCACCATTATAGAATTCAAAGGATACCGGAAACTGAAGACTGATGATATCTTCCTCATCCAAGCCGGCGAAAAACCGTCTCATTTCCTTGTCACTTTGAACTTCCACAGTACCTGTTTGTTGAAGTTCAAGGTCAAACGTAAAGAAGGTCACCGGGTAAATGACATCGATACACTCGATATCGTCATCTGAACCGCCTTCGATACATTTCGAGGCATGCTCACGTAACTCAGCCAAATTCTCGACAGTGATTTCTGAATAATCGGCCATCGTAATGGTTATCGGAAATATGATATCCAAAATATCATCATCCTCGTCAAGAGCGTCAAAAATCTCTTCGATCAAATGCAGATCTTCTTTAGAGTTGATGGTGATATCAAGTCCGTTTACCGAAACGGTATATGGAAAACGAATATCAAAGCAGCTGGCCCCGTCAACGATATTATCGTAGGAACCGTCATTTGACACCATATTTGTCATAAGATTGGCCGCTGCGGAATTTGCGGTCATTGTTTCTTCTTCGCTCGTTTCAATGATTGGGGGATCTTCCGTTTGACACGAGGTAAAACTTAGTGCAACCACAAGTAGGCTTGCGAACATTGCAGATTTAAAATACTTTTTCATAACGATTTGGATTTATTTGTTCGTTCGAGTCTAAAACAATCGATTTTAAAATCACCCTACTATCGATTTTTGTTTTTTTTAAAATATCTTTGAGTTTCAAACGTTTTAATTTGGCCCGTAAGTGCTTATTTATCAACGCTTGGCAAACATTAAGCTGGAATATAATTTCTGGTTAAAAAAAATCCTAAACACCTAAAACCAACCTTTTGAATAGCGAAGCCCAAAACAATGTTTGTGAAGAATCGGTCTTTAGCACCATCTTCAAGACTACTTCAAGAACGGTTTTCAACTATATATATTATAAATTCGGTAATGAAGAAAAAGCCCATGATGCTGTACAAGAGGCATTTGTGAAATTGTGGGAGAATTGTGCCAAGGTACCCCCGAAAAAGGCAAAGTCTTTTGTATATACCGTTGCCAACAATCTTTACCTTAACGTTATCAAGGCTGAAAAGGTGCGTTTGAAATACGCAGATAAAACACTCAAAAGCACAAACGAGACCCCTGAATTTTTGATGGAAGAAGATGAATTCAGAGGCAAATTGGAAAACGCCTTGAACGGTTTACCCGAAAATCAACGAACGACTTTCCTACTCAATAGAATAGATGGGAAAAAGTATAAGGAAATCGCCGAAATGGAAGGAGTCAGTGTGAAAGCTATCGAAAAACGTATGCATTTGGCGCTGAAAAGCTTACGGGAACAAATAGATGGAATCTGAAATTTCAAGACCAAGGGAAGTCTTTCAGTGGACCTTACCTACTCTAGTGTTAAAATGTAAATTCCTAAAAGTAGGGTTTTTAGCCCTTAACGTGTTATATAAGTATAAAGTCTAGAAATCATGCAAGAAAATTACTTGGCAAAATGGTTGAACAATGAGCTCTCCGGAGCAGAATTGGAGGAATTCAAGCAATCTGAAGCATATGACTCCTACAGGAGAATCCTCGAGGCTTCCAATAGGCTGGAAGCCCCTGAATTCAATGCTGATGATACCCTTGAAGCCATTAACAACAGACGTACTTTGCAGGAAAACAAGGTGGTGCAACTCCATCCGTTCAAGAAGTTCTTAAAAGTAGCTGCCGTAGCTGCCTTTTTGGTTGTTGGCGTTTCTTTTTATTTGAGCACCCTAGACGAAAGAGTGTCGACACAGTATGCTGAAAATAAAGAGGTCATGCTGCCGGATAATTCGAAGGTCATCTTAAATGCGGATTCCGAATTATCTTTCAGCGAAAAAGACTGGAACGAAAAGCGTAACGTCGAACTTCATGGTGAGGCCTTTTTCAAGGTGGCCAAAGGCAAACGTTTTACCGTCGCCACGGATGCTGGCACAGTGGCGGTCTTAGGCACAGAATTCAATGTGGAGCAACGTGAGGGCTTTTTTGAAGTGAGCTGTTTCGAAGGTCTAGTAAGTGTGACCTTTCAGGGCGCGGAAACCAAGTTACCCGCCGGTAGTTCCTTTATGGTCATTGACGGGCAAGTTATCGCGTCGAAAGCGTCCGATGGAAATGAGCCATCTTGGATAAATGCTGAAAGTACTTTTAAGAGTATCCCCTTAAAGTACGTACTTCAAGAATTTGAAAGGCAACATAACCTTCAAGTCGAAACCGATCAAATAGACGTCAATCAATTATACACGGGTTCTTTTAGCAATACAGATTTAAATTTAGCGTTGAAGAGTATAAGCATGCCTTCGCAAATAAAGTTTAAATTAGAGGGCGATAAAGTGCTCTTCTATGCCAAAAAAGGGGAATAAACTTGTTGTTCTTTGTAGTCTACTCTTTTTATGCGTGCTCACTCATGCAAGGGCTCAGGAAACTACAAAGGTCACATCTTATTTAATCACATACCTCAAAGAGCTTGAAACTACCTTTGACGTCAAATTCTCTTATGTTGACGACGATGTTCGGACGGTTGAGATTACAACCTTTGAGGCCCCCAACCTTCAGGACATCTTAACTTATATCGAGAATAAGACCCAAATCAAGATTCGAAAAATCAGTGACCGCTACTATGCACTTACCAAAAGTACGACGGTTGATATCTGTGCAGTTGTTCTAGATAATTTCAAACAGAATACCGTGACCGGTGCTACCGTACAAGTACTGGGAACGGACATTGCCATAATTACGGACTTAGATGGGGCCTTCACCCTGCAGAACGTCCCTAGAAATGCAAATTTGCAGATCAAGCACGTCGGTTTTAAAACCTTGTTTGTCGATGTAGAGGAGTTGCTTGACTCAAGCCCATGTAAAACCCTACTGCTCGCACAGTTCTATCAACAATTGGAAGAAGTTGTAGTATATGAGTTTTTGACCAAAGGCCTGGTCAAGCAACTCGATGCAAGTATTGAATTAAATACAGACGAATTCGGCATCTTACCCGGATTGAGCGAACCGGATATCTTGCAGACCGTACAAGCCCTGCCCGGGATAAAAAGTGTTGACGAAACCGTTTCGGACATCAATATCAGAGGGGGAAGCAACGATCAAAACCTCATTCTTTGGGACGGCATTAAAATGTATCAATCCGGACACTTTTTCGGCTTGATTTCCGCTTTTAACCCATATTTGACCGGAAAGGTAACCCTTATCAAAAATGGCACCAGCTCCGTGTACGGGGATGGTGTGAGTGGTGTTATCGATATGCGCACCAAAGACAAAATCGAAACCGACTTTTATGGCGGCGCAGGATTCAACCTCATTAGTGGTGACTTTTACGGGCAACTATCCCTTAACGATAAACTAGCCGTTCAATTTTCGGCACGGCGCTCCATGACCGATTTCTTGAACACTCCAACTTTCGATACTTTTTTCAATAGAGCCTTTCAGAGCAATAAAGTGGTAGGGGAAACCACGGAAATCATGAATATCGAACGGGATGACCGTTTCTATTTTTACGATTTAACAGCAAAGGTACTTTACGACCTCAATGAAGACCATAAGTTCAGGATGAGTTTCATCAACATCAACAACCTCTTGGATTATGAGGAACGTCAACCTGAACAGGATATTTGGACCACAAGTTCGTTAGACCAGACCAACCTTTCCTTTGGAGGCACCTTGGACAGTAAATGGACAACTAGAATGTCAACTAACTTGAATGCCTACTACACCCGATATAACCTTAACGCGCTCAACGTATCTTCAAGAGGCCCGCAAGAAATAGAACAGAACAATGAGGTCATTGAAACGTCGGTCAAGTTGGGCCTGAACTATACATTGAATGACCATCTGCAATGGCTTAGTGGATATCAACTCAATCAGACCGGTATCACGAACATTACCTTGGTCAACCAACCCGCTTTTACAAGCGACATTATAGGTATTGTAAACACCAACGCATTGTTTTCTGAATTGGAATTCAAATCACCAAACAACAAACTGTTTGTCAGGGGTGGCTTACGGCTCAACCACTTAGAGAACCCGGGTGATTTCGAAGAATTCATTCTTGAACCCCGCTTCAGTTTAAATTACGCGATTACACCAAAGCTAAAAGCGATCGTTCTCGGAGAGTTCAAAAGTCAAGCGACCAATCAAATCGTAGACTTAGAACAAAACTTTCTGGGCATCGAAAAACGAAGGTGGACCGTTTCCGATGGAGAGAATTTACCCATCACCCGAAGTAAACAGGGTTCATTTGGGTTGAATTACGATACTCGAAATCTCTATATCGGGCTCGAAGGTTTTTATAAGGAGGTCAACGATATCAGTACGGCCACCCAAGGATTTCAGAACCAAAATCAATTCAACGGGGAAATCGGCACATACGATGTGAAGGGGGTGGAGTTTTTGGTGAACGGGAAAACCGATACGTATAGTATTTGGGCCAGTTATACCTACAATATGAACACTTATACATTCGAGACCATCGATCCCCCGAATTTTCCGAACAACCTAGACATACGTCATGCTGCTACCTTGGCCGGTACGGTAACAATGAACTCATTTCGATTTGGATTGGGGTTTAACTATCGATCGGGCAGGCCTTTTACCGAACCTATAGTCAACACTCCTGTCAACAACGGTATATTTCCCGCGGAAATTAGCTACAACAGCCCCAACAGTAGCAGATTACCGGAATACATCCGGGCCGACGCTTCGGTCATCTACGATTTTGACATCGGACAATCGGCCAAAGCTTCTATCGGTGCATCCGTACTTAATGTTACCAACCGGAAAAATGTGTTGAACATTTTCTATCGCCTAGATGAGAACGACCTTTTAGAAACGGTTGAAAGCACTTCGTTGGGTATCACCCCTAATTTCAGCTTTCGACTGAAGTTTTAGGTATTTTTTATTCGATTAATTACCAAAACATGGGGAAAGGTGATTGCCGCTAAAAAGGAAAAGAAAAAAGAAAGCGAGGTCTCGAAATTTGAACGAAACACGAAAAGCAAAAATAAAATACCTATTATAGAAATCACCCAATAAGGGAGCGAGGCCTTCACATAACCTAAAACGGTCTTTTTTGAGAAATCCCCATAGAGATAATAAATCTGGTCTACCAAGGAAGGTATGGAGTGCCATATGACGAAGTATATTGCAAATGACCATAACAACGAGGCGGTGCTAAATAGAATAAAGAAAACCACAATGTGAAAAGTCTCTCGGATGAAACTAGTTCTTAAATCCTTATCACGTACCATTAAAAAAACATAAAGAACGCTCATCGAGATACCGGAACCAAGACTTGCGTAGTAATAATCGCGTTCATCAATCTTGATTTTGGTAATGGTATGGATGATTTCCGTGACCGTTTCTGCATGTAGGTAAAATAGAAGGCAAAGGATGAAAAATCCGTAGGTAAAGAACAAAATATTTCCCCAAAAAGTCGGTTCTTTTATTCGTACGCCAAAGTGTTGTTCACCAAAATGATAGGCACTGAATATCACGAAAGATATCAAGGCTATCGCAGGAACATAGTAAAACAGTAGTGCGCTTCCCAAAACAAAAAGTATGTAGTAGGTCAATGTCCGCACGTAAGATATTTTAGTTGAGCGACTCGAATTCGAATGCTGGATCAACTTAAGATCGTTGGCCCCATGAATTATTCCTAAGGATAAAATCAGAACATAGGCGAATATGTTTTCTATAAATTCTTCGAACTGTACCGCCAACCAGAGCGAAAAAAAGGTAGTAACTACCATAAAATTGCTCATATCGATGATTATCTGACCCTTATTTTTCATTTTGTTTAAAATTTTAACAAAAACATTAAACAATTAATGTTTAACATTTATTAAATTTACTTAAACAAAACTAATTAAATCGTAATTGCTATGACTAATTTATTAAGTACACTTCCTTTAGCCACGAAAATGATGCCTGACGATTATGTCGGTTTTACCTTTTTCGTGGGCTGTATGGCCATGATGGCCGCTTCCGCTTTTTTCTTTTTGTCAATGAACAGTTTTGACAAAAAATGGAGAACCTCCATTCTTGTATCGGGTCTTATCACCTTTATCGCCGCAGTGCACTATTGGTACATGCGTGATTACTGGGCAACGGTCGGAGAATCGCCCACCTTCTTTAGATATGTTGATTGGGTACTCACGGTTCCGCTGATGTGTGTCGAATTCTTCCTTATTTTAAAGGTAGCAGGGGCCAAGAAGTCGCTTATGTGGCGTCTTATCATTCTTTCCGTTATCATGTTGGTGACCGGCTATATCGGCGAAACGCTAAACCGGGACAATGCTGCACTTTGGGGCGCAATCTCTGGAGCGGCCTATTTCGTAATCGTCTACGATATTTGGCTTGGGCAGGCGAAGAAGTTGGCCGTAGAAGCCGGCGGCGCGGTATTATCCGCTCACAAAATGCTCTGCTGGTTTGTTTTAGTTGGTTGGGCAATCTACCCTATCGGTTACATGGCTGGAACACCTGGTTGGTACGAAGGGATATTCGGCGGACTCAATCTAGATGTTGTTTACAATATCGGGGATGCAATCAATAAAATCGGTTTCGGATTGGTTGTCTACAATTTAGCCGTGATAGCGACTAGCAAAAAAGAAATGGCGTAGCAACCGCTATTCGATTAGTTTGCTCACACTAGTTGCTATGGAAAAGACCGTTTAGGCGGTCTTTTCCCTTTTCTAACATTTACACAGCCTCAAAAGGCATCCTAAGGCAATCCTTAAATCAGTCTTTGAAGGAATCTATTGAAAGGCTCCTATTCACTTGACGAAAGCTCCTTAAAGGAACCCCGACTCACATTCCACTTTGCTCATCAAGTTCTAGGGGGATCGAACACACAGGAAATCTCGTAATCAAAATTCAGCATACGCTGAATGATGTCAAAAAGCTCGGGAAAATCCTGATGAAAGATCGAAGGCGTCTCAAAATAATTCTCCACCGCCACGGAGAAGAATTCATCCAGGTTCGTCAAACCATATTGACGAAAATATTGGGTTGACAACAGTTTTTGTCGAAAGGATCGCTTTTCGAAAAGTCCTCTTATCTTTCGCATCCCCACACGAAATCTCCTGGCCTCCCAAGAACGCTTCTTTCGCATTTCGTAACTCAGCGCATGGGCGAATTCATGTACTGCCAAATTTTTGTTATCATCGGGCACGTCGAAACCCTCACGGATTTTATCCGCCGAAAGCACCAAGGTTTTGAACTTTGGATTATATTCTCCCAAATGATAGCGCCTATTCACCCTGGAGTAATAGCTAGATGGATAAACAATGACCCTGAAAAGCGAACGATGCATTTTGTAGTTCCTTAGACCCAATAACATGAAAGCCGCTGTTGCACTTAAAATCAACCGTAGTTCATCGGTGTGATGAATTTTACCATAAAAAACAAAGCTCTTCTTGCTGCGAAACCATACGATTCGTTCATCGCATTTCCTCCGGTACGCTTCTGGCAACCTGCCATACATGACAAAGGTCTTTTTTAGAATGGCCTGCTCCTCGGCATTTAATCCTTTTAGGGGAACCAAGGGATTGTATTGGCTAATGCCAATTTCTATTGCCGTACGGTAAATGACATAACCAATGAGGAGTACCGCAATGGCAATTTCGACATATTCTAAGACGGGCATAGCATATAAACTCTATTCCTTGTATTAAATTGTTGCGAAAGCGGTAATAGAAGACAGTATTGAGACGCCGATTCACATTCGTTCCGGCACTTGAATACCTAAAAGACGAAAACCGGTTTGAATAACCTCACCTACTTTTTTCGACAATTGTATTCGCAATGCCTTTTTTTCTTCATCGGCTTCCCCCAAAATGGAAACCTGTTGATAGAATGAATTAAACTCCTTCACCAAATCATAGATGTAATTGGCAATCAAGGCCGGACTGTAGTTCTGGGCGGCCAATTGAATGGTCTCGGGAAAGAGTAGAATTTGTTTGACCAATTCTCTTTCCTTTGTATGCAACTTGGCTGACGTATGGATATCTGTTGAGGAGTCGATGCCCAAATCGCTCGCCTTACGCAAAATCGATTGTATGCGGGCATAGGTATATTGAATGAACGGACCTGTATTTCCTTGAAAATCAACCGATTCCTCAGGATTGAACAATATTCGCTTCTTGGGATCCACCTTTAGAATGTAATACTTTAACGCCCCTAGACCGATGGTTTTGTATAGTTCTGTTTTTTCTTCCTCTGAATACCCTTCAAGTTTACCTAACTCTTCAGAAATATCCTTGGCAGTTTGCGTCATATCGCTCATCAGGTCGTCCGCATCGACCACGGTACCCTCTCGACTCTTCATTTTTCCACTGGGCAAGTCGACCATACCGTAGCTCAGATGATGCAATTGTTTCGCCCAAGAGAACCCTAATTTCTTCAATATCAGAAACAACACTTTGAAGTGATAGTCTTGTTCATTGCCGACCGTATAGACCATACCATTGATATCGGGATAATCTTTTACACGCTGAATGGCCGTACCGATATCTTGGGTCATATATACCGCAGTACCATCAGAACGAAGTACTATTTTTTCATCAAGGCCTTCATCCGTCAAATCGATCCAAACACTACCGTCTTCCTTCTTGAAAAAGACCCCTTTTTCGAGTCCATCGGCGACCACATCCTTGCCTAACAAGTACGTATCACTTTCGTAGTATAGTTGGTCGAAATCAACACCCAGATTGCCATAGGTTTCGTCAAAACCTTTGTAAACCCAGCCGTTCATTTTTTTCCAAAGGCCCACGATTTCAGAATCGCCGGCCTCCCATTTTTGAAGCATTTGTTGTGCCTCGATTAACGAGGGTGCTTCTTTCTCCGCCTTTTTCTTTTCTACTCCACTCGCAATTAGGTCATTCACTTCGCCCATGTACTGTTCATTGAACTTGACATAGTAATTGCCGACCAACTTATCCCCTTTTAATCCTGTAGACTCAGGGGTTTCCCCTTCCCCGAAGCGCTGCCAAGCCAACATACTCTTACAGATATGGATTCCGCGATCATTGATGATTTGCGTCTTGTACACTTTTTTACCCGAAGCTTTGAGTATTTCAGCAACGGAATACCCTAAGAGGTTATTTCGGATATGACCTAGGTGAAGTGGCTTATTGGTGTTGGGCGAAGAGTACTCGACCATCACCGCATCTTTTGAACCGGGTTGATAACCATAATCGGCTGTAGTTCTTATGCCGTTAAAAAAATCGCGATAAACCGAATCGTGAATACTTATGTTCAAAAACCCTTTAACCACGTTGAAACCAGCGACCGCATCGACATGCTCTTCTAGAAAAGCCCCGATCTTTTCTCCGATCTGAACGGGATTTCCCTTAATCAATCGCAACATGGGAAAAACGACCACAGTGACATCACCTTCAAAATCCTTACGGGTCGGTTGAAACTCAACGTTTGGCAATTCTATGGAAAACAAAGAGGAAACCGCTTCTTTTACTTTGGGTTCCAGTACATCTTGAATATTCATGGGTTCGGGCTATTTCAAGATGCAAAACTAATCAATTTTTAGGGCTTCACATATAATCGGAGCAAGTACTGTTCGTATTCAAGTGCAAAGCGCACCGAGGGCAATGCAGGGTATACTGAGTGATTTCGTTTCCCTGCTTCCTGCACGATTAAATAAATATTCAATCGGGTCATTCCCAATGGAAGTATTGGTTAACTTTAAAGAAAAATGCTAGAAAAGACACCTCATTATGCTCCTTAACGTTTCTTACAACAATAAAGACATCACTCGAAAAGTAGATGCAGAAGTTGGCAAACCGTTTACATTGAAAGAACGATGGGCCATGAACGGCATTGGATCTCCTAAACTTATCATTACAGCCACCAGTATCGAAATTCACAATCTCTTGATCCTGGATAACAATCGCAATACCTGTAATATCGAGATGCGACCTAAGGGCATCATCGTTCGATTTCGATCGCTATTGGAGACTTTCGCCTTAGTCATACCCTACTACAAACTTACCATTTACAAGGGTGATCTGGCCCGCTACTCGATTTACCGCGACAACCATTTCATAAAAGTGGAGGCAGACACCAAAGCGGTTCAAAAATTCTTCAGAAAAGTACTTGATTACAAGGCGGACAACGCACCAACTTCGATTGAAGATCTATGAAAATACTACTTACAGGAGCCAACGGATATATCGGCATGCGGTTAGTACCACATTTGCTCGATCTTGGGCATGAGGTCGTATGTGCCGTTCGCGATGCGGAGCGCTTATCGGTTTCAACCGAAATACGGTCGAAAATAGAAGTGGTCGAAATCGATTTTCTTCATGAGGTCGATCCAGAAAAAATAGCGCGAGATATTGAAGTAGCCTATTTCTTGATTCACTCCATGAGCTCCTCGACCACCGATTTTGATAAACAAGAAGCCATTACCGCAAGAAACTTTAACGCGTACATGGCCGAAACATCAGTGAAACAGGTCATCTACCTCAGCGGCATTGTGAATGAAGATAACCTATCAAAACACTTGTGGTCACGCAAAAATGTCGAGAACATACTTTATGAAGGTCCGTTTGAGTTGACCGTACTCAGGGCCGGTATCATTGTAGGTTCGGGTAGTTCATCCTTCGAGATCATTCGGGACCTTTGTGAAAAATTACCCCTTATGATCACACCAGAATGGGTGTTGACCAAAACCCAACCTATCGCTATACGCGATGTTATTTATTTTTTGACAGGTGTTATTGGCACTATAGAAACCTATGGCCAATCTTTTGATATCGCCGGACCTAATATACTCACATATAAACAGATGTTAAAGGAATACGCCAAGGCCAGGGGCTTTAAAAATTGGATCTTTACCGTTCCGATAATGACGCCGAAACTATCCAGCTACTGGTTATATTTTGTTACCTCTACTTCCTATAAATTGGCCTTGAACCTTGTTGACAGTATGAAGGTCGAAGTAATCGCAAAAGACAATCGATTGGAAAAAATCCTCGGTATCCAAACACATACTTATACGGAAGCCATCGATATGGCATTTCGAAAAATAGCGCAGAACCTTGTGGTAAGCAGTTGGAAGGATAGCATGGTCAGCGGTCGGTTTACCAAAGACCTGCAAAAATACATTCAAGTACCCAAGTATGGCATTTTGAAAGATGAGCAACGGAAAAAGGTAGACGATCCATCGGCCGTGTTGGAGAATATTTGGAAAATCGGCGGGGAGACAGGTTGGTACTACGGTAATTGGCTCTGGAAAATCAGGGGCTTTTTGGACAAGCTTTGGGGTGGAGTGGGTCTTCGACGCGGGAGAACGCATCCGGATAAGCTCTTTCCGGGCGATGCGCTCGATTTTTGGAGAGTGCTCTTGGCCGATAAGGAAGAGAGACGACTGTTGCTCTTCGCGGAAATGAAACTACCGGGAGAGGCTTGGCTTGAGTTTAAAATTGATGAGGCCAACGTACTTCACCAAACAGCAACCTTCAGGCCTCGTGGCCTAAGGGGACGCTTATATTGGTATAGTATTGTGCCATTCCATTACTTTATTTTTGGTGGAATGATCCGGAATATCGCGAAAACCTAGTTTCTTAGTTTGGCTGGGGACTATATTTTTTCCTTTACCAGCTTGGCAAAATTATAAGCCGCATCGACCAAATTTTCATAACTGTTGGCCATCGCCTCCTCCAAGCTCGAAACACCTTTAATAATGGAGGTCATATAGTCTAAACCGAAGGCTTTCTGTTCTTTATGCGAAATAGTCACGGAACCACATAAGGCAGCCACGGGCACGTCATATGTTTTCGCTGATGAGAGCACACCTGCAATAGTTTTGCCTGACAGTGTCTGGAGGTCCAGTTGCCCTTCTCCGGTAATTATCCAATCCGCATCTTGGATCGAAGCGTCAAAATCCGCTATATTCTTTACCAAATCGATACCGGACACCAAGGTTGCGTTCAGAAAAACGCAAGCTCCGGCCCCCATACCTCCCGCAGCCCCTGCTCCTTTTAGCTGCTGAACATCAACCCCAAAAGTCTCTTCTAGCACTTTCGCATAATTCTGGAGTCCCTTGTCCAATAGCTTGATTTCTTCATTCGAGGCGCCTTTTTGACTACCATAAACTTGAGCGGCACCATCTGGCCCATAAAGGGGATTGGTTACATCACAAGCCACTTTGACCTCAACCTTATTGAGTTTGGGGTGAAGTTTGGTACTATCGATTTTTTGAATCCGGGAGAGATTACTCCCAATGGGTTGCAGCTCATGGCCAGAAGCATCCAAAAAACGAAAACCTAATGCTTTCGCCATTCCCATACCACCATCATTAGTGGCACTACCGCCAATACCCAATATCAATTCGTTAGCTCCGCTTTCAATAGCGTCGACAATCAATTCACCAAAACCAAAAGAGGTGGTATGCATGCAATTGCGTTCTTCCTCCTTTAGTAGTTTGAGTCCGGATACTTCTGCCATTTCCAGAAAAGCGACTCCCTTGGGTCTTGAGAAGACATAGCCCGTTTGGAGTAGCTCGAAAAGAGGGCCATGGGCGGTTAATAGAATTTTCTCCCCTTGCGTATAGTGCTTAACAATGTCAATGGTGCCATCACCCCCATCGGCCAGAGGTTTTTTGACGATCTCCGCTTCGGGTATCGCCATCCGCAATCCCTTTTCTACAGCTTCGCAGTACTCGAATCCTGTTAGGGAGCCTTTGAATTTGTCCGGAGCGATGACGATTTTCATACCATGCTGTATTTAAGATTTAGGCAAAAACACTTCGGCCATCATACATCTGGCGCTTCCGCCACCACAGGTCTCTATGGTGTCTAAAGGACTATGGATGATATCACAATGCTTTTGTATGAAGGTTATCTGCTCTTTTCGAAGGCTCTGGTAGGCCGCGGTACTCATTACCATAAAGCGCTTATCGTTCGCTCCAATGACCTGAAGCATATTTCCCGCAAACGAATGCATCTGTTCTTCGGTTATCGGCATTACTTCCTTTCCGTCTTTTTTGAGATGGGTCAAGACGTTTTTTCGTTCCTTTTTATCGTCAATCGTATCGAGACAGATTACGGCGAAGGTCTCTGCCATAGCCATCATCACATTCGTATGGTAGATTGGTTTACGCTCGCCTTCAACCGTTTGGTTTGCCGTAAAAATTACGGGAAAACAATCGAAGTCTTCACAAAACTCAATAAACAGCTCTTCATGGGCACGTTCGGAAAGCGCACAATACGCTTTTTGATGTACCCGATCCTTTAAGATACTTCCGGTACCCTCCAGAAACACTCCTGATTCTTCTGCTGCGGTGTAGTCAATAATGTCATTGATTTTGAAGCCACTTTCCTCAAGAACATCAAAAATATCTTCACGACGTTCCTTTCGGCGGTTTTCGGCAAACATAGGATACACCACTACGGTTCCGCTATCATGAGAGGACACCCAATTGTTAGGAAAAATAGAATCTGGCGTATCCGTTTCCTTTCTATCATCGATTACGATTACATTGACCCCGTGCGTTCGAAGGGTTTCTACAAAATCATCGAATTCTTTTTGCGCCTTTTTGTTGATTTCGGCATTCTTGATTTGAAGATCTTCTTGAAAGTAGTTATTGACCGCTGTCTGTTCGTTTTTTCGAAAAGCGACGGGTCGGATCATTAAAATAGTATTGGTTATTTGCATTTATATAGGTATTACTCTCTTATCAATGGTAAGGTGCTACATCTTAATAGCCCTTCTTGTTTTGAAATCTCGGCATATGGAATTTCCTCTACGATGAATCCTTGCGCTCTAAGCCAGTTGTTCAATCTGGTAAAATTCCGTTCAGATACGACGACCTCTGGAGAAATGGAGAAGACGTTACTGAACATTCGATACATTTCATCAGCTGTAATTTCAAAAATGTTCTCCTTTCCAAAAAAATCGACCAACCATTGGTACTCCTCTTCAACTAAAAATCCGTTTTGATGAAGGATGGCCTTGCCTTTTCCCAAAGGCTGGAAACAACAATCGAGGTGTAGAGCATTTTGCTTTGCATCTGTTGATTTTCTAAGCTCGAACGACTTGATGATCTTATTGGGGAACTGTTGGCCAATGAAGTCGACCGCGGCTTTATTTGTCCGGGCCGTTATCCAATCCGGGTAATCTTCCGCTGTATAGGTTCCTATAAAAATATGGTCGTTCCAAGGCATCACGTCGCCACCCTCTACATGAACCGCTTCAGGTGGTCTAATAACATCCTCGTCCGGAATTCTATCGAGGACATGTAAAATGGCTTCGATTTCTTTCTCGCGATCCGGAAGGATATTGGCTAGGATAAGCTTTTGCCCTATCACAAAAGCGATATCCCTAGAGAAAATTTGATTACAGTCTTCCAAAACTTCAGGTCGAAAGACCTTTACACCATACTTTTCAAACACATTCGCAAACGCTTCCATTTCTTTGACCATATCTTCCTCTTTAGGATAGGTACCTGCCAAAATATGTTCCAACGACTTCGGGTCATAGGCTTCCTCAGGTTTTGGAATGGGACCGCAACTCTTGGCCGTACCCAAAACCACTGCTTTCAGCCTTGAAATTTCATCATTTACATTTAAGTGTAACATAGTTCTTGTTCGCTAAAATTATAATTCAAATTTGACATAAAAAAAGCCCTTTTAAAAAATAAAAGAGCTTTATTGTTTTTATTGAGGTAGCAATCTACCTTAAGGCAAGGTCGACAAAAGGACGGTAGTTCTCACCCGTATATACTTGTCTCGGTCTACCGATAGGTTCATTGTTCAATCGCATTTCACGCCACTGTGCAATCCACCCGGGTAGTCTACCAAGGGCGAACATTACCGTAAACATTTCAGTAGGTATACCCAATGCCCTATAAATTACTCCTGAATAGAAATCAACATTCGGATATAACTTTCGATCCACGAAATAGGGGTCTTCCAAGGCTTCTTTTTCGAGGCCTTTTGCCACGTCTAGTATTGGATCTTCGATACCCAAATCCCCTAAAATCTCATCGGCCGCCTTTTTAATGATCTTTGCCCTAGGGTCAAAGTTTTTATACACACGGTGACCGAAGCCCATTAAACGAAAAGGGTCGCTTTTATCTTTTGCTTTGGCCATATACTTTTTGGTATCGCCACCATCTGCCACTATGGCCTCCAACATCTCAAGAACCGCCTGGTTGGCCCCTCCGTGAAGCGGTCCCCACAAAGCGGAGATTCCCGATGACAAGGAAGCAAACAATCCGGCATGTGATGATCCGACTATTCGCACCGTCGAAGTAGAGCAATTTTGCTCATGATCGGCATGTAGAATAAGTAACTTATCCAAGGCATCGATAACAATCTTGTTTTTCACATATTCCTTGGTGGGCTTTTTGAACATCATTTTATGAATATTCTCTACATAGCCCAATTCATCATCACCATAATCTAATGGTAATCCTTTTTTCTTGCGCATGGTCCATGCCACTAAAACAGGAAATTTGGCCAAGATGCGAACGATGGCTCCGTACATGGCATCTTTAGAGGTGACATTGACGGAAACAGGATTAAAAGCCACCAAAGCACTAGTCAACGAAGAGAGTACGCCCATAGGGTGCGCAGACTTTGGAAAAGCATCCAAAATCTTTTTCATTTCCTCATCAACATGAGACTCGTTCTTAATGTCTAAGTGGAAAGCAGTCAGTTGCTCAGTATTTGGAAGTTCTCCAAAAATCAATAGGTAGGCTACTTCCAAAAAATCGGCTTTTTCCGCTAGTTCTTCAATAGAATATCCGCGGTATCTCAGAATTCCTTTTTCACCGTCCAAAAATGTAATCTCACTTTTACAAGAGCCTGTATTTTTGTACCCCGGATCAATCGTAGTCAAGCCACCTGTCGCCGCACGCAGTGTTTTGATGTCGATTGCCTTTTCATTTTCAGTTCCTGTAATGACAGGAAACTCATACTTTTCACCGTTGTATTCTAATGTGGCTTTGTCTGACATAAGCTTTATTTAAGTGTATTTTTAGTGGATTGCGAATTTACGGAAAAGAACCCATTTTAACAATCATGAAACCCCCTTTAGTTTATTCTTAACAGGGCTTTCCGTAGCATATCGAAAGTTGGAAAAACTAGAGCAAATAGAGCATTTTGTAGTAGTCATCTATTGATTTTTCCCAAGTGAATCGCATTTTCTTTGCGTTTGCCTTGATTTTTTTCCATTTGGCCTTATCGTTCTCCCAGATACTCAAAGCTTCGCTAAAGCTTTTGATCATATTCCTGATTTTCGCGTCGTAGGTCTTTCCGTCGAATGCGAAACCTGTTTTCATGTGCTCTACAGTGTCCTTAAGGCCACCTGTATGATGTACCAAGCAGGGATTTCCGTTGCGCATGGCGAGCATTTGGCTGATGCCACACGGTTCAAATAGACTCGGCATGAAGTATAGGTCGGTTTCCAAGTAAATAGAATCGATAAGATCTTCCGATTGTCCATTGGTAAAAATGAAATTTTTGTGCTTATAACTCATTGACCTGAACAGTTCTTCATAATCGGGGTCTCCAGTGCCCAAAAGCATAAAGATTCCATCGATTTTTTCCAAGCGTTTCAACATTTTATCAAAGGCTTCCGGAGAACGTTTAAAAAAGTAAAACTTTTGCTCGGTCAATCTTGCAACACTTGACACAATGAATTTTGGTCGCTCATCTACATATTGCATGATCTTCTCTCCAGTATGCGCCAAGAAATCGGCTTTGTATTTTTTCGACTCATCTTGCAACCATCTGAACAGTGCCTTAACAGTATTCCTATAAATAAAGCCCTTTTCGGCTTCTCGAATATTGCCGTAGTTGGAAGCGTTTAAAATACCGTATAGCCGTCCTTCGTTATCCGCTTTTTGTAAGTCTTTTTCCAAACTCTCGCCTCCCACGAATTCAGGTCTTCTACTTGGCAACATTACATCTTCCTTGTAAGAAGGCGATACGGTATGAACGGCATCGGCCAAGCGAATACCCACTGCCATCAGATTAATACAATCCGTGTAACGAGAATCGGCAAGGTCTTTGTAATTCAATTCGACCTCCGGAAACCAATTGCTTACCGAGGCGTAGTTATCATGAAACGGACGAATACCTTGAATCGCTAGATTATGAATACTATAGATATAGCGCATCTTTTTCAAGTCTCTATACGCGGGATGATACGTTTTCAAAAACAACAGGGGACTGGTATGCCAGTCATGGGTATGAACGATGTCAAGCTCACCAAAAGCTCCCATTTTAATGGCTTCGGCCACCGCAGTACAGAAAATAAAATATTTTATCGAATCATTAAAAAAAGGCTCTGTCGGGTCATCGTGATATATATGTGCTATGCCTCCTTCTTGTATTTCAGGATGATGAATGACATAATGCCTAATGTTGTCAAATTCTTTTTTGGGGGCAACTTCATATAATTCAGCCTTATAGACCGTACCTCTAAGCCTAAAATCGATATTCGTGATGAAGCGACCATTCTGATGCAGCCTAGAATATGAAGGTACGACTACGTGGACGAAATCGCCTCTTCTGGAAATTTCTCGGGGTACATCCCTAACTACATCTCCCATCCCTCCTGCTTTACAGTCGGGGATCGCGTCGTTTTCTGCTGAAACAAAAAGGAAATTATTCATAGTATTCTATCTGGTAAATGTTTGGTTCAAAAGATAGGTATTCTTTACGATGACTCCAAAAAAAAAGCCCTTCCTGAACGGGAAAGGCTTTTGAACATCTTGAGATTTTTATCGTTTAATTTTGAAGGCTTTTTCTTGCGGATAAAAAGCCGTATCACCAAGCTCTTCTTCGATTCGCAATAACTGGTTGTACTTTGCCATACGGTCTGATCGCGAAGCGGAACCGGTTTTTATTTGACCTGTATTCAACGCTACGGCCAAATCAGCAATCGTATTATCCTCAGTTTCACCTGAACGGTGTGACATTACGGAGGTATACCCTGCATTTTTAGCCATGTTCACGGCAGCAATCGTCTCGCTCAACGTACCTATTTGGTTGACCTTGATCAATATCGAATTGGCGATACCGTTTTCAATACCTTTAGAGAGTCGCTCTACGTTGGTCACGAAAAGGTCATCACCGACCAACTGTACTTTGTCACCTATTTTATCGGTTAGCGATTTCCATCCGTCCCAATCATTCTCGTCCATACCGTCCTCAATTGAAATAATCGGGTACTTTGACGATAGATCAGCTAAATATTGCGCTTGTTCCTCCGAGGTGCGGACCACGCCCTTGTCACCTTCGAATTTCGTGTAATCATATTTGCCGTCTACGTAGAATTCGGCAGAAGCACAATCGAGAGCAATCATCACATCGTCTCCTAAGGTATACCCGGCCTTGTCAACCGCCTTGGCAATGGTATCCAAAGCATCTTCGGTGCCTCCTTCTAAATTAGGAGCAAACCCACCTTCATCACCTACTGCGGTGCTTAAACCTCGATCATGTAGTACTTTCTTCAAATTGTGGAAAATCTCGGTACCCATTTGCATGGAATGTGAAAAGCTCTTCGCTTTCACAGGCATTACCATAAATTCTTGAAAGGCAATTGGGGCATCGGAATGCGAGCCACCATTGATGATGTTCATCATGGGTACAGGAAGGGTATTTGCGCTGACACCACCGACATAGCGGAATAAAGACAAGCCCAATTCTTGAGCAGCCGCTTTGGCAACCGCTAATGAAACCCCTAGAATAGCATTTGCGCCCAACTTTGACTTATTGGGCGTACCATCTAGATCGATCATCGTCTTATCTAAAAGGTTTTGTTCAAAAACCGACATGCCCAATATCTCCTCTGCGATGACCGTATTGACATTATCAACCGCTTTAGTGACACCTTTGCCCATAAATGCATCTCCTCCATCACGTAATTCCACTGCTTCGTGCTCGCCGGTCGAAGCTCCGGAAGGAACCGCGGCCCGCCCGACAACACCGTTTTCGGTAATTACGTCTACTTCTACTGTCGGATTTCCTCTCGAATCCAATATCTGTCTTGCATGTACACCTAGGATGATACTCATTTTCTATTCTGTTTTAAGGTTGATTTTTAAAAATGCAAATATACGAAACAGCACCTTGAATGTGCTGTTTCGAAGTTCGATATTACGTGGAATATAACATTAAGTTAATCTAGACGGCCTGTGCCGAACTCTGTTTGACCAGTTCAAAAAACTGATCGAATAGATACTCTGCATCATGTGGCCCCGGACTTGCCTCTGGATGGTACTGCACGGAAAAAACGTTTTTGCCTTTCATGCGAATTCCGGCAACAGTGTCGTCATTCAAATGTATGTGCGTAATCTCCAAGTCATTGTTCGCCTCCGTTTCTTCACGATTTACGGCAAAACCGTGGTTTTGGGAGGTGATTTCCCCTTTACCGGTAATCAAATTCAAGACGGGATGATTGATACCTCGGTGCCCATTATGCATCTTGTAGGTAGAAACACCGTTCGCCAGTGCTATTACCTGATGGCCTAGGCAGATTCCGAAAAGAGGGGCGTCACTAGCAATAATATCTTTAGCGGTCTGAATGGACTGCGTCAACGGTTCCGGATCACCAGGTCCGTTGGAAATAAAGTAGGCATCAGGATTCCATGCCTTCATCTCCTCAAAAGTAGTATCGTAAGGGAAGACCTTTATATACGCATCCCGTTTGGCCAAGTTTCTAAGGATGTTCTTCTTAATACCTATATCGAGCGCAGCAATTTTATAAGTAGCTTTTTCTTCCCCAAAGTAATAGGGTTCTTTAGTCGATACTTTGGAAGAGAGTTCAAGCCCTTTCATACTCGGGAAATCAGCTAGTTTCTTTTTTAGTTCGGGCAAATTATCCACTTCTGTAGAAATAACCGCATTCATAGCACCATTGTCTCGTATATAGCTGACAAGCGCACGCGTATCGACATCGGAAATGGCCAATAGGTTGTTTCTATCCAAAAAATCCTGAAGACTTGCATCGGCGGCATCCCTTGAGAATTCATAGCTGAAGTTCTTACAGATCAATCCGGCGATCTTGACCGAGTCCGACTCGACCTCGTCAGCATTGGTTCCGTAATTGCCGATGTGGGCATTTGTGGTCACCATCAATTGTCCGAAATAAGAAGGGTCCGTAAAAATCTCTTGATATCCGGTCATACCTGTATTAAAACATACTTCGCCAAAAGCGCTACCTTCTTTATCACCTACCACCTTACCATGGAAGATAGTACCGTCTGCCAATAACAGAAATGCACTCTTTCTAAACTGATATTTCATTTGCAATTATTTTAGGGTTTGACAAAAAAACAAAAAAAAGGGTAAACTTTAAAGTTTACCCTTTCTCTATTATTAAAATATACTAACAATTCTATTCTTCTGAATCATCTGCCTTAACTTCCGTATCTTGAGATTCAGTTTTCGCTTCTGCAACAGCTACTGGTGGAGTATCCGCTTTGACACCTTTACCTCTTCTACTTCTTCGCGTAGTTTTCTTTTTAGGCTTGTCGGCATTGTAAATCTCGTTGAAATCAACCAACTCGATCATCGCCATGTCCGCGTTATCACCCAATCTATTTCCTAGTTTGATGATTCGGGTGTACCCGCCTGGACGGTCACCTACTTTTTCGGAAACCACACTGAACAATTCGGTCACCGCATACTTGTCACGCAAGTTTTTGAAAGCGATTCGTCTGTTATGGGTTCCTTTTTCAGTAGTCACATTATTCTCAGCTTTCGCTTTGGTAATCAACGGCTCTACAAACCGTTTTAACGCTTTGGCCTTTGCAACCGTAGTATTTATTCGTTTGTGTTCAATCAGCGAGCAAGCCATATTGGCCAACATCGCTTTTCTATGCGCTGTCTTTCTTCCTAAGTGGTTAACTTTTTTACCGTGTCTCATTATTTCTGGTTTATCATCTTGCTACCAAATCCGCAATTGCGGAGAGCAAAATATGATGCTTAATCTTTATCTAATTTGTATTTTGAAAGGTCCATTCCAAAGCTCAAACCTTTATTGATGACCAATTCTTCCAATTCGGTCAATGATTTTTTACCAAAGTTTCTGAACTTCATCAAGTCATTCTTGTTGAAAGAGACCAAATCACCTAATGTATCCACTTCCGCTGCTTTTAAACAGTTCAAAGCACGTACGGAAAGATCCATATCGACCAACTTTGTCTTTAACAATTGGCGCATGTGCAATGATTCTTCATCATAGGTCTCGGTCTGTGCGATTTCATCAGCCTCTAGGGTAATGCGCTCATCGGAGAACAACATGAAGTGGTGGATCAGAACTTTTGCTCCTTCGGTCAATGCATCTTTTGGATGTATGGAACCATCAGTGACGATTTCGAACACCAATTTTTCATAATCGGTCTTCTGCTCTACACGAAAGTTCTCAATACTATACTTCACATTCTTAATCGGTGTAAAGATAGAATCGATAGCGATGGTGCCCATTGGCATTCCTGACTTCTTATTCTCTTCAGCAGGAACATAGCCACGACCTTTGTCGATAACCAATTCCATGTTGATGTTGACCTTTGACTCCATGTTACAAATCACCAAGTCAGGATTCAACACTTGATATCCTGAGATGAATTTTTGGAAGTCTCCCGCCGTTAATTGATCTTTTCCACCCAAGGAAATCGAAACGGTTTCTGCTTCCGAATCTTCGATTTGTTTCTTGAAACGTACCTGTTTCAGATTCAATATGATTTCGGTTACATCTTCAACAACACCAGGAATTACAGAAAACTCGTGTTCTACTTTGTCTATACGTACCGAGGTGATTGCATGACCTTCCAAGGAAGAAAGCAATACCCGTCGCAATGCGTTCCCAACAGTTAATCCATAACCAGGTTCCAAAGGGCGGAATTCAAACTTCCCTTCGAAATCTGAGGAATCGATCATTATTACTTTATCGGGTTTCTGAAAATTAAATAATGCCATAATTGGATTGGTGTTGTTTATTTAGAGTATAACTCGACTATTAATTGTTCTTTGATATTCTCTGGAATCTGTGTTCTTTCCGGTATAGTCACATACGTACCTTCCAACTTTTCAGAATTCCAAGTAATCCATTCATATACACTGCTGTTCGCAGAAAGTGCATCTTGAATAGCTTGCAAAGATTTTGATTTTTCACGAACACCGACAACATCACCGGCCTTCAATGAATATGAGGGAATATTTACCAATTCGCCGTTCACTGTAATGTGTCTGTGAGAAACTAATTGTCTCGCGCCGCTTCTTGTGCGGGAAACTCCCATTCGATACACTACGTTATCTAAACGTGATTCACAAAGCTGCAAAAGAACCTCTCCGGTCACCCCTTCTTTTCTCTTTGCCGTTTGGAATAAATTGCGGAACTGCTTTTCCAAAATACCATAGGTATACTTGGCTTTCTGCTTTTCCATCAACTGAACCGAATATTCAGATTTTTTACCACGACGTCTTGCGTTGCCATGTTGTCCCGGAGGATAATTTTTCTTTTCAAAAGACTTGTCGTCTCCGAAAATCGCCTCTCCGAATTTACGGGCGATTTTACTTTTAGGTCCTGTGTATCTTGCCATTTTCTAAGTATTTGAAACTTATCCGTCCCTTAAGCGAACGTGGTTATGAATTAAGGCTTTCTCCTTCGATAACCGTGAATAGGTTTCTGTGAAATATATTAAAGTGAAATTAAACTCGTCTTCTTTTTGGAGGTCTACAACCGTTGTGCGGCATAGGGGTTACATCAATAATCTCGGTAACTTCAATACCGGAATTATGAATCGCACGAATTGCAGACTCCCTACCGTTTCCAGGTCCCTTAACATAAACCTTCACCTTTCTTAGTCCAGCATCGTGAGCTACTTTCGAACAATCTTCAGCAGCAACCTGAGCTGCATAGGGCGTGTTCTTTTTAGAACCTCTGAACCCCATTTTTCCTGCAGAAGACCATGAGATAACGTCTCCTTTTTTGTTCGTCAAGGATATGATAATATTGTTAAAAGATGCGGTTACATGCGCTTCACCTACCGATTCGATGATAACCTTACGCTTTTTAGTTGTTTTTGTACTTGCCTTTGCCATATTCTTTTAGTTTCTAGTTGTTAGTTCTTGGTTATTGGAATCCTAGACTTTTACATTTCAAACAGATTCTTCTAACACCCTGTTTTGACACAGGTTCTAAATACTAATGACTATCTATTTATTATTTAGTCGCTTTTTTCTTGTTCGCAACCGTCTTTCTTTTCCCTTTTCTGGTTCTAGAGTTGTTCTTTGTACGTTGTCCTCTTAATGGGAGACCGGATCTATGGCGAATTCCTCTATAACACCCGATATCCATCAAACGTTTGATATTCAATTGGGTCTCAGAACGTAATTCACCTTCGATAGTATATGAAGCTACGGCCTCACGAATACGTCCGATTTCATCATCGTTCCAATCCGAGACTTTTGTATCCTCGCTAACTTTGGCAGCGGCTAGTATTTCTTTCGATCTACTTCTACCGATTCCGAAAATATAGGTAAGTGCGATAACGCCTCTCTTCTGTTTTGGTATATCTATACCTGCGATTCTTGCCATAATTATCCTTGTCTTTGTTTAAATCTAGGATTCTTTTTGTTGATTACGTACAACCTGCCTTTTCTGCGTACTATCTTGCAGTCGGCACTCCTCTTTTTTACTGATGCTCTTACTTTCATCTTACTACTATCTTAATATCTATAAGTAATTCTCGCTTTGGTAAGGTCATAAGGACTCATTTCGAGCTTTACCTTATCCCCTGGAAGCAATTTAATATAGTGCATACGCATCTTTCCAGAGATATGTGCGGTCACTACATGACCATTTTCCAACTCTACTCGAAACATTGCATTTGACAATGCTTCGATTATCGATCCGTCTTGCTCTATTGCTGCTTGTTTAGCCATACTATGCTACTTTTCTATTTTTACCCGTTTTCATCAGCCCATCGTAATGTCTGTTCAACAAATAAGAATTCACCTGTTGTACCGTATCGATGGCTACACCGACCATAATCAAAAGTGATGTACCTCCATAAAATAAGGCCCAACCTGATTGAACACCCATCAATTTTACCACAAACGCAGGAAAGACCGCCAAAAAGGCCAAAAATATAGAGCCTGGCAATGTTATCAAAGACATGATCTTGTCCAAGAAATCACCCGTTTCCTTACCAGGGCGTATTCCCGGAATAAAACCACCGCTTCTTTTCAAATCGTCGGCCATCTTATTCGTCGGCACCGTTATGGCCGTATAAAAGAAGGTAAATATGATAATCAACAAGGCAAACAAGATATTGTAGGCCCATCCGAAAATATCAGCAAACTGAACTTGTATCCACTGTCCAACGGCCGTGTCATCAAATGCGCTACCGATTAATCCCGGTACGAACATAATGGCTTGGGCAAAGATAATTGGCATTACACCTGAAGCATTCAACTTCAAAGGAATATATTGCCGAGACCCCATTACATTTTTTTCATAACCTCCTGAAGCCGTTCTTCTAGCGTATTGTACCGGTATTTGGCGCGTAGCCATCACCAGTAAGACACAAGCCAAGATGACTAAAAACCAGATGATAATCTCAACAAGAACCAACATTGGCCCTCCTATTCCAGTCCATCTAGAGACTGCCTCTTGAACAAACGCCTGTGGCATAGTTGCGATAATACCGATCATGATCAAAAGTGAAATTCCGTTACCGATACCTTTGTCGGTAATCTTTTCACCCAACCACATTGCGAATACACAACCCGTCACCAAAATAATTACGGCTGGGACCATAAAATCCAATCCTTTACCTAAAAGGAAAGCACTATCACGAACACCGAATGCCTCTAAACCGTACAAATAGGCCGGGGCCTGTACGATACATATACCAATAGTCAACCAACGGGTTATTTGATTTTTGGTCTTTCTTCCGCTCTCCCCTTCTTTATCCAATTTCTGTAGGTAGGGTATAGCGATACTCATCAATTGCACTACAATAGATGCCGAAATATAAGGCATAATACCCAACGCAAATATCGAAGCATTGGCAAAAGCCCCACCCGTGAAAGCATTCAACAAGCTAAAGATACCCTGTTCGGTACCTTCTGTCAACGCTCCTAATTGTGATGTATCGATACCTGGAAGCACAATTTGACAACCAAAACGGTATACCAAAAGAAGACCTAAGGTTATCATGATGCGATTTCTCAGCTCTTCTATTTTCCAAATATTGGATAATGTCTCGACAAATTTCTTCATAGTATCGTATATGCTTATAAACTTATTGCCTCACCTCCGGCAGCTTCTATAGCTGCTTTTGCAGTAGCAGTAAATTTATGTACGGAAACTTTCAAGGAAGCCTTTAGCTCACCGCCTCCTAAAATCTTCACCAAATCATTTTTACGTGCCAAACGATTTTGAACCAATGTTTCAAAGGTAATTGTATCCTTTACAACTTTCTTATCTACCAATTCTTGCAACTTCGATAAGTTGATTCCTTGGTATTCCTTCCGGTTGATATTGGTAAAACCAAATTTAGGCACACGTCTTTGAAGCGGCATCTGTCCACCTTCAAAACCTATTTTCTTCGAATATCCAGATCTAGATTTGGCCCCTTTGTGACCTCTTGCAGCTGTTCCGCCTTTACCTGATCCTTGACCTCGACCCAATCTCTTGCCAGCTCTATTTACTGATCCTTCAGTCGGTTTTAAATTACTTAAGTTCATCGCCTCTATTGTTATGCTTCCGTAGAAACCAAGTGTTTAACTTTGTTTATCATGCCCAAAATATTAGGCGTATCCTCATGCTCTACAACTTGGCCAATTCGTTTCAAACCAAGTGCTTCAAGGGTTCTCTTCTGGTTTTGTGGCTTTTTAATCCCACTCTTCACCATTTTTACTTTAATCTTTGCCATTTTTCTTCAGTAATTAGTAGTCTATAGTTCGTATCGTACCGGTATTTCAGAACTCTGAATCTCCCCTATGTACTTTTACGTTCTACTTTTACTAGTTTTTATCCTTTAAAGACCTTTTCCAAGGAAACTCCTCTTTGTTTTGCAACAGTACTTGCTCCCCGCAACTGCAAAAGTGCGTCGAAGGTAGCCTTAACTACATTGTGCGGATTGGAAGATCCTTGTGATTTTGAAAGTACATCATGTACACCAACCGCTTCCAATACTGCACGAACAGCTCCACCCGCAATCACCCCGGTACCATGGGATGCTGGCTGGATATATACTCGAGCACCTCCATACTTCCCTTTTTGTTCGTGAGGCAAAGTAGCTTTGTTCAATGGTATGCGTATAAGGTTCTTCTTTGCATCTTCAATCGCCTTGGCAATTGCTGTAGCTACTTCCTTTGACTTTCCAAGACCATGACCGACAACACCATTTTCATCACCCACAACCACGATTGCTGAAAACCCAAAGGCTCGTCCACCTTTAGTTACTTTGGTAACCCTTTGAACACCTACTAATCGATCTTTCAAATCTAGACCACCTGGCTTTACAGTTTCTACGTTTTTATATTTTTGGTACATGTGCTTTTATTAGAATGTTAATCCTGCTTCTCTCGCTCCTTCGGCCAAGGCTTTCACCCGTCCGTGATATAAATTACCTCCTCTATCAAAGGCAACCTTATCAATACCGGCTTTTTTGGACTTCTCGGCAATCGCCTTTCCTACCAAGGTTGCGATTTCAGACTTACTTCCTTTAGACTTTGCCAACTCTTTATCTCTTGAAGAGGCAGCAGCCAAGGTTGTACCTGAATTGTCATCGATCACCTGGGCATAAATTTCTTTATTGCTTCTGAAAACGGACAAACGAGGTCTTTCAGCAGTGCCGTTGGATACCTTTCGTATCCTCCTTCTGATTCTATATTTTCTTTGTGTCTTTGATAATTTCATCGTACTATTTTATTAAGCTGATTTACCGGCCTTTCTTCGCAATTGCTCGCCAACAAACTTGATTCCTTTACCTTTATATGGCTCTGGCTTACGGAAACCTCTAATTTTCGCAGCTATCTGACCTACTAGTTGTTTGTCGAAAGAGGTCAATTTGATTATAGGGTTCTTTCCTTTTTCAGAAATCGTTTCAACCTTTATCTCAGGTGCCAGATCAATCACGATATTATGTGAAAATCCAAGGGCCAAGTCAAGCTTCTGTCCTTGGTTGCTGGCTCTGTAACCAACACCTACCAACTCGAGCTCCTTGGTCCATCCTTTTGAAACTCCTTCGACCATATTCAAGATCAAAGATCTATACAGCCCGTGTTTTGACTTGTGTTCTTTAGAATCCGATGGCCGCGCAACCGAAACTTCACCATCTTCGAGTTTGACCTCTACTCCTGAGAACTCTTGAGTCAATTCGCCAAGTTTCCCTTTCACCGTTACTACATTGTCGGTCAAATCGACGGTTACTCCCTCAGGAATCGCTATTGGGTTATTACCTATTCTAGACATTTCTTTCCTTCTTTATTCGATTAATATACGTAGCAAAGTACTTCACCACCTACATTTTCATTTTTCGCCTGCTTACTGGTCATTACACCGTGAGAGGTAGACACAATAGCAATACCAAGACCGTTCAATACCCTAGGCAGGGTATCCGCTCCCGTATATTTTCGAAGACCTGGCTTACTGACGCGCTGTAATTTCTTGATTACCGGGTCTTTGGTCATCTTATCATACTTCAAGGCAATCTTGATGTTACCCTGTACCTTATTCTCTTCGAACTTGTAGCTCAAAATGTATCCTTGATCGAATAAGATCTTTGTAATTTCCTTTTTCACTTTGGACGAAGGAATGTCAACAACCCTATGTCCTGCACGACTTGCATTTCTCAATCGTGTCAAATAATCCGCAATAGTATCTGTAACCATCTTTTTTTATTTTGGTAACGGTTTTTAGCTATATCACTAAACCTGAAACCAGTTAATCAATATTACCAGCTTGCTTTTTTAACACCTGGTATCAATCCTTGATTGGCCATTTCCCTGAATGTTACCCTTGAAATTCCAAAAACCCTCATATATCCTTTTGGTCTTCCCGTCAGTTTGCAACGATTATGCATACGAACCGGAGAGGCATTTTTTGGCAATTTCTGTAGCGCTTCATAGTCTCCTGCTTCTTTCAAAGCTTTTCTCTTTTCCGCATACTTAGCTACAGTTCTTGCCCTTTTTCTTTCACGGGCCTTCATTGATTCTTTAGCCATATTATTTCTTTTTAAAAGGTAATCCTAGTTCTGTTAATAATGATTTTGCTTCCTTATCCGTTTCGGCGGTGGTCACAAAAGTAATATCCATACCGTTGATTCTATTGATCTTGTCAATATTGATCTCTGGAAATATGATCTGTTCGGTAATTCCTAGACTGTAATTACCGCGTCCGTCAAAACCTGTGGCCTTGATTCCTTGGAAATCCCGAACACGTGGAAGCGCACTGGTTACCAAACGATCTAAAAACTCATACATGTTCTCTCCTCGAAGTGTCACCTTCGCCCCAATGGGCATACCCTTTCGGAGTTTAAATGCAGCTACATCCTTCTTGGAAATCGTCGATACTGCTTTCTGACCAGTGATCATTGTCATCTCATCAACAGCATGATCAATAAGCTTTTTATCGGCAACAGCAGCTCCTACACCTCTACTGACGACTATCTTCACCAGTTTAGGAACCTGCATCACATTATTGTAACTGAATTCTTCTTTCAACGCATTTACGATGCGCTCTTGATATTCTTTCTTTAATCTTGAAATGTAAGCCATAACTAAATTACTTCATTTGATTTCTTGGCAAACCTAACTTTCTTACCATCTCTGATCTCGTATCCCACCCTAGTGGTCTCACCGGATTTCGTATCGATCAAAGAAAGGTTTGATATATGGATAGGTGCTTCCTTTTTGACAATTCCTCCCTGCGGGTTTTTTGCACTGGGTTTCTCGTGCTTTGAAACCATATTTGTACCTTCTACGATCGCCCTGTTTTTGACAACATCGACACGAAGCACTTTACCTTCAGTACCTTTGTGGTCTCCTGCGATCACTCGCACCGTATCCCCGGTTTTAATTTTCAACTTTTTCATCTTACATACTTATTATAGCACCTCAGGAGCCAATGAAACTATTTTCATAAACTGCTTGTCACGAAGCTCTCTAGCCACAGGACCGAAAACCCTCGTTCCACGCATCTCTCCTGTCGGGTTCAACAAGACACAAGCATTATCATCGAAACGAATATAAGAGCCATCAGGTCTTCTTACTTCTTTTTTGGTCCTCACCACAACAGCCGTAGATACCGCACCTTTTTTAATTCCTCCGTTAGGAGTTGCCTCTTTGACCGTAACGACAATTTTATCCCCAATGGAAGCATATCTTCTTTTGGTACCTCCAAGTACACGAATGGTCAAAACCTCTTTCGCTCCTGTATTGTCCGCTACTTTTAATCTTGATTCTTGCTGTAACATAATTATTTAGCTCTTTCTAAGATTTCTACTAACCTCCAACATTTGGTTTTACTCAAAGGCCGGGTCTCCATAATCTTTACGGTGTCACCTTCTTTACAATCGTTCTTTTCGTCGTGCGCTACGTACTTCTTCGTTTTCAAAACGAACTTACCATACATAGGGTGCTTTACTCTTTTTACCTCGGCAACAACAATGGACTTCTCCATTTTGTTACTGGTAACAACACCGATTCTCTCTTTTCTTAAGTTTCTTTTTTCTTCCATAAAGCAGAACCAATTATTGGTTTTCCCTATTAGTTAATTCCGTTGCCAGTCTTGCCACCGTTCTTCTCACTTTCCTGATTTGAAGCGGATTCTCCAAAGGAGTAACAAAATGTGCCATTTTTAAGTCAGCATGCTGCTTTTTGAACTCACCCAACTTGGCTTTGAGTTCTTCTACCGACAATTCTTTGATTTCCTGTTTTTTCATGATCACCTTAAATTATGCTTAAGCAGTATAGTCTCTAGCAACGATAAATTTTGTTTTTACCGGAAGCTTCTGAGCCGCCAAGCGCAACGCTTCTTTTGCAATCTCCATAGGAACACCGGCTACTTCGAACATAATCCTTCCCGGCAGAACACGAGCCACCCAGTATTCAGGTGCACCCTTACCCTTACCCATACGTACCTCAAGAGGTTTTTTGGTAATAGGCTTGTCCGGAAATATTTTGATCCATAACTGACCTTCCCTTTTCATGTATCTCGTCGCTGCTATACGAGCTGCTTCAATCTGACGAGCTGTAATGAAATTCGTATCCAAAGATTTCAATCCAAACATCCCGTTTGAAAGTAAATGCCCTCTTCCGGATATACCTTTCATCCGGCCTTTTTGCATCTTACGAAACTTTGTTCTTTTCGGTTGTAACATTTCTTACTACTTTAAAAAATTACTTTCTACGGCGTTGTTTTCCTCCTCGGTCAGATTTACCTCCCTTATCACCACCACCTTTGGTCATACCCACTAGTGGAGAGAGCTCTCTTTTACCATAAACTTCACCTTTCATAATCCACACTTTGATACCCAATTTACCATAAGTGGTCTGCGCTTCATGCAATGCATAATCGATATCGGCACGAAAAGTGGATAAAGGAATACGTCCTTCTTTATAAGACTCGGAACGTGCCATCTCAGCACCATTCAATCGCCCGGAAATCTGAATTTTAATACCTTCAGCATTCATGCGCATTGCTGCAGCAATCGCCATTTTTATTGCTCTTCTGAAAGAAATTCTACTTTCTATCTGACGGGCAACACTGGCTGCTACCAAGTTCGCATCTACCTCAGGGCGTTTTATTTCGTAAATGTTTATCTGAACTTCCTTACCGGTAATCTTCTTAAGCTCTTCTTTAAGCTTATCGACCTCTTGTCCTCCCTTACCGATGATGATTCCTGGTCGGGCAGTCGTCACGGTAACCGTAATCAACTTCAAGGTACGTTCGATAATTACCCTAGACACACTTGCCTTTGATAGTCGGGCATGGATGTACTTACGAATTTTACTATCTTCAGCTAGTTTATCACCATAATCGTTTCCACCATACCAGTTCGATTCCCATCCTCTGATAATTCCAAGACGATTTCCAATCGGATTTGTTTTTTGTCCCATTCTAGCTTTCTATATTATTGTTAGACCCCAAAACCAAAGTAACATGGTTTGAACGCTTTCTAATTCTATGTGCTCTTCCTTGTGGTGCAGGTCGCAATCTTTTCAACATCATGCCGCTATCCACTCGAATCTCCTTAACAAAAAGGTCTGCATCCTCTACATCAAGCTCCTCGTTCTTCGCCTGCCAATTCGCCAGTGCCGAAAGCAACAACTTCTCTAATCTTCGAGAAGCCTCTTTTTGATTGAATCTCAAAATCGCCAACGCCTTTTCAGCTTCCACTCCTCTAATCAAATCTGCGACCAAGCGCATTTTTCTTGGGGAAGTTGGGCAATTGTTCAATTTAGCGAACGCCATCTGTTTCTTTTCGGCCTTTATTCTTTCGGCCATCTGTTTTTTTCGAACTCCCATAGCTTACTTTTTACCCTTGTTCTTCGCTCCCGCATGACCCCTAAAAGATCGTGTCGGAGAAAATTCACCTAATTTGTGTCCCACCATATTCTCTGTTACGAATACCGGAACAAATTGTCTTCCATTATGCACCGCTATGGTAAGACCTACGAAATCAGGTGTTATCATAGAAGCTCTTGACCATGTCTTTATGACCGACTTCTTTCCAGAAGATACAGTTTGCTGGATTTTCTTCTCCAAGCTATAGTGAACGTAAGGTCCTTTTTTTAGTGAACGTGCCATTTTTCTTTTCTTTTATTTCTTTCTACGTTCCAAGATGTACTTATTGGTACTCTTTGTCTTCTGTCTTGTACGATATCCTTTAGCAGGTATACCGTTTTTCGATCTTGGATGACCACCAGAAGCCCTTCCTTCACCACCACCCATTGGGTGATCAACAGGGTTCATTGCTACCGGTCTTGTTCTTGGTCTCCTTCCTAACCATCTGCTTCTACCTGCTTTACCGGAAACCAACAATTGATGATCAGAGTTCGATATCGCACCAATGGTCGCCATACAACCCGATAAGATCAACCGAGTCTCACCTGAAGGCATTTTTACGGTCACAAACTTCCCGTCTTTTGCCATTAATTGAGCAAATGTTCCTGCACTACGCGCCATAACAGCACCTTGACCAGGTCTTAATTCGATACAGGATACGATAGTTCCTAAAGGAATTTCACTCAAAGGAAGCGCATTACCAATCTCAGGCGCAACACCCCTACCTGCAGAAATCTTCTGATCTACCTGCAAACCATTTTGAGCGATAATATATCGTTTTTCTCCATCGGCATACTCCAATAGGGCGATAAAAGCCGTTCTATTGGGATCGTATTGAATTGATTTCACGGTAGCGGCAACATCTTGCTTATCCCTTTTGAAATCGATAATTCGATACCTTCTTTTATGACCTCCACCCCTGTGGCGCATGGTCATTTTTCCATGACTATTTCTACCTCCGGACTTTTTTAACGGAGCGAGCAAGCTCTTCTCCGGCTTATCAGTTGTAATGGCGTCAAACCCATTTACAACTCTAAAACGCTGCCCTGGAGTGATTGGTTTTAATTTTCTAACTGACATTTCGTGTCTTTATAGATTACTGTAAAAATCAATGATATCGCCTTCCGCAACATCAACTATCGCTTTTTTGATAGCATTGGTCTTACCGTGCTGAATTCCGGTTTTGGTATACCTCGATTTTCTGGCGGGACCATAATTCATTGTACGAACCTTTCGAACAGATACCCCATAAGTTGCCTCTACAGCATCTTTGATCTGAATCTTGTTGGCCCTTGGGTCAACTATGAAACCATAACGGTTGTTCAACTCGCTGTCCGCGGTCATCTTCTCCGTTATGATTGGCTTTATCAACACACTCATGGTTTTCTTATTTATTTAAGTTCGCTTCGATTCCTTCTAACGCACCTTCAAGCAATACAATATTATTGGCATTCAATATTTTGTAAGTGCTTAATTCTGAGTTAGTTATAACTTCAGAGCGCTTCAAATTACGCGAAGACAAATATACACCATTATTTGAATCGCCCAACACAAATAAAGACTTTTTGTCTTCGAGCCCTAAAGACCTCAAAACCGCAACAAAATCTTTTGTTTTAGGCGCTTCGAAATTAAAGTCCTCAACAACGAGAATTGCCTTCTCTTTAGACTTGATACTTAATGCTGATTTACGGGCCAAACGCTTTACGTTTTTGTTCAATTTTTGGCTGTAATCCTTGGGTCTTGGTCCAAAAATGCGTCCACCGCCTCTAAAAATAGGTGACTTGATACTACCGGCTCTCGCGGTACCCGTACCTTTTTGCTTTTTTATCTTTCTTGTACTACCTGCAATTTCGCCTCTTTCTTTGGCCTTGTGCGTTCCTTGACGCTGATGCGCCAAATATTGCTTCACATCCAAATATACCGCGTGATTGTTCGGCTCTATTCCGAAAACAGCATCAGAAAGGTCTGCCTTTCTACCTGTTTCTTTTCCTTTGATATCTAAAACTGCTACTTTCATTACTTCTGAATAGTTACGTAAGCATTCTTATGACCAGGCACACAACCCTTCACTACCAAAAGGTTCTTTTCTGGAACTATTTTCAACACTCTGAGATTCTGAACGGTCACGCGCTCACCACCCATTCTACCTGCCATTTTCATTCCTTTGAAAACACGTGCAGGATAAGACGCCGCTCCAATAGAACCTGGCGCTCTCAATCTGTTGTGCTGACCGTGTGTCGCTTGACCAACACCGCCGAAGCCATGTCTTTTTACAACCCCTTGGAAGCCTTTACCTTTTGAGGTGCCGGCAACATCAACAAATTCCCCTTCCATAAACACGTCAACACCAACGGTGTCTCCTAGTTTATACTCACCTTCAAAATCTTGGAATTCAACGACTTTTTTCTTGGGAGATGTACCTGCCTTCTTGAAGTGACCCGCTTGGGCTTTGTTAGCACGCTTCTCTGCCTTGTCATCGAAACCAAGCTGAAGGGCATTATACCCGTCGACCTCTTCGGTTCTGACTTGGGTAACTACACATGGGCCAGCTTCTATAACGGTACATGGAATGTTTTTTCCATTCTCGTCGAAAATACTGGTCATGCCTACTTTTTTTCCTATTAACCCAGACATTTGATTTTAGATTTTGGAATTTGGACTTTCTTTTAGAAAACCCATCTCCCGTTTATATTAATTATGTATTACTCTTAACTATGTTACAAAAAAACAGGGCCAAACGAATTACGACCCTGAATCTCGTTTTTCCGTTTTTCCTTCGCTCGCAGCTCAGGACATGTTTTTAATTCAAAATTCTGAATCCAGAATTTTGGATTACACCTTGATCTCTACCTCAACACCACTTGGCAACTCCAACTTCATCAGCGCATCAATCGTTTTTGATGACGAGCTGTAGATATCCAATAGTCTCTTATACGAACTTAACTGGAACTGCTCTCTTGATTTTTTGTTGACATGCGGCGAACGTAGCACCGTAAATATCTTCTTGTGAGTTGGCAACGGAATTGGCCCAGTTACCACAGCACCAGTCGTTTTCACCGTTTTTACGATTTTTTCGGCCGATTTATCAACCAAATTATGATCGTAAGATTTTAGCTTTATTCTGATTTTCTGACTCATCTTCTAAAATTTAAGCGGTTACGCCTTTTGCTGCTTTAATTACTTCTTCTGCAATATTCGATGGTGTTTCTGCATAGTGCGAAAACTCCATGGTAGAGGTAGCTCGACCTGATGACAATGTTCTTAATGAAGTTACATAACCGAACATTTCCGATAGCGGCACGGTACCTTTGACCACTTTCGACCCAGCCCTATCGCTCATATCACTAATAGTACCACGTCTTCTGTTCAAATCACCAACAATATCTCCCATATTTTCTTCAGGGGTCAGCACCTCAATCTTCATTATAGGCTCCATCAAAACGGCACGTGCGGCCTTAGCAGCAGCTTTGTACCCCATTTTCGCGGCCAACTCAAAGGATAGCGAATCCGAATCCACAGCGTGAAACGAACCATCCTTAAGCGTCACCTTCATACTATCCATTTCAAATCCGGCCAAAGGACCGTTTTTCATAGCTTCCTTGAAACCTTTCTCAACAGACGGAATGAATTCCCTAGGAATGTTACCCCCTTTGATTACGTTTACAAACTCAAGCCCAGACTCGCCTTCGGCCGCTGGCTCCATAGTAAACACGATATCCGCAAATTTACCTCGACCACCGGACTGTTTTTTATAGATCTCCCTATGGTCCGCAGTTTGTGTAATCGCCTCTTTATACTCTACTTGAGGTTGCCCTTGATTGACCTCGACCTTGAATTCGCGTCGTAATCGATCAACGATAATATCTAAGTGCAACTCACCCATACCGGAAATAATCGTCTGACCGGAAGCCTCATCCGTCTTCACCTGGAATGTAGGATCTTCTTCAGCCAGTTTTGCCAAAGACATACCCAATTTATCCACATCCGCTTTTGTCTTAGGCTCCACGGCAATACCAATTACAGGATCCGGAAAGTCCATACTCTCAAGAACGATAGGATGTTTTTCAGAGGACATGGTATCCCCAGTCTTAATATCCTTAAAACCAACAGCCGCTCCAATATCACCAGCCTCAATATAATCGATAGCATTTTGCTTATTAGAGTGCATCTGATAAATACGTGAAATACGCTCTTTCTTACCTGATCGGTTATTCAATATATAAGACCCTGCATCAAGACGACCTGAATAGGTTCTAAAGAATGCCAAACGCCCAACAAAAGGATCTGTAGCTATTTTAAAAGCCAATGCCGAAAAAGGCTCTTTTACGTCAGGTTTTCTGCTAATCTCCTCTCCAGTATCAGGATCAGTACCTACAATGGCATCCTTATCGATCGGAGATGGCAAATATCTACATACGGCATCTAATAAAAATTGAACACCTTTATTCTTAAAGGAAGATCCACAGATCATAGGTATGATCGCCCTATCCATTACCGCTGCACGAAGCGCGGCATGAACCTCTTCTTCCGTAATAGAATCTTCATCTTCGAAGAATTTCTCCATCAATTCCTCATCGTATTCGGCAACGGCCTCGATCAAAGCAGCTCTATACTCCTTAACCTCGTCCTTCATTTCTTCAGGAATTGCGATGACATCGAAAGTTGACCCGAAGTTATCTTCATGCCAGACGATAGCTCGGTTCTTTGCCAAATCGACAATACCCTTAAAATCAGCCTCATCACCGATTGGCAAAACAATTGGCACCGCATTGGAACCCAACATTTCCTTGACCTGATTACAGACCATAAGGAAATTTGAACCCTGACGGTCCATTTTATTCACAAAACCGATACGGGGCACCTTATAGTTATCAGCCAACCTCCAGTTGGTCTCCGACTGAGGCTCAACACCATCAACGGCACTGAACAAGAAGACCAATCCATCGAGTACACGCAATGAACGGTTCACCTCCACGGTAAAATCCACGTGACCAGGGGTGTCGATTATATTAAAGTGATATCCTTTTGCATCGTCAGTTGGCTTCCCATTCTCTGTTGGGAATTGCCACTCACAAGTAGTAGCGGCAGAGGTAATCGTAATTCCTCGCTCTTGCTCTTGCTCCATCCAATCCATTGTGGCTGCACCATCGTGCACTTCACCGATTTTATGACTGACACCGGTATAAAAAAGGATACGCTCGGTAGTAGTGGTTTTTCCAGCGTCAATATGCGCCGCAATACCTATATTTCTTGTATATTTTAAATCTCTTGCCATTTTCGATTAAAATCTAAAGTGTGAGAATGCTTTATTTGCTTCAGCCATTTTATGGGTATCCACTCTTTTCTTAACAGCAGCACCTTCTTCTTTGGCAGCAGCCAAAACTTCGGCAGCTAATTTTTGGGACATCCCTTTTTCATTTCGCTTGCGCGCATAGCTGATCAACCATTTCATGGCCGTTGAAATCTTACGGTCTGGTCGAATTTGCATTGGAATTTGAAAAGTGGCTCCACCGACTCTTCTACTTCTTACCTCAACATGGGGCATTACATTGGAAAGCGCATCTTTCCAAAGTTCAAGTGACGTTTTTTCTTCGTCTGTCTTTTTCTCCTCTACGATATCCATAGCATCGTAAAACACTTTGAAAGCAACCGATTTCTTTCCATCCCACATCATCATGTTGACGAACCTCGTAACCAATTGATCGTTAAATCGTGGATCCGGTAAAAGCGGTCTTTTTTTTGCCTGTTTTTTTCTCATTTCTTAAATAGTTTAAGGTTTTAGGCTTTAGATTTCAATGGCCCTGAAATTACACCACATTTCAACCCCTAACGCGCAACCTTATTTATCATTACTTCTTTGGGCGTTTTGCACCGTACTTAGATCTCCGTTGGGTTCGGCCTGCAACACCTGCGGTGTCCAAAGCACCCCGAACAATATGATACCTAACTCCTGGCAAATCTTTCACCCTTCCACCTCTTACTAATACTATCGAGTGCTCTTGGAGGTTATGTCCTTCTCCGGGAATGTAAGCATTCACTTCCTTACCATTGGTCAACCTTACCCTAGCCACTTTGCGCATAGCTGAATTAGGTTTCTTAGGTGTAGTCGTGTAAACACGGGTACATACCCCTCTTCTTTGAGGACACGAATCCAAAGCAGCCGATTTACTCTTCTTAGTAATTGTGACTCTTCCTTTTCGTACTAATTGTGAAATTGTTGGCATACTATATTATATATGTATAAAATATTACCCCCTGTTTAAGGGCTGGCAAATGTAATACTATTTCATAATAATTCAAATCGTATGACATTAAATTTTCACTATTGTTCATGAAAGTTCTGCTGACGCACCTAAAATAAACCTCTTAGGCCTTACATATTGTCGGCAAGACACTTTGAGAAAGACAACATCACAGGCAACACACCCTGCCTGCCAATCTATAATTTCAGAACGACACATCATTCCCTAAGGAACAGAACACTCGCGAGCGTACATTTCAACCAGGATGGTCGAATCAAGACCCGTCATACAATTCACCCCTATAAAACGGAATACAATTTCAAGTGAGGATTGAGCTGAAAATCGGTAATGATGATTTTAGTAGTAGCTTAGAGAAAACACTTCCCTAAAAAAGCCCTTATCCAAAATAGCCTTAACAAGAACACTAAAACCTTAGTTTCAAATATCGTTTGGAAGTGAAAATCCCATTTTCGGACAAAGCGCCAGAAAACTGTTAAAAAAACAGGAGCAATTAACGAATCCTGAAAATTAGCCCTTGTTATATATCATTACGGTAACGCGAGTAATTGTTTTATATGTAACCTTCAAAAAAGAAAACCAACCTTAAAGTTTTATTAATATTAGTTTGGATTATTAACATGAAATTATGATTTTTGCGCTTAGCTAATTCAAATAATTAAAAAATGAGAACAAAACTAAATGGAATCTTAACGCTATTGTTGGCGTTTGTTGTGCATTTATCATTTGCACAGGACAAGACGATTACCGGTACGGTTACGGACCAAGACGGCCTACCCCTTCCCGGTGTTAATATCGTAGTCGAAGGTACTACTAATGGTACTCAAACCGATTTTGACGGAAATTACTCCATAAACGGGAGTGAAGGTCAATCTCTTCTTTTCAGCTATATCGGCCAAAGAGATGTAAGAGAAACAATCGGGGCTGGTAATACCATTAACGTACAAATGCAGGAAGATGCACAAGCTCTTGAGGAGGTTGTTGTTACTGCCCAAGGTATCAAAAGAGAGAAGAAAGCGTTAGGTTTCGCAGTTTCCTCGGTTGGTGAAGATGAACTTCAAGGAAGAACAGAAGGTGATGTTGCCCGTGTTCTTTCAGGAAAAGCTTCTGGTGTGCAGATTACTGCTGCAGGTGGAGCTTCCGGTTCCGGTACCAGTGTTACCATTAGAGGTCTAAGTTCCTTTAGCGGTAGTAACCAAGCTTTGTTCATCGTTGATGGTATCCCCTTTAGTAACGATACGAACGCGGGAGTAAATGGAGAAGACGGAAACTTTGTAAACGGAGCCACAGCAGGTTCTCGTTTCTTAGACCTTGACCCGAATAACATCGCTAGTGTTGAAGTTCTTAAAGGTTTGGCAGCGGCCACCCTATATGGTACTCAAGGTAAGAATGGTGTAATCTTGGTTACTACGAAAGCAGGTGCCGCCACTTCAGGTCCGAAGAAAACCGAAATCACAGTGACACAGTCGTATTTCGCTAATGAGTATGCTTCACTTCCTGATTACCAAGATCAATACGGTAACGGTTTCGACCAGTCTTTCGGATGGTTCTTCAGTAACTGGGGACCAAGTTTCGACAGAGATGGTGTTTCCGGTTGGGGAAGACAGCCTGCCATCGATGACAATGGCACTTTATTGCACCCTTATGCTAATTCCGCGTTCTTGAATCCTGATGGACCAAATACCGGTACTAGCCCATTGGCACTGCAATTCGCCAATCAACGTTATGAATGGAGACCCTATGATTCTGTAGAAGAGTTCTTAAGTCCGGGTCACGTGTCCAATACGAACATTAACATTTCAGGTGCTACTGAAGATGGTAAAACCACTTTCAATGCGAATGTTGGTTACTTGAATGATGTTGGGTTTACCCCAGGCAACTCCTTAAACAGAGCCAATGTCTCTTTAGGTGGACGTTCACAGTTGACCAATAAGTTTACGGTCACTGGTACAATGAACTACGCCAGAACTGATTACCGCACACCTCCAATCGCATCGAGTAGGGGTAATGGTACGGATGGTCTTTCTGTTTATGGTAACATTCTCTTTACGCCTCGTAGTGTTGATTTGATGGGCCTTCCCTTCGAAGATCCAATAACTGGTGGTAGTATCTACTATCGTAATGGTAACGATATCATCAACCCGCGATGGACTGCTAAGAATGTAACGTATCAACAGCTAACAAACAGATTCAACTGGAATTTGGCCTTGGCTTATGAAATCAATGAAAATCTTAGCTTGAACTGGCGAAGTGGATTGGATTTCTACAATGAACGTAATGTCAATGGATCGAACAAAGGAGGTATTCGCTTTGCTGATGCAGTGTTTGGGTTCTATGATACTTATGATAACAACAATACTATTTGGGATCACTTCTTATCACTCAACGGTAACTACGACATCTCTGAAAAATTAGGATTGTCTTTTGTAGCCGGTGCCACATCACGTCAGGATTTATTTGACCAACAAGGTGTTGCCAGTTCAGGACAAATCGTTTTTGGTATTAAGAGACACTTTAACTATGAAAACCAATCTTCGATACAGTTCACAAGAAAAAGGAATATCGTTGGTCTTCTAGGACAAGCAACATTAGATTATGACGATTATCTTTTCTTGAATGTTTCGGCCCGTACGGATTGGGTATCAAACTTGGCAACTGAAAACAATAGTAAGACGTATCCGGGGGTTAGTTTGTCTTTCCTTCCAACCAATGCTTTTAACGCTATTAAGTCGGAAAACGGATTGAACTTCTTAAAGCTCCGTGCTAGTTATGGTACTTCTGCTACCTTCCCTGTTGGATATCCAACGATTAACGTAGTTGAACAAAATATCATTCGATTTACGGATGGTTTTAGTGGAAATCCGGTAACTACGAATCAGATAGATAGAGCAAAGGCTAATCCAGATTTGAAACCAGAACTTTTGGAAGAATTGGAATTCGGTTTTGAATCGAAGTTCTTGAAGAATCGTGTTTCCCTTGATTTCACTTATTTCAAGAGAACGACCAATGACCTGATCGTTGATGAGCCATTACCTCCATCAACTGGTTTCACCAGAACACAGAGTAATATTGGTGAGATTCAAAATACGGGTTATGAAGCTGATTTAGGAATCGATTTCTTTAAGGGGGAAAACTTCTCTTGGAATTCAAGAGTCAATTTCTTTGCTAATGAGGAAATTGTTACGGAGCAAGAGCAAGATTTCATTGCCTATGCCGGTTCTTTATCACCTGCCGTTAACGGAGCACTCTTCAGAGGTTCGAATGCCGCAATCGAAGGGGAATCCCTTGGTTCAATCGTAGGTACTGCCATTCAACGTGATGACAATGGAAACTTCGTTGTTAATGCAGCCGGTAACTATGTAGTTGCCAGTCAAGATGCGGACGGTAATGTTCCCATCGTTGGTGATGCGATTCCTGATTATACGATGAACTTCATCAATACCTTGAGGTATAAAAACTGGACGCTAGGCTTCCAAATCAACCATACAAAAGGTGGTGACATGCTTTCAAGTACCGTCGCAACCTTATTAGGTCGTGGTTTGATCGTAGAAACACAGGATCGTGAGAATACCTATATTCTTCCAGGTGTAACTGCTGATGGCAACCCAAATACGACACAGCTTAACAACTCAACTTATTTCTTTACCAATCTCTTATTTGGACCAACAGAAACTCGAATTTATGATGCATCCGTTGTTCGTTTACAGGAACTTTCATTAGGGTACTCTTTCCCTGCCAAAGCGTTAGAGAAAACACCTTTTGGATCGCTTACTATTACCGCACAAGGTTTTAACCTTTGGTATGATGCGTACAATACACCTGATGGAGCGAACTTCGACCCTAACGTAGCTGGTGTTGGTATTGGTAACGGTCGAGGTTTCGACTTTATCAATGGACCTAGTTCTAGAAGATATGGATTTAGCATCAGAGCTTCGTTCTAATAATAATTGTTAATGATTTAGATAACTATGAGAAATTATATAAAACTTTTTTCGATTTTCCTTTTCGCAGGCTTGGCGTTTACTGCCTGTGAAACTACGGATTTGGACTTGCAGATAAGTCCCAATGACCTGGCAGCCGATCAGGCTGACCCTAACCTGCTGTTAAATTCCATTCAATTGGCCTATGGTTCTAACCAGCAGATTTTACACGATAACGCAGATGACTTGACGCGTATCGGATACTTTAATAACCGTGATTACTTTGCAGGTTTACCAGGTAATACCTTGAACGGTGTTTGGTCGAGAGTATATAGTTCTGGTACCAACTTGGCAGGAGAGATTACTTCTACGGTTGGTATATTGACCAACCTACAAGCTATTGAGTCGATAAATGCAGCGTCCGAGACGGATTACTCTTTTCATGAAGGGGTTGCGAAAACACTTTACGCTCACTCTTTATTTCAATTGGTTGATTTCTTAGGAGGGGCTGCCTTTTCGCAAGCAGGTAATGCGACTGAGTTTCCTGCTCCAGTTTTGGATAGTGGTGCTGACGTATATGCTGGTGCGCTTGCTTTATTGGATGAGGCAGAAGCGCTTTTAGCTGCAGATCCCGACCCCGTAGGTGCTACGGATTTATTTTACGATGAAGATACCGCAAAATGGGTAAAACTGATCAATACCTTGAAACTCCGCACCTATTTCTTAACTGGAAATACAGCAGCATTCGATGCTGTCATTGCAGGTGACAATTTCATTTCGGATACGGAAGATGATTTCCAATTTCAATATGGAACAAGTGCCTTGCAGCCTGATAACAGGCACCCAGACTACATCGATGGATACACTCCTTCTGGTAACAATGAAGAGTATCGTTCAAACTGGTTGATGAACCAAATGCTTGTAAATGATGATCCAAGAAGATTCTACTACTTCTATCGTCAACAAGATGCCACCCCTGGTGCGGATGCCGATCCTAATGAAGAAACTTTGGTTTGTTCATTTGTAGTTCCTCCTCCACACTATGATGGTTTTATTTACTGTTCGGTTCCTGAAGGGTACTGGGGTAGATCTCATGGTAATGATGAAGGTGGCCCACCAGATAACTTCTTAACCGCAGCTCCAGGTGTTTATCCCGCAGCTGGTAAGTTCGACGACAGTGCATTTGGTGTTGTTGGTCTTGGTGTAGGTGGTGGTGGTGCCGGTATTGAGCCATTGATGTTAGCTTCCTATGTTGATTTTTGGAGAGGTGCTATGGCCACTAGTGATACTGAAAAAGCCGCATTCTTACGTGCAGGTATGGAGAAATCTATTGCGAAAGTTCAGAGCTTTGGTTCTTTGGATGGCGGTGCTGATCTATCTACTGAACCGGACGAAGATGCCGTTACAGATTTCATTGATGGTGTTATTGACAGTTACAATGCCGCCACCGGTGATGACAAAGAAAATATCTTTGCCGAGCAATTTTGGGTAACCCTTTATGGAGGAGCTACAGAATCCTACAATTATTATAGAAAAACAGGATTCCCAACTACGCTAGCACCAAACTGGGAGCCAGATCCGGGATCGTTCCCACGTACGTTCTTGCTTCCTGAAAACGAGGTAATCAACAACCCAAGTTTGACGCAAAGAACAGATTTGTCAACGCAGGTATTCTGGGATACCAACCCAGCAGGACCTGCATTTCCAGCAGCTAACTAAAAAAATAAGAACATGAAAAGATATTTTAATACACGAATCGCAATTGCACTGGCAGGAATTGTCACTTTAGTTTCAGCTTGTGCCGATGCCGATCAAGTTTTTGACGAGATTCAAGCAGACGTCACTAGAGGTGCTATTTTAAGAGGATTGGATATAGTATCAGAAGAATTGGCCATTAATACCGTCGATGGCGGTATAGTCGATGGGGAGTTTTTTGAGGTAGTAATACAAGAGCAGGATCAACAAAGTGGTGATTTGCTTTCTTCAGTGGATGTATATCTCAGCTTCTCCGATAATACGGATGGAGCTACTGACACAAGTAAAGCTGAAATACAGCACGAAACCATTGCTGCCGATTCTTTTGCTAAAGATGAGTTTGGCTTGCCAAGATACACCTATACGATTACTGCGGAAACGATGCAGAGCGCGCTTGGCGTTGCTGATTCAGATATCGAGGGTGGTGATAGTTTTGGCATCCGATTCGTATTGAATCTTACCGATGGCAGATCCTTTACCAATGCACAGAATTCAGGTACGATAACCGGGTCGTTCTTTTCGTCACCGTTCCTTTATAACGCAACTGTTGTTTGCCCTCCAATTGCACCGACACCTGGAACATGGACAATTGTTCAGAATGATTCCTATGGTGACTCTTGGAACGGGGCATCTTTAGATGTGACCATTGATGGTGAAACTACAAGCTATGCTCACCCTGACGGATCGACAACAACCTTTGAATTTGATGTACCCGATGGCGCTGCCGCAATTCAAATCGTTTATGTTAGTGGTGATTTTGATGAAGAAAACACCTATACTGTAACATCTGCAAATGGTATGGTCGTGCTAGAAGATGGCCCGAATCCAGTGATTGGAACTCTTTTTGATTTCTGTCTTCCACTTGATTTATAAATAGTTTATCTAATAAATACTAAAGGCCCAAATTTTCATTTGGGCCTTTTATTTTATAACTAATTGTCGTTAATTTATTAAAATTGGTTTTGTTCATTTTTTGCACGCAGATGTTAAGAAAACAACTATTCCATAGCCTATTTTGCTTCAATCGATTCTTGGTTGTATGTATCGCTTTTATCGTATTTAACTGTGAGCAGAAACAGAAACCGGAAAAAACAGGTTTGGAAAACTCACCGGAACAACCCTCTATCTTTCAAAAAATAGAGGCACAGTCTTCTCACTTATTCTTTCAAAACAATTTGCAAGAGAATATTGCCACTAACGAGAACCTCTTTAATTACGATTACTTCTATAATGGTGCTGGCGTGGGTGTTGAGGATATCAATAATGATGGCTTACTGGATATTTTCTTCTGCGGCAACCAAGTACCAAATAAACTGTTCATCAACCGGGGTGATTTTGTCTTTGAAGATATTTCGGAAAAGGCATTAATCAATAGCGGTAAAAATTGGTCAAACGGTGTGACATTTGTCGATATAAACAACGATGGCTGGATGGATATCTATGTGTCCCAAGGCGGACCTAAATCTAGGGAAGAGCGAAAAAACCTGCTCTTTATCAATCAGAAAAATGAAACTTTTAAAGAAAGTGCGGAAGACCTCGGATTATCCGATATGGGCATCAGCACCCAGTCTGCGTTTTTCGATTATGACAAAGATGGTGATTTGGACTGCATCGTAATGAACGAAAACGAACTCTATGGCGTTGACCCCATCAATTTATATAGACTTGTCGATTCAAGTCAAGAGAATCAATATTTTAATTCACCGCATTTCTATAGAAACGATAATGGAAAGTTTGTAGATCAAACACGGGCATCAGGCATTCAACGTCCTATTTTCGGTTTGGGCCTTTCCGTTTCGGATATCAATAACGACGGATGGCTTGATTTCTACATCGCAAGTGACTATTATATTCCAGATGCCCTGTTTATCAATAATCGAGATGGTACTTTTTCAGATGGTATTAAAGAATACACCAAACATATTTCGTTTTACGGTATGGGAATGGATATCGCCGACATCAACAACGATGGATTGCAGGACATTTTTGTTTTGGATATGGCCGCAAATGACCATGTACGATCCAAAACCTTAATGGCTTCGATGAATACGAAACGTTTTGATTATTTGGTAAACAAAGCCGGATTTCATCATCAGTACATGTATAATTCCCTACAGTTGAACACCGGATTAAATACATTTTCAAATATCTCACAGGCCACTAAAATGGCCAATACGGATTGGAGCTGGTCCGTATTAATGAACGACTTTGATCATGACCAAGATAAGGATGTCTACATCACAAACGGATACCGTCGCTACGCCCTCGACAATGATCTGCAAAAGAAAGTCTTCAATACCAAGATGAAATATCGGAATAACGTCCCCTTGGAAATAAAAAAACAACTTTATAACGAAATACCTTCGGAGAAACTACCGAACATACTTTTTGAAAATAAAGGTCTCACGAACTTTAAAGAAAATGCAAGGGAGTGGGGACTGAATGATTTCTCATTCAGCAATGGCTGCGCTACCGGAGATTTTGATAACGATGGAGATTTAGATTTGGTCGTCAACAATCTTGATGAGAATTGTTTTCTCTATAAAAATATGACGATGGAAGTCCAAGGTGGCAACTACTTAAAAGTCCAAACCAAAGGTAGCCTATCAGAGTCGTTTGCAAAAGTGAAGATTGCCTACAACAAGACACAACAACTAATTGAAACCAGAAGGGTACGTGGATACAGGTCATCGCAGCAAAACATTGCCCATTTCGGACTTAAGGATGTCTCCGTTATTGATACCATAACCGTTTCTTGGCCAAACGGAAAGTCGGAACAGCGTTATAACGTTGGCGCAAACACCACCATTACCTTTTTGGAAAAGGATGCCAAAGACATTCTTAAGTCCGATTCAAAGACCAAGTCCATTTTTACAGAAAAAAGCGCAACATCATTGGGTGTAGCTTTTAAACATCGAGAAAATCCGTATGACGATTTTGAAAAAGAGGTCCTACTGCCCTACAAACAATCGAGCCTTGGACCGTTTTTTTCTCAGGGGGATTTGAACGGGGATGGACTGATCGATTTTTACGTTGGAGGCGCGTCAGGTCAAACCGGAGCGGTATATCTACAAAATCGCAACGGTACCTTCACGCAAAAATCACAAAAATCACTCTCTGACGACAGGAATTATGAGGATATGGAGTCGCATATTTTTGATTGGGACAATGACGGTGACCAAGATCTATATGTAGTAAGTGGAGGAAATGAGTTTCCGCAATATTCCTCTTTATACGCTGATAGATTATATTTAAATGATGGAAAGGGAAGGTTAGAAAAACAAACGATTGAAGTGTTGGAAACTTACCCAAAAAGTGGAAAAACGGTTACTTCGCTCGATTTCGACAAGGATGGGGACCAAGATCTTATCATTGGAAACCGTACGATACCCCAAGCTTATCCGTATCCTGCTACGTCGGTCATTTATGAGAACAAAGCGGGTACTTTAATAGACGTCACCGCAAAAGCAGCTCCCGGTCTTCAAGAGTTCGGGGTCGTGAATAAAGTGATTCGTACAGATTTTGATAATGACGGTTGGGAAGATTTAATTGTGGTGGGCGAATGGACAGGAATCGGGCTTTTTAAGAACAATAATGGAGTTTTTGAAAGTCTTGCCGATGCGAATGCACCTTTAGCTGCATTGAGAGGCTGGTGGTTCTCCGTTGGCGAAACCGACATCAATAATGACGGTCTACCTGATTATATCATTGGAAATGTAGGCAGCAACATCAAATTCGACGCCAGTCAAAAAAAGCCTTTCAAAGTATTTGCCAATGATTTTGATGAAAATGGCACGCCAGACATTGTACTAAGCAAACAATATCAGGGCGCATACGTACCGGTAAGAGGTTTGGAATGCTCCTCACAGCAAATGCCATTCATACAACAAAAATTCGAGACCTATTCCGATTTTGCCAATGCCAATATAGAGGATATCTACGGTGACAAGTTAGAAACGGGTTACGAAGCCGAAGCAAACGAATTTAAGTCTGTCTTGCTTATAAATAAAGGCAATGGAACGTTTGATTATACGTATTTGCCAGAGCTTGCCCAATTATTCCCCGTTTTAAAGAGCACTTTCATCGACATTGATCATGATGGATTCGAAGATGTCATTTTAGGTGGAAATATCTACGAGACCGAAGTCGAAACACCAAGACTAGATGCTTTTTCAGGCTTGGTTCTAATCTCAAATGGTAAAGATGGCTATCACGCGGTTTCTCAGAAAGAATCCGGATTGTCAATGAATGGCAACATCAAAGACCTCATGGTATTGTCAACGCAAGAGTCGACGATGCTAATGGCCTCTCAAAACAATGGGAAAATCTTGTTCTTCGAAAAGGAAAATTGAACCTATTTCCTAGAATTTAGAGAAGTCATGAAATGGAAAATTGTTGGATTTCCTTCGCGCTCCAGTCTCACTTAATCGTTTTAAAATCTTAAAAAAACGTTAAATTCAGCATTCTAGAATAAAAAAGTGTTAAATTAAAAGAAGGTAAAAACTTTAAAAATCATAATATGAGAAAGATTGCATTCCTATTTATAGCAGCATTGGGCATGGTAACGCTAAATGCCCAAACATCCGGCCAAATGGCAACCTATAATTCCTTCAGTGCCGATGGCGGAGTCACGGACGCATTACTGAATTACGCAGACGGGGATTTATCAGAGAAGTACACCGAAAGTTCTTTAGTGAACGACCAATATATTCAAGGGTCACCATATCTTTCCAATTCTTTTTCCCCTACCCCATTATATTACAAAGATGATGTTGTTGGAAATGTTTTCTACCGATATAACGCCTTGAACGAGGAAGTTGAAATCATGAAAACCCAGGTAGAGGGCGAAACAATTAGAGGACTGGCAAAAGACAAAGAGCTCAATATTCGCCCTAACGGCAAAAAAATGAGTTTCAAAACCTTTATCACTGCTTCCGATAGAACTGTCAACGGTTACCTGACTGAACTTGTCAATGGTAATACTTATGATCTCTACAAAAGAATACACGTTAAATTCTCTGAGGCGAAAGCACCTAAGAATACCTTTGAAAAAGCCGTTCCTGCAAGGTTTACCAAGTACGTTGAATTTTACGTTCAAAAGGAAGGCGCGAATCGAATCGACCAGATTCTTCCCAAAAAGAGCAAGTTTTTAAATCTGCTTGATGCGGATAACAAAGAGGCAGCAAAGCAATTCATCAAAGAGAATGATCTCAACCTCAAAACTGAGGCGGATATGACTAAGTTATTCACATTTTTGAACAAGTAGTCCAGTATAATTTCCCTTAAAGTATAAAAACTGTTTCCTAGCACGCTGGGAAACAGTTTTTTTGGTTAGGCAAAGCCTACTTGTCAAAAAAACGCTGGCTTCATTTCCCCTGTTCTTAGGTTCCGTGAGTTTTCCTCTATTTATAATAGATTGATTTAGGTCTTGTGGTGATTTGTCTTATAAGACGCCTTCCCTGTAATTATCCACGATTGAATTTTAGGGTATCAAAAATTATCGAATTGAGGTATTGAGACCTTTTTTTCAACGTTTTGTCTAAAAATGCGGTTAAAATGGCCAATATTTGGTAGGGCTCCTATAAATTAATTATCTTGCTGCAACAAAATATTTTTACGACATGAAAAAGTCCTTTTTACTTGCATTTACTTTCTTTTCCGCCCTTGCTATGAGTGGGCAAACTACTGGTCAACTGGCCACGTACAATAGCACACGAGGTGACGGTGGTGTTACCGATGCCATGTATAACTACACTGCTGGATCCATTGGGGAAAAGTATTCTGAAAAAGACATTTTGGACGATGACAATATTCAAGGGTCGCCCTATACTTCGAATACCTTCTCTCCTACGCCTCTTTACTATAAAGATGAGAAGGTTGGAAACATCTTTTTCAGATACAATGCCTTAAATGAAGAGATTGAAATCATGAAAGCCAATGTTGAAGGAGAAACTATTCGAAGTTTAGCTAGGGATAAGGAACTTAATATTCGTCCAAATGGCAAAAAAATGAGCTTTAAGACCTTTGTTACTTCCAAGAACAGAACCACCAATGGTTACTTGACTGAATTGGTGAACGGCGATAAATATGACCTTTTCAAAAGAATACATGTAAAGTACACGGCAGCGACCGCATCGCAAAACTCTTTTGTAAAAGCTATACCGGCACGATTCACAAAGTTCACCGAATTTTATATGCAGAAAAAAGGAGTGTCTCGAATGGATGAAGTATTGTCCAAAAAAGGAAAACTCTTAAAACTGGTGGATGCATCCGAAAAAGAGTCCGCAAAACAATTTCTTAAGGATAACGACCTTAACCTTAAGGAAGAATCGGACATGATCAAATTTTTTGAATTTCTGAATCAATAATCACTAATTCAATGTCCTTTTCAAAAAACTGTTTACCTAATCATGGGTAAACAGTTTTTTTGGTTTTTAATAAATTTGCTGTATTGAAATGCATCTTTTTACGACATAGTTAATATACTTTAGCCTGTTGTAGGACCCATACAGCCACACAAATTTTGATCGAATGCTACAACCTATAAAATATTCCCTTATTGTTATTGGCCTAGTCTTATTAACATGTCTGTCTTGTGCTGACGATGACCCTGTGACAGAGCCAGAACCTTCAATGAAAGATGAAGAGGTTGTTGAGGAGGAGGAAGAGGTTGTGAACACGAATGACTTGGAAAATCCGGATACTGTAATAGAAACCGATTTAGGCATATCGGAGTTCTTCGACGAAGCCAAGGTCGATGACAATTACGTGCTTGTAAACGACGCGGCAAATAATAGTGTCTATATCATGGACAAAAGGTCTAAAAAACTATTTGACCTCGAACTCAACGCCAAACGCCTAGGTAATGATGTGCAATTGCTGCCTGACGGAAGAATCTTGGCCATGTTGGAGGCTGAAGAACCTACTATCAAAATTGGAGGTTTTGGGGGACTCATTCAACTACTGCAAAGTGATGGCACCGTAGAATGGAGTTATGATTATTCCTCAGAGGATTATATTGCCCATCACGACGCCGAACTCTTACCGAATGGAAATATCATCTTCCAAATATGGGAGCGGAAAACTGCTGATGAGTCAATAGCCAATGGATACACCTTGGAAGTGGATGTTTTTCCTGATGGAATATTGGAGGTGGACCCCAAGTCGAATGAAATTGTTTGGGAATGGCACGCCTGGGATCACCTCGTTCAAGCCCATGATGAAACCAAAGCCAATTTTGGGACCATAGGAGAAAATCCCCAACGAATCAATGTGAACTATATTACAGATGAGAAAGGCGATATTATGCACGCAAATGGTATCTCATATGATGCCAATCGTGACATTATTTATCTTAGTGCGAACTTTTTTAGTGAAGTATGGGTGATAGACCACAGCACCACAAAAGAAGAGGCTGCCTCTAACGAGGGAGGAAACTATGGTAAAGGAGGGGATCTCATTTATCGTTTTGGCAATCCTAGGGCATATAATAACCAAACAGGACCTGTTCGTTTTGACCACAATCACTACCCTAACTTGCTGACCGGGGAAGACGAGGGGAAAATGTTGATTTTCTCCAATGGTTTCGAAGCGGGTAAGTCTACGGTCTATGAACTACAACTCCCTACCTCCTTTGATCTTCGACCGAATTCGGATAATGAACCCTTAGTTCTATGGAGTTTCACGAATGATACTCTATTCTCACCCAAAGTTTCTGGCGCGATTAAACTACCAAATGGAAATCGGCTGATTACAGAGGGAGATCGTGGTTACTGGGAGGTAACCGAAGAAGGTAAAGTAGTATGGCGCTTCAAAGGCAAAGGTTTTTTTTGGCGGGGGTACCATGTCGAAAAAAATGCTGAGATTATAAATAATCTTGGCATTTAAAAACTGTAAGACTTTACTGTGCTAATTTTTAATTTCTTACGTTCTGTATTCCCATACGAACCAAAACTATCTGAATTATAGCTTTTTATGACAAGGTGGACTGTTGTTCCATAAGCATAGAAGTCTTACGGTCTAAACACAAATATTCCCCCATGAAACAAATCAATAAAACTATTATTTCGTCTGTAGTATCAATTTCTCTCCGGCGCAGACAGGTAGTCAAATAACAATGACCCAATACGCGTCGAATTCGGGCGTAGATGGGCAAGTCGGATACTTGTTGGGACTTATCGCCGATAGAGATGAATAAAATTTCGAAAAAAGGGACTATGGTCTATAAGGTTACGCCTTTACTTCAGACAAGCTTTCACCTGGTAAAGTATTCTATGGTATCGATTTTGAAGGTAATGTTTTATATCGCTACAACCCGTACCACGAAGAAATTGAAATTTCCAAGATAAACCTTCCCGGAGCACCTATGCGACCATTACTTCGTGATAAGAAAATCCGTCTGATATCTTCGAATGGGAATGAAATGACATTCAAAACTTTTATCGACAAAAAGAATCTCACTCAAAATGGGTATTTGACCAAACTCCGAAACGGAAAGTATTCTCTTGATAAAAGAACAACCATCAAATACACTACCGGCCAAAAACCACCAAATTCGCTTTCAAAACCGATTCCTGCACGTTTCAGTAAATTTTATGAGTACTATCTTGAAATCAAAGGCGTCAATAGAATTATTGAACTTGAATTAAGCAAAAGAAAACTGCTCAAATCTTTACCCTATGATAAAAAAGAACGTACTGCCGAATCCATAAAAGAGAACAAGGTCAAAATCAGTAATGAATATGGCCTTTTCAAGGTTGTGGAATTTTTAAACGAAAAGTAAGGGCACCAGGTTGCCAAACCGACTGGTAAGCACTTGTTAAAATTAGGCGAGTAAATTTCCAATTTTAAATCATCGGTATTAGATTCTATTTTCCCTCACCACCCCTTCGATCGATTTGGTTACCTTTGCCCTATGCAAAAAACCACTCAAATTTACGGTATACGTGCCGTAATAGAAGCGATCAATGATAAAGAACACATCGATAAGGTTTTTGTTCAAAGGGGCTTAAAAGGGGAGCTGATCAAAGAGTTGGAAAGTACGCTTAGAAGAAATCAAATCAGTACTTCTTATGTACCAGCTGAAAAGCTCAATCGCCTGACCAAAAATAACCATCAAGGTGTTGTCGCCAATATCTCACCTATCTCTTTCCATTCTATGGAAGATTTGGTCGAAAATGCATTGAAAAGCGAGAAAACACCACTGTTCCTTTTATTAGATCAGTTATCGGATGTACGTAATTTCGGAGCTATAATTCGAACGGCGGAGTGCACCGGAGTCGATGGCATTATCATTCAGAAAAAGGGGGCCGCGCCAGTTACCGCGGATACCATTAAAACATCGGCCGGGGCCGCATTTAAAGTGCCGATTGCAAAGGTAGATCATATCAAAGATGCCGTTTTCTACCTTCAGGCATCTGGTATTCAAGTGGTAGCGGCTACCGAAAAGACCCAAAATACCATTTATGAGATTTCCTTTAAGGAACCTACAGCAATTGTTATGGGTTCGGAAGATCGCGGTATATCACCATCCATTTTGAAAGCGGCCGACGAAACGGCCAAACTGCCTTTGCTCGGGGAGATTGAATCGTTGAATGTCTCTGTCGCATGTGCGGTCTTCTTATATGAGACCGTACGTCAGCGCATTGAACCATAAATCAAGCCTTACTCCTCAGTATCTTCCTTGTATTGATAGGTGTACCGAATAGGTTCTTCCTCAAGCTCTTTAGGGGTCTCAATGAAGTTTCCGTGCTCATCGAAATGTCTCAGAAATTCATCCTCTTCCTCATTATAGTCTTCATGCTCCCAAGCGAATTTCTTCGAAGACGGTACAGGTGCCTTCAGTATATAGGCCAATGCCAGTCCCGTGAGAAAACCACCCAGATGCCCCTCCCAAGAGATACCTTCTTTTATGGGGAAAATGTACCACAACAAACTTCCGTAAATAAAAACGACCATCAATGATAACGCCACAAGCCGATAATACCTGGTGATCATTCCTTTGAAGAAGATAAAACTTGCTAAAAAATAGATGACTCCGCTAGCCCCAATATGGTAAGAGGGTCTGCCGATAACCCATGTGAGAAGTCCTGAAAAAAAAATCCCTAATAGCAACGTACGTGCGGCTATATTTCTGTAAAAATAAAAAAGAGAGGCCATCAAAACGGCCAAAGGAATGGTATTATTATACAAGTGCTCAAGCGACGCATGTATAAAAGGACTAAAGAGAATTCCCCTGATTCCCTGAACAGTTCTGGGGTAAACCCCGTAATCGTTCCAATTCATTTGAAAACGAAGCTCTATCCAATAGACCGACCATATCGTTATAATCGCTAGCAAAGGGGCGACCACGACTGAATTGGAAAATCTAAAATAATTCTGCTCAACCATTGTTCAAAGTAAGCAATAAGTCGGCCGCTTGGCGTTTTCCTGAAAAAATGTCATTAAATAATCGGCGAAAGTTCTCAAAAAGAAGGCTAAAGTTAGTTTAAAAGTGATGTAATGAGAACTTTATTTACATTTATACTATGAACGAACCACTGGCAGAACGAGTACGCCCAAAAAATTTGGAGGAATATATAAGTCAAAACCATTTGGTGGGCGAAAAGGGTTCTTTGACCCATCAAATAAGGAGGGGAACGATACCCTCATTGATTCTTTGGGGGCCACCAGGAACGGGAAAAACGACGTTGGCCAATATTATAGCCTCGGAAAGCGGTCGCCCCTTTTATACCTTGAGTGCCATCAATAGTGGGGTCAAGGATATTAGGGAAGTCATTGATAAAGCGAAACAGAGCGGTGGACTTTTTACGGCCAAAAACCCTATTCTGTTCATTGATGAAATTCATCGCTTTAGCAAATCACAGCAAGACTCACTTTTAGGAGCGGTTGAAAAAGGTTGGGTCACCCTGATAGGGGCTACCACGGAAAACCCAAGTTTTGAGGTCATACCGGCCTTGCTATCAAGATGTCAAGTTTACATTTTGAATGCTTTCGGGAAGGAAGATTTGGAGACCTTGCTTGAGAACGCCATCAAAAAAGATGTGCAGTTACAAAAGAAAAAAATAAAGCTTAAAGAGACGGAAGCACTTCTACGCCTCTCCGGGGGCGATGGTCGTAAACTGCTCAATATCTTTGAACTAGTGGTGAACTCGGAAGAGACAGATGCTATTGTCATCACAGATGCACTGGTTATGGGCAAAGTGCAAAAAAACACCGTGCTCTACGATAAAACAGGAGAGCAGCATTATGATATTATTTCAGCCTTCATAAAATCTATACGAGGCAGCGACCCTAATGGCGCCGTGTATTGGTTAGCCCGTATGATCGAAGGTGGAGAGGATGTCAAGTTTATCGCACGAAGAATGCTAATTTCCGCATCCGAAGATATTGGGCTGGCGAATCCGACAGCTTTGGTATTAGCCAATGCGGCTTTTCAAAGTGTTACGACCATAGGCTATCCTGAAGCGAGAATCATTTTGAGCCAGTGTGCCATTTATTTAGCGACATCACCAAAAAGCAATGCGAGTTACATGGCCATAGGAAAGGCACAGCAAAGCGTTAGACAAACGGGTGACCTATCGGTACCGCTACCTTTGCGAAATGCGCCTACCAAATTGATGAAAGACTTAGGGTATGGTCAGGAATATAAATACGCCCATAACTATCAAAATAACTTCGTGGAGGAGGAGTTTTTACCTGAAGCATTAACCGGCACCTCTTTTTATCTACCTGGTGGCAACCATCGGGAAAAAGCCATCAAAGAGTTCTTGAAAAATCGATGGAAAGACAAATATGAACTTTAAAACTTGATGTTCAGTTCCTCGGTCACCAGTTCGTTGGCATTATAGTACTCAAAAAACCACCTGCCATTTTCAGTGTATACCACACCATTGATGGTTCCGGATTCTGCTATATATACATTGGGAGATGAGCTTTTCAAGAGTTTCATTCGAATCTTGGGAGTGCTATCCACTAATTGATACCCATTTGCCAGTTCTTGAGCATAGAGTACGGCGACATCATTTTTCATTACCGGTGAAGACGTGACCTCGGAAGTATTCTTTACGCGATAGTCGGAAGAAGTTTCTGGTGCAGTCTGTTCAAAAACCTGCTCCTCTGCAGTAGCTACTTGTCTAGCCGTTTTCTGAACAGTTGTTTCCGCTACTTTTGACTTTTCTTCAACAACAGACTCAGTACCATTAGTCGCATTCGTATCCTCTTCCAGCTTTTTCACATCGTTCTTAAAACTGACCGTAATGGGTTCGGCAGTCTGCTCTTTTGGCTTTGGAGTGTAGTTATAACCTATACCGTCAAAGGAGCGAAAAGCATTCGTTATTGCCTCCTTAAATGACGCCTCGTATTCCTTTTTTTTACTTTTTCCTTGAGCTGTTGAAAAAATATCCACATTTGAACAGTCCTTTAAAATCAAGGTCGCCTTTGTTGTGAACATCGATGATTCATTGTCGAGGCCTACCAGTAACCCTAGACACCTATTGGCTTGAAGATCATCGGGAAGTTTATCTTCGTAAACGGTATTGAATCCTTTCTGGGTAAAAAGATGTTTGACAATGGTACTGGTCTTATATTGATTTTCATTTTTAAACCCTTCGAACTTTTTCGGTACGATTATATACTTATAATCATTTAGTTGTGCTTGAAGTTCATTTGCAAAACTTACTACAAGAAATATGGAGAGCACTATATTTTTCATCAAGGAATTCATTTTTGGTTTACAGGAAAGGATATGAAAAAAACGTGCCAAAAGTGGTTTATCAGTGTCATACGTTATTTAATACCTACCCTACTTCTTGCCCCAAGATATGATATTTAATCCTAATTGAAAAGAAGCGTACCTGCTGTCAAATAGATTGCGATAGCCCAATAGGTTATCGGCCATGAAATAAAGATTGACCGGCCCGGCCTGAAGATTCATACCAAGGCCGATATTGGTAGCGGAAAATTTATCTACAGTATAGGTTGCTTTGACTGCGGCCACATTGCCAAATCTTCTCAGGTAGAAGGCGCTCAAAGCGGTTTGAGGGCCCCGGGGTCGATTTATCGCGTAGAGCTGCCCCCCAAACGCATTGGCATACCTCGGTGCCCTACTATTTTGTGCTGCATTGGGTCCGCAGGCACAATCACCTCTATCTTCTATTTGCTTGCCGAAGTTATGTCTAATGGAAGCATTTAGTTTCGTAGGCCTGAAGGTTAAATAGTTCTTCAAGTTTTCTTCAAATGGAGCGAGCTCCTCAATGTCATCGATCAACTGCTGGTAGAAATCGGCATCAGGATCGACAAGTGCTCCTGGAAGTATGATTTGCACCCCTTCACTGGTCGCATTTCCTTTTAGGGTCCAGTTTTTTGGATCGGAGGAATGGTAAATGAAACCTAAATCCAAAAGACTTCCGGTTATTAGGGTTTGATCATTAAGATAATAGGTGAACCCTAAATCGATACCAAGGCCCAAATCTCCACCGAAAAGAGCTCTTTTCGTTATGATACTGCCTAAATCTTCCGATGCGGCCGCCCGTATCTCATTTATCCCAGAAGTACGCATTTCCAAATCAGCATCCAGAGTAGTGGAAATCAAGTTGTTCTGACCTTCGGTATTTTGTAGATACCCCGTATTTCGGGTCGAAGTGAAATCCAATATTCCAGAATATATTTTTGCCCTTCCTCCTATCACAAGCTTTTTACTAGCTCGTTTTTGTACTCCAAAATGGTAGACATTTACAATGGAGCCTCTAGTCTTCAGATGACTCAAATCAAACCGACGAAAAGTGTCGGCATTTCCGTCAAAGGCCAAAATCGCATAATCTTTGAACCAATATCCTATGGCATCCCCTTCATTATATACCCCTAAGGAATAAAAATAATCAGGGTCTTTTCCTCGCCATCCAATATTCAAAAATTCGATCTGGTAGTTGCCGCTGAGTTCATCGGAAATGGTCATTCCATTTAGGAGTCGATCTCGCACCTTAGCATTGATATCCAAGCCATCATCGGCAAAAAGATCAAAAGCCGAGACCCCACTAGATCCGGCATAAAAGGAAATACCCGACAGTACCGGAAAACCACTATACCATTTGAAATCGACATCAGCAGCCGGATTGCTCATTAGCGATTGCGGTATATCGGTGAAATCATACAGTAGTTGTTTGTTCTGGCCATGCGCGTACAAACACCCCATTAAAATGGTCGTAAGAAATATGCCGAAAATTCTCATTTTACGCGGACGGTGAATTTGCCACTTGATTTCAATGTGACCATTGGTTCGGGAGCGGAGGAGGTACTATCGGAATCACCCCGGTTTATAGCACTTACCCGAATAGATGAAAGATTTGTGATGATATCGATACTTCGGCCAGCAGGACCATAAAATATCTCTTTTTGAAGCACCATTGTTGGAGCGGGTTCTACTGAAAACACTTCGGTATCAAGAACAGTTTCGCTTTCATCCAAGAATTCAACGGTTATCTCCAGCTCTTTACTGGTCGTATTTTCGACGACATAAACAATGGTTCCCTCAATAACACGCTCGGCAAAAACGTCCGTGCTAAAGGCATCGAAATTAAAGTTGTTATTGAAAACCGTATTTCCGTCAACAAGGTTGATCAATTGTTCGGTAGCTTCCACATATAGCAAACTGGCTTCCAATGTTGGGGTAAGACTAAGATCATCGAATTGGTTCGTATCGATGTCTTCAACACATGATAAGAGTACCGTAGCAGCTAAAATTGCCAAAAAAACATATGTGAATACATGTCTCATCGAAAAACCTTTTCAAACCCATCTTTTGTTTCCAAATAGGTTCTAATTGTATAACTCTACAAAAGGCTTTTTATTTCACGTAAATCATGAATCATGCGACCTAAATCATGAGGTGGTTCGTTATGGCCGTTGAAGTGTATCGTATGAAAACCCACTGCCCTAGCCCCTAAGATATCCGCTTCAAGGCTATCACCGACCATCATAGATCTCTCGGCAACGGTACCGGCATTCTTTAGAGCGAGTTCAAAAATTATCGGGTTTGGCTTTTTTACTCCTGCCATTTCCGAATCGATTACTTGATCAAAATAGTGCTCGATATTGGCATTTCTAAGTTTCTTGTCCTGTATTTCCTGAAAACCGTTCGTAATGATGTGAAGCCTATACTTTGGTCTTAAATATTCAAGTACCTCAACGGTATTTGGAAAGAGGTGATTGTATGAAGAAAGGTATTTGATGTATTCATCGGACAAGAGATAGATCATCTCGTCGGTAATTGGATGGCCCAAATCATCAAAAACACTTTTTAATCGCTGATACCGGAGCTCCTCTTTGGTAATTCTTTCTTCGCGATAGAGTTTCCAAAAAGCCAAATTGGCAGGAACATAAACTTTCAGGAAATCTTGAAGATCCACACCGACCTGATTCGCGCGCAAAATGCGTTCAAAAGTGAGCGCTGAATTTCGTTCAAAATCCCAAAGGGTGTGATCTAAATCAAAAAAAACATCCGTAATCGTTTCTTTAAGCATTGTATTTATGTATGACGGACCGGTACAGCTTTTTCCAATCCACTTGACGCTCACCGCCAATGAGTTCATTTGAGAAAATGGTGATAAATGGTCCTTGAACACGTTTTACATCTTGATATAACAAATGAATTTCATCTAAAATATGTTCCTCATTTTTAAAGTCTAGCATGGCGTAATCATGAACCGCAAAGGGATGAACACGAATCGGTTGTTGTAGTTCTAAATTGATATCATAAAAGAAAAAGGGGGAGCAAGTACCCGCTCGAAATCCGATTTGATGGGTATACCCCATGGTGTAATCGTCCGAAAATTCGGCTTCTACCAAATTTCTGTAGGTTTGAGGGATATCAACACGGTTGTAACGCATTCTCGAATGCAAAACATCTCTATTCACTACCGAGATCAATCGCTTCTTTTCTGACTTCAATAGTGCTGTATTGGTGAAAGAACTGTAAGAGGCGGCAAGTGCTACCATGCTGTAATCGGCAATCGACTTGATTAAAAATCGGAATCGATTGTTGTTCGGCGATACGTTTTTGTCATAGGTCGAATACGATGCGAACTGAAAAAAGAACATACTCTTCACTTGTATTTTCTTATGGAGCTCAATCAGATACGTATAATTATTAAAAGGGTCTTTTTTGGGGTTGAACCAAACACCAATACGTTGAAAAACCCGTCTTAATCTAAAAGAGCCCAAGTCTAATAACAAGCCGGCCGTACTTCGAACAAAGCCACGATGGGCATAGCAATGTGAAGTGGTCACATCTATTATGGACGTATATTGATATGAACGCTTTTTGTACTCAAGGTCCGGAAAACGGAGGATTAGTTTCTCGCGCAGTTTAAATGCCCAAACATCAACGACCGGAGTTCGTAGAAAGCCATTGGTATAGGCAACACTTTCAGTCGGCGGAAATCTACCATGTATATCCTTCACATGGGGCAGATACTCTTCATACCGGCTCAACAGGTAAAAACTTGCGGAAAAAATATCAAAGGGAATCGTACTCTTCTCCCCCGCGTTAAAAAAACATGGAACACCTTCCCACGTACCCATTTGTATACTGATATCATTGATACCCTGTTCGAAGAGCAAATCGTTGCTGCGTATAAAAAACTCATTCTGTAGGGGTTGTTTTGTATACGTAATCTTAGCCCCGGAGTGTTTAATGAAGTCCTCTACCTTGGTTGTATAACTTATCTCTATTCCTAAAATTCTAGTAAATAGCTGCTTCATGATATAACTGAAGCGCGGTGTTATTTTATGGGTATAAATGAGCAACATAGGTCTACGTTGTTCAAAAATACGAATTCCTAATTCCAATGGACGACCTCAACAGCATTAAACCTGTCGTCAGAATCACTTTCATACAAGAATATGGGGATCGAATTACAACAGCTGCTCATCGGCGAAACTGAAATAGGCCTTCTGTGTTATAATAAGGTGGTCTAAAATTTTGATATCGAGGGCCTGAGCGGCAGATTTCAATTTTTGGGTAATCTGTCGATCTGCCTTGCTGGGTTTAAGCGTACCCGATGGATGGTTATGGGCCAAAATCAAAGCGACAGCGCTTTGTTCCAAAGCCTGCTTCATCACCAAGCGTACGTCGACCAGTGTACCGGTGATACCCCCTTTACTCATTTGCGCGGTGTGAAGTACCACATTGGAATTATTGAGAAAGATAATCCAAAACTCTTCATGCTGCAGTTCGCCTATTCTGGAATGTAATAACTCATACACACTTCTACTGCTAGCGATTTTTGTTATTTTTTGTACTTCAGTTTCCCTACGACGGCGTCCGATTTCCAAGGCGGCGGCTATCGTAACGGCTTTGGCCTCACCGATACCTTTGAATTGCATCAACTGCTTGATGCTGCGCTTACCCAGTTCATTGAGATTGTTATTGGTTGATGCCAGAATACGTTTCGAAAGCTCAACGGCGCTTTCATCTCTACTACCTGAACCAATTAAAATTGCGATAAGTTCGGCATCCGATAACATGGATTGCCCTTTTTGAACCAACTTCTCTCGAGGCCGATCATCTTCAGACCAGAATTTTATGGAAAATGATGTAGGTTTTTCCTTCATTACCTAAAAATAAGTATTTGTTCTGAATTCCTTCAAGAAACCACATAATCAAAATTGAAGATAAGAAAGGCATTGTCAGCCTTGTTTCAACTATTCATCTTCCGATTGAATTTCCCGATATTCGATTTTGGCCCGTGTATCGGTCAAAGAACGATCTTCTTCCAAAATGACATTGGACATCCCCAACATAAGGGCCGTCAAAAGTAGCGACACCTTCCTTAAAAGACATTTACGTGCTCTAGTGAATAGTGGTTTGTACTGTACTGGCATGGTAGATAAAAATCAAAATACGTTCCGCAAACCCAATACCTGACAAATATGCAGCTCGTAATCAATCGGTTAAGATTCGACAACCCTCTTGATTTCCCCTAAATCCAATCCACCATAATTTCCGGAACTCATGAAGAGAAGCACCGAATCTTCGAAATCCTGTTGAAAAACAAACGTTTTGAATGCGGTTGCATCCGTTTGAATTTCGAGGTCATTCCTTTGAAAGGCGTTTGAAATCTGCTCTGGGCTTACTGCAGCCAACTTCTTGATGGCTACCGATTCTGGCAAATAAAAGACCACCGCAACGTCAGCGGCATCCAGGGCACCTTTATACTCCTTTAAAAAATCAGGATTAAAACTGCTATAGGTATGCAATTCAAGAAATGCGATTAACTTACGGTCAGGGTATTGTTCTTTCACCGCCTTGGTAGTCGCGGTCACTTTGCTCGGTGAATGGGCAAAATCTTTGTACGCTACGGTAGTCGGTCCTTCGGCAATTTTCTCAAGACGTTTAGAAGCGCCAGTGAATGAAGCGATAGCTTCATAAAAATCATCCTCATCAATGCCTATGTTCTGACAGATCCATTTTGCACCTGCCAAATTACTGAGATTGTGTTTCCCAAAAATTTCTATTGGCATGGGTCCCTCAGGAGTTTCTAAAAATGTTTGCCCATTTTCAACTACATATTCCGGTGTTCGATAAGGGAGCTTTCTGATGGTATTTTCCGAAGCTTCAACTACTTTTTTTACCTCGATATCTTCTTCGTTATAGGTAATACTACCTCCTTTTACAATGCTATCTACAAAAATCCGAAACTGATCGACGTAATTTTCGAATGTCGGAAAGACGTTGATATGGTCCCATGCGATTCCGCTCAGCAGCGCAATATTAGGTTGATACAAATGAAACTTTGGTCTTCGATCAATTGGAGACGACAGGTATTCATCGCCTTCCAAAACCATAAAATCATTTTCTTCGGTCAAATGCACCATACGATCAAAACCTTCCAACTGGGCACCCACCATATAATCTACAGAGCGGTCGTGGTAGTTCAATACATGTAGGATCATCGATGTAATCGTGGTTTTGCCATGACTGCCGCCTATGACCACCCTGGTCTTATTTTTTGATTGTTCATAAAGGAATTCAGGATACGAATATATCGACACCCCCAACTCTTGCGCTTTGAGCAGCTCAGGGTTGTCATCTTTGGCATGCATACCCAAAATTACCGCGTCTAAATCGGACTGTATTTTCTCAGGAAACCAACCAAAAGACTCGGGCAGAAGCCCTTTATCTCGCAATCTACTTTTTGATGGCTCATAAATAACGTCATCGCTACCCGTTATGACGTACCCCTTATGTTCAAGGGCCAAAGCCAAATTATGCATAGCACTACCACCAATGGCGATAAAATGGATTTTCATGAAATAGTTATTTAAGATCAAAGATAGCGATTGAACCAAGCATCGAAAACCCAACGTTTATATTTATCTTAGGGGCAAAAGAAAAAAATGAGCCTCGAGCTATCCAATATTACACCAAAAGAAATTATGCCGGGCTACCACGGAAAACTGGTACATACCGAAACGATGACCTTGGTTTTTTGGGATGTCGAAAAGGATGCTATAGTGCCTGAGCATCACCACGTTCACGAGCAAATCATGCACGTCATGGAAGGGGAATTTGAGTTCACCTTGGACGGGGAAACGAAAATTTACCGTCCTGGTGCCATAGTGCCAATTGGCTCAAATCTGTCTCATAGCGGCAGAGCTTTAACTCCATGCCGCTTACTGGATGTCTTTAGCCCAAGGCGTGAGGAGTATATGTAATTCAATTGAAGTATCACCTAAATCACTCCAATGAAAATATCCTTAACAAACAAAAAGGCCTTAGTCGGCGGAAGCAGTGGAGGTATCGGGAAGGCTATCGCCCAACAATTGGCCGCAAGTGGTGCCAGTGTCACCCTGATGGCAAGAAATGAAACGAAATTAAAGTCCGTTTTAGATAGTTTATCGACTTCTGAAGGACAATCGCACGATTATATATTAGTTGACTTTTCTGATTTCGAGGGTTTCCAGAAAATTATTTCGTGTTATTTTGAATCGCATGAGGTCGATATTTTGGTCAACAATACCCAAGGTCCGCCGGCAGGAAACGCTTTAGAAAAAAATATCAAGGATTATCAAGAGGCTTTTGACCTTCTTTTCAAGACGGTTGTCCGCACTACGGAGTTGGCATTGCCCTATATGATTCAAAACCAATGGGGACGCATCATTAATGTAGCCTCCATTTCTGTAAAAGAGCCGTTATCTTATCTTGCGCTCTCCAATTCTATTAGAGCTAGTTTGGTCACTTGGGCCAAATCTCTGGCGATTGATGTAGGGGACAAGCAGATTACGGTCAATAGTATACTCACCGGATACTTTGACACAGAACGAATCGCTCAATTGAATGCGAAAAAGGCCGAACAACTCGGTATTTCTGAAAAAGATGTCTTGTCAGACATGAAATCGAAAGTTCCGTTAAAACGGATTGGAGACCCCAAGGAATATGGGTACCTAACCGCTTTCTTGGCTTCTGACAACGCTGCTTTTATTACCGGAACGCAAATCCCGATCGATGGCGGGTTATTAAAATCCTTATAGCCCATAACACAAGACCAACAGAAGACAGATTCGGAGATAAGGGGAATTGAGAATCGAGGGGTTTACTAATCCAAATACCTCTTTCGCTCATTTTTCATTGTTTTCAGGGGGTTTTGGTCACATCTTTGCACATAACTTTGCAATTGCATACGCCAAGTAGGGCAAAAACGTCCTACGTATGGCCTATAGCTTAATCATTCAAGTAATGAAACATTTTGTTACCCTTTTAACGATAGTATTATTTTCGCAGATGGCGCCATCACAAAAAAAAAACGATTCCTTCGAAATCCTCTGGAAACAGGTCGAAAAGCTCGAAAACGATGCCCTGACCAAATCCGCTCTCAGGGTTGTTGAAACAATTTCCGCTAAGGCCAAAAAAGAGCGGAATGCGCCTCAAATAGTAAAGGCACTTTTGCATACCTCAAAGTATGCAATGACCTTAGAGGAAGATGCACAGTTAAAAATCATAAACGACTTCAAAAGTGAAATCGAGAAAGCTGGATTTCCAACAAAAAACGTTTTAGAGAGTTATATGGCCCAACTCTATTGGCAGTTTTTTCAACAAAATAGGTATCAATTCTATAACAGGACCAAAACAGTAGTAAAGGTAGACTCCTCAGATTTCAGGACCTGGGATTTAACTACTCTTTTCAATGAAATCTCCCTTCGCTTCGAAGCCTCGTTGCAGCATGAATCGGATCTGAAGCAAACACCTGTTTCTGATTTTGACCTCATACTTGACCAAGAGGAAGGTTCTGAAGAATATCGCCCTACGTTGTACGACCTTTTGGCCCAAAATGCATTGGCCTTTTATACTACCAGCGAAAACAATATCACTCGGCCGGCCGACAAATTCGAAATCGATAATCCGGAATTTTTATGTGATGGGGACAGCTTCACGCAACTGAATATTGCTGCCAATGACAGCACCGCATTACAGGCAAAGGCACTCTGTATCTTTCAGCAACTACTATTACTTCACCTACCATCAAAAAATCCGTACACCTTCGCCGAAGTAGATCTTCAACGAATGGATTTTATATATCTAAATGCAGTTTTTGAGGACAAAGAGCAACGGTATGAAGAGGTACTACAAAATGTAGCGGCAGCGAGGGAAGGCGATTTAGCTTCCGGCCTATACAATCATAAGAGAGCGGAATTGCTACAGCAGCAAGGAAATCGCTATCAACCCAAAACCGGTGAAGCACAGCGTTGGAAAATCAAAGAGGCCCTTGAACTTTGCGAACTTGTCATCAATGAAAACCCCGTCGGTCGAGGTGCTGAAAAATGCAAGTCCTTAAAATCGCAGGTATTGGCGCATAGTCTGCAATTGACCACCGAAAAGCATGTGCCGACCAACATGACTTCCCGATTATTGGTGAATTATAAGAACTATGATAGCCTACAATTCACGGCGCGTACATTGACCCAAAAACAATGGGAAACCCTTGAAGATCTCTATCCACAAGAAAAGAAGCTTGCCTATATCAAGAAACTGCCTATTGCCCAATCATGGGAGACTTCCCTTAAAAACGAAAAGGACTACCAAACCCATAGCACTGAGGTTTCAATGCCACCCCTAAAAAACGGGCACTATTTGATTTTGGCAGAACCCATCGATAAAAAGGATAAAACCTTTGCATATTCACCGGTGCAAGCTACAAACCTTGCTGTAGTGGAGACACAGACCGAAACCCATCAAAGCTTTCAAGTTATCGACCGGAATAATGGGAAACCGATCGAGAATGCCAAAATGGAATTCCGATATCGCCTGAATTATGATGGAAAGCGATTGAGCAAAACACTTACAACTGACAAAACCGGAACGGTTACGATCAAAAGAGCAGCTACTGAATGGAGTGACATGAGCATTACGATAAGCTACCAGAAAGAGGTGGTATATTATCGAGACTATTACATCTATAGAAATTATGAACAGCCTGAGGCTAGTGTGTCCTATTCTTGTTTTCTCTTTACCGACCGAAGTATCTACCGACCAGGACAACCGGTTTATTTTAAGGGTATCGCGTTAAAACGCATTAAAGAGAATTCGTCGGTATTAGAAGATACTCAGGTTTCCGTTCGTTTGAACGATGTGAACGGTCAACTGGTGAGCGAAGGCGATTTCAAAACCAATGCTTATGGCTCGTTTTCCGGGGAGTTCATATTACCGGCCGATGGGTTGACCGGCCAATTTTCGATTCAGGTACAGTCTGCCACATATCCTCTAAGCGGATATACCAGTTTTGCTGTAGAGGAATACAAACGTCCAAAATTCGAAACGTCATTTGAACCCGTTACGGAAACCTATAAAGTAAATGATAGTGTAAAAGTACACGGAACGGCCATAGCATATGCAGGCAGTGCGATTACCGACGCCAAGGTCTCTTATCGGGTGAAGCGCTCCGTGTATTATCCCCGTTGGTATTATTGGAGTTATGGCGGACGGAATAGGAATCCTCAAGAAATAGCCCACGGTGAAACCAAAACAGATGGTTCAGGCAACTATAATATAGATTTCAAAGCACTACCCGATAACAGTACGGATAAGAAAAACCAACCCACCTTCAACTATGAAGTGACGGCCGATGTTACCGACATCAATGGGGAAACGCATAGCGCTACGACCTACGTAACGGTAGGCTACCATACCTTAACGGCCAATATGAGCTTAGCTAATCCGCTCGATAAAGATAAAAAAGATCATAAACTCACCATAACGACGAACAATCTCAACAACCAGTTTGTACCCGCTAATGGGACCGTTAAAATGTACAAGCTAAAAGCTCCCGAATTCGTGATACGACCCCGTAAATGGGCCGCTCCTGATTACAAGGGCTTTTCAAAACAGGAATTCAAGCATCTATTTCCACATCACGCCTTTGAGAATGAACACGATTCATCTACTTGGGAAAAAGGCGATCTCGTTTGGCAATCGGAGTTCGATACCGAAAAATCTAGGGAAATCGCATTGGGAACTATCAAGAAATGGAAATCAGGCAAGTATATTATAGAATTGGAAACCAAGGATAAATTCGGCCAAGAGGTCAAAGATATTCTCGAGACCACCCTGTTCAGTGATGCTGACAAAGTACTAGCGGATAATCAGTTATTCCAGATCAAAACAGACCAGAGCAGTTACGAAATCGGGGATAAGGCACGTATAACCTTGCTATCAAACGCATCGGACGTCAATGTAACCATAAACATTGAAAAAAACAGAAAAGTCATCGACACCAAGATCATTCGCCTGAACAAGAATTCAACAAGCTTCACAGTGCCTGTGAATAAAGAGGACTTAGGCGGTTTTGCGGTTACCTATAGCTATGCTGTTTACAATCATTTTAATACCGGGGTTTTGAATATGCAAGTCCCCTACCCATCTAGCGACTTACAAATTGAGACCGTTACTTTCCGCGATAAACTACAGCCCGGAACTGACGAGACCTGGTCTTTCAAGATCAAAGGACCCAAGGGTGACCAGGTGACGGCCGAACTATTGGCCAGTATGTACGACGCCTCTTTAGATTCTTTTAGAGGCCACTATTGGGGTTTCAATCCTTTGGCCAGACCTACCTATTATTCGAACAGGAGGTCCAATGCCTACCGCTGTTTCGAGACCAGTTCCTTCAACACCTATCAGGATACGAGTTGGTATGGGTATAGTGACCCCAGTTTTGATTCCTTTAATTGGTTCGGACTCTATTTCGGCCAAAGGTCGTACTATGGCGCCAACCGTCGTAGCCGAATGATGAGAAAGGAAAGCGCCCCTGCACCACTAGGAGCGGCTATGGATATGCAAGACATGGAACTTTCCGAAGTTTTAGAAGACCAAGCCTCAGGCGTAGCAATGGAAGTGGATAAATCTTCCGTACCCATGCCTGAAAAAAATAAGCAAAGCGCCGCTCAATCGGAAGGGCAAAACAACAGTGATGCATCCGACGAAATTAAGGTTCGGAAAAACCTACAGGAGACCGCTTTATTCTTTCCACAATTAGAAACGGACAAAGAAGGTAATGTATCCTTCACTTTTACTACGCCGGAAGCCTTGACCAAATGGAATCTACAACTATTGGCACATACCAAGAATCTGCAGAGTTCCTACAGAACGCTACAAAGCGTTACTCAAAAAGAGCTTATGGTCATACCCAACGCTCCCCGATTTTTAAGAGAGGGTGACCTTATTAACATCAGCAGTAAAATTTCCAACCTTACAGATAAAAACCTTGCCGGAATGGCAAGGCTACAACTAGTGAATGCTTTGACCGGAGAGGATATTTCCAAAGATGTTCTTATAAGTACCTTGTTAAGTGGAAGTAAAACGCAAGATCGGCATGATGAGGTCTCTTTTGCAGTCGATTCACTCAGCAATACCCAAGTTTCGTGGAGCCTCTTGATTCCGGAAGGAATTCAGGCCATCCAATATACGGTAACCGCAAAGGCCGGCGACTTTAGTGATGGGGAACAAAATTTACTGCCGGTTCTGACCAATCGTATGCTGGTTACCGAAACCTTACCGATGTGGGTTCGGAGCAATCAAACCAAAACCTTTACCCTAGATAAATTAAAAACGACCAACTCATCCACTCTAAAACATCACAAGCTGACGTTAGAGATGACATCAAATCCGGCCTGGTACGCGGTTCAAGCGCTTCCCTATTTAATGGAATACCCATATGACTGTAACGAACAGACCTTTTCAAGGTACTACGCCAATGCCTTGACCACTCATATCGCCAATAGTACCCCAAGAATACAGGAAGTATTTAATCAATGGGCGAACTCGGACGCTCTTCTGAGCAATCTCGAGAAAAACCAAGAACTGAAATCCTTACTGATTCAGGAAACCCCCTGGCTGCGTGATGCCCAATCGGAAACAGAACAGAAAAAACGTATTGCCCTACTCTTTGACTTGAACAAGATGAAAAATGAGCAATCCGCTGCGTTGAACAAATTAAAGCAAGGTCAAAAAGGTTCAGGGGCTTGGCCATGGTTCAACGGTGGCCCAGATAGTCGTTTTGTCACCCAACACATCATTGCTGGTTTCGGGCATTTGAATAAACTCGGTGTTGTTTCTATGGATACGGGTGATGAACGTAACATGATTCAAAATGCCCTCAACTATCTGGATGATGAATTTGTCAAAGAATATAATCGAATGAAACGTCATACTACGGCAATCAACGATGATCATCTAAGTCAAACGCAAATTCATTATTTGTACATGCGAAGCTTTTTCAAGGGTATCAAAACTTCTAAAAAGGTGAATGATATACAGAACTACTACTTAGGCCAGGCAAAGAAGTATTGGAAAAGCAAAAATCTGTACTCTCGAGGAATGCTGGCCCTTATTACGAATCGCTACAATGAAAACGCGACCTCCGGAAAGATACTCCGTGCACTGGAAGAAAATAGCATTATTTCAGAAGAACTCGGAATGTACTGGAAAGAGAATACAAATTCTTGGCACTGGTATCAAGCTCCCATCGAAACACAAGCTCTTTTAATCGAAGCATTCTCCGAAATTCGACCAGAAGACATCACTATTGTGGACAACCTCAAAATTTGGTTACTAAAAAACAAACAGACCAATCAATGGAAAACCACCAAAGCGACCACGGAGGCAGTGTACGCCCTTTTACTACAGGGAAGTGATTGGTTATCCGTTACCGATGCCGTGGATGTCTTGATCGGAGGTGAAAAAATTGAACCTTCCACATTGGAGGAGGTAAAAGTAGAGGCAGGTACGGGGTATTTTAAAACTTCTTGGAACTCTACCGAAATAAAACCCGAAATGGCCGAAGTAGAAATCGTGAAAAAAGGCGAAGGTATCGCGTGGGGAGCACTTTATTGGCAATACTTCGAAGATCTGGACAAGATTACCTCAGCCGAAACCCCATTAAAACTGAAAAAGAAACTCTTTTTGAAAACCAACACCGATACGGGAGAGGAAATTTCAGAAATCACTGATAAAACGGACCTGACGGTCGGGGATCTCGTACGGGTTCGCATCGAGTTGCGTGCTGACCGCACTATGGAATTTGTTCACATGAAAGATATGCGAGCCGCCGGGTTCGAACCCATAAATGTTTTTTCCACGTACAAGTGGCAAGACGGGCTCGGTTACTACGAAGCCACTAAAGATGCTAGCACGAACTTCTTCTTTGACTACTTGCCCAAAGGGATATACGTCTTCGAATATGACCTTCGGGTCAACAACGCTGGAGACTTCAGTAATGGCATCACCACTATTCAAAGCATGTATGCCCCTGAATTCAGTAGTCATTCAGAAGGGGTACGGGTGAAAGTAAACTAGAAATTCTTAATTTAGAGTTGAGTTTACTTTTTTCAGACTCATTGAAAGCATACGTTTACGAATGTACGATGTAGTTACCCTCAAGGTCGGTTTTATATAAGCACGTAGAAACCTAGTTTAGACAGGTACTATAAAACCAAAACATTATGAAAAATTCGTTTCGTATTTCCGTAAAAGAACCATGTTCTGAAAATTATGAAGATTTTGCAACAACTTCCCAAGGGGGGTTCTGTGAATCTTGTCAAAAAGAAGTAATTGATTTCACGACCCTATCCGATGAAGCACTCGTAGCGTACTTTGATCAAAATTCAGGTAAAACCTGTGGTCGTTTCATGAAATCACAATTAAAAGAGTATCAAACACACCAAGCCATGAATACTAATTTTCTCACCAAGGGTATTGCTTTAATGAGCTTTTCATTAGTAACGTTATGTGCAACCCCTGACCTACAAGCACAGGAGGCAGCACTCGTAAATTCACCCCTACGGACTGAAATCGGAGCGGTACAGCGATTCGAGGCTTCCAATCGTACGGTCGCCGATAAGTATACCGTAATTGGAACCGTTCTCGATGAAGAGAACTTACCGTTACCCGGTGTAAACGTGGTTCTAAAGGGCACTACGGAAGGCACCCAAACAGACTTTGATGGCAAATTCGAATTTCCAAGACCGTTGGAGGTCGATGACATCCTTGTTTTCAGTTATATCGGTTACGGAAAAAAGGAGCATACTATCGAGGCATCGGAATCTGAAATCGTCGACATCACGATTAGGTTCGACTTGTCGGACATCGAGCTGATGGGCGCAGTAGTGGTCGGAGGCGCATACAAGACCAAGCGCAATATTTTCCAGAAGTTCATAGCGATCTTCAAATAATGAGGCGGATTTTCCTTCTAACGTTTTTGTTTTCCACTCTTTGCTATGGACAGCGTTCCGATTTTCCGGCAATTGATTTCAAAGAGGCGGACAGTATTGCTGCCCTTTACAAGGGGGAGAGTCTCACAAACTTACCGGTACTGACCCATAAATTGACCACCGATTTATCGACTCCTGTTGAAAAATTCAGGGCAATTTATACTTGGGTCAGTTCCAATATCGAAAATGATTATGGTGCCTATTTGACGACCAGAAAAAAGAGGAAAAAACTAGCGGACGATCGTGAAGCATATTTGGAATGGAATGCAAGTTTTACCCCGAAAGTGTTTGCGAAACTGATTGCCGACCGAAAGACCGCTTGTACAGGATATGCCTATCTAATACGAGAGATGGCTAGTTTAGCAGGTTTTAAATGTAAAATCGTAAACGGATATGGGCGCACCCCTACCCTCCGCTTAAATGAGAAAAGCACGGCCAACCATTCTTGGAACACCATCGAAATCGACGGAAAATGGTATCTATGCGATGCAACTTGGTCTGCCGGCCGGGTGATGTTACAAGAAAATGGACCGGAATTTCAAAACGACTACTTCGACGGTTATTTTTTAGCGGACCCTGAACTGTTCATCAAAAATCACTATCCACTGGAAATAGGTTCGTCCTTACTTAGCGACCTGCCCACTTTTAAAGAGTTTTTAGATGGTCCTGTTGTCTACAAAGAGGCATTCACCCTGCCGATCGTTCCGCTCTACCCGAACAAGATGCATATAGAAATAGCAAAAAATGACCTTGTTTCTTTCGGTTTTAGCGTGCCTGAAGAATTTGAAGGCAAAGAAATCCGTTTAGTTTTGAATACCGGTGGCAATGACAGAACCGTAGCCCCGAAGTCAAGCCTTGTACCAAAAAAATGCATTTTGGATTATACGTTTGAAAAAACGGGATTGTATGACGTACATATTAAGATAGAAGATACCCTTGTTGCCACCTATGTGGTGCGTGTGAAACGACACAAATAACCTATTCATTGAGCATTGCCCATAACCGATCCTTTAAGGCAACGATTCCCTGTTGCGCCACGGAAGATATAAACAGATACTTGACTCCCTGCAAATCCCTATCGAGCTCCGAACGCATTTCATCCATTAGTTCTTCATCCAGCATATCGCTTTTTGAAATGGCGACCAACCGCTCCTTATCCAATAACTCCGGATTATATCTACGCAACTCATCCAAGAGAATGTCATACTCCTTACTGATATCATTGCTATCTGCGGGAATCAAGAACAACAAGGTTGCATTTCGTTCAATATGGCGCAGAAAGTAGTGCCCCAATCCGCGACCTTCCGCGGCGCCTTCGATAATCCCGGGAATATCGGCCATTACAAAACTTTGAAAATCGCGATACTGTACAATACCCAGATTAGGTTTGAGCGTGGTGAACTCATAATCCGCAATTTTAGGTTTTGCCGAAGTTATTACGGAAAGTAAAGTTGATTTCCCCGCATTGGGAAAGCCCACGAGTCCTACGTCCGCCAAGATTTTCAACTCAAGAATATAGCTGCCCTCTTTACCCTCGATTCCGGGTTGGGCGTATCTAGGGGTCTGATTGGTCGAAGACTTAAAGTGCCAGTTTCCGCGGCCGCCCATACCCCCTTCCAAAACGATTTTCTCTTCGCCGTGCTCGGTAATCTCCAAGAGCACTTCATTGGTTTCCGCATCACGAAGTATGGTGCCAAGGGGCACATCGATATAAATATCTTTTCCATCCGCACCGGTACTACGGCTTTTACTACCATGCTCCCCATGACCGGCCCTAAAGTGTTTCTTGAATTTGAAGGTTACCAGGGTCCACAGGTTTTGGTTACCGCGAAGAATGACATGGCCTCCTCGGCCCCCATCTCCCCCGTCCGGGCCACCCTTAGTGATATACTTCTCGCGGTGTAGATGTACCGAGCCCTTACCTCCATTACCGGAAGTTAAGAACACCTTTACATAGTCTACAAAATTACCTTCGGTCATTCTGATTTTTTGTGGTTAGGGCAATCGCATTTCAAACGGCAAAAGTAATCAATTCATATGGGGGTTCGGAAGAAATCAGCTCTTGGTTTACCCCTTGTACTGCGTATCGATGTATGCAATGGCCTCCTCTTGTGTCAATATGGCAAAATCTTTATAGCGTTCGTGTACATCCACAATCTCATCTAAGGCCTCTTTTACCAGCGCTTTATTCTCCCATTGGTTTAAAGCGTTGACTACCGTTTGTAAGCATCCTTTCTTATATGCAATTTGACCTAACACATGCACAAGCGTGCCCCGTACCCGCCTTGTATTATCATTTTGTAACTTCTGTAATAGGGGTAGAATATCTTGAGGGTGCGTACGCCCCCGTAATTCAAGACCATGACAGATTTCCCTTCGTATTTCTTTATCGGAATGCTCTAAATAAGGCGCAGCCCATTTCAATATGGGCACCGGATTCTTTTGTCCCATTTTCTTTAATGAGCCGATAACAGCATTTCTCACCGAATGATGGGCATCGAACAGCCCCTCATCGAAAAATCGTTGAACGTCTTTAAAATCGACCATTCCAATCTCTCCTGCCGCATTCACAACGGTTTGACGTACTTTCGGGTTTTCCGAAGACTTCAGCTTCAGTAGCGTATCAATTATAATCGACCGTAAATCGCTTTCGGACTTATACATCTTGCCCAATGACAAATAGGCCGACTTGCGAATATAAGTATCGACATCGGAGAAATAATAGTGGACGTTTTCGACCTTGTTCTGCTTAAGGTCATTGCGAATTTCACGGGTGATTTTCTCCACCAGCGCAACACGTTCCGATTTAGACAGATCATAAAAGGCCATAATTCAGTGATTCATTTCCCTTTGATCAAACAACGAACACTCGAGGGTGAACTTTCCCTGGTACTAGGAAAGTGGCTCGTCGATAATAAAGGTAACCCCTTTCTCTTTGGGTACAACCCAAGGTATGTTGGTATTCATTCCTCTTCTCGCACCCAACTTTTCCATTGCGCGTTGTGACCTATAGTTCAAGTTGTTTACATAAAAAACTACGGCGGCTTGGCTTTGCAATGCATAATTGATCATCAATCGTTTGAATGCCTTATTATAAGATCCGCCCCAATAGTCCCTTGATAGAAAACTCCAGCCTATTTCAACAATGCCCTCTTCTTCATCGATACACTTAAACCTCGAGCTACCGATTATTTTTTGAGAATCCAAATCCCTCAGGGTCAATGCCCCTTTCGAAGCTATGGACTCGTTAAAAAAAGCAGTGAAATTTTCGCGAACATAACGGTCTTTGTTCTGATGTTGTTCCCATATCAAAGCATCTGATGCCACTGCATAAAGCTCCTCGAAATCTGAGGCGATCAGCGGTCTGATTTCAATCAAACTATCTTTCAAAGAAGGCTGCAGATCAAAAGTCATGATACGATGTTCTTGTACTGTATATCAACTCTCTAGGGCGAGTGATTATATCAAATAACCTTGTTCAGACCGTATCCGAATCAAAGCTCCTCGATTACCTTGCCCAATCGCATGGTAATCTCATCAATGGCGCCAATACCATTCACGCTGTGGAACTTTCCTTGCGTTTCGTAAAAATCCTTCAAGGGTGCGGTCTTTACATTATACTCTTCGAACCGGTTCCGGATCTTGGCTTCGTCTTGATCATCACTTCGACCACTAACTTTGCCGCGCTCCAGCAAACGTTCGATCAACACCTCATCATCTGCCTCTAACGCTATAGTTGCATCGATTTTCATATTCTTTCCTGCCAAAAATATGTCAAGTGCTTCAGCTTGAGCTGCAGTTCTGGGAAAACCATCGAATATGAATCCGCTTGCATCCGGGTTTTTATCCACGGCATCCTCCAGCATTTTTATCGTTACCTCATCGGGAACCAAATCTCCATTATCAATGTATGATTTGGCCAATTTGCCCAGTTCGGTATCATTTTTCATATTGTAGCGGAACAAATCTCCCGTAGAGATATGTTCCAAATTGTATTTCTCCTTTAGAAACTCGGCTTGGGTACCCTTTCCAGCACCTGGCTTACCGAAAAGCACAAGATTGATCATATGTTTTTGGTTTAGTTGGTATACTTCTCGCAAGTTACGGCCGAGCTCTTTGTAATCAAGCCCGTAACCCACAATAAACTTATTCGGAATTTCGAGGCCGACATAGTCGATTTTATATTCCCCGTTATAGATTTCCGCTTTGTAGAAAAGGCTGGCGATCTTAAATTCCTTCACATCGATATCGGAAAACATGTGGATCAGTTGTTGTAGGGTGCGCCCCGTGTCAATAATATCTTCAAGTATGATAACGCTTCTCCCCTTGATATCCTCGGAAACGTCTAGAAGGGTTTCCACAATGCCCGTAGAGGTCAATCCGCCATAAGAACTGAGTTTAACGAAAGTGACTTCACAAGGGTACTCATAATGTTTTAAAAAATCGGACACGAACATAAAGGCCCCATTGAGCACACCTACAAAAATCGGGACCTCATCCTTGTAATCGGCAGCTACTTTTTCAGCCATGTTCTTAACGGCCGACAAAATTTCTTCTTCTGACAAATAAGGCTTAAAATACTGGTCGTGGAGTTTTAGCACAGTTTCAAAATCTAGGATGCCAAATATACTATTTTGATTTCTCTTTTTTATCGGAATACCTTTCGTTTTACGAATTCGACGTATTTTTACAACATCGCCCAAAACGATTGGAACAAATTCGATATGGAATACTTTTCTTCAGGCTTTACCTTAGGCATTCTAGGAGGTGGACAACTTGGTAAAATGATGCTCTATGAAACCCGAAAGTTCGATATTCGAACAAAGGTTATGAATGCCTCAGAGGATGCTCCGTGCCGCATAGCCTGCAATGAATTCGTCATCGGTAGTTTGATGGATTATAACACCGTTTACGAATTCGGAAAGACGGTAGACGTACTTACCATTGAAATCGAGAATGTCAATCTTGATGCATTGGAAAAGCTCGAAGACGAGGGTAAAAAAGTTTTTCCACCGACTAAAGCATTGCGCATTATTCAAAACAAGGCGAAACAAAAGTTGTTTTATGTTGACCATAACGTTCCAACAGCCGATTTTCAACGTTTTGCCTACGTGAACGAGATCAAGGATAGCATCCAAAATGGAGGACTTGATTTTCCCTTTGTCTGGAAAGCGGCCCAGTTTGGGTACGACGGTCAAGGCGTACAGGTCGTGCGAGAACAAAAAGACCTTGAAGGACTCCCCCCCGGAGAATGTATCACCGAGGAAATGGTGAATTTCAAAAATGAACTGGCCGTTATCGTAGCCCGAAGTGCTAGTGGAGAAGTCAAAACCTATCCGGTCGTGGAAATGGAATTTCATCCGGAAGCCAATCAAGTAGAATATGTCATCTGTCCGGCCAGGATTTCCGAGGAGGTAGCCCAAAAGGCGCAAGAGGTGGCCTTAAACGTATCTGAAGAGATCAAACATGTCGGGCTCTTAGCAGTCGAAATGTTTCAGACCCAAGAGGATGAAATCTTAGTGAACGAAGTAGCACCAAGACCCCATAATAGTGGTCATTACAGTATAGAAGGAAGTTATACGAATCAATTTGAGCAACACTTGCGTGCGATTCTCGATATACCTTTGGGAAATACGGACAGTAAAGTTGCGGGCATTATGGTAAACCTAGTCGGTGCCGAAGGCCATACAGGTGAAGTGGTTTACGAAAACATCGATGCAATTATGGCCATGTCCGGTGTCACTCCACATATCTACGGAAAAAAAGTAACAAGGCCTTTTCGTAAGATGGGGCACGTCACTATTGTGAATGAAGATGTAAAGGAGGCACGGACCATAGCGCAAAAAGTAAAGGAAACCATCAAGGTGGTTTCCAAATAGTTTTAAAACATATCGGGCTTGATATCGTGCCAATACAACGATTACCAAAAGGTCGGATTGTAAACAATATAACCCTACCTGATACCGGAAGTAGCTTTTCAGGTATTGTAGTTAGAAATTTAAAATACAATGAGTAAAGTAGCCGTAGTCATGGGGAGCACAAGTGACCTACCCGTCATGCAAGATGCAATAGATATCTTAAAGGGTTTCGATATTGCAGTGGACGTCGATATCGTTTCTGCCCATCGCACTCCTGAAAAACTCTTCGACTTCAGTAAAAATGCACATACTAATGGCTATAAAGTCATTATTGCCGGAGCTGGTGGGGCCGCTCACTTACCGGGCATGGTCGCAGCTATGTCACCACTCCCGGTGATTGGTGTACCAGTAAAAAGCAGCAATTCAATTGATGGTTGGGATTCCATCCTATCCATTCTACAAATGCCTGGCGGTGTTCCGGTAGCCACTGTGGCTTTGAATGGCGCGAAGAACGCAGGTATTCTAGCTGCCCAGATTATCGGAAGCTCGGATAACTGCGTTTTGGACAAGATCATACTGTATAAAGAAGGACTGAAACAAAAAGTTATCGAGGGCGCCAAATCAGTGAACAATAAACCATAGCCGATCGATGGCAAATGCACTTCGCAATCCTGATACATTTCCCAACACATAATTCCAATAGCTCAATTTCACTATAATGAACCCACTGCTACAACCCTTCGACACTGCGCCGTTTTCAAAAATTAAAAACGAGCACTTTAAAGCCGCATTTCTGGAGGCCATGAAAGATGCTCGGGCCGAAATCGATGCGATAACATCAACCCAAGAAAAACCAACTTTTGAAAATACAATCGAAACTTTAGAATTCTCAGGGCAGCAGTTGGACCGAATTTCAAGTGTATTCTTCAACCTCAATTCAGCCGAGACGAATGAAGAAATACAAAAAATAGCCCAAGAGGTCTCGCCCCTGCTCTCTGAATTTGGAAATGATATTACCCTGAATGAAGCCTTATTCGAAAGAATAAAGACCGTTTACCAACAAAAAGAATCACTGGACCTATCCGTGGAACAACAGACCCTTTTGGATAAACGCTATAAGAGTTTCAGTAGAAACGGGGCCAATCTTTCTGAAGAAAAAAAGAAGCGTCTACGTGAAATCGATGCCGAACTATCAAAGTTAAAATTGAAGTTCGGTGAAAACGTCTTGGCGGAAACGAACAAGTACGAGATGCACTTGACGGATGAAAAAGACGTGGATGGACTGCCGGAAGGAGCAAAAGAAATGGCATCTCAATTGGCCCGATCAAAAGAAAAAAAAGGCTGGTTGATCACACTGGATTATCCGAGTTACGTTCCCTTTATGAAATATGCGAAGAACCGTGAGCTGAGAAAGGAACTTTCATTGGCCTTTGGAAGCAAAGCGTTCAAAGGCGATGCTTTTGACAATCAGGAGACTGTTCTCAAAATTGCCAACCTAAGGCATGAACGTGCAACACTTCTAGGATATTCCACACATGCCCATTTTGTTCTGGAAGAACGCATGGCCGAAACTCCTGAAAAAGTACATTCTTTTTTGAATGAATTACTAGATAAAGCGAAACCCGCCGCGGAGCAGGAATTCAAACAGCTAGAAGATTTCGCCAAGGATCTGGATGGAATTGACAAACTTCAAAAGTGGGACGGCAGTTACTATTCTGAAAAACTGAAACAAAAACTGTTCGACCTTGATGACGAACAACTTAAGCCTTATTTCAAGCTTGAGAACGTTATCGAAGGTGTCTTCAAAGTAGCTGAAAAATTATTCGGATTGCATTTTGAAGAAGTCACCGATATCGACACCTATCACAAGGAAGTAAAGACATTTCGTGTCTACGATGCCGACAAAAACTTCATTTCGGTATTCTATGCAGACTTTCACCCCAGAGCCGGAAAGCGTGGCGGTGCCTGGATGACCTCCTTCAAACCCCAATGGAAAAAAGATGGGATGAATGTACGGCCCCACATATCGAATGTTTGCAATTTCACCCCTTCTACTGAAACCAAACCGTCTTTATTGACCTTTAACGAGGTCACTACCCTCTTTCATGAATTCGGTCATGGACTACACGGTATGCTAGCCAATACCACATACCCGAGTCTTTCGGGCACCTCGGTCTATTGGGATTTCGTGGAACTTCCGTCACAAATCATGGAAAACTGGTGCTATGAACAAAAGGCACTTCAGTTATTTGCAAAGCACTATCAAACAGGGGAAGTCATTCCTATGGAATTCGTAAAAAAAATCAAGGAATCCGCTACTTTTCAAGAAGGCATGGCTACCCTACGCCAGTTGAGTTTTGGATTGTTGGACATGTCTTGGCACGGAGCCGATCCATCGAAGATCAGCAACGTCAAAGCTCATGAATCCAAGGTCTTTGACGGTACCAATTTGTATCCTGATACACCTGAAACCTGTATGAGTACTGCGTTTGCCCATATTTTTCAAGGGGGCTATTCTTCAGGGTACTATAGTTACAAATGGGCCGAAGTGCTTGATGCAGATGCCTTTGCCTACTTCAAGGAAAAAGGAATTTTCGATAAAGAGGTAGCAACCAAGTTCAAGGATCATGTACTGTCTAAAGGAGGAACCGAAAACCCCATGGTCTTATACAAAAGATTTCGAGGAGCCGAACCCAAAGTTGAAGCATTACTTGAAAGAGCCGGACTCATAAAAAAAGCTGGATAACTTTCGGCTTTTCCTTAATCTTCATTTCGTATTTTACTTTGACATTCCGATGTCAAAATTCAGTTTCACCATCTCGCAGCGCTAGCGCAGCCTTTGGCGTGCTTACCTAACTAGACTTTATTTACATCGTAACACGGTGAGCCCGAACATCTTTTTCCAGGCTCTATACCACAGCTACGAGTAACTTGACAACAATTACTTTCAGGCCCTTGTTGGGATGGGTATTTTAGGGACCATAACCAAAACTTGTTTCACCAATGAACAAATCTTTTTTTATTGTCCCTGCACTTATTCTTGCTTCCTGTAGTAGTGATTCAGATGAAATCAAACAAGAAACAGAAAACAGTCAACCCTCGATTACACAACAATCCTTTGCCATAGATGAACATAGCCAAGCTGGCTCCTCAATAGGAACCGTAAGTGCTACCGACGCCGATAACGACGAATTGACCTTTACAATCAATAGTGAAAGTGGATTGGAAATCAATGAGGCAAACGGTGAAATCACCCTTGGAAACACATTGGTTCTAGACTATGAAGCCAGTGAAAGCCTTCCGTTTACCGTTTCCGTTTTCGATGGGAAAAGTATTGTCGAACAGGCTTTCGAGTTGACCATCAACAATATTGATGAATACGAGCTGTTGTCAGACACGCAAAAAGGGACCATCGCATATTACCAGTATTTGACGTTATGGCAAGCCCCGACGAACAGTGCTTTAAGCAATACGAGTAGATGGATGCAACCCATGAGACTGTACTTGGATGGACAGATTAGTACGGACTTCAGAGCAAATGTAGAAGCCGTTCTCGAGGAATACAATACGATCTTTGAGAATAGTGATTTCAGCATTTCACTAGTGGCTTCCTTAGAAGAATCGAATGCACATCTCTATTTTGGCGACACCAATGATATAGATGGACTTTGGGATGATATGTTCGCGATTATTGACGGACAGACCTTCTCGGGCTATGCCATTACCTCAAATAACAATTCCGTTTTAAGCAACTCAAGAATATGGGTATCAAGTACACTGCCTATCCTATTTAAACATGAAATGGGGCATGCCTTAGGTTTTGGTCACTCCGATAAATGTGATACCGAAAATAGTTTTATGTGTTCTAGCATCGATGCCAATCATGATTTTCTCGAAATGGAGAAAATGATTATGGCTTACGCCTATGGCAACGATATGGAAGCTGGTCTTACCGAAGACGAGATCGAAACTGTATTGGCAAATAAAATGTTCTTGGAAGACTAGAAAAACCATTGTATTCATGAAAGGAGATAGGCGGTAAAGCTACTACCTGTTTCCTTTTTTATTTCGCCCAGATTGCCCGCTTAATCGAAACAGCGGGGTGGTAGACAATCCAAGTTTACATCCTTCTAGCAGGTCGCTGAAGAAGCGGGAATATCCGCTGTGATTATGATTATCGTACCATCATCCAAGGTTCAATTCCCTTCAGAATAAAATTCATGAATGATGTGATCTCTTTGGGTTTTTCTTCCAAAAACATCACTTTAATTTTTTACATTGATCTTTGCTTCCGCCTTTAATTTCGCCTCGCTGTTCTTATCCCAAATTCTAATCTGCCATTTTAACGGATTCGCTATTTGACCTTCTTTGACAATGAGCGTGGCAGCAACACCTTGCTTCAAAAGGGCTTCATTGGTAATTGGCTCTTCAAAGACATCTGCCATATCGAGTATCTGATTGTTATCATTATCGATCACCCTCACGCTCATACCCAAATGTATCGCTTGGTCTTTTTTAACATACCCATCAAGGTCTTGAATATCAAAACGCAGATTTTCAAAAAAGTTGAACGTCCCATCGTGAATAATCTCATCTCGATCATCGGAATAGATATATGCCTCTGAATACGTAAGTCCGTTAGAGACTACTTTAATTTTCGTGTCAGGCACCAGTTCGAAATCCATCTTCGTGTTCATACTTGCATTTCCCTTTGTATCTCTGATATGGCATGCTAAGGCGTAGGTAGTTCCGGAGTAAATAGGTCTTGCCAAGATCATATGACCGTTTAGAGACGAATCATCACCATCGAGGCCCTCAAAATCAGCCCCAAACAAGTCATATCGCTTCAAAACGGTATCTCCTTTTTTAGACAATACGAACATATCCATCTGCGGAAATATTTTACCGTTCTCCTCGATAAAGCCATCTATGTCAATAAAATTCGTATATATTTTTTGACCATAAAAGAATGTACGGTTATCGGTCTCCTCCTCGGCATCGGCGAGATAGACCCTACTTGCCGACAAACCATTTTCAGAGACCATGATTCCCTTTGAACCATCTTTACTCGAGGAGGTATTCATCTGACACCCGAGTATCAAAATGGTCAAAAGTGGTAGAAGTACTAATTTCATATTATTTATTGTTGGCCGACCATGCGTCGTACCCTCCTTCAAGATTTACCACCTTTTTGTAACCTAAGGAGTCTAACAGCTGTTGCGCTTTCGCACTACGCCCTCCCTTCTTGCAGTATACATATACGGTTTCTTCCTTTCCGATTTTAGTCATTTGTTTTGAAAAGTCAGTATCAAACCAATTGATATTTATCGCATTCTCAAGATGGCCTGCTTTGAATTCCCCAGGTGTTCTTACATCGACCAATATCACGCTATTGATTTCATTCTGTGAGACTTCCGTGATAGGTTTTGACGACATTTGAGCACAGGAAAAATTGAATACGACAATGAAGAACAGTATTAAATACACTTTCATAACTGAATGTTTCAGTAAATATAAAAATTATGGCAGCATTAAAATTTACATCTCAAAAAGAAAATTTAAAGGTAGTTACATCAAATTCAGTTACATTTGATAACGAGAAAGGAAAAATGACAACTCATCAACTACAACCCGATTCTTGGGTCGATTTATACGCTGATTATCTTTTCAACTATGCGGTTGCCCGGGTTAGCGATTCTGAAATCGCAAAAGATCTGGTGCAGGAGACTTTTTTTGCAGGTCTAAAATCGGCAAAGAATTATAAAGGTGACGCCGCCGAACGCACTTGGTTAATCGCTATTCTCAAGCGCAAGGTAATCGATCACTATCGCAAAATCAATTCAAACAAAGGCAAAGCGGAAGTACGTATGAGCTATAGCTCAAATTCAGATTCTGAAGGGGACTGGTTGGAAGAACAAGTCGCCGATCCGTTCAGCACGCTGGAAAACAGCACAATCGAAAATGAGGAGCTAGGAATGGCCATTCATTCTTGTATCTCCAAATTACCCAGAAAACAAGCCCAAGTTTTCAAGATGAAAACAATTCAAGGGATAGGAACAGAAGAGATTTGTAATGAATTGGGAATTAATCCGTCCAACCTTTGGGTAATGATCCACAGAGCTAGAACAGCTCTAATGGGCTGCCTTAATGAAAATTGGTATTAGCTATGATTTCTTGTGATAAAGCCGCTATAATTTGCAACAAAACCCAATATGGGGAAGCTTCTTTTATGGATAAACTCAAACTGAGGTTTCATTTACTGATGTGCAAAACCTGTTCGGCTTTCACCAAAAAAAATACCGAATTCACTACACTTTGTGAAAAAGCGAACCTTCATAGTCTTTCAGAACAGGAAAAACTGAAAATGAAGGAGCAACTGCAGCGTAAACCCTAATTGGTCTGAAGAAAAGCCTCTAATAAAGCCCACCATAGAATCGATATACTCTCTATAAAAAAAGAGGCGTAGTATTTCGATTGGTTTCTTTTGGTCATATACATGACCACCCCCAAAAACAAAAAAATCAAGCCTTTCGAGGTGAGTTCCCCAATTGAAATTTCATCTTTCAAAAAGGTGGTGAAAAAAAACACCAAGGTCAATAATGCGCCCAAGATTTTTGTGTTTGTAACGCCATATCGTTGTGGTAAGGTTTTTAGATCGGGCGCATCGTAGGCCAGGTCACGTATTTCAAAAGGCACCATTAAGACGAGAATGAAAAGAAATCGCTGAAAGGTTTCTACTCCGGCATCCCAAGAGAAAAAAGTCTTACTTGAAAGTATTGGCAAGACTACCGTGGTACCCGACCAAACCAATGCCACTACAAAAATCTTAATCCCTCCCCAACTTCTGAGGTTCTTTGACACCGGCAATATAGGCAGGGCATATACTGCCACTAGTACCAAGAGAACCGCAATTCCTAAAAATGTATCGAAGTTCAAGAAATAGGCATGATAAAGGGCAAAAGGAACACAGAAAAAACTGAAGAGTTGAATACCCCGATGGTAACGATTCACGACCAAAATATATTTTTCAGCTTCTACGCCGTACTTTATAAAATTATAACAGGCAATAGATGAAAAAAATAGAAACCACCCAAGATGGTTTTCAAAAGAAATGTTCAATGTTAAACGGGTCACCCAAATCAAAGAAATCACAGCAAATGCCACATGTATACTAGCGTCGAGGTAAAAATCAAAAATGCGCCGTAAAACCTTCATTAAACAAAAGTAGCCAAACTGTTTATAACCCTTGATTTTGGTTAAAAACTTTCGTGTGCCGTGTCGATAAAGCACCTTTATACAGTGAATTAATCCTTAATTTTGCAAAGCTAATTTGAATAACTTTCATGTATGAAAACTGACGTGTTTGCATTGCGCCATATCGGCATTCAAAATAAAGATCTTCAGCACATGCTGCATAGTGTTGAAGTTGATAGTCTACAGCAACTTATCCAAGAGACGATTCCTGAAGAGATTCGCTTGAAAACGCCTTTACAATTGGATGCTCCTTTGAGTGAGCATGGATTTTTGACCCATATACAAGAGTTGGCCGAAAGAAACAAGGTATTCAAAAGCTACATAGGTTTGGGATATCATGAGAGCTTGACTCCTTCCGTAATCAAAAGGAACATACTAGAAAATCCGGGATGGTATACTGCATACACACCTTATCAGGCCGAAATCGCCCAAGGAAGATTGGAGGCACTTCTTAATTTTCAGACTGTGGTGACAGATCTCACGGGAATGGAGCTGGCCAATGCATCACTTCTAGATGAAAGTACCGCGGCAGCGGAAGCTATGACCATGTTATTCGATGTCCGCAGCCGGGAGCAGAAAAAAAGTGGCACGGTCAAATTTTTTGTATCTGAGGAAGTACTACCGCAAACACTTTCTCTTTTGGAGACCCGTTCAACCCCTTTAGGCATCGAACTGGTCGTTGGTAATCATGAAACTTTTGAATTTGGAAAAGACTTTTACGGTGCCCTTCTACAATACCCAGGAAAACACGGCATTGTACATGACTATGCTGATTTTGTCATTAAGGCTAAAAACGATGACATTAAGATTGCCGTAGCTGCCGATATTTTGAGTTTGGTCTTATTAACGCCTCCTGGAGAATTTGGGGCGGATGTCGTCGTAGGCACCACGCAACGTTTCGGGATTCCCTTAGGATATGGCGGGCCTCATGCTGCCTTCTTTGCCACCAAGGAGCAATTCAAACGAAGTATTCCCGGCCGAATTATCGGGGTGACCAAAGACACCGATGAAAAGCCAGCCCTGCGTATGGCCCTTCAGACGAGAGAGCAACATATCAAACGAGACAAAGCTACTTCCAACATCTGTACGGCGCAAGTGTTATTGGCCGTAATGGCAGGAATGTACGCCGTTTATCACGGGCCTGAAGGTCTGAAGTACATTGCCCGGAACGTGCATGCACACACTACGGCCCTTGTTGATGGGCTAGAACAAATGGGGCTCTACCAAACAAACCCTTCTTATTTCGATACGCTCGTCATCAAAGCGAATTCAAGTGTGGTCAGACCAGTGGCTGAAAAATACGAACTGAATTTTCTCTATGTAGATGATCAGACCATATCGATTGCGATTAACGAAGCGACTAGCCTTATCGATGTCAATCGAATTCTCAGCGTTTTTTCCGAAGCGTTTCAAAAAGATGCCATTCAAATAATAGATATTCCCACTACTTCTTCCATTCCCGAAAATGTGCGGAGAACGTCACCTTTCATGGAAAACAAAGTGTTCAATTCCTATCATTCCGAGACCGAGTTGATGCGCTATATCAAAAAACTAGAACGTAAAGACTTGGCTCTAAATCACTCTATGATTTCTTTAGGCAGCTGTACGATGAAATTGAATGCCGCCTCGGAAATGCTTCCCTTGAGTTGGAGCCAATGGGGCAATATACATCCGTTCGTCCCTATAGAACAAGCAGAGGGTTATCATATGGTCTTAAAGGAATTGGAAAAAGACCTCACGGAAATCACTGGTTTTGCGGGCACATCCTTACAACCGAATTCAGGGGCACAGGGTGAATATGCCGGTTTAATGACCATTAGGGCATACCACAAATCACGCGGTGAAGCACACCGTAATATCTGTATCATTCCGGCTTCTGCGCACGGAACGAATCCGGCTTCAGCGGTTATGGCCGGCATGAAGGTAATCGTCACCAAAACCGATGAAAAGGGCAACATAGATGTTTCCGATTTGGAAGAAAAAGTAACCTTACATTCAGAAAATTTGGCGGCTTTAATGGTCACCTATCCTTCTACCCATGGGGTTTTCGAGTCTTCTATTAAGCGGATAACCCAATTGATCCATGAACATGGAGGGCAGGTTTATATGGACGGGGCAAACATGAATGCCCAAGTCGGACTGACCCACCCAGGAATGATCGGTGCCGATGTGTGCCACCTTAATTTACACAAAACATTTGCCATACCACATGGGGGTGGTGGACCTGGTGTAGGACCGATCTGTGTGGCTTCACAATTGGTACCTTTTCTGCCAGGAAACCCTGTTATACCCACGGGAGGTGAAAAAGCCATCACAGCGATTTCGGCCGCTCCATGGGGCAGTAGTTTGGCTTGTTTGATTTCTTACGGATATATCAAGATGTTGGGCGAAGAAGGTCTTCGGCATTCCACTGAAATCGCAATTCTCAATGCCAATTATATTAAGCAGCGTTTAGATGGCAAGTACGAGGTACTTTATACCGGAGAAAGTGGAAGAGCTGCTCATGAAATGATTATCGACTGTAGACCGTTTAAAGTGAATGGCATTGAAGTGACCGATATCGCCAAACGTTTAATGGATTACGGATTTCACGCACCTACGGTATCCTTTCCGGTAGCGGGTACCATGATGATCGAACCTACGGAAAGTGAGAGCCTTATGGAACTGGATAGATTTTGTGATGCGATGCTCGCGATACGGGAAGAAATCGATGAGGCCAATGCCGATGATGGCAATAATCCTTTGAAGAATTCTCCACATACCATGGGTATGGTCACGACCGATGATTGGAAGTTCCCTTACACTCGGCAAAAGGCTGCTTTTCCCCTACCTTATATTGCGGAGAATAAGTTTTGGCCCACGGTCAGGCGTGTAGATGATGCGTATGGCGATCGTAATTTAATCTGTACCTGCGCCCCAATTGAGGCCTACGCTGAAGTAGAATAGTACCGAATACACCCCAAAATCAAGCCCTCACGCATTTCGCGAGGGCTTTTTCGTTTTCGCAGCCCTGCATATTCACCGGTTGAACGTCGTATTATTTGTTATGCGCGCATAACAAATAGTCAGGACTTGGCTATATTCCATCATCCTAAACCATTAACCTCATGAAGACCATCGGTATTACCGGAACAGGCAGTTACCTGCCAACACAAATCGTAAAAAATCAAGACTTTCAAACCCATGATTTTTTGAACCCGGATGGGTCTTCTTTTAAACAGGAAAACGGCGTCATTATTCAAAAATTCAAGGCTATTACCGGAATTGGTGAACGTCGCTATGTAGTCAATCATCTCAACACCTCGGATATCGCTTTTTTAGCAGCAGAACATGCGATTGCCGATGCCGGTATGGACAAGGAAAATCTCGACTATATCATTTTCGCACACAATTTCGGCGATGTGGCACATGGGCAAGCACAAGGCGACACCTTGCCAAGCCTTGCCACCCGGGTCAAACATCACTTGCGAATCAAAAATCCAAAGTGTGTTGCCTATGATTTACTATTCGGATGCCCGGGTTGGGTCGAAGGTGTCATTCAGGCGAATGCTTTTATAAAAAGTGGAATCGCCAAAAAGTGTTTGGTTATCGGCGCCGAAACCCTTTCAAGAATCACGGATCCGTATGACCGTGATTCCATGATCTATTCCGACGGGGCCGGAGCGGCTATTGTAGCCGAAACGGAAGGTCAGGGTCAAATTCTGGCACATGCCAGTGCCACTCATGCCAAAGACGAGGCTTACTTTCTGTTCTATGGCACGTCGAATAACAAAACGTCCACCAGGGATACAAAATTTATTAAGATGTACGGCCGGAAAATCTATGAATTCGCCTTGACCCACGTACCGCTGGCTATGAAAGACTGTTTGGACCAAAGCGGAAGATCTATTTCGGAGGTAAGGAAAATATTCATCCATCAGGCGAATGAAAAAATGGACGAAGCTATCGTCAAACGTTTTTATGAACTATATGAAAAAGAAATTCCAGCGGAGGTAATGCCAATGAATATCGGAAAACTAGGCAATAGCTCTGTTGCTACCATTCCGACTCTGCTCGATATGGTTCGAAAGGGAAAATTGGAGAATCATCAGATTCAAAAGGGAGATGTTGTTATCTTTGCAAGTGTTGGTGCCGGCATGAACGTAAATGCCATCACCTACGAGGTGTAAAAGTTCTGGTCGCTTTTTCAAGTAGTTTCTTGACCTTAGTGTCCAATGACTTAAGACCTCTCAACCAGAAACCTTTCCCATGTACGAAAAGACTTTTCCGAACAAGCGCTTTCAACATACCTTGTCATTTTTAGAGAAACACATCGCCAAAGACGAACCTATTTTAGATTTAGGCGTCGAGAATCCCTTTTCAACGATTATGAAAGAACACGGTTTTTCGGTTGAAAATACCGGTGGTGAAGATTTGGACCTGGACTATTCATCAGTTCAAAAATCAACGACAGGTGTGGTTACAGCTTTTGAGATTTTTGAACATCTTATTGCCCCTTTCAATGTACTACGAGAAATAAAGGCTAAAAAATTAGTGGCTAGTATACCTATGCGCTTATGGTTCTCAACAGCCTACAAAAGCAAGACAGATCCTTGGGACCGCCACTATCACGAGTTTGAAGATTGGCAGTTTGATTGGCTACTCGAGAAATCAGGATGGGAAATAAAAGATCGCGCCAAGTGGACGAACCCCGTGAAAAAAATAGGTATTCGGCCCTTACTCCGTAGTTTTACACCGAGATACTATATTGTGTATGCGGAAAGGCCAGCCAATTATCTCAAGGCACACTTATGAGACATTTGAACGAAAACTAATTGAGCAAATAGACGCCTGCCTACCTGTCTTGTAGGCAAGCGCCAGAACAAACAAATCTCGAGTATCGAGTCAACTAAGCCCACTATTCATCAAAACGGATGGACTACTACGTTATCATACCGGCCCACAACGAAGAAGCGCATTTGAGAGATGCACTCAATTCAATAGTTCATCAAAGTCTACCTCCAAAAAAAGTTGTCGTGGTCAATGATAACTCGACGGACGGAACGGAACGGATAATCAATACCTTCTTAGATACTAAAATAGATATACAAAAACTGAACAATAGTTCAGCTGACATACATATGCCGGGCAGTAAGGTTATACAGGCATTCAACAAGGGGCTCGAGCTACTTGATGATGCCTACGATTTTATTGTAAAATTAGATGCGGATATCATTCTGCCCGATAATTATTTTGAACGGATAGGTTATATCTTCCAAGGAAATCCGAAAGTGGGTATTGCCGGTGGTTTTGTCTATGAACAAGTCACCTATAACGAGTGGAAATTGAATCACCCCATGAACAAAAACCATGTACGAGGGGCCTTTAAGGCCTATTCAAATTCATGTTTTAAGGCCATTGGAGGACTCAAAGATGCCATGGGCTGGGATACAGTCGATGAGCTCTTGGCACAGTACCACGAATATGAGATCTTTACTGATGACAGTCTTCATGTCAAACACTTACGTCCGACAGGAAAGGCGTATAACCCCAAAGCAAAACTATTACAGGGGAAAGCCATGTACGCCATGCGTTATGGGCTATTGATCAGTTGTATCGCCTCGTTGAAAATGGCTTGGAAACAAAAAAATAGAAAGGCATTTTTTGCCAATATGTATGGTTTCTTCTTGGCTAAAAAGGAACGGGAACCTTTCTTGGTCAACGCGAAGGAGGGTCGATTCATTCGTACACTGAGATGGCAAGGTATTCGACAGAAACTTTTGTAAACAAAAAACATCCCGCTAAGCGGGATGTTTTTTGTTTTCGTAATCAGTTTCTATTTTCTAGAAACCCAATTCTTGTTTGACCTCGGCAAGCAAATCCTTACCTCTGGCAACAATCAGACCACCACCGGCCTGAGCGTCGATGACATAGTCAAAACCTTGGGCCGCAGCAACTTTTTCAATGGCCGCTTTCGCTTTTTCCGAAATAGGACCGAAAAGTTCTGCCTGCTTTTTTTGAATTTCTTGCTGTGCTGCTTGTTGTGCTTCGCCAATGCTCTTTTGAAAGCCTTGTAGTTCAACCGCTCTTTTATCGTTTTCTTCTTTCGACATATTCGCCGCCTCGCCCTCGTATTGACGAAATTTATTTTGAAGTTCGGTCATCGAAGCTTGAATATCTGCCTGATACGTTTCAGAGAGTTTCTTCAATTCTGATTCAGCAGCCTTCATTTCTGGCATATCGGCCAACAATTTTTGAACGTCGATGTGCGCTACTTTACTTTGCGCATTGACAAAACTGCTAGCAGCAACAAACAACACTAGGGCTACTGCGATTTTCTTTAAATGTTTCATGACTTATTAAGTTTATGTATTTGAGAGTTAATTAATGGTATTCGAGTTAATTTTAGTTAATCGTATCTTTTTCTGTTTCCGTTATTTTTTTTCGGTCTTCCTGCTTGGCTTTCTTTCTGGCCTCACGTTCTTCCAACAACTTTTTTCTTCTTTCTTCATACGCTTTTTTGCGCTCTTCTCGTAATTTTAACTGCTCAGCCCGTTTCTCATCGGCGCTTTTGGCCCTAGCCTCATTTGCAGCTTTGGCCTTATCTTGACGTTCTTGTAGCGCCTCGCTAATAACCTCCTCCTCTTCTCCATCGCCTTCAAAATCTTTCAAACGACTTTCTTGTGCTTTTTTCTTCTTTGGCGCACTTACCTTTCGGGTTCGCGCGATGCCCCTTAAGATGATATCACTGATATCGTGTCTTTTTTGGGAGTACAACATTACAACATCCGCAGATTTATCGAAAATAAAATCATATTTTTTATTGGTCCCGATTTTTTGCACTTCATTGAACACCTGATCTTGTATCGGTTGTATCAACTGCCGCTTCTGAAGTACCAAATCCCCTTGCGGTCCGAAACGAGCTTGTTGGTATTCCAACATTTCCTTCTCCAGTATCTGAATCTCCTCTTCCCGTTCGGAAATCAATTCATCGGTCAAGAGCACCTTCTCCGCCATAAGGTCTTTCTTCATTTGCTCTACCTCACTTTGCTTCTGCTCGATCTCTACTTTCCATTTTTCGACCTTCGTCGCCAATTGTTCCGTTGCTCCTCGATACTCCTCTACATTTTCAAGAATGTATTCCATATCAACATAGGCAATTCGAACTCCACGCTGCGCTATGGCAGTGGTCGTGCAAAGTATAGCTCCCAGTATAAAAAGAACGTTTGAAATTGCCCACCGGGCTTTCCGATTTGATTTTAGTATTGTCTTCATTACAATTTCGTTTTATCCTATAGAAAATACCGTGCCAAAAATACTAAAACTATTAAAATCAATGCTTTAGATTTCTACACAGCTGCTAAATTAAAACTGCTGGCCGATAATGAAGTGTGTTTCCCATCCATGTGCCCCAGTCTCGCGACCGGTATTATCAGGATCGAATCCGTAACCGAAATCAATACCCAATAAACCAAATGCGGGCATAAAGATGCGAAGCCCCACACCAGCCGATCGTTTTATTTCAAACGGATTAAAATCTTGAAAATTGTTGAAAGCGTTACCTCCTTCTAAAAAAGTAAGGGCATAAATGGAAGCAGAGGGCTTTAATGTGAGCGGATACCTCAATTCTAAGGAAAACTTGTTGTAGATCAATCCTCCTTCTTGTTGGCCTGTCAATGGATCCAGCGGGGTCAGGGTTTGCTCGTCATATCCTCTTAACTGAACAATATCCCTACCATCTAAGGTAAAGTTACCCAGACCTGTACCTCCCACAAAAAAACGTTCAAACGGCACATCGCCCACATCATTATTGTAGTTTCCTAAAAAACCGAATTCCGCATTGGTCCGCAACACTAATGATTTATCGGCACTACCGATCAAAGTAGTGTACCAATCACCCTTGAACTTTACCTTGTAGTATTCCAACCACCGGAAACGCTCTTGATCGATTTCTTCAAGTCGCGTCTGTTCTTCAGCTGATAACCCTCCATTTGTTATCCTTTGCAGATTCAGTTCTTCATTTTCATCTCGCAAAGATTTGAAATCTTTATTACTGAACAGCGAATACGGCGGTGTAAATTTACCCGTGATCTCGAAATTGGAACCGCCTCTTGGAAATATACGCCCCCCGGAGGTAGCGTTTCGCGAAACGCCAAAAGTATAGGCCAAGGAATTGGATTTTCCGTTTCCAAAATTGAAGAGACCGATATTGTAATTTCTAAAATCGTAAAGTTGATAGGCCAGGGAATGTGAAATCGTAAAATAATCATCTGGCCAACGCACTCTTTTGGCAAGACCTGCCGTAACTCCGGTGATAGAAAATTGTTGATTCTTATCCGGCTCTATTCTACCGTTTAGAATTCTCCCGAACTCATCACGTGCGATACCGAACTGTTGGGTTCTAGAAAAGGAAAGATTGAATCGTACCGGTTTTTTTCCACCTAACCATGGTTCGCTAAAGTTCAAACTATAGACCCTGAACGTTCTACTCGCCTGTACACGCAACGCAAATGTTTGACCGTCACCCATGGGTACAGGTTTATAGGCCTCTCCCTTGAACAGGTTCTGTATTGAAAAGTTGTTGAATGAGAGTCCCAATGTACCTATAAAACCACCGCCGCCGTAACCTCCCTGAAGTTCAATCTGGCTCGATCCCGACTCTACTAAACTATAGGCCAAATCTACGGTACCTTCATTGGGATCCGGGTTCTGAATATCTGGCTTCACCTGTTCCGCATCAAAAAAGCCCAATTGGCCCAATTCTCGAATACTTCGAATGATGTCTGACTTATTGTATTTCTGACCAGGTCTTGTGCGCAGTTCCCTAAAAATCACATGGTCATTGGTTTTATCGTTACCCGCAACCGTAACATGATCGAGAAAGGTCTCTTTACCTTCTACAATACGAATCTCAAAATTAATGGTATCGTTTTCAGCGGAAACCTCGACCGGATTAATATTTGAAAAGAGATAGCCGTTGTTCTGATACAGACTCGTTATATCTTGAGCATCGGGCTTGGAGTCGTCTGCGATTCTTTTACGCAGTTCCACCCCATTGTATACAGCACCTTTTTTGATACGCAATACACTTTGTAGCTGCCTGTCCGTATATACTGAATTACCTACGAAATCGATGTCACCAAAATAGTATTGGTTACCCTCTTCGACTTTGATTTTTAGCGCGATATTGTTTTCATCTACCTTAACAATGGTATCCGAAAGTACTCTCGCATCACGATACCCGTTTTCGGCATACTTGTCAATTAATAAATTAAGGTCATTATCGTAATCCTCTTCTATATATTTTGACTTCTTCCAAAAGCGCCCAAAGCGTTTCTTCTTCGTTTTTTTCAGGGCCTTACGGAGCTTCTTGTCCGTCAGCTTCTCATTACCTTCAAAGACAATCTCTTTGACCTTGACCTTATCGCCCTTATTCACGTTGATAACCATACGTTGGGCATTGGTTTCCGAGGTATCCTTAGCTGTTATGATGTTGACTTTTGCATTCAGAAAACCCTGTTTCTTATACTTGTTCTGGATATAGTTTCGAGAATTCGCAATGAGACTCTCGGTTATCTTCTTACCTTTCTTTAAGTCGGTATCTTTAAGGATGTCGTCAACTTTTCGAGGCTTTACCCCATTTACAGTAACGGAAGTCAATGTCGGTCTTTCACTTATCGCCAGTTCCAGGAATATCTTATCACCCTCCACATTGACCACATAGAACTCAATATTGCTAAAAAGTTCCAAGCCCCAAAGTTTGTTGATGACCGCACTGATCTGGTCTCCAGGCACTGTAATAGGCTGCCCCACTCTTAAGCCGGTGTAGGTTTTGACGGTCTGTTCGTTATAGCTCTTTAAGCCAGTAACGTCGAGCCCCCCTAAAATGTACTTTTTGCCATCCTCATAAGAACCGCCGCCCTGAGCGAAATTGATTATTGAAGTTAAAAGGAGTAGAAGGGTAAAAAGGACTTTTAGTGATGTGGTTCTTTTCACATCATTAATTGAGTTGTTCGCTAGTTTTTCCAAATCGTCGTTCTCTGTTCTGGTAATTCTTTATGGCCTCAACTAAATGATGCTCTTTAAAATCGGGCCAAAATACGTCAATAAAATATAGTTCGGCGTATGCAATCTGCCAAAGTAAAAAATTGCTTATCCTATGTTCTCCACTAGTACGGATAAGCAAATCTACATCTGGTAAATCGTGCGTGTAAAGATGAGTATTTATAATGGTTTCATCAATATTTTCGGGAGAAATTATATTATTTTTAACTTTGATACTTATCTGTTTCACAGCATTTTTCAGCTCTTCGCGAGCGCCATAACTCAGGGCCAAAGTCAAGGTCATTCCGGAATTTTTCTTTGTGGTTTCCATCACCTCCAAAAGTTCTTTACGAGCACTCTCCGGCAAAGAATCAATATCACCTATCGTATTTAACCTAATGTTGTTTTTCGTAAAGGTCTTTAATTCTTTTTTCAAGGAGGAGACCAAGAGCCGCATAAGGGTATCAACCTCTATTTTAGGGCGCTTCCAATTTTCTGTGGAAAACGTATATAGGGTCAGGTACCGAAGACCGATTCGTACGCAGTCTTCGACCGTACTGCGAACGGTTTTCACCCCATTTTCATGACCAAAGACACGAAGTTTGCCTTTTTGTTTGGCCCATCGCCCGTTACCATCCATAATGATGGCGATATGGACCGGCAGGTTTTCACTCTTAATATCTTTTGTAGTATTCATTTCCCATATTACTCAAAACAATCCATACATGGCTTTCTGCCAAAGGTGTAGGTAAAGGTCAGACCTGTAAAAACATACCAATCATCGCTAAAAACATTTCCGAAGGCCGGGTCTATCTGTTGGCTTATATTCGATTTTTCCGGATTACTGGCATCAAGGTTATCCGTAAACGTATACCGTGCACCAATTTCGCCCCCCAAGATAAAAAGTTGGCTGATCCGATATTTAAAGCCAACGGTCATCGGTATGGCGAATGCCCCATCTCTCTGATCAAGGTTCTGCAACCTTCCCGCGTCAAAATAATTATAGTCATATCTGAAATAGGTCACCCCAGTGTACAAATATGGCGTAAATGTCGGGCCTAATTTATGCAAATTATATTCAACGAAGTTAAACTCCAGTCCTGCCGATGCTTCCAAGATGGAGTTGTTGACTACAAACCCCCGTTCTCGCCTTGAAGCAATACTTGATTTTGAGTCATCGGCGGTGAACTTCCCGTAAATCAAACTAGCCCTCCAGGCGTACCGCTTACTTTTATTCCACTTGAACAGCCCCCCTACCGCGAAATCCGAAGGTAGGATAAAATTGGTTTTACCAACATCGCCAATATTATTGGCTCCTCCTCCAAAAACCCCAATTTCATAGGTTTGTGCCTGCACGATACCCATAATGGAAAAGAGAATTAAAAAAAGTAAACTCCTCATAAATTCTAAAAGTTTGCAAATATAACAATTGCAGTGGCTTACACTATTGAATTATCACATTCCTGTTCTCACATGATAAACAGTTTTTAGAAGTATTTATTGTTTTGCTCGAAGTTCAATTACGCCTGTCTTCGCCCCATAAAAGCTTGTTGCGAAGCGTTTTCAAGAAACTTTCAGAAGTGTATTCGATCATTTTAACCGAGAACCCTGCTTTTCGAATATGAATTTCCCTACCATTCTCAATTGAGGCAATGCGGGAATCCAGGGAAACCAAATGATTATCTTCCCTACCCGATACTTTTAGACGTATCACGGTATCGTCGGAAATTACCAACGGACGGGCATTTAAGTTATGTGGCGCAATAGGGGTCAACACCAATGATTTGGCCGTAGGCACAATTACAGGACCACCGCAACTCAAGGAATATCCGGTCGACCCGGTGGGCGTAGCGATAATCAGGCCATCTGCCCAATATGAAGTCAGGTATTCGTCATTGAGATAGGTCTCGACAGTAATCATAGAAGTGGTATCTTTTCTACTAACGGTAACCTCGTTCAGGGCAAAGTTCATTTCCGCGAACTCCGGAATACCACCACTCGCACTGACTTCAACTAAGCTTCTTTCAACAATCGAATATGATCCTTGGGTAAATTCAGTAACCACTTTTCTAACATCCTCTTTCTTAAAGGTCGACAAAAAGCCTAAGCGCCCTGTATTCACACCCACAATAGGTATCCCCAAATCGCGAACATAGGTCGTGGCCCTTAAAATAGTACCATCTCCCCCGAAGCTAACGAACATGTCAAAAGTACTGTCAAGGCCCGTGATTTCATCAAAAGTATCACAAGCACTTACCCCCTTGGTTTTAGACAATAGGGAGTGAAACTCTTTTTCTATGGAAATCGCGGCATTGACCTTTTGAAGTTCATCTAAAAGCTCGAGAACATATGAAACAGCACTTTCTTGGTAGGTCTGCCCGTAAATAGCAACTTTCATATCTTATTATACGTTAAGATATTTATCCAAATAATCAGAGCGTTGTTTTAAGTCTTCAAGAAACTGATCATCATTCGTGCCAAAAATGATATTATAGTTATACCTCCTAAAGGTCTGCTGAATCTCATTTAGATTCGTAGTACCGATTTTGATGGTCACCTGAACAACATCATTGTGAATATCGGTTATGAACCCCCCGATAAACCTAGTGTTATTACTTTCAACAATTTGGGCTATTTCACTAAATGAATAGTCTTTGATTCCTTTTTCAACAATAAGGATTCCTCCTGGTTCGGTGAAAAAAGGGGTGTCTATGAACATGCTAACAATATCGGTGATATCGTAGTAGCCCAATACATCCTCACTATCACCCAAAACGGGCAAAAGGTTCGATTCATTACGCGCAAACTTCTCAAGTACATCGAGCCAGTTGGTATCTTTTCGAACAAAAAAGCTTTCTAGATTGTAGCGATAATCCTCGATTTTTTTTCCTTCCTCGAAAGTCTCTAGATCGGCTTCATTGAAAACACCTAAGTAACGTCCTTTTTCAGCTACGGCAATATGCGAATAGGTATGCCCTTTGAAAAATCGGATTACCTTTTCCAAAGATTCACCTACGTCGAAGACCTCAATATTGGACAAAATGTGGGTTTGAATCTGCATCGCTTTAATTATATCGCAAAATACTAATTTAAAACATCAAAAGGCATGCCTAATTCGTATTTTTGGGTCTTATTAAATCAATTTAGCACATGACAAAACTTAGCGTCAACGTGAACAAAATAGCGACCTTGAGAAATTCACGTGGTGGTAATGTACCGGACTTGCTCAAGGTCGTTTCGGATATTGAGCGTTTTGGAGCCCAAGGCATCACTGTTCATCCACGACCCGATGAACGGCATATTAAGTATCAAGACACAAGAGACTTGACAAAAGTCGTGACCACTGAATTCAATATCGAGGGGAATCCAATTGATCAATTCGTGGAGTTGGTTTTGGAAACGAAACCTACCCAGGTCACTTTAGTTCCTGACAGTGTTGACGCCATTACTTCGAATGCCGGATGGGATACCATAGCCCATAAAGACTTTCTTAAGGAAGTCATTCAGACCTTTAAAGCCCAAGGCATACGAACCTCTATCTTTGTAGATGCCGACACCCGAATGGTAGAGGGTGCAGCCAATACCGGAACAGACCGTATAGAGCTGTATACCGAAAGCTATGCAAAAACCTACGTCGAAAACAAGGAAAAAGCAGTTTTAGACTTTACAAAGGCGGCCGAAATAGCACATTCATGTGGTTTAGGGGTCAATGCAGGACATGACCTCAGCTTGGACAACATTGCATACTTCAAAAAACATGTCCCGCACTTACTTGAAGTTTCTATAGGTCACGCCCTCATTTGCGAGTCGCTCTACTTTGGGCTTGACAATGTTGTGAATATGTATTTGAACAAATTGAAATGAGCGAAATTCTACATTCACGAATCATCGGAAGCGGAACACCTTTAATCATACTACATGGTTTTCTTGGTATGTCTGACAACTGGAAAACGCTAGGCACGAAGTATGCCGAAAATGGCTATGAGACGCATTTGATCGATCAAAGAAACCACGGTAAAAGCTTCCATTCGCAAAATTTCAACTACGATCTTTTGTCTGATGACCTAAAACGGTATATCGAACATCATACCTTGGGAAAAATATGCATCATAGGTCATTCAATGGGTGGCAAAACAGCTATGCAGTTTGCTTGTGACCATACCGAGCTCACCGAAAAGCTAATTGTTGCTGACATTTCACCCAAGTACTATCCGCCGCATCACCATGACATCATCAATGGTCTGCGCGCTTTGGATTTCGAAAAAATAAAGTCCCGAGGGGATGCCGATGCCGAATTATCCAAATTCCTTAGCGATTTTGGTACGCGACAATTTTTGTTGAAAAACCTCTTTTGGGCGGAGAAAGGAAAGTTGGCCCTTCGATTCAACCTACCTGTACTAAGCACAAAAATGGAAGAAATCGGAGAAAATATAAGTGCGACGGCACAATTTGGGGGACCTACCTTATTTTTAAAAGGAGATGCCTCGGAATATGTAGCGGAAACCGACCTTCCAGAAATCAAAAGACATTTTCCACTGGCAAAAATCGATACTATCGAAAACGCGGGCCATTGGGTACACGCGGCCAACCCTACCCAGTTTTTTGAAAAATCCCTTGCCTTTATGAATTCCTAATCCAGCGTACCGTGTATACTTCGATTTCATCTTAGACATTCATGGTTAAATCTCCACGGTTTTACCAACTCAGAAAAACCATTGTATGTTCACAATAGAATAATAAGTACCTTTATAGGAGCCAGTTTTTAGGCATCCTTTTTGTTTGACACCCTTAAAAACATCCATATGAAATTTCTATTACGATTACTTTTGAGCGCTCTTGCCGTTGTGGTCTTATCAAAAGTATTGCCCAATGTCTCTGTTGACAACTACACCACCGCCCTTATCGTGGCCGTCGTATTGAGTCTCCTGAATTTTATCGTTAAACCTATTATGGTCATCTTGACATTACCGATTACCATTGTAACCTTTGGTCTTTTTTTATTAGTGATCAATGCCGTCATCATTTTGTTGGCCGATCACTTTATCGATGGCTTTGCCGTAAATGGTTTTTGGTGGGCCCTGTTGTTCAGCCTACTGCTTTCATTTCTCCAATCGATTTTATTTTCATTCTTGAAGTCCGATAAAACGAAGTCAAAATAGATTGAATCCCAGCACTTTAAAAACTTGGTGGATGGGCTAAATTATACTACTTTTGCATCCCGTTTATTTTATCAAAATAGTGACAAATGAATATTACGAAAGAGCAGATTGATGAATTGAATGCCGTTGTAAAAGTGGCAATTACCAAAGATGACTACCAAGATAAGGTTGACAGCATCCTTAAAGATTACAAGAAACAGGCCAATATACCCGGCTTTAGAAAGGGTCAGGTGCCCATGGGGTTGATCAAGAAGCAATATGGAAAAGCGGTCTTGGTCGATGAGGTGAACAAGTTGATTCAAGACAACCTGAACAACTATCTCACTGAAGAAAAATTGGATGTACTTGGCAATCCCCTGCCAAAGCAACAGGATGGTTTCGATTGGGATGCCGAAAATTTCGACTTTGAGTTTGAATTGGGTCTGGCTCCAAATTTCGAAGTCCCCTTAAAAACCAAGAAAGCCATTACCCATTACAAGATCGTTGCGGACAAAAAGATGATCGACGAGCAAGTCGAACGTATCCAGAAACAATATGGTAAACTCATAAGCAAATCCGAAATCAGCAAAAAAGATGAGATTACAGGTTCATTCGTAAATGAGGAAGAAGAAATAGAACATAAGACCACTATCGAGCTCGACCGATTCAAGAGTAAAAAAGCAATGGACGCCCTTGTTGGTAAAAAAGTGGGGGATTCCGTTCTTTTGAGTACGAAAGGACTGTTCAAAGAAGATGCGATGCTCGCTTCTTCTTTAGGAATTTCTCAAGAAAAAAGCGAAGGGCTTAAAATCGATGTTACCTTCATTATCGATGAAATAAACGAGCGGGAACCCGCAAAGCTGGACCAGGAGCTTTTTGACAAGCTCTTTGGAAAGGACGAAATTACTTCTGCCAAAGATTTAAAAGAACGTATTAAGGAGGATTCCGAAAAGCAATTCGAGCAGCAGTCAGACCAGAAGCTCTTGAATGATGTGACCGAGTATTTCATCGAAAACACGAAGTTCGATCTTCCTGCCGGTTTCTTGACCAAATGGATTCAAATGACGGGTGAAAATCCGTTGACCGAAGAACAGGCAAGCGCCGAATACGAAAAGTCGGAAAAAGGATTGCGCTATCAATTGATCGAAGGTAAAATAATCAAAGACAACGACCTTCAAGTACAATTCGACGAACTAAAAGAATTCGCCAAAGGTTTCATTAAGTCGCAAATGGCACAATATGGGCAACTTGACCCACAAGAAGAAGAGTTAGATAATATTGCCGCAAGAGTTTTAGGAAATCAAGATGAGGTGAAACGTTTGTCGGAACAATTGATGAGCCAGAAATTGATGAACCTCTATAAGGAAAAGGCAAATCTCAAGGAAAAGGAAGTGACCTATGAAGACTTCGTTAAAGAAGTTTATGGGTAACCAACCGACCTGATGTTTCTGCTTTAAGGTAGAAAACACAAAAAATTCGGTTTCAAAAGTATTAAGTATCTTTACGGTGCCGAAAATTTGTTTTTCGGCACCTTTTTTATTTAAAAAATTCAACGAAAAACGAATGGATTACGGAAAAGAATTCAAAAATTACGCAATAAACCACCAAGGGATAAGCAGCACTTATTATGACAAAATAATGAGTAGTATGTACCCGGTGAACATGACCCCGAATATTATCGAAGAGCGCCAACTGAATGCGATTGCCATGGACGTCTTCTCAAGACTCATGATGGATCGAATTATCTTTTTGGGCACGGGCATTAATGATCAGGTCGCGAACATCGTACAAGCACAACTGCTATTTTTAGAGAGTGCCGATGCTTCAAAAGACATACAGATTTATATTAATTCTCCAGGAGGGAGTGTCTATGCCGGTTTGGGTATTTATGACACCATGCAATTTATCAAACCTGATGTAGCCACTATCTGTACAGGAATGGCGGCCTCTATGGGTGCGGTACTCCTATGCGCCGGTGAAAAAGGCAAGCGCAGTGGTTTGACCCATTCTCGTGTAATGATCCATCAACCTATGGGGGGTGCACAAGGGCAAGCCAGTGATATTGAAATTACGGCGAGGGAAATCTTGAAATTGAAAGAAGAGCTCTACGAAATCATAGCCAAACACTCAGGTCAGACCCTCGAAAAGGTACATGATGACAGTGACCGCGATTATTGGATGAAAGCAGAAGAAGCCAAGAAATATGGCATGATCGACGAGATTTTAGTTAGGGATCGCGATTAATTTCGACGAATCACGGGAAAATTGGGATAATCTACCAATGGAAAGTAAACCAAAAACGTTTTTGAAGCGTTAGAGTTTGTAAGATAACAACTATTATGGCGAAGGAAAATCTAGAATGCTCATTTTGTGGCAGAAAAAAACCGGAGACCAATCTTTTGATTGCTGGACTTGATGCACACATTTGCGATAGATGTATCGAGCAGGCACATGGCATTGTGGCTGAAGAAAGCAAGCAGACCAAAACCAATGACCTTTCATCAGAACTTGTTCTTAAGAAACCCCAAGAAATCAAGGAGTTTCTCGATACGTTCATTATCGGCCAAGAACGCACGAAAAAGGTAATGTCGGTGGCTGTTTATAATCACTATAAACGACTTTTACAGCCACAGACCAAGGAAGATGATGTAGAAATCCAAAAAAGCAACATTATCATGGTCGGTCAGACCGGTACAGGAAAGACCTTAATGGCAAAGACCATTGCAAGAATGCTCAATGTACCTCTGGCAATTGTTGATGCCACGGTTTTGACAGAAGCAGGTTATGTTGGCGAGGACGTCGAAAGTATTTTGACACGTCTGTTGCAAGCTGCGGACTATAATCTCGAAAAGACGGAACGGGGTATCGTGTTCATTGATGAAATCGATAAGATCGCTCGTAAAAGCGATAACCCATCCATAACACGTGACGTTTCTGGTGAAGGAGTGCAACAAGGCCTCCTGAAGCTTCTGGAAGGCACTGTCGTTAATGTACCGCCCAAGGGAGGCAGAAAGCATCCGGATCAAAAGTTCATTGAAGTAAATACGGAAAATATCCTTTTTATAGCCGGAGGTGCCTTCGATGGTATTGAAAGGGCCATTACTAAAAGGCTGAATATGCAGGCCGTTGGGTATAGTGCTTCAAAGGCGGACGAAAACCTAGATGAAAGCAACATCTTACAATATATCATCCCCAAGGATTTGAAAGATTTTGGATTGATTCCTGAGATTATCGGTCGACTTCCCGTACTGACCTATATGAATCCTCTAGACGAGAAAACATTGCGTGCCATTCTTACCGAACCCAAGAATGCGATTATAAAGCAGTATGAGAAATTATTCGCTATGGATGGTATTTCTTTTACGATTACCGATCAAGCCTTGGAGTATATTGTCAAAAAAGCCATCGAATACAAATTAGGAGCGAGAGGACTTCGTTCGTTATGTGAAGCGATTTTCACAGACGCTATGTTTGAAATGCCTAGTAGTTCGGAGACCGAATTCAAGGTTACCAAACCCTATGCTGAGGAAAAACTCTCTCACGAAACCATTAAAAAACTAAAGGCGGTCTCTTAGACCGCCTTTAGTTTTATCTTATACAAAGTTTCAATGGCCATTAAGCCACTTTTATCTTATGCAATTTTTTCGGTTTTTGAGTAACGGACTTTAATAGATCCAAACACACCTTACTGATTATTTTTTCGTCAGTATACATGTCATGACCGAACCCTTCGAAAAGCTCCGATTCCAAATTAAGTTTTTTATACCAATCCCCTTTGGGTCGATATACATCATGATCTCCGAATAGCACCGTTGTTTTACAATCAGGTCTGTTTTCCTCAGCTCGGATTCTTGTCGAAGATACCGTATATAACGATTTTATTGGTAAGCCTAGCAAACCGGCCTTCCAAGCAATTGTACCACCTGTACTGAATCCTAAGTAATGTGCCGGTTGCGTTTCTTTTTTCATGAGGTGTGCAACAGCTGTGTCGATTCCTCCTTCTACGAAAGCCCTATGAATATTTTCAGTGGTATGCACCTTTACATCCAAATTGGCCAATTGCTGGCTATCATGATAGGTAATATCAAAATATTGTTGAAGGTATCCGAGGTATGATGTAATCCAGAGTCCTCTCTTGGAACCCCACATATCGGATACAATTACAAGTCTTTCGGCCATAATTCTAGTTTATAATTAGTTGTTTGGTTAAGTTTATGGGAACTAATTTGAACATTAAACGACGGAAAACCGCTTTTATTTGTTCATCGGGCTGAATTCTTCGACGTATCCCCATTTGCCTCATAAACCAAATGTCAATTGCGTTTTTCAGATTATCTAAATCGCTGCAGGACAAATCATTTAAAATCAGTCTTGTAACAAATGTGCTTACCTTTTAACCTTAATTCTTTTTCCTATTGGTTATCTACGAGTATGATATCCGAGAAAATAACTTTATCCACGAGCTCTTTTTTAGATCCGCGTGAGCTACTGTATTCTACATTTTCCGGAAACTCCGCACTTACGTAATACCCATTTTCCAATTGTGATCTCACCATAAAAGAGTAGTTCCCTTCAGTATCGGTTACCGCTAACTCATCAAGCGCAACACCAGGTGAGCAGTGTCCAAACCCACAAGGTCCAGGTCGATAGAGCCGCATAGTAATACCCACCACAGGCGACAAGTTCGCTTCATCAACATTGAGCCCGATATTGGAGATGTATGGACCAGTATACAAGAAAACCCTCCCTTCATAAGTGATTAATGAATCATCATCTTTGGTGCAGGCGAGCATCACCAAAATGACACACGAAACCAACACCTTGCCTCCTGTACTTCTACTTTTAAATGTTTTCATGATTCCTTGTTTTAGTATTTATAAAAATGAATAACACAATGATTAAAAAAGAATGCCGATACTAAATCCCAACCAAGCATCCTTATGACCGTAACCGTAGAATCTGGGAGCATATGGGGCGAAAGAAAAACCTCCGAATCCGCCATACTGACCTGACATAGATTCCTTATTGATTGTTTTAGATTTAGAGAGTGTCTTTATGCAGGGGGATATATGCCCACGAAAAAACCACCTTTTTCCAAAATTCCTTCTAAAACCAACAGCCGTGAATATTTGAGTGACACCACCTGATGGTCCATATTCGGATGCGTCGAACCACGATACCCCAATTGAGAAATCAAGGTAATTACTTCGCCTCAAGTCCACTAAATAATGAAAGGAACTTGCTAGAGACAAAAGTTGTGATTTTTCAATTAAATCATCTTCGGTCACCCCAACACCCAGTCTTGCCCTGAGCAGTGGTCTACTGGTAATTTGCCTCTCATAGTTCAATGAGACGAGCCCTCCATTTCCCAGTGCTTCCACATAGGCAGCGTTCTTTTGAGCGTTTGCGAATACTGCAAGACCGCAAATAAGACAGGTCACCACGAAATGCATGATTTTAAATTTTTAAAGTTGTCTAAAACTAAGTGGAATGGAAAAATTCAATGTCCGAGATAATGCAAGAAGGAATAATTCGGACAACTTTTTAATCAAATAGTAGCCTCTTTTCTGAATGCCGTAGGCGTCACTCCCGTAAACTTTTTGAACGCCGTATAAAAGGTGGATTTCGAATTGAAACCACATTCCAATCCAATAGCAACAATGGTGTAATTGGAAAAATCGGAATCACCCAAAAGCCTTTTGGCTTCCTCGACACGAAGGGTGTTGATGTAGTCGGGAAAATTGCATCCCGCATGGGCATTCATCAATTTAGATACGCTACTCGTACTTTTATGTATTTCTTTCGAAAGGCGTTCCAAGCTCAAATGGGGGTCAAGAAATTTCTGGTTTTTGACCACGTAAGCATCTATTTCCGAAAAGGCGATTTCATCTCGTTCGTGCTTGGTCCCTGCATTCTCTTCAATAGGGCCTTCTTTTCTGATTTCTTTTCGCAAGAGAATCCTATCCTTTAAGACCACATACCGAAAAAAGGCCTGATAACCCACCCAATAGATCAAAATAGACGAACCCAATCTAAGAGGGTAATAACTGTAGGGTCTTTGTACGAGCCCGGTCACGTTGAAAACAATGGACATCATCCAAAGCACAAAGACGCCAGCACCCAGGTAAAAAAACCACTTCAACCATCTCAAATCATCAAAATCCAAAATCGGTGTGTCCAGTTCGCGGTAACGAAATACAATTTGGAGCGCCTTATAAAAGAGCCACAGGGAATATGCAAGGGTAAGGGCATCTTCAATATTATTGTACCTGTTCAAATAGGTTTCTGGCCACGTGCCTGAATTTACCATAGTAGAAATCATGACCCTGGCTATCAATTCCAATAAAAAAATCACAAGGGAAAACCGAAGGTAGGAGGTTAACTTTTTTTCAATGGCCAGATAATGTACCAGAAAAGCATAAAACATGGGAACGATAAGCACGTACCAAGGGAAAGCAAAACCATTGAGAAAAAAATCGTGCGGTAAAAAGTTTTTTTCCAGAAACCATGATTGGAGATTGTTCAACGAAAGAAACAGTACAAAAAGGTTGAGAAAAAGAACAGGTTTTTCAATCTTCCTGCGCGAGAGGAAAGTTGCCACATTAAAAATGAACCCCTGTATGGCTCCGGCAATCATAAGAAAATTAAAAATTGCAGTCATGCCTTTGCTCGTTGGAGTGCTAGGAGTATTTTTCGTTCATATCCAACAACTCTTCTACATATTCGCGTTTGTTGCTTAGTCTTGGAATCTTATGTTGCCCTCCCAATTTGTCATTCTGCTTCAACCAATCATAAAAAAGGTTTTCCCGCGCTACATGAACCTTGGGCATTTTAAGGGTGGTATTGTTATAACGTTTCGCTTCATAATCGGAATTGAGTGATTTCAAGGTGTTGTCGAATACCTCGATGAAATAATCGAGTTCTTCCGGAGGTTTCCTGAACTCTATAATCCATTCGTGGGCTCCTTTTTCCTTGCCGGACATAAAAATAGGGCCAGCCGTATAGTCTTTAATTTCAGAACCGGTTTTTTTGCAGACACTCTTCAGCGCTTCCTCAGCATTTTCGATAATCAATTCTTCCCCGAAGACATTGATGTGGTGTTTGGTACGACCGGTGACCTTGATGCGATAGGGTTGTGTTGAAGTAAACCTAACCGTATCGCCTATCTTATAACGCCAAAGTCCTGAATTGGTACTGATGACTATCGCATAGTTCTTTCCTATTTCAACCTCCCAGAGTGGAATCGCCCGTTGGGTCTCCGTGCCATAGACATCCATAGGAATGAACTCATAAAAAATCCCATAATCGAGCATCAAAAGCAGATCATTCTCATTATTCCGATCTTGAATAGCAAAAAAACCTTCAGAGGCATTATAGATTTCGTAGTACTTGAAACTTTTTCTTGGCAGCAGCTTTTTGTACTGTTCTTTATAGGGATTAAAACTTACTCCGCCATGGAAATACACTTCCAGATTTTCCCATACCTGGAATAAATGATCCTTACCAGTGGTCTCTATTACGTTGTTGAGCAAAACCAACATCCAAGATGGCACTCCGGCCAAGCTGGTCACATTCTCTTGGGTACTCTCTTTGATGATCGCCTTCAGCTTACTCTCCCATTCGCTCATCAACGAAACCTTATTGCTGGGAGTACTGCTAAACTCGGCCCAGAGTGGCATATTATCGATTAAAATAGCGGATAAATCGCCAAAAAAAGACCCATTGTCCTGGTAAAGTTCTTTACTCCCCCCAAGGCGCAAGCTCTTACCTGTAAATAGTTGGGAATTTTCATTATTGTTCAGATACAGACATAGAAGATCTTTGCCAGATTTGTAATGGCAGTCTTCCAAAGCCTCTGAACTAACAGGAATGAACTTACTCTTTGCATTGGTGGTACCGCTACTCTTGGCGAACCACTTTATGGAGGTCGGCCAAAAAACATTTTGCTCTCCCCGTCGAGTACGCTCGATCAGGGGCTCTATTTGCTCATATGATCGAATAGGCACCCTTTTCCGAAAGGTTTCATAATTGTGTATGGACTCAAACTCATAGATTCGTCCGATTTCGGTATCCTCGGCAATCTCCAATAGCTGCTGCAATACCTCTTCTTGCACTTCGTCTGGATATTTCAAGAAAAGCTCAATCTGATGATAGCGCTTTTTCAAAAGCCAAGAAGCAATCGAATTAAATAAAGGTATTGGCATTTTAGGTATATTTATCCTTCTAAAATAGGCTATTAAACGATCATTTTCAAATAACATTCCATACATGCAGTACGAAGGCGTTTTACGAAAAATGCAAACGGAAATCGGGAGTCCGATTCAATATTATATGGTCTTCGAGAACGATTTCTTGAACGTAAATCAGATACTCAACAAAAGGCTACATATTAGTTTCATCAAGTATCAATGTTTGAATTGTGGAAGAGACCGACCAATTTACCGCCAAGGTTTTTGCAAAACCTGTTTTTACGAAATTCCTACGGCGGGGGATTGGATTATGAGACCGGAATTAAGCACGGCCCACTTGGATAAGGAAGACCGAGATCTCGAGTACGAAAAGAAAGTACAATTACAACCCCATATTGTATATCTTGCAAATTCGAGTAATATCAAAGTTGGGGTCACCCGAAAAACGCAAATTCCTACGCGATGGATCGACCAGGGTGCGCATGAAGCAATTGAAATCGTAGAAGTACCCAACCGTTATTTGGCAGGCATCACCGAGGTGGCCTTAAAAGACCATATTGGTGACAAAACCGCATGGCGGAAAATGCTGACCAATACTATTCAAGATGAAGACTTGGTAGAATGGCGAAATAAACTGAAGCAATATATACCAGAGGAAGCGGTCGAATACTATATCGAGAGGAATTCAGAAACATATTTGGAATTTCCGGTCCTTCGGTACCCTAAGAAAGTAAAGAGCCTGAATTTATCGAAAACACCGAACTTCGAGGGTATCGTAACAGGCATAAAAGGACAATATTTGATTTTTGACGATGATACGGTTTTCAATGTTCGTGGTAGCGAAGGCTATTATGTGGGGTTGGCCATTACGTCTTGACCACTCATCGAAACAAACGAACAAGTTTCATACTATTGGGCATCCCAAACTAAAAAAACGATATCGTTGGATTACAAAATAGACCTCATTAGCAGCATTGGAAAAATCACTTTTTTCTTGATGCTCGTTCTGTCCGTATTCCTGTTTACCGTTAAAACCGTCAGAAAGGCACCCAACCGGCTACTAGGCTCGTTACTTCTGATAATCGCCTTTGATTTGAGTGGGTTCTTTATTGGCGAATGGTTTGAGGCAAGAGCAAATCTCAATATCATAAAGACCGTATCCTCCCTACTACAGATGCCGCTTTTCTATTTATATGTGCAATCGGCATGCTACTCCGACTTCAAGCTTAAAACGTGGCAATCGGCTCATGGTATCCCAGCTTTGGTTTTTTTGATTTTGTTCTGGGCCACATCATTCTCGACTACTTCAATTCACCTATTTGAGATTGTAGGTGAGCTGCAATGGTTTGCCTATATGATAGCGGTTTTCATTGTACTGAAGCGGCGAAAAGACATTTACCAAGAAAACTATTCACAACCTAGTCCCAAAATCTACAAGTGGCTATTTCAATTTGCCATCATCTCGTGCGTTGGACATAGTTTTGTATTTATAAGATGGATATTATCACTTGCGCAACCCGATCAAGAAAATTTGAACATCAATGTCATTATAAGTTTTTCTACCCTTTTCATCATGACATGGTTCGTATTCAAAGCGCTTTACAACCCCATTCTCTTTTCCGGTGTACAATCTACCCAAAAGCTGTTAAAATCTAAAAACTATGAGAAGTTATCACACGCACATTCCGTTCAACTAAGGAAAGAGATTGTACGACTTCAGCATTTCATGGTGCAGGAGAAACCCTATTTGGACTTTGAACTCACACTCCAGAAATTAGCGGCCCAAATCAATATTTCCGAAAAAGAACTGTCGCTTGCCATCAATCATCATTTAGGAAAGCACTTTTTCGACTTCGTAAATGAATATCGCATTGCCGAGGCCAAGACGATTTTGAGTAGTGTGGAGCAAAAGAACCTCACTATATTGGAAGTATTATATCAGGTGGGCTTCAATTCCAAATCTTCTTTTTATACCGCTTTTAAGAAAGCGACCGATCAAACACCTACCGACTACAGAAAAGCGAAATTGGCAAATTGAGGTAAAAACAGTCCGACTTTCTTTATTCGGACGGTTACAGCAAGCCATTTCTTCATGTTTGCAAAAAAGAGTTGCTAGATGAAGGTTTTCAAAACGCTCCTATTCGTACTTTTCACCACTTACCTGTTCAGTCAGCATACTCCATCTGAGCTGGGGGAAATTGATACAGAAGTCAAAACGCTTATCAAACAATATCAAGCAGTCGGACTGGCCGTTGCTGTGGTCAAAAACGACAAGGTGATTTATTCAAAAGGGTTCGGTTACCGCAATCTTGAAGAAAAACTACCGGTTACCCAACATACCGCTTTTCATATTGCATCGATGTCGAAAGCTTTTACTGGAGCGCTCTTGGGTATTTTAGAGAGAGATAATTACCTCTCATTGAAAGATAGGCCCGCAGTGCACGTTCCAAATTTTCAATTTTACAATGACAAAATGAACCATCTGATCGCTATTGAAGACCTATTGAGCCACAAGAGCGGTCTTGGAACCCACGGTCTTTCCATTGTATTGTTTCCTGAGAAAGACAAATTAAAAACGGTACAACGCTTGAAGTACCTGAAACCGGAAGATGAAATAAAAAATAGTTGGAACTATAGCAATTTAGGATACACCTTGGCCGGAACAATAGTCGAGCAAGTCACCAAAAAAACCTGGGATAGTTCTTTACAGGAAATGCTCTTCAAGCCCCTTCAAATGAATGCTTCAAGCACCACGGTCGAAGTCATGAAAAAAAGTGGCGATTACGCCTTAGGCTATGGAAAACACAAAGGGAAGACCGTGAAAAGACCCTTTGAAAACTATTATGCGTACACCCCGGCCGGGGCCATAAAAAGCTCGGTAACCGATTTATCGAACTGGATGCGCGTTTGGCTCGACAAAGGTGTTTATAATGGAACACAAGTGATTCCTGAAGACTATGTTCGAAAGGCCACAAGTCTGCAGAATACAAAATACAACGTAACATACGATAAGGATTCCTTTTTATTCGGAGAAGGTTTTGGCTGGCGCTTGCGCGCTTGGTTCGGTCATTATCGAATAAGGCACGGTGGCAATACGAATGGGTTCAGTAGTGTGATGGACATGTTTCCCTTTGAAAATATCGGGATCGTAGTGCTCTGTAATCAACAATCCTCATTATTGCCGTATGCCATATCAGATGATATCGCAAGAAGATTGCTTGGCCTGCCTACAATGGACTATCCGGTGGATGTCGGAGATGTATATATGCCAGAACCTGAAGACCAAGAACTTCAAAAAGACAAAATGCCGATTCATCCCCTAAAAGAATTTAGCGGCACCTATACCGCAGCAGGCTACGGAAAAATTGAAATCAAAGAAGAGGAAGCCTCCCTTTTAGCTGTTCTGCCTACATATACATTTAAACTAACACATCTAAATTTCAACACGTTTTATTTGAAAGGCCTACCGAATTTCGATAAATCCTTCAATCCCGAATTTACCGTAAAATTCGACTATGACACAAAGGGGGGCATTTACGCATTGCAGATTTTAGGCGCCCAGAAAGAAGCGGTCGTATTTCTAAAAGACTAGTCAAACGGTCTAAATATACTTTAGAGCACTCAACACGCACCACTAATTCATTTTAAAAACGAACCATGAAAAAGAAACTATTCATCATACTGACCCTTTCCCTCTTTGGCACTTCGGAAATCAATGCATGTAGCATGTATAAAAGCACCAAAAACGGAAAAACGATCGTCGGCAACAACGAAGATTATTTTAGTCCTAATAGTCAATTTTGGTTCGAGGAAGGAAGCGCTACCAAATTCGGGGTACTATATATGGGACTTTTAGACAATTTTGCCCAAGGAGCCATTAATGACGCTGGACTCGTTTTCGATGGTTTTTTCGAACCCTATTTGGCTGTTACCGATACCCTGGGAAAATTGAAGATACCTATTGAAAAGGCCTTGCTACACGTGATGCAAACTATGCAACGAGTAGAAGAGGTCAAAGCCTATTTGAAAACCATTGATTTAAGTGTATTGACCCAAAGCCAGCTGGTTTTCGTTGACAGTACCGGCACTTATTTGATTGTTGAAGGTGATACTCTTTTTGTTGGGGAAGAACCTGAAAAATCATTTTCGAACTTCTACTACTCACAGGTAAGCTCAATTGGAGAGGTCGACTTGGACTATTTTCAAAATGGACAGCGATTTCTTGAGAAAACCAGTGGGCGAAATACCTTGGATTACTGTGCTCAAGCTATGAAGAATTTTGCGCAAAAAAGAATAGCACCAACCCAATACTCGACCGTGTACGATTTAAAAACCTTGACTGTTAGAGTCTATCTTTTTCACGATTTTTCCAACTTCGTGGAGGTCGATTTAAAGAAAGAGCTCAAAAAAGGCAATCATCGTATTATGATTGCCGAGTTATTCCCGGAAGACACCATAGGCTACCAACATTACTTAAAATACAATAACCCGGAACACCCCAGCCTATTTTTAGAAGAATACTTAGGTACTGAAAAAATATCCGAAGAAGAGTTCACTTCAAGTGGATTCGACACTATTATTATCAGTCTTGCCGACGAATGGCTCTATGACAAAAGCAATGCGGAAGGCGCCATCAAGGTATGCCATTACGGGATATCTCTAATGCCGAATAATTCAAAGCTATATTGTAAGCTGGGCAGTGCATATCTCGAAAAAAAAGACTGGAATAACGCTATCAAAAGCTATGCAAAGTCATTACATCTAGACCCGGAAAATTCCGAAGCTTTGGATAAATTGACAAAGGCGGCGAACAACCGACAAGAAAAAGAATCAAATTAGGAACTTCAGGATGTACTTTGTGTTTGGCGAAACTTAATTTGTCGAATCTTTTTTCTTCTTTCTCCCAAGCAGCCCTCCCAAGATATCCTTCGCCTTCTCTTTTACCACTTCCTCCTGCTGAGGCGGCAATGAATCTGTTTTCGTTTTTGTAGTATCGTTGCTGTCCTTACCTAAGATTCCACCAAGAATATCCTTGGCTTTATCTTCCGTGGATGTTTCATTACCAGTAGTATCATCGTCTGTAGTGTTCTGACCCAATACGTCGCCTAGCAGGTCCTTGGCCTTATCTTTCCCTTTAGTAATCAATTTTTGTTTTTGGATTTCCACCAGTTTTGTAGTCAAGCTCTTGACTCCTCCGGTCATATCAGTAGTTACGGCCGGACTGGTATAGTCGCCCCCGATACTGGCAACCACCGGTATGGTCAAATCATCTAAAGAACGATCATCTATTTTTGCTATCAGACCGTTCACCTCGCTACCTAAATACTTGGCGGGCACCTCCATCGTTGCCTTATAATTCAATTTTCGATCGAACGTATGATTGCCGTCCACCTTGATTTCAATATCGTCATAGGCAATGCTAAAAGGCTGTACCTGTACCACACCATTTTCAAAATCGAGTGCTGTCTTAAGTCCTTTTAAATCAAGCTTATCCAATTTGATAAAATTAAGCTTACTGCTCAACGATTGCAAGAGCTTTGCCTTTTCGGAAGCGATATCAGTAGCCAATAATTCGGCCAAGACCTTCCCTGAAAGGTTCGTCAGGTCAGGTGTGAAGTCATCGGTGAGACTACCTGACAGCACAATATCGGAATTCAGTTTCCCTTGAAGTACTCCTGCAATGGGCGCCAGCACCTCAAAAAGTTCCAAAGCCTTGAAGGTCTCCCCTATTTGCACTTGATCCATCCCCAATTTCATTGCGAAGGTGGGTACCTCCTCTTTTGTGGAAACCTCACCGGAAAAACCCAATTTACCCTTAAAAACAGATGAGGTCATATCGGTCAAGATGGCTTTTTCATCTTTGATCTGCAAATTTCCCTTGACTTGCTTCAGTACGATATTATCATAGAGTACCGTATTGGCCGTGGCGTTAATATTGGCATCCAAAAAAGCGGGTATCTTGATTTTTTCCTCAGTGGATATCGGTTTTTCGTCTGTTTCTCCTTCAGTTTGGGATACCGTTTCTTCTTCCACCATAAAATCATTTAGGGCGAAAGTATCGGATTTCAAGTCAAAATTTCCTTCTATCTTCTCATCATTGAAGAGATAGCCCAACAGATTGCTCATCGTTCCTGTAGCACTAAAATCGGTTTTACCGGTAGCGCCATTCAACTCATTCAAGGTCACGGTTTTCGGGTTAAATGTCAATGCAGTCGATTCAATTGTAATCGGATTCGGATTATCATCGGAAGTGTACTCAAAATCACTTAGATCAAGCTTTCCTGTAGTTTCGGTGTTCTCGTATTGCTTTTTTTCAATAGAGGCCATATCAAAGGCGGTGGTAATATCGGCCGTAAGTATTCCTTTTAAATCAAGTTCAGCGGGAACCGGATACGCTTTTTCTATATTCGCCAAGTTCATTCGGCCATCTACATGAGCATTTACCTTGGTATTGCCCATCAATTCCTTGATTTTAGCAACCATGTTAAAGCTATCACTATCAATCTTGAACGAGAGTTTATCAATATCAACATAGGTATCTTCAACAAGTCCCGAAGTATTGATGATCTTGGTATCGATAAAGACATTGCTGACCGACTTCGGCAAATCGGGATATTTGAAAGACGCATTCTCCGAATTGATACTGATATTGAATTTTGGAATGTGCGCCTCGTCAACAGTGCCGGTAAACTCGCCTTGGACCATAAAATTTCCACTGGTTTTTACATTCTCGATATTCTTTGAATAGGTTGCGGGAATTACCGCTAAAAAGTTCTTGAAATCGGAAGATGGTGTTTTAAAACTGATATCTATATCTTGACTATTCTCGTTCACTTTCACAAAACCATCGAAAACCAAGGGCAATTGATTGATCAAAGCCTCATTTTTTAAAAAGGTGTATTTGTCATTCGCCAAATCGATACCGATTAGGGCATCAAGTTTTATCTTGTTCTGGTTCAGGTAGTTGGTACTGTCCAACTCAAACGTAACCAGGGCATCCGTATGGGTATCCAATTCAGAGGTTGATGCAGACAAGTCGCCCGTTCCGTTGTGTTGAATCTCGGAAACCTTTAAATAAACCCCCGCCGCGGCATCATCGTAGATGACGTTAGAATTTGAAATATCATAGGACTGCAAGTCAAGTGTGAAGCCTTCCGATGACTCTGATGAGCTCTCTGCACCGGTGTCCTTTCCGATTTCATAGTTGGCCACCTCCGCCTCGTTTACCTTTACATGGATATTCGCACCATCGACACTTAAATTCTTTATTCCAATGGGCTCGCTTTCGCCCTTAAACAACTCACTGATTCCCATGGTCAAATGAACTTCATCGGCTGCGAAGAGCGTGTCACCTTCAAAGGGTTCTTTGTTGATCAGCGTAATATTTTCCAGCCCTAGATCCGCATTCGGAAAGCTCTTGATCAAACTCAAGTTGGCCGCGGTGAAATCCAGTTTCGCGTTGACATTATTGTTTACATTCGAACGAATCAAGTCACCGATTTTCGCTTCTAAAAAAAAGGGGGCTGCGATGAGCAATCCCACCACCACTAAAAGTATAATACCGATAATCTTTATAAACTTCTTCATTTCGATTGTACTTTTTATCTGAACTTATGTGTAGAGAGGAACTTAAGGCAATATGCTATACATTGTTTGCTCTTTTGCCAAAAATCTTGATGCTAAAGGATAAACTCTAAAAAGCGGGAGATATTATGCCTCCAGGTCGATTTCCTCACCTATTTCAAGGCCAAATCGTTTTCTAAAAAGATATACGAAGAAATAAAGGAAAGGGGTGTCGAGAAATGCTATAAAAATCTTAAAAAGAAAACCGCTTAAAACGAGGCCGAAAAAGAGGTCCCAAGAAAGCACTCCAAAAAGGCAGAGAAGACCAACAACCGTAAACGTATCGATAAATTGCGAAAGAAAGGTAGAACAGTTGTTGCGCAGCCATAAATACTTGCCTTTGGTCAATCGTTTCCAGAAATGGTAAATCGCAATATCAATATATTGGGCGAATAGGTAGGCCAGCATAGACGCCAAGACAGCAATGGGCGACAGTGCAAAAACCCTGCTAAAGATGTCATCATCCAAAGGTGAACTATCGATTGCCGGAGCCGCATTAGCTATAAAAACCAGGCCCATCGAGAAAAACGAGGCAAGAATACCCACGGTAACGATTTGATTCGCCTTTTTACGGCCGAAAATCTCAGAAATCAAATCCGTAATCAAAAAAGTTATAGGATACGGCAATACTCCTACCGAAATCTCGAACAAAGGCACGCCGAAGATAGTGACATCGCCAAAAGGATTCCAATAAAAAAATTTTTGAAAAATCAGGTTCGATACAACCAAAGAAGTAATGAACAGTGCCCCTAGATACAGGTATATCCGGTAGGCCAATTTCCTATCCTTGCTATTCATGAAACAATTAACACTTTTTTTCTTACACGGTAATATTATAGAAAAAAGCACGTTATCACGAAACCAACTTGTATAACATCACCGATGCATCTTATGATGCAAAGGTAAATCAAATTTAAACGACATGCTGAAACAGCTGACATTTGTATTCTTTTTCTCGAGTACCCTTTTCTGTAGCGCCCAATCATATATCGGATTTTTGACCGATAACTATAGTGGTGTTCACGGAGTGATTTCCAATCCTGCCAATATCGCCGATTCTCGTTTTAAAACCGATGTGAACTTGGTCGGGGCAAGTGCTTTTTTTACGAACGATTACTACGGCATAAAGGTATTCGACGCTTTAAAAGAGGATTACGATTTTGATTTGAACGCGACCAAATCACCCTCTACCAACAATAATGGAAACATTAATATCGACGTCATGGGACCGGCATTCATGTTCAATCTTGACAAGAAAAGTTCCATCGCGGTATTCAGCAGGGCAAGGGCCTTTGTAAATGTCAACGAATTGAACGGAGAGACTATTGATCGTCTAGATGATGATATTGATAGTTCAGAGGATTATGTCATCAATGAAGGCGATATTTACGGCTCAGGAAATGGATGGGCTGAAATCGGACTCACCTATGCCCGCACCTTGATGAATAAGGAGCAACATTTTCTAAAGGGTGGACTTTCATTGAAGTATCTGAAAGGACTTGGAAGTGGTTACTTAACCGGGAGAAACATCGATGTTAATTATGATGCCGATGGCACAGCCCTTCCTGGTGGGTTCACCACCGGTAGTTATGCTTCGACAGGAGACATCACCTACGGGCGATTCACCGACTTTGAAGAAGAAGATTATGACTACGAAGTGCCAAAGAACGCCAGTGGTTTCGGAGCGGACTTAGGTTTTGTATATGAATGGAGACCTGATTATGCATCTTATACTACAACAAACACCAATGGTGATGTTGATCTGCACAAAGACAAGAATAAGTACAAGGTAAAAGTAGGTTTGTCCATTACTGATATCGGATCCATAAACTACAAAGATGGGCTAGCGGATCAATACGACCTCAATGCTACGGTGAGCGAAGACGATATTGAAAACGCGGATGACCTTGATGAACTTTTTAATGACCTCTACACCCTTACCAGTTCGCAAAGTGCCGTGAAGGCTTTTCTACCTACTGCCTTACATTTCAATGCTGACCTAAACCTTAACAACTATTTCTACCTCAACCTGAACACGGATCTTTCCATGGCCTCGAAAACCAAGGAGAATACGAGTAGAATTTCAAATATCGTTTCGCTAACCCCGCGTTTCGAAAGTAAATGGTTTAGTTTTTATGTGCCGGTAAGCCTTGTTCAACATACTGGATTTCAGTTAGGGGCAGGTTTAAGGGCCGGACCGCTTTATATAGGATCTGGTTCGGTGATTTCCCTTTTCAGTAGTGAAACCAAGGGTGCGGATGTTTTTGCGGGACTTAAAATACCGGTGTACCAATCTCGAAAAAAAGATAATGACAATGATGGAATCCCCAACAGGAAAGACGATTGTCCGGATACTTCCGGACCTATCGAAAACAGCGGATGTCCATGGCCCGATGCCGATGGTGACGAAGTTTTTGACAAAGACGACTCATGTCCGGAGGAAGCTGGCCCCGTAGAAAATTCAGGATGCCCATGGCCCGACACGGACGGCGATAGTGTTCTTGACAAAGACGATTCTTGCCCGGAAGAAGCGGGTGCCCTTGAAAACAACGGATGCCCATGGCCGGATAGTGATAATGACGGTGTTCTTGACAAAGATGACAAGTGTCCGGAAGAAGCAGGAACGGTAGCTAATGGAGGTTGCCCGGAAGCGGTAGTCACCGCGGCGGTTCAGAAAACACTGAACGAATATGCCAAAACCATTCTGTTCAATTCAGGTAAATCATCGATAAAGATCGAATCGACCCAAGTTTTGATCGATATCATCGAAATTTTGAAGGAGTACCCCAAGGCCAACTTCAGTATTGAAGGCCATACCGATAGCATTGGTAGTGCCGCGAGCAATCAAAAACTATCGGAATCAAGAGCCACATCGGTAATGGATTTCTTAATCGAAAAAGGAATCAGCGCCTCTAGATTAAGTTCGATAGGCTATGGAGAAAGCAAACCCATCGCCACCAATATGTACAAAGATGGCCGCAAGCAAAATAGAAGGGTAGAGATTAACTTGGTCAACTAGGCCCTTTATCTTTTCACCAATAAAAATGCCCCGAATCGGGGCATTTTTTCTATCTGTGTCCTAACGTTACTTAATGTCCAATACAAAAGGCATTCGAGCTTGGGCTCCTTTTTGTTTCATGGCCGATTGTACCTGCTTTAAAATGCCATAGGCCTCCGCTCCGATCTCTTCTTCGATAAAACTCCGCTTTGCCTCAGTACTGACGCCACCTAAATCCTCCATTAACTTTTCAAAACCAGACTTATATCTCGGCAATTTTTTAATGCCGTATTCTTCCACTTCCGCCATTTCCGCAGCAGCGACGATAGCATCCTCCAAATTGCCCAACTCATCTACAAGACCGAGTCTCTTGGCATCAATTCCGCTCCATACCCTACCTTGGGCAAGGCTGTCCGCTTCAGCAACCGTGATGCCCCTACCGGACGCAACACGTTGCAAGAAAGTATCATATACCTCCTCAATACCCTCTTGCACCACAGTTCTGAACTCGTCGGTCATCGGTTCGAATAGGGAATAATCGACCGAGTTCTTATTGGTACCAACCTGTTCGGCATTGATACCGATATCACCGGCTAGCTCAGCCATATTGGGTATGGTTCCAAAAACACCTATAGAACCTGTAACAGTAGTAGGTTCGGCGAAAATCTTGTTCGCACCGGCTGCGATATAATACCCTCCGGATGCGGCGACGTTGCCCATAGAAACTACCACGGGTTTCGCCTCTTTGGCAAGTTCAAGTTCTCGCCAAATAATATCGGAGACCAAGGCGCTACCTCCAGGTGAATTTACACGGAGTACTATGGCCTTGATATCATCATCATCCATGGCCTTCCGAATCGCTTTGACAATGATTCCCTGACCAATAACATCAGCACTGCCTTCTCCGTATAGAATTTCACCTTGGGCGAAAATGACAGCAATCTCGTCACTTCCAGACCCGACGCTTTTCCCATTGGAACGAATCACATAATCCTTCATGTCAATGATATTCAAATCTTCTGAATCAAGAATACCAACCGCCTTGCGAAGACTGGATTCATATTCATCATAAAATGCCACCACATCGATGAGTCCCGTGCGCTTCGCCAATTCCGGGGTACGGCCGCCTAGGGTATCCGCAATGATATTCAAATTTTCAGTGCTGATATTTCTTCCCAAAGAAATCTCGTTTATCATGGAATTCCATAATGAACCGATCAATTCCTTGATCTGTGTTCTATTGGCCTCGCTCATCTCATTCGACAGAAAGGGCTCGACTGCACTTTTATACTTTCCATGACGAATGACCTCCATTTTCACTCCTGTTTTTTCCTGTAAATCCTTGAAAAACAACACTTCGGAAGATAACCCCTTGAAATCAAGCGCCCCGACAGGATTCAAAAAGACGGAATCGGCAACACTGGCCAGATAATAATCCCTTTGTGTATAAAAATCGCTATAGGTGTAAATGAACTTTCGACTCTCTTTGAATTCTTCCAATGCCCTTCTCAGCTCTTGTGTTTGAGCAAGACCGGCCATCAAAAAAGTGTTGTTGATGCTAATCCCCTTAATATCATCGTCATCCTTGGCGACCCTAATGGCATTCAGAATCTCGTCCAAGCCTTGTGAACTCTCCGAGAATAGTGCAAACGGGTCGTCATTGCTGTTACCTACATAGTCTTTGATGGGTAATTGAAGCTGCAATTCCAAGATGGAATTGTTCTTTACGGTAATGGTCTCTTCAACACTACCGAAGAGGCTTGCAAAAACCAAAAACATAACAAACACAATTCCGAAGGCGACTAGGCAACCTAAAATAGCGGCTAAAAAATTTCTTAAAAAATTCATTGAAAATGACTTAAATTTTGCGACAAAGATAATGAACTCAACAGTACTTTTTAGTACTTTGCCAGCAGTTATGAGTGACCCCAAAACCGTATACCTCTCTCTTGGGAGCAATCTAGGAGACCGCTTGACCCATTTACAAAACGGTATTTTCGCCATTGAAAAAAAAATTGGCGGTATTCACCGTATTTCACCGGTTTATCAAAGTAGTGCATGGGGTTTTGAAGCTGAGGATTTCTTGAATATTTGTTTATCCTTAAAGACCGCTTTAAAACCTGTAGCCCTCTTGGATACCTTGTTACAGATCGAAGTGGATTTGGGCAGAGTGCGTCGACAAGAGGACGGGTATCAACCAAGGTCTTTGGATATCGACATCCTATATTATGGTACCGAGACTTTTTTTACGGAACGTCTTGTGATACCACATCCGGAGATGCCTTTTCGTAAATTCGTGCTTAAACCGTTGGCCGATATCGCCCCACAGTTTTACCATCCGGTGCTCAACAAGGATACGCGAAACCTTATTCAGGAGTGCAAAGACAAAGGGCGATTAGAAAAAACGGCTTATCGTTTGTTCAAGAACAGGACCGAGCTTTTCGGTCAGACCAGCTTCATCGCCATTGAAGGCAACATCGGTGCGGGCAAGACCACCTTGGCAAAAAAAATGGCCGATGGATTCAATGCAAAGTTGGTACTGGAACGGTTCGCGGACAATCCTTTTCTCCCCAAATTTTACGAGGATCAGAACAGGTATGCTTTTCCTTTGGAAATGTCGTTCTTGGCCGACCGCTACCAGCAATTTACGGAAGACACCTCTCAATATGATCTATTCAAGAGCTTTATGATCAGTGATTACGATATTTACAAGTCGTTGATTTTTGCACAGATCACGCTACAGAAAGATGAATTCGAACTGTATCGGAAGCTCTTTAATTTGATGTACAAAGAGGTCAAGAAACCGCGAATTTATGTATACCTCTATCAGACCACAGAAAAGCTACTTGAAAACATCAAGAAAAGAGGAAGGGCTTATGAACAGAATATCGAAGCTGCATATCTCGAAAAAATAAACAAAGGATATTTTGATTTTATCAAGGGGTATCCGGAACAGAACAAGCTCATTATCGAGTTAGGCGATCTTGATTTTGTGGAGCGAAAAGAGGACTATGAAACTATTATCGACCGTATATTAAAATTCGCTCTACACCTACCATATTAAGTTAATTTTAGGAAATTTGTTGCACAGCTGCGTCGGATTTATTTTCTTAGCATAACTAAAGAAGCAATCAACTAACTCAAACTCTATATGCAAGACCCGACTTATGTTGGGTCTTTTTTTGTAAAACACCTACTTTTGGGATTGTAATTTAGACCAAGAATCCCAAATGACCATCCCGACGCTCACTGAAATATTCAAGGAGTGCTTGGTACCAAATTGGGGAATTTCAATCACCTCATCACTCTGATCCACCACCTCTTGTGCGACTCCTTTCACCTCGTTTCCAAAAATAAAAACACAATGGTCGCTTCTCTTAGGCTGCAAATCTTGCATTTGGGTAGCTCCTTCAGCCTGTTCTACGGCAAATACCTTGCGTCCTTGTTCTTTTAGTTCCGCTACCAATTGCAAGGTGCTTTCACGGTATTCCCAAGCCATGCTTTCCGTAGCGCCCAAGGCGGTCTTTCTAATGTCTTTGTGGGGAGGAGTGGCCGTAATGCCGCAGAGGTATATCTTTTCAATCAGAAAGGCATCTGCCGTTCGAAACACAGAACCGATATTGTTCAAACTTCTGATATTGTCAAGAACAATGGTTACCGGCATCTTCTCCGCCTTTTTGAATGCTTCGGTATCGAGTCGGGACAACTCTTCGTTTTTTAGTTTACGCATGGTTCTTCGTTTCTAGTTTCAGGTTTCAGGTTTCAAATCTATTTTTTTGAATTCGACTACTGGCTACTGGCTACTGGCTACTGGCTACTGGCTACTGGCTACTGGCTACTGGCTACTGGCTACTGGCTACTGGCTACTGGCTACTGGCTACTGGCTACTGGCTACTGGCTACTGGCTACTGGCAATAAAGTATTTTTTTACTTTTTATCACCACTTTCCATAAATTACGTTTTACCAACCTATTTTTTACTTTCGACTTCGAGCATCAGGTTTTGAGCCTCCAACTCCTAACTCCTAACTCCTAACTCCTAACTCCTAACTCCTAACTCCTAACTCCTAACTCCTAACTCCTAACTCCTAACTCCTAACTCCTAACTCCTAACTCCTAACTCCTAACTCCTAACTCCTAACT
>NZ_JBLFEP010000001.1:136329-1195211 GCF_047345415.1 Maribacter corallii
CCTAAATAAGCTCTCACACCGCAACTTCTTCCTCTAATAGACTTAAAAGTTATCCCCAAAATATCAACAACCATGGAGTTTAATTGGCAAAAATACTACATTCGTTGCAGTTACATTCGGTAACGGAATTCTTTAAAAAACAAGCCTTGGCCAAGACTCAGAAAAAGAAGGTAACCCCTTTAATGCAGCAGTATAATACCATCAAGACCAAATATCCTGATGCGTTATTGTTGTTTCGTGTCGGTGATTTTTATGAGACCTTTGGAGAGGATGCCATTAAGGCCTCCAAAATTCTGGGCATTATATTAACGCACCGGAACAACGGCGGTGACCGTACAGAATTAGCAGGTTTTCCGCACCATTCGTTGAATACTTATTTGCCCAAACTGGTCAAGGCTGGGCAACGGGTCGCGATCTGTGATCAACTGGAAGACCCGAAAATGACGAAGACCATTGTCAAGCGGGGCGTCACCGAACTGGTCACTCCCGGGGTAGCCATGAATGATGATATACTTCATGCCAAAACCAATAATTTTCTCTGTGCCGTTCATTTCGGTCGTAAATCGGTCGGTATTTCATTCGTTGATATTTCCACAGGTGAATTCCTAACGGCAGAGGGAGGCGAAGAACAGGTGGATAAGCTGCTCCAAAACTTCGCACCTAACGAGGTATTGGTATCCAAAGCGCACAAAAAAGAATTTCTAACGTCTTTCGGAAGTGCTTTTCACACCTTCTTTATGGAAGATTGGGTATTTCAAGAAGACTATGCCCAAGAGACCTTGAACGCCCATTTCAAGACAAAAACGCTAAAAGGTTTCGGAGTCGACCACTTGAAGTGTGGCATTGTCGCATCAGGAGTCGTTTTGCACTACTTATCCGAAACCCAACACAAGCGATTACAACACATCAATGTGCTGCAGCGTATTGCGGAAGAAGAACATATTTGGATGGATCGCTTCACCATAAGAAATCTAGAGCTCTACCAGTCGACCCAGCAAAACGCGGTAACCTTATTGGATGTTATCGATAAGACCATTTCGCCTATGGGTGGTCGCCTGTTGAAAAGATGGCTTGCGCTGCCCTTAAAGAATATCGAAAAGATCAATAGGCGTCATGAAATCATTTCCCATTTGATTTCAGATGAGACCTTACAGCAAAAACTTCAACATCATATCAAGCAAATCGGCGACCTCGAACGTCTGATTTCAAAAACGGCAACGGGCAAAATCAATCCGAAAGAAGTCGTTCAGTTAAAAAATTCCCTAGAGGCCATCGTACCGATAAAAAGTCTGAACGGGCATTCGGAATGTGAGGCCTTACAGTTGATTTCAGATCGGCTGCATAGCTGTGACCTGCTCCGCGCCAGGGTAAAGGAAATGCTTAGCGAAGAGGCCCCCGTTCAGATTTCTAAAGGGAAGACCATTGCCGATGGGTATTCCGAGGAGCTGGACGAACTACGGCAACTGGCTTTTTCAGGTAAGGATTACCTCAACAAAATGTTAGCGCGAGAAACCGAACGCACCGGAATCACATCTTTGAAAATAGCTTCGAACAATGTTTTCGGGTATTATATCGAGGTACGGAACACCCACAAAGACAAAGTACCTGAAGAGTGGATCCGCAAACAGACCTTGGTTAGCGCAGAACGCTATATCACGGAGGAGCTCAAGGAGTACGAAGCCAAGATTTTAGGAGCCGAAGAACGTATTCAAAGTTTGGAACAACAGCTGTTCGCGCAATTGGTACTGTGGATGCAAGAATACATCACACCTGTTCAGCACAATGCCCATCTCATCGCCCAACTCGATTGCCTGTGTGGCTTTACCCAATTGGCAAAGGACCATGCCTATGTTGCGCCCGAGATGAACGATTCAACTGAAATCGACATACGCAATGGACGGCACCCGGTTATCGAAAAGCAACTGCCGCTCGGCGAGGAATACATCGCCAATGACGTGGTCTTAAACCGAGATCATCAACAGATCATTATGATTACTGGGCCCAATATGAGTGGTAAGTCCGCCATATTGCGACAAACCGCCCTAATCGTGCTCATGGCCCAAATGGGAAGTTTCGTGCCCGCGGAATCTGCGAAGATCGGCTATGTCGATAAAATATTCACACGCGTCGGCGCCAGTGATAATATCTCTATGGGCGAATCGACCTTTATGGTCGAAATGAACGAAACGGCTTCGATTTTGAACAACCTTTCCGAGCGTAGCTTGGTATTACTTGATGAAATAGGCAGAGGCACGAGCACCTATGATGGCATATCTATCGCTTGGGCGATTTCGGAATACCTGCACGAACATCCTGCACGTGCCAAGACCTTATTCGCAACGCATTATCATGAGTTAAACGAAATGAGCAGCACTTTCGAACGGATCAAGAACTACAATGTCTCGGTCAAGGAGTTGAAAGACACCGTACTTTTTCTTCGAAAATTAACTCCGGGCGGAAGTGAACATAGCTTCGGTATTCACGTGGCCAAAATGGCGGGCATGCCACAGCAGGTCATTCATAAGGCGAATAAGATCCTAAAGAAACTGGAAAAATCACATTCCAGTGAAGAACTGACCGATAAACTACAATCCGTTCAAAACGAGATGCAGCTTAGTTTCTTCAATTTGGACGACCCATTACTCGAAGAAATCAAAGAAGAAATCACCCATTTGGATATCAATACCCTCACTCCGGTAGAGGCATTGATGAAACTCAATGAAATCAAGCGTTTGCTCACCAAGAACAAGAAAGCGACGTCGTGATGAAGATTCCCGTTTCTACAACTAAATGCTTTGTCGTATTTCGTTAAAATTTTCTTTGCCTTTTATAGAATTGTATTAAATTTGCACCTGCCTAATGGCAGACGATTACGCATCAACAGGATGTGAAGTTCTTTATCTTGCGAAAATAGCTCAGTTGGTAGAGCGCCACCTTGCCAAGGTGGAGGTCGCGGGTTCGAATCCCGTTTTTCGCTCCATTTCGACTCCGCTCGGCTTCGGCTACGATCAGCCGGCACAAGTGGAGTTTTTTATTTTATGCCGTGTCCTACGGCAGGTTCGCTCGAGTGGTGGAATTGGTAGACACGTTGGACTTAAAATCCAATGGCCATTAGGCCGTGCGGGTTCAAGTCCCGCCTCGAGTACAGAAAAAGCCAAGATTTAAGATCTTGGCTTTTTAATTTACCGCGAAGACTATCAATAATCAGTCACTGTCTGCCTCATTTTAAACTGTGGCAAACGCACGTATCACCATTCTCATTTTTTTACATATTCGATATTGACCGTAGCCTCTATTTTTAAGGAATATCCGTCATCACGAGCCTTTATAATTGATTCGATTACCGATTTTCTTGCCTCTTTCAGTTCGCCAATTCTATGCTCGGCTCTCATCAATCTAAGGTCATCCGCGTCGTTTATGAGCAGTTTTTGAAGGTTGTGGAACTTGATTTTATCTGCGATAAGCGATAACAGCACATCGGCAGAATCGCCCGGACCGAATTCGCCCTCAACGAGCTTGATCTGGTTACACATTTGTTTCATCGTATGTATGGTTCGGTTTTATTTTTTTACTAACGGCCAAGCACCTTGACTATAGCCGATAGCATGCTCCAACTACCAGAAAAAACCGTTCCATCGAGGTTTCCTAGAGGAGCACCTACCTCAACTCAAGGCGCAATCATTATCCAACTTCTATTTAATCGTTACCATGTATTCCCTATTTTATACTAGGTTCTATCAATAAGGGCGTTTTACCGTCGGTAATAATGACTTTGCTGTTCTGGGAACGTGAAAGCTCTCGAAAGGCTTCGATGCTTCTAATCTGTATCAACTTATCGGTCAATCCTTCTGATAGTATTTGTTGTGCATCTCGTTCGCCCTCCGCTTCTATAATCTTTCGATCAGCCTCTAATTTGGCCTGTTGTAGAATAAACTCCATTCGCATCGCGTCTTGCTCGGCCTGTAATTTGCGTTCTATGGAATTTGCCAAACCGCTGGGCAACTGAATACTCTTCATCAAAACAGCAATGAGTTCAATACCATCGGCCTGTTTACTTAGGTTCTCCTCCATTTTAATCTTGATTTCCTCTTCTATCTTTGCCCGCATGCCGGAGTGCATATCCTTTGCATAGAACTTCGCACAAACATCGGAAGATGCCGATCTGAATACACTGGTAATTATGGATTCATAGCCCTGTCCTAAATTTTCCAGAACAGAGGGGATTTTGTTTTGCTCCAAACGGTAGAGAATGGAAATTTCAGAATTCACACTTAACCCTTCTTTACTAGGCAAACTCAACATAAGTTTGATGTTATTGGTTTGTGTAGACTCCTTGAGTACTTTACTTATCAAGGGGTTATACGATACCGTACCTTGAGTAATTACCTCATCTGAAAACTTCCCTAGTGTTCGTTTGACCCCCGCCTCTCCGGGCCGTATAACTACACAGCTAGTGGATAGCAGAAGAATTGCCCCTAAAACTAAAAATTCCTTTTTCATCTTGTTTTGTTTTATGTTCGTACATGTCTTGGTATACAACTATACTTTAAAAAGGATTTTCAATACGTGGTCGGTTTTATACTATTAAAGCGTAATCCTCGGCTAAACCTTCGACTGTGTTTTTTTAGGACTTCCCATCCTTATGACGACCTAATTATATCGCCAAGTCCTACTACTTCAAGTCACTTTATGCAGGCGGTAAGCTTTTCTTCCCTTATGAAAACGGACTGATGTCCAAGGATACACTATTTCATTATTCCTTAAAACTACCATTAATAATTCATAAAATATTATTTATATATATTATAATATACATTAACACTATTAATATATAAAAGGATTTTGAAAATTCCGAAGGACCTTTATCTCTACCGATTATACTTCCCCTTGTTTTAAAAAAGTTGTTTTTAACAGCCATCTCAATACAATATAGGGCCGGGAATTTATAAGGATTAGCGAGAAATGTTTAGCTTTATTAAAGATTTTTGCAGTTCAGGATTCCGCTAAGAATTAACCTAGCTGCATCGAAAAACATTAAAAAACGCCTTATCAAGCCCTCTCTTAAAATCAACACAGACAAATGAATTTTTTTAAAACATGCCTCATACTCGGTAGCGCTTGTTATTTTTTAAGCTGTCAAGATGTGAAGGTTTCCAACAAAGAAACAGAACCGGCCGAACAAAATTTATTAGATGTGATTGCACAATTCAACACCGCTTTTCGCAATGGAAATGTTGCCTCTCTTTCATCCATGATAACCGAAAACTATACGCATACCAACAGTACTTCGAAAGCCATTGGAAAGGCCGATTGGCTCAATTATATGAGCAAAAGAGAAGCGGACATCGTTTCGGGAAATCTCGCAGTCATTGATTACAAGATGGATGACGTTGAAATTCAATACTTCGGAAAGACGGCCATAGTCACCGGAAAAGTTGTGGTATCGACTCGGGAAAAAGAGGAATTACGAATAAACGAATATCGAATCACCAATGTTTGGGTAAATAAAAACGGGAATTGGAAAAGAGCCGGGTTTCATGACTCAAAAATAAAATAGTCAGGCAACTTTTGATACTCTTCTTTCGTCTATAGGGATATACTGTGCTTTCATTTTTAAAACCGTACCTATGAAAAGCCCCCTAGCTTTATTCATTTTGTTTCTAATAGCATCATGCGTTCCTAAAAAGAAGGAAAAAACCCTTCAAAACGCCCAGAGCGATTTTCAAAAAATACTAGCGGCCTACCCCACCATCGACAGTACCGCCCAACATCAGGTGCTAACGTTTGGCACCTTTCATTTCGATCGATCAAGAGATGGAAGCGACGTCGTCGCCAAGGAGCATATAGATATCTCCAAAGACGCAAATCAAAAAGAACTAGGTGCTATTGTCGATCTACTAAGCACCTTTAGGCCCGATAAGATTGCCGTGGAATGGAAACCGACCCATCAAAAAACGATGGACTCTTTGTATACGCAGTACCTCAATGGAAATTATAGTTTGGAAAAACATGAAACCTTTCAAATAGGTTTTAGACTTGCCAAGAGACTTGGTCACACTAAAGTCTATTGTATTGACAACAACCCTCCTTTTCCGGAATACATCAATGCAATTGATGATTGGGAAACGTATGCCGATAGTCTAGGCCACTTAAGGTTATGGAGCACTTATGACATCGAAAACAAAAGATTGAACACATTTATGGATACGATTCAAAGGCATCTCAGCGTCAATGCGTATCTAAAAATGATAAATTCAAAGAAACATTCAAAAAGACAAAAACAACTTTGGACTACCGGACTTGTAAATGTTGGTTACGAGGGGCCATACCTCGGAGCTGATGTTGTTGCCCGATGGTATCGAAGAAATATCCGTCTGTTTGCGAATGCTAAAAACCTCGTAACAACTAATGAGAACTTACTGATCATCTATGGCGGGGCCCACAAATGGATTTTAGATGAGCTATTCGAAGCGACTCCTGATTTTCAAGTGGTTCAGTTCAATCAGCTACAAGAAAATTAAGTATCGCGAACATCGAATACGCAACAATCAATCCGGAAATATGAAGTCTCCGATTATCTCCGAACCAACTACCCGCAGAGACAGATATGAGAAAGCCGATGAATACTACACTAAAAAACTCAGCACTTTAATTCGACATATCAAAAAAAGGTCCGAGCAATTGCCCAGACCTTAGTATATGCAAATGTTATATTATTTACCTTTTTATTCTTCCAAAGAGTCTACATAGGCATTGATCAGCGCAATACCTTCATCATGTTTCAAGCTCGTACCGATCAGCGGCATAAAATACCCTGAGATTTGAGTGTTCATACGGTCTTTGATTTGAATCCGTTTTTCAAATATATTGCTTTCCTCGAACGGTGTTTCATAGGTGAATTGAAAACTATCACCAAAATCTTGATTGTAAGAGCCTCCTGTTTGATGGCAATGCGCACAATTCACATCTAGATAGGCTCTTGCCCGCTCTTCTAAAGATAAGGTCTCATCTGACCAGTCTGGCAGTACTGGAATTTGGGAAATGTCGGGTGCACCCGTTAATAGCTCGTTATCCATGAAAAACTGTAATATGTTCTGGCCCTTGTGCTCAAAATTAAGTACGCGGGCTTTGGGTCCAATAGGCTTGATCTCGCCTTCGTTATTATGGCATTGTATACACATCGTGTTTGATGGCACCACATAATCTACAGACCTCCCAGCGCCGGCGTCATCAATCCAATTAACTTCAAGTTGGTGAATATCATCGTCTAAAACGGCGTCGGTCTGATCTTCATTCCAAAAGTAATTTCGAACCAGCCACACGCCTTCTTTCTTAATCAAGACCCTGGTCTCAATAATCTTCTTTCCAAGGGATGGGTCTCTTTCATCATTGAGATAGTAAAATGTTTTAGCCATAATGGTATTGTCAGGAAACCCGAGCATACCTCCACCTGAATAGGTCAATTGCTCTCCATCAGGAATTGCCACAACCCTCAATTTATGGGCATAATCGGTAAAAAGCGGCGTACTCATACTATACTCGTAGGTATTGTCACCATATTCAAAATCGGCCAGGGCACCTTTAAATAGTTTCAGTTCCGAAAGATTTGGCAAAAACTCAGGAATGGCCAGAAAACGTTCTACAGGATCTCCATACGGATTACTATCTTGAGAAAGTTCGTCTCCATTATTCATTCCATCACTGTCGCAATCCCCACTCAGCCACAGAAGGTTCAATGCATCATACGCAGTATATCCAAAATCATGCGGAGGATCACAAGGGTCATTTCTATCGGTGCCATCCAAAACCTCCTGACTATCGAAAATTCCATCACCATCGGTATCAATATCATAATCCTCGAAAGCTTGTGGATCATCTGAATCACAGGAATAAAGGGCTGCACACAAGATGGCAACCACAAAAACCAAAGTTGCTTTTAAAAGATGTTTCTTTTCCATCATATACTGTTATAGCTTTTTACTTGCAAAGGTACCTTATAGCTAGTACGAGCACTTCATCTTTATAGATGTATTGTTCCATTTTATCGATTAATGGTTCACAACAAGGTTTATGGTGATTCGATCACCACTAGCCATTTCAAAGCCTAAATAATAGATTTCGTCGGAATTAAGACCCGCAATCGGAACCTCATACAATCCACTTGCTACGATATCTCCCCCCTTATGTGTCGCGACCAGTCGTCCTGCGCTATCGTGCACATATATTTTTGCCACCTTACTCACGCCGGGGCCTTTGTCAATGATTCGTACTTGGGCGACCTTGTCCGCCGGGTTTACTAAAAGCATCCCCACCACGTCACTCTTACCCGCCTCGCCAACAACGATGGTTACGGTCTGCGTGTTGCTAAGCCCTTCTCCATCCGCTACGGTCAAGGACACCACATATGTTCCTGCGGTCACGAAAGTATGTGTCGGTGCTGTTTCGGTCGAGGTCGGTGAGCCATCGCCAAAATCCCACAGATAGCTTTCGACTGCCACATCATCGGTCGAACTCGCAGCATCAAAAATCACTTCAAGAGGAGCATTTCCATTTTCGGGCGTCGCATTGATAATGGCAACAGGTGCTTCATTACCGGCTACGATTGTTACTGTTGTCGAATTGGTCAACCCCTCGCCATCTTCAACGGTAAGTTCTACTTGATAGGTACCCGCTGTTGTAAACGTATGTGTCGGATTCGGCTCGGTCACGACAGTTGAACCGTCTTTGAAATCCCAAAGGTAGCTCACAACGGCGACATCATCGGTTGAACCATCACCGGTAAAACTTACTTGCAAGGGTAGGGCACCATTCTCCGGGCTTGCCGTAGCTATTGCGACTGGAGCCTGATTTCCCGGTGTACTTGCAGTAATGGAAATTGTTGTGGTATCGGAGAATCCGCCTGCATCTTCAACTGTCAATTCTACATCATAGGTTCCTGCCACTGTAAAGGTATGCGTTGGATTGGTCGTATTCGAAGTTGGAGAACCATCTTTGAAATCCCATAAATAATTGACCACCGCCACGTCATCGGTAGAAGTATCCCCAGTAAAGGCCACCTCCAACGGTATATCCCCGTTGAGCGGTGTAGCGCTTGCCACAGCGGTGGGCCCTATATTATTAGCCAAAATTTCTATGGCCGAAACCTTGGCTTGATCCACTCCTCCGTTTGCTGCCAAAGCAGAAAAATTCAAATCAAGATTTCCATCCGTAACGGTTATGTTAAAGGTTTTTGCCACTGGAGTTTCCGAACCCACGTCAGCTATAATATCATAATCATCCAGTATAAGATTACCTTCGATGCTTACATCAAAAATTCGAGAACCGGCTCCTCCTGCTCCACCTCCGGTAGCCCCCCAAAAAATCTCGGCAAAATGCAAAACCACATCATAATTTCCATCAGGAACGGGAATCTCATAATCAAATGCGGGTTGAGAATTGGTACGCTCAGTTTCAAATAAGGTAGGTACTGTCGCGCTGGTATTGCTAAATGTAATCCCCCCGACAAAATACTGATCCGTTAGGAAGAGGTCTCCGTTGTGTGTTACTTCAGGACCTCCCGCATTTATCCGGAACGGAAAAGTCACTCCATCTGGCTCCAGAGGTTCAAAGACCACAATTTTACCATTTAATGTTCCGGCCCATATGGTACCCGGAAAGATCTCATCATCTCCGTTACAAGTAATCCCTAATGCATTTCCCCCTATTCCATCTTCAAAAACGGGAGTGAAATTATCTAGAGTACCATCAGGTTTAAGCTCAACCCTTCGAAGTTGACCGAGACTTGAACCGGCCAACAGATTTCCTTTCATGGCTCCGTCAAAAGTGGATGCCGTATACTCATCTATACCATTCGTATTCGTTTCCCAAGTGGTAATGGGATCATCATTGGGTCCATCAGGATTAGGTACACCCGGACCACGCCAGTCACCTTCGACCGGATTAGCGGTCGGAACCGGTGGCCAGTTTGCTGGTAAAGCCAAACCGGTGTTATCAGTGGAACCTGTAGTCGATTCATCCGGATCATATGTTTGGGTTCTAAAAACAGCTCCGGAAGTACCTATTAGTGCTGGAGCCGTATACAGGCCTGCACCGGTCGGATTGGCACGTGTAGGGTTCGGATGCCCCCCGTAAAAACTCCCAAAAGTATAGGTGTCCTTATTGGTAGTAATCAATTGTAAGTGATCCTTATTATTTACAAACTCACCATCCGCTGCGGCGGTTGATGCCTTACCCCCTGTTTCGTTTGGGTCATAGTTATTGGTCACGGCTCCGCTTCCTTCATTGATCGGAAATCCTCCCCAACCACCATTGGCTCCATTATCACTGGCATAAACCGCTCCATTTTCGGTAATCACCAAATCATAAGGATTCCTGAACCCCGGAGCGAATATTTGTACGGGACCCCCGCTAACGACCATCGCTTGGTTCAAGCCGTCATTTCCTCCAAAAGGGTCATTCACATCAATTCCGTCATATGCAGGATTATTGGGATCGGTAATACCATTCACATTGTCTCGAGTAGGATCGTCGAGCGTAGGAAGGTCATAAATATAGTCCCGACCATTGTCATCTAGTATGGGCATGGCCTCCAATGCAGTCAAATCAACTGATAAGATGGAGGCGGACAACGCATACTCACAAATCATGGAAAAATTTATTGATGGAGATCCGGCATTGGCGTGACCTCCTTGGGCAACAATTAAATAGTCGATACCCCCGATAGTTGTAAATTCAAGACCATTAGTAGCATGGTTCTCTTCCGACCTAGGCAATCCCCTGACCATATCAACGGCATCCCATGAAGTCCCGTTCCAAGTGAGGCGGGTAATAATTCCCGAATTCGTATCTAAGTTTAAATCTCCGAAACCACCATTTGGGCCGGATCCTATTCGGAAATCACTTGAAGTTACATACAGGATTGGATTAGCGGCTGTTCCTACAACCACCAAGCCCGTTGCTTCCCGACTATTGCAATCGTTCGTAGTACCGCTGCACGGTTTTCCATCATCATCATGGTTCGGTATACTCTGCACTGCGGTAATTTCTTCTTTTGCGGTAACCACGTAATTATTATCCCCATTCTTCTGAACGGTCAGCACATAAACTTCGCCCGGATAACTCAATACATAAAGACGACCATCGGGTCCGTAGGTCAGGGAGGTTACCAAGGGAGCAGGGCCAAACCCCGCAAAATCAAGATCACTTTTGGTGAAATCTATTTGGGCACTTACTGGATTAAATGCCAGACTTAAGAATAGACAAAAAAAAGTCACCATAGCCCACTTAAAGAGCGAGGAGTAAAAAATTCTCATGGTCAAGTGTATTATTTATAGCAATTCTTCATCGTGTTGGAATTTTTGAAAAACACGCCAACTTTAAAGAACGACAAAATTAGTATTTTACAAACTCCAAAAACATGATGTTTGTCATAAAATCATAATTTGCATAAAACAGTGTCGTTCAATTCTCCCTCCTATTCAGCAGAACGGAGAAATAGTAATACTATTTTATGAGTTGGTCTATTTAGGTGTTTAAATTGCTAGTCTCAAAAATACCCATCATAAAGGGCTAAATTGAATTTATTCGCTGATATCACCAAGAATACCGCTGAGGAACGAAAACTGAAAACCCAATCGGTCAGCAGGCTATTCATATTGAAGTGAAGCCCTAGGCATATACGAGCGGTCAAGACCAAAGCCAACGTTTTATCCATAGCCCTAGTCGATCGAAAAATCATCTGATTTCGCGCAATAAAACGCATTGACTTCTTTGAACTTCAAATAGACTTTTAACAATCGACATGGGTCTCGATAAGCGCTTTAGTCCATCGTTCTTCAAAGCACTTTTGCTTTCATCCGCTCCGTTAAGAAACAGTCGAAAAATGCATCTTAACGGATATACGTGTCAAATACGGTCTTTTTCATTAAGTATGAGGGATTTGTGCTACATTTACCCCTCACTAACTAAATTATACTTCTATCGATTATTGTGATTTCAACTGAAGCTACTGGTATTAACCAGAAACAAATACTGCTCTAGATTCCTAAAAGTCAAGAGGTTGGATCAATCAATTTCACGGTAATCATCTGCACCTTTATCTGATAAATTATGAATAAAAAAAGTTTCCTCATCGGTTTGACGTTATGTAGTGTCGTGCTACTTTCTTCATGTGGCACCCCTAAAAATTCTATCTACTTTAATAACGTAACGAGTAAGAGTTTCAAAACAAACGTAGAGCAACTGGAGTCCATTATACAGAAAAACGATTTATTGAGCATTACGGTTAGCAGCGTCAATACAGAGGCTACGGCGCTCTTCAACCAGCAGGCAATAGATGGTGCTCAAATGACGGACAACGGGAGTGGCACCAGTAACCTTTCCGGTTATTTAGTGGATCAAGATGGGTATGTGAATTTTCCGGTTTTGGGGAATATCATAGCAGCAGGACGTTCAAAAAAAGAGCTCCGTGATGATATCACCAAGAAATTGGTCGACGAAAAATTGTTGATCAATCCTATCGTAGATATCCGATACCTGAATTACAAAGTATCGATTCTAGGGGAAGTCAAGAATCCAGCCGTACTGACGATTCCCAATGAAAAAATATCCCTACTAGAGGCTTTAGGACGAGTTGGGGATATCACCATATACGGCAGAAGAGACAATGTGACCTTAATTCGGGAGGAAAACGGAATAAAGCGTATTCGGGAAATCGATTTGACCACAAGTGAAATCTTCAATTCCCCATATTACTATCTGCAGTCGAACGATATTATATATGTACAACCAACGAAAGGGCGAATAGCCGGTTCGCGCGAGGTCAAACAATGGATTCCTGTGATTTTAAGTGCCATATCCTTGGCTATCGTTACGATATCCATCAATAATTGATAGATTATCAGTAGAGGATTGAGATACCAAGCGACACAGACCTAATGTGAGTTGTGAAATTGAGTTTCCTTTGATGGTCATTTATTAAGAACCCTCTTAACTTCGACAGAACCAAAGTTGCCTGCCCCATTACGTCGATTCGACTCGGATTTTTAGAACAACGGTGAAACGATGTGCTTTTGGCAGCGATACATACAGGGTATTTTTCTACCTTTAGCCCACCATCGAACCAAAATGAAGAAGTATTTTAAACTTTTGGGATGGCTATTGGCCATAGCATTCCTTTCCATTCTACTATCCAATTTCGTCATCAGTAGTGCGGCTGAGGGAAAAACCTTTTCCGCGGTGGAAGAGGTGGCGAAGAATCGGGTCGGTCTGGTTCTTGGTACTGCAAAAAACTTAATAGGTGGCCGACCAAATCTGTACTACAGCAATAGAATTTCGGCGACCATAGCCCTATATAAAGCTGGAAAAATCGAGTTTGTTTTGGTCAGTGGTGATAACGGAACGAAATATTATAATGAGCCCAAGACCATTAAAAAAGATCTTATCGCTGGGGGTATCCCAGGTGAAAAGATTTATTTGGATTATGCCGGTTTTCGTACCCTAGACTCCGTTGTTCGCGCAAAAGAGGTCTTTGGTGTTGAGCGTGTTACCGTAATATCCCAGAAGTTCCACAACGAAAGGGCTATCTATCTCGCCGAGAAAAAAGGTCTTACCGCTATTGGTTTCAACGCCAAGGATGTTTCCGGCAATAGCGGACTACGGGTTCATCTTCGTGAATATTTGGCGCGTGTCAAAGTATTTGTTGACTTGGTCTTCAATACGCAGCCCAAGTTCTTTGGAGAAAAGATCAAAATCAAGTAACCGAAGAACGTTACACCAACAAAATGTTTATTTTAGGAGACAAATATCCTATGACAGCTTTCAAAACCTTACTCAAAAACTTAGGTCCCGGCCTTTTATTTGCCAGTATGGCCATTGGCACATCACATCTTGTTCTATCCACTAAAGCCGGAGCACAATATGGGTGGATTATGGCAGTCCCCATTATTCTGGCCAATATCTTCAAATATCCTTTCTTTGAGTTTGGAGTGCGTTATACCAACGTCACCGATAAAACCCTAATTGAAGGGTACCGTAATCGCGGAAAAGGGTATTTATGGTTTTATGCCTTCATCACACTTTTTACCACCTTTACTATTTTGGCCGCTCTCTATACTGTGACGGCCGGACTATTCATTAATCTATTCAAAGTTCAGGGTATCGAACTTTCATATATTGCGCTGGCCTTATTTGTGCTTATCAGTGCGCTTTTGATTGTTGGCCGCTATAGATTTCTTGAGGTTTCCTTGAAATTCGTTGTCACCATTCTCTTTGCGGCTCTCATTATTACTACGGTCTTGGTCGTTTATAAAGGACAGGTAAGTACTGTATCCGATTTCACTCCTACCCCTATTTTCGAAAATGCCAGTATTCTCTTTCTTATTAGTCTTATGGGCTGGATGCCCACTACGGTAGAGGCTTCGAGCTGGGTAAGTCTTTGGAGTATCGAAAAATGGAAAACACAACAACAAAAACCTTCATTAAAAGAATCACTTCATGAATTTAATATAGGGTATTTTATGACGGCCATCTTGGCCCTGTTTTTCTTGATTATCGGATGGTTTACGCTTTATGGCACCAACACCGAGTTAAGTGGCAACTCCGTAATCTTTGCCGACCAAGTCGTTCAATTGTTCACGACACATATCGGGTCTTGGGCCTATCTTTTTATTGCTATCTCGGCATTTGCGACCATGTTCAGTACGTGTATGACCGCCCATGATGCCGTATCAAGAGTGAGTTTGGATATTATAGATCTACTTTCTCCTAAAATACAACTCTCAGGCAAAAAGATTTTCTTCGCTTTGGCAGTACTCATTTTAGCGGCGATCAATTACGTCGTCATAGCTGCCTTTTCTGCCAATATGGGCAAACTAGTGGCCTTAGCTACATTCGTATCTTTCGTTGTAGCACCTATTATTGGTTATATGAACCTCAAAAACGTGATGAGTGAAGATGTGCACCCGAATGATAGGCCAAAGCCGTGGCTGCGCATTCTGACCTATATGGGCATCGTTTTCTTAAGTTTCTTTTCGTTGTACTATCTCTACTTAGAGGTGTTGTAGTGCACACAAAAGCAATCAGAAACAAATGAATACTGTAACTGCTTACTTGAGTTCATCGTAATTGGAGACCACAAAAAGTGTTCGCATATTTTGTTCATGCAAGAAATCAAGACAATACACCCCATTGGTACAATTGTTCATGATTCGCTCTTCACCATAACCCACGGCACTTCGCACGTTTGAAGACGACATTCCTCTCTTGAGTAGGTAGTCTTTTATGGCATCGGCCCGATTTTGGGAAATTCTTTTATTTGAACTATTGCTTCCCCTGCTATCGGTATGGGTCTCGATTTCGATCTGAAGTTGCGGGAATCTTGCTACCGCGTCGGCTACTTTATCCAATTCTGTCGCAATGGCGGGCGTAACATCGCTCTTATATCTTGCGAATACAAACTTTCCGATATCCAGAACGTTCTTGCCTTCTACCTCGCTCACTAAGTCATCCAAGGCAACAATTCCCATATTGAACGACCCACCTTGTATTTCTTCCAGCTCAGCGCCGGCGTAAGTCGCCGTGAAAACGGAATGACCCGCTTTGGTACCCTGTACGGTGATTTCCTCTTGCCTTGGTATTTCTACCCTGAAATTACCATCTGTTGAAGTAAAAAGCTCTTTGAGCAACTGTCCATCTTTCCCCACTAATCGGATCTGAGCTTCGGAAATTCCTTGATTCGAAGAAAGGTTGACCACCTTACCCTTAAGTGAGAACGTTTTTAAACCGGGTTTGTTCTTCATTACAAAGCCGTAAATATCATCTTTGCCCAAACCCCCAGGCCGATTGGACGCAAAATACCCAAGGAGACCTTTTTTCTGGTCTTCTCGCATAATCAAACCAAAATCATCAGACGAAGAATTGATCCCTGCACCGATATTGACCGGAATGCTAAAGTCATTATCTGGCTGAAAGTTCGATTTATAGATATCCATCCCCCCCAGTCCGTAAAAAACGTCGGATGAGAAATAAAGACTTCCGTCGTGTATAAAAGGAGCGATTTCATTGCCTGGTGAATTTATCCTAGAACCGAGATTAATAGGTTCTGACATAATCTGACCATTATTGATATATACAAAATAAATATCCGTACCCCCATATCCATCGTCAAAATTAGCGGCAAAATAAAGCTTGCCATTGACATGGTCGAAAAACGGGTAGTAGAATGACGTACTCAAATCGCGCAACAAAAATCGAAAGAAACCACCGTCATATACCATGCCGATTGCAAGCGCATTCTTCCCCTTTTCATCGAAAGAAAGTTGACCTTCTTCGGCATTGGACAGAATATAAAACAAACGTCCCATTTCCTCCGAATAGTATGGGGTCGACTTGTGATACTTAGAATCAGGAATATCAGCAAAGGTATTGGGGTTAAGGATTCTGCCGCTCTCCGCAATCCTTGCCACATAGATATCCAGATAAGATTCTCCAGACGGTCCGTACACCTTTTTTGATTTTTGAGATCTAGAACTGCTAAACAACAATTTGTTCTTATAAAAAGAAGGTGACAGATCAGCTTGCGCACTGTTTCCGTTTGCATTGAACAGGTCTACCTCGGTCTCCGATGGGTTGTCGGTCTCCAGAAGCTGAAAATTGAACTCGGCGTTTTCGAATAGTTCATTGGTGAGCTGATCTCTCTTCGAATTCATAAAAGCTTTGACCCTTTCCGGTTCTGAAGTTTTGGCCAAACTCTGCAACATCATATTAAATCGATTGGCACTAATGATACTATCTTCCTTCTTATTAATATCCAGATAGAGCTTCGTTGCCTTTTTGTAATCTCCTGTTCTGAAATAAGAATCGGCCAAGTTCAGAAGTTGATGGTTCGTAATCAATTTTCCATTGGACATATCTTTTTGATATTCCACAATGGCCTGTTTATAATTATAGCCATAAAAGGCTTTATCGCCCCTTGAGGTTATTTCCTGGGCTTGGGCGTTGCTAGCGACCGCCACAAAAAACAGTATGAATAGCTTAATTCTCATGTTGTCTTGTTAGAAGAATCTAGGTGTATCTATTTGTTTTGGTTTGCCTTTCAACTTCTGGTTTTTAATACCGGTACTCGCTCCACCTTCTCGACCTCCCAAATAAAATTTAAGGATGACCTCATGCGAACCACTATTGAACTCCCCCAACGCATTGGTATTATAGTCGTAGGCGTATCCGATAAAAGTACCGCTACCGATTTGAAAACCGGCTAGACCGCTAAAGGCATTATCTACTCTATAAGAGACCCCAGCAGTGAATCTTTCATTGAACAAAAAATTAGCGGATATATTGGTATTCAGTGGGGAACCATTAATATAATTCAACAAGAAGGCCGGTTTGAACTTGAGCGTTTCAGAAAGGTCAAAAACATAACCGCCGATAAAATTGAACTGTACATTGTCTTCAACAATAGTCGCTACATCATCATTATAAATACCATCGGTCAAAAAATTGGGTATCGATGCGCCCAAATACCAAGTATCTTCCCCATACAAAAAGAGGCCTGCACCTATTGTCGGATAAAATCGATTTATTTTCTCTCTATCTAGTATCGGTTCTCCAGGATTCTCAAAGGTACCCTTTGCAAAATCGACATTCAGAAAAGAGCCACCCACATCCATACCAAAAGATAGTTTTGTATTTTCGGAAACATTGAATTGATAGGAATAGGCCAAATCAACATAGGTTTGGGTAGATGGGCCTATTTGGTCACTGACCACATTGAATCCCATACCCATTTTTTCATTTGAAAAAGGCAGGTTGGTTCCCACTCTTATGGTTCTCGGCGCACCGGGAACGCTTACCCACTGCGCTCTGTACAATGCCATAATCTCCGGTGTTTCGGTGGTGCCCACATAGCCAGGATTAAAGCTTCCGATATTGTACATGTATTGCGTATACTGAGGTTCTTTTTGGGCCTTTGCCAAAAAGATACCGCTACAAAGAAATAATAGCGTCAAGCAACTTTTAAAAGGCAGTTTCGAGTATGTATGGTACGTCATTCCGAGTATCATCTTATCAGCTGTATCCAGCCTTTTTTTGGTTCAGGACCATTTCCTAAATCAATGCTCATAATATAAAAATAAGTACCCCCTGGCGCGTCTTTTCCTTTCCATGAACCATCCCAAACTTCGCTATCGGTCTTCGAATTCGCCTCATAGACCAGATTGCCGTACCTATTGAAAATTTGAACATTATACAAAATGTCCACCTCTTGATTGGTATCACTATCGGTTCTATTTACCTTCAACACATCATTGGTACCGTCCCCGTTCGGCGAAAATTGATTGAATAGAAAGCCTACATCAGCAGGTGTCGGTAGACTTACGTTCACTTCTACGGTAGCTTCATTATTTTCAGGATTGCCATCAGCGGGTGAAGATCTGCGAATTCGGGCCATATTCGTAAATCGACCTTCCGAGGGTACACTGACCCGTATTTGCAGAGTGACCTCTTGCCCTTTCGCCAAACTTTCAATGGACCATATACCCGTAGCAACATCATAATCACCAAACTCGGCTGTATAATCGATGTAGACAAAACCACTGTCTTCAGCGATAATATCCTCTACCTCAATATTGGTGACCGGTAATTCATCAATAGAGGCGTTGGTGATTTTTATTGAAAAAATAACTTCGTCATTGACCAATGGATTGGTACTGACGGCAGTTTTTTCAAGTATCAAATCGATTCCTTCTGGCAATACTATCGGCAGTGTTACCGTCGATTCATTATTCGCCAGGGTTTCGTCCATAGGAAAAGAATCGAGCAGCTCAGCCGTGTTCACATACGTACCTCCTTCTAATATCAGGGCGGTTATTTCCAAGACCGCTTCTTCGGAAGGTAAAATTTCAAGTATTTGCCACTCCCCTGTTAAAGGGTCGTAATCCTCAATTGGGGCTGCATGGGACACATATTCGAACCCACTCTCTAAAAGGTCACCTATAATAATGCTTCTTGCTTTTCGAACGGCATCGGTGTTCCGCACGGTAATCGTAAAGACCACCGTATCTCCGATTTGCGCATCGATATTATCCACTTCTTTTACAACTTCAAGATCAATCGGCGAAGGGTTGCAATTAGGATGATCAGGATTCGGATCACAGGGGTCCAAAGGATCCGTTTCATCGGCGATTTCCTGGCTATCAGGAATATCATCACCGTCACTATCACATACGCCGTTCAGTGTATTTGGGATACACGGATTGGTATTTGCAGGATCTAACTGATCCACGACACCATCCATGTCGGTATCAAGAATATTCGAATCAAGGGCATCGATAATTCCATCTTCGTCCTCATCTAATGGATTCTCTATATCACCACCTACTTCTTCAAGATCACCAATACCATCTCCATCCGTATCGGGATTGTTAGGATCAGTACCTAGAGTTGCTTCAGGGCCATCGAAAAGTCCGTCCAAATCGGAGTCTACATCACAGTCGTTCACCGAAATCGTAATGACCGATGATTCATTCACACAAGGCGCTTGAGCCCCCGTGGTCGTGAAAGTAAACACATAGTCACCATCGGCCCTATCCTCAAAGTCGATAATGTTGTTCGAGGCCACTGCTACACTCTCCCCCGTCGGTCCACTTGTAAATACCCAAATTCCAATATCTTCACCAACAATCAAATCGTCTAGATCCAAAATAGTCGGACCATTGCTGGGATCACTACAGGCGGAAGCATTACCGCCATTCTGGGGAATTCCCGCGGAAGGTTGCGGAATTACGGTTGCCACTACGGCCACTCGCTCAGATTGGCAATCGTTTAAGGTCGCCTCTACCCAAAAGGTCGTTGTTTGGGATACGTTGGTGCTAAAATTCGGGCCTGAAGCCAAAATAATATCGCTAGTCTCGCTTGCAAACCAATTGATGGTCGCATTTAAGGAAACCGCTGCAGTCAAACTAACGGAACCAGGGCCACATCTTGCCTCACCATTTGTAGCGGTAACCGCCGGAACCTGCTTAGAAGAGATTCGCAACGTCGCGGTAGGAGGAGTAAGACATCCACTGGAAACATCTAAATAAAATCCATAATAGGTACCGGGCAATGGGTTTTCCTCTACACTAGAGGGTACGATGCTATTGAGCGGATCCGCTTCGTTAGTGGCCCACTTTAAAGGAAGGTTGCCCGGCGCGGGGCTCGTATTCGGGGCAAAGTCGTTCAGTCTCAAATCGTCAGGTATAGGGCCACAAAAAATACTCTGGAGATCTTCGTCCAAATCAGGCGCAGGAATATCGGCACACAAATCACAATCTTTCACCACGATTGAAATGGTCGTGGACGCGTTTGAACAGGCTCCTTGTGCTCCGGTAGTCGTATAGGTGAATTCGTAGGTGCCCTCCTGTACATTATCAAAATTAACCACATTAGCCCCTGAAATAGCAACTGGCTGTGGATTACTATTTTCCGCAGCCCAATTTCCCGCTGCCTCACCCGTAATCAGATTATCCAAATCAACCGAACGCGGCGTAAACTGATTGGAAGCATTGTTGCAATACTCGTCGATATTCGCAACTGCCGTACCTGCTGAAGGAGTTGCATTTATGGTAATCACCAAAGGGTCTGAGGGATCACTCGTACAAAAAGTTGCACCCGCACCTGCCACGTAAAAGGCATAATAAGTACCTGCCGCTGCTGCAGTTACCCCAGTACCAGAAAGCAGTTGCCCCTCCGTTGGGTTGACCAAGGTACTCCATCTTAAGGTGAAACCAGGTAATATATCAACGTACGTATTCAAATTAACACCTGTTACATCGCAAAGGGAAGTTGGCGTAGCATTGAACTCAGGTTCATCATCGCCTACGCCACAATCATTGTCTTTAATGACGGCCGAACCTATATTGGGACTGCCAACATCGAACAAGGCATCATTACTCGGGGTACCTAGGGTAATGGTTACTTCTTCATCATCCTCTACCTCTGAATCATCTTCTGGCAGAATTCGAATGGTCAATGATGTGGTTCCAGCCGGGAAAGTTAGTGGAGACCCCCCAACAATCGTATAATCAGGAGCTCCTCCTGGATCATCACCTCCGATGATGTAGGGTAAGGTAACATCGGTTCCTGTAGCATTTTCCTTGTCTAGGTCTACTCGAAATTCAGCCTCTCCAACAGCGGTCAACGGGTCTTCCTCTGCGGCATCACCGTCTACGGTAGTTATAGTGAATGTGCCAATGTCCTCACTTTCTATGGTTGCCGTGGCACTCTGACCTAATATGGGTGTAAAATTAAAATTATCGGTGGTAAAGCTTATCAGAGTGATAATAACTGTTTCCGGCAATTCAACTAAGTCATCATCGACGATGCCAGAGAGTATGATATCCGCGGTATTTGTAATCGGGCCAGGAATCGTAACACTACCATTAAGCAGGTTGAGCGAACCCGTCAACGCCGTAAAATCATCGACTGGTGAAGCAGTACCGCTAACTGTATAATTAACAATTATTCCTGGGGAAAGACCAGCAGGCCTAGCAACGGTAAAAGAAGCCGTATTCGGTAAGGTTGGCGCAGTAGTCTCCTCGGCAACAGCATCCGTGGCAACAATTGTTATTTGGCCCCGCGCGACCAAACCAATCAGAAAAAATGCCGCTATGGTAAACCTCTTCAAATACTTGAATAGGTCCGTAGACTTTTTAGATTGTCCTCTTTTCAATTTCATACGCTGTGCAATGAATGCAAAAAATTCACTTTACAGCACGAGTAGATATTATATACGGGCAAAATTTGGGAATCAATATTACTAAAAAAAACGCCTATTACCTTAAATAAAGGTTCAAACATGGGTTTACTAGATGAAATACCGTTTATGTCGTCAAAGGTACTTACGTAAGAATCGCCGAGGTAGTTTCCATGTCTCGGTTTATTTTTTTGACCAAGCCTTGTAAAACCTTTCCAGGGCCGACTTCAGTGAAGTGATTGGCGCCATCTTTTATCATGTTTTGAACACTTTGTGTCCATTTTACAGGAGCGGTTAACTGTGAAATCAGATTTTTTTTGATTTCATCGGAATCACTTATGGCATAGGTGGTCACATTCTGGTAAATTGGACAAGTAGCGGTATTGAAACTGGTTTTCTCAATAGCGGTGGCCAACTCTTCTCGTGCGGGTTCCATTAGGGGCGAATGAAATGCCCCTCCGACGGGAAGGACCAACGCTCTTCGCGCCCCTGCTTCCTTCATTCGCTCACACGCGGTCTCGATCGCCGAAACTTCTCCGGAAATGACCAGTTGTCCGGGACAATTATAATTTGCCGCGACTACAATACCGGGCGTAGCCTTGCAAATCTCCTCGACGCGTTCATCGTCCAAGCCCAATACCGCTGCCATCGCACTTGGCTGCAGCTCACAGGCTTTTTGCATCGCCAAAGCCCTTTGGGACACCAGCTTTAAGCCATCTTCAAAATTCAATACCCCATTGGCCACGAGTGCTGAAAACTCACCCAAGGAATGTCCTGCCACCATATCAGGCTTGAAATTTTCACCCATGACCGCACTTAAAACCACGGAATGCAAAAATATGGCAGGTTGGGTGACTTTGGTTTCCTTTAGTTCTTCAGGAGTACCCTCAAACATAATATCGGTGATGGTAAAACCTAGAATCTCGTTAGCGTCCTCAAACATTTCCTGCGCCTTTGGGTACTTTTCGTATAGGTCTAAGCCCATGCCTACAAATTGGGCGCCTTGACCTGGAAATATATATGCGTTCATATGTGTTGTTTTGAGCGGCAAAAATAAGGAATAAAAATGGCTTGAATCCTACGAAATCAAAGGATTCAGATTTCCTATTAAAGTTGTACGAATTCGTTAATCTCTTAACATTTGAAGGGGCAAAAACCCTACTCTATTGGCTTATTGATCCTCTTTAAACCAACTCGAATATTTAACATAATTATCGGCAATCCGATCAATCTCGCCCGAGCTGAGTTCGGGACTGATATCTTTGATTTTTTTTGCGGGTGTTCCGGCGAAGATACTTCCGGCTGGCACGTGGGTGCCCTTAGTGACTACAGCCCCAGCGGCGATGATACTATTACTTTCAACAATACAGTCATCCATAACAATGCTACCCATGCCGATCAACACATTATCTTTAATCGTGCACCCATGTACTATGGCATTATGGCCTATCGAAACGTTATTACCGATGGTAGTGGGTGATTTCAGGTACGTACAATGGACCACTGCACCATCTTGTACATTTACTTTATCACCCAACTTAATAAAATGCACATCGCCCCGTAAAACGGCATTGAACCATATACTGCACTGCTTTCCCATGCTCACATCGCCTACAATGGTCGCATTTTCAGCGATATAGCAGTCCTCCCCTATTATCGGGGTCTTTCCATTTACCGTCTTAACAATCATATCATCTCTTTTATGAATACTCTAAAAATAGGCAAGTAATTCTTTTTTCTTGGATGCGGAGACCAATAACTCTTTCCCGTTTGAAACGATCACACTGCCTCCTTTCCCCTTTTTGTACTTGACCACCTCATTGACATTGACCAAATACGATTTATGGATTCTAGCAAAGGGAAATTCTGAAAGTGCCTCCTCAAAATACTTTAGGGTCTTGCTCACCAATATCTTTTTTTGTTCCAGGTGGATTTCAGTGTAATTGTCATCCGCTTTGCAGAACACAATATCGGCGACGTCCAAAATTTGAAATCCATCTTGTTGCGGTAATGTAATTTTGCCGGCGACTTGTTTTAACTTGGGTTTTAATACCTGATCCTCAAGCGCATCCTCTTTTTGTCGGATCTCTTTTACGTAGGCCACTGCCTTGATCAATTCATCAATATTTATGGGCTTCATCAAATAATACGCCGCGTGATTGTTAAGGGCATCGATGGCGTAATGGTCGTAGGCGGTGACAAAAACCGTTTCGAATGTGCGATCGGGCAGTTGGTCAAGAAAATCGAAACCGGTTCCAAAGGGCATCTCAACATCCAAAAAAACCAAATCTAGATCGGTACCGGACACAAGCTTTTGCGCCTCCTCAATTGACGCAGCTTCTCCGATCAACGCTACCTCCGGACAATACTTCGTCAAATAGTTGCGTAATATCTCTCTACTATTCGCCTCGTCTTCAACTATAATCGCTTTAAGTGCCATACATTAGTCTTTTTTCAAGGTAAACACCACCTTGGTACCCGAACCATCGGATTCCAGATCGGATATATGCACATCTACCTTGTCTTTATACATATCGTTTAAAATGGCAACTCGCTTTTTGATGTTGCCCATACCTTTTGATTTCTGTTTCTTCTGATTGACCGTTTTCAATTCGGCCGACTTCTTTCTACCGATTCCAGTATCCGAGATGGTCATGGTGACGGTATCTTTATCTTTTTGTTTCAAATGGATTTTCAAATACCCCTTTTCCTTTTTATACCGCAACCCATGCCAAATCGCATTTTCAATATAGGGCTGTAAAAGCATGGGCGGAATTTGAAATGCCGAAACGTCGACATGCTCGTCAATGGTAATTTCATAGTCGAACTTATCGGAAAAACGGGAGTGCTCGAGTTTCACATAAAGCTGTAGGAGCTCTAGTTCCTTGGCAAGAGGGATAAAGTCTTCATCTGAGTTTTCCAAAACCGAGCGCATCAGGGTCGAAAACTCGCTTAAATAGCGATTGGCACTTCGTTCATCGCTCTTTGCGATGTAGTTGTTGACGGAATTAAGTGCATTGAAAATAAAGTGCGGGTTCATTTGTGAGCGCAGTGACTTCAATGCCAACAGATTATTCGCCAATTTTTGCTGCTGATTGCTCCTGTAAAAGAAGAAGGTAGCCAAGGCCAACATAATTACCCCTAGTATCAAGGAATAGATCACCCATTTTTGACGTATGTTGTTTTCCCGAACCAACTCTTGTTCCGTCAAAGCCAGATCATATTTACTTTGGGATAGTTCGCGCTCCTGCTCAAGGCCCGAAATCCGGCTTTGTTTGGCGGAAATCTCTCGATTAAAGCGAGCGGCCCTTGAGATTTCCTGTTCTTTTCGGATATACAAGGTATCGACTACCGAAACGTATGCTTGATAGGTTTCCAAAGCCTTGGTGAAGTCTCCTTTGTACTCATATACTTCGGATAATTTACGGGTAGCATCTTTTTGAACAATTAAATCATCTTCAGTATCCGCCTGTACAATACTCTTTTCGAGATACGGAATCGCCTTTTCATACTGATCTTGGGCAATATAAGCGTTCGCGATTTTATAATTGATGCGTTGTGCCGAGATGGTATCGGGCACTATGGATATGCCCTTGGTCTCTACCTTGGCTTCAGGGAGTTTTTTTAGTTCGTTAAGGCTCCTTTTTCGCAATTCTATTTCCTCATCATATCGCCTTTTTTTGTTGTAAAAGTCGGCTACCTTCTCTTTCTCCTGAATTGCGCGTTGCGGCGCTTGACTTTCCGCTAACTTCAATGAGTTACCATAAAACCCTTCAGCTTCAATGCCACGGTTATCCTTGGCATAGGCATCAGCAATTTTTGAATTTAAATCGGTCATTTTCGGGGCAATCTGACTCTTACGCGCCACGGCCAGCCCTTCTTCATAAAAGTCGACTGCTTTATCGGTTTGTCCCAATCCGGCATAGGCATCTCCAAGACCCTCAAGTAACTGTACGCGTTGAAATGGAACCATACCTTTTACGCCAATTAATGGGAGCAGGGTCGATTCCGCACTGGCATAATCGTTGTTCAATAGGTAGACCTGGCCTAAGAAGATGGTGGTTTTAGTGGACTTTGACGCCTCCAAGGCGTCTAAAAAACTAGTAATGGCGAGATCGTATTGCCCATGATAGCGATACACCTCGCCCAGAACGGTGAGCGAGGCGGCCAATTCCTTTTTATTAGACCGTTTTCCAAGTTGCGCAATGGATTGCGTTATAAAATCAATACTTTTCTCTATGTCTTGTTTTTTATACAGATTGGCCGAATCAAGATAGCTCTGATGCATTGCGACCACATCGGTAACGGAACTACTTTTTGACCTGACCTTTTGTTTTTTAGATAGCTCGGCAGCATCATAATTTTTCACCAAAACATCCACATCTTCATCGGTACGAACGCGATGCCGAATGGTTTCTATTTCCGCACTACTAAAAATCAACACATCGCCAATAGCCACGGAAATCTCATATTCCCCCAAACCATTGGTAATTGTATACGCGCCCCTGTTGGACGAGACCTCGACTCCTGAAATAGGCGTGTGGTTTTCCGCCCCGCGGACCGTTCCCTCTATTCGAACATTTCTTCCGCTTTCGGGCACTTGCGCGATAAGGGTAACGCATCCGATGAAAAAGAAAATCAGTATGTGTTTCAGTTTAGACATCTTACAAACTCTACAACGTAAACTTAGCTGATTTATGAGTTACAAAAAAATCGGTCACTCCCAGAAATAAGCCTTTAATAGACCTTTTCCATCACTTTACGAAATGAAAAATCACGTTTACGCATTGAAAGCGCCTGTTTACTCATTCCTCATTTTTTTAGAAAAAGTTCAAACCTACTTTTACCCCGAATCAAACCTATAAAGGAATTTTAAAACAAAAGAATGAAGCCTTTCGCAAAGAAGCATATCAAAACCACTATCGCCTTGCTTTTGCTGGTATTTATCGGGCTATTTATTTTCCGATTGTCCTATGGATATCAGACACAGCCTAACGGCATGATTCCGGGCACGGAAAACGCTGAATCTTTACTATTGCAATCGCCATTATTGGGCATTCGTAAAAACTATGCTTCCAAAAAGTATCAGCAGAACTCCGGTCTGGCATCTCCAGCAGTTGACCAGAAGTATGAGAAAATAGCTGATATCAAGTCATTTACGACCCAATTCGAAGCCATGGAAAAAAATATCAGACTTCACATAAAAGGGTATGACGGGCTTATACAGTTCGAAAACAAAAGTGGAAATAAAGGGTATCGAAAGCTCAACCTGATTATTGGAATTCCACCCGAGAATTTTGATTCTATCTATAATCGTCTCATCACGGTAGGAAAAATTCAGTCAAAGCAAATCACGAAGACTGATAAAACAAATGAATACAAAGAGCTCAACGCCAAGAAAACATCACTTGAAAAAATTCGAGCTTCGTTGATAGAGCTCAAATCAAAAGGAGGGAGAATAGATGAATATATGCAGCTCGAAAACCGGATTCTCGAAATAGAACAACAGCTGCAAGCGCTGGGTGTCAGTCTGGGGAATTTTGATGACGAAAATGAATTTTGTACGGTAAACGTTTTGTTATCGGAAGGAAGAGTCACTGAAATCGGAATCATGCACCGCGTGAAAGTCGCGATGGAATGGACTATAAAGACCTATGTAATGCTCATGTTGTCCCTGACCTTCATGACGCTCTTCGCATACCTGCTTTTGTTATCGATTGAAAAAATAAGAACTAAAATTTAATATAAATCAACAGATTTACGCTAAACGTAGGGCGGAATCGCAGCATCTAAAAAAAGTTAATCATGAAAAAATCAAAATTACTCATAGGGTTATCACTCTTTTGCTTGACCACCATGTCGATACATGCCTGTGCACCGGAGAAAGAGAAGAAAAACAATGCCACACTGCTGGTAGAAGCAATTTCCAAAGAAGAAAAAAAAGAAGCGAACAATGCCGTAAAAATCGCACTGCTCCTTGATACTAGCAATAGTATGGATGGGCTTATCAATCAGGCCAAAGCACAACTATGGGACATTGTCAACAAATTTACCCATGCCAAATGCGGTAACGACGTACAACCCAGTTTACAGATCGCCCTATATCAATACGGCAATGATGGTCTTTCTGCACGAGAGGGTTATATTCAACAGGTCTTGGGATTTAGTGATGATCTGGATGAAATCTCGGAAAAACTGTTTTCCTTGACCACCAATGGGGGCGAGGAATTCTGTGGGGCGGTCATACATACCTCGTTAAAACAATTGGAATGGGGGAAAAATCCTGATAACCTCAAAATGATATTCATTGCCGGGAACGAACCGTTCACTCAAGGAAAGTTGAACTACAAAGACGCAGTAGCGAATGCCAAGGAGAAAGATATCGTAGTGAATACCATTTTCTGCGGTGACTATGAGCAAGGAATTCACACAGATTGGAAAAACGGAGCCACGCTGACCGGCGGTGAATATATGGCCATCAATCACAACAAGCAAGTGGTGCATATCGCCACCCCGTACGACAAGGTTATTATTGAACTGAATTCAAAGTTGAACAAGACTTATATCTCCTACGGATCATTGGGTCAAGCCAAAATGAAATTGCAATCAGCACAAGATATGAATGCCATGGAAATGGAAGAAGGTGTTGCGGTTAAACGTGCCGTAAGTAAGAGCTCAAGACTGTACAAAAACAACAGTTGGGATCTCGTTGATGCGGTCGAGGATGATATCATCGAAGTAGATGAAATCAGCAAGGAGCAATTGCCCCAAGAGCTCAGAAGCAAATCCGATACAGAAATCGAGGCTTACATTGTCGAAAAGAAAACAGAGCGAAATCGGATTCAAATGGAGATTCAGGAACTCAATAAAAAACGAGAGGCCTATATCGCAAAGAATCAAAAAGAAGAGACTAAGGGGGAATTGGAAAATGCGATGATCAAGGCCATTACCCGACAAGCGGAAAACAAGAATTACAAGTGGGAATAAGCAACCGACCAAATCTCAGAAACCACATTCTGAAATAAAAATTGTTGAACGCAGTTGGTTGGTGTTTAGCAGTGGGTCTGTCAAGTTTTTCTTGACGGGCCCATTTTTTTATTGGGCCGCTGGGCAATAACAGTCGTACTTTCTTTCGGATTGACCGAAATCATACCCCAAGGTAATCTGGTGAAATCCTCCGTTGTCAAATCGGATATCACCCATTTGATACGAGTAGTTATACGACACCAGAAAATTACCGATGTTGGCTCCAACTATGGGAGTTATCAATTGCAGGCGCTGTTCTCCAAAACTACCATCGGTTTGAAACTGCGCACCATCAAAACTTCTGCGATACGAGAGTCCGCCCCAAATTCTTCCAAAATCAACATCCTTGTATATTTTGGCATTGATATCGAGCGTTTTTTCCTTAGTAAAATCAGTAAGTTGGAATAAGACCGAGGGTTCGATCTGCACTTCGTTTTTACCAAAAATGTAACCTGCTGAGACCAAGTACCTCCTTAAATTGTCAAATTCAATAGCCGAATATAGATCTCGCCCGGTTCCCAGTATATTGAGGGCCGCAAAATGGGCATAGAATTCCATTTTGCTATAGGAGACTCCCAAATCCATGTTGAAATAGCTTACACTGTTGTTTGAACCCGTAATCACGGGGTCAGGTATGACCGATCTAAATTCCGACTCGTCGAGGTTACTTTGCAGCAACCCGCCACTTAATCCAAAGGAAAGCTGGTTCAGATACCGAATATCACCGCCTAATTTGAGGTGATGCGCGTAGGTCAACTTGACCCCGGTCTGCGAATGATATCCATTGGCATCGTTAAAAACAATCGCTCCAATACCGCTATTTGACTCTCCCAATCTAAAATGAGCATTTAACGTTTGTAAACTTGGTGCCTCATCAACATTGAACCATTGTTTTCTTGCAGTTCCCCTAATCTTACCTCCCTCACCGATACCGGCCATAGAAGGATAGACCAAGTAATAGTTGTCTGCCAAATAATCAAAATATACAGGTATACCTTCTTGCGCAAATGACGTAAAGCCAAACACGATGAAAGCAAATAGGGACGTCAGACGAAGCTTCATATAAGCGTTGGAGATAATATTAGAATCTACTAAATATACAGTATAACGGCTGAATTGCAACAATATTATCTTAGTTTTGCTTAGTATTTATGTCCAGAGAAAATGTTCATGACGAACTGGTCAAAATAAATCTTAATATACTAAGTTTTACAACGGTCAATTATCTCTGACCGACAACGAACAACTAAAAGCAAGCAGATGAAAGAATATTCGATTACCGTAGTACCGACGAATAATCCAACCATACTGAAATTCGAGACCAACCATTTCATTTCAAAACATAAGAATTACGAATTCAAGAATATAGATGAAGCCAAAAATTCTCCTTTGGCGCAACAGCTCTTCTATCTTCCTTTTATTAAAACCGTTTATATCTCGGGTAATTTCATTGGCCTTGAACGATTCGATATTGTGGAATGGAGCGATGTAAAAGATGAAGTGGCACAGCAGTTGGTAGAGTACCTCAATGCTGGAGAACCAGTGGTATTGGAAGACGGTCCTGCCAAGCAAGTTGCCGTTACCGTATATGCGGAGGTCACCCCAAATCCGGCAACCATGAAATTCGTGGCTAGCCGTAAAATAGTGCCGGCTACCTTCGAGTTTAAAAATATCGAGGAAGCCAAGAATTCAGAGCTTGCCACTGCCCTTTTTCAATTTCCTTTCGTGAAGCAGGTCTTTATCGATGAAAACTATGTTTCGGTGAGCAAATATGATGTTGCCGAATGGGATGATATTACCATGGAACTCCGAGAACTCATACGGAATTTTATTGCGGACGGGAAGGAAGTGGTTGCTACTGACAAAGTCACGCCTTCAGCGGAAAAAGCCCCTACAACCGATAAGGAAGCTATGGCATACGATGACACCTCTCTTCAAATCATCGATATTTTAGAAGAGTACGTGAAGCCCGCAGTTGCCAGTGATGGTGGCAACATTCTCTTCAAATCGTACGAAGAGGAAAGTAAGACCGTGAATGTTATTCTACAAGGGGCCTGTAGTGGTTGTCCTTCATCGACCTTTACCTTAAAAAATGGAATAGAGACCATGCTCAAAAATATGATGGGCGACAAGGTCAATGAAGTCGTTGCGCTAAACGGCTAATTTTAGGAGGGGTTTTTCGGACAATTTCGTTTTTAATTTGTACTTTGAGAAAAATCTAAACACATACATTATGGCAGTTTTAAAAGTAATCGAAGTATTGGCGAACTCAGAAGAAAGTTGGGAAGACGCCACCAAAAAAGCAGTGGCCCAAGCCTCAAAATCAGTAAAAAATATTCGCTCGGTTTACATTCAAGAGCAAAGCGCTAGTGTCAAAGATGGTGAAATCGATGATTATAGAGTGAATGTAAAAATTACGTTTGAGGTGAAGTAAGCATATTACAGAAAAGACAAAAAGCGCGAACCTATCGGTTCGCGCTTTTTTTATTTATTAGTTTCAAAAATGACGTGATGTACCAATGCTCACAGACCATTTTTCTATAGTTCATGTCCACTGCTTCTAGCAACTAGAAAAAAGGTGCGATCTTCTAATCCGGACATTACAGATAAAGTAGCTTACCCTTCTACATACAACATCAGTACAGCACACCAACTCAACCTTTCTTTGTCTGCAAAATAAAATCTTTCAAGTAAAAAGGTTCAAAATAGGCCACATCTTCAAACTCTTGCCCTTGAAATTTTTCAAAAGACAGGCGGGCCATTTCTTTAGCCGATGGAACGGCCTGTGTATCAAAACTGAAATTTGGATTATCTAAAACTTCTTGACATTTGGTAGCACCATTGCCAATAAGGTGCACCCTGCCCTTTTCGGCGAATTCAGCAAATGAATCGGCCGTTATGACTTCGGCTTTGGTCGCTCTAATTTCCTTTCCATCAACATCAAATACGGCAGCATAGACCTCCATACGCCGTGCATCTAGAACCGGGATGATATAGTCAACGGCCTTGGCATCATTTTGGCTTGCCAGACTTTGCAGGGTCGCTATTGAAATCAATGGCTTGCCCAACGCAAAACAGAGCCCTTTCGCAGACGAAACCCCAATCCGCAACCCAGTATAGGAACCGGGGCCTTTACTGACAGCAACGGCATCGACATCCATCAAGGTCATCGATGCTTCTTCGACCACTTCTTGAATAAACACATGCAACTGTTCTGAATGGGAATAATTCGGGGTATTCCGCTCTTTAATCGAGACGATTGCCCCGTCTCGGGCGATACTGACCGAGCAGTTTGTGGTTGCCGTTTCTAAATTGAGTATTACTGCCATAGCGCGCACAAAATTACGCTTAAATAGGGCATAAAAAAAGACCCATTGCAGTTCTTTCGAAGCTGCCGGGTCTTTTCCAATTAAACACTAACTTTTAATTTAATTGAATCGGAAGTCCGAAATAGAATTCCAGTACTTTCAATCTGAAAATATAATCGTATTTAGTTCGCACTACGTCGGCCTCTGCATTATCAACACGCGATTGTGCCTGGCTAAAATCAAAGGCGTTCATTAAGCCCACGTCGTATCGTTCTTTTGAATAATCATATGCAAGGCGCCTGGCCTCTAATGTCTTTTGCGCAGCCTCATAGGCCTTGGCAAAACTAATGACATCCACATAGGCTTGATTGATATCCGTTTCGAGCTGTAGCTTGTTTTGTTCGAGCTGTAATTGTGCCTGTTGCACATTGATTTCAGACCGTCTTATATTATTTCTATTGGTAAAACGATTGAAAATAGGTACGTTCAATTGCACTCCGTATGAAATACCGTCATTCAACCATAGTTGGTCCGTAAAGCTTTCCCTTTCCAACATGCCTGTGACATTATTGAATCGCTCTTGATCTGAATACCGGGTGTTGTAGTTGAAAAATGCTCCAAGAGTTGGTAATAAAGCGCCTTTGGAAATTTTCAAATCTTGTTCCGCCAGCGTCACATTGCTCTCAGCAAACTTGATGTCATTTCGAAAGCTCAGCGCTGTCGCATAAATCTCTTTCGGTGTTCGGTTCGCCACTTCAGACGGGGGAACTTCGAGGTCAACATCGGCCACATCAAAATTTTCGTAGTCGGTAAGTTGTAATAACTGCGCTAAATTTATTCGGGAAATCAATACCAAGTTTTCGGTATTCACGATTTGTTGTTCTTGTCCTGCAGCCGTTGCTTCTATTTCCAGCAAATCCCCTTGAGGCACAACGCCAGCTTCAACCAGCTCCGCAGTACGCTTCATATCCTGCTCGGTTACCGCATATTGGGCTTTTTGCGTCACTAAAGTCTCTTTATTCGAAATAATACTCAGGTACGCATTAGCCACATTCAGACGAATATCATCCTTAAGATCATCCAAACGGTATTGATTGGCAAGGGCATTCATTTTGGCCCGCCTAAGACGATTGATATTCCGCATCCCGTTAAAAATGTTAACGGTCGAGGTCAGGTTACCATTTCCGGTTAGTATGGTAGTCGTCACCGGTTCTTGTGTTGTCGGGTCAAATGAAAGACCTGTACTTGCCGAAGTACTGACCTGTGCGTTCGCATCGGGCAAGAAGTTACCCAGCGCATCGGAATGGTCGAGTTTGGCGTTCTCAAGGTCCAACTCGAACTGCGCTATGGAAATATTGTTTTCCTCTGCGTAAACGATACACTCTTCAAGCGTCCATTTCTTTTGTTGGGCGAAGACCATACCCATTGAAAATACCAGCAGTAGCACTGAAAGTCTAAATTTCATGTCTTGATTTTTTGATTAGCTATTTTGATTGATGTTCTCTTTGTATTAATTATCCTGGTCATCGTCCTTCTGGGCCAACTCGTTCCAAACCTTGATTTTGGCGTCCTCGTCTATTCCAGAAACGATTTCTACATTAATACCGTCGCTTACACCCAATTCCAATTCTCTCTTCTCAAATTCGTTTTCACCAGTCTCAACTTCAACATAGGGCTTATCGGTTTCTTTGTCGAACTGTAACAACGCTTCTTTGATGGCCAAGACGTCCTTTTTTTCTTCAAGTACAATGGATGCATTCGCGCTGTACCCCGCACGTACATAAGCGCTATCGCTCACAACCAGATCTCCTTCGATCTTGAATTGTACGGCACCTTCTTCCTCCACACCTTTTGGTGCGATAAATTTCAGTTTGGCTTCAAATTCCGATTTTTCAAGAGCCCCCAAACTAATATCGAGTGGCATCCCCAACTGCAATTTGCCCACCTCGGCTTCATCGACTTCTCCTTCGAAAATCATTTTCGACATATCGGCAATCGTGGCAATGGTCGTTCCGTCGTTGAAGTTATTACTCTGTATGACCTGGTCGCCCTCTTCGACAGGAATCTCCAATACCGTTCCGGTAACCGTCGCACGGATATTCGTATTTGCCATCGTAGACCCTCCTGCAGAACCTCTGCGGATAATTTGATAATCAGCTCGAGAATTAGTTAGTTCTTGTTCGGCTTGATCTAACTGCAATTGTAGATTATTGAAATCTTGACTTGAAATGACACCCTTGTCGAACAGTGCCTTATTTCGATTGTATTCTATTTTGGTATTGTTCAAAGCGATTTCAGCATTTCGAACCCTACCCCTGGCTTGATTCAAAGATTGTTCATTGGGTACGATCTTGATTTTTGCGATCATATCCCCTGCCTTTACCTGAACCCCTTCTTCAAGGTAGATTTTGTCAATGATACCGGAAATCTGCGGCTTAATTTCGATTTCGTCTTCCGGAATTACCTTTCCGGTCACGATGACCTGATTAACGATATCTTTTTTCTCAACAGTTTCGGTTTCATATAATTTTGTAGGGGTGCTGTTCTTTTTTAGAAAGTAGACAACAGCTCCCAAAATACCAATTACTAATATGCCAATAAATGCGTATTTTATGTACTTGCTCATCGATTTTATGCTTTGATTGTTATGTGAATTTGGTTTTACTCTTCTCTCAGTGCTTCTATAGGTCTCACTTTTATGGCCTTGTGAGCAGGTATTAATCCAATTAACAGACTAAAAAATATCATGACCAGGAAGTACCCAATAAACTGGGATATACTAACCATAGGATTTTTAAAAGGAAAGTCATCACCTTGACCGAACAAGGCATCCAAGCCTGCAAGTATGCCTACAGATATTGCAAATCCCACAAGACCCGCGAAAGTGGTTAAAACTACGGCCTCAAGGATAATTTGTCTTCTTACTATTAGTGGCGTCGCCCCAAGAGCTCTTCTAACACCAATCTCTTTAGTTCGCTCCTTAACCGTAATCAACAAAATATTACTAATGGCTATTACACCAGCAAACAAACTGCATCCACCTACAAAACCCGAAAACCACTTTAAAACATCGGTGAAAGTTGTGATATTATTAAAAACCTCGGACATATCGAAACTGCCTATCGCTCTTTCGTCTGTAGGACTGATATCATATTTGGCCTTCAAGACCTTCTTGATTTCCTGCTCTACCACTGGCACTTTAGTACCCTCTTCCACCGCGATGGCCATCCAGCCCATTCGGTCCCCAGAACTAAAGGCTTTTTGAAAGGTACTGAACGGGATAAAAACCGCATTCTCGCCATCGATATTGATATTGTTATTTGGCTTATAGATGCCGACTATTCTAAAGAACACCCCATTGATTCGGATATCTTCACCGATGGCCTCTTCTCCCTTATCGAAAAGTAATTTGTACGTCTCTTCACCGATGACACAGACTTTTTTAGAGTCTTCGATATCTGTTTTATTTAAAAACCGGCCCTCGACCAACTTTTTCTTGGTGATATTGTCAATTTCAGGATAATCTCCATACACGGTGGAACCGCTAGTTCTTCCTTTTCGATATACGGTGACCACATCTCGGTGACTTCCTAGTTCGATACGTGGGGCCAATACTTCAATTTCGGGAATTTGTTCCTTTAATATGGAGGCGTCCTCTATTCTGAAATTGATACGTCTACCCCGCTCAAAACCCTTATATGGTTCTGATGTACTTTGACTCCAAACAAAAAGGCTGTTCGAGGCCGTACCGGCAAAAAGTTTATCAAAGCCGTTGCTCATACCGTTTGCTGAGCCCAATAGCAACATGAGAATCATCATGGCGAAGATGACCCCCAACATGGTCAGAAAGGTGCGAAACATATTCTTCCCAAGGGTATTGAAAACCTCTATCCATAAATCTCTGTCAAATAACCACATATTATTTATCGTCTCTTAGTGCCACAATCGGTTTAATATTTGCCGCCTTCATAGCCGGTATCAATCCTGCTAGTAGGCCTGCTAAGACCAAAATAATCGTTGCGGTCAGTACAATCGAAAAGCTTACGGACGGATTGGTGAATGCAGGAGCATTCATCATAGGACCGATAATGGCCAGAATGCCAGTTGCAAAAAAAAGTCCGATAAAGCCTGACAGGGCCGTAATGAAGACCGATTCTAACAGAACCAATTTGATTATTTGACCTGGAACTGCTCCTAAGGCTTTTCGAATGCCGATTTCCTTGGTGCGCTCTTTAATAATGAATACCATGATGTTGCCGATACCTACAATACCCGCAATCAAAATCAAAATTCCAACGGCAATGCCGATATATTGCAGAACTCCCGTAAAGCTGCTGATATCGGAAAAAGCCTGAGCATAGTTCCAAATCCGTATTCCGGATTGGTCTTCGGGTGCTATTTTGTGCCTGCGCTTTAAGATATTCTCCAATCTTGTAGAAAACTCCAAGGCTTTAGTCAAATCGTAAGTAGAATTATAGGTCAGTGCGATGCCGTCTATTTCATCAGTATTGCCATATATCTTCTGATAAGTGGTTATCGGGGCATATATACCACGTTCAGCGTTGTCATCACCTTCATCTATAAATATCCCGATGACCCGAAAAAGCAGTCCGTTGAATTCAACGAATTTTCCGATGGGATCTTCCTCTTTGAAGAGGTCCTCGCCCACCTTTCTTCCAATGACAGCCACCTTAGAGGAAGACATCAAATCGTTCATATTGATGTACCTTCCATCAGTCACAATGGTCTTTTCTATAATTTGGTGGTCTGGATGCACCGCTTGTATACTGTAAGAACCGGTTTCACTTTTATACCGGGCCGAGGTGCTTTTGAACATTCTACCACTAATGTGCTCATAGTCATCGGCAAAGCTTTTTTTGATATACTCGACATCATCGTTCCTCAGCTGTATCTTTCTATCCTTCTCGAAACCCGCATAGGCCTTATTGGTAGTTCCTGGGCGTATGAAGATCGAATTGGTCGCATCGTCATTGAATTGGCTATGAAAACCATTTTGCATACCCTTAACCGACCCTAGAAGCATCACTAGCACAAAGATGCCCCAGCCCACAGAGAAACCCGTCAAGAACGTTCTTAGTTTATTGTTCTTGATGCTATGAAAGATTTCTTGCCAAATATCCTTATCAAACATGCTCCGCTGCTCTTACCTGTTTTATTTTTTTATCCTCTACTATTACCCCATCTTTAAGGTGCACGATCCGTTTGCACATATCGGCAATATCGGGCTCATGTGTCACTACTAGTATGGTATTGCCTTGGTCATTGATTTTTTGAATCAGATCCATGACCTCATAGGAGGTTTTACTATCCAAGGCACCGGTCGGCTCATCAGCCAATAGTACCTTCGGCTCTGCAGCCATTGCCCTAGCTATGGCAACACGCTGTTTTTGCCCTCCTGAAAGTTCACTGGGTAGATGCGTGGCCCATTCCTTTAAACCTACCTGATCTAAATACTTCAAGGCCTTTTCTTGGCGTTCTTTTCTTCCCACCTTCTGATAATACAATGGTAAGGCCACGTTTTCCATGGCACTCTTATAATTGATGAGGTTGAACGATTGAAATACGAAGCCCAAAAACTTATTCCGGTAATTGGCCGCTTTCGTTTCGTTCAGGTCTTTAATCGGTACGCCATCCAAAGTATAGGAACCTTCGTCCAAATTGTCCAACATTCCTAAAATATTCAACAGCGTAGATTTCCCTGAACCTGAAGAACCCATAATGGCAACCAGTTCTCCTTCCTCTACAGAAAAATTAATTCCCTTGAGGACGTGGAGGGAATTGCTCCCCATTTTATAGGACTTATGAAGATTTTCAATTTTGATCATGCTTGGTTGTATTAGTTGTATTTAGGCGTAACCTTGATCACTTGACAATAAGACACTTTAGAGGCCAAATTGTTACAAGATTTTGCCATTAATTTTTAATTAATTGTTTTGGGCGAACTCATCAGGCTCTACGGCATTCCAAACCTTTATCTTATCCTCGGCCTGTATGCCTGATTTCACCTCAACGTATATACCGTCACTAATACCCAGTTCAAGGTCTTTTCGTTCAAATTTTTGATCCGAGGTTTCGATCTCTACAAACGGTTTCTTCGTCTTTCCATCGAACTGTACCAGCGCTTCTTTGAGGGCAAGCACGCTATCGGCCCGACCCAAAATTATAGAGGCGTTTGCGCTAAGACCTGCTCGGATGAATACCGAATCTTGTTTCTTGAGCGTTCCTTTGATTTCAAACTGAATCGAACCATTTTCTGCATTTCCTTTGGGTGCGATATAATCCAAAACAGCGTCGAAAACGGTATTTTCAATCGCTCCCACCGTAATTTCCAAAGGAAGGTCTTCGGTAATTTTGCCTACTTCGGACTCGTCTACTTTTCCTTCGAATATCATTTTTTCGACATCGGCTATGGCGGCGATGGTCGTTCCTTCGTTGAAATTATTACTTTCGATGACTTGGTTGCCGACTTCAACTGGCACTTCTAAGACCATACCGCTCACCGTCGCTCTTATTTGGGTGTTGGCTGCATTACCGTATCCTTTGGCCGTACCCGTTTTTACGATGTCATATCTTTTGTTTGCCGCGCCATAGGTTTGTTTGGCCTGATCATAGGTCACTTGTGCACGCTCGAGATCCACTTTGGAAATCACGCCCTTGGCAAAAAGCCCATTCTGGCGTTCTAAATTACGTAGCTGGTCATCCAACGCAATCTTTGCCTCATCAATGCCATTTTTAGCATCATTCAACGCATTTAGATTGGGCACCACCTTGATTCGACAAATCAGATCACCTGATTTGACATAATCACCCCCTTCTACGAACACTTCTTCGATTACCCCTGAAATATTTGGTTTGATGAGCACCTCTTCCAATGGTAAAATACTCCCAGTCGCCACGGTTTTCTTAATAATGGTCTGGGTAGAAGGTGTTTCTGTCTCGTAGACTACGGGATCTTCTGCGTTTTTCTGATACAAGTAGTACATCGAAGCGCCAAAGGCCACTACGATAAACAATAAAATTAAAATGGTGACTTTTTTCTTCATTTTATAGTCGGTTTGATTGATGAATATTATTAATCCGTTCTTAGAGCCTCTATCGGCCGTACTTTTATTGCGCTATTCGCTGGAATAAAACCAGCAAGTAACCCTGAAACTATCAAGATAATCAAGGCAATGGTGACCACACCCAAGTTTACGCTGGGGTTGACGAACATCATTACCGGTCCACTCACATCTAACAGGTAGTTAATTCCATATATGACCAAAGCGCCAAAGGCGATTCCGCTCATACCCGAAATGATGGTCAAAAAAATAGATTCCATCAAAATCTGTTGTTTGATGGACCATGGACTCTCACCCAGAGCCCTTCTTATACCGATTTCTTTCGTACGTTCTTTTACTACGATGAGCATAATATTGCTTACCCCGATAATACCGGAGAGCAAAACACATATGCCTACGAAATAGGCGATCAACTCCAGGGCTCCAAAAAGGCTTACCACTCTTTGAAATTGTTCGTTCAAATCAAAATGACCGATGGCTCTTCTATCTTCGGGGTGTATTCTATGATTCTCTCGTACAATATCGAATATTTGCTCTTTGATATTGGTAATCGGCACATCGTCTACCGCGGTAATTGCCATCCAACCAACGTTATCTCCTCTATTAAAAGCTTGGGAAAAAGATGTAAACGGAATATAAATTTCCTTTTGTGCGTTTTCACTGTCTCCGTCAACATTGGTCTTTTTGTAGGTGCCTACCACCATGAAATTGACATCATTGATCTTGATGTAAGTACCCAAACATTCTTCTTCAAACTCATAAAGGCTTGATTTAACATCAACACCGATAACAGCTACTTTCCGTTTTTCGTTGATATCCCCGTAGTTCAAAAAGCGCCCCGAAGTAATATCCATAGGTTCTTGCTTGATGATTTCCGGATAATCGCCATACACACTAAAGGCTCCTGTTTTCATTCCTCTTACCACATTGTTGGTCCCCCTAAAATTCCCAAGTTGGTTTCTTGGGGAAACATATTGAACCCCGTCGACGTTTTCCCAGATATCGGCAACATCACCGGTTTTATAACTGAATTCACGGTCTTTGGGAAGTCCTTTGTATGCTTTTGATGCCGTTCGTGTCCACATGAACATCGTGTTGGTCGCGATATCACCAAAATCTGCTCGAATACCATTCTCAAGTCCCTTTCCTGCAGCCAACAATATGATCAAGATGAAGATTCCCCAGAACACACCAAAAGCCGTGAGAAGGGTTCTGAACCAATTCGTGGTCAGCACCTGTAATATCTCATTCCAACGATCTCTATTAAACATTTGGTTTCAATCTAATCTGTTCGTAATCTTATTTTTATTCTTCCTTTAGGGCAACAATGGGTTTTATTCGCGCTGCACGCCAAGCTGGAAAAAAGCCAGCTAGGGTACCTGCAAAAATCAAGAGCAAAACGGTGGTAATCGCGACATTAAAATCAATGGATGGGTTTACCACGTAGTCCACCTCCACATTGGGGCCAACCAATTCCAACAGCCCCATACTAAAGATGAGCCCCCCAAACCCGGATACGGCGGTGACGAAAATCGCCTCGTGCAGTATCATTCCTATAATCGACCAAGGTTTGGCTCCAAGCGCCTTTCGAATACCGATTTCACGCGTTCTTTCTTTTACGATGATGAGCATGATATTGCTCACCCCCACGATGCCGGCAATAATGGTACAGATACCAACAAACCAGAAGAAGAACTTTATACCTCCTATCAGGTTCATGAACCGCTGTACATTTTCCAGCGTATTGAAGGTATTGATGGCACTCATATCATCTGGCGCGACGGTATGCGACTGCTTTAAATAGGTTTTGATTTCATCTGTGAATTTAACAGACTCCGCTAAGGTTTTCTCGAATGTTGCGGCAGGTTTCAGGGTGAAGTACATCATATTCAGACTATCACCTCCGTTGAATACGCGCTGCCCTGTGCTTAAAGGGATGAAAATGCGATCTTCTTCGCGTTCGCCCCCTTTATCTCCATATACACCGATTATCTGGAAACTCAAATCGGCTATTTTCAACTCGCGGCCCACAGGGTCCTCCTCGCTTTGCAATAACTCTCTATAAATCTTATTGCTGATTACAGCTACCTTTGACACGGATTGGTGATCTTTGTAGTTTAAGAATCTACCCTTGGAAATAAACTCGTTCTCGATGTGCTGATACTCGGGAGAAATACCCTGAACGGAATATGATCCCGATTCTTTTTTGTAGTTGATACTGGCATTGAATACCCTAAAGTTCGGTGACTTGTATTCAAGCTCGTCCGCATATTTATTCTCTATGTAGCCATAGTTTTCGTTCCGCAAACGAATGGGACGCCCCGGATTGAGACCTTTATACTCTTTCGTTGTTACTTGGGTCCAAACGCCTATTCGGTTACTTGCGTCTTCTTCGAATTCTTGGGCAATACCATTTTGCATACCCTGACCGAAGCCCAATAATATAACAAGGATGAAAATTCCAGAAGCTACGGAAATACCCGTAAGAACAGTCCGTAAACGATTTTTACGGATGGTATCGAAAATCTCCTGCCATCTTTCGATGTCAAACATTTGATTGGTTTTTTGATGATTGATGATGGTGGCCGAGGGACGCCACACGTTCATTAGACTACAAGAAACCAATATTGTTACAGTAAACGTTGTAAAAAAAAGTTAAAAAAGAATTTTGAAAATCAATTCTTCATTTTTTGGTATACAAAGTAAAAGAGTACGGCCACCAAAATATAGGGTATTGCCATAAGATAGACGATACCATTGTTTATTCCCTCCGCCGTCTCAACGTTACCTTCGCTCTCCAACACGGCCCTACACATGGCGCATTGCGCGTTCACTAGTTGTGAACCAAACAGAAACATCGAAAAAACCAAAGCATTCCGCAACCCCCTTGTACACGTGAGGCAACTCTTACGCCAAAATGCTATTCTTCTAACTCGCATAATAGGGTGAAATCATAAGGTAAACCACCACTCCGGAGATGGCTACATATAACCAGATTGGAAAAGTAATCCTCGCTAATTTCATATGGCTCTCAAATTTACCCAAATAGGCCCTAGCATAGGTCTTCAATACCAAGGGAATAACAATAATCGAAAGTCCGATATGCGAAATCAAAATGAAAAAGTAGACGTAACGGACCATTCCTTCACCGCCAAAAGCCGTAGACTCGGAAGTCATATGATATAAAATATAAAGCACCAAAAAAACGAGGGACAAACCAATACAGGTAGTCATCAGTTTTTGATGCAGGTCTCTTTTACCATTTTTAATGGCCCAAACCGCGATGACCAAAAGTACGGCCGTTAATGCGTTAATAGAAGCATAGATGGGTGGTAAAAACCCTAGTCTCTCCACATTCGGGATTTTGACCCCGAAGAGCAAGGCCACTACTATAGGTACGAGTACCGAAACCACCGTAATCAAGCGATTGAACTTTTTCTCCTTTAAACCGACACTATCCATTATTCCTCCAAAAGTTTTCCGATATCCTCTTTTAAAATTGATATCTGTTCTGTTTCTCCATGCTCATTAGCACCTTGTTCCGGGGTGATGGCGCCACGGTAATAGACTATCGGATTACCAAAATTGTCTACCCTTGAACGCAAGTATCCATTTTTGTCCACCAAAGCGAACAGGCCCGAATGCTCAAAACCCCCAGGAGCGTCAGGCACTTCGGCGGCAAAGATATTGAAACCCTCATTTGCCAACTTGTAAATTTTTTCTTGATCCCCGGTCATGAGATGCCAGTCCATATCGTTTATTCCATAGCGTTCGGCGTATTGCTTCAGCACCATGGGCGTGTCAAATTCAGGAGTAATGGAAAAGGAAGCGATACCAAAATTCTCCGCGTCCGCAAATTCATCCTGTATCTCGACAAGGTTCTTGTTCATTATCGGACATATCGAAGGACAGGTCGTAAAGAAGAACTCGACCACGAATACCTTTCCCTGGTAATCTGAATTATTGATGACCAAGCTGTCTTGATTTATAAACTCAAATGAAGGGACCCTTCGTTTCTTTCCGTTCAGTAGTATGAAAGATAAATCATCATTCAGATTCTTCACATTCATACGATCGTTCTCCACTACCTCCCCGTCTTGTATTCGATCTACTATTTTAGGAATAACCAGGATTCCAAAAATGAGAATGACAAGGGAAACCCATACATAGGTGTATTTGTTCTTCATTTGGTACGTTGTGCGTTGTTCTTTTTCAGCGCTAATCGGTATTCAGCCAGAATGATTTTCACATCATCCTCCATCTTATTATTGAGATCGGCCACTGATGCCGTGTTGAACCCATATTTTGTGCCCTCGTCCTCATCATCGTTCCTACCCCTGAGATTCCTGTCTTTATCAATAATAAAAACATAAGGGGTAGAGAGGTCTTCGCCCAGTTCTAAATTGGTGCGCAAGCTCTCGAACAGCGTTTTGATATTGGCATCGGACAGAAAGCTGAAATTCCATTTTTCGATATCGGTAATCTCTGCAAGTTCCTTTTTCATCTCCACTGCCTGATCTTCCATCCCAGTTGAGGCTACCATCACGAACTGAAAATCATTGAACTCATAGAACCGTTTGTATATCTTCTGGTTCAAATTGAATGCATTTCCCTTCTTTGTTGCAATATCATTTCCTAGAAAGCCCAAAATCGTAATCTTATCTTTCAATGAGACCTCGTTATCAAAACTAGATATATCCGTAACATTTGTGGTCAATGTCGGTAGCTTACCGAAATTGTATACCCCTGAAGCGAAAAATAGATATACGACAACTGGCAGTACAAATAGCGTAACTAGAACGAAAGTCTTCTTCATAGCTTAAAGTGTCCGACACCAGAATTTTGGGACTTCATCCACTTTTTCCAAAGCCGAATAAAGGGAGGCGTCAAACTTATGTAAAAATAAAAAAGACGGCTCATTTGCCGTCTTTTCATATTGTTAATTCCGTGTTAGAAATTCCATGTTACAAAGCCATCCTTGTATACGTTGTATACGTAATCGGCTTCGAATAACAGTATGAAAACCAAATAGGCCACCAAGAAAATAGGCGTCCAAACGATGGCTCTTCTCAAAGCGGATTTCTCATCGCGCAAGTGCATGAAATCCCATGCAATGTAATAGGCCTTGACCAAAGTCAAAATGATAAAAATCCAATTCAGGAGTTTCATCCCTAAAAAACTACTTTTCAATAAGATTTCCGGTTTGATAATACCTAATACCACCTCTACGGCTGTAACTACCGTCAAAAAGATGAGTACACCCCATATTTTTTGGGTATTGGACTTGAACTTCAAAAGTCCTCTGAAAATTTCCAATTTATGCTCGTGTGCCATTTATACAATCGCTTTAATAAACTTCAATTTATTTTAATTCCACCCTTTTCAGGGAGTGTTAGCCGCTTTATACCAGATAGAAAAAGGTGAATACGAATACCCAGACCAAATCTACAAAGTGCCAGTACAGCCCCACTTTCTCTACCATCTCATAATGCCCTCTACGCTCATACGTGCCCAAAATGACATTAAAGAAAATGATGATATTGATAACAACTCCTGAAAATACGTGAAAACCATGGAAACCGGTGATAAAGAAAAAGAAGTCGGCAAAAAGACGGCTACCGTATTCATTTCGTATCAAGTTCGCCCCTTCGACCACACTTGCGGCATCGCCAAGTTTGTCGAGCGACTCCGATCGGGAAAGTACGGTCTTTTCCCCCTCTTCATTTATTTGCTCCGTACGTATTACGATATTGGAGTTCGCTTTCACCCCTTCGATTACCTCGTTTAGAGAAAATGATGGTAATGCGGTTTCATTATAATACCAAACCCCATTCTTTTTTTCATGGTCTAACCGCTCACTGGGCAAGGTTTTGGCGAAATCAGCTATCGCAGCACGCTCACCAGTATCGGCATTCACAAATTGAAGTACTCGACCTCCTTTGGTTTCCAGTGCTCCGAAATCACCTTTGATAAAGGTGGCCCATTCCCAGGCTTGTGAACCCACAAAAATCGCACCTCCGATGATGGTCAAGAACATATACCAAATCACGGCGTTCTTTTTCATGCGATGACCAGCATCAACAGCAAGTACCATGGTTACGGACGACATAATCAAAATAAAGGTCATAAAAGCCACATAAATCATGGGATAATTGCCATGAAAAAAGGGAACGTGGGTAAAGACCTCATCCGCAATCGGCCAAGTCTCGATAAACTTGAATCTTGAAAAACCATAGGAAGCCAAAAAACCGGAGAAGGTCAGCGCATCGGAAACGAGGAAAAACCACATCATCAATTTGCCATAACTAGCATTTAACGGTCTATTGCCGCCGCCCCAAACGTTTTCTTCCGAACCTGTTGTTACCGTAGAATCCATATAGTTTTAAAGTATGATTAGAATTTGTGCAAATTTACATTTTTTTTGGCTTTACAAAAGCCGAATCCCTATCAAAACCGATTTTGATCCGTTTTATTTTACAAAGGCCATAAACAAGATCAGGTACACCCATAAAAGGTCTAAAAAATGCCAGAAGGTGGCGCCTAAGGAAATCCCCAAGAATTCTTTTGAGGAATACTTGCCCTTTACCTGATTGTACAATACTACCCCTAATGAAATCAGGCCCGCGACGACATGCACGATATGTACGGCGGCGATCAAGAATACATATGACATTTTAATACTACTTGTAGGTCCTGTAAAATAGTACCCGTTGCCCAACATCTCCTGAAAACCAAAGAATTGCAAAATGATAAAAAGAATTCCGAGGCCCAATGTGACCAACAACCAGGTAGTCGCTTTCTTCGATTCATCGTTCTGGGAAGCTTTTTTGGCCAAAATATAGGTGAGACTACTTAAAAGTATGATACCGGTGCTTATGAAGAACGATTGGGGCAGTTGCAGTCCTTCGATCCAGTCTTCCCGGGAACTGCTGACAATGTACGCGCTGGTCCAGCCTGCAAACCCCATAATCAAGCTCACTATTCCGAACCAGAGCATCATTTTTTTGGCTCTGTCGTTCTTTTCCTTTTCGTTCAATTGGGTGATATCCATTTATGAAATAAATTTATCAACTACATAAACAATCTGCATCAAGGTGATGTAACTCACACTTGCCAGCATTAATTTTCGTGCGGAGGCATTATCGCGCTTCTCATATAATCGGAAGGCAAAAATAAGCATGACCATACCCATCAAGAAAATGAGCACCGCGGCCGGAATCGATAGAAACAAACGTCCGGTAATACCAAAAGCAGGAATTACGGAAATCACGATCATCCATATCGTGTACATGATGATCTGTAACGCCGTTCCCCTATCCTTTTTTCCGGTAGGTAGCATTTTGAATCCTCCTTTTTTATAATCCTCATCCAACATCCAACCCAATGCCCAGAAGTGGGGAAACTGCCAAAAAAATTGAATCATGAACAAGGTGCCCGGTTCGATGCCAAAATCATTTGTTGCGGCGACCCACCCCAACATAAAGGGAATCGCGCCCGGAAAGGCCCCGACAAAAACTGCCAAGGGCGTTTTTGTTTTCAAAGGCGTATACACACTGGTATACAAGAAAATCGAAATGGCCCCGAACATAGCAGTCTGGGCATTTAGGTAATACAATGAAACCACCCCTAATAGCGTCATAAGAATGGCAATGGACATTGCCTTGTTGACCGACATTCGTCCAGCAGGAATCGGTCGGTTCCTCGTACGGTTCATCAGGGCGTCCAAGTCCTTTTCAATAACCTGATTGTATGCATTTGAAGCCCCTACCATACAGTAGCCCCCAAAAGCCAAAAGCACCAAAGAAAGGAGGTCGGGTTGTACCGGCGCCAATAGATATCCCGCTATCGAAGAAAATACAACACTTATCGCCAGCCTAGCTTTGGTAATTTCCTTAAAATCGGTGAACGCCAAGGACAGTGATGTATTTTTGGCCGAACTGACAGCAGTTTTCATCTAGGGATCTTTACTTATTTCTCGGAAGTCCAACCACTTTTCACTTCATTAATGGAAGCCATCGATTGCCACTCCGGTTAGCACATTCAATCGGCAAAACCCAGTCTTGCACCCATGCCAACGGTTTGCAAAGATAAACCGCGAACGCTACTTCTGCAACGAAATAGGCACTATTTATGCTATATTTGAATGCATCAATAGAAACATAAATTATGAAGAAGAAACTATTATTTTTTGCACTATCCATAGGCCTTTTGACTACGTTTTCAGTTAGGTCCCAGGAAAAAGAAGTAACCATCTCGGTGGATACGCTTTCCCAAAATACGTATATGCTTACGGGTCAAGGGGGCAATATAGGTATCTACGTTGGTGAGACCCATGTTTTTATGATCGATGATCAATTTGAGCGATTAAGCGAAAAATTAAAGAAGGCCATATCAGGATTGACCGATAAACCCATCGCTTTTTTATTCAACACCCATATGCACGGAGATCATTCAGGCGGAAATGCACGATTCAATTCTGAAACGGTCACCCTGGTCGCTCAAGATAAGGTGCGTGAACGGCTAAAACTGGGACTTATGAAAAAGGTCGAGGCGAATGAGATGAGTCAAGGAGATTACATCAACATGTTACCAGAGGTTACTTTTTCGGAAGATATCACCTTTTACGATGGTGATGAGACCATTATGGCCTTTCATGTTCACAACGCCCATACGGATGGCGATGCGATGGTATACTTCATGGAAAACAACGTGCTTCATATGGGAGATACTTATTTCAAAGGACGCTATCCCTATATTGATTTAAAAAGTGGAGGTAGTATTGACGGCTTCATCAAAGCTCAAAAGAAAGCCCTTATGGTCATCAATGAGGAAACAAAAATCATTCCTGGTCACGGGCGTCCGTCCAACGCCGCCGAACTTCGGAACTCCATTGCCATGCTGGAAGACATTAGGGCAAAGATTCAGGCCCAAATCGATGCCGGCTCTTCATTGGAGGAAGTAAAGATGAACGCAACACTTACTGCGGACTACGATTCAAAAAATGGTACTGGTTTTATCAACTCCGAACGTATTCGCGAGATTATATACACCAGTCTGAAAAAGTAGTTGGAAGGAAATAAAAAACCTGGCCGAGGCCAGGTTTATGTATTATTTTAAGAAGAAATTCTTACTGTAGCTTAAATGTAATTGGAATACTGAAAGGAACACGCACCGCTCTTCCTCTTTGTTTCCCTGGCGTCATTTTTGGAAGTTTTCCAATAATCCTTGCTGCCTCTTTCTCCAAGTTCTTATCCGGACCTCTCATTCGAACATTCCCGATACTTCCATCTTTCTGGATAACGAACATGATGTTCACACGTCCTTGGACCCCCATTTCTTGAGCGATTTCAGGGTAACGGAAGTTCTTACTGATGTGTTTTTGCATCATTTTATTGAAACAAGCTCTCTTATTGCTTTCTTTTTCACATCCTGGAAAAACCGGTACATTTTCGATAACCGCGAAAGGTACGTCAACATCCTCTTCAACTTCGTCAACTTCCACATCTTCCACTTCCATGACTTCTTCCTCCTCGTTACTTTCGGTAGATTCGATAACCGTTTCCTCTATTTCCTCTTCATCTTCAACAACTTCGATTACTTCGGGTGCCGCCGGAGGTGGTGGAGGTGGAGGTGTTTTAATCTGTTCCGTCATTGGAACTTCTTCGTCCAACTCATCATCTACATTCATCGAGATATCATACTCATTGCCTCCTTCATACGATTTCCATTCTAAAGCGACATAGGTCAAAATCAAAACGGTAAAAAGGCCTATCACGAAATACATCGCGCTATTTCTACCAATATCTGCTTTCGGATTCTTTTTTAAGTCCATATCAATACATTTAAGTGTTTGCTAATTTAATTAATATTTTAGTTAAAAAGCAACTAAATTTTCCATTTTAGCGCTTGTCGGTTAGAAAATACATAGTTCAAGACCCCAGCACCACTAATTGCGCCTAGGCTATTGGCCAAAGCATCGAAAAAATCGCCCTCTCTATTTAGGGTAAATTCATGTTGAATAACCTCAATAATCACGCCAAAGACCACCATTGCGACCACCATAATCACAAAGGCTTTTTTCAATCGTACCGACCCTCTTGTCAACTCTCTAATGAAAAATACGCCTAAAACGCAGGCAACGAAATAAAAGATAAAGTGGACCAGTTTATCTGCATGGGGAATGAAATTGGACGATCCCTTAAAGCCCTTAAAAGAATAAAGGCTGGAAAAAGTGATGAACACCATCCAACCTATAAAAGCAACTGTAAAAAAAGGTTTTCTAAGCACCGATCAACGCCTTGTAGTCTTCGTCGCTCATCAAATCATCAACTTGAGAAGCGTCTGAAATCCTGATTTTTATCATCCAGCCCTCTCCATAGGGATCTGAATTCACCTTTTCAGGTTCGTCTTCCAATGCCTCATTAAATTCGATAATCTCACCACTTAGGGGAAGAAACAGGTCTGAAACGGTTTTTACGGCTTCTACGGTTCCGAAAACCTCTTCTTGACCTAGGGTCTCATCAAGTGTTTCTACCTCTACATATACTATATCACCTAACTCGCCCTGAGCAAAGTCCGTAATACCGACAGTAGCTACATCTCCTTCGATGCTTACCCACTCATGGTCTTTAGTGTACTTTAATTCTGATGGAATGTTCATTTGTCTTGTTTTAAATAGCGAAACAAATGTAGCGGATTCCGAGGCAATTACAAATTCGAAAATCAAATACAAATTCAAGGGTCAAACTCAAGTTCAAAAATCAAACTCAAGTTCAAGTTCAAAGGTCAAATTCAAGCTTGGTTCGTGGTTTCGATTTTTTGGTGGTTTGCTATTAGCCCCTTGAATTTGGGATTTGAGATTTGGAGTTTTCGTCCGCTCTTGGCTCTTGGCTCTTGGCTCTTGGCTCTTGGCTCTTGGCTTTAAGAAAGTTCTTTATTTCTTGACCGCAGCTAGCCGTATCAGTTTCCGAAGTTGTAGCGTAAGGTGAAGCCCGTATTGATGGTGGTCTGTGGAAAGGCCGTAGAAACGGCAAATTGTGAAAAGGAATGGTCATAGAAGAACAAGGCATTCAGGTTCTTACTGAGCGCATAATCCGCGGTGAACTTGATCGATAATAGGTTTTGACCTGAAGTGATTTGGTTATTGTCGATATCGAGGTTTCTAATGATGGTAATATTATCTCTAAGGGTCACATCGGCCTTAAGGTTCAAATCTCCCTTGAGACGCGTTTTACTACCTCCGATATTGGTCACGAATTTGACATCCTTGATGCGATAACCTAGTCCTACCGTATATTCCTTCCCATTTTGCTCGGTCATAAGATTGTTATCAAAACTAAGCGAAAGCATACGATCTGTTCGCACCTCGGCCAATACGCTCAACGCGTTTTTCATTTCGAAATCCAGTCGGATCAACGGATTGAATTGATCTGTAAGTACGACATTGTTCAAAATCAAATCAGGAAGAATATCCCCATCGGACACATCCCTATCTTGAGCACTCACTGATAAATCAATGGGAAGAAATGCGCCATTCTCCTTTTCCAAATTGGTCTGGAACGAATTGATACTGTAGGCCGCACGGTATCCATGGCTTACGGAAAACCGTTTGAATTTCTTTTTGAACCATTTATTTTTCATCAGTCCAGTATACTTGATATTCCAATTGGGAATCGGAATGTCACGGAACGCATCTAAATTGACCCGATTTGCGTCTTGGCCGGTATACGCAGCGAAAAAGGCGGGAAGTAGCACATCGGGCTGGGTTTTACTGTAACGTTCGGGAAAATTTTCGGCGTCAACACCTCCTGATCTGTTCCCGCGGTCAGCTTCGATACGGTTGGCGATCGTAATTCTGTTCTCTTTGAATTTTTCAAAGTTCTCGGAGGTAAATTCGTCACTTTTTCCAAAAGCGGTACCGATCATCATTGTTGAAATACTGAAGTTACCCAGGTTATTGCCCAATAGCGCATTGTAGCTCAACTCTCCTTGGGGATCATCGACAACTTCAAAGGTTTCCTGATAATTTGAAGCAAACTGACGATCTGCGACCAAATCAATGGTCAAGTCCGGTAAGGGTTGTGCTGTTGCTGTAATATTCAATTGCTTGTTGGTATTTTGCAAATACTGGGAATTAAAACCATCAAATTGGGTCAACCATCCTCTTCTTGCGGCTTCAAAACGAACATCGGCCTGACTCCCGAACACAAAACCGATACTGGGCCTAGTAGTTCCCACGAAACCTAAGGATTCCGTATACCCGGGCAATACCTTTCCGTTCGATTCATTGTAATTGATGTTCAAGCGCTTGACCATGGTCAACACATCTACAGCAGTATTAAAAAGTTTGCTGGTTTTACGCGGCCCCTTTTTCTCTTTTTCATCGGTGTTTCCTGCTTTATCCCTACGTATCGGTGCAGCATTGGCCTGGGTCTTTCCATCGCGTTTTTTGAGTCCTATAAGATCATAGAACTTCTGCATCGATAGCGAGGCCGTAATATTATGGGTATTGGCGTTTTGAACTGTATTTATGGCTTCTCCAGCTACCTCTATCAAAGCATCCCCACCCCTCTGCCAGTCGAAATTGCTGGTATAGGAATATTGTGCGTTGATGAAGTCAAGGGCCGGTATTTTACTAAATGGAATCTCGTAATTGAGCTCTAATTGTTGGGCATGGCGGTTGGGTTCGCCAAGGTCCCAAAAACCATCCCAAAGCCCAAGTTCTTCCCGGAATCCTGAATTCGGGTCGCCCTCTTCATTAAAATAATTTCGTACGATCGCATTATTACTACCGGTCAGGTTCAATCGCAATGATTTGGTCAAACTGTAATTGATTGCATATTGCCAGTTGAATAGATAATTACGCTGTTGTAGGGTCGGTAAATCAAGTGCTTCAAACCCCTCTTGACTGACATCCCTAAAGCGTTGTTGGTTGAACTGTCGATCGATATTCGAATTGAGGGAAATCGTCGTAGGCAAAAGGTTCAGGTTCAGCTCTTTCAACCACTGCCAGTACTTTCCGGTAAAAAGGGAATCCTTTTTGGCAAAGGGAGCCACCTCCAAAGGCTGAAACGCATGATTGTACACAAACCCCGTATTTACACTCTGATCCCGCAGGGCAGCTACTTCAAAATCGCGATGTTCGGTTTCGTTATAGGAATAGTTGAACGTAAAGTTCTCAACATCATAGAAATTGGCTTTTGCCTCTTCACCACGATCTTTGCGCACACCGATCAGGTTAATACTTGTTCTTTTCGTATAATCTTCGGCCTGTTCTTGAATCTGCTCCTTAGTGGGCGTGGTATCTCCATCAGCGACCGTTTCCGGCGCTGCATCAATGCGGTCCTGTAGTTTCAAATCATCATACACCGGGTCAAATTCCGGAGTAATGATCTGTTCCGAAATACCGTAGTTAAAGGGTACTTGTAAGCCCCATTTTTTTGGTAATAACTGCCCGACATTGATATTGGTAACTACATCGTAAGCAACAGCATCTTCTCGAGCTCGCTCATTAGGCATTTGATCGATGGCCCCAAACCCGGAAGTACTGGTACTACCTGTTGCGGTTACATTGGCAAAATCGGCCATATTTGCGTCGATTGCACCTACCGCGGCCCAGCCCCCGTTATTATCAAGACCGGCTAATCGCAATTCATTGAACCATACTTCACCCCTTGCAGGAAGGTTATCGGTATTCTTGACACCGACCATCATGCTACGGATACTTCCCAAAGATGGATTTCCTTGTATCCCTACCCGAATTTGACCCAACTGACGTGGGGCGAATTCCGCCACGGGAACGACCTCGCCATCGACAATGTCAAAAAAGCGTAGTTCATTCAGGGGATCTGTTCCGATATTGGCCAGACGTTCGGATTTCACCTTGTTCAAATCGGCTAAAATCACTTCCATTTCATTGATATCGGGCCATATTTCACTTTCGGAAACACCTGTGAACGGGGTAAATTCCAAAGGCAATTCAATTTGATAATAATTTTGTGTAAAATCGGTACCTATTCTCAAGAAGCCGACCAATGGTGTTGCCCCATCAGGATAATCACCTTCCGATATTTCTTCGGCATGTAAGAACATTTTGATTTTCTTATACTGCCTTAAATCGATACTTAGGTTCTTGAATACCCCGCGCGAGTCTTCCGATTCCAAGTTCTCGACCACGAACGAGAGCGATTGCTCATTCTGACGAATAATGGTGTTGTTATTATTAAGACGTTCGCGCTGAACTCCTGGTGGTAACACATAGGGAATGGGCGTTCGGTTTGAGTTCTCTTCGATATTAACTGCGTTGACATCGATTACCGTATTATCATCGGTTGGATCCGCATCAATATCGGGATCTTGTAAGGTCTTGGTATACGTACGCCAATCACCACTGACCAAGTCAAGTGTCGCAAATCTTAGCACTGTTGGTGTGGTAAACCCTGTCAAGTACATTCTTAGAAAGCTGATGGACCTGAAATCGGTAATCCCCCCTACGGCTTCAGTAAAATCGGTCAAAGGTATTTTGTATTGAATCCAACGTCGTTCGACTGCACTACCATCAGGAACCTCACTAGTAGGAACCTGAGCCGTTTCCAAAATATCGGTGACGTATTTATCATTGATAGAGGTGAACTCCTTGATCGGAATGCGGTATTCATAATAGCTATTGACCGTATTCATGGTCAAATCACGATCGATATCCTCCACGTCGGGCAAGGTATTCGACCCTCGGTTGGTATTGGTCACCTCAACGGGGGAGTTTCCATCGGGATTATTGAAGTCTAAATATCTGGTGAGAATGTCTCCATCCCTGTTCAAGTAGTACTGATAATTATCCAAGGCGGGGTCATCTCCGCTATTGTTGTTAAAAATAGAACCTTCTTCACTATCGCTTAAGCCATCAAAACCTACATCTTGTAAACTCCGGTTGGCCTCATCCGCATCAAAGGCATAGACCAAGGCTTGCGTCGCGGGCACTTGACCCCATGAAGATGGCGAAACCAAGTCAGTACTATTTACACCCGGTAATCCGTTTTCGTATTGCTTTTTACCATCTTTCAAAATATCCTCGGAAATATTACCAAAGTTCAATACCAACTCCCCTTCACTACTGGTGATACCGTCTACATAGGGATCCAAAACCCAAAACTGTACGAATTCCACATTCGCCTGTTCAAAATTGGTACTGCTCAACGAACGCATGATACCCCCCCATTTTTGGTCAGCAGGGGTCGCATCAAAGCTCGGACTATTATTGTAGGGGCCTTTTTGATCCGGAAAATAGTTGATATTCAAGGTATTTTGAACTTGGGTCTGCCCTTGCGCTACGTCTTGTTGAAAGAGGCGATCGATGAAAATACGTCTCGTTTCATTGGTGGACATATCGCTATCGGAAATACCCGCAGGTCTCTGGCTCGTATAGAAGATCGGGTCAATGGTATACCAAGACATCTTCGCACGACCGTAACCATTTTGCACATTGGCGGGATCCTCAGGATCACTGCCCAATAATTGGCCGTCTACAAACTCAAGCGGGGTACTTGCTAAAGTCCAACCTAGAGAAGAACGGATATCGATCAAACGCTGCGCTCCTTCAAAATCATCTAAATAGGTCGTTGTTTCGCCCTGAAAATCCGCATTTTTAGGGGAATTGGGCTTTAACCAAGCTACCTCTGCCCTCACCGATACATTGGACGGAACGTCGGTATCTATATTCGGTAATTTATTCGCCAAACGGGTGAGGAACGGTACTTCGGTAGAGAAGTTTCCATTCAAGCCAAAAATGGTATTGTTTACGGGTTCCACCCCAAAATTCGATTTTTGGGTCAACGGCCTTTCGTTCAAATTCAACAAGGTACCGCCTAAGACAAAGTTTTTACTGACCTGATGCTCGATATTAAACCCTGTAAAGCGTCGAGTCTGCTGTCCGAATACGGCATTGTTCTCTACGGATATGTTAATCGGCACATTGGAGGATTCTAGATTCGGATCTAAAATATTTACGGTACCGGCCTGGTAATTCACCACGTAATCGATTCCTTCTTGCAACTGTCTTCCTCCCGCGGTAACACGCACTGAACCTCTCGGCACATTGAAAGCCCCGATCGGAATACCATTGCTGCCTTCTGATTTATACCTTCCTTTTAAGAGAAATTTATTTTTTTCAGGGTCTTGTAAAGCAGCTGCTTTAGTCAATTCGTACATATCCCTGAAGACATACTTTTTCTGATTTTCATTAAAAGCGGTCTCATTGGCACTATAGTCACCTCCTCCTAAGGTGTTGAAAAGATACTGGCCAAAAGGCTCCGTCTGGGTAAACACGATTAACCCATCTTGTTGATTGACCGTTAGGCCTGGCACAAAGTCGAAAAATCCGTCACCCCCGGGCTGTACATCATTATAAACATTCAATCGATCGAGATTGAAGACATCTAAAAGTATCCGTTCTTCCAGCGGTTTTCCGATATCACTATTGGCAGAGGCAGGAAAGGGTTCAACGGGAGTAATATAGTTTCTTGGTGTTGGGTCGGAATACAGAATATTCAACTTAAAGTCCTCCTGACTCAAGCGAAAAGCACCGGTTGCGTAGATATTTTTCATCATCAGATCCCAAATTGGATCTTGCACATTGGTGATGTTACTCTTCAATAATTTAAGAATCAAGGTATTATTCTCGATAATCGGATTGGCCCCGCCGGAAACGGTCGTGGCATCCAAACCACCATTGGCGAATTCCCCCACTTGAAAAACTTCTCCATTGACCGTATACTGAAAAGCAACCCCTAACACCTCATCATTGCTCAAGCGTTGGTTCAAGGAAATATAGCCCAATTGCGAATTAAAATCGAAGTCCCTGCCAGGATCCAGCTTTCTGGCATTTTCCAAAATGGCATAGTCGAACCCTTGATTGAAGGTGTATCCGGGCACGGTCATGTTGAAACCATTATCCACGGTAGCAATTTCACGTATTCTATCGTTCAGGGCACTCCCTCCCTGACCTATCAAAGCCGGGTTCAAGGCATTGGCATCGTTTCTAGGAAAAGGACTCAAACTGGCCGCACTAAAGAAACCACTCGCCGAAGCACCGGCCGTTTGACCAATTCTAGTTTTTTCGACATCCGCTGAACCCGTATCGGTCAAACCGAATCTGGTTTCCCCTAAATCTTGCAAGGCTACTACATTACGGACATTTAAAGTCTGCTGACTTCTGTTGGTCACCCAAACTTCCAATCGCGTTATCTGCACCTGGCTATTGATAAATGGATAGTTCTCAAGTGCCCTATCATAATTATCCCTAAAATATTGTGATAAAAAGAAGTGTTTATCCTCATCATAATCAAGAGCGGTAATCGTAAACTCATTTACGGTTCCTCCACCCTGCGCGACTACTGTATTGCTCTGCGAACGTTGTTCAGAAAAAACAGCGGTCACTTTCGTCCGTCCGAACTGCAATTGGGTCTTTACCCCAAAAAGGCTTTGCGCACCGGTAATCAATGAACTGTTCAATGGCATATTGACATTACCGACTTCGATGCTTTGGATAATATCATCTTCGGTGGGCGTGTAGTCCAACTTTACAATATTCTGAAAATCAAAGGTCGCCTCCGTATCATAGTTGGCCGTAACCTGTAAGCGTTCGCCGATCTTGCCCAACATACTCAAACTGATACGCTGATCAAAATCAAAGGAAAGATTGGTCCTGTTTCTGGGAGATAGTGAAGGATTATCGTTCTTCTGCCAAATAACACCCAAATCCATAGCCACCGAACCCTGGGGAATCACTTCTATGGTATTTCCACCGAAAACGGACTGAAAGAAATTATTATTGATGTAAAAATTGGGGAGCAGATTTTTTCGGGCTTCTTGACTTCCTTCTTTTTTTCCGGAAAAGGCATCGGCTTTTTCCTTGAAGTAATCCTTCATGCTCTCCTTCTGCACCAACTCGAAATATTGTTCCGGTGTCAAGATAATCGGGTAACCGATATTGAATTCACCAACGCTTTCGTTATAGATATACCGATCCAGGTTTGAGTCGTAAATATATTTGGAGACGATACTATCGGGATTTTCCAATAGTATTTTCCCAAGAGCAAATCCGGTCTTTACTGAATCGACTTCTTGAGTGACGCCTTCTCCCTCTTCTGTTTCCTGTCCATAGGATTTTCCTACAAAAACAAAAAACAACAGAAATAGAAAGAATAGCTTAAATGAAGATTTAAGTATTTGGTTTGCCCCGTTTTTCAAAGTTGTTACAAATTTTTAAGTGCGAGCTTTATGATGTTCTCAACACTTAGCGAAGGATCCTGTAGCAGTACTTTATCGACTACCTTTTCAGCTTGCCTACGTGCAAAGCCAAGAACCTCTAAAGCAGATAACGCTTCTTCTTTATTTGTATTGTTTGAATTACTGGAAACTTCATCTATATCATAGACTTTTAAAACCTTGTCGCGAAGGTCTAAAATGACCCTTTGGGCAGTTTTCGCTCCTATACCCTTGATACCCTGAATTGTAGGAACATCCCCATTCGCAATAGCATCACGAATTTGGGCGGGGGAAAGAGAAGATAACATGGTTCGGGCGGTACTCGATCCAATACCGGAAACAGAGAGCAACAGCCTAAAAATTTCACGTTCCGACTTTTCGGAAAAACCAAAAAGCGTGTGGGAATCTTCCTTGACCTGCAAATGTGTGAACAGCTGGATATTTTCACTATCCGACAGTTTCGAAAATGTATGTAAGCTTATGTTCACGAAATACCCGACGCCTGCGCATTCGACAACCACATAAGTAGGGTTCTTTTCAACCAATTTGCCTTTTAAATGATGGATCATATTCTAAAGTTCAAAAATCAAATTCAAGGCTATGCCCCAATTTAAATAGTACAGCCGCCTATCGCACCTAAGCAATTACCGACTGCACCCTGTTTTCTACAAATCTACTTTCCGGTTTTGGCTTTCTTTCTTTTCTCCCTTTCCTGTGCATCGATGGCAGCGACGGCGGTCATATTCACCATCTCATCTACACTTGCACCTAATTGAATGACGTGCACGGCTTTTCGCAAGCCGACCATTATGGGTCCTATGGAGTCGGCCCCGTTCAACTCTTTCAATAATTTGTACGTAATGTTCGCCGATTCCAAATTCGGAAAAATAAGCGTATTTACCTTTTTACCGGCCAATTTAGAAAAAGGAAATTGGCTCTGCATTAACTCTTTGTTCAAGGCAAAGTCGGTCTGGATCTCACCATCGACCACCAAGTCAGGATTCTTTTCATGTAATATACGTACCGCCTCTTTTACCTTTTGGGCATTGGGATGTGTCGACGACCCATAGTTCGCATATGACAACAATGCCATTACCGGATTGAAACCAAAGGTAGATGCTACATTAGCCGTATTTTGGGCAATCTCGGCCAATTCTTCAGCGGTGGGGTCAATGTTTATAGAAGTATCCGCCAAAAACAGCGGCCCACTCTTGGTAATCATAATATGTACCGAACCTACACGAGTGACGTTCGTTGCTCTGCCGATTACCTCAAAAACGGGTTTCACTACTCTGGGAAAAGCTCTTGAATGCCCAGAAATCATGCCATCGGCATCCCCTTCCAGCACCATCATCGATCCAAAATAATTACGCTCTCGCATTTTTGATTTCGCATTGTACAAGGTCGATCCACTGCGTCTTCGGTTCTCCCAGTATCGGGTAGCGTACTGTACTCTTTTTTCGAGTGACTTGGAGGAAATGGGATCGATAATCAAAATTTCGGCATCAAATTCCAACTCCTGCTTCAATTCGGTGATAATCTCCGTATTGCCTAAAAGAATCGGAATGGCAATACCCTCTTCGTGTACGATTTGAGCGGCCTTGAGTACATCGATATCATCAGCTTCCGCAAACACGATTCTCTTCAAATCCATTTTAGCACGATTATGTAGCAAACGCACCACTTTATTGTCGTCACCTGAACGCTGCAATAATTCTTCACGATACCTGTCCCAGTCGTCAATCGGTTCTTTTGCGATACCACTTTCCATCGCCGCTTTGGCAACAGCCGGCGGAATTTCGGCAATCAGCCTTGGGTCAAAAGGTTTGGGAATGATGTAGTCTTTCCCAAACGTCAGTCGGGTTTCCCCGTAGGCGATATTTACCTGTTCCGGTACTGGTTCCCGTGTTAGTTTGGCAAGGGCTTCAACCGCAGCCATTTTCATCGCTTCATTGATACCGGTGGCCCGTACATCAAGCGCGCCTCTAAAAATAAAGGGGAAACCTAAAACATTATTCACTTGATTCGGATGGTCTGATCGGCCAGTCGCCATGATAATGTCCTCTCTTGTTTTGCAGGCCACATCATAGGCAATTTCCGGATTCGGATTGGCCATAGCGAATACAATTGGATCTTTGGCCATTGAACGCAACATCTCCGGTGACACGATATCGGCTATGGAAAGTCCGATAAAGACATCGGCATCTTTCATCGCCTCGTCGAGTGTATCTATTTTTCTGTCGGATGCAAATTCAAGTTTTTCCTTGGATAACTGTTCCCTATCCTTACGAATTACCCCTTTGCTATCGAGCATTACAATATTCTCATCCTTCGCACCAAAGGCTTTGTACAAGCGTGTACAAGAAACGGCTGCCGCACCCGCACCGCTGACCACGATACGAACATCCTCGATTTTCTTGTGGGTAAGTTCGAGCGCATTGAGTAGCGCCGCGGCAGAAATAATCGCGGTACCATGCTGATCATCATGCATTACCGGAATATCCAATTCTTCTTTGAGCCTCCGTTCAATCTCAAAGGCCTCTGGGGCCTTGATATCTTCCAAATTTATACCTCCGAAAGTCGGGGCGATCATCTTAACGGTTTCGATGAATTTATCCACATCTTCAGTGTCGACTTCGATATCCATACCATCGATATCGGCAAAAATCTTGAAGAGCAATCCTTTCCCCTCCATAACCGGTTTCGAGGCCTCCGGACCAATATTTCCCAAACCGAGCACCGCTGTTCCGTTTGAAATCACGGCCACTAAATTCCCTTTTGAAGTGTATCGATAGACCTCATCTTTGTTCTTCGCTATTTCAAGACAGGGCTCAGCGACTCCTGGAGAATAGGCCAAGGCTAAATCGCGCTGGGTCGAATAGGGTTTGGTAGGAACAATCTTGATTTTACCCGGTTGGGGCTTGGCGTGATAGATAAGTGCCTCACGCCTTGTCTTCTTTTTGCTCATTAAGTTCTCGTTTGGAACGCAAATTTAGGGGTATTCTATGTAAAAACGAGCTTGAGCGTTCAAAGATTCGAATTAGTCGGCCTCAGTTTTGGAAACATTCAATCGCATCGCCAGCAGGGCCGAGATAATAAAAAATACTCCGGCAAATAGAATACCATTAATCGCACTTCCTCCTAAAACGTATTTATAGATGGGACCAAAAGTGAGCGTCTCGATACCCATGGGGATAACGATCATCATGTTTAGAATACCCATATACACCCCTCTGCGTTCTTGAGGAACCACTTTTGAAACCATGGTGTAAGGTATACCCATCATGGCTGCCCAACCAATACCAAAAAGTACCATCGGCGCCAATACCAAAAACGGGTCATTTATGAAGGGGATGGCAAAAAGGGCCAATCCGGTGCCGACCAAACTAAGGGCGTACACCTTTTTTCCTCCAAACTTCAACGTAAGGGGAACCAAAGCCAGGGCAACCACCATGGTAACTATATTATAGGTCAAACTCATTTGGGCCGACTGCGAAGCCGCCTCAGAAGTCGAATACCCTAGAGTTAATTTGAACAAAGGTGTGATGTATTGCCAATACACAAAAAGCGCATACCATTGAAAGAGATAGACAGCACCAAGTTTCCACATGAAGGAAGGCATATCTTTGATCGCTTCCGATATTTCAGCGAAAGGTTTTGCAATTCGTTGCCCTATCGGTAAGGTTTTGGTATGATTGATTTCTTCTAGTTCTTCATCCGAAGGTGGAATTTCCGGAGTTTTAAAAACCGACCACAATATGGTGGTAATAGATAGAATACCACCGATATAAAAAGAGTAATACAACCATTTGGGTATCTCACCGGCGACCTCTACCGAATCACCCCCGAACAAGTACTGAAAAAGTACAATGGAACCATTGGCCAAAAGTATTCCGGCCCCAACGAATAGACTTTGCATTTGATAGCCTAAACTCAATTGTTTTTCGGGAAGCTTATCACCAACAAAGGCACGATAAGGCTCCATCGCCATGTTATTCCCGACGTCAAGAATCCATAAAAGTCCAACTGCAAACCATAATACGGGACTGGTTGGAAAAGCAAATAAACAAAGACTACCAATGATTGCCCCGATTAAGAAATAGGGTTTTCTTCTACCCCATTTTGGAGACCAAGTTTTGTCGGACATTGCCCCGATTATCGGCTGAACAATTAGCCCGGTAATGGGCCCGGCGATATTCAAAATGGGCAACATCTCTTCCGGGGCGCCCAAATATAGAAAAATGGGGTTTATTGCTGTTTGTTGCAGCCCAAAGCTATACTGAATACCTAGAAATCCAACATTCATATTGAAAATCTGCCAGAACGTAAGACTCGGTTTTTTAATCTGCATCATAATGATAGTTTGGAGGTGAACATCTGCCTAACAAGATAGCATTTTATATGGTTCAGCCATGAAAACTTAAGGGGATAGTAAAACTCAAACGTTTGAGTAAAGCAAGTGCTATTGCAAAAACTTGATATTTCGCTGTAAACCGGAAAACTTTGTCCGTTTCACTGCGGATTTTTGAAATACTTTTTTGAAAACTTCCTCTGTAATCTCTTCCCAATCCTTTTTGGTCATCGAAAGCAGCTCGGGATTTGGATTGAACAAGGGTTCGTCATGCGATTTTGAGAAGCGATTCCAAGGGCAGACGTCTTGACATACATCACAACCAAAAGCCCAATCATCGAACTGTCCCTTGAATTCTGTTGGAATCTCGTTTTTGAGTTCGATGGTAAAATAAGAAATGCACTTGCTGCCATCAACCACATAAGGCTCGACGATCGCTTCAGTAGGACAAGCATCGATACATGCCGTACAGGTTCCGCAGTGGTCGGTGACCGGAGTATCATATTCCAACACGATATCTACAATCAGTTCGGCAATGAAATAGAAAGAACCTACTTGTTGGGTCAATAGGTTGGAATGTTTGCCAATCCAACCAAGCCCACTTTTTGCCGCCCATGCCTTGTCCAATACCGGTGCGGAATCTACAAAAGCGCGACCGTCGACCTCACCGATCTCTTCTGAGATAAACTCTTGTAGCGACCTTAATTTTCTTTTGATAACATGGTGGTAATCCTGCCCGTAGGCGTATTTGGAAATTTTGTAGGTGTCTTCGTTTTGGGCTTCTTCTGGAAAATAATTCAACAATAATGAAATGACCGATTTAGAACCTTCTACCAGTTTACGGGGATCCAGTCGCTTATCAAAATGGTTCTCCATATATCCCATTTCGCCGTGCATGTTATTTTGCAACCATTTTTCCAGCCTTGGAGCTTCTTCCTCTAAAAAGTCAGCCTTGGAAATACCACATGACAAAAAACCGAGGCGTTTGGCTTCGGCCTTAATCTGTTCTGTATGGTTATCTTTTGACTTCATAGACCGATCGCTTTTGCTCAATATGATACTTGTGCTTGTATAAGCCCACTAATTTAAAGCCTTTTCCACAAATGCTCTTTCATCAATAAACTCAAGGACGTACGTCGAATCTGCTGCGCTTTTCCCGAACATATTTCTAACAATAGTGTAACATTTTGAAGTTTTGGGAACTAATGGTTGTGTTCTGATCAAAATAGAAAACATGATTCAACTAACAAATCTAACCAAATCGTTCTCCTCCAAAACCGGAAAGGGCTTTAAAAAAGAAACGGTGACCGTTAATGCGGTAAACGCAGTTTCCTTTGAATGTAAACCAGGTCGTATTTTTTCACTTTTAGGGCCGAACGGGGCGGGAAAGACCACAACCTTGCGCATGATCGCTGGTATCATCAATCCGACATCGGGCAGTGCAATCGTAGATGACGTCGATATTTCCAAGGGAAACAACGAAGTTAAAAAACGTATCGGTTTTCTGACCGGGTCTACCGGGCTCTATGAACGATTGAATCCGGATGAGACGCTCGATTTTTTTGGCAACATATACCAATTAGAAAAAGACAGTTACCAACAACGTAAGGCATACCTGTTTGAAAAATTGGGGATCAACGAATTCCGTAAAAAGCGGATAGGACAAATGAGCACGGGTATGAAACAAAAAGTATCCATCGCGCGCACCTTAATTCACGATCCAGAGGTTCTCATTTTCGATGAACCCACCTCAGGGCTCGATGTCATTACTGCCGATAGCATCATCGATTTGATACGCGAATCAAAAGCGGACCATAAGACCGTTATTTTCTCGTCGCACATCATGAGTGAAGTGGACCTGCTATGCGACGACTTGGCCATCATCAACAAAGGGTCCATCATTTATAACGATTCTTTTGCAAATTTCAAAAATGATATGAAAGCGGATAACCTTACCCAAGAATTCATTAACCGAGTAAAAGAGGCCTAAGATGAGAGAACTGATGATCGTCATTAAAAAGGAATTGACCGAGCTTCTGAGAGACAGAAAAACCATTATCAATTCCATTGTACTACCAACCTTACTAATTCCGCTACTCATGTTCGGTGGAATCAAGGTGACCCAGATGATTCAAAAAAGTAATGAAGAAAAAACCATTACCATAGGTATGGTCAATGCTCCCGAAGATTTTCTGAAGATGGTCAAACACGACACCTTGAATAGGGTAATCAATTATTCGGAATCTATAGATTGTAAAGCGTTGATCGATGAGGGAACCATTCAAACGGCCTTGGTCTTTCCTTCAGATTGGACATCCCGGATGGATAGTCTGGCTCCAAATGAGATACAAGTATATCGCAACGGAACCAAAGACAATGTTAATGGCCGAGTTTCAAACATATTGGAATCCTATAACACAACCCTTAAAGAACAACGTATTGCCCGGTTACGGATTCCGATTGAAAAAATGACGCCCTTTACAGAAAACTATGTTGAAGTCGGGGAGCAAAAAGAACTCATCGGTAAACGCGTGGGTGGTTTTATACCCTATATTTTCATATTGACGATGTGGGGAGGTTGCTTATTGGCGGCCATTGACCTTGTGACCGGTGAAAAAGAACGCAAAACTATTGAGACCACCCTTTCCTTGCCTATTTCAAAATTCTCCGTATTACTAGGAAAGGCTATTGTGGCTTCTTTGTTAGGTTTTATGCCTGCACTTTTAAACCTCACCGGACTCATTGTCGGACTTCAAATCATAGCTGATATTCCAGACACTTTCAAGACCGCATTGAACGAAATGCTCAACTTTCAGTCCATATCCATGATTCTACTACTTTTGATTCCATTTTCGATGTTTTTGGCGGGATTCATTATTTCATTGGTAGCTGGAGCCACTACTTTTAAAGAAGCACAAAGCAAAGCCTCTCCTTTGATCATTGCCATCATCATTCCGCTGGTTATGGCTTTGGTACCCGGAATAGAGTTCACATGGTCTACGGTTTTTATCCCTGTATTGAACATAGGTCTAGGGGTAAAGGAAATTATGGCCGGCACCATAAACATGGGCATGTATGTGGCCATGTTACTTTCATTAATAGCTTTTGCAGTAACCGCGATCTATTTCAGCTATAAAAAGTTCTCGGATGAAAATGCGATTTTGAAGTAGGCCCAACTGCGCCTAACAAGCTTTTGGCATATCACTTGGATTATTCGCTCCGGCGCACTTGATCAGCATTCGGATTTTCACCAAATGGTCGAAGGTAATTGGCAAACACATAGTTTCCGATTTGGGCACCAAGCCGATGCCCTTCCACCGAGTCATATCTAAAGTGTATGCCCAGGTAGACACGCGATAGGGATGCTTCCATACCGGCCTGGGAAAAACTGGCAAAAGATCTTGTGGGCGGGTTCATTTTCATTTTTCCCGAAAAGAAACCTGCACTATCTACTTCAGTCTGTACCATAGTAAAGGGATACGCATCTCCCTTCCCCAAAGCGCCTGCCAGAATGGTCATTGCAGCCGTACTTGCTGTGCCATGTGCCGATGGATACGAAGGAAACGGATACGTATGACGATGCAGGTTATTCCATTCCAAATCGGCCCGGGTATCAGGATTACCATCATTTTCTGCCCAACGAATGGCCGTATAAGGCCGCCAGTGGTTGTAGTGAAACTTATTATCGAACACATTGACGTAGCCATCATATATGGCCATGTTCATCAAGGCATATGCCCTATTCGCCATCCACAGGTTCAGTCCCTCCTTAGCCACTAAATCCCGTGCCAATTTGTTGTGAGAACTTTCGACGAATTCTTTCCACCACATTGCCAGATGTGTCTGATCCTCTGTTCTCCCCTCACTCCGATAACCACCTAGGGACTTGACTTCTTCAAAAGCCTCTGTATACGCCTCGCTATTAATTTCCGGAGGTGGAGGAGCCCTGAAATAGCTATGATCTGGAAGCGCAAAGGGTTTTGCGACGGCCCAACCTGCACCGAATACGAAGCCTTCCGGGGTTCCGCTATGCTCGTTGAATTCAGCATATACACCTGGGGCCATTGGGTGCATCGTATATTCCTCAATACCGTTCCAATTATCAAGAGCGCGATGTTTTAAAACAGCTTTTGCCGAAGCTTGCCCCAAGACTTGGGCAGCTACTTTACCCGGTTCTTCACTTATATCCTGCACATATTGATCGAAAAGTTGCTTGAAGTTCTCCTCCTCATCGGGATATTGGTCCAAAACTATGGTATAGGCAGCATAGGCCGCCGCTGTCTCCGGGTCTGCACCAGGTGTCAATTCGTGATACACATAGTGCCCATATACCGGAATAATGCTATTCAAAGCATCGTGTATGGCTAAATGGGCCATGGCAGCTGTCCGAACCCCTTTTAATGTCAATAGATTATCATCGGCAATTGCGATTTCCAAAATTTTCTCATTAAATCGCGAGACCATCGTAGCCTGATACTGATCAATTGTAGCCTCTGGTGCCGTACAAGCATGAAAACACGCAAATAGTATGAAAGCCGGTATTGCAGTGCATAATTTCATCGGGAACCTATTTTTTTTCTATCCGACAAATTAGGAAACATATATCCCTTTCCATTTGCTAAAACATTCAAAAAATGTGCTAGAAATCTCAAACGGACTGAAGTGCCATTTGCTGCCTCAGCATTTTCTTAAATTGAAGCGGGGGACTTTTATAATGCGCTTTAAACGATTTGATGAAATGGGAGGTGTTTTCGAAACCAATATCCAAAGCGATCTGATTGATATTTAAATCCGTGGTCTCCAATAAGTATTTGCCATACTCAATTCTTTTTCGTTTTAACCATTTTCCCGGGGTGGTTTGGTAAAGCTTAAAAAAATCACGGTTGAAAGTGGCCAAACTTCTGCCGCTTAATTTTGCAAATTCCTTCAATTTTAGATTAAAAAGAAAGTGTTCTTCCATAATAGGCTTCAATGCTTTCTTCGCATTCGTACTGACCTCCTTGAAGTAATCGGCCAATTCTGGATTATGCCCTCCAGTAGCTATATTGACGATTAGTTCTTTAAATTTAATTTTAAGCAGACTTTTGGAAGGCGGGGCATTCAATGTAAAATAGTTCATCATCGTATCGAAATAATCCTTCAGGGTCTTGTCGAGATGTAACGGAATAACACAGTCGGTAGGGGTTATTTTGGTTGTATTCATTTCCCACGCACAGTTTTCTTTAATTACCGAAGCAATAAAATCATCGGGTACGAAAATTAGTAGCGCACAGAAATCCCCATTGAGTATTTTATAGACACGATGAGGGCCTTTTTTTAAGAAAGCCGCGTCACCTGCTTGAAACACATATTCTTCTGTTGGCGTTTTCCAACGCCCACCTCCTGCAAAAACATAACAGAAGTAGTTCTTTTTGGCATAGTAGTCAACCGGTGAGCCAAGTAACGGACAATCATAATTGGTAAACAAAACATCATCCACATTGAATTGCCTGAACATAAAATTGTGTTCAACAAATTCATAGAATTGAATCATGTCTTTTCGTTTCATAACCACATCATTACTTACTAATAGTGCACCCTATTATCACTCGGGGAAGACAAGAAGAGTCGGCAATCGAATGTTTTGCCGGGAGGAACCTTTGGACAAGTTACTAAAAAAAGTGTCTGTCGGAAAGCGAAGTTTAAAGACCTTTCTCTCTTCCAAAAATGTAGCTACCCCCGATTGGTCTGTTACGAATCGTTAAGATACACTAGGTTCCCGAAGGGCGAAATGAATGTTTACCTCAGCAGGCTTCAAGCTTATCAAAGGATTGATTTCGATGTCCTTCATGGGCGTGGAAAGACGATACTTTCGCAATACATGGGCAATGGTCAATATCATCTCATACATCGCAAAATTATTGCCGACACACATTCTGGGCCCTGCACCGAAAGGGTAATAATAGTTTGAAAAATCCTTTTTATTTTTAGGGTCAAAACGTTCGGGCCGAAACGCATCCGGACTATCCCAAAAGCTCGGATCCCGATGCAACTCATATACGGCAAGTAAAAGCATGGTATTCTCAGGTATGGTATGCTCTTCGAATTCATCCGTTTCAATAGACACCCGATCAATATAGTAGGCCGGAGGATATAAACGCATGCCTTCCTCCACACATTGTTTAATATAGGAAAGTGCCTTCAACTGTTCCAAATAATCGTCTCCCTGCAAATCAACACGGGCTATATTTTCAAAGGCCTTCTGTTGTTTATCCTCATTTTTTGCCAATAGAAATAAAGTGAAGCCGAGCGCATTGGCAGTAGTTTCGTGTCCAGCTGTGAACAGAATAAGCACCTCATCGATCAATTGATTTCGTGACATTGGCGTTCCGTCTTCATAGCGTGCCTTTAATAGAATGTCTAGCAAATCATCTTTTTCCTCATCGGAAGCGATGCGCTCTTCAATAATCGTATTCAATAGCTGACGCGCTTCCCTTGAATACCCTAAATGTCGATCAATGGCCCCACTAAGGTTGAACCACCAATTTAGATAAGGCTGCCGCATTTCACGAATGAGCATCAACTGATTGGTATCGGTGATTTTTTTCAGCTCCGCTATTTCATCCTGAATATCATCCCTACTGAAAAGGGATTGTGCCACCACTTGAAATGCCAAATCGCCCATCAGCGGATATACATCTTTTGGGACACCGGACACTATGTGTTGCAGCTCTTTGCGAATCGCTTTGCTCATGATACCCAAAAGCCCCTCAAGTTTCTTTTTATGAAACGCAGGTTGTACCATTCTTCGGTGCGTGCGCCAATGTTCCCCATTAGACGTAAGCAACCCTTTACCAATATACTTGGCCAGGTCCTTTGTTTGAAGGGTAGACTTATGATACTTCTTATGTTTTTTTTGAAGAATTTGTTTAATGAATTCAGGGCTTCTTGTAAAAACAATGGTTCCGCTAGGACCGATTTTCACCTTAAACGTATCACCGAGCTTTTCAAAATTCGTATGGTGAAAGGGAAGTGGATTCTTGAGAATCGCTTTCCTATGCTTGAGTACGCGGAATGTGGAAACTGTAGGGATCGTATTCATCAGAACAATCCAGGTTGTGTACCTCCCTTTATTCTTCCCAAATGCTTATACGCCAATTCGGTTACTTCCCTTCCTCTGGGCGTTCTCATAATAAAACCCTGCTGGATCAAAAAAGGTTCGTACACCTCTTCTATCGTTTCGGCGCTTTCGGAAACCGCAGTCGCCAAAGTCGTTATTCCCACCGGTCCGCCTTTGAATTTATCGATAATGGTCATTAGAATCTTATTATCCATTTCATCAAGACCGTGGGCATCAACGTTCAAGGCCTTTAATCCAAATTTGGATATCTCCATATCGATTGTGCCATTGCCCTTGATTTGAGCAAAGTCGCGCACCCTTCGCAACAAGGCATTGCATATTCTGGGAGTACCCCTACTTCTTCCTGCAATTTCAATGGCCGCCTCATTTGAAATAGGAACCTTGAGTATTTCTGCACTTCGTTGCACAATAGTGGAAAGCAACTCCGTATTGTAATATTGTAACCTACTCTGTATTCCGAATCTAGCCCGCATAGGAGCGGTTAATAATCCTGAGCGCGTGGTAGCACCGATCAAAGTAAATGGGCTCAAATTGATTTGCACTGATCGTGCATTTGGCCCTGTTTCGATCATGATATCAATTCGATAGTCTTCCATTGCGGAATAAAGATATTCTTCCACAATCGGACTCAATCGATGAATTTCGTCAATGAACAGCACATCGCGCTCATCGAGATTGGTCAATAGACCTGCCAAATCACCAGGTTTGTCCAATACCGGGCCGGAAGTGATTTTGATGCCCACCCCTAATTCATTGGCCAGAATATGCGCCAATGTGGTTTTACCCAAACCCGGAGGACCGTGAAATAAGGTATGATCTAGGGCCTCTCCCCGCTGATTGGCCGCCTGAACAAATACTTTTAGATTTTCCAACACCTGCTCCTGACCGGTAAAGTCATCAAAACTTATCGGACGTAAGGCTCTTTCGATATCGAGTTCCTCATTGGAAAAACCTTCAGCAGAAGGGTCTAAATAGTCGTTCATGATTTCAAAGATAGCAAAAACAGAGCCCTCCACACAGCCGAAAAAATGGAGAAACCAAAAATCGACCCTAAATGCTACCCGTATGACAATTGTCATCTTTTTTGGCTTAGGGAATAGTAATCTTTGTGGTGTTGGAATTGCAAATGATAACCCTAAAACAGAATAGTATGGCAGCATTCGACCTAAAACAATACGGAATAGAAACTGAAAAAATATATAGAAATAGTAGTGTCCCTGTTTTGTATGAACTAGGACTACGTTTGGAAAAAGGCACTGCTATTTCCGATGTCGGCGCCCTAATGACATACTCAGGTGAAAAAACAGGTAGAAGCCCGAAAGACAAACGCATCGTGCGTCACCCAAGTTCAGAAAAAAACATCGATTGGGGCGATATCAACATCGGTCTCGATGAGCATACGTTTATGGTGAACCATGAACGTGCATTGGACTACCTGAACATCTGTGACCACCTTTACGTGGTTGACGCCTATGCCGGGTGGGATCCAAAGTACCGTATCAAAACGCGAATTGTATGTACCCGGGCCTATCACGCCCTCTTTATGCAAAACATGCTCATCATGCCCACTGAAGAGGAATTGGCCGACTTTGGAGAACCCGATTACGTGGTTTTTAATGCCGGTCAGTTTCCTGCGAACCGTTACACTTCCGAGATGACGTCAAAAACCAGTGTAGATGTCAATTTAGAGCGTAAGGAAATTGTCATTCTAGGTACTGAATATGCCGGTGAAATGAAGAAAGGAATATTCGGTGTCATGAACTATTTGATGCCGCTAGAGAATGTGATGCCGATGCACTGTTCTGCCAATGTGGGAGAAAAAGGAGACGTATCTATTCTATTCGGACTTTCAGGAACAGGAAAAACAACTTTGAGTGCGGACCCTAAACGAAAACTTATCGGTGATGATGAACATTGCTGGACCGATCACGGCACTTTCAATATTGAAGGTGGCTGTTATGCCAAGGCCATTGACCTTTCAGAAGAAAATGAACCCGATATCTATAACGCGATTCGATTCGGAACGGTACTCGAAAACGTCGTTTATGACGAAAAAAGCAGGAAAGTCGATTATAGCGACACGTCGATTACTCAAAATACCCGGGCTTCGTATCCCATTGAATTTATTGAGAATGTGCAGATTCCATGTGTGGCAGGTCACCCAGAGAATATCATCTTTCTCACCTGCGATGCTTTTGGAGTACTGCCTCCAGTGAGTAAGTTGACCCCTGAGCAGGCAAGCTACCACTTCATATCGGGATATACCGCCAAAGTGGCCGGCACGGAAATGGGGGTTACCGAACCCCAAGCTACATTTAGTGCTTGTTTCGGTGCAGCTTTCATGATGTGGCACCCGAACCGATATGCCGAATTGTTAGCAGAAAAAATCAAAATGCATAAAGCCACTGCATGGCTTGTGAACACCGGATGGAACGGCACCGGAAAACGAATGAAACTAAAGTATACCAGAGCGATGATCGATGCCATACATCATCATGACTTTGACAATGCAACCTATGTTACGGATGAAGAATTTGGGTTTCAAATACCTACAAGCTGCCCCAATGTACCGGAAGAGGTACTGATTCCCAAAAATACTTGGAACGACAAGGACAAGTATATGGAGGTCAAGAGCAAATTGGTTACCCTTTTCAATGAAAACTTTGAAAAGTTCAAAGCCGATGTGAATCCTGAAATCAGGGCGGCAGGACCAAAAAACATTTCTACACACGCATAGGAGCACTTAAACTAGGTAGGTCTCCATCACGTATTGTGATGGAGACTTTTTTTATTCCCTTTACTTACGATTCTGATATAAATCGTAATTTCAAGGAATGAAAAAGAACCCATACTCCCCTGGAATTTTACAGTATATTCCTTTTTTTTATGTGATTTGGTCCGATGACCTGGTGACGACTTCCGAGCTAAACGTAGTGCAAAAAGCCATTGATCAAGACGATAAGCTGTCGAAGAACGAAAAGAGGAATTTATTGGATTGGCTACATCCTAAGAACCCTCCTTCCAATGAAGAATTGAAACAGTGGAAACAAGTTGTTTCCAATTCCGAAGTGAAGTTGGTCGAAAGTGAAACGTATCCGTTAGCTACCTTCAGCCAAAAGGTCGTATGTGCCTATCATGATACCTGCCCTTTCAATGAGAGTCTAAAGCACATTGAAATAAATTTGGGAATACAGCCCAATCACTACAACCACTTGTTCGATGTGGAAGTCATTCATGAGGTTACTTCCGATTTTTACGACCCAGAAGAAATCGATAGTCTATTAAAGGGGAAACATGCGGAGGTAGTCGATGAATTTAGGGGTGTCTTAAAAAACGACCTTTTCAATTGGGATATCCACCGCACGAAAGAAGCCTTTCGCGAAGTTGTTTTAAAGCAAGTACAGTTTTTGGCGGAACGAGGGTATGGTGCCCTAGCATATCCTAAGACTTATGGTGGTGCCGAGGACATGGAAGGATATGCGCAGGTATTCGAAAACATGATGTTCGTCGATGGCAGTTTGACCATTAAATTCGGGGTGCAGGTAGGCTTGTTTGGTGGTAGCATACAAAAGTTAGGTACTCAAAAGCATCATGACCGCTATTTGGCCGATGCCGGAAAAGCCAACTTATTAGGCTGTTTTGCTATGACCGAAACAGGTCACGGATCAAATGTTAGGGGTATTAAGACCACTGCAACCTACGATAAGGAATCAGACCGCATAATTGTTCACACCCCTGGAAAAAATGATAACAAGGAATACATCGGCAACGCTTTACATTCTAAAATGGCATCCGTGTTCGCACAGCTGATCGTGAACGGAAAGAATCAAGGTGTACATGCCGTTTTGGTACCGCTACGCGATTCAAATCATGAATTGCTTGAAGGCATCCGGGTCGAAGACAACGGGTACAAGCTTGGGTTAAATGGTGTGGACAACGGCAAAATCTGGTTCGATCAGGTATCCGTTCCGCGGGAGAATCTCCTGAACAAATACGGTTCGATCAATGACGATGGCAGTTATCATTCTGAAATCAAGAATCCGAACAAACGCTTCTTTACGATGTTGGGCACTTTGGTCGGCGGACGTATTTGTGTTGCGCGAGCAGGATTGGGCGGTGCCAAGCTAGCGCTGGCCATCGCCGTTAAACACGCCCTCAAACGCAGACAGTTCAATGACAGCATTAAGATCCAAGAAGATCTATTGATGGACTATCCCTCGCATCAGCTTCGGTTAACCCCATTAATAGCCAGTGCCTATGTCTATCACATGACCTTGGACAAGATGATGGCCGTCTATTGTGATGAAACGGTACCGGACAAACGAAAGGTGGAGACCCAAGTGGCAGGACTAAAATCGATTATTACTTGGTATGCCAATGACGCGATTCAAGAGTGTCGAGAGGCCTGTGGCGGCAAAGGCTATTTACTCGAAAATAGGATTGCCGATCTCAAGGGAGATGTCGATATCTTCACCACTTTTGAAGGAGATAACACCGTATTGTTGCAATTGGCTGCAAAAGGCGTACTCTCTGACTTTAAGGCGGAGTTCAACAGTGCCGGTTTTGCTTCGGTGTTGAAAATATTGGGGATACAAATCAGTGATACGTTGACGACAATCAATCCACTGTATTCGAACAAAGTAGACAAAGACCATTTGTACAACCCCAAGTTCCACAAGCATGCCTTTGAATACCGCAGACGTCGTCTGACCTATACTTTGGCCATGCGCATACGGAACTATATCAAAAAAGGCATCCCTTCGTATCAAGCCTTTTTGAAAGTGCAAACACATTTGCTCAGCCTGGGCAAGGCCTATAGTGTGGAGTTGGCCTATGACACCTTTACGGATTTTGTGGCTGATATGAAAGATGACAAGAACAAAGCACTATTTCAAAAACTGGGCACGCTGTATGCGTTACATCACATTCGGGAAGATGCCGCATGGTTTGTTGAGCAAGGATACATTGGAAGCACAAAATCGAAGGCCATCCGTCAACGTGTCGAACGCCTATGTACCGAATTAAGGCCCCATATCGGAGCCTTAGTCGATGGTTTTGGAATACCGGAGCACTGTATAAGTGCCCCGATAGCCCAATAACCTATACTAATCTAGTTCTTCAACTATTGTTTGACGACCTTGAAGGTCTTCGAGATTCCCGAGGACTCCACCCGCATATAATAAATTCCTGGGGCGTAACCGCTCAGATCGATTACGGGTTCCGCCTCTTTAGAAGTTGCTTCCATCAACAGTTTTCCCGAAAAGTCAATAACCGTAATCTCCTTTTCCCCATCGATTCCGTATAATTGGACTTCACTCGTTGTCGGGTTTGGAAACAACGAAGCGATTCCTAAGACGGAATCCGAATTGTCGAAATCAACTCTTGCCATAAGCGAAGAACCGGAGCTTGGCGTATAGGTAATCTCCAGTTGCGGCCCTGAAACACTAGTGTTTTCATCAGAAGCCATCCAGAAATCACTGCTCCCTACATGCTCAATGATCAAACTCAAGTCCCCACCACCGGTCAGGGTCGTGACCGATAAAGGCACTATAACCTCAGTGGTGGTCTGTCCGATGTCAGTTGTACTCCCCAAGAGCCCATTCTTGGAGGGCCTGTTCGAAGTACTCAGGTTTGTTTCCGTCCAACTACTAGCGGTCCCTTTATAAATTTCAGCAGTGCCTGTACCGGTATCCCCATTAACCCTAAATCGCAATTCGGCAGATGAGATGGTTCCGTTTACGGAACTGAGATCGAATTTCATATAGCTAACGCGGGAACCCTGTTCCACCTTTAAATGAGTATTATTGATGCGGGTAGATCCTTGAAGATAGGCATCATGAATGGGGTCGAAGGTGGTCGTTTGTGGTGCAGGGGTATTGGTCGTAGTGGTCTGTTCATCGCTATACCCTACATTACCGTTGACATCTTCCGTACGTATCCGCCAATAATGGGTCGTTGCGGACTGTAAGGGCGGGGCGTTGTTATTGCCCACCGTCTGGATATGAAAGGTCAGGAAGTTCTCTTCGGAAGTTGTTTGTTCCGTATAGTTTCCACTTGACGTGCCATATTCGATACGTCCTTTGGAACCCTCGTCAAGGTTCCAGCTCACCTTGAAGGAATCCTCCAGAATGTTGCTGACCGCAATGCTCGTGACTGTGGGGGCGCTAGAAGACACCGTGATATTTGAGGAGGCCGTAAAACTACCATCATCGGTAGTTGCGGTTATGGTCGCACTACCCGGGGCCACGGCGGTCACTATTCCGATCGTATTGACGGTTGCGACGGCCGTATCATCGCTCGACCAAGTTACTCCCTGGTCTGTTGCGTTCGAAGGTATTATTGTAGCCGTAATAGGAGAGGTGTCCCCAATATTCATTGTCAAGGTCGTAGGGGCCACGCTGACTCCTGTAACCAGTATACCTACGGTCGTGGTCATCTGCTCATCGCTATACCCTATGTTGCCTGCGTTATCCTCTGTACGTATCCGCCAATAGTAAATCGTTCCGGCCTGTAACGGTGGTGCATTGTTATTACCAACAGTTTGAATATGAAAGGTCAGGAAGTTCTCTTCGGAAGTTGTTTGTTCGGTATAGTTGCCACTTGAGGTACCATATTCGATACGTCCCTTTGAACCCTCGTTCAGGTTCCAGCTCACCTTGAAAGAATCCTGCATGATATCGCTGACCGTAATATTACTGACAATCGGGGCACTTGAGGATACCGTAACATTTGAGGAGGCTGTAAAACTACCATCGTCGGTAGTTACGGTTATAGCTGCACTACCAGTAGCCACGCCCGTCACCGTACCGTTTGCATCGACGGTAGCAATGGTCGTATCATTACTAGACCAGGTCACCCCTTGATCCGTAGCGTTCGATGGGGCTATGGTCGCGGTAACTGTCTCATCATTACCAACCGAAACGTTCAACGTACTCGGGGCCACCGTAACACCGGTCACAGGAACGTTCGAAGCCGAACCGTAGGTAAGGACTAGGCGAACCGGTGGTTTGGTCGTATTCTCCTTAGAGGCCATAGAGAAATCATTGCTGCCCACATGCTTCACAATCAGGCTCAGTTCACCTCCGCCCGTTAGATTCGTTTCAGAAAGGGGAACGAGGACGTCATTGGTCGCCTGACCCAAATCCGTTGTGCTGCCCAAAAGACCGTTCTCCAATGGTTTGTTAGCGCTACTAAGTGTTGTTTCCGTCCAACCCGTATTGGTTCCTAAGTACACCTCCATGGTACCCACTCCAACATCATCCCCGATACGGAAGAGTAGCTCCGCATCCGTTATCGTTCCAGTTACGGCACTAAGGTCGTACTTCAGATAGGTTACGCGAGAACCTTCATCGACACGGACGTTGGGCTGGTTATAGAGCGTACTACCCTGAAGATGTGCATCGTGAATAGGACTGAACGTACTGACCTGCGAGCCTGCCCCTCCAACATCCACTAAATTAACCGTAGCAATGCTATTTTGCCCCACGGTATATAAATCCGCTTTAGGTTGAATCGTCAATGTGATATTTCTAGTGCCACCTGTTCTATTGGGATTAAGGGGTATCACCGGTAAAGTCACCGAAGTCTGTCCGGTAGGAATAACCACACTCCCTCGCAATAACTTAAAATCATTCAGCATTTCGGCGTTAGCTCCTGACGTAGCAACATCATAAGCGACGGCCATAGGGAAATCCGTAGGACCCGTTCTTGTAAAGGTGAATTCCCCATTTGTGGCCGAAGATTTCACGGCTTCGGAAACACTCGCAACTACACTGACCGTATTTCCCGGAAGAGCATTCAGGGCATATTGGGTCTTTGAAATCGTATTGTTATTACTCAGGCCCCCTAAGTTCTTTACGACAATCGCATCTTGGGTATTCGGGCTGGCAACGGTAAGGTTACCTGTAACGGAACCATCTATGGCAGTGATGTTCGGGAAGTCTTTGAACATAATAAAAGGTTCATCGAATTCATGAATAACCAAAAAGTTTCCTATATCGAAGTTTTTACATATTGTATTTGGCTGTTCTAAGGAGCCTACTTCCCATTCGATGACGGCATCTCCAACGTTACGACTGTTGACACCACCTGTAGTACTAACTTTATAGCAGACCGTTTCGTCAAAACTCATGGTGTAATTATTACCATATTGACCGACCGAGGCAAAACCCTCATAATCTCCCCATACTGCCACATTACTAAAAACCATATACCCGCCCAAGGGTAAATCCCCATATACCGCACTTCCACTAGGACTGCTCGACCTTCTATTAAATCTATCCGTCCCTTGCAAAGTCATCGCTCCACCACCCGTATTATCCTCTTGCTGGGTATTATCCTCAAAATGCACGCCATTTAAAACTACAGAAATATTACTCTGTCCCTGCCGCGCTTCAGGTCGAGTTAGTTGTAATCCTATTCCAGAGTCTGCGTTTCGCACAAAGCTGAGATTATGCCCTTCAAAATGAGCGGTCTGATTGGCGAAGTTGGGTTCAATCGTTATACCTTGTAGAGTATTCGTTCCAAACTCGCCGTTCGGTCCCATACCGTTTTCCTCAAGGATACAGTCCTTAATAACGAAATCGCCTTCTCCCTTTATATGTGAAATCCCAAGACGTTTATTCCAACTTGCTTTGACATCCTCGACCAAAAAGGTCTTTCCTGCCTCAATACCTTCGCAATTCAAGGCATCACCTGCCCATTGTCGTATATACCCACCTTTCCATGTGAAATTCCCTGAGTCCTCGATTTGAACAAAGTGTCCGAATTCATAACTGTGGTCCCAGTCAAAATCCTGTGTATCCCCTGCCGGGTCAAGGCCAACATTTTTGGTTGGAAATGTACCAATGAATTCAGCCCCATATGCAGTCACGTTCGTGTTATCCGCTCGCAAAACATATATGAGTTTTGTGTTCGGAAATAAATCATAATCCCCGTTATTAGTATTTTCATTGTTCGGTCCCCGGATAATCTCCGTCCCGTTCGGATAGTTGTTCTTTAATTTTGTGAGGTTAATATACCTCCTCCTATCATCCTTATTAGCATACAATGAGCTTTCCTGTAACACAAAGCCTTCTTCAAAAACGATATCGATGTCATCCAAGTCGAATATCCTGTAACATGGCGAAACGATCCATGGGGAGCCCATATCCCTAAAAACCAAAGTATTCCCTGTACCTTTCTCACCGACGAGGGCGTCATAAAAGTTTATTGTGGCATCAGATGCATTAAATCCATATTTTATATCAGCATAAATAGTAGATTGCGCGTAAATCGATGTCATTCCAAAAAATGCAATTGCAAGTAGTAGTTTCTTCATGTTCATTTATTCATCAGGAGTTAAAAAATCCGTTTCTATTGTCCATTCTATGGCATAGTCAAGCAGGGTCAAAAAATGGAATGACCATTTATCTGACACCAGAATACCGGTTATAAAGGACGGGGAATCTATGCTGTAATACTTACCAAGAACCCATTTTCAACCCGAGAGGGATATCAATCTTGGCTTTCAAAAAAGAGATATAGTAAGATATTACATACAAACAAATATATGTGTAATCCGTATACAAACACAATTATGTCTGTAAATTTTATGTTAATTTACTTTAATATTGTCGTAACGTATTTTAGTTTTCTGAGAAGTAGTCGCATGACAGGTCACCAAAAAAACCCAACATCCTCTGGAGGGCATGATTGACAGTAGTAGTAGAAGAGCGATGCGCTGGCTTAGAGACTACTTCTCTTTATGAAGCTCAGAGGTATCCAAGAAATCGAGAATCTCTATTTTGGCATCTCCACTGATATAGGTTTTAGACGAGCCGGCTGAAGAGAGTTCTAGACTTTCCGTGGCATAAATACGGGCAGTGGGCGAACCTTCTAAATTCGCATTGATCAAATTGGCCTGTAGTTTTTGGGCCTTGATATTGGCATTATCAGTCAGGTTGATCTGCATATTGATGGTCGAACCGTCCATTTTGACCGAGGCGTTGTCCTGCATGTTAATAATATTCGTCTCACTCACTGCATAGATCCCCACATCGATTCGGTCTCTTAAGGTAATATTCAGTGAATCAACTTCGAGATTAAAGTCCCCAGAGCTATTACCATCCATGATAATATCCATGACAGCGGCATTTGCGTTCAACTGAAGCTTGGCACTTCCTGTAGTATTCACCACTAGTTCATCGGTATCTATTTTGTCTTGCATTTTTATTCTACCATCATTGACCGTAATGGCGTTTAAATCGTAGTAATTAATCACAATATCCAATTTCTTTTTACTCGTAATTTTGTAAAACGAGGTAATGATCAAGGTACTATCGACCACACGAAACTTTAAAACATCGATCAGGTTATCATCTGCGGTCAGTTCATAGCCCTCTGTATTGCCTTTTTGAAGGATGATATCCAAATCATCGCTTAGCTCAATAGCATTAAAGGCAGGTAGGTTTTCAACTACCTCCACGACGTTCTTATTTCCTTTGATCTTAGGCTTCCTTTGAGCGTGTACGACACAGACGGAGCATAATACGAATAACCAGACGAATTTTTTCATTTACTAGTGTTTAGGGGAACAATTATTGCATTGTATTTCATGAGTTAATGCCCCGACATAGTTGCCTCGGCATCAAGATTTTGATGAATCTAAAACTAATATATCAAAAAAAATGCCCAACTTGATTTGTTGGGCATTTTATATCGGTCTGTTCGTTATTTTAATGATTCAATTCCTCTTCATCATCTTGCAGCGGAACGGTCTGCGGAACAAAGTCTTGCCCAGGAATGATATACTCCCCATTAGCATCGACTTTACTATAATCATACGCCCAACGATGTACTTCCGGTATCGGACCATCCCAGTTGCCGTGAATGTGCTTCATTTCGGCCGTCCACTCCAAAGTATTCGATTTCCAAGGATTCTTTGGTCCTTTTTTTCCGTAGAACATGCTGCTGACAAAGTTGTACAAGAAAACCAATTGCGCAGCACCTGCGATTAACGCAAACACGGTCATCAACACCTGCACATCGGTCAATTCATCGAACATCGGGAAATTGGTATTTTGGTAGTAGCGTCTGGGTACACCGGCCATTCCAACAAAGTGCATCGGGAAAAAGACCCCATAGGCACAGACTGCGGTCACCCAAAAGTGTACATAGCCCAAATTTTTATTCATCATGCGTCCCTCGAACATTTTCGGGAACCAATGGTACACCCCGGCGAAGAGACCATACAGGGCAGATATACCCATCACCAAGTGGAAATGCGCCACTACAAAGTAGGTATCATGCACATTGATATCCAAGGTACTATCCCCTAGAATAATCCCTGTAAGACCTCCTGTGATGAACGTGGAGACTAGTGCTATAGAAAACAGCATACCCGGATTCATCTGTAAGTTTCCTTTCCAGAGCGTGGTGATATAGTTAAAGGCCTTTACTGCGGACGGAATCGCGATCAATAAGGTTGTAAATGTAAATACAGACCCCAAGAATGGGTTCATTCCGGAGATAAACATATGGTGCCCCCATACAATTGTAGATAGGAATGCAATTGCCAATATAGAGGCAATCATGGCACGGTATCCGAAAATGGGTTTACGTGCATTTGTCGACATCACTTCAGAAGTGATTCCCAATGCCGGCAAGAGTACAATATACACTTCAGGGTGACCCAAAAACCAAAATAGGTGTTCGTATAGTACTGGAGACCCTCCTTGATAATGTAGTACTTCACCTTGAATGAAAATATCGGATAGAAAGAAAGACGTTCCGAAGCTTCTATCCATAATCAGCAATAACGCCGCTGAAAGCAATACCGGGAAGGAAATCACACCGATTACCGCGGTAACAAAGAATGCCCAAATGGTCAAAGGTAAACGTGTCATTGACATTCCCTTGGTTCTAAGATTCAATACGGTAACGATATAATTCAACGACCCCAATAGCGAGGAGGCAATGAATATCGCCATGGATACCAGCCAAAGGGTCATACCCATTCCGGATCCAGGCTGTGCCATAGGCAACGCACTCAAGGGTGGATAAATCGTCCAACCTGCGGCAGCTGGTCCAGCTTCCACAAAGAGAGAAATCACCATAATTACACTAGAGGTGAAGAACATCCAATAAGACAACATATTCAAAAAGCCCGAGGCCATATCCCTTGCCCCGATTTGGAGTGGAATTAGAAGGTTACTGAACGTACCACTAAGACCTGCTGTCAATACAAAGAACACCATGATGGTACCATGAATGGTTACCAAAGCCAAGTACATATCGGCGTCCATCACACCGTCAGGAGCCCATTTTCCAAGAAGTGCCTCAAAAATAGGAAAGGATTCGCCTGGCCATGCCAATTGCATACGGAACAGTAATGACATAGCGATACCTATGGTTCCCATAATCAGGCCCGTAATCAAATACTGCTTCGCGATCATTTTATGATCTTGGCTGAAGATATATTTTGTTACGAATGTCTCTTTGTGATGATGATGTCCATGATCGTCGTGAGCGTGATCATCTACATGTGCTACTGCTGTTGCTGACATAATCGAAATTCTTTATTATATTAATTTTCTTTTAATAGCCTAATTTATTGCATGGACGCTATGGTCTGACTAAAAGTCTGTTGCGATTTCATCCACTCCTCGTACTCCTCCTGCGTCTCGACAATGATTTTCATTTGCATATTATAATGTGATGTCCCACATATTTTGTTGCAAATGAGCACATAGTCATACTCCCATGGATCAGAATTATCCTCGCCATTAGCAGCTCTCTCAGCCCTTATCTTATTGGTACGTTCTACTTTTGCAATGACATCGGGATCCTGTCTAATTTCTGCTGTTGTTTTGATAGGCGTAAAAGAAAACTCCGTTGTCATACCGGGCACACAGTTCATTTGCGCTCGAAAGTGAGGCATGTATGCCGAATGCAATACATCTTGTGAGCGCATTTTGAAATTGACCTTTCTACCTACCGGTAGGTGCAATTCCTTTACGATGACATCATCGGAAGCATAGGAGTCCGATTCGTCCAAACCTAGTACATTGGCGCGATCGATATCGATCATTCTCACGTTCGCCCCACCGAGTACATTATCCGCCCCGCCATAGCGTGCCGTCCAGTTAAACTGTTGGGCATAAAGCTCAACTATTAATGGATCATCCTCGTCGTTTACGTCCATTATATTCGTCCATGTGTATAGTCCCCAGAGGATAAGACCTGCTAAAACGATTACGGGTATGATGGTCCAAATAAATTCTAGACGATCGTTATCGGCATAAAAAAGAGCCTTATTGCCTTCCTTACCCCTGTACTTATACCCAAAATAGTGTAATAGCGCCTGTGTGATGGTCTGAACTATGAAGATGATCACAAAGGATACCAGCATCAAGAAATCATACTCTTCACCATGAGCCGATGAGGATTCAGGAAGAAGAAACTTCGCATATTTCCAAAAACTAAATATGGTGATCCCATAGATAAAAATCAGAAAGGCGAACATGAGGTACCCCTGGTTCTTATTATCGGAATCATTCGCGATTTGTGCGTTCTGAGTCTTAAGCTGAGACAGCTCAAAAATCTTGGTCATTTGCCAAATCGCAATTCCAACTAATACTAAAACAATTAATGTTAATGCTGTAGTCATCGTATACTGTTATACTTATACTTCGTTAATAATGAAAATGCTTGCTTTCTTCTATAAATGGATTTCTCGTAGGCTGCAAGGGTGCTGAAGCCAATGCCCTGAAAATCCAAAAAACGAACAAGCCCGCAAAAAATAGAACTGCTCCTATTTCGGGAATACCTATATGCCATTGTTTTCCTACGGTCGATGGCATAATCATATTAAATATATCCATATAATGCCCGGCTAGAATAACAATACCGGCCATAATCACGAACCAGTTAATCCGTTTGTAATCACTGTTCATCAACAGCAATACGGGAAATAGAAAGTTCATCGCTACCATCGCAAAAAACGGAAGGTTGTAGTCTTCTATTCGTGTTACATAATAGGTCACTTCCTCAGGGATATTGGCATACCAGATCAACATGAACTGAGAGAACCAGAGGTATGTCCAGAAAATACTGATTCCGAACATGAATTTTGCCAAATCATGGATGTGGCTATCATTCACTTGCTCCAAATGCCCCTTAGACTTCAGGTAAATCGTTACCATCGCAATTACGGTGATTCCGGATACGAACATACTCGCAAATACATACCATCCGAAGAGAGTGCTGAACCAGTGTGGGTCCACGCTCATAATCCAATCCCAAGACATAATAGACTCGGAAATTAAATAAAACACCAAGAAAGCCGCTGATATTCTGAAATTCATTTTGAAATTAGAATCATCATTGGAATCGTCTTGCGCTAGCGAAAGCTTTCTTGAATACTCACGATATCCGATCCAACCAGCCAAGAAAATAGCGGCACGAATCAAAAAGAAGGTAGGGTTCAAATATCCTGCCTTGCCTTGCAATAGTGCGTCATGTGCAACTACATCGGCATCCATCCAAACGAACAAGTGATTCATGTGCATTACGGAAAGTACCAAGATTACGAATACGATGATTCCCCCGGGAACAATATAAGAGGTAATACCTTCCATCACCCGGAATAAAAGCGGAGACCAACCTGCCTGCGCAGCACGCTGAATGGCATAAAAGGCTAGAGCACCCAAGGCAATCATAAAAAAGAAAAACGCACCAACGTATAAAGCGGCCCAAGGTTTGTTCTGTAGTTGATGAAACACGTGTTCATCATGTTCGGCTTCAGTCATTGCATGACCTCCTTCTTCCGTATAAGAACCATGGCCTTCGTCAACCACGGTCTCCCCATGACCGTCTCCATGGCCATCACCATGACTAGCTACCATTTCTTTTGCCTCAGCTACCGTAGATGGAGCTGATAGAAATCCGGAAACAATTCCCAAAGCACCCACTACCATCAAAATGATAGCTCCAATTTTTAATCTGTTCGAAACCGTATACATATTCTAGTAGCTAATATATTATTTAGTTAAGTCTTGTTTCAATTGCATCACATACTCGGATACTTGCCACATTTCCTTAGTGTTCATTTGCGACGCATACGAACCCATAGAGTTCAAGCCGTACTGTATGGTATGATAGGTCGTACCCAAAGTGATGTTTCTGGCCGCATCGGCATAACTCGGCACACCCAATATCTTTTCTCTTTTTACCAAGGTACCCTGTCCTTTACCCGCATTTCCATGGCAAATAGCACAATAGATTGTATACAATTCTTTTCCAACTGTAAGATTGTCTTCCGAGTTCAATGAATCCAACGGACTCATCATAACCCTCGCGAGCTCTTTCCCTTCAGGGGTATTCTCATATTCATAAGGCATCCATCCACGATTGATGGTACCTGGTACGGGTGTCATCGCTTCCGACGCATTTGGGAGAAAATCGACCTCTCCATAGGTTTCATACCCTACTGGTTCGTACATATTCGGCATGTACTGATAGTTGGGCTTTCTCTTATCTTGGCATGCGACAACAAAAAAGACCAAAGCCAATACCACTCCTATTTTTCTAAAACTGTTCATACTTAATGAAGGTTTTTTTCTGCAATATTTATTTCCACTGCGCCGGTATCGGAAAGCAAATTCTTCAACTCACTTTCATTATCGTGTATTTCGATTTCCATTACAAAATGGTCATCCGTGGTGCGCACATCAGGATTTTCCGCCTTCTTGAAGGGCCATAACCTACTTCTCAGGTAAAAGGTGATGACCATCAAGTGAGCCGCAAAAAATACGGTCAATTCGAACATGATGGGCACAAAGGCCGGCATGTTCTCGATATAACTGAAGCTTGGTTTTCCCCCGATATCCTGAGGCCAGTCTTCAATCATAATATAATTCATCATCACGATAGCGACGGTCAAGCCGACACAACCGTAAAGAAAAGAGGTAATCGCGATCCGCGTTGGGGCTAATCCCATGGCCTTGTCCAAACCGTGTACGGGAAAAGGACAATAAACCTCTTCAATATGATGCTTTGCGGCCTTCACCTTTTTTACGGCATGCATCAAGATGTCGTCATCGTTATAATATGCCTGTATCACTTTAGATGCCATAGTGCTATTTGTTGTTTAATTTTTGTGCCTGACCTGCCCAATCATCACGTTGTGCCCTTCCCGGGAAGGCACCCGTCAGGGCGTCGAGCATATCATATTCCTTTCCGGTCATTTTGCTCACCTGAGCAAAAGTGAAAATTCCGATTTGGTTCAGGGTCTCTTCCATTTTTGGACCGATTCCCTTGACCAATTTTAAATCATCCGCTGTGTCTTTTGAGGCGTCAAAAGTACCTATCGAAGCTAATAGTTCCGACGCGTCTTTTTTCACTTCCTCTTTAGGGGCTTCCGCCTCCTCTGCAGTTTCCACAACCGCTTCCTTCACCGCTGGTTTGTCTGACTTGTCAATTTGATAGAGCGGCTGACCGGCATCCCTTAATTTTTTGTATCGCTCTCCGGAGGATTTCAAAATCGATTTTACCTCTGCCTGTGCGATAACCGGGAAGGTTCTAGCATACAAAAGGAACAAGACAAAGAAGAACCCTATCGTACCGATGAAAATACCGATATCCACATATGTGGGAGAGAACATCGTCCATGAAGATGGAAGGTAATCCCTATGCAAGGAGGTCACGATAATCACGAATCGCTCAAACCACATTCCGATGTTTACGACGATGGAAATAAAGAATGAGAACATGATACTGGTTCGCAACTTTTTGAACCACATGAACTGTGGCGAAAATACGTTACAGGTCATCATCGCCCAATAGGCCCACCAGTAAGGTCCCGTCGCCCTGTTCAAAAAGGCATACTGCTCATACTCAACACCGGAATACCATGCCATAAACAATTCAGTGATGTAGGCACAACCCACGATCGAACCTGTAATCATGATGACGATATTCATCAATTCGATATGCTGAACGGTAATATAGTCTTCCAAATGACATACTTTCCGCATAATGATCAAGAGTGTATTCACCATGGCAAAACCGGAGAAAATCGCTCCAGCCACGAAATACGGTGGAAAAATAGTCGTATGCCATCCGGGGATAACCGAGGTAGCAAAGTCAAAGGATACAATGGTATGCACTGAAAGCACAAGGGGTGTTGCCAAACCTGCCAAGACCAATGATACTTCCTCAAAACGTTGCCAATCTTTTGCACGACCACTCCATCCGAAACTTAACAGACCATAAATTTTCTTCTGGAAAGGCAATACCGCACGATCGCGAATCATTGCAAAATCAGGCAGTAGACCTGTCCACCAGAAGACCAACGAAACGGATAGGTATGTCGATATCGCGAATACATCCCAAAGCAGGGGCGAATTGAAGTTTACCCACAACGAGCCAAACTGATTGGGAATCGGCAATACCCAATAAGCCAACCAAGGACGCCCCATGTGTATAATAGGGAACAGGCCCGCTTGAATTACTGAAAAAATGGTCATGGCCTCCGCAGAACGGTTAATGGCCATTCTCCATTTCTGACGGAATAAGAGCAATACTGCGGAAATCAAGGTACCCGCGTGTCCGATACCTACCCACCAAACGAAGTTGGTAATATCCCAAGCCCAGTTGACGGTCTTGTTCAAACCCCAAGTACCGATACCTGTTGATATGGTATAGATAATACAACCTACCCCCCACAGAAACGCTGCCAAGGCAATGGAAAATACTATCCACCACTGTTTATCAGCTCTTCCCTCTACAGGAGCAGCAATATCAACAGTTACATCATGGTAGCCTTTGTCACCCGTTACTAAGGGTTTTCTTATAGGTGCTTCGTAATGCGACGCCATAAATTTATATTATAGTTACTTACTGTATTGGTTGTTATGCTTCGGTTGTATTTCTCACTTTCACCTGATAGAATACATTTGGCTTAGTTCCTACATGCTCCAACAAGTGATACATGCGGTCATCTTCTTTCAGTTCGGCAACTTTACTTTCCGTATCGTTGATATCACCGAAAACAATGGCCCCATTATTACAAGCTGATGAACAAGCCGTCTGGAACTCACCATCCGCTATCACTCGGCCATCTCTTTTGGCATCCAAAATGGTTTTTTGTGTTTTTTGAATACACATCGAACATTTTTCGATTACCCCTCTTGAACGAACGTTGACATCTGGATTCACCACCATCTTGCCTAAATCATTATTCATATGGAAATCAAACTCATCATTGTTGTTATACAAGAACCAGTTGAAACGACGTACTTTATACGGGCAGTTGTTTGCACAATATCTTGTACCCACACAACGGTTATAAGCCATTTGGTTTTGACCTTGGCGCCCATGTGATGTTGCCGCTACAGGACACACCGTTTCACAAGGAGCATGATTACAATGCTGGCACATTACGGGCTGAAAAGCCACTTGCGGATTTACTGAGGGATCTTCCAACTCACCAAAACCGCCCAAGGAACCTTTATCTCCTGAAAGGCCATCAAATTCGACCTTTTTGGTATTATCCGCCTCAAAAGAATCTTCAGAAGAGTAATACCTATCGATACGCAACCAGTGCATATCCCTTGAACGCCTTACTTCGGCCTTACCGACCACAGGAACATTGTTTTCCGCATGACAAGCGATAACACAAGCACCACAACCGGTACATGCATTTAAATCGATCGACATATTGAAATGATGACCGATTGAACGGTCAAAATCATCCCATAAGCTTACGGATGTCGCAGGAACTTCTTGGTGATCCAGCGATACCTGAGGCACGTGGTTCCATTCCGCGTGGTCTTTCGTATTGAATATCTCAAGGGTAGTCTCTTTGATAATATCACCTCTACCCATCATGGTTTTATGCAATTGCACACAGGCAAACTCATGCTCGCCATCGGCTTTCTCTATCGTAACGGACTGTACATTCGAAAAGTCTTGGTACAGCGGATACGCATTCACACCGGTCTGCATTTCCGACTTCATCCCCACCGTTTTACCGTAACCAAGGGACAACCCTACAGAACCTTTGGCTTGACCTGGCTGAACCACTACAGGCACCTTGTCAATGGAAACTCCATTAACGGTCAGTTTCGAGTAACTTCCGTTCATACCGCCATTAGCCACGTTCCAGTTCGTTAAGCCCAAGCTTTCCGCATCCATTTTGGAGACCGTCACATAGTTATCCCAAGACACTCGTGTGATAGGGTCCGGAAACTCCTGTAACCAAGGATTACTTGCCTGCTGCCCGTCTCCCATACTCACTTTGGAATAGAGCACCAGCTCCATTCCTTCTGAACTTGATGTTCCGGCCAAACTACGCACTGCTGCGTCAATGGAAGCACCTGCCGTCATAGCTTCCTCTACCATAGTATCCGAGGCTTCTTCCTTATCCTCTGATGGTGCAGTCATGATTTGTGGATCGGCATCCTCGGATGCACTCATCATCGCCGCCGTTTCCGAATCGAAAACACCATCTTGCAGCGCCTTGTTCCAGCTACCGCCATTTAACACGAAAGTGCTCCAAGTCTCCTTGATATAATCGTAGTAGTTCTTGTCACTGCCCATCCAATTCAAAAGGGCCGATTGAAACTGTCTTGTATCAAAAAGCTCTTTAATGGTAGGCTGCATCAAGCTATATTGTCCTTTTTTAAGCTGTAAATCGCCCCAAGATTCCAAATAATGGTTAGCAGCTGCCGTGTAGTCGACTACTTCCGTGGTTTCATTCCAATTGGTTGAAAAAGCAACTGAAGTATCCACTTTCTCCAACCCGGCTTTAAACGCTTCGGCATTTGGTAATGTGAACATTGGGTTTACCCCATCCATTATCAGCACACCCACTTTGCCCGAATTCATATCAGCGATTAGCGTGTTGACCGCCTGGGTGCTTCCCTGTCTTGTGTATCTTGGTGTTTTGGGATTAAATGCATCGCTGCCCAGCATCTCATTAATCGCCAAAACCACTGCTTGCACATTCACATCCGCTATGCCCGAAACCACAACAGCTTTGCCCTTGCTCTTTCTGATCTGCGCCACTACACTATCTAAAGCACGTTGTGCATCGCCCAATTCGCCTCCGACGGAAGACCCGTTCAATGCCGCATACAATTTGGCAATGGCTATTTTTTGGAACATTGGCGTCAAGGGAACCCGCTTGTCAGCATTGGCGCCCGTCAAAGACATATTTGCCTCGAACTGAACGTGTCGCGACATTTTGCCATTACTTGGAATGCGCCCTTTGGAATAGCCACTATCATACCCTCCTCCTTGCCAATCAGCAAGAAAATCGGCTCCAAAAGAAATGATCAAATCCGCTTTTTCGAAATCATAATCGGCCAACGCACGTTCGCCATACTTATTTTCAAAGGCCGTCAAGGCCGCATCTTCGGAGATGGCATCGTAGGTCACATGATTTACAGCACCACCTAACGCCTTGAACTCTTCAACCAATCGAGAGGTTGAAGGACTCGCATAGGTCTGGGTCAACAAAGCGATCTGTTTACCTGAGGTCCGTGCAGCACCAATAGCCGCTTTTACTCTAGCATCCAACGTATCCCAATCCACTTCTTCACCTTCAGCTACCGGACCCTGCAGCCTCGTACTATCATACAGCGAAAGAACCGATGCCTGCACACGTGCATTGGCACCACCATTGACCTTTGCATAGGTATTGTTTTCCACCTTGATTGGCCTCCCCTCACGGGTTTTTACCAATATGCTAGCGAAATCAAATCCGTTCGCAATCGAAGTAGCATAGTAATTCGCAACCCCAGGAACAATATTCTCTGGCGCCACCACATAGGGAATGGATTTGATTACCGGTCCTTCACAAGCAGCCAATGAAGCTGCAGCTGTACTGAAACCGACATACTTGAGAAAATCCCGCCTGTTGGTACTGGTTGATTCCAAGGTGTCTTTATCACCCAAGAAGTCATCCACAGGAATCTCCTCGACAAATTCATTTTGCCGTAGCGTCTCAACAATGGAATCGTTGGGATTTAACTCCGCTTCGCTTTTCCAATATTTCTTATTCGATGCCATACGTTATTTCTGTAATTAGCTACTTTTCTCGTAAATTAATAGTGACACTTTCCACACTCCAAACCGCCCATCTGGGCCGCTGTCAACGTTTCTACGCCATACTTTTTGGAAAGCTCTGCATGTATTTTTTCGTAGTACTCATTCCCCTCTACTTTCACATTCGTTTCACGGTGACAGTTGATACACCATCCCATTGTCAAAGGAGAATATTGATACATGATTTCCATTTCTTCCACAGGTCCGTGACACGTTTGACACTCCACTCCCGCAACGGAAACATGCTGTGAATGGTTGAAATAGGCAAAATCCGGAAGGTTATGGATACGCACCCACTCCACAGGGGTACTCTCGCCTGTGTATTTTTGATTCTCCTCGTCCCATCCGACGGCGGCATATAGCTTCTTGATTTCCCCCGTATAGAACTCGTTGGTATAACCGTTGGCCAAATCTTCTCTAGATGGACCTTCAGGATTTCCTTTATACTCGTAAATGGATTTATGGCAATTCATACAAACGTTCAAGGAAGGAATGCCCGAATGCTTGGAAACCCTGGCCGAGGAATGACAATATTTACACTCAATTTTATTGTCACCAGCGTGAATCTTATGCGAGTAGTGTATAGGCTGTATAGGAGCATACCCCTGATCGACACCTACCTGCATCATCCATCCATAGGCGAAATAACCGCTAGCTAGCAACAGGAAAATAGCCGTTACCAACACCAAAAACTGATTCTTTGCAAAAGCCTTCCAAATCGGCAATCGCTTCTCCCGCTCTTCTTCAACGTTAACCCCATTGGCCTCCATCACCCTCCGCAAGGTTTTGTTCACCGACATCAACATAAACACCAATAGACCGAACACCAAGGCCAAGGCCCCTAGGATAACTTCGTTTGAAATACCGGATGATGCAGCCGCAACCGGTCCATTCGTCCCTCCCACTTGAGTCGGAGGAGGCGTAGAAGGAGGAGCCGCGGTATAGGCCAAAATATCATCGATGTCTTGATTTGACAGCGTTGGGAAAGCGGTCATCGCCGCTTGATTGTATTCGTTGTAGATTTTAACGGCATACGCATCGCCGGATTTGATCATACCTGGACTATTCTTGATCCATGCATACAACCATTCTTTATCCAAGCCCTCATCTTCCGCTAAGCGCGCCTCAACATTCGCCAACGCCGGACCGGTCATTTTGCGATTCAAAGCATGACATGCAGCACAATTTTGATTGAATAAGGATTTTCCCTTGACAGGGTCACCACCACCCGCGGCCGCTTCGGTCTCGACAGCCGCTTCAGCGACCGCCTCATCTTGTGCGATAAGCGAAACGGAAAAGAGTAGAAAAACTACGAGACTGATACCTAATACTTTAGAAATTTGATCGCGGTAAGTAACCTTTTTCATATATAAAATATTTCAATCAAGATTTGGCACGGTAATTTCATTTCAGCCTAAAAAAACCCAAAATTATCACGACCTAAATCGAGTGCAAAAATACGACATAGACTTTATTTGGAAAATCTTAACGTATTGATAATTTCTAATTTATAATTATTCTAAATAATTGGGATTCGCTCGGTTTCAACTGCAAAGAATTACCTTTGCTAATCAAGGTTTTATCTTAACGGAATAAAAGTATGAAAACAGTTTGCTACATCGCCCTCATGGCGTTTTTCGGTACTTTTGCGACTGCTCAGCAAGGGGATATCAAGATTCAACAGGATGATAAAATCGTCGAATTATTGGATATTTATGAAGAGTACAATAAAACGTCGGAATACTATAGAATTCAGGTCGGTTTTGGGTCATATTCCAAGGCCCAGGAGCTTAAATCAGACGTGGAAATCGACTTTCCGAATATGCCTTCAAAAATCGATTTTGACTCCCCTACCTACCGCGTTCGCCTCGGCCGTTTCAAGACGAAATTAGAAGCGGAGCGAAAATTTAAAGAGGTCAGGGCAAAGTATCCTGATGCCATGTTATTGAAACCGAAGAAAACTACAAAATAATCTGGATTTCTATCCCGGCATCAAGATTCCAGCGCTTCCATTTTAAATAAAGGTCAACCCGTTCAAACATTCAAATTCAGACTGCGGAATCGGTCGCCTCGACTGTTGTCTTTCAACACAAAATCGCAAGTTCATCTTTTTTGCAAAAAAAATCCCCTCCTTTTTCAAGGAAGGGAAACGATTTATTTTCCGCAGCAATGCATCGCTAGCAATTCTTATTTCAATTTCTTGGCCACCGCAACTTCTTGGAAAGATTCTACGATATCACCTTCTTTGATGTCATTGTAGTTTTTAATCTGCAATCCACAATCATAGCCTTTAGACACCTCTTTAACATCGTCTTTAAAACGCTTAAGCGAAGCCAGTTCTCCTGTAAAGACCACCACTCCATCTCTAATCAATCGGATACCCGAGTTTCTAAATATTTTTCCTGAGGTAACCATACAACCGGCAATCGTACCGATTTTCGAAATCTTGAAGGTCTCGCGAATTTCGGCATTTCCGGTAATCTCTTCCTTGATTTCAGGGGAAAGCATTCCCTCCATGGCATCTTTGAGGTCGTTGATGGCATCATAGATAATCGAGTACATTCTGATATCGATCTCCTCTTTATCCGCAATATCCCGGGCATTGCCCATTGGTCTTACGTTAAAGCCGATGACAATAGCATCTGAAGCCGAAGCCAATAACACATCTGATTCCGTAATGGCCCCAACACCTTTGTGAATGATATTGACCTGTATCTCATCGGTAGAGAGCTTTTGGAAAGAATCGGTCAATGCCTCGACAGAACCATCCACGTCACCCTTAAGAATAATATTCAACTCTTTAAAGTCACCTAAGGCAATACGTCTACCTATTTCATCAAGGGTAATGTGACGCTGTGTTCTAACAGATTGCTCACGCTGCAACTGCGAGCGCTTGGTAGCGATTTGTTTTGCCTCTCGCTCATCTTCCATGACATTGAAACGATCACCCGCCTGCGGCGCCCCATCCAAGCCCAATATTGATATCGGTGTAGAAGGACCGACCTCTTGGACTTCCTTACCACGCTCATCTTGCATTGCTTTGACTTTACCGCTATTGGTACCTGCCAAAACATAATCACCGATCCGCAACGTACCGTTCTGCACCAAAATAGTAGACACATAACCTCGCCCTTTATCCAGGAAGGCCTCTACCACGGCACCGGCCGCTCCTCTATCGGGATTAGCCTTAAGTTCTAACAATTCAGCTTCGAGCAATACTTTTTCGAGCAATTCACGTACACCGTCTCCGGTCTTAGCGGAAATATCGTGGGATTGAATTTTACCTCCCCAGTCTTCTACCAATAAATTCATGGCAGCCAACCCTTCCTTAATCTTATCTGGATTTGCCGTTGGCCTATCGATTTTGTTGATAGCGAAAACAATCGGAACGCCCGCGGCTTGCGCATGGGCTATCGCTTCTTTTGTCTGTGGCATGATATCATCATCCGCAGCAATAACAATAACCGCTATATCCGTGACTTGAGCACCTCTGGCACGCATCGCCGTAAAGGCTTCGTGACCTGGTGTATCTAAAAATGTGATTTTTTGACCATCGTCCAATTGTACCGCATAAGCACCAATGTGCTGGGTGATACCACCACTCTCTCCTGCAATGACATTAGCCTCGCGAACGTAATCGAGCAAAGAGGTCTTACCATGATCTACGTGACCCATTACCGTGACAATGGGCGCTCGAGGCTTCAAATCTTCCGGAGCATCTTCGATTTCTTCTATCGCCTCTTCAATCTCGGCCGTTACGAATTCCACTTCGTAACCGAATTCCTCAGCCACAATGGATAGTGTTTCGGCATCCAATCGTTGATTCATGGTCACCATCATCCCTAAGGACATACAGGCTGAAATAATTTCCGTTGTAGACACATTCATCATCGTTGCTACTTCATTGGCCGTTACAAACTCCGTAACCTTCAATGTTTTGCTTTCGATTTCCTGAATCTCAAGATCGGCCTCGGTTTGCATACGGTGCTGATCTCTTTTATCCCTACGGTACTTGGCGCCTTTTCCTTTTTTGGACTTCCCTTGCAGTTTTTCAAGGGTTTCTCGTACCTGCTTTTGTACATCTTCTTCAGAAGGCTCTACCTTATTTACCGTGGCAAAACGTCCTTTTCTATTGTTGCCTCCGGTATTTCTAGCTCCTCCGCGCGCACCGGCATTGTTGCTAACGATCCGTTTCCGTTTCTTCTTTCTATCGGTACTGGCACCGGCACCGGCGCCCGTTTTGGGCTCTTCCTTCTTTTTCTTGGGCCTTTGAAACTTGGAGAGATCGATTTTATCTCCTGTAATCTTAGGACCGGAAAGTTTCTGATATTGCGTCTTTAGTTTCTCATCGGTCGGTTTTTCTTCAGTTTCAACTGGCTTCTCTTCCTGAGGTTTTTCAACAACTGGCGCCTCTTCTTGCTCTATTGGTTTTTCAACCGCATCGGCAACGACCTCTACCTCTTCCTCTACCTTCTTCTCTTCCTTCTTCTTCGGATTCAGGTCGATCTTACCTACCGTCTTAGGCCCCGAAAGCTCAGCGCGTGCTTTGATCACTTCGGTTTTGCCCAAGCGTCGTTCACGTGCCAATCTTCGCTCTTCTTGCTCCTGTTCCAGTTGGATTCTTATGGCTTCTTTCTCCTTTCGCTTTTCTTCCCCGACCTCTTTAGACGCAACTTTCTTGCTCATATCGGTCTGGAACTCATCCAAAAGCACCTGGTGAACCGTCTCTGATATCTTCGTAGTAGGACGTGCGTCTATATCATGCCCCTTGGAAGCGAGAAAATCTACCGCCCTATCCAAAGAAATATTGAGTTCCCGGAGAACTTTATTAAGCCTTATTGTTGCATTTTCTGCCATAAATACTGATTCCTGTTCGTCGCAATAGCGTTAAACTACTGCTAATATATAGTTATTCTTCTAATTCTGCTTTTAGTATACGTACAACTTCCGAAATAGTTTCTTCCTCCAAATCGGTCCGCTTCACTAAATCGCTCACATCTTGCTCCAAGACGCTTCTGGCGGTATCCATTCCTATTTTCTTGAATTCCTCGATAATCCAAGCATCGATTTCATCCGAGAATTCGGTCAATTCCACATCCTCTTCAACACCCTCTCTAAACACATCTATTTCATAACCAGTAAGTTGCCCGGCCAGTCGTATGTTATGTCCTCCTCTACCGATGGCCTTGGATACCTCTTCTGGTTTCAAGTATACCTGAGCGGTCATTTTTTCATCGTTCAGTTTTACTGAGGATACCCGCGCAGGACTTAAGGCCCTGGTCACCATAAGCTGTGGGTTGGCCGTCCAGTTAATGACATCGATGTTTTCGTTCCCCAATTCACGAACTATGCCGTGAATACGAGAGCCTTTCATCCCGACACATGCCCCAACGGGATCGATACGGTCGTCATAAGAATCTACGGCGACCTTAGCCTTTTCTCCAGGAATTCGTACGGCCTTCTTGATCGTGATCAAACCATCGAATACCTCGGGAATTTCTTGAAAAAACAATTGCTCCAAAAACTTGGGCGAACTTCGCGACATGATGATCGCCGGCTTGTTGCCTTTTAATTCAACACTCTCGATGATCCCGCGAACATTGTCCCCTTTCCTGAAAAAATCAGAAGGTATCTGACGGTCTTTTGGCAAGATGATCTCGTTACCTTCATCATCCAATAGTATAATGGCCTTATGCCTAATATGATGCACCTCAGCTGTATATATCTCGCCTTCAAGGTCCTTGAATTGCTTGTAAATGGTGGTATTGTCATGTTCGTGAATCTTGGAGATCAGATTTTGACGCAATGCCAAAATCGCCCGTCTCCCCAAATCCATCAACTTCACCTCTTCGGACACATCTTCACCCACTTCAAAATCAGGCTCGATTTTACGCGCTTCCGAAAGCGAAATTTCTTCGTTGGGCTCCTCTACCTCACCATCTTCAACAACGATACGGTTTCTCCAAATTTCCAAATCGCCTTTATCGGGGTTGATAATGATATCAAAGTTGTCATCCGAACCGAACTTCTTCTTGAGGGCGTTTCTAAAAACATCTTCCAAAATGGCCATCAAGGTTACTCTATCAATGAATTTATCGTCTTTGAATTCCGAGAATGATTCGATCAACGCAATATTTTCCATGAGTTTACTACCGTTAAAATTTTAATATGACTTTTGCTTCTTTAATATCGGAAAAATCGATTTCCTGTTTTTTCCGAACCGTTACTTTCCCTTTTCCTATGGGTTTGGGTTCCCGTGCTTTCCATTCCAGAATAATTCCCTCTTCGGTCACTTCAGTAAGATTACCTTCAATCGTATCATCAGGAGTCCTCACTTCCATTTTCCGACCAAGATTCTTCTTGTATTGTCTTGGCAGCACCAAAGGTGCCGTAGCCCCAGCGGAAGCCACTTCCAATGCAAAATCGACCTCATCCCGATCCAGGTTATGCTCGATTGCCCTGCTGATCTTGATACAATCTTGTACCGTAACTCCCTCATCACCATCAATAACGACCTTGATTCGATTATCGGTCGAGATCGAGAAATCGATCAAAAACAACGAACCGTCTTCTTCAAGAGCGCTATTCAATAACTCGGTGACTTTGTTCTGCAACATAATTCAGCATACTGTTCAAGGCCCAATCAGCCGACCTTAACGGGGACCATCGGTTCAATGGTCTTTTCTTCGACCCGCTTGTCAAAGGGATTCGAACGAACTTCTAACAAACAAAAAAGAGGACTTAAAAGGTCCCCTCATGAATACTCGTATATCCGTTCAGTGGCGCAAATATACAATTTTTCCATTATTCCACAAGTGTTATTGACACACTATCCAACAAACAATTACGTTGTCATAACATGACCTATGGGAGCCTATTGGCCCCCGCAGGGACGTATCAAGAAACCACAGCGGTTTTAAGATTAAATAGTACTTTTAATCAAAATCAACCCCGACCATGGAAATATTCTCTTCTTACAATGTGATCATCGAAGCCTCCATTATCGTAATTCTATCGTTTTGGTTTAACGGGCTCGCGAAGAAAACCAACGTACCCTCGGTACTGATGCTCATTTTGTTGGGCATTTTGATCAAAATCGGCTTGGACATTTTCGCTCCGCGCACTCCAGATTTTGAAGGATCGCTAGAAATATTAGGTACCGTAGGCCTGATCATGATCGTTCTCGAGGCCGCCTTGGAATTGGAACTCAAGAAGGAGAAACTCATTCCTATTCTCAAATCGATGGCCATTGCCTTGATCGGACTCGTAGGTTCGGCTTGGGTGGCGGCGTTAATACTCTATCAGTTCATTGACGGCATGACCATGCAATCCGCCTGGTTGTACGCCACACCTTTGTCTATTTTATCAAGTGCGATCATCATCCCCAGCGTCGGTGGATTGGCCGATGCCAAAAAAGAATTCCACATCTATGAAAGTACCTTTTCCGATATTTTCGGGATCATGATGTTCTACTTTTTGACCGGGGGACTCAACCCCGCCGAAGATGGAGGCGTGGTGGGCTTTTCGATCAACTTGCTACTCACTATCGTTATCGCCGTTGTTGCCAGCTATGCCATCATATTGATTTTTCAACGCATTAAGAGTCAAGCCAAATTGTTTTTGTTGATTGCGGTCTTACTCCTGCTGTATGCTTTAGGAAAGAAAATGCACCTTTCTTCATTGATCATTATCTTGATTTTCGGACTCATCGTCAAGAATATCAAACTGTTCTTTCCTGGAAAGACCGCTATATTTCTGGAAGAGGAGAAGATGAAGCACATTTATCACGACCTCCATATCATCACTTTGGAAACCGCTTTTATCGTCCGAACCTTTTTCTTCGTCATATTCGGAATCACTATTGTACTCTCTTCTTTGTTGAGTCTCAAAGTGGCCTTGATCAGTATTTTGATCATTGCTTCCATTTATCTCATCCGTTGGGGAATTTTGCGTGTTTTTATCGGAAAGGACATCTTGCCGCAGCTATTTATCGCACCTCGGGGATTGATTACGGTACTCCTTTTCTATGCTATTCCGGCCCAAGCCAAAATACCGGGGTTTGAATCGGGCATTCTACTCTTCGTGATTATCGCCACCAGCTTGGTCATGACCTGGGCCATGATCAAGGACAAACGCAAAATGGGCACACTTTTAGATGAAATCGATCAGGAAATTTTGGCACGCAATGAGGCCGAGGATGCTTTGAATGAACAGTTACAAAAAGAAGAAATAGAAACAACTGAACCCAAAGGTATCGAAGAAAAAACCAATGCTGAGAAACCCATTCAAGGACCTCTTGACGCCAACGACGAAACGATACCGGAATAAGCTTGAAGACACCATTGACTTCTTCAAGTACAGGATAGGTCGTGGTTTAACTCTGTTGAATCCATTAAGAAATGAAGAAATACCCTTCGAAAATCAATTATGGACTGTTCATTTTTATACTGATCGTTTTGATCGGTAGTGCGATTCCTTTGATTGCCCAAGCCGTTTGGCCCGCTCTTTTGATCAACGGCGCGGTACTACTTTTTGTGGCCCACCTTTATAGGAACACCTATTACATACTCGACAACCGTTTTCTAAAGATCACCTCAGGGGTACTTATCACTAAAAAAATCGAAATTCAATCCATCACAGGCGTCGTGAAAACTAAAACGATCATCAGTGCCCCAGCCTTGTCATTTGACCGATTGGAGATTAGCTATGGCCAAAGCAGCAGTGTTGTCATTTCACCAAAGGACAAGGCAATATTTATCGCCCACCTATTCAAGCTAAATCCGCAAATCAACATGCCGGAACAGGACTAGTACCGTCTGAATTTTCAACCTCAGGAGTCATTTGTCTTCCAAACATTTTCAAACCTCTTTTTGAACCAATACATTTATGGGGAATCCTATTCCTAAAGCATAGCTCATGAACAGACGATTATTGTTAAGCACTATAGGTCTTAGCCCTTTGGCCCTGATTTCAGCCAAAATTCCCGTAACAGACACCCCTATTGTCGACAATCTTATCAAACGATGGAAGAATTCAAAAACGTACACAGCAAAGGTATTTGAAGCGATGCCGGCAGAACATATCGAATATAGCCCCACCGAAGAACAAATGAGCTTCGCCCAGCATTTCATGCATTTGGGGTATACGAACAACTCTTTTATCGGCGTACTGGTCGATGACAAAACCTACCCCGATTACAACGCACTTAAGGATGCCGATTTCTTCTTGGAACGTCCAGATCCTGTAAGTCCATTTTTTCCAGACCGTATGCAAAAAAGGGAGGCGGAACAGAATAAGGCCCTGGTATCGGCATACCTCACCTCGACCTTTGATTATGTCCTCTCAAGTTTGGAAAACCTAAATGATGCCCTACTGACCCGTGGGGAAGATAAAGTAAAGCCGTGGTATCTTGAAGGCCATACGAATCTTGACCTCATTCTACGCAGTGAAAGTCATACCGCACATCATCGTGCTCAGGCGATAACCTATTTGCGGATGAAGGGTATTCAGCCACCGGGGTATTCGAAGAACAATACGTTTTGAATAAATGGGGTAAACTTTTCCGCTGGAATTTGTTCCACAAAAAAATCCCGCTAGTAGCGGGATTCGTTCAATTATGTTGGCCCACAAGGACTCGAACCTTGAATGACGGTACCAAAAACCGGAGTGTTGCCAATTACACCATGGGCCAGTGCCATTTTGTACTAGAATATTCCTTGGTACAAAAGAGGATGCAAATTTAAAACAAAGTTTGGTTTGCACAAACATTTTTAAATACAATAATGGAAAAAGTCACATTCCCTATTTCCCACAACAATAGCAGCACGAAACAAGGCTTCACATGGCGGCACATGGCGCCCCTTGAAAGTACTGACAGCAAAGTGCATTCAACGCCTGTTAAACCTTTGTCAAAAATCCGTAGGCATCTAATAATGAATTCGTAAATTCGCCCCATCTGTTAAACAGCGACGTACATGTTTTCAAAGAACTTCGAAAAATGGGACACCATCTTAGGATGGGTTGTTTTTTTTATTGCCCTGATCACCTACTTTATTACCGTTGAACCGACAAGTAGTTTTTGGGATGCCGGTGAATATATCGCCACCTCCGCCAAATTACAAGTAGGCCACCCACCAGGAGCTCCTTTGTTGCAAATGATCGGTGCGTTCTTCGCCATGTTCGCCTTCGGCGATGACCAGATCGCGCGAATGGTCAACTTCGTATCAGGTGCCTCTAGCGCCTTTACGATCTTGTTCATGTTTTGGACAATCACCAATCTGACCCGAAAACTGATCGCTAAAAAAGACCAATTTACCAACAGTAAGGCCATCGCGGTCTTGGGCAGTGGTCTCGTCGGTAGCCTGGCCTTTGCCTACTCCGATAGTTTTTGGTTTAATGCCGCGGAAACGGAAGTGTATGCCATGGCCAGTTTTATTATGGCATTGTTGTTATGGCTCGGACTCAAATGGACCGATAATCTTGACCATCCACGCGGGAATCGTTGGTTGGTACTGATTTCTTTCGTAGTCGGCCTTACCTTCGGTATTCAGTTCATGGGCTTTTTGGCCATCCCTTCCATTGGTCTACTGTATTATTTCAAAACGTACAAAACTACCACGGTCAAGAATTTTCTACTGGCCAATATCATCGTAGTAGCGATATTGATGCTGGTCTATAAATTCTCATTGACCTATGTGCTGCAGTTTTTCGGCTGGGGCGAGGTCTTTTTTGTCAATACGATCGGCCTACCGTTCAATTCGGGTTCCATTATCATTGGACTCCTTTTCATTTCGGCATTTTACTTTGGGCTTAATTATACGCGAAAGAACAATTATCGTACGGCAAATACCATTGTGCTGTGTTTGATGTTCCTGTTCTTCGGTTTTTCTTCTTGGATCATGCTCCCTATTCGTGCCAACGCACAGGTCGTCATTAACGAGAACAACCCGGCGGACGCCAGAGCCCTTTTGGCCTACTACAACCGTGAGCAGTACCCTGGTGTCGACAGCCCCATTTACGGCGCTTACTATTCGGATGCCTTTGCTCCTGCGGGGAAGGAAAAGGATGAAAAGCCCAAATACGAACGTGACGAAAAGTTGGGTAAGTACGTCATCGTGAATCTTTACAAAGATGCCTTGCAAGACGCCCACGAAGACCATGTCGGTATTCTTCCGCGAATGTGGAGCACCCAACATGCTGAAAACTATATGCGCTATTTCGGTCCGCTTGACTTCAAGATGAAGCAATCGAACGAAGAGCTACGAGAAGCGGTAAAACAGGTAAAAGATGGCTTTGCGGCGGGGGAAATCGATGCGGATCAGTACATCAGTTTTCTCCGTAGGTTCAGTGACTATATCGAGGTGGAACCCCCTTCGGTCTGGGACAATGTGAAGTATATGTTCGAATTTCAATTCGGGTATATGTACTGGCGTTATTTTATGTGGAATTTCACCGGAAAACAAAATGACGTACAAGGACGATACAATCAAAACGGCAATTGGTTGAGTGGTGTTGATTTTATCGACAGCGCACGACCGGTTCTAGGAAGCCAAGATAATCTACCCAGTGATGTCGAAAACAATAAGGGTCGGAACACCTACTATTTTTTACCACTTATTCTGGGCATCATAGGCCTGGTCTTTCAAGTTTCAAAAAACCCGAAACAGTTTTGGGTACTATTCATTTTCTTCATGTTCACGGGCATCGCTATCCAATTTTATACGAACCCGTATATCTTTCAACCCCGTGAACGGGATTATTCTTTGGTGGGCTCCTTCTACATTTTCGCCTTATGGATCGGTTTAGGGGTCTACGGCCTGTTCGATGAGTTTCGAAAACTGCTTTCCCCAAAAATTCTAGCACCGACGGTGACTGTGCTTTGTTTATTGGCCGTACCCACGGTGATGGCCTATCAGAATTGGGATGACCATGACCGTTCGAATCGTTTTACAGCGAATTCTACCGCGAAAGCCTACCTTGACTCCTGTCAGAAAGATGCCGGTGCCATCTTATTTACCATTGGTGACAACGACACCTTTCCACTCTGGTACGCCCAAGAAATAGAGGGATACCGTACAGACGTTCGCGTAGTCTGTACGAGCCTTTTCGAGACGGATTGGTACATTGACCAGATGAAGCGCAAGGCGTACGAAAGTGAGGCTATACCCTCCCAGATCACCCATGAAAAGTACCGTTGGGGGTCTCGTGATGTATTATACCACCAAAATGCGGACGCGCTCTTCAACAAACAGGTATCTGAAAGTCGCTGGACGATCCAGGCCTTTATCGAATGGGTAGCAGGTGACAAACCAGAAACAAAATTGAAATACTATTTTCAAAAAGCAGGTGCCGATCCCGATGCTTATTCTGAAAATGTCCAGAACATCGTGTACTACCCCACCACTAAATTGCGAATTCCTGTCAATAAAAAGAATGTATTGGAAAGTGGTCTGGTCAAGCAAAAAGATACAGCACTCATTGTAGATTACATTGATATCGACCTTCCTTCTAGTGCCATCACCAAAAAAAGCATGATGATGTTGGATATTTTGGCCAACAATGATTGGGAACGACCGATTTACTTTTCAGGGGGAAGTTTTGACGATGCCGAATTCATTTGGATGAAAGATTATCTGCAATTGGACGGACTAGCCTATAAATTGGTACCTATAAAAACAGAGCGGGAAAACGGTTTTGAAATGGGCCGTATCGATAGCGCCCTCATGTACGATATCGTGACCAACTGGGAATGGGGCAATTCAGGCGATCCGGATATCTACCATGATACCCAAACCCGAATACAAGGGGTGACGTTCCGTAGTAATCTGGCACGGTTAACGGAAACCTTGCTCGAGGAAAATAAGATAGAAAAGGCGAAAGAGATCATCGATATCGCCATGAACAACATGCCTTTGGATCAGTTCGGCTACTACACCCTTGTTGAACCTTTTATAGACGGTTATTATAGGGTTGGGGAAACCTCTAAGGGTAGGGAACTTTTTGACCGCTTAAAAACCAAGTATCAAGAACGATTGAACTATTATTCCTTGCTGCCAATCGAGCAAAAGATAAGTCGTGGAGAAGATATTTTAGGTGACATGGAGGCGTACAACAGAATCGTGGACATTTTGGTCATCAACAAGGACCAAGAAAAAGCGGAAAAAGAGACACTTATTTTCAATGAGTTCTTCGATAAATTTTATGGTGATCAATTCGAAAACCCAAGGGCCGCGCCCCCAATCGAGGACAACCCCGATTTACCCGATTCCGTTCAACTCAACTCGGATACCATTCAAAGGGATACGTTGACTACGGCACCAGCCGATACGGCAGGAGTGGAATAAAGGAAGATTTTATTAGAGGTATTCGTTCAAGATACCGATTAGGGTGTTGGCATCTTGCTCTCCGCTTTGTCGCCAGACCATTTCCCCTTTTTTGTAGATCATCAATGTGGGCAATCCTTTTACGCGTAAGGCCTGTGAGAGTTCTTTGTTCTTATCTACATCAATTTTTATGACTTTCCCTTTATCGCCCAATGCGGCGGCCACATCGCGAAGAACAGGATGCATTGAGGTCGATTGGTCATTCCATTCCGCATAAAAATCCAATAGTACCGGAACCTTTAAATCGATAAGTTCACCAAATTTTGACATACCTAAATCATTGATTTATCGACCAAATGTAGTAAAAATTGTTAAATCTATAGCTAAACCCTAGGGTACATAGTGTTTTCAAGAGGTTAAATCTATGTTAACGATTTCTTCTTTAGCGTAATCACGGTAATCTCAGGCCATATGCCGAAACGTCCGGGATATCCAATAAACCCGAAACCCCTGTTCACATTAATGAACTGTCCCAGTTCTTCATAAATGCCTGCCCAATACTTGTAGCGTAAGCGCACCGGACTGATCTTGAACCAGCCAGGTACCTCCAGACCGAATTGCATTCCATGGGTATGGCCACTCAGTGTCAAATGATAGTGATATGAATCTTGAATCACCTCTTTTTCCCAATGAGTAGGGTCATGGCTCATGAGTATCTTGAAATCGTCCTTGGCGATTTTCGAGGCCGCCTTCTTCAAATCACCGACGGTCTTGAAACCTTCCCCCCAATTTTCGACACCCACCAAGGCAATGCGGTCACCATCCTTTTGAAGGTAGCGACTTTCATTCAACAGCAAATCGAAACCCATATCGCGCTGTAGGTTTTTTAAATCCTTCAGATTTTGGGCTTTGGCGGCTGCACTGTCCCAAGACGCATAATCGCCATAATCGTGATTGCCCAAGACAGAAAACTTACCATCTTTAGCGCTTAGCTTGGCGAACAACTCTTTCCACGGATACATTTCTTCTGCCTTGTTGTTGACCATATCACCTGTAAACAGAAGTACATCACTTTTTTGCTGGTTGATCAGGTCAATTCCATAAGACACTTTATCGGCATCGTCAAAGCTTCCGCTATGAACATCCGATATTTGGGTAATCCGATATCCATCGAAAGCAGCTGGCAGATCATCATATTCCAAGGTATACTTTAGCACCTTGTAATTGTACTTGCCTTTATACATGCCATATAGTAAGGCGCCAAAAGGCAAAGCGGAGATACCGAGGGCGATGGTGCTCAAAAACTTCCTTCTTGACGGCAACAGACCCCCTTCAACAGTAGTGGTATTCGTAAGTTTATGATAGACCATTGTTCCCAATCGAAAGACATCTTCCAGTAACAGAAACAGTCCTAAGAACAGGGCAAGCAAAAAGAAGGAAAAGAATATTCCCCCGGCCACTCCTGTAGAAGATCGCATGGCAGCACCGGGTACATAGGTCATCAATTTGAACATAAAATATCCCCAGGCCACCAAAAAAGAAGCAACATAGGCCAAATAGACCCATTGACTCTTAAATATGGTTTTGAAGGCCTGAAAGCCGTAAAACGCTAAAACAATGTAGATTAGGGAAAGAATTAATGCAAAACGAAGCATGCTTTTTTTTCAAAGGTATTTTGAATCACGCTTTCAGTCGTAGAATTTACCTTTTATTTAACGCTTCTCACTACTTCCTGTAAGATTTCAAAATTGGAAACCGGTAAAGCACTATCCGATAACAGCTTTGGCGAATTCATGGGCACTTTGGGGTCATCTGTCAGTGTGCGTTGCATTTGCAATCCAGATAGATGAATGGCCTTGAACCCTTTGGTCTTGAATAGATGTGCGTTCGATGCGTTAATCCCCGCACCGGGCATTATGGTCATATTCGCGGTATTTTGGTGCAGTGCAGTGAGCAAATCCAAACCTGAGACAGCCGTGGGTTGTTGACCGGAAGTCAATATCGTATTGACACCTAGTTTCTCCAGCGTATTTATGGCCGACATCGGGTTGAGCAACCAATCAAAAGCGCGGTGAAATGTCATTTGTAAACCTTGGTTGAGCGAAGCCAGTTCTTGCAAGCGCCCTTCATCAAGTTCAAGATCGGATTGCAATAATCCTACGACCACTCCTTCAAAGCCCATTTCCGCACAAAGCTTGATATTGCTTTTCATTATTTCGAATTCGTCAACGGTATAGGTAAAATCACCACTACGGGGACGAATGAGTACACGAACCGGAATAGAGATCTTCTCACTGACCGCTTTCAATAATCCGTAGGATGGTGTTATTCCACCCACTGCGAGTTCGGAACACAACTCGATCCGATCAGCTCCGGCCTTTTCAGCATTTTGGGCCGATTCTAGGGAATTGGCACAGACTTCCACTAGCATTTTAACTATATTTAAGGCGCTAAAGTAATCGAACTGATGTAAACTTTTCCCATTTGTCAAAAAATTGTTCTTTTTCGCCTGAAAGCAAAAAAATTAAATCAATTCATCATCAAAAACCAATGCAAAGAAGAAACTTCCTGAAAAATTCAAGCGCCGCTGCCGCGGGACTGCTATCCGCCCCTTTATTGACCTCCTGCAAAGAAGAAACCAGCACACAGATGACAGCATCCAACACCATAGTACCGATTCGCCCTATTGCGATTTGCACCTGGAACTTTGAAAACGCCACGGCCAAAGCCTGGGAAGTTTTACAAAAAGGAGGCACTTCCCTAGATGCGGTACAACAAGGCGCCATGGTCGAAGAGGCCGATACGAACAACCAGACCGTCGGGGTGGGCGGAAGACCGGATAGGGAAGGGAACGTGACCCTAGATGCATGTATCATGGACAAAGATGGCAACTGTGGGGCCGTGGTGTACCTTCAAAACATTGCCAGTCCGGTTTCAGTGGCACGAAAAGTCATGGAAGAAACCCCACATGTGATGTTGGCCGGAAAGGGAGCCGAGCAATTCGCTTATGAACAGGGGTTTCAAAAAACCGATCTATTGACAGAAAAATCTAGAAAAGAGTGGTTAGCGTGGAAAAAGACTTCCGAATACAAACCTATCATTAATATCGAAAACCATGATACCATCGGTATTTTGGCGATAGACAAGGACGGGGACATTGCCGGGGCATGCACTACGAGCGGCATGGCCTATAAGTACGCCGGGCGTGTCGGGGATTCACCGCTTATTGGCGCTGGGCTCTTCGTAGACAATGAAATTGGGGCGGCAACCGCCACTGGCGTCGGAGAAGAAGTGGTACGTACCGTGGGTAGCTTTTTGATTGTGGAATTGATGCGTCAGGGCAAATCACCCCAAGAGGCTTGTGAGGAAGGCGTTAAGCGCATTATGGCAAAGAATAAAGATCGTACCGATTTTCAAATCGGTTTTATTGCCATCAACAAAAAAGGGGAGACGGGCGGTTATTGTATTCAACCCGGGTTTACCTATCGGACCTTTACCGAAGAGGGACATACGAATACGCCTTCGTCCTCTTTCTTATAAGGATGAAACACTGTGTTTTAGCCTAGAACCCATAGTAACACAAAATGCAACGGCAGTAGAAGCCTATCGCCGTACCAAACCCTACTTTTCAACCTCTCTTTGGAGGACAATTTTAAAATTGTATTTCGTTTCAAAACAAACTTCGTACTTTTAACTTTCCACTTTTAATGTAGCGCAATGGCGGACCAAAAACGACTTTTTTTACTAGATGCATATGCCCTGATTTTCCGGGGATACTATGCCCTAATCAAAAATCCAAGAATCAATTCAAAAGGAATGGACACCTCAGCGATCATGGGGTTTATGAATTCGCTTTTCGATGTGATCAAACGCGAAAAGCCGGATCACTTAGCCGTATGTTTCGATAAAGGGGGTAGTCAGGAACGTACCGAACTATTTCCGGAGTACAAGGCCAATCGAGACGAAACACCCGATGCCATCCGTATTGCCGTACCCTATATTCATCAGATTTTAGAAGCCATGCACATTCCATCCGTGGTCTTGGAAGGATGGGAGGCCGATGATATTATCGGCACCTTGGCCAAACAGGCGGAAAAGGAAGATTACAAAGTGTTCATGGTGACCCCTGATAAAGATTTCGGACAATTGGTCTCTGAGAATATTTTTATGTATCGCCCAGCTCGTATGGGTAATGGCATCGAAATTTGGGGCATTCCCGAAATACAAAAGCGATTTGGTGTCGAGCGCCCCGAGCAGGTAATCGATTATCTAGGAATGATGGGAGATGCCAGTGATAACATTCCCGGTCTTCCCGGAGTAGGCGATAAAACGGCCAAAAAGTTTTTAGAGCAATTCGGCTCTATGGAAAACCTGTTGGCCAATACCGACCAATTAAAGGGAAAAATGAAGGAGAAGGTGGAAGCGAATGCCGAGTTGGGCCTACTTTCCAAAAAGCTAGCTACCATTTGTGTAGACTGTGACGTTACTTTCGACGCCAAGGATTATGAAATGTCGGTACCGGACAGCGAAAAGGTGCAGACCATTTTCGAAGAACTGGAATTCAGAAGGCTCAAAGATCAATTCATCAAAATATTTTCAGAAGAACCTCAGGAGACGGCGACACCAACATCAAGCCAACCTAGCGTTGCTACAAAGCCCCAAGAGGCAGGCAGCGGACAGTTTTCCTTATTTGGGGGCGACCCTAATACCGTAGCAGGTACGATTAAAGATTCGAACAGTCGAAAAACCATAGCGGATGTAGCCCATGTGTATCAAAGTATCGCTCCGGGTATGGCTATGAAGTTATTCGTTCAAAACTTGTTGAAACAAACGTCGGTCTGTTTTGATACGGAAACCACCGGGATCGATCCATTGACCGCAGAGTTGGTCGGTATCGCTTTTTCCTGGGAGGCCACGAAGGGGTTTTACATTCCTTTTCCCGAAGCTAAAGAGGAAGCTCAAGAACTCATTGAGCAATTACGTCCTTTTTTTGAATCACAATCCATTGAAAAAATCGGTCAGAACCTTAAATACGATATTAAGGTACTCGACAAATATGGTGTAAAGGTTAAAGGGAAATTTTTCGATACCATGCTGGCTCATTACCTTATCAATCCTGATATGCGCCACAATATGGATGTACTTTCCGAAACGTACCTCAACTATACCCCGGTTTCCATAACAGAGCTCATTGGGAAAAAAGGAAAAAACCAGCTATCGATGCGCGATGTTCCTTTGGAAAAACAAACGGAATACGCAGTCGAAGATGCGGATATCACTTTTCAATTGGCACAGCAGTTCAGACCGGAGTTGGCGGCCGCCAAAACGGAAGATCTTTTTAACGACATGGAAATTCCGCTCCTGCATGTTCTTGCCGACATGGAATTGGAAGGTATCAATCTCGACAAAGAGTTTCTAAATTCATTATCGGAAGAACTGACCAATGATATCGCCTCCTTGGAAAAGAAAATCTATGAGGCTGCCGGGGAAGAGTTCAATATTGGCTCACCCAAACAATTGGGGGAAATTCTATTTGACAAAATGAAATTGGTCGATAAACCCAAAAAGACCAAAACGGGTCAATATTCTACTGCAGAGGATGTGCTTTCCTATTTGGCCAAAGATCACGAAATCATCCAAAACGTACTGGATTATCGAGGGCTCGCCAAACTGAAGAGCACCTATGTTGATGCGCTTCCACTGCAAGTCGAAGAACGAACCGGAAGGGTCCATACCGACTATATGCAAACGGTTGCTGCGACCGGAAGGTTAAGTAGTAACAATCCTAATCTGCAAAATATCCCCATACGCACCGAACGGGGACGACAGGTTCGTAAAGCCTTTATTCCCAGAGATGAGAACCATACCTTGCTTGCAGCTGATTATTCCCAAATAGAACTGCGCATCATCGCTGCCTTGAGCGAGGAAACCACGATGATCGAAGCCTTCAAAAATGGGGAGGATATTCATGCGTCAACTGCGGCACGCGTTTTCAATGTGCCTCTAGAAGAGGTTACCCGCGAGCAACGGAGCAATGCCAAAACGGTCAACTTCGGCATCATCTATGGGGTCTCGGCCTTCGGTCTTAGTAACCAGACGGATTTATCGCGTTCGGAAGCCAAGGAACTGATTGAAACCTATTACAAAACCTACCCCAAACTCAGAAACTATATGGGCGAACAGATAGATTTTGCCCGTGACAATGGGTATGTGCAAACGGTTTTGGGCCGGCGGCGCTATTTGAAGAACATTAACGGCAGTAATGCCATAGTGCGCGGCGCGGCAGAACGCAATGCCGTGAACGCTCCCATTCAAGGTAGTGCGGCAGATATCATCAAATTGGCGATGATCAACATCCATAAAAGGCTATCGGAAGGCAACTATACCTCTAAGATGCTACTTCAGGTACATGATGAATTGGTCTTTGATGTATACAATCCCGAGATGGACAAGCTAAAGGCCATGGTCAAGGCGGAAATGGAAAATGCCTATACTCTGGCCGTACCCCTGGACGTTGAATTAGGTACTGGTGTCAATTGGTTGGAAGCACATTGAACCGAACTGTTAAGCTTTTCAAAAAGACATACGATTGATCGATGAAATGCGTTCTTAGAGAAGAACCTTATATGAAGCCACACCTATAAACACCTATAGTGAAAAAGCTTCTGATCATCTCCATCTTCTTACTAGGCTTGCAATCGGCCATAGCGCAATCGGCAACTGAAATCGAACCCGGGGTCGAAACACAGGTCCAAAAGGTTAAGGTATTTCCGAATCCAGCGACCAATGTGGTGAATATTTTGGGACTGTATAACAGCCAAAGGGCGGCCATTACCATTACTGACACCTATGGGAATGCGGTCTTACAGCACAATTGGGCCATTAAGAACAATGCCCTCAACATACCGGTCACTTCACTGAAATCTGGAATCTATATCGTCACCATCAGGTCGGAAGAACAGCAAGTTCAGACCAAATTCTTCAAGCAATAACGGGCGCTGTTCAATCAAATACGAAATTATAGGTCAAAGCGAACAAAGGACTGTTCATAATGGAAAGTTCGTAGGTACCCAATGGACTGCCCAAAAATACATCGGAATCGACTCCGGCTTGCCGTTGGGTATAATACAGGTTAAAGGGATTTCTTCTTCCGTAGACATTGTAAATCGTAAACGTCCAATCGCCCACCCATCTGCGATTGAGCTTTTTCCCATATTTCACCTTCCATGAAAAATCCAAGCGGTGATACGGTCGCAGTCGAGCGTTGTTCCGATCGATAAAGATCGGCACATCGATATTTTCCAATTTAAAAACGCTATTGGCGGCGGTATAAGGTCTTCCGGTTTGCCCGGTAAAATTAAAACTCCATGTATTGAACTTGTCCCCCTCAAAATTGACAGTGGCATTTACGACGTGGGGGCGATCAAAATCGGAAGGAAACCATTCGTTATTATTGATACGATCGGCCAATTTTTCACTTTCGGCACGCAACAGGCTTCGTGACCATGTATAGTTAAGCCACCCATTGACCTTTCCACTGGGTTTTCGTATACTGAATTCGACGCCATAAGCCTTCCCCTCCCCTTGAACGACATCTCTTTCCAAAAACTCTTCAAGAAAAAAATCGGCTCCGGGCTTGTAGGTCAGATTATTTTGGGTGTTTCGATAATACCCTTCCAACCCAACTTCATAGGCGTTTTCACCGAAATTCTTATATATACCAAAACCGTAAGAGTCACTTATTTGAGGTTTGATACTAGGATCTGCCGTTTTCCAACGTGAGGTGGGCAATGGGGTTGTCGAGTTATACACGTTCTGTAAATACTGGTTGAGTCGAGCATAACTGGCCTTCAGCGAAGTACTCTCATTTAGTTTGATATTGGCGCCCAATCTTGGCTCGAGTCCATTATAGGTCTTTACCCCGGCACCTTTTTCAAACACTGTGGTATTTAAAAGCGCTTCTGTTGTTTGGTCGAAAGTTGCTTGACGATACGGTCCTACCAAAACGTAATGATTATAACGCAATCCTGCTGACAGGGATACATTCTCCATAGGACTGAAGTTGACATTACCATAAGCCGACAACTCGTAGCTATTCTCCCTGGCTAGTTTGACGGGTTGAACACTGGTCGCCGTACCCGGAAGCAACTCTCCAGGACTTATTTGATATCGATTGCCCTGAACACCGACATAATAACCAAGGTCTGTATTGATTTCCTTTGAAAACTCGGATACAAAACTCAAGTAATTGATCTTCGATCGAAACTCAATCTTATTGTTATTGTCAACCTCGGGCAATAGGGTTTTCGGGGTATAGTCACTTACGACCAAAAATGTCCGAAGGTTGCTGCTCTCATTGAACGAATGACTCCAATTCAGGGTTCCGTTCAAGGTTCTAAAGTCGTACTGATTGGTTTCGGCATTGATATTCTCGATTTTGGTAATCAAATCCAACTGATAGAAATCCTTGCTATAAAAACCGGTAAAGGTAATTTGATCGTTCTCTGTGGGAAGGTAGAGCAACTTCATTGTACCATCGTAAAACTTGGCTCGGGAATTCTCCAATCGCTCAGAAACCAGGGGCAACAAAAAATCGGTAAGTCCCGCCCGACCTCCTAAGGTGACCATCAGCTTATCTTTTATAATGGGGGTCTCTATCGTTAATCTGCTTGATACGAGCCCTATTCCACCACTTAACTTAAACTTATCCACATAAGGATTTCTTACCTTCAAGTCCAAAACGGAAGTGATTCGACCCCCATATCGGGCAGGAATATTTGCTCGGTATAAATCGACACTTCCTAAAACATCAGGGGTAAAGACGGAAAATAGACCGAATAAATGGGTCGGGTTAAAGACCGGGGCATAATCCAACAAAATCAAATTTTGATCTAATGCTCCTCCCCTCACGGAAAGACCATTGCTCAATTCCCCAGCGTTGTTCACACCTGCCAGCAGGGTCATTCCGCGAAGTACGTCAACTTCACCAAGGCCTGACGGAATCTTTTTCAGCACCTGTGTCTGCAGTTGCACTGCCCCCATTTGTGGCAGTTCGAGATTGGCATTGATTTTTTTTGCCCTTACGATTACCTCTGAAAGCTGTTCTTGTTCCTCTTCCAATTCGATAACTATTTTCTGGCTACGATCCATTTTAAGGGTTCTACTGTCACTTTTATAGCCAATATAGGTAACGGTCATAGTATAGGTATCCTGGGGTAATTCGATACGAAATCGGCCTGAAGCGTTGGTGATTCCACCGCAGGCGCATGGTTGAAGAATCACCTCGGCACTTTCAAGAGGCAGCCCTGTTACTACATCCCGTATTTGAACGGCAAGGGTATATTCTTGGGCATTTCCCGATACTGTAAAAACAGCGAACAATCCTAAACATATGAGGTGTCGCAACACATTTCCGAAGGGTTTCGGTCTACTCGAACACTTTATTCCATCCATCCTTCAGGTGCTATTGCGGTTCTAAATCTGGTTTCGGTACAGGGGACGAAATTCGTCGGAGGAGGAGGGTGTGGTGAATTCAAGGTAGGTTCCAAACTCAATGGTAACCGTGGCGCTATAGCCTCTGCAGGGATGCCCATTCGATCGATAAAAATAGATACCGTAGAAGAAGCTACCGCCGTAAACCGGCCTAAGACAAAATCTTCGGAATCGTTCACATTGCTCATATTACCTACCAATGCCGCAGGTGGAGGCGCATTAAATCCCCCGTTATTATCAACAATGTCCTTCAATACCTTATAATATTGATAGGCGGCCGGTGTCAAGGAAAACTGTTGTAATTCCACGGAAATATTTTCTTTGGTATACAAGGGCAGAGAAGCTACATCGAGGTTACGGGTAGTTCCGCCATCGGAGAATTCATCACTAAAAATATTGACGTTTTCAGGAAACCGAATGCGCCAGCAATCGGTTTCACATAAATAATTGTAATACTCCGGGGTGAACCCTGTGGTAGGGATACATGCGCCATCCCTAAAAACCGATCCGCTGCAACTCTCACAAACCACCAAGTTTTCAAATGCACGATAGGTCCAGTAGTAAAAGTTTTCTTGTCCTCCGGGGTCATCAAAGGTAACGGCAATGGTATGACCCGGTTCAAAACTCCCTTCACCCTCATTGAATCGCAGTTCGGAATCGTAGTTGGCCACCGCTTCAACAATAGGTATTTCGTTTAGCACGACTTCGGGAGTTGATTGGTATTGGGTACCGTCGATAAGAGTAATTGCAAGCTCCCATCGCTCGCCTGAGGTGACCTCAAAATCATCTGGGGGCACATACGACTCACCACTTTCAAACAGGTCGACCGTCTCACCGGTATCGCTGTTCTTAAACGAAACCATGGCACCGCTTTGGAAAACGACGGCCCTTACACCAAACTGAATCTCCGATTTATTGATGATTACATAAGAAGTGCCTGGTGTTGTGGAGGCGAAACCTTCGACAAAAACAAGACCTTCACGAAATTCGAATTCCGGTTCTACCGGGTCGACACAACCTAACAGCGAAAATAATAAAAGTATGAGGGCTAGTAGGCATTGGTTTCTCGACATCAGCAGCGCGTTAGGGTCCGGCTACTAAAGATAGGGTTATTTCCTATACCTACAAGGGAGCTGTAATTAAAAAACCCATCCACAAAAACGGGATGGGCTTACCTATGGTATTAAGGTTAAGTATCATATTCTTTTGAAGATCAACTGCCCTTCATCATTGAAATTGTCTATATTCAAATCGGTGGCATCAACGGTCATGATATCACCATCGATCGTCTCATCAATGGAAAGGGTCTGACCATTCTCATCTACCGTAGTCAACACCGAACCATCATAGGTGTACGTACTTGCAGTAGTGTCGGATTCGGTAGGACAGGTAAAACCAGAGCCCGTGATGACCCCTTCTACAGGTGGCAGATAGTCTGCAGCGTCTTGTGCAGTAACCGTTAAATCAGCTTTAAAATCGAAGGTTAAAATAACGCAGTCACGCGCCGTAAGAAAGTCCAAAACCAGCTTTCCCAGTTTGGCATCATCACTTGCGGTCTGCTCATCAATTTGAAGTTCTGTAGCCTGCCACTCGCCCACAATGGAATTCTGTTCCGTTTCAATTTCGGTATTATCCTTATCATTAGAACACGACAAAATCAGCGCCGCGGCAGAAAACAATAGTAATCCATTAAGTTTCATCTCAGTCTTTTTTAGTCTTTGTAGTTAACGATGAAACGTAGATTTCATGCATATATTTTAAGAGATGCGTACTTTGGCTATAAAGCGAACCTATAAGTTGCATTGATCAAGAAGGTACGGCCAAGTTTTTAATCCCCAATTTGATTGTACGGCATAAAGAGTCAACGGCAATTATACCGCCACTTTATGATGGAATCAGGAGCTAACAAAAAATTAAAAAATAATCCGAAAATGACATTTGTATTTCAACTTAATAATTGTACATTTGCAGCCCGTTTGTAGGGATTGAAGTGTTTAATACATAAAGAACGTGTTGTGGATACATTAAGTTATAAAACGATTTCGGCCAATAGAAAAACCGTTGACAAGCAGTGGTTATTAGTGGATGCCGAAGGTCAAACATTGGGTCGTCTTTCTTCTAAAGTCGCCAAATTACTTAGAGGAAAGCATAAGCCTAATTTTACTCCTCATGTAGATTGTGGGGATAATGTGGTCATCATCAACGCCGAAAAAATAGCTCTTTCCGGAAAGAAATGGGATACTAAGATTTACCAACGGTACACAGGTTACCCAGGTGGTCAACGTGAAACATCGGTAAAGGAAGTATTGGCAAAAAATCCCGGTCGTATCGTAGAGCGAGCTATAAAAGGGATGCTACCAAAAACTAGATTGGGTGCTGACTTGTTCAGAAACCTTAAGGTATATGTTGGTACCGAGCACGGACAAGAGGCTCAAAAACCAACTCAAATCAACTTAAACGACATTAAGTAATGGAGACGATTCATAAAATAGGTAGACGAAAAACAGCTGTTGCTCGAGTATATGTTTCCGAGGGTAAGGGAAACATTACCATCAACGACCGTGACTTAAATGAATACTTCACCACGGCAACATTGCAATACAAGGTAAAACAGCCTTTTACTTTGACAGAGACCGATGGTGACTATGATGTTAATGTCAATGTATATGGTGGAGGAATCACCGGTCAGGCAGAAGCGGTTCGTTTGGCATTATCTAGGGTAATGTGTGAAATCAACGAAGAAAACAGATTGGTCTTAAAACCGGAAGGTCTATTGACAAGGGATCCAAGAATGGTAGAACGTAAAAAATTCGGCCAGAAGAAAGCCCGTAAGAAATTCCAGTTCTCTAAGCGTTAGAACAAGATTATCAGGTGTCTCTTCGAGGCACCTGTATTTATATATTAACAAGTTCATTGAAAGTTTTTCGCCATGCGGGAAACAATTAAAAATCCTTTGTGGTTTCTAAGCAGCAGAGGTAAATTAGTTTAGCATCTAAATGGTAGAGGCTATCGCACTAAGCGGTTACCACTCTGTCATTGCTAATTCATAAGAACGTAAACTAAATTCAAAAATGGCGAAAGTCGAAGTAAAACAATTATTAGAAGCAGGTGTGCATTTTGGACACCTTACAAGAAAGTGGAATCCGAATATGGCTCCTTACATCTACATGGAGCGTAACGGAATTCACGTCATCAACCTTTACAAAACCGTTGCAAAACTTGATGAGGCGAATGAAGCCCTCAGCAAGATTGCAGCTTCCGGTCGAAAAATTCTTTTCGTTGCCACCAAAAAACAAGCAAAAGACATTGTTGCCGAAAAGGTAGCGAATGTGAATATGCCTTACATTACTGAAAGATGGCCAGGTGGTATGTTGACCAACTTCGTCACTATTCGAAAAGCGGTCAAGAAAATGGCCATGATCGACCGAATGAAAAAGGATGGAACGTTTTTGACGCTTTCCAAAAAAGAACGCTTGCAAGTGGATCGCTTGCGTGCAAAGTTGGAAAAAAACCTAGGTTCGATTTCCGAAATGACCCGCTTGCCAGGCGCATTATTTGTAGTAGATACCATGCGTGAACACATTGCCGTGAAAGAAGCGCAAAAATTGAATATCCCTATTTTCGCTATGGTCGATACCAATTCGGACCCAAGACCTATCGATTACGTTGTGCCGGCGAATGACGATGCCTCTAAATCCATAGAGATTATCATGACCCAGGTGACCGATGCTATTGCAGCAGGTTTGGCCGAACGTAAGTCTGAAAAACAAGGAGAACGAGAAGGCAAGGATGAGGCAAAAGCGGCAACACCAAAAGCAGAGGCCCCTAAAGCTGAGCCAGTTGAAACAGAAGCTCCAAAGGCAGCCGTAAAGGCTGAGCCCGTAGTCGAAGAGGCACCAGCTGTGGAAAAAGCTGATGTCGCTGCAGAAGAGCCTACCAAAGCCGAAGCGCCGAAAGAAGAAAAGGCTGCACCTCAAAAGGCCAAAGCCGTCAAAGGTGACGATTTGACCAAAATCGAAGGTGTAGGACCCAAGGCCGCTGAAGCACTAAGCAATGCTGGTCTTGACACCTTTGCCAAGGTATCTGAAGCGGATGCCGATAAAATGAAGGAAATCTTGACTGAAGCGAGTTCTCGATTGGCTCATCTGGACACCAATTCATGGCCAAAACAGGCTAAAATGGCCGCCGATGAAAAATGGGATGAACTAAAAGCTTGGCAGGATAGCGTTAAAGGAGGCGTTGAATAACCCCTTTAAAAGAAAATAATACCACTAATTCTAGATTTTCCGAAGCTTCGGAAATGACATAAAATACAATTCAAATTATGGCAAAGATCACCGCCGCAGAAGTAAACAAATTGAGAAAGACCACTGGCGCAGGAATGATGGACTGCAAGAATGCATTGGTCGAAGCAGATGGGGATTTTGATAAAGCAATCGAAATTCTTCGTAAAAAAGGTCAAAAAGTGGCCGCTAAAAGAGCGGATAGGGAATCATCTGAAGGTGCGGCTATCGCAAAGGTCAATGATGCCAATACTGCAGGAGTTGTTATCTCTTTGAACTGCGAGACCGACTTCGTAGCAAAGAACGACAGCTTTGTTGCCCTAGCCAACGAAATGGCTGACTTGGCTTTAAACTATGATTCCAAAGATGCTTTTTTATCAGCTGATTTCAATGGGATTTCTGTACAAGAAAAACTAACGGAACAAACCGGTGTTATCGGTGAGAAAATCGAAATCGGCGGATTTGAAAAATTAAGTGCCGCTTTCGTGGGAAGTTATATTCACGCTGGCAACAAAATCGCCACCTTGGTAGGCCTTTCCGCCGCCGTTGATGGTTCTGCTGTTGTGGCCAAAGATGTCGCAATGCAAGCTGCCGCAATGAATCCGGTTGCCCTGAACGAAGAAGGTGTAGATCAGTCCGTAATCGATAAGGAAATCGAAATCGCTAAAGATCAGTTACGTCAAGAAGGCAAGCCCGAAGCAATGTTGGATAATATTGCCAAAGGAAAACTAAAGCGCTTCTTTAAAGACAATACTTTGGTGAACCAAGCATTCATTAAAGACAGTAAACAAAGTGTTGCCCAATATGTACAATCGGTTGATTCCGCCTTGGAAGTAACCGACTTCAAAAGGGTCGCTTTAGGATAAACCATATAGGCTAATTCGAAATGGAAACCGCTTCTCATAAAGAAGCGGTTTTTTTATTCATTTTTTTAATTGATCTATTTTATCCGTCATAAACGGATTATAGTTATACGCATTATCCGTATTGAGCTGGATGGCCTTTTCATAGAACTGGAGGGCCCTTGCCACATCACCTTTCTTTTCCAAACCTTCTGCATAACTCGCCAGCGCAACCCACCATTTTGAATTGACCTCGGCATTCAGTTGGTATACCGAGCATGCTTCTTCGATATCATCTGACCGAAGAAAGGTATTCCCAATACTGTTGATATTCCATCTTAGGTTATCGAAATCATAGCTCGGGTCTTGTAGCCTTATTTGGGCATACCTTGTTTTTGCATCCGCATACTTTTTTTCAAGAACCAATTTCATAACCTGTTGCTCAAGAAGGAGATCTGCATCTCCCTCCATTGGGAAAATGAGTTTTGAAAGATCATTGACAATGATATCATACCCCGGATGCTTATATCCGTTTGACAATACAATAATGGTGAGGTCATCAGCTACAAACTTTCTAAATGCGGAAAGATTACCCCCCGTAAATCCATAGGAGGTTTTACCACTGACCGCATAGCTGCCCCAACCATGTAGGAATTCATCTTCACTATTTGCGAATTGAAATGGGGTCCACATGTGTAACTTGGCCTTCTCCCGGATCAGCTCCCCATTATTCAAGCGCCTATTCCAGGCTACAAATTCATTCAGCGAAATATTTAATCCATTTCCAGGGTGCCCCCGTTTCCCTACATTTATGGTATCCTTACGAAATTCATTCTTACTGGCATCATAGTAGTATCGGGTGGCCCTATTATGAATTTCTTCTCTTGAATCAGAAGAGAAAAGCACCCCCTCCTTAGAAGCTGCAAACTGGTTTTTCAAGACATACGCATCAAAGGACAATCGCGTGGTTTTTTCGATTATTCGAGCAAGCAACCAATAATTGGTCTGGTTATAACGAAATTGATTCCCAGTTTGGAAATCCATTTTATCGTTGAACAATTCTTGCATCACTTCAGCATTGGATAGATGGCGCGGATATCTCAAATCAGGCAAGCCTGAAGAATGGGTCAATAAATGTTTAACTCGGACTTGCTCCCAAGCCTCTGGCAGACTGTCAAAGTGCTTGGAGATTTTATCCTCAAGTGAGATCTTCCCCTTTTCAACCAGTTGAAATATTCCGGTCGCCGTAATCAACTTGGTGGTGGAAAATACCCTGAAAATAGTTTTATTATCTACCGGCGACTCTTCTTCCAAAGTAGCGTTTCCTAGATAGTTCTCGTAAATGACATTTCCATCTTTTACCACCGCTACGGCCAATCCGGGAATATGATGGATCTCCATAGCTGAACGCACGTATTCATCAAGGCTATTTTTCTTTTCAATGGTGAGGTTCCCATTCCGTTTTCCAGTACATGAACCAACTATCAGCAGTAATGAGATCAGTATCCCTACGCTCTTTGTTTTCATTTTGCTTTGCTAAAAGGATATCATAGGATTCCAAGCGGATGAAGTCACATCCGCTATACAATTAAATCCGATATGATTGGTTATGAAAAGTTTTAGTTGGATCGAATGATGATATCACCGTTGAATGTCTTGAACAACATTTCAGGGCCACCACCATTGATTTTGCCACTCACCCACTGCTCTATTTCCACCTTGTAGGTACTCGACGATTTGTCGGTCTTGGCAATCGCCTTTTTCTTGTCGACCTGCATTTCGAAATCGGTGAAAATATCACCCTGTTCTGATTTCAGTTTCAAATCGGCCTTTGTTGAATTCGGAAAGGTGACATCAAGGTCGCCATTAAGGCTACTAAAAACCATGTTAGCATCATTGGTCACCGAAAGAAAATTAGCCTTGATATCTCCGTTGACCGTATCGGCCGAAGCGGATCCCCTGACATCTTCCATCGTAATCTCACCATTGACATTGCTGATCTCAAACTCCCCAGAAACTCCTTTAACATTGATATTACCTCTATTTACGGTCGCCAATTTAAGGGAGAACTCTTTCGGAACTTTTATCTCAAGGTTCGTGGTTTTATTCCACTGCTCATTAATGATTTGAACCACGTTGTTTTTTTCCTCACCGCCTATCTTCAAAGAACTATTTTGAATTCGTTTCAGCCCGTTCTTTTCCTTTTTATCATCTTTATAATGGGCCTTTCGATTTCCAAATGAAGCTTTGACAATAACTTCATTACCCTCATAAGAGATGACATCTATTGAACCCGCCAATTGCGATACGATCAGTTTGCCCGGCTCATTGGGGCTACTCAATGGTATCGAAAACAACTCGACACTTTCTTCTTGAGCCGTGTTCAGTAACGGCAATATTAGTAATAGGATACTTAGTAGTTTTGTATGTTTCATAATTCTTCTCTTTATTTTTTACCCCTGCCCAACGACAGTTATAGCGCAAAGGGTATTTTTTGTAAGGGTTTTATATTTTTTTAAGGATCACATTCCCGTTCAAGGTTTCAAAATCAAACGACAGGCCACCATTGCCAATTTGGACCACGGGTTTTGATTCATATTTGTACTTGGCATTTTTCTTTTGACCAGATTCGTTCTTCGTAGTTTTCGCATACTGTTTTGTAATATCAAAATCAGTAAACAACTCGCCGTTCATGCTTTTGAAAGCGATATCAGCCGACAGGTCTTTTTGATAGGTGATATTGATATCACCATTTAGCGAATAATACGTGGAAGTCGATGTCGGATTATCAGCATATGAAATGTTCACTTCCCCATTGATACAATGTACTTTTGTCTGTCCGGCAACTTCCAAGAGATCGATACCACCATTGATATTGTTTGCTTCGATATGACTGCCTCTCGTATTTTTGACCAACACCTCTCCATCATTGATAGCACCTACCTTCAGGTTGGTCCTTCTTGGCATTTTTACTTTAAAATTCAAGGTGTGTTCGTATGGGGATTCTTCCCAACGATTGCAATCAATGTTTGTGAATCGCCCATCCCTATAATGCATGTTTGGCACATCAGGATAAACAATAATCTTATCTCCTTGATTGATGACCTTTATTCCGATTTCCTTTTTACCAAGCTCCAGATTAGTGGTACTCCCTGCGCTAATGGTCTTTTCTACCGATACCAAAACCGTATTGCCCTCATAACCTTCTACCGTAATAGAACCGTTCAGGTTTTGAACTTCAAGCATTCGCTCTTCAACTGACCCTTCATAGGACAACTCTTTTTTAATGGTTTCCTTAAACTCTTTCCGTTGTGCGTTTGCACACTGTATCGCCAATGAACCGACCAATGCAATACATACTGCTACTCTTTTCATTTGATTTTGATTAATTGATTGATGAATAAACTCACCCTAAAAAGGGCTTACTGATTATATAATTGATTTAATCGATGTTTCTAGTTTTTGCTTTACCGAAGTGTCAAGCTCTTTGCTTCGCATTAAGGTCTTGAAGGGCTCGATAGACTTTTTTTCTTGCAGTGCTACCATCAGGTTCGCCAGGGTCACCTGTACGATAGGAGAATCTTGTTTTACGATAGACTGCACCAAACCTTCACGAACGGTCGGGTTTTCAAGGTAATTAGTAAGTGACTCAATAGCCGCTAAGCGTACATTGACATTGGTATCATTGTTAAGGGTCTGCAATAGCGCACCAATGACCTTATCATCTACTTTTTTGATTTTATTCACCTCACTGATACCCTGCAACCGTTTGTTGGCAGATGGTTGATCCAATAAGGTCAAGACCAATTGCTCCCTAACATTTTCCGTGTCCGAGTCACTGGCCATTTGCGTTTGGTTCACTGGATTCGGATTCGCAGTACCTTCATTAAAAAAATAACCTAGGCTCAACCCCATTACCAGCAACAACATTCCGTAAGCCACTTGGGGTCTCCATAAAATTTCGGCCAATGATGACAACCAACTGAGGGGTTTTCGCCCTGTACTTTCCTTTTTCTCTATTTCGCTATGTAGCATTGTAAAGAAGCGATCGTCCATTTTTTCAGAGGGTTCGGCCATATACATCCCATCCAATTGTCCCCAGGTTTCATTCAGTTTTTCAAACTGCTCTTTATACATCGGATGCTCATGGAGGAAATCTTCAAACTCCTTTCTTTCGACCTCCTCTAAACTGTCGGAGACATACTCCATCATCCAAATGTCGAACTGTTCTTGTTCCATAGTCTATTTTGTTTCCAATTGTAGAAAAATATTCCGTAAATCGTTTAATGCCCTATGGGCCTTCACTTTCGCTGCTCCTTCGCTGCACCCTAATATTTGACCTATCTCACTATATTTTATTCCCTTGTACTTACTTAGAATCAACACCTCTCTCTTTTCAGGAGACAAGTGCTTCATGGCCTGATTCAGTTGGGCAACTTCATCGTTCTTATTCATTTTAACATTTAATCCTGACTCATCTTCCAATTTGAACGCCACCGACGAAAGTTCTTTCTGATGAATTTCCCGCTTGTTTTTTTTGTAATAATCGTAATTCACGTTTCTAGCCGTACGGAACATCCATGCTGCAAAAGAACCTTCACCTGTAAACGTATGTCTATACTTCAACAAGCGCACGAACACATTCTGCACCAAGTCTTCACTTAGGGAAGCGTTGTGGTTCATATTGTAAAAGAAGCCAAACAATCGTTTTTTATGGCGTTCATACAGCAATCCAAGTTTATCAAGATCTCCTGATTTAACTTTTAGCATTAATACGTTGTCGGTCAGTTGGTGCATTTTCGCTTTCAGTGCTTCAATAGGGTTAACCGTGATTTTTGGGAAAGGTTACAAAAAAATTGAAATTTCTTTTAAGGTAAAAAAAAAACGCCGCCCAAGAGGCAGCGTTTATCTTAATGGATCTTGGTAGAATCACCCTCTCATCCAGGCTTCTCGTAGCTTCGCCTGTCCATCATTGGTGCCCTCCTTTACCATAATCGTTTGTGCATTCAAAAGTGGAGTTCCAACTTTTCCTTCGATAGCGATCTCCTTATCACCACGTTCTACGGTCATGTTGATTTCCGTTTCGGGGCTCCACCCAAAACTTTGTCCAATAATCGGTCGTATAGCTTCCAAATCGATGGTCGTACCGTTTATGGATTTGATGATATCGCCTCCTTGAACACCCAATTCGTTAAAAAAACTATTCAACTCAATGCCTTTTCGCACAAAAATAGCATTGTCATTTGCTTGGTCAACATCGATAAAGGGTACATCATCATCCAAAAAATAACCGGTCTGCTTTTCGACTGCCTTCGTTTCAAGGCCAACTTTACCCAAATAGGTATTGTAATCGATCGGAGTATCACCAATAACATGCGTATCAAAAAAAGCACGTATTTCAGGATAGGTCATCGCTACGATTTCGTCAATCAATTCATCGTCTTTGAACGGCGTCATATCGCCATACTTTTTGGAGAGCTCTTTCATTAGCCAAAGCACTCCCTTCTCACCACCACTCAATTCACGTAAGGCGATATCCAAGCACATATTGATCAGTGCACCTTTTTCATAAACGTTGGCATAGTTTTCTTTATATGGCTCTTCCAATATATTTTTACTCATGATCGTGAAAGACATCGCATCATCATAGCCTTTGGCGTTGTTGACCTTTCCCATAATACGCCCGTAGAATTCCGTCTCATCGATCAACCCCTGCTGAATTTGAAAAAGGTTGGCGAAGTACTCGGTCGTTCCCTCATACATCCAAAGATGCTGTGACATTTTCGGATCATTGAAATCAAAGTATTGCACTTCCTCCGAATGCACGTTCAAAGGTGTGACAATGTGAAAGAATTCATGTGAGACCACATCGACCATTGCCTGCTCCAAGGCTTCCTTTTCCATAACCTCTGGCAGCACTACTACCGTTGAAGTGTGATGTTCCAACGCTCCAAAACCGTTGGCATCGTCATCACCCATTTCCGATAAATACAATAGAATGTTATACTCTTTGGTTCCATCAATATCGCCTAAAAACGTTTTTTGGGCCCCCATCATTTTTTCCATACGCGCTCGAAGACTAGCGGCCGTATACGCTCCATTTGGTGAGTAGACACTCAGCGTCACTGAAATATCGTTGATCTGAAATGTTTCTCCATCGGTCTTAGCGTAAAGCATCGGATTATCTATTACTTCGAAATAACGATTGGCCAAAAAGGTCTCGGTAGTACGGTTTTCTTGCTCAACGGCCTTTTCTTTCAGTGAAGTAGTCGATTTTAAAGCCTCAGGCTTTGTTACAGTCAGCTCGTATGGCACCTCTTTCAGTCCCTCAAAATAACCGACGAATCCGTGAAGGTTCAATACGAAATTCTCACCGGCCAGAATATTGGTGCCCGCTGGCGAAAAAACAGCTTCGTCTTGTTCTCCTTCGCTATCATAGGTATCGTTGACCCAATAGGTAACTTTATCCAGACGTCTCGCATTGGTGATCTTCCACGTGTTGGCATCGGTCTTAGCAACCGCCAGATCATTACCCTCCGCATCAAGGGCCTTCAAGCCTTCGATATACTTTCCGTAGTCATCCGTGCTATATGTTCCCGGAACGGTTTTAGGAATTAAAAAAGAAATGTCTTCGGAAGTAAAAGCCCCCGGATTCACCGTGACCATTACTTTATCATCTTTCATATTGAGTAAATCGATTTGAACCAATACCGGGGCCTTTTCAGCCGTCAACAAAGCTTTATTGGAGCCGCAACCGTATATAAAGACACCTAGCACAAAAGCTACTACTATTTTTCTCATTACCATTCTTTTGTAGTTTATGAAACGCCCCATTTTAATTAGAGCCCTGCAAGATTATAAAATATTCAGAAGACCGCAGTACAAGTTAGGAAATAATTAAGGCCTGTACGCTAAGGAATTGAAAGGCGAATGCTAATAATTTTTGATTATTTTTGCCTCAAACTATCGCAAAATATGCAATACAAACGAATACTCTTGAAACTCAGTGGCGAAGCGCTTATGGGTGAAAAGCAATACGGAATAGACTCGAAAAGGCTTTCAGAATACGCAGAGGAAATAAAGCTAGTCGTTGATAAGGGTATTCAAGTTGCAATTGTTATTGGAGGGGGAAACATCTTCCGCGGCATGTCAGGAGTAGAAACGGGCGTCGATCGTGTTCAAGGAGACCATATGGGGATGCTGGCCACGGTAATCAACGGCTTGGCACTGCAAAGTGCGCTAGAATTAAAAGGTGTGGAGACCCGATTACAATCTGCAATAAAAATCAACGAGGTGGCCGAGCCTTTTATAAGACGGCGTGCTATTCGCCATCTTGAAAAAGGAAGGGTAGTCATTTTCGGCGGTGGTACGGGAAATCCATATTTCACCACTGATTCAGCTGCCGTTTTACGTGCTATTGAAATAGAGTCGGATGTCATTTTAAAAGGAACCCGCGTAGACGGCATTTATACTTCGGATCCCGAAAAAGACTCCAGTGCCACTAAATTTGACACCATCACTTTCAACGATGTCTTGCGAAAAGGATTGAAGGTAATGGATACCACAGCGTTCACCTTAAGTCAGGAAAACGAACTTCCTATTGTGGTCTTCGATATGAATAAAAAAGGAAATCTGCTGAAGATAGTAGACGGTCAAAATATAGGCACGGTAGTCAATCTCTAAGCCCGTTGGTTACTCTCCCGGTTTTGGTACGATTTATGTTCAAACTGTTTTAAATTAAAATTATGAACGAAGAAGTAAAATTCATTTTAGATGCGGCTAAAGAAAGTATGGATGCCGCGATTGTTCATTTGGAAAAAGAATTTATGAAAATACGTGCGGGCAAGGCCAGTCCGGCGATGCTTTCCAATGTAATGGTCGAATATTACGGTTCTCAGACACCTTTGTCGCAAGTAGCCAATATCAATACCCCTGACGCACGTACCATTTCGGTTCAGCCCTGGGAAAAGAATATGCTACAAGAAATAGAGAAGGCGATCATGATTGCCAACTTAGGCTTCAACCCTATGAATAATGGTGATTTCGTCATCATCAACGTACCCCCTTTGACAGAAGAAAGAAGAAGGGATCTGGTCAAGCAAGCAAAAAGTGAAGCGGAAGATGCAAAGGTCAGCGTGCGAACGGCACGGCAAGACGCCAATAAGGAGATTCGAGATTTGGACATTTCGGAGGATTTGGAAAAAAACGCGGAAACCGATGTACAGGAATTAACCGACGTTTATACCAAAAAAATAGACGCTTTCTTGGATAAGAAAGAGGTGGAAATCATGAAAGTATAAAAAACTATAGCCCTAGCTGAAAAAAGCGACCCTTTCGGTCGCTTTTTATTTGCGCAAATTTCAGCTGTCAGGGAAACATGGATTTCAAGACGGCATTCTTAGGAACACAAATGATCATTCTCTACCTTTGCCCACGATAAATTGAAAATGGCAAAAAAATTACCACAGGGTTTTTGGGCTATCACAGCCCGAATCATACTGCGCAATAGGGTACTTATCCTATTGCTTCTCGCTGCTTTTACCGTATTCTTGGGACTGCAATGGGAAAATATGCGATTTTCCAATTCGCAGGCGAATCTGCTTCCCGATGAACATCCGGTGAATTTAGAGTACCAGGCATTTCTTGAGCAATTTGGTGAAGAAGGCAATGCGGTGGTTTTTGCGGTAAAGGACGCCTCACTATTCACTCCGGAAAAACTTAATCGCTGGAACAAGTTCAGCAAACAATTGGTCGCCTTCCCTGAAGTAGATTTCGTTCTTTCCTTGGAAAACCTTTTAGAACTTAAGAAGGATAAAGAGAAACAAGAGTTCGTTTTAACACCCCTGATTCAATCCGAATTAAAAACGAAGGCGCAGATCGATAGTTTGACCCATCACCTGTTCAATGATTTGCCGTTTTATGAGGATTTGCTTTTCAACGCGGAAACAAGAACCGTCCGTACCGTTGCTAATTTGGATAAGGACATCGTAAACACCTCGGTGCGAAAAGACTTTATCCTAAAAGATTTGAGCACTTTAGTAGAGAGCTTTGAGGAAGAAACCGGTCTTGATGTTCGGGTATCGGGCATGCCCTATATACGGACCATGAACTCGCAAAATATCATCGACGAAATCGGGAAATTCATTCTAGCGGCCCTTGGGGTTACCTCGTTGTTGTTTTTCTTTTTCTTCCGCAGCTTCAGGGCTACTTTTATTTCGATGTGTGTCGTAATCATCGGGGTCATGTGGGCCTTTGGTATCCTTGGACTATTGCAGTATGAAATAACCGTTTTGACCGCACTCATTCCACCCTTGATTATCGTCATCGGAATTCCCAATTGTATATTTCTTATCAACAAGTACCAGCAAGAGGTCAAAAAGCATGGCAATCAGGCACTTTCACTCCAGCGCGTGATATCCAAAATAGGGAATGCCACCTTAATGACCAATGTTACTACGGCCTCAGGATTTGCCACTTTTATCGTAACAGACAGCAAGTTGTTAAAAGAGTTCGGTATAGTCGCCTCCATTAACATCATTGGTATTTTTATATTGTCGCTCTTGATCATCCCCATTGTGTACAGCTTTCTTTCAATGCCAAAGAACCGCCACTTAAGGCACCTGAACAAAAGATGGATCGATGCTTTTGTCAATTGGATGGAGCACATTGTTCGCAACAAGCGAATTGCGGTATATATCACCTCTATCGCACTGCTGGTATTTAGTATTATCGGAATTTATCAAATCAATATTTCCGGGAGCCCCATTGAAGACATGCCGAAAAAGGCCCAATTCTTTAAGGATATCCGGTTCTTTGAAGAAGAATTTGACGGAATCATGCCGGTAGAGATCGTCGTTGATACCAAACGTCCAAAAGGGGTATTAAAACCGGCTACCTTAAGGCGAATGGATCAATTGAGCACTTCGATCGAGGAAATTCCAGAACTATCCAAACCCGTTTCGGCAGTTAATCTGATCAAATATTCGAAGCAGGCTTTTTATAATGGGATACCGAAGTACTATCAATTGCCCACCTCCCAAGAGAATAACTTTATTATGAGCATGGCCAGTAAGTCTTCCGAAGACGGAAACTTATTGAAGAGCTTTGTCGACAGTACGGGTCAAACCGCACGAGTCTCCACCTTTATGAAGGATGTGAAAACCTCACGAATGGAAGAAATCGAGGCCAAACTTCAAGAGAATATTGACAAACTGTTCCCGTCGGATAAGTATAACGTCTATATGACCGGTAGCGCTTTATTGTTCTTAAAAGGAACCAAGTATTTGGTAAAAAATCTTGTTCTTTCATTGGCCCTTGCCATTGGACTCATTGCCTTGTTTATGGCATATTTGTTCCGGTCTTTCCGTATGATTCTGATTTCATTGATTCCGAATTTGCTTCCCTTGTTGATCACGGCCGGGGTAATGGGGTTTGTGGGCGTACCGATCAAACCATCTACGATTCTGGTATTCAGTATCGCCTTCGGTATTTCAGTGGACGATACCATTCACTTTTTAGCGAAATATCGACAAGAGCTAATGACCAATAAATGGCGTATTCAAAAATCGGTCTACGCGGCTTTGCGAGAAACGGGGGTGAGCATGTTCTACACCTCTATCGTATTGTTCTTCGGATTTTCCGTGTTCATCATCTCCAATTTCGGTGGCACGGTTGCCCTTGGGGCATTGGTATCGGCTACGTTAATGTTCGCCATGTTGGCCAACCTTATTTTGCTACCCTCACTACTACTTTCACTTGAAAGAAGTATCGCGAACAAGGAGGTCTTGAAAAAGCCTCAAATTGATATTCTGCCCAAAGATGAGGTCACTATCGAAAACAATACCGATGAATAACAACACTTTGAGCCCTCTTTAGGGCTTTTTTCTAGGAGTCGTGCCTATTCCGGTTTTGCACGATCACGCCTTTTGAAGCACTCTGTTATTTACTCTTTTTCAATGGCCTTTTCTTCGTGTTACGGCCTCAAAAGCGAAAAGGTAGGGATATGCATCAAAAAAACGCTTGTAAAAGAAAAACTCAAGACGAGTAAGGTGGCTACTTTTTGTCAAAAGGCTATCTTTGAAACTTAATTTTTTCTTATGCGATCCACTAGTATAAAAGAGATCCTATCTTCAGACCCTGCTTCACAAAACGTAGTGGTCAACGGATGGGTGAAAAGTTTTAGAAGTAATCGGTTTATAGCCTTGAACGACGGTTCTACCCTACACAATATTCAATGCGTGGTTGATTTCGAAAAGATAGACGAAGCCCTATTAAAGCAAATCAATACGGGCGCTGCGCTGAAAGTCACGGGGACTTTGGTGGAAAGTCAAGGAAGAGGACAAAAAGTCGAGATCCAGGTCAGCGAGGTTTTGGTTCACGGTGGTGCCGATCCGGAAGTTTATCCTATTCAGCCCAAAAAGCACTCCATGGAGTTCTTACGAGAACAAGCCCATCTGCGTGTACGCACCAATACCTTTAGTGCCGTAATGCGTGTTCGTTCTGCGCTTGCCTTTGCCATACACCAGTATTTTAGGGAAAACGGATTCTATTACTTCCATGCGCCTATAATCACTGGCTCAGATGCAGAGGGTGCAGGTGAAATGTTTCGCGTGACTACCTTAGATCAAAAAAAACCTCCCTTGAACGATGACGGTAGCGTGAATCACAAAGAGGACTTCTTCGGAAAGGAGACCAATTTAACGGTTTCCGGACAATTGGAAGCAGAGGCCTATGCCATGGGACTGGGCAAGGTGTATACTTTTGGTCCAACCTTTCGCGCAGAAAACTCGAATACCTCGAGGCATTTGGCCGAGTTCTGGATGATAGAGCCCGAAATGGCCTTTTACGATTTGAACGATAATATGGATTTGGCCGAGGATTTTATAAAGAGTGTTATAAAATACGTACTAACTCATTGTGAGGATGATCTGTCGTTTTTGGAAAAACGTTTGTTGGACGAAGAAAAAACCAAACCGCAAGCTGAAAGAAGTGAAATGGCCTTGATCGAGAAATTGAAATTTGTATCTGAAAACTCGTTCAAGCGTGTTACCTATACGGAAGCCATCCAGATATTACGCAATAGCAAGCCCAATAAAAAGAAAAAGTTTCAGTATCGCATTGATGAATGGGGTGCCGACTTACAAAGCGAGCATGAACGTTTCTTGGTGGAGAAGCACTTTAAGTGCCCGGTTATCCTTTTTGATTATCCTGCAAAAATCAAGGCATTCTATATGCGTTTGAACGAAGACGGAAAAACCGTACGTGCCATGGACATCCTATTTCCGGGTATCGGCGAAATTGTTGGTGGCTCTCAACGTGAGGAGCGCTTGGATGTATTAAAGGAAAAAATGGCCGCACTAGAGATTCCAGAAGAGGAATTATGGTGGTATCTCGACCTCCGTAAATTCGGTACGGCGGTACATAGTGGTTTTGGACTTGGTTTTGAACGCCTCGTGTTGTTTGCGACGGGAATGGGTAATATCAGAGATGTTATTCCTTTTCCCAGAACTCCTCAAAATGCCGAGTTTTAAATTGAATTCTTTAACTTTATAAGAAAGGTAGAATATAGCCCCAATGCTAAAACAATACTTACAGTTCAAACTATCGCAAAAACTCTCACCGCAGCAGATTCAGTTGATGAAATTGATTCAGTTGCCTACTCAAGCGTTTGAACAACGGTTAAAACAAGAGCTGGAGGAAAACCCTGCGCTTGAAGGAGGCAAAGAAGAACCCGATACGCTGACCGATGAATTTGATGACACTTATGAGAGCGAATTGGACAATGAAAGTATCAATGCGGAGGATATCAATATTGACGACTACCTAAGTGATGACGAAATTCCAGATTATCGCACCAAAGCTAATAATTACAGTGCCGATGATGATGAGAAAAGCATACCCTACGCGGCTGGAATATCTTTCAATCAGCACCTACTCAGCCAATTGAATACTTCATACCTCAGCGATGAGGAATGGACTATTGCAGAATTTCTAGTCGGCAGTGTGGATGAAAGTGGATATATCAGAAGGCCGATAGCGGATATTCTCGATGATCTGGCCTTTACCCAAAATACCTATACCGATGAAGAGACGATCGGAAAAGTACTGAGGGTTGTTCAGGAGTTAGACCCCCCTGGCGTTGGGGCCCGTTCATTAGAAGAGTGTTTAATCATTCAATTAAAGCGAAAAGAAGTCACGCCAAGTATTGAATTGGCCATCGCCATATTGGAAAAGTCATTTGATCAGTTTACCAAGAAGCACTACAAAAAACTATTACAAAAACATTCGATTTCAGAAGAGGAATTGAAAAGCGCGATTTCAGAGGTAGAAAAATTGAATCCGAAACCAGGAGGTTCATATGCCGGAAACAATCGTATTGTAGAACATGTAGTACCCGATTTTTCGATACGCATTGTAGAAGGTGAGCTAGAGCTCTCCCTGAATGGAAGAAATGCGCCTGAGCTTCATGTGTCAAAGGAATATAGTAATATGCTCAAAGGGTATAAGGATGCTAAGAAAAAATCGAAATCACAGAAAGACACCATAATGTTCATCAAGCAAAAGCTAGATGCCGCAAAGTGGTTCATAGATGCGATTCGACAGCGCCAACAGACCTTGTTTATAACCATGAACGCCATTATGCAATACCAAAAAGAATATTTTCTTACTGGTGACGAACGCAATCTACGGCCGATGATCCTTAAAGATATTGCAGATGAAATAGACATGGACGTATCAACGGTTTCACGAGTGGCCAATAGCAAGTATGTAGATACGCCCTATGGCACGCGTTTGATCAAAGATTACTTCTCGGAATCAATGAAGAATGACCAGGGCGAGGATGTCTCTACCAAGGAAATCAAAAAGATATTGGAAACCGTTATACGCGAAGAGGAAAAGAAAAAACCACTGACAGACGATAAGTTAGCCGCTATATTAAAGGAAAAAGGCTATCCGATAGCACGCAGAACCGTAGCCAAGTACAGAGAGCAGTTGGATATCCCCGTGGCGCGCTTGCGAAAACAAATATGATGAAGTTATTCCAACAGGTAATTTCATATGTTTTTCACCCCTTGTTCGTTCCTGTTGTGGGCACCATGACATACTTTCTAATCACACCAAAGTACAGCCCTATTGAAGAGCAAAGCGGTACTATTCTGCCCATATTCATTTTGACGGTCGTCATTCCCATGATATCCTATTTGATCTTAAAGAATGTCGGTCTTATACAGTCAGTATTCGCTCCCACGATAAAAGAGCGGAGGTATCCCTTTTATATTAGTCTGCTTTTACTGTTGACCGTAGTCTATAAGGTATTACCCAATAATTTCACACCTGAACTTCACTACTACTTCTTAGGGCTGATCGCAGCTACCTCCGCGTCGTTGTTCTTGTTATTTCTGAAATTCAAAAGCAGTATGCATTTAATGGGTATGAGTAGCTTGACCATGTATCTCACCTGCCTCAGTGTGCATTTTGAAATCAATATCACCATAGCCCTGGGCATACTGATTCTGCTCACAGGTTTGGTCGCCTCGTCGAGACTTTACCTCAAAGCCCACTCTAAAGCGGAATTGGTCATTGGCTTTTTGATAGGAGCCATCTCGCAACTGCTTACCGTAAAGTATTGGTTATAAACCTAACTTTTTCCAAACATGCCTAAACTACTCAACGGTTTAACAAGATTTCACCGTTTAATGTGGTATAATTGATTTTTAAGGCGTTCACTTTACGGAGTTCCTGCTTGACATCGGATATTAAGCCCATATTGGCATTTTTATCTACTTTCAGCGAGACGGTCGCATACGGCCTAATACCCTCTGGCATACTAGCAATGCGACCGAGGACGAACGAACCTACCTCCACTACATCAATAAACTTATCATCTACTTGTATTTTTGGTTCAGACCCTACAATGTCCTCCCATTTTTTTTGGGGCTTGCCGATATAAATCGTGATGATACGGTCTTTCTTTTCAAGCCGCTTCATCTCCGTGGCATTGGGCAGTTCATTGACTACCTTCAATGAATCATCTTTCATAACGGTTACCGTCATAAAAAAGAACAGTAACATAAACACAATATCGGGCAAAGAAGCGGTTGACACTTCCGGACTTTCCTCATTTCTACCTAGATTGAATTTTGACATCATAGTTCGTTTTTAGTTTCTTTCGGCTTCGGATAGGTTCAAAGGAAAAAGATCTTGAATATGCTTGATCTTAGGCTTCAGACCTTCTTTTACCGATACCGGTGTTTCAGGGCTTAGGTAAGCCTTCTCCATATCGGTATAGAGCCTTTTGTAGAGCCGTTGTGCTTCTCGATTTCTAAGGTCATTGTAAGCACCGACCAATTCATTTTGCACCGATATATAAGTGCCGTAACTCGTTTCTCTACTACTCAGAAGAGACACGACGGCTTCTGCTGGGCTATCCGATGATTTCGAGTCTCTTTCACCTCTACAGTAATCACAATACCTAGGGTCTTCCTGTGAAGCCCCACCATTATCCAAAAAGGCTATCGTAAGCTTTCGTAAATCTGCAAGATCTACTTGTTCGTCATCTACCAAAAGTGCTCCTTCGCCATTAATCAAAATAGGAAGAATGTTCTTCTCTGGAATGGGCAGTGGTGGTTTTGGATTAATTGCCGGTAACATTCTGGCCAAACCTGCGTCAGTTTCAATACTAGTGGTTACCAAAAAAAAGATCAATAATAAAAACGCAATATCCGCCATGGAACCTGCATTTACTTTGGGCACTTCATCTCTGTTAGTCATACATTACTTTTTTACGCCCATCGATCGACGAGCAAGTGAAACAAAATTTTATGCATAGCACAAAATTCGAGTTCAATCGAAGTTTTGAAATAGGGTGTGTTGGCGACTAGCCGAGAACGAAGTTGGTGGTACTATCAACACATCAAGATATGTGCCAAATCTTAAAGTAGTGTTAACAAAATTAAAGGAAAATCGTATTTAAAGAATGTAGAATATCAAACCCACGCGCAATGGCCTCATTCGAATGCTTTCTTGTTCGATAAAACTCGTATCATCTAAAAGATTCGTAAGGGAATAATAGACATGTGCATTAAAGCTATTGAATCCAAAATTGAAGGTAATACCATATTGTAATGTTCTGGCATCAGGATTACTAAAAGAATTCGTTACTTCTCCGGAATCGTCAGAGGGTACGAACTTGGATCTCATATCATAGACATAAGCGAACGTAATACCTGTATAGATCCGCCAAAACTTGTATTCCCTTGGGTTTGAATTTCGCCATCTGAACTCTATAGGTAATTCAATGGAATGGGTCTCCAACTTACTCCTCTTGTATGTCCTATTTGAATTGATAACAGCGTACTGAATACCGTCTGCCGTCTCCAATGCCTCCATATTGGTGTAATAGGTGTTCAAACCCAGACCAAGGCCTAGGCCCAGACCAATGGTTCGACTAGCGTTCAAAGGTATATCCTTGATCATACCTGCCCGAAGACCATAGGACAAATTCTGCTGTTTGACCTCCTCTGGTTTTTTCAGCAAGAAATTATAGGTAATTCCCAAATAGAATTGATCCTCGAAATACCTAGGGCTTACTTCAAGCGATTCACTGCCCGATTGGGCCTTGAGAACTGATGTTATCCCCAGAAGTGTTAAAATGAATAATCGCAACATCCCATCAAAGTTACATAAATAAAAAAGCTCCAAAAATCAATTTGGAGCCTTTTATAAGTTTGAAAATGTTCTAGTTACTACTCAAGATTAGTAAATGCATCACCACTTACTGTGGTGTAATTAACCTTTAAGGCATTTACTTTTCTCAGTTCTTCCTTAATATCGGATATAATACCCATGTTGGCATTCTTATCGACTTTAAGGGAGGTCGTCAATACATTTTGTAGTTCTTGGGCTTTTTTCGCTCTTTCCATTAAGATAAAATCCCCTACGTCGGAAGGGTCGGCAAACTTATCGTTCAACTGAATCTTAGATTCAGAGCCGAAGACCTTTGCGTACTCCGGTGTTGGCTTACCCACATAAATGGTAATAACTCTATCCTTCTTTTCGAGCTTTTTGATTTCGCTAGCACTGGGAAGGTTATTTTCCACTTTGAGCGAACTGTCTTTCATTACCGTTACGGTCATGAAGAAAAACAAAAGCATGAAAACGATATCAGGTAACGACGCCGTTGAAACCGCGGGTAAATCTCCGTCTTTTTTCTTTGCAAATTTTGACATAATCCTATAGTTATTTAAGACGTGTATTAATTAGATGAAGTCTCTGCTTCCGAAAGCTTCTGAGGGTACATCTCCTGTATCCTTTTCACCTTTTCCTTCAATTCATCCTTAAGGTCTTCATCGGTTTCCGGATTGAGGTAATCCGCTTCCAAGTCTACAAAAGGACGGTTGAACAAACGCATTGATTCTCTGTTCCGCAACTCGTTATACGCACCTACTAATTCATTCTGAACGGTGATGTAGGTACTGTACTTCGTTTCCCTATCATTTTTCAAAGAGATAATCGCCTTTGACGGATTATCCGATGACTCCGAATCTTTTGCGCCTTTGCAAAAACTACATGTGCCATCGCCATTATTGTCCAAAAAGGCTACCGCCTTGGCCCGTAAATCTTTAAGCTCGGTCAATTCATCATCGGCCAACAACTGATTGTTCTTGTTGATACTGACCTGAAAAATATTCTTCTGCTTAATGATAACATCAGTATCGGGCGGTTCGATTGGTGGCAACATACGATCCAAACCTGCATCTGTCTCAATGGTGGTGGTCACCAAGAAGAAGATAAGCAGTAAGAATGCGATATCTGCCATGGATCCTGCGTTTACTTCTGGTGCTCCTGCTCTTCTACCCATGATTTATCTATTTTTATTTACCTGTTGCCTTTTTGATAGCGCCCCAAGCGATTAGTCCTACAGCTACGACCAACATGATAAAAAACATGTTGATACCAGCTCCTACTTGCTTAATACCGCCTTCACTGGTCTCTATACCGGCCGAAGCCATTTTTTCGATCGACACATCCGTACCACTCGAAAGTCCATATGCTATACCTAAGAGTACCAAAAGACCTACAATTCCGAACAACGCCTTCTTCAACCCTCCTGGAGTAGAAACAACATTCTTCAGACCGAAAACTACAGTAGCAATTACAGCGATGGCCAAAAGAAGGTAGGCCAAGGCGAACATTACCGTAATTCCAGTGCTGCCCATTGCTTCACCCATTGGCATATCACTATCGGGCATCATGAAGAGCATAATAAATGCGATGATGCTGATGGCAATTAAACCGATTTTTACAATTTTATGCATTATACTTGATTTAAAGGTCCGACTATTATTTTTTGTGATCTACCAACATATCGATTAAAGAAATCGATGAATCTTCCATGTCATTTACAATGCTATCGATTTTAGCAATAATATAGTTGTAGAAAATCTGAAGTATAATCGCCGTAATAAGACCGAATACCGTTGTTAATAATGCCACCTGAATATCACCTGCAATAAGTGATGCACTCAAGTTACCGACCGCACTAATTTTCTCGAAGGCCTGAATCATACCGATTACCGTACCCATGAAACCAAGCATCGGCGCAATCGCGATAAACAGTGATAACCAGGAAACGTTTTTCTCTAACTGTCCCATTTGAACTCCTCCGTACGAAACAACCGCTTTCTCGGCAGCCTCAACACTTTCCCCTGCTCTATCGAGACCTTGGTAGTAAATTGAAGCAACGGGGCCTTTGGTGTTTCTACAAACTTCCTTAGCAGCCTCAACACCACCGGATGCTAACGCATCTTCGACCTGTTGTCTTAGTTTTGAAGTATTTGTACTAGCCAAGTTTAAATAAATGATTCTTTCAATAGCTACCGCCAAACCGAGTATCAAACAAATCAATACAAAGCTCATAAAGCCCGCACCACCCTTGATGAATTGCTCTTTAAGAACCTGTGTAAAACTTCTGTCCGCTGGAGCGGCATCATCTTGCACCAACATTGTAGTGGCTGCGATTGTTGTCAAATTTGATACAACCGATGAAGTGGTCGCTTTTGCATTTACCGTATTTGTACTTAATACAAATAACCCAGCTAGGGCCAGGATAGAGAATAATTTTTTCATTTTTTTCAAACTTAGGATTTCGATTAGTTAATTGTGTTAAAGATAAAAAAATTTAGTAATAATAAAAGTAAAATAAAAATGCAGAGAGGAAGGGATTCGAACCCTCGATACACTTTTGGTGTATACACACTTTCCAGGCGTGCGCCTTCGACCACTCGGCCACCTCTCTAGTTTAGCCTTAAAGGTTGCCCAAATAACAAAAAAAATATTAGTTGAGGAAATATAAGCCGTTATTTTTATTCCATCTCTCCCCGGATAGAAGTCTCAAAAATAGTTTTAAATGATGCCATGGAAACATCTTGTCCGAGCATATACATCAGTTTGGTTACGGCAGCCTCGGTGGTAATATCCTTGCCATTAATGATTTGCAATTTTTTTAAGTGCTGGCTCGTCTCATATTGACCCAATAGTACACTGCCCCCAGAACACTGTGTCACATTTACCAAAATCAATCCTTTTTGCAAGGCTTCTTTCAAGCTTTTTGTAAACCAATCATAGGTCGGCGCATTTCCTGCACCATAGGTTTCCATTATCAAAGCTCTTAATCCGTCGCATTGTAGTACATTTTTGAAAAAAGCTTCGGTAATACCGGGAAAGAGTTTTAAGACCCCTACTCTATTATCCATCACCTTATGAACGCGCAGTGACTTTGAGCGCCCCTTGGGGAGCAGATTCTCCTTATATATTTTAAGATGCACTCCAGACTCGGCTAAGGGCGGATAGTTTAAGGACTGAAAGGCCTCAAAGTGCTCCGCATTGATTTTAGTGGTCCGATTCGCCCTGTATAGTTTATATTCAAAATACACACAGACCTCCCTAATTATTGGACGACCTCTTTCTTGCGACGCCGCAATTTGTATTGAAGTAATCAGGTTCTCTTTGGCGTCAGTACGCAAATCACCTATAGGCAACTGTGAACCGGTAAATATCACCGGCTTTGACAAATGTTCCAGCATAAAACTCAATGCAGAAGCACTATAACTCATCGTATCACTGCCATGCAGTACAACGAAACCGTCGTGATCTTCGTAGCGGCCCTCAATAATCGAGGCGATATTGGCCCAGTGCCCTGGGTCCATATTGGAGGAGTCAATAGGGCAATCAAACGAAATGGTTTCGATAGCGCAATCGAGTTGATACAACTCTGGAATATTACTCTGCAGCTTATCAAAATCGAACGCCTTTAGGTTTCCAGTGGCGTAGTCCTTGACCATACCTATGGTACCGCCAGTGTAAATCAATAATATATTGGTCTTTCCAATAGTAGTGTTCATTGTTTTTTCGGTATTCAAAGCTTCGAGAGACACTTCTAAATCTTAAAAATATCCTTTGAGTTTTGTGTGGTTATCGTTGCGATTTCGGCCTCATCAACGCCATAAATGATACTCAACTTCGCAAGCACATTGATCAAATAAGCACTTTCATTCCGCTTTCCCCGATAGGGAACCGGAGCCAAGTATGGCGCATCGGTCTCCAGAACCAAATGCTTCAGGTCGATTTCCTTTAAAAAAGTATCGATTTTACCGTTCTTGAACGTGACTACACCTCCTATACCCAACTTCATATTATATGAGATGGCTCGTCTGGCCTGTTCAACGGTTCCTGTAAAGCAATGGAAAATACCATAAAGGCCAGGACCCTTTTCTTCTTCGAGCACTTCGAAAATCTGGTCAAAGGCCTCACGGCAGTGAATTACAATCGGTAGACCATGCTGCTTGGCCAACTGTATTTGAAACTTGAACGCCTCACGCTGCTGAGCGAAAAAGCTTTTGTCCCAATACAGGTCGATTCCTATTTCCCCTACCGCGACGAATACGTGTTCGTTCAACATTTGGGCTACATGAGCAAGTTCATCTTTGTAATTTCCTTTTACATGAGTGGGATGGAGCCCCATCATGAGAAATATATTGTCAGGATACTTTTCCTTCAAATCGAACATCGCCTCGGTATAAGAGGAATCAATGGCCGGAAGAAAAAAACGACGGATTCCTTTTGACATCGCATTCGCTATCACTTCGCTTCGGTCATCATCAAAGGCCTCACTATATAGATGGGTATGTGTGTCGGTTAAAACCATGTGGCAAAAATAGGTTTATCTTTGTCAAAAAAATCAATGTCGAGCTTGAAAAAATTCCTGAAAAAGAAAAAGTACATCAAGGTACCGTTGGTGCTCACCACGACCAATCACTTTGAAATAGTCGCCAAACTAAATGGTATTTCCGGAAGGTTTATCTTAGATACAGGCGCATCGAACACTTGTGTTGGATTCGACAAAATAGAATTTTTCAATCTCACCTCAAAAGAATCCAAAATCAAGGCAGCCGGGGCAGGCGCAACGAACATGGAAACCTTGGTTTCCACAAAAAACAAAATCAAAATCGGCGATTGGAGGAAAAACAAACTCAAAGTGGTCTTGTTCGACCTTGTACATGTGAATGAAGCACTGACCACTCATAAGGCACTACCGGTCGATGGCATCATCGGCGCCGATATTCTTAAAAAGGCAAGGGCAATTATCGATTATGACAAAAACTGTGTCTATTTGAAAGAAAAATAGCACTAAGGCCCAATTATCTACTGTTTGTCGACTTATTTTAAACTTCTCTACGTAACTGACTAAATTTGAGGCATATAACCCAACTATAACCTCATTTATGAATCTTTGGAAAAACCTAAAAAAACCGCTGTATTTATGTGGCGCACTGTTCATAGGCAGTTGTTCCGTGGATAGCGAGCTTCTGGACATTAAGGTCACAGCAGAAGACCTGGCTCTCAAAGAGCAACTTACCGAACTATCAGGTAGCCTAGACTTTTACATTTTACCGGAAAGTGATGATCTTGAAAACATTCCGGCGGACCCTAAAAATCCGCTGACCGCGGAAAAAGTGTTGCTTGGGCAATTGCTTTTTCATGAAACGGGCCTTGCGACCAATGCCAAACTTGAGGCGAACAAGGGCACGTATTCCTGTGCTAGTTGCCACCATAGAGCTGCCGGGTTTCAAAGCGGAATAAAGCAAGGCATAGGCGATGGCGGAAGCGGGTTCGGACTTTTCGGAGAAGCACGAAAGCTTACAGCCGATTATACTGCGGAAATGGCCGACGTACAACCCATAAAGTCACCAACGGTATTAAACGCAGCTTATCAAAAAGTCATGCTGTGGAATGGTCAATTCGGTGCTACGGGTCCGAACTTGGGAACGGAATCGAACTGGACACCTGACACACCCAAAGAGACCAACACCCTTGGATTCGAAGGTGTGGAAACCCAGGCCATAGCTGGCCTGACCGTACATAGAATGAGTGTTACAAAAGAATTTTTAGATGATAGCGGCTATACCTTCCTGTTCGATCAAGCCTTCCCTGATTTGCCCGAAGCCGAACGGTATACGCTGACTACGACAGGATTGGCCATCGCGGCATATGAAAGAACACTACTTGCCAATGAATCGAACTTTCAAAAATGGCTTAAGGGTTCATCAAACGCAATGTCCATTGAAGAAAAGAAAGGGGCGGCCTTATTTTTCGGAAAGGCCAATTGTTACGAATGCCATAGTGGTCCCGCGCTAAATTCAGAAGCATTCTATGCCCTTGGTTTAGGTGATCTCGCAGAACCTGCCGTGCCGATTTTAGTAGATGAAGCTACGAAAAAGGGGCGTGGAGGTTTTACTAAAAACCCATCTGATGACTATAAGTTCAAGGTACCACAACTCTACAATTTAAAAGATGTGAATTTCTTCGGACATGGAGGCAGCCTTCAATCGATAAAAGAGATCATCGTGTACAAAAACAGAGCTGTTAAGGAGAGTTTTGATGTCAGTGACGAACAGCTGGCAGATCAATTCATTCCTTTGAATTTAGACCTTGACGAAATCGAACAACTCACCCAATTTGTTGAAAACAGCCTTCAAGACAAAAATCTACAACGTTACGAGCCTTCTGGACTTCCAACAGAAAAGTGTTTTCCCAATGCCGATAGGCAATCAAAGGAAGATTTGAATTGTGACAATTAAGAAAGACCATCAAAAAATGACTGTTACCTTATCGTGGCAGGAGATCCAGTAGGAACCTCTCGGGTTCAATGACCCTGTCAATCAACGAAAAACGCGCTGTCATAGATTGTCTATGGCAGCGCGTTTCTTTCAAATGACCTTTCTGCGAAAGCTACATTTCCAGTGCTTTCTTAATATCATTGTCCATCAACAATTCTTCAGGACTTTCTAGGGCTTCTTTGACAGCAACCAAGAACCCAACGGATTCCTTACCATCGATAATGCGGTGATCATAGGACAAGGCCACATACATAATAGGGGCTATCGCTATGGCCCCATCTTTTGCTATGGGTCGCTCTACAATATTGTGCATCCCCAAAATCGCACTTTGAGGCGGGTTGATAATCGGTGTGGACAACATAGAACCAAAAACACCTCCATTGGTGATGGTAAAAGTACCCCCTGTCATCTCGTCAACTGTAATCTCTCCTTCCCTTGCACGAATCGCCAACCGCTTGACTTCGGATTCAATTCCTCTAAAAGTCAAGTTTTCGGCATTTCGGATGACCGGCACCATTAGGCCCTTAGGTCCTGAGACGGCTATGCTAATATCACAAAAGTCATAGCTGATCATTTCTTTACCATCGATCATCGAATTGACGGCCGGGTACATTTCAAGGGCGCGAACCACCGCTTTAGTAAAGAATGACATAAAACCAAGACTCACACCGTGTTTGGCTTTGAAGTCTTCTTTGTATTGCTTACGCAACTCGAAAATAGGTGACATATCAACCTCATTGAAGGTAGTCAACATTGCTGTTTCGTTCTTGGCCGAAACCAATCGTTCAGCTACTTTTCTTCGCAGCATGGAAAGTTTCGAGCGACGCTCTCCCCTACTACCGCCTGTTGGGGTTCCCATCGCAGGTACTGCCTTCACCGCATCTTCCTTCGTTATTCTTCCATCACGCCCTGAACCCTTTACGGTATTTGAAGCTATCCCCTTTTCATCTAAAATCTTTTTGGCTGCAGGTGAAGGTGTTCCCGAAGCATAGGTCTCCTTTTGGGTTATGGTAGCCACTTCCTTTTTCGGCTCTTCCTTAACCTCGGTTTTGGGTGCATCCTCCTTCTTTTCGCCTCCCTCGGGTTTGGCAGCACTAGTGTCGATCAAGCAAACTACGGCACCTACCTCAACAGCATCTCCAACCTCAGCTTTAAGGGTTATGATACCACTTTGTTCAGCTGGCAATTCCAAAGTTGCCTTATCAGAATCCACTTCAGCGATTGCCTGGTCTTTTTCTACGTAATCCCCATCTTCAACAAGCCATTCTGCAATCTCTACTTCGGTAATCGATTCTCCCGGAGACGGGACTTTCATTTCTAAAATCATAATACTCTATAATTTGCTCTATTATTTTTTCTTCGCTGGGCGCGTCATGTTGTCTTTGGTCTTATCGAACACAAAATCGATGACCTGTTGGTGCCTCATTTTCGAACGCACTGCACTACCGGCAGCTGGTGAGGCATAAAAGCGCCTTGACGCTACCCTGAACTTACTTGCATCTTTAAAATGCATCAGTAGATGACTCCATGCACCCATATTTCTTGGCTCTTCTTGAGCCCAAACCCAATCATTTGCGTTTTTATATTTTGCCATTACCGCCTTCATTTGGTCATAAGGCAAGGGGAACAATTGCTCCAAACGAACTAAGGCCACATCATCACGCTGTTGTTCTTCTTTAACGGCCAAAAGATCGTAATAAAATTTACCTGTACAAAAAACAAGGCTTTTTACTTTTTTCACATCGGCATTGACGTCATCGATCACTTCTTGAAAAGCTCCGGTCGCCAGCTCATCAACCGAAGAAACCGCCTTCGGATGTCTCAAGAGGCTTTTGGGTGTGAAAATAATCAATGGTTTTCTGAATTTCGCTTTCATTTGTCTTCTCAACAAATGGAATAGGTTTGCCGGCGTTGTGCAATCGGCGATGTACATATTATCGCGTGCACAAAGCTGTAAATAACGCTCCATGCGTGCAGAGGAATGTTCGGCTCCTTGCCCCTCATATCCATGGGGAAGTAGCATCACGAGCCCATTTTGCAACTTCCATTTATCCTCGGCAGCAGAGATATATTGATCGATCATGATCTGTGCGCCGTTGCTAAAATCACCAAACTGGGCTTCCCAAATGGTCAGCGTATTTGGGCTCGCCATCGCATAACCGTAATCAAAACCTACCACTCCATATTCAGATAAGAGGGAATTATAAATCTGAAAACTCCCTTGCTTGTCGGAAATGTGATTTAATAAGAGTACCTCTTCTTCGCTCTCCTCAACCTTCATTACTGCATGTCGATGCGAGAAGGTCCCTCGCTCCACATCCTGCCCTGAAATTCGAACACCATACCCTTCTTCCAATAGCGTTCCATACGCTAAGAGTTCACCCATGGCCCAGTCTAACCTATCGGTTTCAAAGAACATCTTTTTTCGATCCCCTACCAATCGTTCGACTTTTCTCAAGAACTTTTTATCGGTGGGAAGTTCCGTAATGACTTTCGCGATAGCACTCAATTTTTTCTTATCGAAAGTGGTATCGACCGCATCCAGCATTTCCCACTCTCTCACATTTTCAAAACCCTTCCATTCATCGGCCATAAAAGGCGTAATGACAGTTTTGTCTTCCTTACGCGAATCTTCCAACTCCTCTTCGAGTGACGATTTGTACTCTTCTTCTAATTTTTTCACGAATCCATCGTCAATAACCCCTTCCTCCAGTAAGCGTGCGGCATAGATATCCCTAGGGTTCTGATGTTTCGCAATGGCTTTATACAGTTTAGGTTGGGTAAAACGAGGTTCGTCCCCTTCATTATGGCCGTATTTTCTATATCCTAAAAGATCCAGAAAAACATCGCGATTAAATCGCATACGATATTCCAAAGCAAAAAGAGAAGCATGAACAACGGCTTCCGCATCATCTGAATTGACATGCAGTACAGGACTCAAAGTCACTTTGCCCACATCAGTACAATAGGTAGATGATCTGGCATCAAGATAATTAGTGGTGAAACCAATTTGATTGTTCACTACGATATGTATGGTACCGTTTGTTCTATAACCATCTAACTGCGCCATTTGCACGACCTCATAAATCAGGCCTTGCCCTGCTATTGCGGCATCACCATGCACGACTATCGGTAGTACTTTTGAAAAATCATCCGCATAATGGGCATCTTGTTTCGCTCTTGCAATACCCTCGACCACTGCTCCCACAGTTTCCAAATGCGATGGATTCGGCGCAATGTTCATCTTAATCTTGTTGCCATTATCCGATTTTCGATCTGATGTCCATCCCAAATGGTATTTGACGTCACCGTCGAAGATTTCCTGTTCGTAGTCCTTACCATCGAATTCACTGAAAATATCTTTCGCCGCCTTTCCGAAAATATTGGTGAGTACATTCAACCGTCCTCTGTGTGCCATTCCCATGACAAATTGCTCTACCCCCATTTCGGCAGCACGTTCGACCACAGCATCCAAAGCAGGTATCAAAGATTCGTTTCCTTCAAGGGAGAAGCGTTTTTGCCCAACATATTTGGTATGTAAAAAGCTTTCGAAAGATACGGCCTGATTCAACTTCTTAAGGATATGCCTTTTTCGCTTCTCATCGAAATTGGGATGATTGTCATTGACATTGATCCAATTTTGAATCCACAAAACACGTTCAGGTTTTCTGATGTACATGTATTCTACACCAATGGCACTACAATAGATGTTGGTCAGATGCTTGACGATATTTCTTAAACTACTCGACCCGAGACCCAATATCTCACCTGCGGTAAAAACCGTATCCAAATCGGAACTTTCCAAACCGAAATTCTCGAGTTCCAGGGTCGGTATATACTTGCGGCGCTCGCGCACCGGATTGGTCTTTGTAAATAGATGCCCCCTACTGCGATAGCCATCGATCAGTTTCAATACACGGAATTCTTTTTGAAGCGACTGCGGAACGGCAACGAGGCCATCACCTGTCATTGCATCCAAGTCAAGTTCATCAAGCGAGCTTTCCATGCCGAAATCATAGCCTTGAAAAAAAGCACGCCAACTAGGTTCAATGCTATCGGGACTTGTCAAATACCGATCATACAATTCTGAAAAGAAAGACGTATGTGCGGCATTTAAGAAGGAATATTTATCCATAAAACAGTTCTATGTGAACGATATAAAAGTTCATCAAAAATACAACATTTACCATATCTAGTAGTATCTTAGGGATGTAAATACCAGTCAAAGTCGAACAATGATGATTTTTGTAAAGCCCCTTAATCGCAAAACGTTCTTTTTAGGTCTTTTCTTGCTTTTTTCCATAGGTTTTTGTTTTTCCCAAAATCCACAGGGCAACGGCAATTTTTGGGACAAGATCCGTTTTGGTGGAGGTATCGGACTGAATTTTTCAAATGGTGGGTTCAATGGTGCCCTATCTCCAAGCGCCATTTATCAGTTCAACGAAATTTTCGCAGCAGGGATCGGGGCCAACGTCAATTTTTTCAAATTCAACGACCAGCAATTATGGGCATATGGACCGAGCGCAATTGTGCTCGTCAACCCCATACCAGAAATTCAACTTTCGGGCGAGTTCGAACAACTTAGGGTAAACACTTCGATACGTACTCTAGGGAGCACTGTTGAAGAAGACTATTGGTCCCCTGGTCTATTTCTCGGAGCAGGATACTCGACTAACTTTGCAACTTTCGGCATTCGATACAATGTCTTGCACGATAGTGAGGATAGTATCTATTTAAATGCTTGGGTACCTTTTATTCGGTTTTACTTTTAGGGGGTATACTTTTTCTTGTACCACACTTTCTGAAGTTCGCGTCGCAAGATGAGCAAGGTCATTTGTTCAGCGACCTCGACCACGTCGGTCATATGGATATGTTTGAAAGCCTTCTCCGGCACGTCAATCACATAGAGCAGCTGCAAGTATTCAAATTTTTCCAGAATCAAGTAATACACTTTTTCATGGATAAGAGACGATAGCGCCTTAGAATCGAGGCTATTCGGAATTTCAATAGGAATATTGGCCAATCCGAAATCTTTTCTCAATTGCGCCACTAACTTCGGAAAGAGCTGTTCACGAAGAGCAGCCTCAAGAAGCACATCGCTATTTGGGTAATCGAAAGTCATGCTTCATTCTTTGTAGACTACCCCTTCCTTCATTACGAAAATGGCTTTTTCAAGGGTAGCTACATTCTTTGTAGGGTCTTCATCAACGGCGACGATATCCGCTAAAAAACCAGCCTTTAATTGTCCTAATTCATTTTTCATTCCCAAAAGTTCGGCATTTGTGGTGGTAGCAGCCTGTATGGTCTTCATAATCGGCATTCCAGCTTCATGCATGAAGCCGAATTCCTTTCCGTTTTCCCCATGTGGAGAAACACCGGCATCGGTTCCAAAAGCGATGGGAACCCCTTTTTTAAAAGCCTTCCCGAAAGTCACTTGACTTACCGGCCCTATTTCGCGGGCCTTTTTTGCCACTACCGGCGGTAGGTATCCCGGAATATCGGCCATTTTAGCCGCTGCCTTACCCGCTGAAATGGTCGGTACCAGATAGGTATTATGTTGCACCATTAAATCCATGGTTTCCTCACTCATCAAGGTACCATGTTCAATGGTTTTTATGCCTCCTAAAACCGCCCTTCGCATGCCTTCGTCACCATGGGCATGGGCCGCGGTAAGAAATCCGTAGTCTTTGGCCGTTGCGGTAATCGCCTTGATCTCTTCAATAGTGAACTGTGGATTTTGACCGTTTTTAGCTACACTCATTACACCGCCGGTAGCAGTTATTTTTATACAATCCGAACCATCTTTGTAACGTTGTCGAACTGCTTTTTTGGCATCTTCGGGTGAGTTGACCACACCTTCTTTTGGGCCCGGGTCTCCCCGTAAATCTTCTCGCATTCCGTTCGTAGGGTCTCCATGACCTCCGGTGGAGGCAATCGTCTTACCGGCCGTGAAAATTCGAGGCCCTTTTACGATTCCTTTGTTGATGGCATTTCTCAAAGCGATATTCACGCCTGAGCCACCCAGATCCCTGACGGTAGTAAAGCCGGCCATAAGGGTACGTTCAGCATATACGGTAGCCTGTAACGCAACATCCGCAGGGTTTTTGGTAAAACGCTCTAAGTATCTACTGGGGCTTGATTCGCCTTCAATGTGCACATGCATGTCAATGAAACCGGGCAACACGGTTTTGCTCTTCAAATCGATGACCTGATCATCTCCAGAGCCCGAAGTGAATCCGTTTTGAATACTTTTGATCTTGTTTCCGGATACAACTATGGTCTTTTCCCTTAAGACCTTTCCGGTCTCGGTATCCACAATATTGCCGCACTGCAGATAAAGGTCTTGAGCGGAACTAATTGTCAACTGAAAAATAGCAATAAGGAACAGTATTCTTTTCATATCAGGGTTGGTTTTAAACAAAAATGCGAAGAAATATACAACTATTTCTTCGCACTCGCTTCTTAACTCGCCCTACAACTAAAATTATTTCAGTCTTTAATCAGTTTCTTATTTTTTGCTCCCAATCCCAAGCCGATTTCATCGCCTCGTCAAGGGTTGATTTGGCTTTCCATCCTAGAATATTATTGGCTTTTGTGGTATCGGCATAGGCAGATATAACGTCCCCTTGCCGACGGTCTACAATCTTGTAATTCAATTTATTTCCGGACACCTTCTCAAAACTATTGATGACCTCTAGTACTGAACTTCCCTTTCCGGTACCCAAATTATAAACCTCATAATTTGATTCGTTCGCTCGATTCAAAAGTCGCTGAAGTGCCACTACATGAGCCTTTGCAAGATCCACGACATGAATATAATCTCGAATACAGGTACCGTCGGGAGTTGGATAATCATCTCCGAAAACAGATAATTCTTTTCGCAATCCTATACCGGTTTGAGTAATAAACGGAACGAGGTTTTGAGGCACTCCTTTAGGAAGCTCCCCAATTTCAACGCTTGGGTGTGCTCCCATTGGGTTAAAATACCGAAGTGAAATCGCCTGTAAGCCCGTCGTGACCTTGCAGGTATCGGCAATAATCTCCTCACCCATCTGCTTGGTATTCCCATAGGGTGATTCGGCAGTTTTTACAGGCGCATTTTCGGTAATCGGCAACTCATCGGCTTGGCCATAAACCGTACACGAAGAGCTAAAAATAAAATTCGCCTGCGCTTTCTTTGACAGTTCGTTTAAAATATAGACCAAGGTGCCGATATTATTCTCGTAATACAATAGGGGCTTCTCAACACTCTCACCAACTGCTTTCGATGCTGCAAAATGAATGACTCCCTCAATATCATGATGTCTTTTAAAGAAGTCGACCACCTTATCTTTTTCTTTTAAGTCAAGCTTTTCAAATAGGGGCTTCTTACCGGTAATGGCCACGATACCATCGAGAACGTCTTCAGACGAATTGGAGCAGTCATCAATAATGACCACTTCGTAGCCCTCATTCTGCAATTCCACTACGGTATGCGATCCAATGAATCCTAAACCTCCTGTAACCAAAATCTTCATGTATTCGTTTTAAAGTGGGTATTTCTTTTGGGGGTCAAAACTAGCGATAAAAAAACATTAGCCGTTCACAAAATCGATTACGGTTGCAGTAATATAGTTAATCTGTTCGTCGTCAAGCTCGGTATGCATGGGCAGTGATATAACCTCCTTCACCAATTGATTGGTGACCGGAAAATCCGCTTCCTCATACCTGTCGTTCAGATACGCTTTTTGTCGGTGTAAGGGAATCGGATAGTATACCCCACACGGGATTCCCTTTTCAGCAAAGTGTTCCACTAGGGCATCTCGTTTTCCATTGGTAATCTTCAAGGTATATTGATGGAATACATGACAATCGCATGTATCGCATATGCCCTCACAGCCATTGACCGTCTTGGGGGTTACAATATGCATCTGAGCTGCAAAGGCTTCGTTGTATTTGCGGGCTGCATCTCTTCGCGCACTACAGTATTCATCTAGTTTTGGAAGCTTTGCTCTCAACACTGCCGCCTGTATGGAATCGAGCCGTGAATTGACCCCGACGACATCATGATGGTATCTTTTATACATTCCGTGATTGACCATACCCCTTAAGGTGTGGGCCAATTCATCATCATTCGTGAAAATCGCCCCTCCATCGCCATAACATCCTAAGTTCTTGGAAGGAAAGAAGGAAGTCGATCCCACGTGACCGATAGTGCCTGCTTTTTGTTTTTCACCATTGGTAGCCGTATAATTGGCTCCAATAGCCTGGGCATTGTCTTCGATGACATACAAATTGTGCTTTTCGGCCAGGGCTAAAATCGCATCCATATTCGCGCATTGGCCAAAGAGATGTACTGGCACAATGGCCTTTGTTTTTGGACCGATAGCACGTTCAATGGCCGCAACGTCGATATTGAACGTATCTGGTTCTACATCCACCAGTACAGGTGTCAATTGCAGTAAAGCGATAACTTCAACCGTAGCGGCAAAGGTAAAGTCCGCCGTTATTACCTCATCACCCGGTTTCAGGCCAAGACCCATCATAGCGATCTGAAGTGCATCGGTACCGTTCGCACATGGAATGACATGTTTTACGCCCAAATACTGCTCTAATTCCGTTTGAAAAGCTTTCACGTCCGGCCCGTTGATGAAGGCCGAGTTTTCTAAAATAGTGGAAAGGGATGAATTTACTTTTTCTTTTATGGCTTGATATTGACCGTTGAGATCCACCATTTGGATTTTCTTCATGGAGCTGTTCAATTAAATGGAAAGTCTTATTTCTCACAAAAATACGAAACGGACTTCAATCGGTTTTCATGGAAAGAAGTGTATTTTAGCGCCAAAGGATTTTCCATTGGCCATCATCTACAATCTTCTTGTTCACATTGCCTGGTTTTCTCTGAGGTTACTGGCCAAACTCAGTCCTAAACTAAAACTGTTCGTCGAGGGGCGCAAACAAACTTTCGCCATACTCGAAAAGTCGATTTCCCAGGACGATAAGGTTATCTGGATGCATGCCGCCTCTCTTGGGGAGTTCGAACAAGGGCTTCCAATCATCGAAAAATCAAAATCGGAATTCCCGGACTTTAAAATTCTGGTTACTTTTTTCTCCCCTTCGGGATATGAGATAAAGAAAAACACTTCCGCCGCTGATGTGGTAGTCTATTTACCAATGGATACAAAAGCCAACGCCAAACGGTTTTTGGAAACGGTCCGACCGGCGCTAGTACTGTTTGTCAAATACGAAATTTGGCCTAATTATTTGAAGGAAATTGAATCGAGAAACATCCCCACACTATTACTATCCGCGATTTTCAGAAAGGAGCAACTCTATTTTAAATGGTACGGTGGTCTGATGCGAAATGCCCTAGCCGCTTTTTCCCATATTTTCGTTCAGAATAAGGAATCACAAGAATTATTGGCCTCGATCAATATGAACAACTCCGTGGTTTCGGGTGATACCCGATTAGATCGGGTCACCAAGATTCTCGAAAGGGACAATAACCTGCCTTTGGTCCGGGCCTTTAAAGAAGATGCCCTTTGCCTTGTTGCAGGAAGTACTTGGCCCGATGACGAAGCACATTTGGTACACTTTATCAACACCTCTTCTAAAAGCCTGAAATTCATACTGGCCCCGCACAAAATAGAAAAAGCCCAAATCATAGCGCTATCGGCATCCATTAACAAAAATACCGTTCTCTTTTCCGAAGCTGATCTAGATACCATTGGCACTTTTGAGGTGCTCATCATCGATAATATAGGCATGCTCACCAAGGTGTACAGTTATGCCGATATCGCCTATGTCGGCGGAGCATTTTCTACAGGACTTCACAACACGCTTGAGCCTGCGGTTTTTGGCATTCCCGTGATTATTGGCCCAAACTACCAGGGTTTCAAAGAGGCTGAAGACCTGGTCGGCCTCAAGGGAATCCTTTCCGTACAAAATAAAAAAGAATTGAGTACACTACTCAACGCTCTGGTCGAACAGCCGGAATTACTTCAAAAAACCGGGGCTATTAATGCCACATATATCGCCAAGAATAAGGGGGCAAGCATCCAAATTATGGAGCACATCCGTACATTACTCTAACCCCATTGGCGAATCATTATGCGATATTTACAAATTACCCTGGTATACTTTGGCCTCATTCTTTTTCTAAGCTCCTGTAGAGAATCCATTAGCGAACAGCACAATTCACCTACAAAACAAAGTCATCCAGCGCCGTCCGCTCCGGAAAAAATAGGAACTCCCGTTCGTAAAGACTCCATCAAAACGCCTACGAGAACTCAAAAAGACCTGAAAATCAAAAAGGAAAAGAAGCGCGCGTCTGATACCCTTCGGCCAAAGGTGGCAGTTCTATAGCCTTTGTTGAGATTGCCTTTGTTTTTTTGTTAGCTTTACTCGAACCAACAAACCGACCTCATGAATTCCAAAATCTTTACTATTTCACTCATCGTGGCCTTGGCAGGCTTTCTATTCGGATTCGACACCGTTGTTATTTCCGGAGCGGAAAAGAAACTGCAGCTCTTATGGGAATCGTCTGATGCCTTTCATGGCACGGTAGTTATCGGTATGGCATTGTTCGGCACTGTCGTTGGGGCGATCCTAGGAGGAATTCCAACGAACAAAATAGGAAGAAAAAACACCCTGATCTGGATTGGTGTACTGTATTCCCTTTCCGCAATCGGGTCGGCCTTTGCAAATGACCCTGTGACCTTCGGTATTTTTAGATTCATAGGTGGCTTGGGTATTGGAGCCTCAACCGTAGCGGCACCAGCCTATATTTCAGAAATAGCTCCTGCCAAAAACAGAGGTCGTTTGGTAGGCTTTTATCAGTTTATGCTTGTTTTCGGTATTCTGGTGGCCTTCATCTCTAACTATGCCTTAAACGGATTGGGCGAAAACGATTGGAGATGGATGGTAGGAGTAGAAGCCTTTCCTGCGATTATTTATACCCTATTTGTTCTAAGCGTTCCCAAAAGTCCACGTTGGTTGGTTACCAAAAACAGGATGGAAGAGGCCGAAACCGTGCTTGCTACAATTAGTCCTGAAATTTCGATCACCCAATTGAAGGAAGACATGGAGGCAGATAAAACCAGCGCAACGGCATCAGAGAATATCTTTATCAAGAAGTACCGCTTTCCCTTAATGCTGGCCTTTCTCATCGCCTTTTTCAATCAATTCTCTGGTATCAACGCTTTTTTATACTACGCACCGCGCATTTTTGAAGCCGCAGGACTTGGGGAAAACACGGCGCTGTTGAGCAGTATTGGAATAGGTGTTACCAATTTGGCCTTTACTATGTTAGGCATATTCTTGATCGATCGACTCGGAAGAAGGCAACTCATGTATTATGGGTCTTTCGGTTATATCATTTCACTGGCCCTAGTAGCAGCAGCCTTTATCTTTTCATGGGAAGGCATTGCCGTACCGATTTTCCTGTTTTTGTTCATTGCATCGCACGCAATTGGCCAAGGGGCCGTTATCTGGGTATTTATCTCGGAAGTATTTCCTAATCATTTGAGGGGTTCAGGACAGGCATTCGGCAGTTCTGTCCATTGGGTACTCGCATGGCTGATTCCATCTTCGATACCCTTTCTATTCTCATGGATAGGCCCAGGACCCGTTTTTGCCTTTTTTGCCTTTATGATGGTACTTCAGCTTACTTGGGTACATTTCCTTATGCCCGAAACGAAAGGGATCTCCTTGGAGGAGTTGAGTAAAAAATTGAGTGGGCAAAAAAAGGGAGACCGATAGCCATCAAGTGTCGTTTTACCGATAAAACGAGCATTACATCGAAGGAACATACTAAAAATGAGTCAGTTAGTCGAATTGTTGCTTGATTAGGCCGCTTTTACCACACAATTTTGTAAATTAGAGGAAACTATACGAAAAATGGAACAGCAAATTACTCCGGGTACCCGGATATTGAATGGCTTCCTAAGTGTAATGGTGGTGGTATTGGTAGGTATTTTACTTTCCGTAGTCGTCGCACTCATACTTTGGGCCGTCGGTGTCTTTTAACCCAGCGACTTAAGTTCCCCAAAAAAATCTTAAGCCCTATTTATTCTTAAAATTATTTGACTTTTGCCATAAACCGGGCCCTTCAATATGAAGGGTCCTCTTTTTTTTGAGCACACAACAGAAATTCCCTATTGACCCGGGCTATAGGTGACCTTCAAAGATGTCCTTTTTAAACTAGAGTCCCGCAAGTTCCCGATCTAAATTCGGAAAGGTCTTCGTGAGGGCATCGAACAATTCATTCTGAATGTCGGTCGCATACTCGGTATACACTACGTAGCTAATCATTAGCAAACAAAGGGTCAAAGATCCGAAAAGAACCCTTGAGGCAAACAATTTTTCTGAAGTATTCATCGTGCTGGTTGGTTAATTAAGACCTTGAAAAATACCTAATTTTATTTAAATTAACAATTTTTTAACAACAAAGGTTCTTTACTCCTCATACAAAATAGGTGCCGCCCTGATATATCCGTCCCAGAAGTGAATCGAGCCATCTCAAAAGAAAACCATTTTTTAGTTTACCTTACAATTGGTCGCTTCTAATTTTTAGGCAGCTTGCAACCGTCATAGAATCAAAACGGCACCTTTTGGTGAAACGTCATGCTATAGGAATTTCAATAAATCCAAAAAAAGCGTTTTCTACAAAATCGAATGAGGAAATAGACAAGCGGAGAGAAGAATCGCTTGTATTTGAAAGATTGCCAACAGTGAGTTAATACAGAGGGACGATCCGTTATTGCTCGATTGTTTTTTTAGAGAAACCAAAATACATTTTACGGTTTGTCAAACTTGTAGAATTCGACTGTAGAAACCGCTACTTTTATATTTTAAGCGCCCCCCTGCATTATTGCCAATCACTAAAAAACTAGATGAAGCAAAATTGGGTAAATTTCCTTCTTAAAAAGGGGATATTTTAGGAAACAATAGGGTTCATTTTAAGAAATTACAAAAAAGTAACTTCTTAAAAACAAGGTATTTAAGTGGTTTTGAATGCTCTTTTTCGGAACATCAGCGCTATGGTCACATTTTCGGCAAAAATGGGGGTCATTTTTGACACTTACTCCATAAGGCCACACCGACCCTAAAGATTACTGGCCTTACCAAAATATGCCACAGACCTCACTCTGCAGGTACCTTCTTATATTCGGCAGGACTTTTTCCAAGTTCTTTTTTGAAGCATTTCGAAAAATACTTTACATCATTAAAACCGACGACATAGGCGGCATCAGCTACGGAATAATCCGTCTCGGTCAAGTACATGGCAGCCTTTTTAATACGCGTACTCCTAACGAATTCCACCAAGGTCCTACCCGTTAGGGCCTGGCATTTTCTATAGAGCGACGAGTGGCTCATATGCATCAGTTTGGAAAGCTCATCAACGCGAAACTCTGAATCTTCCATTAGAGTATCGATATGACCCACTAGATCGGTCAAAAAAACCTCGTCTTTCGATTTGACCGTTGGTTTGGATGGGTAAACAATCAAATCGGCCTTTATTTTCTTGACGAGACGCTCTCCCCTTGTAATGATATTGTGTGATTTCAACAACAATTCATTCGTACTGAATGGCTTGGCCATATATTCGATGACCCCGGCACGCAACGCGGAAACCCGGTTCCGCGGGTTATCTTCGGCCGTCATAAGGATAATGGGAATATGGGCAGTGGTCTTGGTATCACGTAATTCTTTGGCCAAAGTTATACCGTTCTTCTTGGGCATCATGATATCGCTTACGATCAAATGGGGAAGCTGCTCTACCGCTAGTTGATAACCTTCGACCCCGTCGCTCGCCAGAATGATATTGTAATATCCCCCAAAGAGATCCTTGAGATAGTCACGTAGTTCAAAATTGTCCTCCACGATTAATACGGTCTTGTCGAAGTCGCCATTTAATAGGGTATCATCTGCCTGCTGTATGTTGACCACCGGCCTGCTTATATCTGACTTATTTTCAATTTCAGGAGCGATAGTGGCTACCTCCGACGCTTGGATTTGCAAAGGCAACATCGCCGTAAAACAAGTAATCCCTTGGTTCGAATTGACCATAATAGTTCCCTGATGGAGCTCCATAAGTTCCTTGGAAAGGGCCAGGCCGATACCGGTACCCGATTCTTGGTCCTCCTCCCCTTGATAAAACATCCGAAAAATATACTTCTGGTCCTTTTCGGATATCGCAGCGCCCGTATTCGTAAAAGAAATCAAGGCATTCTCTCCCCTACTGTCACGTTTTAACGCGATTTCAATATTCCCTCCCTTAGGGGTAAACTTAAAAGCATTCGATAACAGGTTATAGAAGACATGTTCAAGCTTTTCCGAATCATAGACGGCACCCCAATCATTACCGTCCACCTTGAAGGTGAAGTTGATATCTTTACGGTCGGCCAATTCATCGAATGAGTTCTTCACTCGTATAAGGTCGGTTCGTAGGTCACTTTGGGCAAAACTGACTTTCAACTTTCCTATTTCCTTATTTCGGACGGCCGTAAGTTCAAAAACAATACGGGAGAGGCGCTTCACATTGTGGGAAATCATATGCAAACGCTTCTGCACTGGGGGGCTCTTCTTCAAAGTAGCTGATTGCAGCATATTCTCGACAGGAATCAAGATCAAAGACAAAGGCGTCTGAATTTCATGGGAAATCTTGGAGAAAAAGTCCATTTTCATTTGGTACAGTTGCCTATCTCCCTCATACTTCAGTTGTTGTAGCTCCACGTTACGTCGAAATCGCAACCACCAAACCAGGGCAATTAACAGACCAACGACCATTAAAACATATCCCAGATATGCCAACGGGTGTCTATAAATTGGGGGAGAGATCTGTATGTTGACAGTTCTTAGAGGGATATCCCACGACCCTGCCTCCGTACCGGCCCGTACCTGAAACTCGTAGGTACCGTCAGGCACCTTAGTATACGAGGCTGTTCTAGAATTCAGCGGTGTGACCCAGTTATCATCCAACCCTTTTAAACGATAGGAGTAAAAGTAATTTGGTGAAAGCACATCATCAAGGGCCAAGAACCCTATCGAAAAGGAGGACTGTTCGTAAGTGAGGGCAATTCGGTCGACATTGGCGATTCCATGGGTCAACTGATCCGGAATGACCGAGAGTGCCGGTTCGTTCAAGATCTGGATACCTTCAATAACCAGTTGAGCATCGGTATTGGCTTTTTCAAGCTTATCGGGATCGAAATAGTTAACTCCACTTAGGCTCGCAAAATAGAACCTGCCTTCGTCATCCTTGTACGAACCTGCCAAGAACCTTGAATCGAGAAAACCGTCGTTCTTGGAAAAAACACTATAGTCTCCCGTATTCGGATTCAAGCGCCAGAGCCCGTTGACTGCGCCCAGCCATATATTGTCTTTGTCCTGCGCTACAACGGATTGAAAACTGATACGCTCAATTGCCGTTATATGCGTATAATCACTATATTTCTTTGTATTCGTATCAAAAGAGTACAAGCGGCCATTATAACTGACCAACCACAACACTCCTTCATTATCCACGTCTATGATCCTGATTCCTTTAAATGCAGGATCCACTTCTCTCTTGCTAAAAATATCGTAGTATTCAAAATCCGATTTTTTAAGGTCGGTAGCATCCTCCTTAAATTTATAAACCCCATTTTTAGCACTGATCCAAAGCGTGCCCTCCTTGGTTTCGACCACATCTCTTCCTTGAGATCGATCTGTACTGAAAGACGCCCCACTATATTCTGCCAAAAGCACCCCTTTTTTCGAATACACGAAAAAACCCATTTCGGTCAATACCCAAACCCTATCCTTTCGGTCTTCATAAATTTCATGAATAATGGATGCGCGCATTCCTTGTTTATCAGCTATAGGAAAGCGACCCGCTTTCTTGCTCTTCTTATCGAACTCCCAAAGACCATCGCCAAGCGTCGCCACCCAAATCGTGTTCGCTTCTACTTCAAAAACCACTTGCACAGAAAGTCCACTGCTATAATCATCTGCTACGAGATAGGCCTCCTTACCACCAGTATCTGGATCCACTCGCAAAATTCCCCTACCTTCCGTCCCAAACCAGAGAGACCCGTCTTGTGATTTCAAAAGTGATCGTACCCGTGCAGGTTTGTTGTACAGTGCAGCGGAATAGCTGCTCACTTTCGAATCCGTATCCTCACTCAAAATCACGTTGATATCTCCATAATCACATGCAATCCAAAGATTTCGGTTATCGTCTTCATACAAATCACCGATCGAGTTGCTGCTCAGGGTGTTCGAATCAAAGATACTGTAGGTTAGGATTTCCAACTGGTTTCGTTCGGGGTCGATTCTGAACAATCCGTCCGGGTCGGTACCTAACCAGATATTCCCTTTAAAATCACAAGTGAGGACAAAAAAAGAGGTCTTGGTCGCCTGCAGAATTTCTTGGCTCAGAATCTCCTCTTGTATGAATTTTTTGCGTTCCGGGTCGTATATCAAAATCCCTAAATCTTTAGCTGTCGTGCCAATCCAAATCCGGCCGCGCTTGTCCAAAGCGATATCCGTCCAGAAGGTTGTTGGCATTTCTTTGGGCATCTCAATATATGCAGAGGTATTTGACTGAGTGTCATACATAATCAATTCTCCCGTTCTTTTGATCAAGAAAAGCTTTCCGGCCCCATTCTTCACCATTCTCATTATTCTGCCAAAACTATCAAAATGTCCAGGGAGGGGGTGTTCATGTTCAATAGTATCGTTATCTGAATCAAAGAGCAAGAGCTTCCCGTCGAGGGTAGCCATCCAGATTTTATTTCCGTCAGGAAGCATGCGCTTTATGCGATAGTCTTCAAGAGGGGCACCTTCAATGGACTGCGGGCTAAAATCTTCTTGGCTATTCATTCGGGAGACAAAACCTAATTCTGATCGGATCCATAGTACCCCGGTTTCATTCTTGGCGATACCTTGGACCATATCGTCCCCTATTTCTTGGTGAAAGATACTTTCATAAGGAATCGACTTGAATTCGTGACCGTTATACTTGTTGATTCCGTCGATCTTTCCAATCCACATATACCCAAGGGTATCTTGCACCATGGGAATCTTTTCGAATTGATGGGTAGGGATCTTATGTTCTAGTCGAAGTACCTTGGACTTTCGTTGGGCGTAAAAGATGGTCACATTTAAAAAAAGGTATACATAGAGCATACCTCTACTTATAAAAGCGACCTGTCCATTTCTACTGGAACCACCAGTTTTAACTATCAACTGTAGGGCATTTTAGAAGTCATTACGACAAGAAAATGATTAGATTTAAAAATAACAATAAGATGTCAAAATAAAAAATACTCTCCACTTTGCATAAGAACGGTTTGGTATCGATTCATATAGTTTCAATACATTCCCTAATTCAGGTGCCGATAACCATTTCGTTCGACCAGAGCACTGTCAACCCTCATTTTTTCTATATCATAAGCTATGATATTAAAATAAGTGACTTGGTAATAGCGCTCCCCTCTCGATAGTTACGCGACCATCGGAAAGGCCCTTAAATACGTTTCTATAGGTATCGCCGTCATCGGTTTCAAATATTTTCACACCCGATCTGTTGAAAATTTTCACCTTATTACTGATGAGATTCTTCATACCTTCAAGGTAGAAATAATCATTTCTATTATCATCATTGGGTGTGACTACAGTATAGGTTTCCAAGTTTTCAGGCTGGATACCCTCGTTCACCCTGACAAACGCAAACATTCTATAGGAGTTCCGGGCTACCGACTTAGATACCGTTTTACCATTCGTATCGACGATTCCACCTTCACTCCTCCAACGGCATTCGTTACTATTCCACCACGAAATGAGTATTGCGGTTTGTGGATTGGCTACTATTTCTGACCTAGTGGCAGTAGGTTTATCCCAACTCAGTGTACGTACTACACCAGTGGTGGTATTGGTATTGTATGCAAAAAGGCTCGTTTGAATTTCGGTGGCCGAGACGGGAGCGGCCGTGTCTAAATCGGCGATATTCAGTCGTGGAACAAGAACACCCTTGTCGTTCACTACAATATCCAACTCGGCGGAAGCATTTGGTAATGAGGTGCCAACACCCGCTTGGGCTCGAGAAAACAGCAGCCCGAAAATGAGGGCCAATAGAAATAAAAGGTTTGGTTTCATAGAAAACGAAATTGGAATATGACGATTATTCTGATTGCTTTCGGCGTTCGATTTAAGAGGACATTTGGTCTTGTAAAATAGAATCGGATACGTAGGTCTCCCTTTTGGAGTGTGCCCCAAGGAGGTATTTACAATTTGTATTGAAAAGATGCCCAGTCCCATTTATTTTTAAGTATTCACTCGAAAATCCAACACTTTAAAGCAGCTGGATCAAGCAAAAAATAATATCTGTGTTGGTTAGAAATTTATATTCAAGAGAACGCCTTGAATCCCAACGCTGTATAGGGACAGTGATTTAACCTTGATTAGGTTCAATGTAATCAATAACGAACTGTATTCCCCTTTATTCTATACCCAGTGCTTATTTTTGGTTGATGTTGGACAGGTTGGTCCATCTAATTGATCGCTCACATCCTACATAATTCGTTCAAATTCAATTTTTTGGAAAAAAATTTAGAGCACGCCCCAACCGATTGGCATCATCAGAAAAAAGTTCGTGTTCAAAGAAGATGGCGTGAATCTATTACTGAATTTTCAAACTGATCAATTGGAATACAGATTTCAACTCCATTTTTAGACGAAGTGGTTCCTTCTCCTTGAAATAGTTGATTTCAAGGCCATATGACACGAAGGTGACACCTAAATGTCGTGTATATTGCCAATGGATATCGCTAGCTTTGGACCAAACAAATTCCAATGCCATGCAAAATCAATCCCTAGGAAAAAACCTGATCTATCAAAGAAAGTTAAAAGGCTACTCTCAAGCCGACCTTTCCGCAAAGACCGAAGTCACGGTACGCACTATTCAACGTATAGAAAAGGGAGATGTCAATCCTCATCTACAAACCATAAAATTGTTAGCCTCTGCGCTTGATATTGAGGTGGATGATCTGTTGCATCTCGACAACCCAAAGGAAGAAGCCATACAAAAAAAGTGGTTGCTTCTATTGCATAGCACGCCTTTACTAGGTTTTGTACTCCCTTTTTGCAATGTACTTTTCCCATTGTTTTTATGGATTCACAAAAGGGAAGATAACCCGATATATGATAAACATGGTGTACAGATCGTCAATTTTCAGATTACGGCCATGATGTTATATGTGCTTTCATTTATTGCCTTATTGACCATAGAGAAATGGGGGTTTTTTCTATTCATTTCGATTATTCCCTTATGTCTCATAGTGATTTTGGCCAATATCATTTATGCGGTAAAATCGTATAAATGCTATTATCCGCTGGCTATTCCATTTTTACGTTTCAAAGGCAGAAAGAGTGCTGCCACTATACTGCTATTGCTCCTTTTAATCATCTTTTCAAACTGTTCTCCTCAAAAGAGAAATACCATTGTCCGTTTGGATGGCACTACAATCACAACGGATTCACTCACCTCAAAAATTAAGCAACTCGTCAAAGATGCGAAAGTACAGGGCATGGCGGTCGCGGTATTTAATAACCATCAACCGGTCTACCAAAACGTATTTGGCTACAAGGATTTTCAGAAGAAAACCGTTTTAACCGATTCGACTAATATCTACGGGGCCTCTTTGAGCAAGGCCGTTTTTAGTGTCTTGGTCATGAAATTGGTCGAGGACGGAGTTATTGACCTTGATACGCCCCTAGAATCATATCTACCCAAAAAAATATATGAGTATGAGCCGCAAACACGTTGGCATGATAACTATTCCGATTTAAAAACGGATTCCCTCTACCACAAAATCACGGCTCGGATGTGCTTGGCGCATACTACGGGATTTGCCAATTGGCGGTTTTACGAGTCGGACAGAAAGTTAAGAGTCAATCATATGCCCGGCAGCAAATACAGCTATAGTGGCGAAGGTTTTGTGTACTTGCAGGTCGTATTGGAAAAACTCACTGGAAAAGGATTGGAAGCGCTTGCCCAAGAGCTTGTTTTCAAACCTTTGCGGATGGAGAACTCTTCGTATCAATGGCTACCTCGGTTTGAACAAGATTTTGCCTATGGCCATAGAAAAGACGGGGAACCCTATCAGAAAGACACTGACAACGAGCCTCGGGCGGGTAGTACATTGGAAACGACCTCGGGTGATTACGTCAAATTCTTGACGGCCGTTCTTACCGAAGAGCTTCTAAGTGAAGCATCTTACAATGAGATTTTCAGTCCACAAATCCGCATTCATTCCGCAGCACATTTTGGACCCAACTCCACAACTACCACGACCAAGTACGAAGGTATTAACTTGAGCTGCGGATTGGGATGGATCTATCTCGATACTCCGTATGGAAAAGCGGTATCCAAGGGAGGCCACGGAGATGGTTTTCAACACTACTCCATTCTGTTCCCCGAGTCTGGAAAAGGAATCTTGATCATGACCAATTCCGATAATGGGGAAAGCATCTACAAAGCACTACTTGAGGTAGGTATAGCAGATATATATACGCCTTGGGAATGGGCTAACTACACCCCTTATTCTGTAAACCCCAACAACTAGATCCTATGAAAAGCATATTAATACTACTAGTATTCACGTTGTTTCATCTTAGCTGCTCGAACTCAAAAACTATTCTAATCGAACGTTTGGACGGTTCTAAAATCTCGGTTGCCGATTTAGATACACAGATTCAAAAACTAGTGGATACGGCCAACGTTACAGGTATCACCGTTTCTGTTTTCAATAAGGATACCCTAACCTATCAAAAAGCGTTCGGATATTCGAACTACGAGAAAAAAGACAGTTTAAGAATAGATGAAGTGTTCTATGGTGCTTCATTGAGCAAATCTTTATTCGGGTATCTTGTGGCACATCTGGTTGAAGAGGGTGTTCTTGATCTGGACAGGCCTTTACAACATTATTTGGACAAGCCTCTACCAGAGCTACATTTTGAAAAGGAATGGCGCGGTTTCAAAAACCTTCAAGACGACAGCAGACACGAACAGATTACGGCTCGAATGTGCTTATCACATACTACAGGTTTTCCCAATTGGAGGTGGATAAACAGAATTGGGGAGTTTCATGAGGAAGGAAAAATACAGATCTATAGCGACCCGGGAACCAGATACAGCTATTCAGGAGAGGGTATTCGTCTACTTCAAATCGTCATCCAAAAAATTACAGGAAAAGATCTTGAAGCCCTTGCTAGGACACTGGTTTTTGACCCATTACAAATGGATATGAGCAGCTATGTATGGCAAAAACGTTTCGAAGAAAAGTACTGTTATGGCCATACCGCAGATCAACAGGTCATTCCTAAGGACATAGAAGATGAGCCGGGTGCTGCAGGCTCCATGGAAACCACAGCTACGGATTATTCAAAATTTCTGGAACATATACTAGCACTGGAATCCCAAGATTCACCCATAACCCAACTCATGTTTGAACCGACCATTGAAATTACATCGAAAATGCAATTTGGACCGGAATCTCTGGAAACCTCTACCGAAAACGAAAAAATAGGTCTTAATTATGGAATGGCTTGGGGCCTCATGACCAAAACACCCTATGGAAAAGCGGTTTTCAAAGAAGGACACAGTGATGGATTCCAGCATTATTCCATTCTATTTCCAAAAAAAGATACAGGCGTACTATTGATGTCGAATAGTGACAATGCGGAACGTATTTTTAAAGAATTACTACAAATTACCATCGGCGATAGCTATACTTCTTGGAAATGGGAAAATTACATCCCATACAATGAAAAGTAATCTTCCGAAGTTGAGGTAGAACTAAGATCAAAAAAAGTCATCTTAACGAGATGGTTTTTTGGAGATTCCAGTCCAATCGATTTTCAGAAGGTCAATCTGCATCAAACCATATTAGACCAAAAATGACTATTTTATACAATTGAGAAAAAAAGTGGATCGATATGTTTGAGCAATCAAAACTATTTATGGCACTCTCTGACGATCATGTGTATTCTGAAGTGTATCCTTCAGAAAGCCTCCATGACTTTGTATCACTTTATTTCGAAACCAAAAACCTTTCCGATGAACCACAACAGGTGACCATTTGTCCTGACGGGTATTTCAAACTTATCGTGCAAGTACTCCGTGGAAAGATTACCGCTTTTTTTCTAACAGGACTCTGGACGAACGAGGTCGATATCGTCATTCCTCCTAAAGTAATAAGCTATGGTATTAAATTCAAGGTGATTGCGCCCGAGCTCATATTCCAAAAAAACAATGCCATAAATGATACCACTATGAAAAAAAAGCGCTGTTATCTTCCGCATTCAAACACAATAACTTAGATGCTTTCTCTAAAGCTTTTATAATACTCAAAAAAGCGATTATTGAATGAGTTCCGAAATCAATCGCCAGAGTTCATTATCAAAGCTTGAGGGGCCGAGAGTCGCATCTCCACTGTCTTGGCCCATACGTACGACGACCAAATTCTGACTGGGTACCACGTATAGTTTCTGATCGTTCTTTCCCAAGCCGGCATACAGGTCGGCTGGAGCATTGGGAATCAACTCCGTAGTAAAAACCAGCTGCGAGCCGGGGGCCATTGAGCTTTCTTTTCCGTTGAGCCACCACAAATAACCATAAGATTTGTTCAAATCTTGGGAAGTGTTTTTCATATCAGAAAGATAATCCGGGTCATTGAGTATGGGTGTGCCCTCCCAAACACCGTTATTCAGGTTTAACAATCCAAATCGGGCCATACTGCGGGCATTGCTCCAGTACGTATTGTTGCCACCATCGGAAACCCATTGACCGGTCATTCCTATTTTGTTTTTCAATTTATTTGTAAAATAACTCTCGAAAGTCGTCATTGACGCATTGGCAACCACATCTTGAATCAGGGTATAGGGGGCATTGTGATACGACCATCGAAGGCCCGCGTCATCGACGTAAGTCAAACAATCCGGTGTTTTACAGTCCCAAGTCGTCTCGTCCAAACCTGTAGTCATCGTCAGTTGGTGCCAAATGGTAATCAAATCTTCTTTCTCGCCGGGTATGCTTGTCCAACCCTTTCCTAGATAATCCGAGGTTTTATCAGATAGGGTTAAAATACCTTCTTCCGCTGCAATTCCAGTTGTAAAGGAGGTCAGTGTTTTTCCTGCCGATGCCCAATACCATGGGGTATTCGAAGTAAAGTTATCACCATACCATTCAATGGCTATCTTCCCGTTTTTCAATACGATAAAAGCCTTTGTTCCCTTTTCGGTCAGCAACGCAAATAGTTCTTGCTCGGCCGAGACATTCCAGTTTAATTCTTCAAGGGAAATTCCTTCCCAACTATCCGAATCAATAGGCGGAAAATAGAGGCTCTGCACCTCGCTTTCGACTGGCGTAACGGTTTCACTATCCGAATCTTTTGTACAATTCGCGACAAACAAGCTAAAGCATATGTAACCGAGTAGGCGTAGATTTTTCATAGCACTGTTTTGGTTATAGGACGTATAGTGCACGCAAAGGTTTAACGCAAAAACTACTGAAATCTTGCAAAAGAAGGGTTAGGCGGTTCAAGGGCATGATAGACCAACCCAAGAATAACGGGTTTTGGTGATCCAATTGGCCTCACTCTTTTTTTAAGGTCGGCGGCATACTGTGATTTATCATCTGACGATAAATCTCAACCCTTCCATCGGTTCTCCTTCTGTAAAGGGTCAGGCCTTTACCCTGTATATAATAGGGTTTGTTTTCTTGGGTCCATTCTACATAGTACTCACCGAATTTTAACGCGTAATCGCCTAATTCGACGACGTTTACAGCTCTGGTCATCAAAGAATCACGACTAGCCCCAGGATCGTAGTGTGCATAGTAGTACTTCGAAATTGCCTCTTTCCCTTTAAATGGTGCATCATAATAGGTCATATAAATGGCATCGTCAGCATAGGTTTCCAGCTGTTTTTTAGCATCCCCTAGTAAAACGGCCTCGTAGACATATCTGCGCACTTCGTCAATTTGTCTTTCCCATACGGTGGAAGGAACAAAAAACTTAGGATCATCGCCCTCAACGTTGACAAAATTGACGTTATCGGCCTCGAAATAGCTTGAAGCTCCCCAAATATGAGCTAGGATCTTTGGGCGGCCTCCCTTTGGTTGTTTCCAGTAAGTCATGTATTTTCCGTTGTAGTCAAAAAGATTTCCTTTGGGGGTTTTATAGCGATGTTCAAAAGTGCCCAATTCAAGGTATAGTTCTCCAATTTGTTGAATTTCAAAGGGTACTTTGGCGTACGAAACAGTCTCCGCTTTGTTAAAAAAAACAGCATAGTAATCGGAAAGGGTATCAAGTCCGTGCAAGGTTTGATGATATTCGGGCAAGAGATAGGCATCAGCATCAAAGATATTTTGTAGAGTTTCCAAACTTTCCGTTCGTAGGACCTCCGCAAACTTTTGACTTTGGCGGACGATAGGCTTATCCGTCTTTGGGTCGCAATTGGAAAAACTCAAAGTGTGCACGAACAGTGCTAAGAAGGGTAACGCGAATACGATTTTAATCATCGGACAAGGATTTATAGGGTTAAAAGATCATCTGTTGGGCTATTCAAAGGGTTGACAAGGAGCTTTTTCATTCGTCTACACTAGTCCTCATAGACTTTACTCGAACAAAAACACCTTCGTAAAAGAGTCCAGTGGGTCGGTTTTTAGCATCAAACTGAACGGAGCGCATTTTATACGCGTCTTTGGCAATCCAATTGTAGGTATACTTACGGTAGGTATGGGCCGGTTCTCCCTCAAAAGTTATTTTTAGTGACAGATTTCCTTCTTCATCTATCGTCCCATTCCCAATCCCTGTTCGAATCTCCCCAAAACTTGACAAGTGGGATACCGCTTTGGTGTTCGGGTTGTATGCCCAGAAAATGTGACCATTGGGTTCTGGTCCATCAATAATGGACAACAGGCTGTTTTCTGTATTCAATTGGCTCGAAATGGTGTGATGGTCCGCTATTTTTAAGGTGTCGGTGGCAGCACCCCAGTTTTGGATCCAGATGTCATTCGCTAAGGTCCATTCCCCCATAAATTTTTTGAAGGGGTTTCGGGAAGATTCAATTGTTGTGAGCAACTCCTTTTGGGAAGGTCTCCCATTTCGTTCAAATACAATCGAGGTCTTTTGTGCTAAGGCAAGACTCGAAACCAACGTGCAGAAAACTAGAGTGATGACCTTCATTCTTCAAAAGGTTGAATGATTTCGTGAAGTGTTGCCCATCCGGTAGGGCTTTCGTCATACCGCTGCAATACCAACAACGTTCTTCCCCTAAATACAAAAGGGTCATCCCCATTCTTAGGAACAAGTCGCAATGCAAAACGCATTTGCTGTATGACCAAGTCTCCTTGATAGATAAATTTTTCCTTTGCTCGCTCGTCTAGAAATTCCAACTCATAGTTGGCCATGGTTTCCTTTAAACCCCTCAATACTTCCTCGCGACCTTTTTGAAGGTTGGTATAGGACAGCGCTTTGGTCACCTGCGGATGATGGTACATCTTAATGGTTTCCAAATCTCCCGATTTAAAGGCTTCCCTCAAAGCCGATCCCGTCTCGGCGACCTGATGCCGCACTGCTTCTTCTTTCGTCAAGCCCGATGAACCGCAACTATAGAGTAGGGCAAGCAACAAAAAGCCCTTTACAATGTTCGTCAGTTTTAAAATCATATTTTTTATGTATTGTTTCCCCAAAGAAAGTAGAAGTTGTTGCTTCTTAAAACTACTATTGCCGAACGGCTTAAAGGAGTTGACAAGCAGGAGAAATTCATCCGTAAGAAGGGGAAGTCGAATGTTCGATCATAAAAATGTGTTTCGTCAAGTATTCTCGGCCTGTTGTCAATTCAAAGGCCTTGACCCAACCGTACTACAGCATTTTGAGTAACTTTAAGCGTTTAGCCGTTGCTATGGGAAAATCGATAGTTGCATTTGTCACCAAATACAAGTTGTACCATCTGTTGTTCTGGTTTCTATACCACTATTTCTGGTGGTCATTGACCAGTGGCAGTGTCATCGAGGCCGCTCAAAACATCTTATTTTCGCCCTACTCCACTAAGTTTCTCTTTTATGTGGTGATGCAGGCACTTGGCGTTTATTTCAACCTGTACTTCTTGATCCCGAAATTTTTGAAGAAAGGCAATTATCTGGTGTATATTCCAGCTTTATTGCTGACGGTCATTTTGACTTCTGCCGGAATTATCGGAGGCTATCATGTGAATGCCATGGTTGTAGGCATTCCCTTTGAGGAACTCTTTAAAATAGCTCCTTCGGAATTCTTCCAATTGTTCAAGGGCAATGCCTTACCTTCTACCTTGGCCAGTATGACCTTGGCCATGAGTATTAAATTGACCAAAAATTGGATGGCATCAGAACAGCACAGAAATACGATCGAAAAGGAAAAATTACAGACTGAACTCAAATTTCTTCGTTCGCAGTTCAACCCACATTTTTTGTTCAATACCATTAATTCCATTTTCGTATTGATACACAAAGACCAAGACAAAGCCTCTATGTCATTGGCCAAATTCTCGGAATTACTGCGGTACCAATTATACCAATGCAATGAACCTTTTATACCATTGGAACAAGAACTGAATTACGTCGAGAACTTCATTGAACTCGAAAAGTTGAGGCAAGATCTCAAAAACATGGAACTGCATGTCGAACTCGATAAATCAACGATGTCGAACCTGCAAATCGCACCTTTTTTGTTGGTTCCCTTTGTGGAAAACGCATTTAAACATGTTTCACACCATAAGACCTCGAAAAACTGGGTCAATATCAAATTAGATGTCCTAGAAAAAAACCTATGGCTCACCGTTTCAAATAGCAAAAATATTTTGACCTTGGCACAGAAGGAGGACGCTAATGGAATTGGTCTCGCCAACGTAAAACGTCGGTTAGAACTACTTTACCCTAATGTTCATAGCCTTGAGATCATACAAGACAACTTAGCACACAAAATACGACTGCAGTTGAAGTTAAGCGATAGGGCAGTTGAGAAAAATCAAATAGCCTGATCAATATGATAAACTGCGCTGTAATCGACGATGAGCCCCTTGCCCGCGAATGTTTGGTACGGTATATTCAAAAAGTGGATTTTTTACATCTGGTCGGCGAAGGAAGCAACCCCACCGAAGTGTACGGTCTCTCTAAAAAGCAGTCCTTGGATTTGATTTTTTTGGATATTCAGATGCCTGTTATGACAGGAATGGAATACTTGAAATCAACCACAGAACGCCCCATAGTTATCTTAACCACGGCCTATCCGAGCTATGCCCTAGAAGGTTTTGAACTCGACGTACTCGATTATATGGTCAAGCCCATCACGTTTGACCGCTTTTTTAAGGGAGCCCATAAAGCAAAAGATTATTTTTTACTTCGCAAGGCGGATGAAAAGAGCACGGAGAAGGAGACAGTACCCGACTACTTCTTTGTGAAATGCGAGCATATCTATGAAAGAATCATAATCGATGATGTGGAATATGTGCAGGCCCTCCAAAACTATGTCATTATTTATACCGCGTCTCAAAAGTATATGACCTTAATGCCCATGAAACGTATTGAGGTAATCTTGGGAACTCCAAAATTTATTAGGGTACACAAATCATATATCGTTGCTGTCGATAAAATACGAACGGTTGAGAATTCGAGCGTCAAATTGACAAAAGAAACGATACCAGTCAGTAGAAGTTATAGAAAAATAGTGTTTCAACATGTTGTCAATACCTCACTTCTGAAAAAATAAATGCGACTTTTATTTTTATAGTGTAGCACAGGGCACACCTAAAAACTTACGCATCATTCTATTGCCCTAACGCCACTTAAATTCATGCTCAATATTTGGATCGGGGCCATTAGTTACTAAAAAGTAATTATTTTTAGTACTGTCGAAGTTTACTTATGGTCTATGAGTAGAGCCGTAGCCCAATAATCCGTATCAGTACTAATGACGTATACCAATCTCCTGTTTTTTTTCGCCACCCTAGGGGTCTTCAATGTTGTCGTCATTGCTGCGACCCTTATCACAAGACGAAAAAATCGCGAGGTGTTCCAAATGGTTTTAGGACTTCTTCTTTTGAGTTTAGCCACACGGGTCGGTGTTTCGTGTTTTTACTTTTTCGAGCGCATCATCCATCCGACCATCATACAGATCGGTATGACAGCCAACGTGCTATCAGGAGTGCTATTGTATGTACTTATGGGAACGGGAAAAAGGAAGCTCAGGGAAATAGATAAACAACAGCTATTTTTGGTGCCCGTGTTATTGCTTGCCTTTGGTCTGATCTATCCTTTCTCGCAGCATTTTCAGGTTTGGGATTGGCGCATACGATTTCTTTTCCATGGAATTCTAACAGCCTACCTCATCGTGGCGGGATTACGACTCAGAAATCAAGATCGTCAGCGTACTAGTGCTTATAGGCCACGGACAAAAAAACTGATTTATATCGTCTTTGTTTTGCAATGCTTATCCTTTGCTACATCCTTATTTGTCAACTACATTCTAGGTCCGGTCTTGTTCTCCCTGATTTTTTACGCGGCCTCCATCTACTATTTTTTTGGAATCGAACAAAACAGAAGAGAAGTTGCCGACCGGTACGCTAACAAGAAAATAGCTGCCAAAGAAGCAACCGCTCTACTCGCCAAAATGGATTTGTTGATTTACGAATCACACTTGTACACGAACAAAAACCTGAAAGTGGCTGATTTGGCACAGCAGATGCAACTAGGCAGACATCAGCTTTCACAGCTTTTGAACGACAATTTGGGCATTGGTTTTTCAGATTATATCAATCGTTTCAGAATAGAGAAATCAAAGGATTTGCTTTTGACAAAAAGAAACCTTTCCATCGAAGGGATAGGGTATGAATCCGGGTTCAATTCAAAATCAACCTTCTTCACCACTTTTAAGAAGTACACAGGCTTGACCCCAAAGCACTACATCGAGAAAAATTCAGTTCAAGATTAGCATATCGAACTCTTTTTTCGAAGCTTTCCGTTTCCTGTCCTACAAAAAATAGTATCATTGAATAATGCGGATGATATCCTCAACAAAATGTAGATTTTTACTCCTGTCCCTATGAATTCAATAGTAAATTACGCCCTATGCCTTTTTACATGCTTATCGATTACTTGCGCCTCTTCGCAAGCAACCGATAGGGGTCAAATCAAACAATTTTTAGATGTAGACTATCTTGAACCGGCAATCCGAACTGATACGCTTCGTATGTTGAATCTCTTTATTCCCCAAAATCAGGAGCAGCCCCCCTTGTTCATATGGATAGGCGGGGGAGCTTGGTCGTATGGAAACAAGGATGAGGAAACCGATTTTGCCCTCAAATTGGCAGAAAAAGGAATAGCCGTAGCCTCTTTAGGGCATCGCTTGAGTCCTGCCATTTGGAGGGATCCTAAACTCAACAGCGGTGTTCAACACCCTGAGCATGCCAAGGATGTGACCAGTGCCATAGCTTGGCTCTGTGAAAATAGTAAGGACTACGGCTTTGACAGCGAAAACATTTTCATTGGCGGATATTCATCGGGAGCGCACTTAGCGGCCTTGGTCAGTTTAGATGCCAAGTATCTTGAAAGTAAGGGCCTATCCCCAAAATTGATCAAGGGTATTATTCCTATTTCCGGGACCTACGACATTGTTGACTACCGAAATGTATTTTTAAATGGGGATAGGCCCGAACTCGCCGTACAGCACGTGGAGGCCGTTTTTGGTGCTGATTACGAGAACTGGATGGACGGATCTCCGGTAAATTATTTGCAAAACCTCTCCAGCCCTATTTTTCTCATCTGCGATAATAGCCTGTACAATTACACCAAGCTGTTCGAAGATCGAATTCGAAAAACCGAATTTAGAAAAGTAACGGTACTGTATGCCTACGACCTGTCGCACGGAGAACTGTGGAGAAATCTTTCCCATTCCGAACGGAGTATTTATCGTGATGCTATTATAGGCTTTATTCAGGGACTATCCGATAGCACCAAAAGCGATTGAAGAACCAAATAGTTTAATATCCCTATGAAAAAAGCCTTAGTTTTCGTTACCCTATTCGTGTTGGGGTTCACTCCTGTAACCGGTCAGGAGACACCGGAGGAGCACAGCGCCGAGCCCATTCAGATCGACAAAGAGCTACTATCAGGTATCGGTCTTCCCAAGATCAAACTCAAGGCGCACCCAGAACGGGAATTCTTCCAGAAAAGGGTGCATCGCGGCCAAGAACTGACCGTTTTCCTACTGTCAAGTGAAACCGCAAAGAACACCTTTGAAAATTTCCCTTTAGAAGAATTTGTCTATTTCATGAACGGCAGGGCCGATATAATGCCTTCCGATAGCTTGGGGTATTCCTTCTATCCTGGTGATTATATTGTTGTTCCCAAAGGTTTTAAGGGCGATTGGACCAATAATGGAGGGAATCGCTATCATCTTGAACTTTCGGTAATTTCAAACGAACGAAGTGATTCAGCGGTAACATCACACCGGAATAAACCCTTTGTTCTGAACAGAGATGTGCTTGCTGGCACTGATATAACGTCAATTGAAATCGACCCATATGTTGACGAACTTTATGCTGGTGTCGAACTGGAAATCAAACAGGTATCAGAAGTCCCAAAAGAGGAGGCGATAAGCTTTCTCGAAAAGGAACAATTTATACACATCCTCAGCGGCAAGCTTGTCCTTACTAGCTTGAGCGGCAAAGAGCATATTTTTTATGCAGGAGACTTTTTTATACTCCCAAAAACCTTTACCGGGATATGGCAAAGTTATGGGGCAGACCTCTTCAGAACACTTAGGGTCACTCAGAAAGGGTAGTTAGTGGATTAGCATTTGGTCATATCATTAACTAAAGAGCATCAACCTTTCAACAATAGTAATTCGCACAAGGAGTCAATATAGCAAATAACTTATGGAACAAGATTCTTTTTCTCTTTAACGTTCAAGTCTAGTAAAAGCAAAATCGTCAGCGAAAAGACACTTATCCAAACTATTGTGGGAATGTTCAGTACCTCAATTAACCACGTTGCGCTAAGAAGTGATATATCCGCAACATAAAGTAGGTTCAAAAAAAGTTCGTCAAGTAATAGAAAACTATAGCCTACTGCAAACAGGATTATTACAACCGTTCTCGTCTTTTTAGAGACCAAGGGCTCAAAATCAGACGCCTGAAGGCGGTTTTCCAAGGCGTCCATTGTTTTCGTCGAAAAGTCATCACAAACTTCCGGGAGCACATTTCTTTTCAGATAATGCTTCAGTATCACATTCATCTCTTCAACCGGTGCAGCCTCTTCTTTTAAAAAGCTGATCACATTTTCCGTAAACTCTGGACTTGGGCCGTCTAGTCTAACAGACTGGATAAGTTCAATAAGGGGTTCGTCTTTTCGCTTCATCTTAAAGTATGGAATTTGATTCATCCCGTAATATGATCTTAAGCTTTTTCCTTAACTTTTTCCGAGCTCGAAATAGCTTTACCTTGATATTGGTTGTCGACAGGCTAGTGATGGCACTTATTTCTTGTATTGTATTTTCGTCAATGTAAAAGAAGGTGATTAAAAGTCCTTCCATAGGAGGTAACGAATCAATAGCTATTTTAATGAATTTTTGTTGCTCTCTGGTTTTAAAATCATCACTCTGCGAATTCGTAATGGTCTGAAATCGCTCTTCATCACTTAGCTCGATACGTCTAGTGTCAATGGCATTCCCACGCTTGTGATATAATGCCGACCTATAGGCAATTGTGTACAGCCATGTAGAGAATTTAGAAGCTTTTTTAAAGTCTCCTATACGCTGATAAGCCTTTATAAAACTCTCCTGGGCTACATCCTCCGCATCGGCAGCATTGCCCAAAACTTTTAAAGCGACCGCATATACCATCTCTTTGTATTTTTCAACGAGATACGTAAATGCGACCAAATCCCCATCTCTAACTTTAGCTACACATTCTAGGTCCTTCTCAAAACTCATCTTATCAATAAGATGCAACTCTTCACCTCTCGGTTACAGTTTTTACAGGATTAGTTTAAAAATAATTTTTATGGTTTTCTGTAACCTCAATCAGAATTCTTGCATCACATAGAAAAACAAAGTGATGAACGGAGACATTATTGTACCCATAACCTTTATAGCTGCCGTATTTGGCATTATTTATCTCTATCTTAAATCAAGACATCTTGAACGATTACACATGATTGAAAAGGGGGTGTCCTCGAATTCGCTGTATAGCAAAACGAAAACACTGGCCGTAACCTTGAAAATCGGTATGCTATGCGTTGGTATCGGCGTCGGAATTCTGATGGGTTATCTCCTCAACTCTATAACAAGCGTGCAAGAGGGGGATGTGTTTTATTCCATCTTCTCATTTCTTTTTGGCGGATTGGCGCTGATTCTAAACTATAAAATCGAGAAAAACAGGATAGATAGGTAGTAGTAGGTAATAAACCGTTGCTACCCTATAGCATGTTACCGCCACTACAGCTGAACGCCAAAACTGTTAAAGGGTTTAACCGTTCGGCAAGAACTATAACAACTCTTAAAAACGCAGGACGTAGCTGCTCTTGGTTTGGGCACTGTGTAGCACTCGAAATCGGCCCTTTACTATGCTGGCGGAGACGAAAGCATCCATACAATAGTGGTCTTAGTATCAAAAAGAGGAATCATCATACGGGTCAATGGAGATAAAGGATATTTACTATAAAAAATTTATCCCAAATCCATTTGATGTCGGCGCCGAAATAATCACAAGAATTCAAACAACAAAACATGAAAAGCAATCAATTTACACCACTTCTTTTAACCATACTACTTGTCATACAAAACACAGTTTCAAATGCTCAAGACAAAAAAGACTTTAGTCAAGGCTATAAAGTAGTCGAACAAGAAATCAATCATCTTTTTAAAGCTTGGAACACTAACAATACACCTGGAGCGGCCGTCGCTGTCATACTAGAAGACACTATCGTTTTTGAAGGTGCCTACGGATCCGCGAGCCTTGAATTTGGCATAAAAAACAGTTCCTCAACACTTTTTAACATTGCTTCAAATTCAAAACAATTTACGGCCTACGCCCTCTTACATTTGGTGGAAGAAGGAAAAGTAGATTTGGACGATGATATTAGAAAGTATATCCCCGAATTACCCGATTTCGGAGAAATGATCAAAGTGAAAACACTGGCGCAACATACACATGGCATACGAGGTATCACCTATCTATTGGGAATGGCAGGTTGGAATATCGAGGATGTGATATCCAGAAAAGATGTTTTAAAACTACTCAGGCAACAAAAGGAGTTGAATTTTTCACCCGAGACGGATTTCTCATATAATAACTCGGGCTACATGCTATTGGCAGAATTAATTGAACGTGTATCAGGGAAACCTTTTCATCAATATCTCGATGAACTCATTTTTATACCCTTAGAGATGAAAAATACTGTCTTGTTTGAGGATAACCAGAAAATCATTCCCAATCTTGCCAGTCCCTATTTTTTTGATGGCACAGGTTACAAAAAGGGAATCCGAAATTCAAAGGACATTGTTGGTAATACCGGTATACGCACGAGTATTGACGACTTATGCAAATGGGTCATCAATTTTGAGAAACCAAAAATAGGAAGTAAAGAATTATTGGATAAATTGGCTCATACGGCCGTTTTAAAAAATGGGGATACCTTGAACTACGCTTTTGGGCAGAAAGTATCTCAATACAATGGCAGAAAGGTTATAAGCCATGGAGGTGCTGATGCTGGTTATAGAAGTCAGGTTCTAAGATTTCCTGACCAAAAGCTGGCCATTATCGTGCTGACGAATGATGGATCATTGAATGCTGATGAAAAGGCATATGCTATTGCGGATATATATCTCGATAACAAAAAAATGCTTGACACCAATACGCCAATTGACGCAGCCCAAAAACCTTTAAGGGTTATCGCTAAAGAAACACTAAAAAAATACGAAGGTAAATTTGAGCTACAACCCGGTTTTATATTGGAGTTCAATGAAAGAGAAGAGCAACTGTACATAACGGCAACTGGTCAGGGAACCTTTCCATTGGAAATGCTTAATGAAGAACAATTTCAAATTAGAAGAATTAGCGCCACAATTACTTTTGTCAAAAATGAGAACGGTGACGTTGATACATTGACCTTTAATCGCAACGGTCAGGATTCTACTGGTAAAAGAATAAAGTTTCACATGGACAATTCGAAGCTCCAAGAATATATCGGTATGTACTATAGTCCGGAATTACGCACGTCTTATGAACTAAAAATTGAAAATGGAGTACTGACCGCTATACATCAGCGGCAGGAAATCACACAATTATCACCTCTTACCAAACAAAAGTTTTCTGGAAATACTTGGTTTTTTGGATCATTAGAATTTGATATCGAAGAAGGTAGTGTTGTCGGTTTTCAAGTAAGCTCCGACAGAGTTCATAATTTAAGGTTCAACAAAGTTGATAAACCATTCCCCTTTTGGTAAACAAGTGCAAATTAGAAACGTGTTTTAGTTCTTATAATGTATGGAAATAAGAAAACTAAAATAGTGCCCTTGAACTCACTTTAACCTAAAGATAGTTCATAGAAAAAGTCCCCTGTGACCCAGAAGCCTTCCGAAGCCCAAATTGAGCGGAGCCGAAATGCACAGGCGGAGAGACTCCCCTCGACTGCGCTCGGGATAAACTTCTCGTCTCTCCCGAGTCGTCTAGAACATGTCACAAACAAAAAAACCTCTCACGAAGAGAGGTTTTTTAACCAAGTACAGGCGGAGAGACTCGAACTCTCACACCTTGCGGCACTAGATCCTAAGTCTAGCGTGTCTACCAATTCCACCACGCCTGCCTATCAACAGGTAAGCTTGCTTGTCCGGACAGTATCCTTTCAATACATTACCTACCTGCAAATCCCAATAAATCGGGGTGCAAATATAAAGCAAAAAATCAATTCTCTAAATAGTTACCCTTCAAAAGTTCTTTTTCTTAAATTTAGTCCTGAAGTAAACTCTTTTTCATGAACAGTCCGAAAGAATATATTGCCCAAAATAAAACCCGTTTTTTAAACGAACTTATTGAACTCCTAAAAATTCCGTCAGTTAGCGCCGACCCTGCATTTTCACAAGATGTTCTAAATACTTCGAAAGCTGTTAAAACAGCATTATTGGATGCCGGATGCGATACCGTTGAAATCTATGAAACCGAAGGATATCCGATTGTTTACGGGGAAAGAATCATCGATGCGGCATTACCCACTGTATTGGTCTACGGGCATTATGACGTGCAACCTGCCGACCCCCTTGAGTTATGGGATTCACCTCCGTATGAACCCGTTATAAAAGAAACGGAAAATCATCCTGAAGGAGCGATTTTCGCTCGCGGTTCTTGCGACGATAAGGGGCAAATGTACATGCATGTCAAGGCGCTGGAATATATGACCAAAACGGACCAACTACCGTGCAATGTGAAATTCATGATCGAAGGGGAAGAAGAAGTGGGTAGCGATAACTTGGGAATCTATGTCGCCAATAACAAGGAAAAATTGGCAAACGACATTATCTTAATTTCCGATACGGGAATGATTGCCAATGATGTTCCTTCCATCACCACCGGTTTACGCGGATTGAGCTATGTTGAAGTGGAGGTGACGGGCCCAAATCGTGACTTACATTCCGGACTATATGGCGGTGCGGTCGCCAACCCGATCAATATCTTGACCAAGATGATCGCGAGTCTACATGATGAAAACAATCATATTACCATACCCGGCTTTTACGATAAGGTAGAAGAGCTCTCGACCGAAGAGCGCGCTGAAATGGCCAAAGCTCCATTTTCGTTACAAGGTTATCAAGATGCTTTGGATATCGAATCGGTATACGGGGAAAAAGGATATACGACCAACGAACGGAATTCCATTCGCCCTACCCTAGACGTAAATGGCATATGGGGCGGATACATTGGTGAAGGCGCTAAAACCGTCATTGCAAGTAAGGCCTATGCCAAAATATCAATGCGCTTGGTACCGCATCAAGATTGGGAAGAAATCACAACACTATTTCAGGTCCATTTTGAACAGTGTGCCCCAAAAGGTGTAAAAGTCAAGGTCACCCCACATCATGGAGGACAAGGCTATGTAACACCAATCGATACCGTAGGATATCAGGCAGCCTCAAAGGCCTACGAGACCACTTTTGGGAAAAAGCCTATTCCACAGCGTAGTGGAGGCAGCATACCTATTGTATCATTATTTGAGGAAGAACTCGGTAGTAAGACCATTTTGATGGGCTTTGGACTGGACAGTGATGCCATTCACTCACCGAACGAGCATTTCGGCGTTTGGAACTACCTCAAAGGAATCGAGACCATTCCGTATTTCTATCACTTTTTTACGGAAATGAAAAAGAGTTAAGAAAAAGGACCGCTTCGCTTTTAGAGGTAAGACCTAAGACCTGATTTGGCTGAAGTTCAATATGGTCTCTGCTGTTAGCTGTGCCGCTTAGGCATCACGCACCTTACCACCCACCCCGACTATATGGAAACCATAAGGCGAGAAACAAGACCGCTGTGCTCCCAGAAGTAAGATACAAGACAACAGGTGAAGTTCAATTATTTTCTACTGTGAGCGGTCCGGCTTAGGCCGCTGACTTCGAGCATCGCGCAATCAACTCCTAACTCCTAACTCCTAACTCCCAACCAATCAGATCTTTTTCACGTACTTGGTAATAATCACGATTTGTTGCGCACCCACCTTTCCTTCAATATATTCAGCGTTTTCACGATCCACGGATATTCTTCTAACAGCCGTGCCTTGTTTGGCAACCATACTTGACCCTTTTACCTTCAGGTCCTTTATCAGCACTACACTATCTCCATTTTGCAAGACCACTCCGTTGACATCACGGTGTATGATAACATCATCGGCATCTTCGCCCTCTCCCATAGCTTGGGCCCACTTTAAGGTATCCTCCTCTAAATAGATCATCTCCAGCAGATCTTGTGGCCATCCTTCCGATTTTAATCTATGGAGCATACGCCATGCAACGACCTTGACCGCCTCGTGTTCATTCCAGATACTATCATTGAGACAACGCCAATGATTGGAATCCGTTGTATCAGGATTCTCTATTTGTCCGATACAGGTTGGGCAGCCCAAGAGGCTACCATCAAGACCTCCTGTTGAAACCGGGGGAACTTCATACACCCTTAAATCATCGGTAGCCGAACACAATTCACATTTAGACCCACTACGTTCTTTTAATTGCTCGGTTACACTCATGACTTGATTTCGATTTTTGCAAACTTATCGCTTTAATTGAAAAGCAGCACCTGTTCTTGGGGGCTATATTTTCTTAAGCTGTACTATAACCCATATTTTTTCGTTATTGACCTACCTACTATGCAAACAAATTCCCAATGTCGATTTCAAAACAAAAAACGGCCCTGTTTTTCAGGTTGAGTATTTCCGTTACCGTATTTAGTGCACTCTTTAAATTCATGCCTTCCGCCTTGATTGTTCTGGGCGCCTTTGGTATGATGGTTTTTCTAAGCCTGCAATTGTATCAAAAAGACAAAAGAGAACCCTTGGATTACGTCCGTCTCCTATTGATTGTGGTCTTTTCAAGCAACTATGCATTCATTCTATTGGGCTTACCTTATGTACATGTACTTACACTGATGACCAAATTGGCCCTTATTGCCTTTCTACTACTTTACATTAAGCAAATCATCACGTCTTTTCAAGATATTACCCAGAACACTACGATGTTGTTAAGTAGTTTTAGCAGGGACGACCTGTCGTACCTACTTGCCGACCTTGCTACGGTCTACATTGTCATCGCCTCTTTATTCAAAATCCTCCATTGGGAAATAGGAATACTAAATGGCAATCTGCTATTGGCCATAGGGCTTTTTTCCGCCTTGATCTCCTTGATCGCCACTTCAAGGGAGTTAGGAAAGTAATGGGCCTACGAACGACATAATCGGGTTAAAATACGGACTATTGTAAGCTATGCTTGCATTCCACTGCTAGAATTAGACCGTATTCAAGGAAAATTTTTTTTATTTCAAAACACCACATAACGATATGTTTATCAGGTAGTTATAAGGTATCCAGGCTTCATATTAGCGAACCTATTTGGGCAATCATTGTACTCTACATTTGTAGAATTAAAATATTTGTTCTATGTTTGTAGAATAAGTTCTAAAAACGTAGAATATGCAATTGTCAAAATCGGAAGAAGAGTTAATGAACATTCTTTGGAAGCAAAAGAAAGCGTTCATGAAAGATCTTTTGGAAGCTTATCCGGAACCCAAACCTGCAACCACAACGGTCGCCACCCTTTTGAAACGAATGACGGACAAGGGCTTTGTCAACTACAAGGCGTTCGGAAGGTCTCGCGAATACTTTCCTCTGGTCAAGAAGAAAGACTATTTTTCGAAACATGTTAACGGACTGATCAAAAACTTTTTCAATGGTAGTCCGGGACAATTTGCCTCTTTTTTCACCCAAGAAACCAACTTAAGTAAAGTGGAATTGGAAGAGCTAAAGACTCTAATCGATAATGAAATTAAAAACCTGCCCAAAGGCAAGAAAACTGAATAATCATGTTGATCTATATCTTCAAGTCCGTCGCCTGTATGGCCATTTTATTTGTCTTCTACAAGTTACTACTGGAAAAGGAAAACATGCATGTTTTCAAAAGGTACTATTTGCTTCTGGCCTTGGGAGTCGCTCTACTCATACCTGCTCTAGTTTTTACCGAATACGTCACGGTAGACCCTGTACCCTATGTTGACATTCAGCAACCTACGTCGCCTGCCGATTACGCACCTATCGGTGTACCGGAGGCCCTAGAAAAAGATGTTCTGGATATTGCCCCCCTACTTTGGGGCATTTACCTTATCGGATTCGTTTTCTTCGGATTGCGATTCATCAAAAACCTCAGTCAGATTGTTGGGCGCATTCGAAAAAACCCGAAGCAGAAATCAACCCGTTTTGTTCATGTATTATTGCAGGAGCGCTTTCCACCACACACCTTTTTCAAATACATTTTTTTGAACCGGAAGAAATTGGAATCGAATGAAATTCCGAAAGAAGTGTTGTTACATGAAGAAACCCATGCCAAAGAACGCCATAGCTGGGATGTTATATTCATTGAATTGCTTCATGTGGTTTTCTGGTTCAACCCCCTGGTATACCTATTTAAAAAAGCCATCAAACTCAATCACGAATTCCTCGCCGATCGCGCGGTATTGAACAAAGACATTGACGAAGCCACGTATCAAAATACACTACTATCGTACTTATCACCCGATAGTGAGCACAAATATCAGTCAAAGATGGCCCATGCCATCAATTATTCATCCATCAAAAAACGTTTTACAGTCATGAAAAAAAACACCTCAAAAACATCGTTTCTTCTGCGAAGTTCACTTTTACTACCCCTACTGGCGTTACTGCTTTTAGGGTTTAGCGAAACCAAATTCATAGAAGTGCAGTCAACCGAAGCCATTGAATTAGAAGAAAAATCTTCCTCCGAAAAATCGCTCAAGCACGATGAATCGGACAGAAAGTATAATGATGTATCAACAGAAAATAGGACCGACTCTCTTTCGGAACCCCTGTATGACACGACGACCGAATCACAACGCCAAAATGTCGAACCCTTGACCGAGCAGCTGTCAAAGAACAGGACCCCAAAAAATGTCATTTTATATATACACAAGAATCAAATACTACTAAATAATCAGGCGGTTTCCTTAAACTCTTTTTCAGAAACTATAGATCAGCATACTAAAAACTGGGAAGAGACCGATTACACCTCCGCTATCGTTCAGGCCAATCATAGCGACACACCAGTTTCCTTTTTGCAAAAGGTAGAGGATGAGTTCAAAAAAACCCATCTTTCCAAAGCCAATTCGCAAATGAAATTATTCCCAAAGGGCTATAAAAGCGAAAGAGTTCAAGATGGCGCCTCACGAGAACTGATGAAGGAATACAACAAATTGGCAAAGCATTACAATGACATGCCTAGAAATCATATGAAAATCAAACAAAAGGATGTTGATCGTCTCGAGTACATCTACAGCCTGATGTCAGAGAAGCAAAAAGCGGATGCCGAACCGTTTCCAGATTTTCCCGAACCCCCTGCCCCACCTGCTGCCCCAAAGGCGCCCAAGGCCAAAAAAGAAGCAAAAGAGCATCATCCGCCAAAACCTATTGAACCCAAAAACGTAAACGAACGAGAAGAAGCAGCGATGGTCATTCAAAAAGTCATCGCGGAACAAGATCCGTACGATATCAATACGAACGTCGCCTATTTAGCGAAAAGTCCTAGCGCGCTCCCATGGGTACAGAATCATCCTACTCCTGCAGTTCTCAATTACCGTCGAACAGAACCAAAAATAGACAGTCAGTACTCTGACCAAATTCAACAGCCCGAAGGAATTCAACAACCTCCATCCCCACCAGAGCCACAATCACCGCTTGACCACGTTATCGAAATGGCGAAAAAAGGAGCTACCTTCTATTTTGAAGGTGAGAAGATCACGGCCGACAAGGCTATTGAGCTTTTGAAAAATAATAAAAGCCTCAATATCGATTCAAGGGGGCATAAGGGTAAAAATCCTCAAGTGCGGATTTCCAAAAACCCAATTATCATCGATTAAAAAACAACGTCACGAACTTGGTTACAAAGCTCTCATTTTGAGGGCTTTTTTGTAACAAAAAGGGACGCATATATACTAATCAATACAAAATCGCAGTTACCCTTATATATCCTTTCGGATACTAGTGTTCATCAATCAAAATCAACTGACATGCTTCAAAACTTCTTTATTCTCTGTTCAGGAGCCGATTCATCCATTTTAAAAAACTGTTCGGAAGGAGAACAAAATAAATATGCCGGAATCGGAGCCACCGTATTCTTTACGACGGTAATGGCCTTTATCGCAAGTAGTTATGCCCTTTACACGGTTTTTGATTCTCTTTTGGCAGCCATTTTCTTTGGATTGATTTGGGGCTTATTGATTTTCAACCTTGACCGCTTTATCGTATCCACCATCAAAAAAAGGGATGGTATGGGCAGTGAACTGCTACAAGCCACCCCGCGAATCATTCTTGCCGTTATTATTGCCATCGTCATCTCAAAACCCTTGGAGATGAAGATTTTCGAAAAGGAGATCAACCAGGTATTGCTGGAAGAAAAAAACGCAATGACCTTGGAAAACAAAGAACAACTGGCACTTCAATACACCCCCACCGTAGAAAAACTAAACCAGGACATCGCGGGTTTGAAAAATGAAATTTCAACAAAAGAAGCGGAGACCAATGCCCTATACGATACGTACATTTCAGAAGCCGAAGGTAGGGCAGGTACGATGCTCTTGGGCAAGGGACCGGTATATGCCGAAAAACGGGAAAAGCACGATACGGCCCTGGCCGAGTTACAGCAACTCAAGGAAGCCAATACGGTCAAAATTTCCGGAATTGAAGCTCAGATCGCATCGTTGAACACGGAATATGCCGAAGTGGTCAAAAATTCACAGCCGATTATCGATGGTTTCGACGGGTTAATGGCCCGAATAAATGCTTTGGACAAACTGCCTTGGCTGCCTTCTTTCTTTATTTTTCTACTGTTTTTAGCCATCGAAACTTCTCCTATTATTGCAAAATTATTAGCACCTAAAGGGGAGTATGACCTCAAATTAGAAGATGAAGAAAGTACCCTTAAAACTTGGGTGCAACAAAAAGTGCAGCAAAGAGAACAGGTCTTAGCAACGGACACCGCTTTAAACGTGAAAATCTATACCGAACTTAAAGAGGAAGAAGCGGTGTACGCCTACAAGAAACAAAAGGCCGAAGAGCTTCTAAAGCTTCAAGCCGATGCATTTCAAGAGTTACAGATCAAGAGCTTATAGCGATACCTTTCTTTATCGCCTTTTTCTTAAGTACCATCTAACATGAACAGGCCACGATTGCACCTGACATTCGTTGCCCTTTGCGGCACGCATAAGTCTTCCTTATTCTATTTTTTCGCTGTAAGTAAGGCAATCCAGTCTTGACCGGTCGCGGGTGGTAGCCCCAAGGAAACCTCGTTTCCACCCATTACCGTTTGTATGGATCCGTCTTGTAAAGCCCCCCCATTGAGGGGATCGAACCACTTCACCTCAAAGGTACTTTCGACTCCCATTAAATTTAGACGATGTGCTTCGGAATCTGGTATATATACGGCATAAATCGCTCCTGGTTTATACAAACAATACCCATCTGCGGGACTCACGAGAGAATGATCGGCCTGCATTTGCCAATACGGCAAATGGTTTTGGAAAAAGTCCATAGCGTGTTTGGTCAACTCCCAGAGTCTGTCTCGCGTCCTCCAATCTTCCGTATTCAGATCATTGTATCTATTGTTCGCCCCGAAATACCATTCCACTCCAGCGGCACCGGACAATAGTGTTCCCCAAAGCACATACCGTCGTAACGAATCGTGATTCGGTGTGATCGCATCAGCTTGTGCGCCGGTATGCCACATCCCGATTTCATCCATAGTAATCATCCAAGGATGTCCGGTATCGGAAGATTTTTGCTTCCATTCGGCGACAACCGCGGCAGCACCCTCCCGTTTATCCACTTGTAGGGAAAGCCCATCTAGGTTTTGAAATCCAACAATGGAATCGAGAATAAGGCTGCGATAGGGCTCGTGCGAATGGGTATGCAGCAAAATAGGATGGTCGTACGAGTCGATTTCCGTTAGAAAGTCGGTCATCGCCCTACGCTGTGCATCGTTCTGGGAAATAGGTGTAAACTCGGCATAGCCATTTTCCTCTCCCAAATTAAAGTGCATCCCCAAATGGTGTCCAAACCGTGCGACCAACTCCCGAAAATAGAGCTGTCGTAACGGCCCCGTATCGCCCCCATCGAGCATCGTTTCATTCTCCGTTTCCTGCAGTACCATATGCAATAAAATTCCCTTGGATTGCATATGCTGAAAAAGAATTTCCCATTGGTCTAACTTGCTTACATCAAAGCGTGTGAAATCATCAGGAGCCACATAGGGCCAGACATCCTTGCCATCACCTTTGATATTCATGGTCAAGAAATAGGCTACGTTCATTCCTTTTGAGGCCAGATAATTCATTGCCCCGATCAACCCCTTGCCCTTTCCGTTTTTCCAAGTCGGGTCACCTTCTTCCCAATCACCGATGTGCGGGGCATAACTATGTATGGTATCATTGGTTTTCGCTTCGCCATCTTCATTGGAACTTTGCAAACGATAGGTGTCATCAAAATCTTCGTAGGCCAATAAATTCTCCGGGCTATCCGCGCCTCCTTTGATCCAATACTTCCCTGAGCCCTTAAACCTGAAGTAGCCTTTATCGTTTACCAAGCGACCGTGTGCCCTAAGGTCATCTCCCGTTTTATCCGAAGGTGTTACCATAAACGCTCCTGAAGCATCTTTTACTTCGACTAAAGTTCCCCCATCTTCACTTAAAGCAATGCCATCACCTTTATGTAACTGTGCCGAGTAGCTCCATTTTCCAATCTTATCCGGTGTAAACCGTACCTGCCAAACGTTTCCTGAGCTGGCACTGGTCTCTGCCGCATTACCATCGGCCGCATAAAATCCTCGAATTTTATATTCGGCGCCTTCATGTTGAAAGATAACCGTAAGCCTATAGTCTAAAAATGGATTCTCTTCAGCGGTTTCAGAAGTTGCAGGGCCCTGAAAGGGTAAAGTTATGGTATGCCATTGCTGGTAATCCGTCAATGTAGTTTCCTTCTCGCCAGGGGCACAATTCAAAAATAGGAAGGCTAGTAAAAGCGTGCTGATCTTTTTCATACAAACTGATTTTTTTCATTTCTAATAGACAAAGAGGTAAAAGCGACCCAGCCTAATATACAGGTTTCAATTATTCTTTGGAACAAACCGATATAGGGACCGGTTGGATCCGTGAACAAAACCCAAACAAAAATGAGGGCTATGGTTCCACAGATGAGCGAAACCCTTGACAAAAGCGCTACTGAAGACACCCGTTTTAGGGAAACTCCGATACCGATCATGGCCAATGGTGCAACGATATAGGTAAAAAAAGCGGAAGCATTATGAATAACCTGGGCCAGGCTGACACCCTCTATATCTGTCGGGCAACCAAAGTCACAGGGAAATAGGGCGACCGTAATCGTACCTAATCCATAGAACACGGCGAACGCCCAGAATCCTATTCTAATGGATTTCGACTTGGGCAATACAGACGGCACTACAAGGCCGAAAATGAACAAAAGAAGGCCGCTGATGATATATATTACCCTTAAATAGCCTGTGTTCGGCACATCGGTCGCAAAACTTTCGCTGATGTATTGGCTTATAAAACTATAGCCTTCTATTTGCAGACCGCCCAAAATGCTGGACAGGGCGAAAAGGAACGCACCTAAAAATCCACATAAAAAAATAAGTTGTCTTTTCATTTGCATTCAATTTCCCAAAATTCGTCGCCATAGACTTTGCAAGAGGCCTTCGGCATCCGAAGGTCTCTTGGGCGTTTCCACAACCTTGAGCCCATTTGAGGTTTTCACAAGTTCGTACGAGAACGCGAACCGCTTTTCATCTTTTTTTAGGCTCAACAATCCGAAACGAAGGTCATTGAAAAAGAGCTTCCCATTTTCTTTCGAAACGGTATACCAACCTTCGGCAATTTCGATTAGACGAAGCACTTTGTCATTTTTTTTCAAATCGCCCAAGAGCTGACGGTTTTTGGGGTACGATGTAAATTGTATCGGTTTGGTATCGAAAAAAGAATAATTACCGATCAAATACGCATCTTTGACCGCAATGTTCGCCGTCCATAGCACGGTGCTGAAGGGCGCTGGCCGAATATCCATTTCTTCATAAGCAAGACCCTGAGCTGCGAGGGCGTTGCTAAATTGTTTAAAAGCAATCCCTTTTAAAAGAAGTGTGGTCACCAGATAAACACTACTTATAATCAAGCCCAAACGATTCAGCCTCCTTCTTTTAGGAGATGTCCTTTTTTGAAACATCGCCAGCACCAAAAAAATCAAAAAGGGAAGCGTATAAAGGGGATCAATAACAAATATATTCTGGAACGCCAATCGTGTTTTGAACGGCCAGAATAATTGTGTGCCCCAAGTGGTAAAAGCATCAAGTACCGGGTGGGTAAAAAGTCCCCAAAACATGAGCCGTGACCAGTCTTTCCAATCCGCATTCGATTTGGGGTTCAATTTCCAGATCAGCCATCCAAAAATGGGCGCGAACAAGATTGAAAAAAAGATAGAATGACTAAAGCCTCGATGCCATTCGGTCGCGGTAACCGTATCGACAAAGTAACGGGCCAATACATCCAAATCAGGAATAGTACCTGCGATGGCTCCGTAAAGCATGGCCTTGTTACCCACTTTCTTACCTAAAGTGGCTTCGCCTACGGCGGCTCCTAAAACTATTTGGGTCAATGAATCCATTAAACTGTTATGGGATGGTCAAGGTTAAAGAATTCATTTGAGTTTGTTGGGATCGAGCATTAGATATTTCACCGTTTTTCTATTCCAAGTATATACCATATGTACCATACCATCCGGAGCCTGAATTACGGTTGGATAGGAATACTCCTCATTTTCCTCATCGGTCGATTCCCGTAGGGGTTCTACGTCCAAAACGCGCTTCCAATTTTGTCCATCAGTGGATATACCGATGCTAAGCGGAACTCGATTGCCCCAATTTTTTTTAGTGGGATTGTAGATCAAAAGTTGTCTCCCATCTGTTAGCGAGGTCCCACCAATTCCGGAATTCGGGTTTGGCAGTGCTGTTTTTGTCATTTTACTCCACGTATGCCCCCCGTCCGTAGACCAGTTTTGAGATATCACTCCATTTTTCGTTCTGCTTAGAAGCTGTAATTTTCCATTTCCATAGCTGAGTATAACCGGCTGAATGGCGCCGAATTCCTTGGCATCATTTAAGGTTTCGGTTTTCGCCCATGTATTACCCGAATCGCCACTAACTTCCAAGTGAATTTTCCACCCCTCCGTGTTACTCTCTGTACTTGAAGGGGAAAGAATCTTGTCATCTTCTAATTGAATGGGTTGATTTTTAATAGGCCCTAAAATTCCGTCAGGTAGTTTTATCGGGTCGGACCAAGTTGCCCCATCATCAATAGAAGTCATATATAGACCCCACCACTCCCGAGGATTCGGACCCACTTTATAAAACAACTGTAGGGGTTGATTTTTTGGCTTGAAAAGCACCGGATTCCAGCACGGATATCGCGTACCGTCTTCTTGGACCCCATTTACAACCTCAATTGGGGTCGACCATTCTTTTGCTTCTTTTCGCGATACCCAAATACCCACATCTTTATTCTTTTCTTTCGTACCCCCAAACCAAGCTGCTATAACAACCTCATTACTAACCGCAATAGTAGAAGCATGACATTCGGGCGTAAGTGCGTTCTCAAGTTCATACACAAACTCCTCGATAACAATGGAAGAATGCTCAATGGGAGCTGGATCGGGCAACTTCGTTTCTTGGGCATGCAGCCCAAAAATCATGGCTATGGTTAAAATTGGAATTGAGAAAAATCTAAGATCCATTGTTTACTGAATTACATCGGAGAATTTTATGAAAAACTCCTCCTATACTCCGATGGGGTTTTCCCCATTATATTCTTAAAATAGAAGTTAAAGTTAGCCAAATTGTTATAACCGCTTTCAAAACAGATTTGAGTCACCTGTTTATCAGTTTCAGCAAGTAGTTTCGCCGCGATACCCACCCGTACCCTTTTCACATATTCCATAAAAGTAAGGCCGGTCTTTTTCTTGAAAAAACGGCAAAAAGAATTTGGGGCCATGTTTAAAACGGACGCTGCCGCTTCCAATTTAACGCCTTCTTGAATGTGCTGAAAAACATATTCATACACCTTGTTGATCTTCTCCAGATTTCTAGTGAAACTTCCTTCTTGGGCGATTGGATTTGATAATTTCTCACGCTCCTCGGTTTTTAGTAGTGTATTAAAAATCCGAAGTAAATGTATGTAATAGTCCAAGCCCTCCAGTTGTGTCATTTTTTCGAGCTCCAAACGCATCCTTTTACCCTCTTTAACTTTAAACCGAAGTCCCCGTTTCGATTCTTTCAAAAGATTGACTACCTTTTCCAATTCGGGCATTTTGAAGAAATCGGAAGTCACGATATCCTCCGAAAAATGGGTGACGATACAGAAGGCCTTCTGGTCTTCTTCCAATAATTCCCAACAATGAGGTAAATCTGGCCCCATTAACACCAAATCGCCTTTTTCGAATCCCGAAATATGGTCACCGACAATTCTTCGGCCAGCGCCTGAACTAATAAAATTAAGTTCAAAATTCTTATGCGAATGAACGCTGTCATTCGTTCTAAGCGGTAGTTTTCTAGTAATAAACGAATGCCTGTTCGGTACATTTATTTTTTCAAAAACAAATTCCATTCCCAACTATTTTAACGTGAATGCCTCAAATTACAACTATAAATCTAGAAAAAAGGTAATATTTAATGCATATCATACAAAATACTAGTGGCAAAAGAAACGCTGTTTTCCTTTATTTGAGTGTGCGTGAATCTTCTTTTACAAATAAACCTCTAAGGGGAATTATTCCACCCATGGTAACTCCATTGTTGGAAAATGGAAACTTGGACGTCATCGGGCTCACAACCCTTGTAAATTATCTCTTAGAAGCAGGCGTTCATGGTCTCTTTCTTTTAGGCACTACGGGCGAAGGCCCCAGTCTTGATGCTGAGCTTAAAAAACAATTGGTCACCCAAGTCTGCAGGATAGTCAAGAAAAAGGTTCCGGTTCTTGTCTGTATTACCGATACCTCCTTGGAGGATTCTGTTCGGTTGGCCGATCATGCTAAAAGTGCAGGTGCGGATTTTCTAGTAGTGGCCCCACCTTATTATTTCCCCATTTCCCAAAAAGAAATGCAGGAATACTTAGTTCAACTGGCCCCTAAAATGACGCTGCCCTTTTTAATGTACAATATGCCTAGCTGTACCAAAATGCACCTTTCCATTAGAACCCTTAAAAAGGCCAAAGAACTAGGCGCCATCGGAATTAAAGATAGTTCCGGAAACCAGAATTACCTCTTTTCGCTGATCGAGACCTTTAAGAATGACCCTTTGTTTTCAGTGATAACGGGTAACGAAGCATTTCTTCCTGAGCTAATCAAGAGAGGCGGGCACGGAACAGTCGCAGGTGGGGCCAATTTTTTTCCTAAGCTGTTCGTAGCCTTATATGATGCCTGTATTGAAAATGATATAGAGGCAATTACCGAGCACCTAGCATGGGTCAATTGGGTTAGCGACACCATTTATGATGTAGGCAAACAGGAGTCAAAATATATTAAGGGAACCAAGTCTTCATTATCATTAATGGGTATATGTCAAGACTACGCCAAGAGTCCTATTGGGCGTTTTACTGAAAAGGAACGCGCAAAGGTGGCCGCCTATTTGGCCCACTTTCCTTACGAAAAAGTGTATTTTCGACTATGACTTATGAGTTGAACAGCGTCGATATATTCATTATCGCTGCCTATGCCCTTATACTTCTAGGCATAGGCGTTTACTTCTTCAGAAGAAGTAAGACCTCGGAACACTTCATGATTGCTGGGCAAAGTATACCGTCATGGGCTGCGGGTATTGCTGTCATGAGCACCTATACCAGCAGTATCTCTTACATAGCCGTTCCGGGGAAGGCATTTGACGACAATTGGCATCCTTTGATCTTTGCTTTGACGGCCATTCCCGTCACTTGGTTTGTGACCAAATATGTCATACCACATTACCGCAAACACAAGATTATTTCAGTTTACAGTTACTTGGAAGAACGTATCGGAGGATGGGGGCGTATTTACGCCGCATTTTCCTTTCTGTTGTTCATGGTCGGCAGGGTCGCTGTGATTCTCTATTTATCTTCCTTATTACTTTCATCTTTTGTCACTACGGATATCGGTTCAATCATCATTCTAGTGGGCACTATTACCGTCATCTATACGCTCATGGGTGGCATGGAGGCCGTCATATGGACGGATGTAATGCAGTCAATCATAATGATCGGGGGTATTTTCTTTGTGAGCTACGTGCTCATCGAAGAGGTTTTTGCGCAACCGGCATATTTGATTCAAAGCGCATTCGAACACAAAAAATTCAGCTTGGGCAGTTCTGATTTTTCGTTTACCAATCGAACGATTTGGGTGATGGTCATTTACGGACTTACCGAAAACATACGCAACTTGGTAGCAGATCAAAATTATACCCAAAAATATAGTTCCGTAGGGACTGAAAAGGAAGCCAAACAATCGGTATGGATCGCCATGTTGATTTATTTGCCCCTAACCGCGATCTTCCTATTTATTGGCACGGCCCTATTTTCCTTCTACGGTGGAGATGCGCATTTTCTGAGTGAATCCGTTACCAAGGGGGATCAGGTATTCCCTTTCTTCATTTCCACAGAACTACCAGTAGGTGTCAAGGGTTTGATGATAGCGGCAATTATGGCAGCCTCTATGAGCACCATTGATTCGGCCCTAAACAGTTCGGCAACCGTATTTTACATTGATTTTTACAAGCAATTTTTCCAAGGTAAACGGTACTCCATAAAAAGTCTGACCATTTTAAGGGGATCCACTATCATTTGGGGTGTTTTAGGAATTTGCTTCGCCCTATTGATGATCAATGCCAAAAGTGCTTTGGATGTCTGGTGGCAGATTTCGGGAATATTCGGTGGGGGCATTTTGGGTTTGTTCCTCTTGGCCATATACAATGTGAAAATTTCCAAAACACAAGGAATACTATCGGTTTTCTTTAGTATTCTACTGATCATTTGGGGCACCTTTTTAAGAAATCTACCAGAACCTTTCACCTGGTTGGAATGTACTATAGATCCTATTCTTGTTGGTGCGATAGCAACAGCAGGTCTAGTCGCCTTGGCCCTATTGTTTGTACTGATCAATAAAAAAAGATGACGACTACTCCACGATCTCCATTTTCTTCAAAAGAAAAGAGGCATTCATATTCTGGCAAATTCCTTTTTTGAACTTATAGTCGAAATGCAGTTCGTCATCAATAATCTCCGCATCGAAATAGTAGTTTTTCACTTCGGGTAATTGCTCCACTACCTCACATAAACTTAAATCGTGGGTGGCGATAATACCGGTCGATCTAGAGGCGACCAATTTTTCTACGAATTTTCTTGACCCCTTTGCCTTATCCGTACTATTAGTTCCCTTTAAGATTTCATCAAGGACGATAAAATAGCGATCTTTTTGAATTTCATCAACGATAAACTTCAAGCGTTTCAACTCGGAAAAAAAATACGATTCATCATCTGTCAAAGAATCCGTCGTACGCATGCTCGTAATTAATTTTATGGGATTGTAAACCGCCGCTTCGGCACAAACCGGAAGTCCTACATTGGCCATCACTAGCTGTAGGGAAACAGTTCTTAGAAACGTGCTTTTCCCTGCCATATTGGCCCCTGTAATGATGAAAAACTCGTCGGAGTCAATTTCAAAATCGTTGCGGACACCTTTTTCAGGATCTAAAAGTGGATGACCTGCGGCCTTAGACTTTACGACTCGATGCGAATCTTCAATGGATGGAAAAGTGTATTTGGAATGATTGAACGCAAATGTTCCCAGGCTAATATAGGCATCGAAGAAGGCAATAACAGCAAACCAATCCTTGGCTGCATGTCCATGTCGTGAAATCCATTGTTCAATTTGATAACTCGTCGCAAGACCCCTCAGAAAATACCCATTTCCAAAAACAAGATAGAATACGTTGTTGTTTTGGTCAAGATTCCCCAAAAGTTTGGAAAACTCCCTTAAAACCGCAGAAGTCTTTTTGCCCTCTCGAATAATTTGTTGCTTCTTTTCGTTTAAAAGGGATGCTTCAAAATCAGTTTCCTCAATGATTTGAAGTAACTTGTCGTATTGCTCAAAGGTGCTTTGCATCTTAGAACTGACGTGTCCTAATCTGGTAATCTTTTTAGTGAAAACACCCGAAATCAGTAACCCGGCCAACAAAAGTATCACCAATACAAAACCGGGCAACCAGCCCATAAAATAGAGTAAAAAGGAACCAACCGACACGACTGAAAATACCAACGGGAGATACTTTATAAAAGCAGGCACAAAAGACGTGTAATTCGCCAACCAGGTCTCTATTGTAGTGGTCGTTGTCTGTGTCTTCACGAGGGATGCCACCGCTAAAAAATCCTGACGCCATTTGGGCATTTCAGAGAGCTCTCTAATGGCTTCTTGTTTTTGAGGTATCTGCTCTAACGAATTTTCTGCAAGTAGCTTGGCCAAAGCAACGCTTCCCTGTTCTAGTTGGGTGCGATTGGTATATTGGTAGAAAGACCCCCTTCCAAAGAGATCGATATCCTGACTGAAAGGGTGCATGGGATCCTTAAATTCCTTACCGTCGGGAAATTCATGAAAATCACGGTGCAATACTTTGATTTCCGATTCATTGATTTCCTTCAAGGCCAGTAATTTATCACGCTTATACTGTAGATCAGTATGTCGGGATACCAAGTAGAGAAATACCGCTATACCGCCTATAGCAAGGCTCAAAACCACTTTAACATTCCCAAAGAAAAAATAAATGAGGAATCCAGTAGCGACGAAGACCAATAAGCGAAGTGTGCTTGAGCCCGCCAATTGTTTTTTCACATCGGACAAACTTGCCTGGTGCTCTTCGACCTGACTTTGATAAAAAGAAAATAAATCCTGCATTCAGCGCTCCGGTTTTAGCCGGTAAAGATAGGTAATTCCCTTAGCTCTGATGCATGGAGTTCAGCATCGCTATTTGGCCCAGATGGTAAATATCATGTTGGGCAATACTGACGAGAATTGGACCAAAAACATACGCTTTACCGGGTACCTTTAGGGTTAGCAGGTCATCTGTTTCTTCCGACAATTTTTGAATGAGGGTAGCTTGCGTCTGTTGTAGTTGTTGCTTGAGCGAATTCCATTCTTCACTAGTGGCGATGGTAACTTGATCCCAATCATTTTCACCGTCGATTACGATATTGAACTCCACATCTCCTTCCAATTTACGTATGACGAACATACGCCAGTTAATGATATGCTGAACTAAAACCGCAATGGTCTTGGTGCCATAGGTCTCTTCATTGACAATTTCCCAAGGAATCTGGTCTAGCTTCTCCATTACCGGCATCCCATACCAGGGCTTGCCATCAAAAGATGCCTTTAGGTTTTCAATAATCGCTGCTAACTTATCCGTATTCATAGGGCTTTGAGTTCTTCCTTTAGTTTCTTCGTCAACTTGGAAACGACCAGGTCATACGAATGATCCACCAAATGGGTAACCAGTTTGGGGGGGACTTGATCCAAAATGACCGTATTCCAATGGACTTTGCTCATATGATACCCGGGAATAATCGCTCCATCATACTTTTCCCGTAACTCCACCCCATAATCGGGGTCGCATTTTAAATTGACCTGAGCTGGAAGTCGTTCAAGACCGGTCAAGGCAAACATCTTTCCCATAACCTTAAATACTAATGTCTGTTCATCAAAAGGAAAGCTTTCGGTCACTCCTTTTTTTGCCAAACAATACTCGCGAAATTCCTCAATGTTCATGTTTCCGTCTTTTGTGGCAAGTCTACAATCGTGTCCAAACTTTGCCAATAATATCTTGTCTTGACGATTTCTCGATCTCCAATATCAAAATCGTGCACGGTTTCCATGGGTACGCCTCCCAAGCGTCGGTAAAACCTTATGGCCTTCGTATTACTGGTCAATACCCATAAATACATCGACTGTTTGCCATTCGCCCTCAACAATTTAGCAACTTCGACCATTAACCGTTCGCCGATTCGCTGTCCGATACATCGGGAGTGTACATGAAGGTTGTCGATCAAGGTGCCGTAAGTCGGGTCTTTATCAAGATAGGCACAAATGAACGCTACCAATGAATTCTTGACTTCGGCGACATATACCCACTGATCTTCGTTCGGATTTGCCAAACGGTCTTTCCAGACCGTTAACCGATCATCAAAAACCGCATCATCCAAAAAAGTGTCACTGAACGTACCCCTATAATTTTCCTGCCAACTCTTCGCATGAAGGTCGGCAATCGCCTGACCATCTTCTTGGGAAGCATTCCGGAAGGATACCACGGATCAAATACTTTTTGAATCGTACACGATGACTTTGGTCCATAACCCACTTGATTCTTCGATAAAGAGTTTATGTGGGGCCTCGTCTTGATACTGCTGTTGGGCTTCCGCTGATTCAAATGTAACGATCAATGAATAGGTAAAGGAACCATCTACCACGTCGCGACTGGCCTTAGGGGGTTGTCCAATAAATTTGGTCTTGGCATAGCCCGAAGTATCCAAGAACTTTTTCAAAGATGTTTCAAAGGCGGTACGATCTTCTTCGCTATCCGGATTTTCCAGCCAAAAATATACCGTATGCGCAAAATTGGAATCAAATTCTTTCATAGTGTCTTTACTTTGCCCGTAGGCCGTCATTGTGAAGGTTAAAAATAATATAAAACAGATTTTTCTCATTTGTTCAAGGTTATTAATCGATTAATTTTTTCTTTTCGGCCTCCGGTATTTCCAAAGCGGTATAGTCGAGCTGCCAACCGATGGTCTCCACGATCTTCTCAATTAAAAGCACCGTCTGAAGGGCTTCCTTTTTGGCTGTTTCCATAAGACCGCTTTCCGGTATTTTCTCCCGTATATGCTTTTTGGCTTCTTGATTTAAAACGGTCAGGTCATCCGGTTTAAATGAGTTGAAAAAGCCGTTTTTAATATCATAAAACTCCAGTTCCGGCTCGATTGACAAAATTTCAGGTTCAGGAAAATTGGTCAAAACGATTTTCTTCTTCTCGTTATCGGAATGCATGAGTATTTTTTGAAGGTCATATCCGATTTGAGCCTTAGCGTTGATCACGACCAATGCCTTTTTCTTACTGCTGATCAGGCTCATAAAACGTTCTTTGGTATTCTCATACTTGTAGATCTCGGCAAAATCACCTTCGACCGAGATTAACTTGCATACCGTTTTAATTTTCTCCAACAGCACCGTTGATTGATGTGATGTCAATTCTTTGCTTTGCTTTTTTCGGAAAAACGTATACACCCAATAGGTGGCTATCGCTCCTAAAATCAATCCTAAAAATATATCTAAAAGATTATCCATTATTGTGGTTGCCTATTTCACCCAGATGCGTGTATTTAAACCCTTTGTCATATTTAAGTCCATAGCCCAGTATTCTATCGAAAGAGGCATGGGAAAAAAGAATCACTCCAATTAGCTGCACCATCGGACTGGTAAGATAAACCCCTAGAAGGTAAATTGCAATCGCCACACCCTTATGATGGAAAAAATTATAGGCAAAAGCACCCGTCTTATTACCAAAAAGATAGCCTATCATACCTATATCGGGAGCCAAAAGTAGTACCAAAAACCACCACCATTCATAGGGCAGTTGGTTGAATAGGTAAATGCCCAACCCGAACATGAACAGTTCCTCTATTTTTAAGATCCACCTCATCAATCTTCTATATTGTAAAGTACGGGTCTACTGGGGCTCGCATCATTTTCAAAGGGCGCCATCTGTAGGTTTAGAAAGTACTTGCCGTCTTTTATCGCATTGGGAACAAACACAAATTCAGTTATTGTAGCGGAGTACCGAACTTTCCCTTGCGTATTCCAAAAGGCATGATGTGCCAATAAAGCGCCGCCGTCTTTCTCCTTATCCACGGAAGGTAAATCGATAAGCAAATGTTCGACTCCCTTCGTAACCAAATACTCGGCGGCCTGCTCCAATAAATAGGGCGGATTCGTATTCGAATAGTGTTTTGCTAACTTATCCTTGAGGTTGGGCAGCGTTCGAATGACCAATGCCTCCCTTTTTTTATTTCCTAAGGCGTATTGCAATTGCTTTCTCGAGATTACAAAATCGTCTTGATACTTTTCCGGAGCTATCGTGATGACTTCAGCTAAAAAAAAATAGTGTTTTAGCCGCTGATTCACCGAATGAAAATCCTTCGTTATGTGTCCAACACACTCGGTATGCGTGCCGTGCGCATGCGGACTGAATTGAATTCTATTGAAATTGGTCGATGCGCCTTCAGAGACCTTTCCTACAAAATCACCATCAACATGCGGTGTTATAATTGGAGGTTCAACGTACCAGGCATTCACATTAGAGGCATCGCCCCGCAATGGAATGGAAATATCCAAGGGTTTGGACAAGTCGATAAAATCGTTTTTGATTTTTGCTTTCACACGAAACTTGTTTCAAGAATCACAAGTTAACCAAAAACAAATCTGCGGCAATACCATCAGCCAAAAAACGACCTTTTTTGGAGGTGAGCAGTCGATCACCGTCGTAATACAAGAGCTGCTCCTTGAGGTATTTAACGGCTTGGTTTTCTAAATATTCCAAGTATTTTTCACCGAATTCCAAGTGCACTTTTTCAAGTGAGACTCCCCAAATAGTTCGCAAACCGGTCATAATATATTCGTTGTATCGATCTTTTCTGGATAACGTCTCGATTTCAATTGGAAGCACGTCGCTCGAAATCGCCTTAATGTATTTCGGATTATTATTAATATTCCACCCTCTTCGTAATCCGTCATATGAATGTGCCGAGGGTCCGATACCGATATACTTTTTCTGCTGCCAATAGGCCGTATTATTTTTTGAGAAGAAACCCGGCTTTCCAAAATTGGAAATCTCATAGCTTTCAAAACCCGCCTTTTCCATTTCATTCAACAGGATATTGAAATGTTCTTGTGCAACTTCGTCTTCCACGGGGGCGACAACTCCTTTTTTAATAAAACTTGCCAGCGCCGTTTTGGGCTCTACCGTAAGAGCATAACTTGAGATATGCGGAACCTTGAATGAAAGTGCTTTTTCAATGTTTTGCCGCCAGCGCTTATTGCTCATACCCGGTATACCATAAATCAGATCTATAGAGATATTCTCAAAGTAGTTCATGGCCCCGCGGATACAATCCTCAGCCTCTGCAGCATTATGGGCACGGTTCATCAGTACCAGATCTTCCTCAAAAAAAGACTGAATGCCGATGCTTAACCGATTGATCGAACTATCATCAAGCGCTTTGAGTTTTTCTTTTGACAAGTCATCAGGGTTCGCCTCTAAAGTTATCTCCGGGTCTTGACCGACCGTATAGTGCTCGTAAACCATTGCAAGCAATCGATCGATTTCTTCAGCTGAAAGGACCGATGGTGTTCCACCACCGAAATAAATGGTCTCCACAACTTCCTCCTTGAACTCCTCCTTCCGCAATTCCAGTTCCCTACACAAAGCCGTAACCATAGCTTCTTTCTTTCCCTTAACCGTAGAAAAGTGAAAATCACAGTAGTGACATGCTTGTTTGCAAAAAGGGATGTGAATGTAGATACCGGACATTTCAATTAGCAATGTTCAATTTACAATAAGCAATACTAAGCTTTCAATTAGCAATGTTCAATTTACAATAAGCAATACTAAGCTTTCAATTAGCAATGTTCAATTTACAATAAGCAATACTAAGCTTTCAATTAGCAATGTTCAATTTTTGATTCTCGTTGTTTTCAGTATAGAAAACATAATTTTAGATAGTTCATCCGCATCGTCAATTAGAATATTGGCCTGTTCATCAGAAATATAATCGGAATCCCTCAACAAATTCAACCAGTATTTGGTCTCTAAACTTTCTTTGTAGGCAATAGAAATTTTCGATGAAAAATCCGCCTTAGAAATTGCTCCATTCGCTTCGGCAATATTGGCTCCTATCGAAGTACCCGATCTTAACAACTGCTTAGAGAGAATGTATTCCTTATACTCCAGTGTCAGTTTCTTAAATAGAGCAACTATTTTCAATGCAAAATCATAGGACTTGGTAGACAGGGGGTTTTCTTTCATTAATTTTCCTTGGATATTAGTTCATCTTAGTCAGTCAATAAGCATTGATCATTGTTCAGTATCCATTGTTAATTGCTTATTGTTAATTGACTTTTTTAGGATTTTGCTTCACAAAAGCACTCCAACCCGAATAGCTTTTACCCACCTCGACCCGACCTTGATTATAAAAGTGACACACTGCTGCGGCAAGACCGTCTGTACTATCCAGGTTTTTCGGAAGGGATTTCAAGCCTAGAAGACTTTGTAACATTCTAGCGACCTGCTCTTTACTGGCATTCCCGTTTCCGGTGATGGCCATTTTTATCTTTTTGGGCAGGTATTCCGTGATAGGCACCTGTCTTGAAAGACCTGCGGCCATGGCAACCCCTTGGGCACGACCTAATTTCAACATCGATTGCACATTTTTACCGAAAAAAGGGGCCTCGATTGCAATTTCATCAGGGTGGTACGTATCGATGAGCTCGATAGTCCGTTCAAAAATCAACTTTAGCTTGGTATAGGGGTCTTTGTATTTGTTCAGCAGTAATTCGTTCATTTGTATGAACTCCATTTTCTTGTCCGTCACTTTAATGAGTCCGAAACCCATGATAGTAGTACCGGGGTCAATACCTAGTATTATTTTTTCTTTGGCCAATTGGGTCATTGATTAACGTTTAAAACAATGGGAATTCGAAATTTCGCCTTTACGGGAATTCTATTTTTTATGGCAGGTGCCAAAGGAGGTATACGGAGTAGACTCTGACGGATGATTCCATCGAATTCGGGCATCTGTCGATCGATAGCCGTGTCTTTTTCAATACGGGTTACCGTTATTTTGCCTTCCTCATCCACCAAAAAATCAACCTGTACAATCGGGTCGATGCCTTCATCCAAGACAAATTCAAACTCGCTTAGGGTTTTTGAAAAATGCTCCAAAAGACCATTTTCGAAACATTCCCGCTGTTTGGTTTGGGTCCAATTTTCATCGCAGTTCTCAAAAATGGGATAGGCATCCACGGCATTCCAATCAATTTCGTTCAACTCTTTTTGAACCAATTTTTGGGTCTTTTCCTCTTTGGATTCGAAAAACCCACATGAGGTCAATCCGCACAAAACCAATACTATAACAAACTTGCGCATGAATCCGTATTCTTTGGCGGAAATTACGATTTTTTGGGGAGACTAATCCTTGGCAAGATGTATCTCTTCCTTTAATTCGGAAATACGCTTGGCTACTATTTCAGAAACATAAGGCCTTTTTTTACCCAGCCTTTTTAAAGAAGACTCGTAGCATTTCAGTTTTTCCCGAGGTGCTTTCGAAGTCTGATCGATCAATGCGCAAACCTGATAGTAGTTCATCGCGTTATCGGGGTCTTCTGCCAATGCCAGACGGTAATATTTCAAAGCTGATTTCAAATCGTCCTCCATTCTATACATATAGGCTAAATTGCCGTATTCCTTTTCAAAAGTAACTTGCTGTACCTCAATGGACTTTTGCACAAAGTACTTGGCGCTATCGACTTGACGGTTTCTGTAAAACACCTGCCCAAGGTTGAAATAAGTCTCAGGATTATCTTCATCCAATTGAATAAGGTGTTGATACATCGCTTTGGATTTTTCAAATTCCCAGGTTTTGAAATAGCAGTAGGCCAGTTTGGTATATACATGTTCTTTCTTCTCTCCTAAATCCAGTAACTTCTCAAATAGCGGCAATGCCTTGTCATACTCGTCATTGTTATAAAGTGCAAGTGCTTTCAAGTTAATAAAAGCAATCGCGTCGGGGTAAAAATCAAGGCCCCTATTGAGGTAGTTGAGCGCATTGGCTTTTTCTCTTGTAATTACAAAATACTTAGCCAATTGAAACAAGCTTCTCAAATGTGTACTATCGATATCGACCGCTTTTTTATACGATACCAAACTACTGGCCGACTGGCCCAACTCTCTAAAGGTCTCACCCAAATAATATTGATATTCCGGATTATCCGTATTTGTGGTCGACAGTTTGGAAAATAACCTTCTAGCCTCATCGAACGCCTTGCGCTTCATCAGTAGTTTTCCTAGTTCAAAGGATGCAATTTGCCAACTGGGGTTATGTTCAATTATGTGCTGGTATTGGATCGTTGCCTTTTTTAAATTCCCAATGGCATTATAGGCACGCGCAATTTGAAGACTAGCCTTTTGTGAACCCTCTTTACTATAGCTATTAATGGATTGGGTATAGTGACCTGTTGCAAACAGACTATCCCCAACCTCCAAAGCAGAACTTGGCCTAGCTCCGGACGAAGATTGCGACCAAACCATTTGGAGGTTCAATAAGAATATAAGCGCTATATTTTTTTTCAATCCTCCTTTTTCAACGTAATCTGTACGACCCCGTTTTTTCCTTTTTCGCCATATACGGTCTGCGCTGCTTCTCCTTTTAAAACCGACATTGATTCAATAGCATCAGGATTGATCATATTCAACTCCTCTTTGGAAACTTCTTTTCCATCAACAAAGTAGACAGGATCGTTCGAAATAAGCTTCATCATATCAAGGCCCTCGGTTTCCTTTTGTAGTCTAAATGAAATAGGAATAGAAAAAGGTACATCGACATTCTTACCCTTGTGACGCCCTGGTTTCATATCCGGTAAACGCATAATAATCCGTTTCGCTTCCTCTTCCAGCAATTTATCAGGCCCTCTCATGCGTAGGTTTTTGATCACGCCATCTTTGCCGATTGTAAACATGATATTGACTCTCCCCTGAATACTTTTTTCCTGGGCCTCCTTAGGATAGTTGAAGTTTTTAGAAATATGCCTTTGCATCGAAGCATTAAAACAAGCACGCTTATTCTCTTCATCTTCACAACCCGGAAAAACCGGTACCTGATCGACAATCCCAAATGGTACAGATGAATCGGCTCCATCTGTTTTGGGCATTTCCCCTTCGCTTTTGCCTAGTTTAAAGGAAATAGGTATGGAGTAAGTTACTCCCACGACTTCACCTTTGTGTTTCCCAGGAGACATTTTAGGTAGGCGCTTGATAATACGTTCGGCTTCCTCTTCCAAAAGTTTATGTGGTCCTCGTAATTTTAGGTTTTGTACCAACCCTTTTTCGTTAATCGTGAATAGCAAAGAGACCATACCTTGAAGTCCCTTTTTTTGTGCCGCTTTCGGATAGTTGAAATTCTTGGAAATATGCCGCATCATTTTTTGTTGAAAACAGGCCCTAGAATCCTTGGCGCCTTCGCAGCCCGGAAACACCGGTACTTCCTCAACTTTTGCAAATGGTACCGCTTCTTTGCTCGTAATCGTTTTCTGAAGACCAGCCAATTGCTTGTCAAGTTCAATCAAAACAGGGGCCTCCTTTTTCATGTCCAATTCGAGTCTTTTACGCTCTTCCAATAACTCCAAATACTTTTTTTCTGTCTTTACTTGATCCTCAAAACCATTATTTTCCGGTACCTCATCCTCAATTTCCTCAACCAAAATTCCATTTTCATTGGTTTCCTGCCCTTCTAAGGAAGTATAAAAAAGCATTCCCATTAGGATCGGCACCAACACTAAATACTTCAACTGATATATGTTCTTTGATCTCGTTTTCTGTAACATGACAATTCGTTTTTTGATTAATGAGGTTTTAAAAAATTGATTGATAAAGGATATGTTCTGGGTTTGAAATACCTGAGACAACAGTAGCTCGTACTGATCTTCCCTCTTGTTTTTTGCAACTTTTGCGTCCGCTATGAATTCATGTAACTCCGAAACCCTACTTTGATAGACGTAGGCCAAGGGATTGAACCAGGCTACAATTCGCATCATTTCAAAGAAGATCAAGTCGTACGAATGCCTTTGACGAATATGGACAAGCTCATGATCCAAAATCCTTTGGTACTCTTTTTCCAGAACCCGATCCCCTAAAAAGATGGACTTAAAAAAGGAAAAAGCCACGGTGCTATCTGGAATAGTCACTTCCGTAAAATCTTGATAGTAGCGTACCTCGCCGCTCTCTCGTAGTTTATAGATTTGAAACAACTTGTAGACCAAAAGACCTAATGCCAGTACCGCCCCTATGCAGAAGACCACGTAGGGCCATGATAGTCGAAACATACCTTCTTGAACCTCGATAATGGCTGTTGCAGCGTCACTACTATTCCATAAGTATTCGGGATAGCCATAAAATACCTCAGGAACCCGGGTTTTCAAGGCCTCGATTTTTATCCAAGGTAAGACCATGGACACCGAGTATGTGCCGATCAGATACCCACGGTTCCATTGGAAAAAGGTTTCCCGTTTTAGAAACAGATCATAAATAATCAGGAATACGAGCTGGAATGCAATACATTCTAAAAGATACGGTATCATGATCGGTCTTGTTTTTTTATCTCATTGAGTATGGATTCTAATTCTGAAAGGCTCATATCGTTCTTCTTCATAAAAAAAGACACCATGCTTTTAAAGGACCCTTGAAAATACCCGTCTACCAGTTTGTTGATACTTTGGTTGCTATAGTCCGATTTCTTGACTAGAGGAAAATAAAGGAATCCCCGGCCTTCCTGCTCGTGATCTACGAACCCTTTACTTTCAAGAATGCGAACAATGGTCGATACGGTATTATAGGCCGGTTTTGGCTCCGGCAGGTGTTCGATTATAGCAGCCACGTTACACTTTTCAAGTTGCCACAAGAGCTGCATAACCTCTTCCTCCGCTTTGGTCAATTGTTTCATTGAACTAAGTTTTTAGTTAAACTGAATTCAAATATAACTAAATATTTAGTTTAAACTAATTTTTTAGTTGAAAAAAGATGTAACAAATCCTCTTTATCTTCGTCCAATAGAAAAAATAGGGAATGGATATTGTGCTTTTGATTCTAGGCTTCTTACTCATGTTCGTAGGCATTCTGGGGAGCTTTCTGCCCGTTTTACCCGGTCCTCCAGTCAGCTGGTTAGGACTACTTTTACTCCATTTGACCACGGCCGTACCCGATGATTGGTGGTTTTTGGGTATAACAGCGGTCATCGCACTGATTATTTTTGCCCTTGATTATGTCATACCTGCTATGGGAACCAAAAAATTCGGGGGTACTCGAGCGGGAATGATCGGCACCACTATTGGATTGATCATCGGTTTGTTAGCTCCGATTCCCGGGGGGATTATCATCGGACCGTTCTTAGGGGCTTTCATTGGGGAGCTCACCAACAAAGCGGACAATAAAACTGCGCTAAAGGCGGCCTTTGGCTCATTTTTAGGCTTTCTGACCGGTGCTTTTATGAAATTTGTGGTCTCGATTATTTTTATGGGCCTCTTTATCGGGAAAGCTTGGGACTACAAGGCGGAATTGTTTCCTTACTTTGCCCAATAACATCGAGTGGCTTATTCCGACCAAACCACCTTGTCCGTGATAGGATTCCGCGTTACTTCGGGAAGTATTCCGTCGTAGTAGCCCATGTAGAAAAACCCCAAACACCGCTCTCCTTCTTCCATTTCAAAAAAATCATCCATGTACTTGATGAGCCCCGGGGAACTCCAATAACTCCCGATGCCCAATTCGGCACAGCAAAGCCACATATTTTGAACGGCCATAGCGGTAGCCGCGATTTCCTCCCACTCGGGAACGCTTTCCTTTGGATCGCGCTGCATGCAAATGGCAATGATCGCACCCGCCTTTTTCGGGTTATCGATTAATTTTTTGACCTTCATCTGTTTTGGCCGGTCTTCGGTTTCCATATATTTTAAGGAGAGAAACAAGCCTAATTTTTCCTTGGCTTCGCCCATGAGCACCTTAAACCGCCATGGCTCTGTTTTTCGATGGCTAGGCGCCCAATTGGCCGCTTCTAAAATTCTTTCGATATCCGCTTTTGCAATCGGTTTGTCATTGTATTGGGGTGGAAAGACCGAACGCCTTTTTTTAATGAGTTCAAAAATCATAGCTTGTATTTTAAGGTGCAAATTTAAGCATTCATCGGCACTACTTTTTCAGTAGTAAATCCATACAATTTTGAAGTGCAGGATTTCGGTTATCGGCTTTCCATATAACGGAAAGCACCGCTTTTTGGGGCACTTTCTTTAGTTCGATAAACTTGACGTCCATCTGAAAACCGTATTGTAAGGAAGTCGGCACGATTGCAATGCCAAGGGAATTCTCCACGAGTTTGAAAATGGTCTGCGCATGTACCGATTTATGCGAAACCTTTGGTTGAAAACCCGCATCCTCACAAATACTCATAACCGTATCATAGTACAGCGGACTGTATTCTTGCGTAAACAGGATAAACTCTTCTTCCTTTAGCTGCGCCATACTCTGAAAGCGCTTTGTATGCAACACATGGTTTTTCGGAAGCACAACCGAAAAACTATCTTCATGCACCGGAGCAATTTCAATTCCTTTGGGCACTCGAGCCAAGCGTACGAATCCCATATCCAGTTTATCTTTCATAAGGGCATCTACCTGAGCGCGGTTGGAGCGTTCTTCTAGACTGGTCTTTATTCCAGGATACGATTGTTTTAGTTGCAGTAACAATTCCGGGATGACCTGTTGCATGGCAGATCCTAAAAACCCGATGCGCACCTCTCCCTGATTTCCAGCGCTTATCGATTGTAGCTGTTTTTGGGTCAGCTCCAAATGGTTTAAAACAAACTCAACCTCTCCTTTGAGGTACGACCCGGCCGGTGTCAAGGCCACCCTTTTCTTGTCTCGTGTAAAAAGGGTCGTACCGAGAATCTCCTCCATTTGTTTGATTTGTCTGCTTAATCCCGGTTGCGAAATAAAAAGCTTTTCCGCTGCCTTTCGAAAGTGAAGTTCTTCCGCAACTGCTAAAAAATAGTTGAAATGTCGCAACTCCAATTGATAACCCATAGTTATTGATTATTGCTAATAATAGTATTATGAATTATTAAAAATACGATTTAAATTTATGGGAACTAAATCAAGACCTATGATTACTGCTCAAAAGTCCTTTTGTTTTGGCGAAGATCACCTGACCGCCGGAATAGCCATTGCCATCGCCCAAGGGCATACCCAAATTCAACTTATGGCACCAACCAGAAAAAAAGTCAGGGCGAGTTGGGAGAAAGTACGTCATATTGTATCGACCGGTCTCCCGGTATATGGTATCAATACTGGTTTTGGGCCGCTCTGTACCACCAAGATCTCAAAAGAGGACACCCAGATCTTACAGGCCAACATCTTACAGAGCCATAGCGTTGGTGTGGGCAAACCTATAGCATCCGAAATCGCTAAATTGATGCTGATCCTAAAGGTACACGCCTTGGCTAAAGGATATTCAGGTATAGCGGAAAGCACTTTAGATCGAATTATTTGGCATATCGAAAACGATGCGATACCCCTTGTTCCTTCACAGGGGTCCGTGGGTGCATCCGGTGATTTGGCTCCCTTGTCCCATTTGTTCCTGCCACTCATTGGATTGGGCAAGGTCGTTTTTCAGGGAAAAGAAATAGCAGCAGCCGAGCTATTGGAAAAAACTGGGTTGAAACCCTTGACTTTAGGCCCGAAAGAGGGGCTTGCCCTCATCAACGGCACACAATTCATAACCGCTCATGCGGTTAAGGTCATCGAAAGATTGCATAGCTGCCTCACCCAAGCCGATGTTATCGGCGCCATGATGATCGAGGGACTCCAAGGTTCGGTAAAGCCATTTTTCAATGAGCTACATGCCCTACGGCCCTATAAAGGCAATATTCATGTCGCCAAGCGTATCAAACGCCTATTGAAAGGGTCGGAAATCCTTGAAGACCATATCGACTGCGAACGCGTTCAAGACCCCTATTCGCTTCGTTGTATTCCACAGGTGCACGGAGCTTCAAGAAATGCGTGGTTGCATTTAAAGGAACTGTTGGAAGTCGAACTGAATTCCGTCACCGACAATCCCGTTATTATTGATGCGGAATTGACCATCAGTGGTGGTAATTTTCATGGACAACCCTTGGCCATGGCATTGGATTATGCGTGCCTAGCTGCTTCGGAACTTGGAAATATCTCTGACCGTAGAATCTATCTGGCTCTTGAAGGGAACAGTCCAGGGGTACCTAAATTATTGATGGATGATACCGGTATCAACTCGGGTTATATGATCTTGCAATATACGACCGCAGCTCTTGCAAGTGAAAATAAGGGCTTGTGTTTTCCATCGAGCGCAGACAGCATCCCAACATCTTTAGGACAGGAAGACCATGTGAGTATGGGATCTATCGGAGGAAGAAAAGCACTTCAAGTCATCGAAAACGTAGAAAAAATATTGGCCATTGAGCTTTTGACCGCAGCACAGGCCTTTGAATATCGAAAACCCATGAAGTCTGGCATCTTTTTAGAGGAAGTACATAAAGCAATCCGAAAGGAAGTGCCCTTTGCAAAAAAAGACCGCGTTTTTGCCGAAGACATCGAAAAGGGAATCGAAATGATAAAAAACAAGACGATCATTTCCGTAATCAGTACGGTCAAGAACGAAAAGAATATGAAATTTCAAGTACCTTACTCCGAAGAATTCGAAACGTACTAAAGGGTGCTTTGCACCACCTCCAAATAAAAAAACCAATGATGCAATTAATAGGACCATTTAAGCAGCTTATTCCGATGTCGGGTTTATCCATTAAAGGCGCTATATCCGATGATGATCTTTTGGTCTTTGAGGATGCCGGATTGTTGATCGATGGTGCGCACATCAAGGCCATCGGCAAATTCGACGAGCTCAAAGTCACTTATGACCATGCAGAAATACATGTATTAAAAGGGGACCATACCTGTTTACCGGGCTTTATCGATTCGCATACGCACATTTGTTTCGGAGGGTCTCGGGCCACTGATTATGCATTGAGAAATTCAGGGAAGACCTATCTCGAAATCGCCAAGGCCGGAGGCGGCATATGGGATACTGTGACACAGACCCGAAAGGCCAGCCAAGAACAGCTGGTCAAGAAAACCACAAAACTGGCCAATCGCCATATGAAAAATGGCGTCACGACCTTAGAGGTCAAAAGCGGTTACGGACTCTCCGTTAGCGAAGAACTGAAAATGCTACGCGCTATTCAAGAAGCAAACCGTGGTACTTCGACCGATTTGATTTCTACCTGCTTGGCCGCGCATATGCTTCCCAAAGACTACCAAGGAGATGCCACGGAGTACTTGATGGAAATAGCTGATACGCTCTTCCCTATCCTACAGCAAGAAGAATTGACCCACCGAATCGATGCCTTCATTGAGGATAGTGCCTTTTCCGAGGAGGAGATCCGACCGTATTTTCAAAGGGCAACGGATATGGGGTTCGATATTACGGTTCATGCCGACCAGTTTTCTACGGGTGGTAGTGCGGTTGCGGTAGCATGTGGCGCCATCAGCGCAGATCATTTGGAAGCAAGTACCCCGACCGAAATAGCCCTTCTGGCGCAAAGTGACGTAATCGCAACAGCGTTACCAGGCGCATCATTGGGGCTGGGTTGCAGTTTCACACCGGCCCGAAAAATCTTGGACGCGGGTGGTGCCTTGGCCATTGCCAGTGATCATAACCCGGGTTCGGCGCCTATGGGAGACCTGCTAACTCAAGCGGCCATTTTAGGAGCTTTTGAAAAATTGTCGAATGCCGAGGTTTTAGCGGGAATTACATTTCGTGCCGCTGCTGCCTTAAATCTCACTGATAGGGGCCAATTGAAAGAAGGGGCACTTGCTGATTTCATTCTATTTCATACCAGTGATTATAAAGAGATCTTATATAACCAGGGAAATTTCAAACCTTGTGTCGTCTTCAAAAAAGGCGTCAAGGTCTTTGATAAACATCAATAGGAGGTTTTCTGAGTTACGAATGCTGAATTAGGAGTTAGGAGTTAGGAGTTAGGACCTAATAAAAATGCTCGATGTTGGAAGCGCAGTACTGGAAGCAGGGTGCTAGAAGTATTGAGTACTTAGGCATCCCAGTAAACGCCAACAGCGAACAGCGAAAAAACAAACAATGACATTCAAAGAACAAATACTGCAGGGCATTCCCCATCAACTTCCCCCGAAGAAGGACTATTCGAAAAATGCGAATCACGCACCAAAGCGTAAAGAAATTCTAAATTTGGCCGAGAAAAAGTTGGCGGTACGGAATGCGCTACGCTACTTTCCCAAAGCCTGGCATGCCGAACTGGCACCAGAATTCGCTGATGAGTTACAGGCTTATGGGCGCATTTATATGTACCGGTTTAAACCGGATTATCAATTATACGCCCGCCCGATCCATGAATATCCTGCAAAATCGGTACAGGCGGCCGCTATCATGTTGATGATCCAGAACAATCTCGACCCGGCCGTTGCGCAGCATCCTGAAGAATTGATTACTTACGGGGGTAATGGCGCCGTTTTTCAGAATTGGGCGCAATACTTGTTGACCATGCAGTATCTGGCCATCATGACCGATACCCAGACCTTACATGTCTACTCCGGACACCCGATGGGGCTGTTTCCGTCTTCCGAAGACGCTCCCAGGGTAGTCGTGACCAATGGCATGATGATTCCGAATTACTCCAAACCCGATGATTGGGAAAAATACAATGCATTGGGCGTCACCCAATATGGACAAATGACGGCAGGCTCCTATATGTATATCGGACCACAGGGAATTGTTCATGGTACGGCCATTACAGTGATGAATGCTTTTCGGAAAGTTTTAAGGAAGGATGAATCCCCGGCCGGAAAACTATTCTTGACCGCGGGATTGGGCGGTATGAGCGGGGCGCAACCCAAAGCGGGAACTATTGCGGGATGCATTACCATTTGTGCGGAAGTAAATGCTGCCGCAGCGACCAAAAGACATGCTCAAGGTTGGGTAGATGTGCTTATTGACGATATGGATACGCTAGTCGAACGCACCAAAACCGCACTAAAAAACAAGGAAGTCGTTTCCCTGGCGTTTATCGGAAACGTAGTGGACGTCTGGGAACGTTTTGATCAAGAGGATATCTTCATTCATCTGGGCTCGGACCAGACTTCATTGCACAACCCTTGGGCAGGAGGATACTATCCGGCCGGACTGAGTTTTGAAGTGGCCAACCGAATGATGAGCGAGAACCCGGCCGAATTTAAATCACATGTGCAGCAATCGCTAAAGCAACATGCCACTGCCGTGAATAAACACACGAGCAAAGGCACCTATTTCTTTGACTACGGGAACGCCTTTTTATTGGAATGCTCGAGAGCAGGGGCGGATATCATGGCGGAAAACCAAATTGATTTCAAATACCCTTCCTATGTACAGGATATTTTGGGGCCGATGTGTTTTGACTATGGTTTTGGGCCATTCCGTTGGGTATGTACGTCCGGCAACCCCGAAGACCTTCAAAAAACGGATGCTATTGCGCTTGAAGTGCTAAAGACCATACAGACAACGGCTCCGGAGGAAATCCGACAACAGCTGCAAGACAATATCAAATGGATCGAAGAGGCCGAACAGAATAAACTGGTTGTGGGATCACAAGCTAGAATACTCTATGCGGATGCCGAGGGAAGGGCAAAAATCGCCGAAGCCTTTAATCAGGCGATCAGCACCGGGAATATTTCCCGACCCGTCGTATTAGGACGCGATCATCACGACGTCAGTGGTACGGACTCTCCGTTTCGAGAAACCAGTAATATCTACGACGGCAGTAAGTTTACAGCGGATATGGCCATCCACAATGTCATCGGAGATAGCTTTCGAGGCGCGACTTGGGTCTCTATCCACAACGGAGGCGGTGTTGGTTGGGGCGAAGTCATCAATGGCGGCTTCGGCATGCTATTAGATGGTTCGGAAGCGGCCTCTAGGAAACTGAAAAACATGCTCTTCTATGACGTGAATAACGGTATTTCCCGAAGAAGTTGGGCTAGAAACGAAGAGGCGCTATTTGCCATTCGACGCGAAATGGAGCGTACACCCACTCTGAAAGTAACCTTACCCCACTTGGTGGAGGAGGTCATCCTAGATGAGTTATTCTAATCTAAACGAGACCGTTTTTCCCATTCTTCCACGACCAAGTTCTTGAGAAATGTATTGGTTTCCCATTGATGTGCCATTGGGGTTTGGGTATTTTTTTGGTAAAGTCCATAGGGAAAAGGCCCTTGTTCGGGCACAAGGCTAAAGAACGGGCGTTTTTCCATAGCTGCTTTTTGTAGTATAGCCATCCACCATTGCATGAATCGGTCCAACTCGTGACGATAGTTCGTATCTCGGGGGTCTTGTACCTGTGAACTTTGTGAAGAGCCCACGCGCATGTGCAAATGATAAGTATGGGCGATACTTTGAGCTACCGCTTCTTCTTGGTTTTCCAGGAGTGATTCTGCAACACAGGTCCAGTGGGCGAAATCAGCGGTAAGTTTTAGAAAGGGCAATTCCGTCAGATACTCCAAACAAACATGAGAGGCAAAAGCGAATCGTGACCGGTGCGTTTCATGGGCAATCGGAACGCCGGTTTCTTGCTCGATTTTTTCGGCCAACTCAATCAATTCGATGTTTTGCGAAAAGGAGAAAAAATCCATACCGGTATGTGAATTTATCAAGAGCGGTTCCGTCTCCACAAGAGTGTAAAGATGCCTTTTATACTGCTCCTTATGCTCTTTGAAATTTACCGCTTTGGTCTGCCAATGTTGACCAATATGTTGCATATCGAAATCAGATAGTATCGAGAGTAATTCCTTGTTCTCTTGTGGCACTAGCGAAAAGCTTAACTCTACCCCTGAATACCCCTCACCTTTGATCTTTTGTAAAAATTTAGGCCAAGCCATTTGAGCACTCCCCCATCGTGGATAAAAAAGGATCAACTGCATATTATCGTTGTCTTACCTTTCGAGCTCCGGTATGGTCTACCCCTTGTTCGCGTTCTAAGGCGATCATGGTCTTGGGCCTAAAGTTCAAGATCAATGCCCTTCGTTGACTTTCCGTGCTGTTCCCTTTACTGAAATGCAGCGTAAAGCCGTCATGAAATGTGCAGCCTCCGGGGCTCAGGGGAATACATTCCGCTTGTTGCAAGTCCGTCACTTCACAAAACAGCGCACCCCCATTGGGCAATGCTTGATGCGGCTCAATGTTCGCACCCTTCGTTTTGGGAATAAACCACATACAGCCATTTTCCTCGTAAACCTCATCGAGTGCGATCCAAATACTCACGGATCGTTTATCGGGCAACCGTATCCAATAGGCTGCATCTTGATGCCAGGGGGTCTCCATATTCGTATAGGGTGCCTTATTAATGAGCATATCAAAATCAAGTTCCATATCCTCTCCCAAGAGTTCTTGCGCATATGTTCTGGCAATGGCATATACCGCATGTTCCTTCAAGTTAGGAACGATCATACTAGGTCTCATGATCTGGGTGATCTTTTCCACTTCATTACCATTGGTCGCTCCGCCGGCCAAATCACTGCGAAGATGTGCCGTTCGCTTTTTATCGCGCAATAGTTCATTATATATCCCCTGCAATTCTTCTACTTCGTCAAGTCCGATCAAGCGTTCGGTAGAGGCAAATCCCTTCCTTAGAAATGATTCTTTCATTTTTGTTATTTTAATGGTACAAGTATACTGTCTTCGTTACTTCCGATGCTTTTAAATTTGTCGTACCTTACTTTTTTATACAAAATACCATGCGTAAGCAAACAAATAAAAGAATGGTTTTTGACGTGAGGAATTTTGGCATTCCCAGATGTCCACAATTCGGTCACTATAAATACAACAATGCGACTTCAGGCCTGAAAGACCATATACATACCGATACCCTCGAAATCTGCTATTTTCTAAAAGGTGTCCAACGCTATACCATAGGCGATCAACTATTGGAATTGACCGGTAATGACATGCTCATTATCGCTCCTAATACGGCCCACAGCACGGGCATATATCCTGAAGACAAGGGGGAGCTCTATTGGTTACAGATTTCAACAGATCATACGCTAGGTGCCCTATGCCACTTGCCAAATACCTTTTCCGATTTACTGGTAAACGAATTGACCCGGAATACCCATAAGGTATTTAAAGGGGCTTTTCTTATGAAATCCGTTTTATCCAAATTGGAACAAGAGATTCAAAAGACCGAAAGTCTGATGCGGGAGGTACGCATCAACCAGTTGATCTATCAGATTTTAATGGAAACCATTACACTTTCGAAAAATCAGGAAGCTTCTCCGGTTTCCGATCGATTGCAATTGATCGATGATTTTATTGCCGAACATATGGACCGAACTATTTTTGTGGATGAACTGGCTTCCTTGATCGGGCTATCGGTACCCTACTTCAAAGAATGGTTCAAGAAAAAACAGGGAGTACCACCCAAAGAATATATGAATCGAGCAAAAATTGAACGGGCAAAGGCCGATCTTCTGCGCAAGTCATCCGTAACTCGAGTAGCCTTTGACCTGGGTTATTCCTCCTCACAGTATTTCGCCACGACCTTCAAAAAATATATGGGCATCACTCCCAAAAGCTACATCACCTCTGTACAAAAAGAAAAAACGTCTTATGAAACACTACGCTAAACCAAAACCGGAACTATGGCAGGGCAGGGTATCAAAAGCCCAGCTTTACCTGCATGAAAAAGTAGTATGCACCGAATTGGGTGCAACAGCACTCTCCAAGCCTGGTAAAAAAATCGGTTTGCTGGGGTATTCCTGTGATGAAGGGGTTGAAAGGAATTATGGACGGATCGGCGCATTAGACGGCCCTGATACCATCCGAAAACAATTGGCAAGACTACCCAATCATCTCGCGAACAATGTTCACTTGTATGACCTGGGCAATATACAATGTATGGACGGTGCCATGGAAACGGCCCAAAACCAGCTCTCTGAAAAAGTGGCCCAACTTTTAGAACAACAACTGTTTCCGATCGTACTTGGTGGCGGTCATGATATGGCCTACGGACATTATCACGGCCTAAAAAGGTTTTATGGTGGCGGTGCAACCATTGGCATTATCAACTTCGATGCACATTTTGACTTGCGTAACAACACCAATGGCAATACCTCAGGAACTCCATTTTATCAAATCGCGCAAGAGTGCAAGAAAGCGAATAGCCCGTTTCATTATCTGTGTTTGGGGATACGCCAGGATGCGAATGACGCCCTATTATTTCAGACCGCAGCGGATTTTGGAGTCACCTTTATCGAGAACATTCATTTTTCAATGAGCGAAGCGCAACATATTGTTCGCGTTCTATTGGATTTCATTCGAAAGGTAGATCACGTATATATGACCATCGACCTTGATGGGTTCTCTTCGGCTTATGCCCCAGGTGTCAGTGCCCCCTCACCGATGGGTTTTTCACCAAAAATCGTTATCGAATCACTGGAGTTGATCCTAAAATCTAAAAAACTGGTCGCCTTGGATATTGCCGAGATGAACCCGAAATATGATATGGACCATCAAACCGCAAAGCTTGCGGCCTCTTTGGTGCATTATGTGATGCATAGTCTCTAGATTCACCCCTTCAAAAGGCACTCAACCGAAGTGGTTCAAAAAAAGGGTTACTCCAGCCAGCTTTGATAATATTGACCATCATCGATATCCAAAGCGGTCTGTGTCAATTGCAATGGTTTAAACGTATCGACCATCACGGCCAATTCTTCGGTCCCTTTTTTACCGATACTTGCCTCATAAGTACCTGGATGGGGGCCATGTGGAATACCCGCAGGGTGTAATGAGATATACCCTTTATCGATGCCTTTTCTGCTCATAAAATCACCATCCACATAATAGAGCACCTCATCGGAGTCAATATTAGAGTGGTTGTAGGGCGCAGGTATGGCTTCCGGATGGTAATCATACAAACGCGGACAGAAGGAGCACACCACAAAGGCAGCAGTTTCAAAAGTCTGATGTACCGGAGGCGGTTGGTGCACCCTTCCCGTGATGGGTTCAAAATTATGAATGGAGAACCCGTAGGGATAATTATACCCATCCCAACCCACAACATCAAACGGATGAGTGGCATACACCATATGATGCAACTGTCCTTGTTTTTTGACCTTGATCAAGAATTCACCCTGTTCATCATGGGTCCGTAAATTTTGTGGCAACTTAAAATCGCGCTCACAAAATGGCGAATGTTCCAAATGCTGCCCAAACCAATTTCGGTATCGTTTCGGCGTATATATCGGGTGGTAACTTTCCGTAATCAACAAACGATTGTCTTCGGTATCGAATTCCATTTGATAGATCATCCCCCTAGGAATCAATAAATAGTCACCGTATTCAAAAGGAATTTCACCTAGTAGTGTTTTTAAGGTTCCCGTGCCCTGATGAACAAATAGCAGTTCGTCCGCGTCCGTATTCTTATAAAAATACGCGGTCATTGATTTTTTCGGAGCGGCCAAGGTCAAATGCACATCGGAATTGAACAAGATCGTTTTTCTGCTTTGCAGGTAATCGTCTTCCGGCAAAATGTTCAACCCTTTCAACAACCTCGACTTGATATTGTATTGCACTGCCGCCCGGGGTGCGATATCAAGCGTCTTTCCAACCTCTTTGACCTGAGTTGGTCGATGTAGGTGGTACATGAGCGAGGACATGCCATCGAAACCAATGGTACCAAAAAGTTGCTCGTAGTGTAGGCTACCATCTTCTTTTTTGAATTGTGTGTGCCTTTTTTGAGGCATTTTTCCGAGTTTATGATATAACGGCATAATAGTACGTGCTTATTTATACTTTAAAATTACGATAAATTGGGTGGTTTCGTGTACTTCAAATCGCAATATTTGCGGTCTCGAAACTGAAGAAAAGAAAGTGCTTTGGGCAAAAAAGAATAGCGAATGGCATGCATAAAAAAAGCCTTCCGTTATCCTGAAAACAATCAGGAGGAAAGCCTTTCATTGGCTCGGGTCAGTATAGACCTGAGACACAACACAACAAGACAAAGATAAGAAAGCTTTCTGAAATACAAACTGCCAAGACCTTATACTTTTCTGGTAAAGGGTCGAACAATAAGACGGGCTGCCTTATCATAATTGATATAATTATAGGCCCAATTGAAGAGTACGACCACTTTGTTGCGAAAGCCCACAAGGGCGGCTAAATGAACAAAAATCCAGATGAACCAAGCAAAAAAGCCACCGAATTTCAACTTCCCTAAATCAGCCACCGCACGGTTTCTTCCGATGGTTGCCAAAGTACCTTTGTCAAAATATGAAAAAGGTTTCATGTTTTTTCCTTGAAGCAAAAGGTTGAGATTCTTGGCCAGATGTTCTCCCTGCTGAATAGCCGGTTGCGCAACTTGCGGATGTCCCTTCGGATATTCCGCTGTTTCCATATAAGCGACATCGCCAATGGCAAAAATATTTTCAAATCCTTCTATCTGGCTAAATCCATTGACTTTATATCGGTTTAATCTATCCATCAGCTGGGCAGTTTCGAATCCGTCGATCGTTGCCCCCGTAACCCCCGCGGCCCAAATCAGGTTTTTGGTCCGCATGGTCGTTCCATCTTTCAATTGCAAGACATCGCCGTCGTAATCTTGAACAATGGTATGCACGTGAACCTTGACACCCAGGTTCTCCAAAAACAGGGATGCCTTTTTGGAAGAACGTTCACTCATGGGCGAGAGTACCCGCTCCCCTCCTTCAAAGAGATGTATCTCCATTTCGGATACGTTTAAATGACGATAGTCTTTTGGAAATACGTGCCTTTTCAATTCAGCAAAAGCACCTGCCAATTCAACCCCGGTCGGACCGGCTCCTACGATACAGAACCGTAGCAGGGCTTTTCGATCTTCCTCCTGTTCGCAATCGTCCGCCCTTTCAAAATTCTGCAGCATTAAACTGCGAATGTTCAATGCCTGCGGAACGGTCTTCATCGGCATGGCATTGGTCTCGATACGGGTATTACCAAAAAAATTGGTCTTTGTACCTGTGGCGATAACGAGATAGTCGTAGGTCAGCTTCCCGATAGCGCTGTGAATCTCTTGCTTAGCTGTATCTATATGTTCTACGGAGGTCAAGCGAAAATGGAAATTGTCCAATCTCTTCAATACTTTTCGAATAGGATACGCAATGGAATCCGGTTCTAGACCACTTGTCGATACTTGATATAAAAGCGGTTGAAAGGTATGGTAGTTGTGTCTATCAATGAGCACCACTTGAAGCGCTAGTCTCCCCAGTTTTTTTGCCAAGGAAATACCCCCAAACCCGCCTCCTATGATTACAATTCTTTTGGCACTCGTATCAGGAATATTCATCGTCAGGCTTTTTACAAAATTACGAATTGCCCATTCGAATCAAGCAATTCATATCCTATAAAATTATGATTACCTTCATACTGAAATACGCCCGGATGCAGCAAAGACCAGATATCGAAAATAGAGCTCATGTACGGATTTTGGTAGAAACCTTTTACTCAAAAATCAGGGTTCATGATGATTTGGGACCTATCTTCAATTCGCTGATTACGGATTGGGAAGGTCATTTTGAGCTGCTTACCGATTTTTGGGAAACACAACTCTTTCTAAAGCGCAAATACACGGGCAATCCTGTGACCGCTCATCAAGATGCGGATAGAAAAACGGGAAATTCCATTACCCCTGAACATTTTGGATTATGGCTTAACCTTTGGTTTGCCACAATTGACGAGCTGTTTGAAGGTGAGACTGCATGGATTGCCAAAAATAGGGCCCAAAAAATGTCGACCATGCTGTACCTGAAAATCTATGAAGGACGCACTGCGGATTAAATCATTATTTTAGAGGTCGAACTGCCAAATAGAACATAAAAACAATCTAAGGACATATGAAAAAAGAGGTTTCTAGAAGGTCATTTTTAAGGAAAGCAACTTTGGGCTCCGCGGCCTTTACGTCAGCTCCAATGATACTTGCGGCTTCGGCCAACAGGGAGAAGTTCTTGTTGAATCGGCATTATGAAAATCAAAGTTTTTCAGCCAATGATCATCTACAATTGGGTCTTATCGGCTCAGGTATTCAGGGCATTTACGATACCATGGCCGCCTTAAAAGTCGATGGTGTGAAATTAGTCGCGGCCTGTGATCTGTACACTGGCCGATTAGATCGTGCCAAAGAATTATGGGGAGCCGACCTGTTTACCACTCGTGACTACAGGGAACTATTAAACCGAAAAGACATCGACGCGGTAATCGTAGCCACTCCTGACCACTGGCATCAAAAAATAACCTTGGATGCCTTAAAGGCGGGCAAAGCAGTCTACTGCGAAAAACCTATGGTCCAGAATTTCGATGAGGGCCATGAAATCATCAAAGTCCAAAAAAATACCGGAAGCATATGTCAAGTCGGAAGTCAGGGTATGGCTTCCTTAGGAAATGAAAAGGCCAAACAATTGTACGAGGAAGGTGCCATCGGGGAAATAGTCATGCTAGACATGTACAACGACCGGTATTCGGCCGAGGGTGCATGGCAATACCCTATACCTCCTGATGCCGATCCTACTACGGTTGATTTCGATACCTTTTTGGGCAATGCCCCAAAAACACCCTATGAATTAAAGCGCTTTTTTAGATGGCGCAACTATCAAGATTATGGCACAGGGGTAGCCGGGGATCTTTTCGTGCATGCCTTTTCAACGCTGAACCATATCATCGGTTCTCATGGCCCGAGCAGAGCACTGTCAACAGGCGGACTACGCTATTGGAAAGATGGTCGTGACGTACCCGATGTAACCATGACCTTGTACGACTACCCAAAAACAGAGAACCACTCCGCTTTCAATGCCGCATTTCGCATTAATTTCATTGCCGGTTCAGGGGGTGGTGGTGGATTTCGATTGATCGGTACGGAAGGAGAATTGGAGGTCGGTCAAAACGCGGTTACGCTGAAACGTTCAAAATTAGGCATGGTACCCGGCGGCTATTCGATGATTGCCTTTACCGAGGAGACCCAACAAAAAATCAAGGCGGAATATGCTTCAAAAAACCTAGAGAATAGAGCTTCTTCCTTAGAGACCGGTACTACTACTTGGGAAGCCCCGAGAGATTATAAGGGAGGACATTACGACCACTTCCATACTTTTTTCCAAACCATTCGCGGGAAAGGAAATATAATTCAAGACCCCACGTTTGGTTTAAGAGCCGCTGGTGCAGCACTACTAGCCAATGAGAGCTTTTTTAAAGAACGCCCTATCAGTTGGGATCCAACTGCAATGAAACTGATTTAAATTCGTTCATATTCAAAAAAAATAAATCGAATACTTATTTTTACGCCTCAAAACCTATAATCAATGACCTTACTTCTTATGGCCGCGGGAAGCGGAAGCCGCTATGGAAAACTGAAACAATTTGACGATCTCGGCCCCGATGGCGAATTCTTAATGGAGTTTGCCATGTACGATGCCATCCAAAACGGCATGGATCATATCGTGGTCATCACCAAAAAAGACAATGTTTCCTTTCTGGAAGATCATTTGGCAGGTCGCTTGCCTTCAGAGGTCAGGTTAGACGTGCTTGCACAAGAAATTACCGATTTGCCTTACGGGGTTACCTTTGTGGGAGAACGACCCAAACCATGGGGCACCGCTCATGCGGTTTGGACGGCTAGAAACGTCATAGACCAGCCCTTTTGTGTCATCAATGCAGATGACTTTTATGGGCAATCCGCCTATGCCAATGCCGCCAAATTCATGCGAGACTACCCTGAGGAAGATCATTATGCCCTAATCGGCTATACCTTAAAGGATACGCTTTCAGAACATGGATCTGTTTCCCGTGGTGTCTGTACCACCGATGGAAATAACTTACTTTCAGTAGATGAGCGCCTCAAACTCGAGCAGCAAGGAGAACAAGTCATCGATACCGATTCGGGCCTAACGTATACCGGCGATGAATTGGCCAGCATGAATTTTTGGGTATGTCGCCCTGGGATATTCGATGTCATCGAAGAGGAATTTCGGGAGTTTTTGGAAGATGATCATATGATCAAAACCAGTGAGCTCTACATTCCGAAAACCATTCAAAACCTTTTACAGGAGGGTAAAGTAACCGTCAAAGTGGTACCTTCACAAGACAACTGGTTCGGAGTGACCTATGCCAGCGATCGCGAGGTAGCCGTCGCCAGTCTTCAAGAAAAAACGGAAAGCGGAAAATACCCTTCACCACTTTGGGGTTAAAGGCACAGCAAATGCATTCGAACGATGAGCTCATTAGAATACTGAAACAATTTCAGCTTGCCCATGAGCCGTACGAATTCAGTGCGCTCCATATCGGCTATATCAACGACACCTATTTGATGTCTTTGAACAATCGACCCAAATATATTCTGCAACGGGTGAACCATAGTGTTTTTGAGGATATAGATGGCCTAATGAACAACATGACCAGGGCCCTTTCACATTTGAGTGCTGAAAACTATAGTAAAATAGAAGTTGTTCAAACGCGTACAGGCAGGCCTTATTGGTCAGATGAAAAGGGCTATTGGCGCATCATGACCTACCTTGACAACAGCATCACGTTCAATACCACCACAGCGAAAAAAACCGCTTTTGAAGCTGGAAAAATCATTGGTATTTTCCACAAATTGCTCGAACAGGTCGAGAAAGATCCGTTCGTAGATACCATACCCGATTTTCACAATCTTGATTTGAGGGAAAGACAATTTAAACAAGCTTTATCGCAATCACCTTCAACTCGACTGGAAGTAGCATCGACCGCCATTGTTTTTGCCCAAAAGATGCTGTTGCGACTAAGCGAAATGGCTCCTAAGGGGATACCGGTCAGAATATGCCATAACGATACCAAACTCAATAACATTCTCTTTTCAAAGGAAACCGGGAAAGCACTCTGTTTGATCGATCTGGACACTTTGATGAAGGGTTATTTTCACTATGATTTTGGAGATGCTATTCGAACTATCGTAAACACGGCGCCAGAGGACGAAAAAGACCATCAAAAAATCACGTTTGAGCAAGACCTTTTTGAGGCTTTCATTGAAGGTATTGCCACCAATGGACCCTTCTTGACTTCCAATGAAATCAATGCCCTGCCCTATGGGGCTATCCTTCTTCCGTTTCTGCATGGTATTCGGGCCCTTACCGATTATCTGGAGGGCAATATCTACTATAAGGTATCTTATGAAAACCAAAACCTCGATCGTTGTTTGAGCTTGTTCGATTTTACGGATAAGGCGTTCAAGAACTTGGAATATATGCAAAACACGATTCTCGGCACATTGGTGGCAAAGGCTAACTAAAAGATTTTGATAATCACGGAAAGGGTATTCAACTTGCACATCGCCATGAACTTTAGACGGGCTTGAATACCGTGTAGAAAATGCGTGCGCTCTAGGTTATAGGGCGCTATTAGGGCCTTGCAATAGCCAAGGTAGCCTTTACGAATCTCCGGGCGGCTTCTCCATCATATTCCAAAAACAAGTCAGGTTCGATCAACTCTATTTCCATCAGTACAAATCTTCCGTTTCGTATCAGCCCATCGATCCGGGCGTATAATAGGGTTCCATCAAATTGGGAAAGTATTTCTTTTGCGGTTTCCATAATCGCTCTACTTGGGCGATAGACTGTAGTACTGCCCCCATATTCCGATTGCACCCTGAATTCTCCGGAGGTAGCCGTTTTCAATACGGTATGCGAATAGGTGCGATTGAAGAAAATTATGGACAACTCACCGAAATGGCGCACCTCAGGCATAAATTGTTGCACCAATAAGTCTCGTTTTTGCGCTATAGGGGCGTAGGTATTTTCAATATCCTCCAATTGTGTTATCGAAAAATTTTCGGTTAAAAAAGAGCTAGCCGAAATGGCCGGTTTGATAACCATTTGTTCCCATCCTGATTCGCGTATGAACGACAAGTCTAGGTTCATTGTTCGATCGACAAATTGGGTCGGTACAATGGCAATTCCTTTTTCTTGCAATCGCCTTAAATAAAACTTGTGTTGATTCGATCGGATAACCTGGACAGGGTTCAGGGTTTTGATGCCCTTATTTTCCAAGGTCGTTATCCAGTCAGTGAATGCGTCGTGATGCAGATGGTAATCCCAGACCGATCTGATAATCAAATAGTCGTAGGCTTTCCAATCGACGGTATCATCATTCCATACCACTGCTTTCGCTACCACACCCTCACGATGGAACAAGGGAATCAGCACTTGTTCACTTGCCGTTAATCCGCTTACTTCACTACAGGTCACTATACCTATGGTCATGATTTCGAAACTTTACGCCTTAGCCTAGTTTTGCAGTATACATGCTTTCTTTTACTGTTGATCATACACCTGAAGGGATGTACTTCTTATTCCGTTTTATTCACACGCGGACTGCTTCTTCTTTTGTTTCCATTGTATCCAATACTCCTGAAGTCCTTCCGGAGTAGTCTTCAGGTCGCTGATATTCAGGGAATGTCCTTTCATCAAAAGAGGATGAAGTTCTTTTTTTCTTCGTGATAAGGCCGGCTTATGGTTCCATCCCCCTACGTGATCAAAGGAAGTAAAGGCCTCACATTTCGTGGCTACGCGAACAAATGGAATGCTAAGTTCAAATTCGACCGTACCTGACCCCATACCCTTTGTGGACATCGAAATCGTTGAAAAATCCACTTTAGCATAGTTTCCTTCATCGTAGTGTTTTTTTAAATGGTCCCCTACTTTAGCTGCCATCGCATTCGAGAATTGATGGGCAACGTCTGCCCCATTTACAAATTCAGGACCGGTATAAATCCCTTCACAGCCTCCATCGGAACATGCGATGTTCTGACCTATTTTTTCTGCAACGCTTACCGCGGCCCATTCTTGAATGGCATCACCAAAACCAAAAACAAGGTTGAACATCAGTAGTACTACAATCGCTATCGCTGTCTTACCCACCGCGTTTGATTTTCCCTTTAAGGTATGCCTATTTTGAGTATCGTTCATTCAACTTTTTAAGGGTGGATCAATTATCGACGAAGCCCTGATCCCAAGTCCTGCCCGGATCGTGGTTTCTTAAATCAATTTGAAAGTCTATTGCCGCTTTCATTGTCATAAGCAAAGATACCCAGCCCGCATGAATTTCGTCGTACTCCTCTTCCGAGACCTGGGAATTCAGCAGTGTCAGATCCGTTCCTCCATTACCATCTTCTTTAAGGTTAAACTGCACAATCGACTCAAAATATTCAACCTGAAAATAGGAACTTGGTACTCTGGATAGCACCTTACTTTTGTATTGCTGACCATTGGCAAAGACAAACTCAATACACCCATCCACAACGGGGGCTGATTCAGCCCAATATTTTTCCCTGCCTTCTTGCGTGTCAAGAAAATGATATACCTCCTTAGGTTGAGCGTTGAAGTGAATTTTCCACTTAATGGTACGTGACATCTTGTTCTCGTATTGGAATACAGGCCTATAGCGCTCAGTGACCAAAGGCCTTTACCCCTTAAATTTAATCAATGTTGACCATATTCTTGGTCTTATTAGGTGTAGCGGCGTGAATCAATGCGGACCTCTAGGTCATCCGTATGGGGCATATCAACAGTCATAGCGACGAAGAAACCGTGTTAAAAATTCGACAAAATGTACTAAAATTCCGCCAAAATGCACTTTTTAGTAAATTCCTACGTTATAGTAGGACAAAAAATACAATTAATATGTAGTCAATAATCCAAAACTAACAGTTTTATCGCTGCCTTTCGTTCCGATATGTACGACAATTTGACCTGAGCACCCGGTTATAAATTAGCGCAAAACCCTCTAAAAACTATGAACCACTATTCCCAAATTTACCTAATCGACGATTTTGAAATGTCTAACCTCTTTCACAAGGTGTTGTTCAACAAATTGAAGATTGGTGATGAAATCAACGTTTTCACTAACCCTGAAAAGGCGCTTGATGATTTACGGCAAAAAGTGGTCGTTTGTGATCGTATTTTTATTCTGCTCGATTTAAATATGCCTGAAATGAGCGGTTTTGAGTTTTTGGATATTATGATAAAAGAGCAATTTTCGGAACAAATCGATGTTGTAATCGCCACGTCCTCCATCTCGGAAGATGATATGAAGAAAGCCGAGCAATATCCTATGTTCGTCAAGGGTTTTGTCACCAAACCTTTAAAAATAGACCGTTTGAAATCATTGCTGCACCCGCTACAGCAGGTCAATGACCTAGAATAGAAAACCATCTTAAAACCACGCCAATGTCCCTAACCAAACATACCTATAACACTGTCTTCATTATCGATGATAATGCCACCTCAAATCTTGTACAAAAGCATGTCTTGGCACGAATCGCCATTACTGAAACCATACGGACATTCACAAACCCGGTTGAAGGTCTTGATCAACTTCGTACGGAACTTCTGGACCCCGAAAAACGCATCTTGGTGCTCTTGGACATTCATATGCCCGAGATGAACGGTTTCGAATTCTTGGATGCCTGTTCTTGTTTCACCGAAAAACACGAGGTTTTGGATATTCTAATGGTCACCTCCTCCATAGATGATCGTGAACTCCAATTGGGTACGGAGTACACTTTGGTCAAAAAGGTCATATCAAAACCGTTGAAGGGTAATCAAATATTGGAGTTTATCACCCAGAATCATCCGGTATCGGCCTAAGAGGGCATACCATTGATGACTCGATTTGAACCTTATACCCCGCCCAAAGCGAATGGTTTCAAAATTGATGAACGACCTGTTTTTCATGATCTATAGGCTCGATAACTATGAAGTGGATTTTTTCTAAAAACAATAACAAGGCTTCTTTCTCCAGTATCAGGAAAACAATCATTTTCTGTTTGCTCTTATCTTCTTTCTTCGCCTTAGTCATCGCCCTATTATTGACCGCATCCTTCAATCAAGTAAAAAATGAGGCGGAGATGATCAATACGGCAGGTAGGCAGCGGATGTTCTCGCAAAAAATCGCTAAAAATATTTACAAGATTCAAGGCACCCATCTCTCGAAAGCGCAGATTGTCTCGGATGCCCAGTATTTAGACAGTATTCACGGAATACTTGGTCGCACGGACGATAAAATCAACCTCGTCATAAAAGATATACGATATGGTACCGACAGCATATTTGAAAAGGTAACGTTATACAAAGAATCGTTGATCAGCTTAAGTGCAGTAAGTAACCTTAATTCGCTGACCGAGCAACAATTGCTGGATGTTGACCGTGCTGAAAAAGCTTTTTTGGCACATATGGACACGCTAGTCAACAGTTACCAACGGCAGCATGAAGAAACCATCACTACGCTCAACTACCTCGTGGCGCTATCCTTAGGGTTGTTTATCCTCTTCTTGATTGGTCTATACAAGACACTCTTCAAACCTATAATCGCAACGGTACGCTCAAGTTTGGCCGAACGTCAAGATCAAGTCGTATTGCGAGAATCCATTCTAGAAAACACTTCAGATCTTATCTGGGCGGTCGATAAAAACTATCGTTTGATGGCCTGCAATTCATCTTTCCGAAATTCAATGGAAGAGGAAATAGGACGGACCATGGTCGTGGGTGAGAACCTATTGGGTTTTGAATATAAGCATATCAGTGCCAAGCGCAGAAAAAAAATGTACGATAGAGCACTCAGCGGAGAGCCTTTTGAGGTAGAACTCGAATACATCAAGAACGGACGGAAGGTGAATCAAGAGCTTTCATTCCATCCGATTTACGATGAGAACAATGCGATTACAGCCTGTAGTGTTTTCGGCAAGGACATCACCAAAAAAGTCAAGACGTACCGCCAATTAAGAAAGAGTGAAACCTATCTGAAGGAAGCCCAGGAAATAGCGAATATCGGGAACTGGAACTGGGATATGTTCAAGAACGAGATCAGTTGGTCTGACCAGTTGTATAAGGTATTCGACCGAAATCCGGAAACCTTTGAAGCGACCTATGAAGGACTCATGAAAGTCATTTACCCGGAAGACCAGGCCAGTTTCGGCATTCATATCGAAAACTGCTTGACCAAAGACGAACCGCTTGATATCATTCATAGAATCATCTTGACCGATAACTCTATTCGATACGTACATCAAAAAGGGAAGGCCTATTTCGCAGAAGACGGAACACCCATGCGAATGGCAGGAACCATTCAAGAAGTAACAGATCTAGAGAAGGCCCGACTTCAAAACCTGAAACAGTTCAACGAACTCCAAAATTTCGTTTACATTATATCACATAACGTTCGGGCACCCATTTCAACACTTCAAAGCCTAGTCGATATCATCGAACCCGGAAATGATGAATTAAACGCACAGATCCTTCCCACGATCGGAACCACAGTAGATACTCTGGACCAAACCATACGTGACCTTAACGATGCCTTGTCCTTAAAAAATGTGGACGAGAATATGTTTCAATATGTGAACCTGAATACGATATTGAAAAATATCGAACATCTTATTTCTCTGGACATCCACAGTTCAAAGGCAAAAATCGAATACGACATCTCCAAAGCGCCCACCGCCTATGGCATTCCAAGTTATTACACGAATATCTTGTTCAACTTGATTTTGAACGCCATTAAATACAGATCTGAGGAGCGCGTACCACACATCAAGGTACGCTCAAAACCCATAGCTGACGGTTTGGAAATCTACGTCGAGGATAATGGAATGGGCATGGAGCTCACCAAAGAAAAGCGAAAGCGAATATTCGACATGTACGGAAGACTAAGTGGTACATCGGAAGGAAGGGGTATGGGACTTTACTTGGCAAAGACCCAAATCGAGGCCATGCGCGGCTGTATTGATGTACAAAGTGTTCTAGGTGAAGGTACTACCTTCAAGTTGACCTTTAAAAATCACTTTTTTCCGGATTGATTCTTCAGTAGCACACGTCACCTGTACCAAGCGTAGGATCTACTCCATGGGCAAAACGCCGTGTTCTATCATGCCGGTTTTACCAAATCTTCACGACTTTTTTAAGAAACGATGTAGGGCAACCGGGCAGTAAACACTATGTTTGTAGCGGTAGTGCGTCGGTAGTAAATGACCTACACCACAGAAAAAAGCATGTTCACAACAAAATAGTGCATTTCATCGATATTTATTGCCCTTCATCGATGGTTCTCTTATATTTGTAAGGTTATTCATTAGTAATAACAGCTGTAATTTTATATGAAGTTATAGGAAAAGTTGATGATATGATGAACGTCCCGAACAGATTACTCTTCATCCTACCTTTGTTTTTCGTTTTGACCCAAACGATTCATGGTATGATTTCAAAAAAAGACCGCAACATTCTGATCGAATTATACGAAAAGACAGATGGTGCCAATTGGCATACGCCATGGGTATTGAACCAACCTGTCTCTTCATGGCATGGTGTTGGTCTGAAAAACGGAAAGGTGGTATCCATCTCGTTGTTCAACAACAATCTTACTGGGGAAATTCCACAGTCTTTTGGTGAACTCAAAGACCTACAAGAATTGAATCTTGCCTTCAATTCATTGGAAGGCCAAATTCCTGAAAGTATTACCGCTCTGAACAAACTCTCTGTTCTACGGATGGGTAGAAATCGATTATCAGGAGCTATTCCCGAAAAAATCGGTCAATTAAAGCGTTTGACCGTATTGGAGTTGTTCGATAACAAACTTGAGGGAGTTATCCCTACGAGTATCGGCGAGCTAAAGGAATTGAAAAAGCTGATCCTTTCCAACAATTTACTCTCAGGCACCCTCCCAGAAACCTTGGGCGGCCTATCGGTCTTGGAGCGGTTGGAATTGAGTGACAACGAATTTGAAGGTCAAATACCCACAAGCCTCTCAGGTCTTGCGAACCTTAAATCGCTGGTTCTTGCCGAGAACCGAATGTCTATTCATGTTTCTCAGGCCTTACTTGAGTTACCAAAACTTCAGGTCTTGTTTTTGCAAGGCAATCTACTCGATGCCCCCCTATATCGAGAATTGAATAAAGACGAACGCAACTTCTCCCTTTTCCAATTCGAAGGAAAGCTCTTTGACCCACGAAAAAGTTTGCACACGGCCTCAGAAAAAGGCCAGACCAGACTGGTAGACATCCATTTTGAAGATCAAAACGACTAAGCCGTCCTCTTATGAAAATAGATACTATACCCACAGGTTTCAAAAAAGGCATATGGTCTCTTTTCATGCTTTGCTGCATGATCCAAACCATCATAGGGCAGGTCTCCGAGAATGAGCGCAATGTGCTCATCGAATTATATACCCAAACAGGTGGAGCAGCGTGGGTTCACCAATGGGATTTGGAGGACCCGATCTCGAGTTGGTACGGTATTACCATCGAAAACCATCATGTTACTTCCATCAACTTGTTCAATAACAATCTGGTCGGCAATCTGCCCGAACGTATCGGGGATTTAAGTCATCTCAAAACGCTGAATCTCGCATTCAATACCTTAAGCGGAGAACTACCGCTAAGTATAATCGAATTGAGTAGACTACAAGAACTGAAATTGGAAATGAATCGAATCAAAGGCCCACTTCCAGAAGCTATCGGGCAATTGGAACAACTCAGGGAACTCTCCGTATTCAATAATTTTTTATCAGGGGAAATTCCTTCTTCACTAGGAAACATCAAGACCCTTAAAGTGTTGAACCTTTCCAGTAATAATTTTAAAGGTACAATTCCTGAAACGCTAGGAAAGCTTGAAAATCTGGAGGTCTTAGGGCTGTTCGAAAACGGATTGAACGGTTCTATACCCAATGAACTGGGTAACTTGGTCAAACTAGAAGAATTGGTCTTGGCCAACAATCAACTCAATGGCGGAATTCCTGAGGAATTTGACCAACTGGCCAGCCTCCGTGTTTTTCAAATACAGAACAACAGATTCGATTCTTTACAGAACCTTGACAAAATGAACTCCCAAGAATTTCTTGTTTTCGATCATGACCAAAAAGAGGAGGATCATCTTAAATTTAAGGACATCAACGCTGGAAAGACCCGTATGGCCGACACCAAATTCGAAGATGCCGACGACCACTAGCAGTGACATGGCATTCTATTTCGGATATTAAAAACCTTTATTCGTCTTACACTGTTTTTCCCACCCCTGTTGCTATTTGTACTATTTTCTATCATCGTTTATAGAATATAATCTGACTTTATAAAAATAATTCTTACCTTACCCCCGAATTATTTTCTTTATTCTCCCTTAGATAAAATTTTAATTCAACTAGCGTCCCATGGCCAAACCCAAACAGGGGGTTCCAGCAATCGACAACCGATCGATTGAAGTGAATTCCTATATAAATTATTACATCATTGCCGTGGACAATCATGTCGGCGGCCCGGCAGACTGCCGTCTGGTAGCAGAACCATTGCCTGTTCCATTGGTGTATTCCGTACCTCATGCAAAGCGTAAAGATACTATTGAAAGTCTCGAGAAGACCTCTGGACAGTGGTATTATCCCAAATTTTCCAGCAGTATTCGCACTTCTAAAAGTGGACTAAACGGGTGCCACAGAACCATTCAAAAATCAAATACCCTCGATGGTCTTCAAAAGATCGTCAAATTCAAACCAACTATTGAATCGCATACTCGAGAAATAGACCATCTCTTCGTATTCGGCCAAGAAAGCACGTTCCTCTTTTTACAGCTAAAAAAAACCAATGACCAAAAAATTAAATACCATCCTGTTATTGGATGATAACCCTGCAACTAATTTCATTCACCAGAAGTTCATTTCGAGGGTTGATTGCACCGAAGAAATCGTAACCTTTCAGGGTGGTTTCGACGCCTTGGATTATCTAGGGTCGAAAACTAAAAAAGCACTGGAATTGATGTTGGTCGACATCAATATGCCGATGATGGACGCTTGGGATTTTTTAGAGGAATTTCAAAAAATCGAAAATCCACATGTAAAAGATACCAAGGTAATTTTGCTATCCACCTCTGTAAGTGCAAGTGATTTTGAAAAGGCAAAGCAAATCCCCATCATTCGCGGGTTACGTCTAAAACCGCTTACGGTGAAAGCGGTGCATGAAATCATGGATGAGTTCTTTCCGGATATCGATTTGACCGAATAGTAAACAGTGAGCCTCAGGAGCTTCAGTAAAGGAAACACAAAGCATTTAATCAATAGGGTCGGCAATGATATTTCTAAAGGGCACCGCAGATTCGCCCCGTATTGACTACACTACTTTGGCATTGTTTTTCTTCGCCATAAAAGAAAGTGCCTTTTTGATACGCGAAATTCTGTATTTGTAGATACGTGCCATCTCGACCTTATTTTCCGTGTTATTTTCTTCGTTACCGTCGCTATAGGTTTCGGTTATTTCGACCGGAGCGACCGTTGGTCTTTCCGTATCGGCCTGCGCCTGAACGCCGACTCCGACAAGAAGAAAAAAAAGTAAGGTGGCAACCGTTTTCATGATGGTACATTCGTTATTCTTAAAACTTAACAATAGGTGCTGCCAAAGGTTTCATTCGATAAACGGTATCAAATAGTCGTTAAACGGTAATACTATCGACGAACTACCTAAAATCATCGTTTTTCCGACACAGCACAAAAACACTTTAACGAAGAAATCGTACCGTTCATCGATTTCATAGCAGCTCCGGAACCCTCATCGGGCGGTCTTTTCCAAATCGATTTTTAGATGATGACCAACATGTCTTCATCAATTTTCGGGGTTGCGGGCCAAATGCAACAACTTGCTACCGAAAGGTCAAGTTGTTCGGCAGACCAAAAATCATTAATGTTTGTATGGGGTTCTTTTTGTAGTGCACCTTCCTTGCGGTACTAATCCCTGACCAGGCGATCGGCAAGTCGCTGCGTTTGCTCATCGAAGGTATATTCAAACGTATACTTTCCTGAACTTAGCGGCTCTTCGCCAACATAATCGATGGGAAACCAGCCGTATGGCTCCCCCGCGATGGTCATGCTTACCGCCCCATAGGCATACGCCTTCTCGAAAGTTCGATACTCCGATTTTTCATTTGGAGCTAAATCCCCGAAATTTTCACCGTTAAAGGTCGCATCTTCGAAAGCGACCGAGCTGTTGTTCGCAAGCCGTATTTGTACTTCTGTTCCAGAAGTAGTGTCCTTCGTGCAAGATATAAGCACTACAAGGCCAAAGAAAAGGAGGGTTCTATAGATCATGATGCTTTTATCAACAAGAGCATGTCGAAGGGAAAAGGTTGCGTGCACATTGAATGGTACGCTTATTTATTCGTTTTGATTATACCCTGATAAAAACTGTCTAGAAACAAAGAATTATGGGTGTCATTGGGATACAGCTCTTTTGTCAAACGAATATTTTTCTTGCCCTCCAATACTTTAATGAGCTCCTCCACCTTGTTTTTATGGAACTCAGGAACCGGTTGATAGGTCAGATGGATTTTGAGGCTCTTTTGACTGTTACCCTCCCTCAATCTTCTAGTGACTTCCCCATTGCTGAACCAAACGGATGGGTCATACATATGGATGACTTCAAAAGGGTGTTCAAGCGATAAGAGGTACGCACCAAAATACCCTCCATACGAATGCCCGATCAAGGTTTCATGTTGATTGGTGGCATAGCTTCTATTGACATCAGGAATTAACTCCTTGGTCAGGTACTGATAGAATTTCATTCCCTGACCGGAGTTGGAGTCATTGTACCACGTAGCATCTACTGTTTCGCCGTCATATTCAATTCTCGACTGACTAAAGGTGAGGTCTTGCCCTCTTTTCGCTTTCCAGTCGATGTGGGGAATACCGATAACAATTGAATTTTCGATTTTCTTGTTCGCCCCAAGATCAAAAGTGATGTTTTTGACGAGATCAAACCGCCACTCGGCATCGAACACATAAATCACAGGGTATTGCAAGGAATCGGAATACCGTAAAGGTAAGCTCACCCAATAATCGCGGTCTTCATCGAGGTATTCAGAATGTATGGTATGTGAGATGGTACGGTCTCTACAAAGCGTGTCTTGAGCCGTCAAAACATTCGCCAAGGATAGTATTATGAGTAGCAGGCTCTTTTTCATGAGCATTTCGAGGTGTTAACAGCACTCGAAGATACGTATTTCACCGTCTTAGGTATCGATAAACGACCCCTTTTTCCGGTTAAGGGTTTTTGGGGTCGAATACCGTTATCGGTGCTTTTTTACACTTTATCCGAACTTGGGTCGGTTAACGACTATTTTGTCTGGTTGGGCGAACGAAACCCCGATAAAATAGGGTCTGCGAGTTTTATATATATAAAACAAACAGTCATGAAAACTATCGCAACTTTAATCTTTGTTCTTTTTATCGGAGTAACCGCTCAAGCGCAAACTGCAACTGAAGAGATTACGATAGAGACTATTGAAATGACTGTAGTAGATGCCACCGAAAACAACGAGACTACTTTAGAGACCGCTCAAGAAGTTGCTCGTTTGTACATGTACAGCAACGCCCGTGTAAAGAAAGCTTTGTCTTTTACTACCAAAAGAAACAAAGCTAAAATGGCGTAAGGATATTTTCTTGGAAGGCTTATTATCTCTAATCTTTATCTGCCCAATTTATCTTCGTCGTTTGATCCAGATATAGTATTGCGTCGAATGCCTTACCGATTGATCCAGTTTCAGTGTCACTATTTCTTACTTGTGCACCAGCGCCCGACATGGAGGTCAGTGGCAGGCTCAAATAATAATGTAATGATTCATTTTCTTTTGCTTGCCGCAGATTAACAAAAGTGTTGGGGCTTCCGAAGGACCTCAAACATTCCGTAAACGTTCCCGCAACTATTTTATCCCTCTTATGAACTTCCATTTTCCAATCTCGGGAAAACGCAACATATTCCCCGAAACCAAAATCGGTCGCTATGTTAAAATAAGATTGTCCGTACATTTTTCTTAATTGGTGTCCAGCCACATCAACGATACCATTATTCACCCAATCACCCACGTGGGAATTATGTGCCCAATATAGTGATCTTGAACTATTTCCATGATACTCCATTATCCATTTGATGTTCGCACCCATATAAATATCTCGAAAATCATGCTTTCTTTGTTCTAAGTTTTGATTTATTGCAGTAGAAAATTGTCCAAGTACCTCAACGTGTTGCAAAGCCAATTCAAATGCCTTTTGGGATGAATTTTTCACGAAATCAACTTGGTTGTCCATAAACAGACGTTTTAACTTAAAATAGGAGGTGAAATAGGCCATTCGTTCATCATCTGAGATTTCTTGCCATAAATGCTTTTCAAAACCCGTAACCTCATAATCAGAACCTACACGATCTAAGTACTCCTTGATTTTATTTACATCTGAAATTACATACTGCATCTCGCAACCATAAATCGATATGTTTTCAGCATTTTGACGGTTGTAATCTCGAAGCCAATTCATTAAATCGTAGAATTCAGTTGTGCGATATCGCCAAGTAGAATTATGCGCTTCCAGGATTGATCTTAAGTCAGGGGATTTTCCTTGAATATAATCGTTAAGATATGCACCTTCTCCAAAACCTGTCTCTATTATTAGTATTTTGAACCCGTGATTTTCAGCAACATATTCCATTAGTTCTTTTGCGAGCACAGTGAATTCAGAGGTTCCGTGCGTATCCTCACCATAACCCAAAATCCGAACATCACTTAAAAGGTCGTCCAAGAATGAAAACGACGCAGAGGTCAACTGATTAAATCCAGTGCTGGATTTTTTAAGTTGTTCATTACACTGAGAAGAGCAATAAATAGAAAATAATACTATAAAAACAGTTAACGTTTGTTTCATTGTTTTGTTTATTTAATACTGTTCGAAGTCCTTTTAAGGAACCTGAAGGTAAATGAATTCAACAAATTACTTCGGATAATTTTATACCGCTGTATGCACGAAATGGAATAAGTGCGATATGCGGGTGAGATATGGGATGAATTTAATTTTGTCATGAGCAAAGGGGTCCTATAGAATCCGGTTCGTTCAGCCGCTTTTTCATAACAAGTCCACTTTCCTAGGTGTTTTTCTATCGTTCATAGCGTAAACAGATACTGTAAACGCGGTGATTATTTTCATGGCGTACTTCCGCTTTCCGAATTAAAGAGTGTCGGGCTTAATCCAATCCGCATTACGCACAAAAAAGATGTATTGCGCATAGTCCGTTGTGGATGTCCCCTCTATGATATCATAAGCATCCCAAATCGTTATCAATTTCTTTACTTTAGTGCCTCTTGTTGAGTTTAAGTAAGGTGAATTCTCCGCATCTAATTTTATCAAACTTATGGAATTCGGTTTCGTCACTTTTTTATAATCCGCTATGCCTTGGATGTACAAAAACAATCTATTGTCCTGAGAGTACCTAAATCTTGTAAACGCTTTCCCTTTATCTTGCATAAACCTCGGTAATGCGTTACTGTCCGCTGTTAGTCTTGAATCAACATATAGCGTGTTCATACTTACCATTTTGTCGGCATAAGGTAATGTGGTGTCTTTTTTAATTCGTCCGGCCAATGAATAGCTATAGGCCTGAAGTGTATGGAAAAAACCAAAGTTTCCATAAATATTCTTGCTTCCCCATTGATTTTGATTGAACAGCCTCTTGAAATTTTGATGCATGAACGTATCCCTATTCCTTGATTTGTCATAGTTGGAAAGATTGTATTCTATATTCTCTAGTAGATTAGTGGTATTGGTGTCAAATTGAGATTTCTCATGCTCTAGAATTGTGCTAAGCTGGTCCTTGGACCAAGCGATCAATCGGTCCTTCTCTGCAGGTAGATCTTTGTGGTATTTTTTCGGAAGTTTTTCTGTCAACAACTTTCGCGTTAGTTCAAAGTCAGCCGTTTTATCAATTCCGACGAGCTTAAATTTTCTGGCTTCAGGAAGTTGCGCATAGTAGTCCCTCAAGTTTTTCCATTTATCCCTGTATTGCTCAGAAATGCTTCCTATAAACACCGCCCATTTCTTGAGTATGTTTTCCAGTTCAAGTTCATCGGAACCCCTTAAATATTGTCTTAAATAATAGGCTTGGGCTATATCCATTTCGGCTAAATAAATATCTATGTTTATCGCTTTATCAAGCTGGGTAAACATGGCATAATCGATTTTTGGAGAAGATTCAACCTCATGCACTTCGCCTACTAAAAAGAGTTTGTTCTTATAAAAGTCTTCAGCAAGTGAATTAAACTGAAGTGAGTCTGTCGTCACCGTTTCCGTATTGCTCCTCAAATAATTTACATATCTGCTCGAAGAACAACTGGCAAAAAGTGCTAATGATACTACACTAAAAAGGGTACTTGTTTTCATTTGCTTTGTTTTAAAGTTCCCAACAAAGAGAATACATAAAAGCAAAGGCGAAAATAAAGTGTGACCAACCTGAAGATTTTGGTTTGAAAATGAAAGGTCTGGGCTAGTTTTGAAGTTCTTGGGGCGAATTTGAAAGCCTTTTTCCCAGGGCTCTGTAGTATATCTGGGAAATTGGAATGGTTTCTTCGGTTTTTGAAATTTTCATAAAACGCTTTCTGGCATTCCCCTCTACAGCTGTAAGATAATCTAGGTTTACCAAATAAGAACGGTGTACCTGCCAAGCCGTCGGCAATTGTTTCATGATATTGGATAATGTACTGCGAAAAGTCTTTTGCTGCATTCCACTTTCCGTGTTGAAGTAAATATCTACATAGTTCTGCTGGGCCCTCGCGAAAACAAAATCTGACTCAAAAATGGTTAACGTCTCAGATTTATTGTTTCCTGTGATCGTAACAGATGTACGCTTTTTATGGTTTTCCTTATCGTAAAGAGGTACTTCGATTACGCCATATTTAGAACGTAAATAGACCCATAAAGGCACTACAATCGGGATGAAAGGTACTCCGTAGTCTTTTATGAAGTCCCAAATAGAAGCAAAAGTAAATGACGATAGCCCACTAACGACATAGAAATGATAAAGAAAGGAAAAAAGGAATATGATAAAAAGTGTTGACACTACGTACAAAATCTCATTGATGATATACCATCGATTGGTTTGAAGTGTATAGAAATAATTTTCAATAGGGTGGACAAGAAGAACAGGAATTAGGATGCAAAGTGTATATCCTGAAAGGATGAAATACTTATTTGAAAAACTATTACTATTATCGAAAGGCTCCAAAGTGATCAACAATAGCGAGAGTAACACCCCTAATACTAAGGCAATCCAAAAGGTAGGCTTCCAGTTTTTGGTATATGCAATGGTTTTATTTAGTGAAATAGTCATTTGGTCAAACGTCTCTAGCTGGCCTGAAAATAAACTAATTCAACCTTTTCTTAAACTAAAAAAAGAGAATCTTGTAAAAAGATAAGTCTTACGCATATTTCTCGGAGCCATGCATCACTACTCTTGAGATCACAGCGCCTTTTTGCGCTAAGTGGTCGGTATTGATAAAATATCCTAAAGAATAAAGTCAGGTCTTTCTTTTATTCGCTATTTGAACCTTTGTTTTTCCTTGAGGTTATGGTTCCATTTATGGAGTAGGGACAAATTCTTCGGAAGTAAAGATTTAACGTTTGCAGGCGCCCATTGTGTAGTCGTCTATACCGCTACATGCTGCTGTAGAAGGATTTTCATAGGTAACACCATTGCATCCGCAAACCGGGTTGAGTTCAAACGTAACCGAACAACTTCCTTTCTTTTTCTCAACACAATTATCTTTGTTGCAGAAAATTAGCGACAAACATACTATAGTTACCAATACACCCTTTTTAACTCCCACAAATTCTAAATTTTAGATGTTTGCCTACTCATGTAGAAATCGTTTATTTGAATCTTTTCAACTAAAGAGACCATGGTTTTCTAAAAAGATACTAACGCCTATTACAACAAACCAAAAGAGTAAGCCTAAATAATAAACCTTCATTAATCTCGATTTATCTTCAACACTACCGCCCAAATTGGCAAAGTATTGTCTGCCCAGAATCGTAACGAATACAATCCCAAAGAAAAACATGATAATTTGCTCTTTTAGGCTAAGTGAGTGATTTGCTTTCTTTCGATTCAACAGTGCCTATCCTTTAGTTGAACTTTACCATTTGCCTGATCTTAACCGCTTTCTCGAAGTGGTCAAGCTCATTTTCGGCAATCCACCAAGTGGCTACCTCCATTAAGCGTTTTGGATTGTCATTTTTGTTCTTGAAAAATGCATAAAATGACAGCCCCACATGCTCTCCTTTGGCTTGTATTTTACTATCGCAAACGTCAATGATCTTCTTTCGCATTGCTTTATCCATGCTTTATTAAATTTTGCTTTCCAAATTGTTTTTATAAGATAATAGCCGTTTGATATATCTCTTGTATTTAAATGTCATAACAAGATAAATCACAGGGATGAATACTAAAGCGCATATCGCAGCAAATAGTACACCATCGAAGTAATCACTATCGTCAATCCAACTATCCCCATATCTTCCAGGTAGAATTGGAAAAAGCAAGATGAATACTAAAGAAAGCATAACCATCATAAGTCTACCCTTCTTGAGTTTTTCCAACTTAGCCTGATAGCGTACAATCTCCGTATTCGTTTTCTCTATTTCCTCAAATACGTTCAATCTAAGTAGTTTTGCGTAAGAAATATATTTCGGAGCTCATTAATCCTCATAATTGAGCTCTTATACCATTATGTTTCATTTGGAATTAAATTTAATAGTTCTATTATCGATGGAAGCTGCTAACCTAGGTGCATCGGGATGTTCTAATTCCATCGGTGTTGGAGAAACAAAAGTACTTTCCCTACCTTCAATCGAAATATGTCCTGATGGGTCGATGGTAAGGAAAGCGAATACCGAATCTTTGTATATCGCCATACTACCATCAGAACCATATCCTTCTCCTGCCCAATAATAGGAAGCACTGTTCATCTGGAAATAATGAACATTGTTTATAAAACTATGGTCGTCTAGGTGATGGTGTCCACAAAAACAGGCGATCACTTTTTGAAAATCGCTGCGATTGTTGGCATCATCGATTACTTTTCGAACAGCAAACCTACTGGGTGATGACCAACCGTCCCAAATTTCATCGAACGCCTGATGTGATATGATGATGCTCTGCCTGTCCGTAGCGGCCAAATCTTCCCTTAACCAAGCGATTTGATCCGGATGTACAAGACTGCGGTTCTCTTGGTCTATATAAAAATTACCATGGGCATAGTCCATGTATTTCCCTTCCTTTAAAATATAGTTTCCGTCAAGTATCACAAAATGAAAATCACCCTTGTCGAAAGAATAGTATTTATCTGTCATTCCCCAAAAAGACATCGTATCCTCTTTCGTTCCTTTGTCCATATCATGGTTCCCCAGAACGTGGTACTTTGCTCCTTTGTAAGAATTCCACAAATCAATGCACTCCCTTCCCGCTTCGGTGGGATGGCAGAAATCACCACCTTGGATGATGAAATCAAGATCTCGTCCCGAGGCTTCCTTCAAAAAAACCTCTAAACGCTTAAGCGCATCGGTGCAAAGACCGTGATGGATATCGGTAATAAAACCAATTTTCAGCGAATCTTTCTGTTCGAGATTACCCTTAGGGGCAAACGCGAACAAGGTCGAGTTGCTGACGGCAAAGGCGGCAGTACCTAATCCGAACTTCCTTATAAAACTTCTCCTATTCTCGTGCTCTTTAATCATTTCTTGTTTTCTTCTCTAAAATAAGCCTTGTTCAATAGCATCCTTTAAACTCAATACTACTACTTTTCCCTTTGTAGGCATCATATGTTCCCACACCCAGTTGTAATGTTCAATTACCTGTTTTGATGTCAAATGAGGTCGTTCTCCCGTTGTATGCCCATCAGAAATTACAGTAACATGAAAATCCTTTGTCAGTGCGGACTGTATTGTGGACTCCACGCAAAAATCAGTTGCGCATCCGGTAACTATTAATTCGGTAATATTCAGCTTTTCTAGATTTGACTCCAGTTTTGAATTATAGAAAACATCGTTTGCATATTTGTCAATCAACATATCGGAGGGTTCTATCTCTAGATTATCCAATAATTCCCATTCCCATGTATGTTTTTCAAATTCTCCGGTGCCAGATCCATCATGTTGAATAAAAACTACTGGCAATTTCATTTTTCTGAATAGAGAAGAAAGTTTATTTATTCGATTTACTACACCATCAGCATCGAATCTAGGGGTTGCTTCTGTAAAAGACCCCTTTTGCATATCAATAATCAATAAGGCTTTATTCACTTCATCCTTTATTTGAACTTTCAAGTTTACTTAAACAAAATATATGCTCCTATTCTGGGCGTATCGCTTCATTCAGCTAGTCGTGCAATTTGATTTTTTATTTTTTGGGCAAGTGGACTAGCGCCACCATCATAATTTGACATTACGACTACAACATAATCCTTATCAAGAAAGATATCCAGATTAGAATTAATGCCGGGAAAGCCGCCACTATGTCCGACCACCTTACCACCGCCCCCTTTTCCTAATGAGAAACCATAGCCATACCATGAATTTGAGTGGTCTGTCCAGAGTAGGTCCAATGATGGCTTTGAAACAAGTTTTTCATTGACCAAGGCCATTGCAAATCTGTGTAGGTCGCCTACCGTGGAGAAACCTCCTCCGGCGGGCCCTCCTTTGATTACGTGTTTGTAAAGATTGTTTTCCCACCCAGAGCTATTGGCAGCCGGTGAATATCCGATGGCAAGATTTTCAACAGGTTCATCCATTTCATAGGCGTCGGTATGGGTCATCCGCGCCGGTCGAAAGATGTTCACATCAACATACTCAAAATAATCCGTGCCGGTTACTTTTTCAATAATGACTCCCAACAAAAGCATCCCTGTATTACTGTAACTGTATCGCTCTCCCGGCTCGAACGCTGGGGTTTCTCCTTTGACCAGTTGCTTAAAATCATCCACATTCCTATATGACGCCCGTGAAGCATTCCAAAAATCCTTATTAAAATAACTTCCTAAACCACTGGTATGGGTAAGTAGGTGATGTATGTTGATCTTAGCGGTGATTTCCGAAGGGAGCCAACTTTCATCCACATACTTGCCAATAGGATCTTGTAGCGCTATCAATTTTTTTTCTACGAGCTGTAAAATGGCTACAGCAGTGAACATTTTATTCATTGATCCCAGATTGAATTTGGTGTCCGTATTGTTCATCACATGAAATCTTTTCGAAGCCTCACCACGCGCCTCCTGATATAAAATAGCATTCCCTTTCGCAATAAGGACAGCTCCCGAAAAAAGGTCTTGTTGTGCCAACCGATCTACGGTTTGTTTTGTTTCTTCAACGAATGCTGTTCTTGAAATTTCAGATTCCAGAATGCCACTGGGAATCTCAGCGGGAGAAATGCCCATCCCTTTTATTATAAGGTCTTTTTCGTTAGCAAATGAGAATGTTATTTTCTGCCATGAATCATAGTTTACATCTTTTAAAATAAGAACATTTTCTTGCGGATTTTCAGGGGTATAGGTTCTCATACTATGAAAGCGCACCCCCCCGGTTTGCCGATAATAATTTAAAAAAATATCCTGATGGGACTTCATAGGGGCGATATTTTGAAATTCTTCCGTGAATGAGTTTTCGATAAACGCCTTTATCTTATCTGGGTCGTTGGAATTTATGGCATTGATAATCGTTTCCGTTACTGTGCCTAAACGCCCTTTGGGAGTTGCGGTATCGTCTTTGTAGTTAATCTTATCAGCCTGTGCGTGACAGAGTATTGAGAAACTGAAGGCCAGCATTAGTATATAAAACTTCATAATTATTGTATTAAGGTTCCTAGTAAAGACTGCATAAAAATCTATAAGTTTCAACTATTTTGGTTTCTAAGACGGTCATTTTAAATGACGTATTTTAATGCTTCTATTGAACTTTGGTTAGTATTTCTTTAATTGCGTTTATAACCAGGTTTGGTTCATCCAACTGAATGAAATGACCGCTCGCTTTTGTTGAAATAAGTTTGGTCTGAGGTACTGATTCTTTAAAATCACGATAAAGTCGTTTCTGAATTTCAAGTAACAACTTACCCTCTTCGTCACCCTCTTCCACTTTGTTGGATTCTAATAAAGTGACCGGAATATCTGTTTGGAGCTTGATAGTTTTCAAAATGGAATCATGCTGGCGATATGCTTTTACTTCCATTTGAAATCCTTTAGATACCTTCTGAATCTGTGCAGCAAGTAGACTATCTTCTTTCTCTAACTCGACTTCCGATCTAATTTTTCTCCATTCGTCCTCCAAATATTCACTTCCCGGATCCACCAATACCAATCCTAATACGTTTTCAGGATAGAGATGAAGATAAAATCGGGCTACCGCACCTCCCATAGAATGTCCAACCAAAATTAGAGGGGTGCCATCGATGCTCTCTTTCTCAATTAAAATTCTTAAATCTTCGGTTACGTTCTCAAGTGTTCTTGGAATATTTATCAGTTCTGATTTTCCAAGTCCAGGCTTGTCATAAGATACCGTTTTTGTGGTTTTAGAGATTTCCTTTTGTACTGGATTAAAATCTTTCAAAGTACTTCCTCCACCATTGAGAAAAACAACTACAGGTTCACCTTTACCCCATGTTAAGACGTGTTGCTTCTTACCCTGAATTTCAATGAAGTGATAATTTGCTTTGTTGCCGCATGAGTAACAAACAGCCAATATAAGCAACAATAAAAATTGGTAAGTCTTCACACTATTTTTCGGTTTTTCAGTAAGAGTAAAACATCTTTTATTAGAATTTTTAATTTATAAGAGAGAAGCTCAAAATACTCAATGTAGCTATTACAATTCCTAAAACAACAATACATCCACTACCACCAGAGCTGTTTGATGACCCGCCACCAGAACTAGATTGTTGCATTTCCTTGTTTGCTCTTGCCCATGCGGCTTTTGTATCTCTTTTTTGTCTTGCTTCGTGCTCTCTCTTTAGCTGTTCATTTGATTCTGCCCCCATTTTTGTTTTATTTGTTGTTATCCTTTAATTGAACTTTGAGGCAAAGGCCCTTGTTTCAATCATCAAAAATTTGTGTTTCAAACCCATCAATGCTTTCCGTATTTTTATCTTTCCAATAGTCTTTAATCCTAGCTTTCCCTTGTTTGACAGCCCAAGTATTCAGGGTTGTTCGCTCTTCTTTGAAGTCCATAAAGGGTACGGCGTAACCACAAGAAATTTGTACTAAACTAATATCCATTTCAATGACTTGTCTAGAACCTACGTTTTCGGGAAACAATTCTAAATATTCGTGGAATTCGCTATCCCTTTCATGATAGATTTTAGATACTCCGTAGAGTCTTAAAATCATAGGTTTGCCTTCAAAAGCGCAGAACATGATCGTCATTCGATTGTTTTTTGCCAAATGAGCCGCGGTTTCGTTTCCGCTACCGGTCAAATTCAACCACACAATTTTAGTTTCGCTAATCACCCTGAAGGAGTCAGTGCCTTTTGGAGAAATATTAACGGTTCCCTCATTTGCAGCTGTTCCGACAAAAAAGATCTTTTGATTTTCAATAAATTTTTTGAGTTCCGGTGTGATATGCGCTAACCTTTTTCCCATTTGTCCAATTCGTTATATCGTCCAGGTAAATTTACAAAAGCGTACGTTTCTTTACGCGCACTCCAACCGTCATATGTAGTAATCCTGTATTCGAACTTTAGGAATTGGACACTTGTTTTGACAAGGGCCTTTACGGATTCGTATTTATTCCGCCACAAAACTATCATTGTCTTTATTTTCAATCCAATGATATTCAATTTCTTTGGCAACTTTTCTTGCAAAGTCAATGCCATGTCTATCCGCCAAGAATCCTAGTGACATATCCATCCCTGCACTGACTCCTGAAGAAGTATAATATTTTCCGTCAATGGCCCATCTCGCGCTCTTATCCCAATTAACCCTTGTATTTTGTGAAGCAACCCAAGAGAACGCTCGCTTATTTGAAGTTGCCTTTTTACCGTCTAGCAGTCCTGATTTTGCAAGAAGGGCACTACCTGTGCAAACGGTAAGCACATAGTCACTCGCTTGGGAAAGTTCTTTGATCCGTTCAATGAGGGGCAAATTATCTACTTCTTTTCTTGTCCCCATGCCACCAGGTATGACAACTATTTCAGGTGGAACACCCATGACATCTAGTTTTTCAGTCATAATCGGCACTTTATGCCTATTTGATATTATGCCCCCTTCCAGTGAGTAAAACTTGATGCTATAGCGATCTACTAATCGACCAAAAATTTCCGCAGGTCCGAAAACGTCTAGCGTTTCATAATCATCGAACATAATGAACGCAATTTCCATAATGGTATCTTTTTTAGTGGCATCGACCTCTTTCTGGGCATTTGCCGTACGCACTGTACTAAGGGTGAGCGTCAAAATGAGCGAAAGGGAAAATACTCTTTTCGAATTTAGTGTAAAATTCATCTCTTTTCTGTAGTCTTTATGTTCATCAATGGTTTATGCATCCTTGATTTGAACGTCGATGTCATAGACCAATTACTTATTTGATTTTGCATTGTTATCAAATGATTTATCAGGATATGGCGGTGGCGCAGGTACTTTACGGGGGTCTTGCTTTATCAATTTTTGAAGGTGCTGAATGGCAGCATCCAATTGTGCATCTTCACCCTTAAAAGTGGCATGCGGTAAATTGTCAACTTCAATATCAGGAACAAAGCCGTGGCCTTCGATCAACCATTTTCCGTTATCACCGTACACCCCGAACATTGGAGCTCTTGCAATTCCATTATCACTGAGTCTATTTTGGCTATGTAGCCAAATTTCACCACCCCAAGTTCGGGTTCCAATAGTGGTGCCCAAACCAAGTTTTTTGAAGCCATCGGCGAAGGCTTCCCCATCAGAGTATGTATTTTCATTGACGAGTACCACAATATGGCCTCTAAACGCATAGGGCATATTCCAATAGGGCTCTCCTGCTCTGGCTTTCCAGTACATCCATGCCTTTCTCAATAGTTTTTCAAGAATGAAGCTGTCAATATTACCCCCAAAGTTATAGCGGACATCAACTATCAACCCCGATTTATTAAAAACTGGATAGAATTCACGATAGAATTGGCTAATATCATTATTCCCCATGGCGCGTAAATGCAAATACCCTATTTCATCTTCACCCTTTTGCTCTACATGGCGGCGTTTGCCATATTCCCAATCACTGTACCGAAGGTTATATGCACTGCCTATTGGTTTAACAATGATATCTTTGACGATGGCACCTCTTTTCATACGTAATCGTACTTGCTTGCCCACTTGGTTTCTGATAAGAGCTCCGATATCAACCGCGGACAAAGCGTCGACTCCATTTACGCTCGTAATGACATCACCGGTACGAATATCTAAATAGGGGTCGTCCAATGGCGATTTTACATCAGGGTAGTCCGGGTCGACTTTGTAGATATAATCAATCTTATATCCGCCATTTTCTTCATCACGACTGAAAACACCCCCTAAACTGGCCACAGAAATATTTTTAGCATCACTTCGGCTATCACCGCCTCGAACGCTGGTGTGCAAGGCAGAAAGCTCACCGACAAAACGCCCAATAAGGTCTGAGAGTTCATTGCGGGTAGTGACCCTATCAACAAGGGGCAAGTATTTGGCATGCATTGCGTTCCAGTCTACCCCGTGCATATTTTTATCATAAAAATAATCACGTTCCATACGCCATGCATCGGTGAAAATCTGTTTCCAGTCTTCTCTCGGTGTCATCGAAAAACGCCATCCACTTAAATCGATCTTACTTTTTGACAGGTCTTTGATTTCACTTGCACCAGCTTCGACCATATACAGCGCTTGCTTTTTTCTAACCAAAATATTTTCACCTTCAGCGGTTAACTCAAAATCGGTAATATCGGATATCATTGTTTTAAGTTCGACAGCTTCGTTTCCGATTTTTACAAACGATAGATGGTTTTTGGCATGGAGACCGGTATCGCTCGAAATGAGGTAAATGGCTACTTTATTTACTTCCAGCCCATTGTAGTTTCCCGCCTTAATACGTACTTCTTGAATTCTCTCTTTAATACCATTTTGGTCGATCTTCACGACCACCGCACTTTCTTTGGCTTCGCCTTTATTCTTTTTGTTTTTCTTTTTATCAACGTCTTCGGTATCCTCTTGTTCAGGGGTGCCATTAAGTTCATCAGCTTCTCGAAAGGGAGATCTCGTTCCTTTTTGCAGCGCAACATGGTATAGCTTTTCACTGGCATCAAAATAGGGCTCTGGCTGCCGTGTGCCCCACGGACTGCGGACTAAAGAAGTAAAGCTTCTATCGGATAGGAAATAGATGAACTTCCCATCGGGGCTCCACCTCGGATTTAAACTGTTGGCCCTATCCGTAGTAAGATCGAAGGTGCTATTGGTATCAACATTGTAAATTTTTATTTGCGCCATGGTATTGGCCGCAGTTTGCACAAAGGCCAACCATTTGCTGTCTGGCGACCACTTATAATCCGAAATTCCTTCTTGATTCGTGGAGATTTTTTTGCGCGTGCCACTTTTGATATGTAGTGTGTACATATTATTTTCAAGGTCTGCATAAGCAATCCATTTACCATCTGGTGAGGGCATGCCGGTAAACTTAAGAACATCACCATCTTTGGTAAGCTGTCGTGACGCACCGATTCCTTTTGATGGCATACTTACGAATTCAAACTCCCCACTTTCATCTGATAAGGTGTAGATCTGTTTTCCATCAGGTGAAAAAACAGCATCCCTAAAACGAACATTTTTCTTTTCTGTAAACGAAACAAGACGACCTGCTTTTGTCGGTGCTACGAAGACTCTTCCTCTGGCCGTAATTACGACATGTTCCCCTTTAGCATCAGGATGCACTGAAGTGATATATTTTGAAGGATTATCCTCCCATTTCTCACGCAACTGATCCAAATCCGAGACCAGATGTATCGTAACTTTTTTAGCTTCGTTTGATGCAATGTTATAATGCCAAATATCCGCTCCCATTTGGTATACCAGATTGCCATTTGAACTATTCGCATAGCGTACATCAAAAGCTTTATGGGTGGTATGTTGTTTTAAATCGCCTCCGTTTTCATCGATAGACCAAATATTCATCATGCCGTCGCGATCGGAAATAAAATAAACGCGCCCATCAAACCACATCGGATGGTGACTTTCCCCTGGGTGATCTTGGGTCAACTTTACCGCCTCTTCGTCTCCTTCGGTAAATTTATACAGTTGTCTTGCGGTACCGCCTTGATAGCGTTTGGTCACGTTGTTATGATATGACGGTCTTACGAAATACACCGTATTGCCCGTGCGATTAAAAGAAGCTTCACTAGCCTGCGCTAACGGAATTATGGTTTTTTCTTTTGTTTTTGGGTCAATAGTCACCAGTTGATTATCGGGGACTTTGGAATAGGCCCGTGTCTGATAGACTACTTTATTATCCGGTGTCCAACCATTGACAATCGATGCATCTGCCTCATAGGTCCATCGGATGGGCAGCCCCCCTTGCGTAGGCATGGTGTAGACTTCCGTTGGTCCTTCATAACTAGCGGAAAAGGCAATTTGGCTGCCATCGGGTGAGAAGGTCGCGAAACGCTCTTCTTCTTGATGTGTGGTGAGCCGCTGTGCCAAACCACCCTGCAACGGTACCGTCCATAAATCTCCTTCTGCAGAAAACACGATGGTGTTGTTATGAATATCCGGATATCTATAATATCCTTCAAAGCCTTGCGCATTGGCGATAGCAGCGCTACCTAAAGAGAGAAATAAGCATAGAAAAATGTGACGTACAGCAACAGTATCCATAGTTTTCAAAGTGATCGTTTTAATTAAAAAAAGCCTTGACACTAAATATAACCATTCAAATTGGGTAATTTTTCCTTGAAGTGATTTAAACCATCCCCCAAAAGTGATTGCTACGGCAAGAAGAGGAAACAATTTATGCTTTATTTGAGCTTGAACCTTTAGTGAAAACCAATTCGATTAAAAAGCGACATCGTTTGCTCTTTTATATCCATATAGCTGCATTTTACCGGCTTGAACTTCCAAAATCGAAAAACTATTGTTTTCGAGTCCTTGATGATCAACCATCCCGTTTTGGGTGATGTACTGAATTCCATTTATGCTGCTGTACCTTTCCTCATGCACATGCCCCTGAAGCACAGCCAATACGGTACCGGATTTTTCAAGCAGTCTTTGTGCTTTCTTGAAGTCATTGATGTGAAATTTATAACCCTCCCTACGGAACTCGAATAGGGGGTGATGACAAAAAACCAGCGTAGGTTTACTTGTTTTCTTAAGGTCTTCCTCTAACCAATCCAATTGTTGATCCGTTAGGTTGGTATCTTGCCAATCTGCCCCTTTTAGAAAATAGTGATTTGTTCCGTCTTTGTTGTAATTGGCGTCTAAAACTATGATATGCAACCCTTTGTGGTCAAAGGAATAGTAACTTTTTTCTTTTGGCACACCTGTATTTTCGATATTCTCAAGAAATTGAGTCTTCGTTATACTGTCTACATCATGGTTGCCGATGCAATGATAACGAGGGCCGTCGAAACCGGAGTACACCGCTTCTATTTTACGTAAATAGCGTAGTGTCATCTTTTCATCTTGAGTTTCATCCTCATCCTTAAAATCGCCCATATGCATAACAAAGTCTACTTTTTCTTTGTTCATCACACGTACAAACTCGCCCATTTTGTCTAATGCCCCACGATAAAACCGAGTTCCTGCCGGGTCTCTTTCTGCATAATGGGAATCCGTTGCTATGCCAATGCGGACTTTAGTATCCAATTCCGTTACGAAGCTGGTGTCGAACGGAAAAACCGTTGTACTTAAGGTAAAAAGCCCTGTGTTCTTAATAAAAACCCTCCTTGTTGCCATTTATTGGTATCGTTTTTTCAAAGTGTTACCCTTTAGTTGAACTTTATTCTTAATTTAAATGTCCTTATTCATCAATTTATCAATCTTCCATTCCGCAACATTTCTGATTCTTAGAATCCTTTCAGACAATTCTGGACTGTAGGGGCATCTATCTCTATGAAATCCTATCCAATCCGGAAAATATTTTTTTGCTAATTCAAAAGTTCGTCTACTAAGATTTTGTTCATTTTTGAAAAATTCTTTTGAAATTAAATTAGTTCTATAATTCAGAACATACCTAAATGCATTTTCCAGATCCGGATGACATTCACCTATACCTTCGTCTTCCCAAACTACTGCATCCGCAAGAATATGATAATCCATTTTCGGATTGCTTAAATTAGTTTTGGTTGGCAAACTATTCCTGTATCTTTTAAACACTCTTTTTATAAAGAATTTTTGGTAAGCTATTTCTAATATTCTATACAATGAATTATAAATTTTTACCCTTATTTAACCTGGCATATTATGTTAAGCTAATCTTTATTTAGACTTTTGAGATTGAGCTACAGATTTAAACTTGAGCTTTTGTGTTTGGAAAGTAGCGTTTTAATTTCTCAACCAATTCATAATAATCTTTTTTAACCATCCAATTCTTTTTTAAAAGGTATGATTCGTTTTCACTTCTGAATAAAATAGAATGTGTAGGATAATCTAAAATGGCTATCTCCTTCATCTCGTTTAACAATATTGTAAATGATTTTTCTCCTTTTAAAGGAATTTTCAAGTAGTCCGCTCCAAATTCGAGATTACCCAAATTGATGTTTCTTGAATAGGCAATTATTAACCATAGGCCGTAGACTAAATTAAAAATACAAACAAGTATTATCATTATTCTTTCCCACGATTCAATTTGAAAGAAAATATACCCCATGAAAATAGAAAAGAGTATGGCAAAGAAACCGGTCAGTAATTTTGATACTGGAGGTCTAAAACTATATTCAACCATTGAAAATCATTTATTTGAACTTTGATGGCAAATCAATCCCAATTCTTTATTAACTCCACTACTCCACCTTTCATACCACTATAGAAGTCTCCCTCTCTAAATTTTGGAATCATAATGCTATCAATAATGACCTTGCAGATACTATCTGTAAGAACCCTTTCTGTTTCAAGTCCGGTTGCTATTCCAATTTTCCTTTCAGGTTTGCATAATACCAAAGTGAGTCCATTGTTTTCTTCCTTGGTTCCAACTCCCAAATAGTTAGCCAAATCAGTAGCAAATTTTTGAATATCCTCATAAGAATGTAAACTGTCAATCGTTACAACAACAATTTGTCTAGTCGTTTGGACATTGTAATCATGGATTAGGTTCCCCAATTCACGACGTTCTTCTTGTTTGAAAATACTATCATAATCACTGACTATTCTCCCCAATTCTTTTGTCTCCCTAAATTCTTTGACCTCGGAGAAATCAATCAATGGGATAAGGGTTTTGTTATCGTTTTCTTGACTACGAGATCCGCAGCTTAGAAAAGTTATAACAAAAAAACACGTAATAATTTTGATGTGGTTGGTCATCGTTTATTTATACTTTCTTGCTTTTTTATTTTTTCGAAATTCCTACACCAATCTCGCTTTCAATCCAATCGTGAAAATATATAATCGGTCCAATTAATAGATGATAACCAATGAATATTTGTCTCAATAATTCAGTGGAGCTGTTAGAATACAACCCATATAAAACAGAAACAATATGAAAAGCAGCTGGGAGAAAAAGGCTGACATTTGATTTACTGGTTAAAATCAAAAAAACACAAATGATTTGAAAAAATAACCTTGTAATTTGGAACGGAAGCCGTTCTCCGCCAATTTTATCATATACAGAAACCATTACAACCAATTCAACAATTATAGATAGAATTATTGCGGAAATTAAAACAGATCTTCCTTTCATTAAATATTTTTTAATTCGGGGGAGTGAAAAGTCTGTCTTATACTAAATTTGGGCTACAACTTAATAATGGTTTATTTGAACTTTGGTTCGCCCAATAAATTACCAAACTATTAATACATTCATTCATTACCTTCATACATACGACATTGCTCTCAATTGGACTTGCCGGGCTTTCTATTTACATCATTCTGTCTTACCATTATGATTGGGAGCATTCAAAAAAGCATTGGCAAAAAGGAAAACCATATTCTAAAACTGATAGAACCCTAGGAATATTATTTGCTTCGATACTATTGGTAGTTTCTATATGGATGTTTATCAAATCCTTTATTTGAACTTTTAATTGTTTTCAAGAGTTGGTACGATGACAATAATATTTTCCTTTGAATCCATCATCACGAGTTTCCCATCCTTCTTACGCAATTCTATCTCTTCATCCGAGGGCATTTTTGAAAGCTTTGAGATTATCTCATTAATTAACTTTTTTCCTTGTGGCAAAGGATTCGTAATACCTTTTTCCATCATTTCTTTGCGAAACTTATACAGGCTTAGGTAGTGTTCAACATCTAGTCTTTTCATCCTTTATTTGAATTTTGATTTAAGATTCTGAAATGCATTCTGCTTGGTAAACTCTTTTCGGAAGGTACAATTTGTAAAGAGTTTGCACAAAAGCATTCTTTTTTTGAACTTTAGTTTAACTGGATTCTTTACTGTAATACGTCTTTATTTGTCCAGTCGGTATTTGCCATACTTTATAATCAATCCTTCTGCTGCCCTTATCATCATAGGTTCCGTACGAATAGTCCAATTAAGAGCCCCATCTTTTTCAAAAATAATCCTGACAAAACAAAGGCAGAAGCCATAAAATGTTGGAATATTAAGAAAATGAAACGCGGGTCTAATAATACTTATAAAAAATCAGACATTGAATTTATTTAAGCTTTTGAAACCGCGTATTTCGTACCCTATCAGATGTAATCGCAAAGCCAGTAATTTCATCCTGAGTATTGCGTTCAAACTCAAGAAATCTAAACTGCCAGCTAGAAGCCAAAAAGCCATCTTTTTTTATAGACGACAAGCGTATTTCACCCAATTTTGGATGCGTTATAGTAAGATTTCCATTAATCACTGAAAGCTCATATGTTGTATCAAGATTTTTACTATAATAGCTTCCAGTGAAACATTCCAATTCTTTAGCTTTATATACCTTAGGGGAATAGGGTTCATAAAAATCTACAATTTGATTATTCTCAAGAACACGCATATATTTCTCATTAATTTTTGTGGAGAATTCTATTTTTAAATCAGGGTAATCCCCTAGTTGAAATGTACTTTCTTTTTCCAAGGGGTATAGTGGTGTTTCACGATTATTCTGCTCTGGTCTAGCATAAATAAGTGTATCATTCCGCACAAAAATATTTCTAGTGATATACGTTTTTTGATTTAGATATAAACCACTATACTTTTCTAAGTATTCTCGTGATAACTTAACTTTTTTGAACTGTCTCTGATCAACTGAAGATGTCTTATTAGTTAACTTGAACTTCTTTTTTAAAAATATATTTACAACCTGAAGCGCCAAACCTTGAGCATCAATTGCACTATTGTTGCTTAATAACAAAACAGCGCTATTAGTTTCAGGAAATCTACCTAAAAAAGCACGATATCCCGCTTCACCACCAGCGTGATGTATATACTCAAGACCATTATAATTGTCAACAAATTGTCCTAAGGCATAACCAAACGTATTTCCACTATTTAACTGAGATAACGTATTCATCTTTTCAAAAATAGACTGGCTTCCTATTTTAGGATTAGCAAAATTTAAAGCCCATTTACTTAGATCTAATAATGTAGAATACAAGCCGGTAGACCCATAATAAGAATAATTAGCAGGTGCATTTACATAAGTTCCATTGTCAATTTCATAAGAATTGGCCCTATTTAAGACAATCTTATGGTAATCATCCATTACAAATGAATCTGACATTTCTAGTGGGCTAAATATTTGTTCTTCTAAATATATAGAAAATGGCTTTCCAGATACTTTTTCCACTATTTCAGCCAAAAGAACATAGCCCGAATTGGAATAGTTAAATTCTTCCCCAGGTTTAAAGTTGAGCGCATCTTGTTTGTAAATGACATTTAGCACATCGTTTTTGGTAATGACATTATCTGGTGTGTATCCTTTTTGACCCAATAGATGTCCATGACTTTTTAGACCACTTGTATGTGCTGCAAGCTGTCTTAACGTAATTATTTTGTTATAGTTCGGAAAATGGGGTAAGTACTTTTTTATATCGTCATCTAGTGATAATCTACCTTGCTCTTCTAGAAGCAGGACAGCAAAAACAGTAAATTGCTTAGAAACAGAGGCTAGTGAGAATACACTTTTGGTATTGATTGGGATATTATGCTCCAAATCTGCCATACCATATCCTTTTGAAAAGATGAGTTCGCCGTTTTGAATAAACCCAACAGCTACTCCCGGTGTTTTGAGATTATCATAAGTCTTAAAAATTGTATTGACCTCCTTGAGTAGGGCTGTATCAGTTTTCTGGGCCAGTGTTAGGGTTTGACAGTATAAATAAATTAGAATTGCTGAAATATACTTTTGCATTATTGTGATATTTTTTTCAAATCTAATTATGAAGTTCTCATACTTGCATTTAAGCAGGCTTGAATAAGTGTCGGTTTATAAATAAGGACATATTCCTCATAATGTGCTAATCAAAATAGCAATTGTACAACCTACTTTTATAAATTTCTATGCATAAATAGCTTTTAGAATTATTTGTGGAATTCCAAGTTTGAAATGAACGGAACCTATACTGAAATAAACTATATGGAAATAATTTGCTACAGCTGTGGTCGAGGAGAGCATCCTGAGAATACAATCGAGGGAATTAAACATTGCCAAAGAATAAATGCTGATTGGAGAATTGAAATGGATGTTCAAATGACATCTGACCACCATCTTGTTCTATTTCACGATTATGAAACAAAGAGAACTACAGGAGAAGATAAATTACTAAGCAAACTCAACTTTAGCCAAGTAAAAAAATTGAATGCCGGATACAATTTTAAGATTGACGGTACGTATCCTTACCGACTAGCATCAGTCAAGATTCCTGAATTAACTGAAGTATTCCAAAAGTTTCCGAAGGCAAAATTAATATTGGACATTCATACAAACAATCCAATCGTTGTGGACATTTTAATTGACCTAATAGATACAAAATTTCAGGGTGGTGATTTTATTATAGCAAGCGAGTATGATGAAATTATTAGAAAACTAAAAAGCAGAAAACCAAGTTGGAAATACGGTGTATCTGCGAAAGAAGCAAAACGAATGCTGTACAGTAGTTTTCTGTATTTGGATGGGTTATTCCCAGTCAAATCTGATATTCTAATGTTACCCAAAAAATACGGTCGTATAAATGTGCTTTCAAAAAGGGTTATACATCACGCCAAGAAACGAAACAAACCAATATGGGCATGGATGTATGAGGGTACATACGTAAAAACTATTGAGACCAAAGAAGAAATGGAATTACTAAGAAAAATAGGAATAGAAGGAATATTTGTAGAATTCCCGGAAAAATTTCTTGGTGAAACACGATAGCAAACTAAAAATCATCTTTAATTAATTTAATATTTATGAAAAATAAACTCAAATTTTTATGTGTAGTGCTTTGTCTTGTCTTTATTAGTTCTTGTGCTGATAAAAACGGTTTGAATCAAATTCAGCTAGTTCTTAAAACAGATAAACAAGGAAATGTCATAAAAGGAAGCAAACAGGCTTTAATTGATGCCATACGAAATGGAGCAGATATTAAAGTAGGATGGGGTTCTAAAGGAAAAACACACACTATTGAGCATTTGTCAGAACCTATTTGGCTTGCTATTATGGATGAAAAAGAAGTTGTTGCTAAGCTTCACCCTCAATATTCTGCTACTACAAATTGGGATAGCTTGAGCGCTGACCACTCAAATAGCGCTATACTGCACCAAGAATGGCGGGTTGTATTAACCACTAAAAGTAGTTTTGATGCCATTTGGTATGACAGAAAATTAGATACCATAATTAAAAGAGTGCCTCAGCAGCACCCTATGTCATGGTTTTCAAATCAAACGCCTAGTCCGGAAAAGCCTTCTTTATTATTTAAATAAAACAATTTTTCAAAAATCAGTTCTACTTATTATTTGAATGCTTGTAAGCTGCTGGGGTCATATTCAATTGTTTTTTAAATGCCCTATAAAATGCTGATTTTGATTTAAACCCGGCCTCATTACCAATTGCCTCTAATGTGAGTATATCATTTTCTAGAATCATCATTTTCGCATATTCAACTCTATACTCATTTATCAAATTGGGAAAACTTTTATTTAAACTATTATTGATTAACTCTGATAGACTATGAGAAGGAATTTTGAGTTCTTGGGCCACATCAGAAATTGTAAGGTTTGGTTTCTTAAAAAACTCCTTTTTTGATAGTACATTCCCCAACTTCAAAATCAATTCCGAGGCTAGCTTATCATCTTTTTTCTTTTCTAAATATTTTTGAGCCTTCTTATATAAAACTGATTGTTTTTTTTTTGAAAAAAACAACAGTAAAACTAAAAAGTAAATAAGTAGAGAAAATGAAATTGCGCCAACAATATAGGAGGTATAATCAGCTAAAAAATAACCTATCCATATCATCACATTACCAAAAAATATATTAAGAATCCAAACTTCTATAATTAGTAATGATTCTTGTTTAAGATATGCTTTCTTAACTATTGGAAATAATAGTATTCCGGAAAAAACCATATATATAAACCATTCCAACAAAATAAGATTCATAAGATAGTCAACCCATAAAAGTTTATGCAGCTTGTAAGGATATACGATGCTTAAAAAAACAATAAGGGGGCCTAAAATTAGTATATGATACTTCCATTTTCCAGCAGTATTACTATTAGGTCTTAAAACAGATTTTATATAAAAAAATAGAAAAGGACCAATAAGCACACAAGCTGTTATGCCAACTTGAATGAAAATGTTGGAAAGGTAATTATTGAAGTAAAAGAATACCGATTTTCCCACTCTTATGCTCAAGACTAAAAATAGGATGCCCAAAAAATTGTTAGAAATATGCCTTGGTTTTGCATAAATCAAAAAATACAAAGAGAGCAATATTCCGTTAAATACGCCTAATGCACTGAAAAAAAATAAAATATTAGCGCTCATTTACTTAAAAATCGGTTTTAAATTAACCTAAAAACCTATTAACATTCATTTTATATATATTTATCAATTGTTTATTTGAACTTTTGCTTTCCACCTATAATCCTATATCTTGCTATTCAAACAGAAGAGAATATATCCAAATTACCAAAACCATTATAACTCCGATTAATAATCTTCGTTCAATAAATAATGCATCTGGTGATATTAGTTTTTTCTTATTAAGCCAATAATAAATCAAGCCAGTTATTGCTAAGATCAACCATAACCAAATATCAAAACTATCTAACGATTTCATTGTAATAGGCAAATGGGCGTTCTGTTTGTTTTCAGAATTCGACTTCGAATCCTTTATTTGAACTTTATTTTTTACAAATTGACAAATGGCGATCTTCTATTCTCTTACTACCCTTACCTTTTTTACCGGTCCAAAATTCACCTCGAATAGCTTGATGCCTTGTTCTGCAAACATGCTCTTCACCATCCTTCTTCTCATTTTTAATACACCAATGACTATCTTCCGGAACACGATAGGAACGTTGGAAGACACCGTTGTTATCGAAAAAATCAACAAACTGCCCCTTTTTCTTTTTTTGACAATCATGACCATTTAAATATGTCCATTCAACTTCAATATACACGTTCGAATTCCATTTTCGCCAGTCTAACAGTTTTAATGGGCGTTTAACTCCAAAATCTTCCTCTTTTAAAAGCCAAACATCACCTTCAATTTTAGCCTCTAAGTCTGAGGCGATTACCTCTTCAAATCCTTGAGCAACGTATATAGTATCACTGTCCTTGGTTACATATGCTACCAAATCCTCCTTTTCAATATAATCCATGACCTTCTCTGGAGTTTCGGGATCATGTGGCCACCCGGTAGAAACAGCTTTGCAACCGAAAAGAAAGGAGATACAAATCAATGCTAAAAGCGCTATTATCCTTGATCTCTCGTAAGAACTTAAAGTATTCATGACCCTATCCTTTATTTGAGCTTTGGTTGTAGCACAATTAAGTCAAAATATTTTAAAAATGTATTGTACTTGTAAGAGTAAAAAAACCAACATAAGAATAGAAATTAGAAATACGTCTTTTCTAATATCAGTAAAGGTTTTACCTTCTTTAAGTATCTCACGTCGGAATCTTTTGGAAATCAGCACAACAACAGAGGTGAAAAATGCAAAGATCAATGGCGGAAGCCATTTTACCCCAAAATCCGGATTATCGTAATTTTTAAAAATCTCGAGTATTACCGGTATAAACAACAGATTCCAAATGGCAAAAGCAGCAACTACATAGTTTCTCTTATAAGGTAACTTATCAAAATATTTCTTGATCATTTAGGATTCTTTAGTTGCACTTGGGTTACATTCCAGCGCGGAAGCATAGTATCGGTTGATCAGACCTATGCTTTAGGGCCACTGTTAGCTGCTGGCTTTATTTTTTCATTTCCAAATTCGTTATTGAAGTCCCGAATTCTGTTGCCATTTTTATCATATTCCGCATTCATAAGTATGTCTCTCCAGTCCGTTTTTGCCATTTCAAATATTTTTTCTCGGTTAATTTTACGAATTGTAAATAAGTAGATAATTGACCTTATGATTCTAGGACTCCTTAAAGAATTTTGAGATATAATTAAATTTTGTAACTCACTTATTATTTTTGAATCCGCTCTTAATCCGCCATAAATGAGTTTTATTTTCTCAATAATGTCTTTCGGATATAAGTTTAGGTTTATTAGTTCCTGTTTAATTTTTGGGTCACATTTTAGGTCAGCATTTATAATCTTGATTATTTTTCCGTAACCAATAGTCCGACTTCCTTCGCAAAATTTGAATTCCATATTTTCATAAAGCCGCTTTGCAAAATATTCAGTTCCTAAAATTGCGATTTCTGCTTTGACTTTAGTTCCTAATTCTGCAATTTCTTGTCCGATATAAGTCTGTTGTCCTGACGTTAGATATTCAGGATAGTTTTTAAATTCGATATGCGGGCGATAACCTGAATGCGCAGGACTTTTTCGTCCACTTTGGTCAGTAGTTAAAAAATCTAATTCAGCTATAAAGTCAATTTGTTTCACGATTTTTTTTCAGCTTGCAGGTAACGGTCTTGTATAAGAATAGTGGCGGTTTTAAGACCACAAACTTTTCAGTTTAGACCATATTTTATTATTACTGTTCTTTGTTTCGGCAGAATTTCCGCCATTATTTTTATACGTTGTTGGGCACAGTATTTTATTTTCAACTCTTAAAATTAGTTGCTTTTTACCCAAATTCCGTTCAAGAAAGCTAATCAATCCGAGTAGCGTTCCATATTCATCCATAGTATTATTCCGACCCGATATTTTAATCCAATTTTGATAGTCTTCTTCAAGTTGCTTCAAGTCAATGTTTTTTCCGATTAGTGTACTCAAATCGTAAACTGAAATGTCCTTAGATAGTCGTATTTCGCTAAATTCCATTTTCACTTCGAATAGGAACTCGATCAGTTTTCCTATATTTTTGTTTCGGTCAATAACCATTGATTCCAAGCAATAAAATCCTTTATCGTTTTCGGCCATATATTTGACCAACAATTCATCTTCGTTTATTAAGTCAGATTGTTTATAAGAATCAGTTGCTATAAAAATTAATTCATTTGCAACATCTCCGAAAGATTCTATTAATTCTAATTCAACTTTTTCATGCTTTTGGGAATCGGGAATTTCTTTGCTTGTTATATTATGCTTTGTTGTCCACTCTAAACCAAGATAAATTCCATACTTCTTGATTATTTCTTCAAGGTCAACACCTTGTTCCATTGATTCAGAAATTTGCTTTACGAACGAGGATTCTCGGTAATTAAAATTAAGTAAATATTTAGGCTCTTGATTCTGATAAATTACCCATTCGTCAATAGATAATTCAAAGAAGGGAATGGCTCTAAATTTTCCATTCTCCCCATCATATAAATATGATTCTGTATCTAGGCTAATTTTTTTCATTCTCAATTTCCGAGTTATCAATAAAGTCCCAAGGAATTTCTTTTTTGAATATTGAAATACATTCTTCCATTAATTCTAATGAAACATTTTCTTTAAAGACTGTAACGGTTCTTTTTTTGTCTGTATCATCTCTGAAAATTTCGACAGCTAATTTATCATTTCGGTATACTTCAATTCCGATTCCATCACGTTCATTCACGTCACTTGCAATAATCACTCTGTCTTTTTTTAGTTCCATTTAGTTTGTTTCGGATATTGTGACCAACTTGTTTATATCACCGTAAAATACATCTTTATACCTCCCTATGGCTATAAAACCGATGAAAGCCCCTGTTCTTTATTTGAATGATGAATTGAGGTGCTGAAACTCTTTGCGGAAGGTGTGATTTGTAAAGAGTGTTAGCGAATTTCATCTTCTTTAGAACTCTACATATTTAGACTAAGTGTCAAATTAAGAAGAAACATTACCAAACATTTGACTGTTTTAACTATCGATGGTGACTATTGTTTTTGGCGGCGAACACGAATAGAACTTCAGCTAAATATGTTCAGCATATTGTCCAATTGCTTTATCGAGATTCCTTTTCTGAAATTTTTATTTTTTTAGATTCCCTCTTTAAAAATCAATCACCCTTTTTATGTTTATGTTTTTTTAATGGTGGATAATCTTTCTTTTTTGTTGGGGTCACTCTTCTTCTTTTATCCAATGAGCCATCCTCTTTTTTTGGTTTTGGACCTGGCTTAATAGCTTCAACTTTATTCATAATTTTCCATTTGAAAAATTCAATAGTATAAGGTATTGAAGTGATGGCATAATTTTTTGCGGTAATCAGTAGCGATTTAAAAATTATAATCAAAGCCATCAGCTTATCTCAGGGTTATTCTAAGCTCTCACATGGTTCTACATGATTATCAATTATCGTCTGAGTAATTGGCCTTAAGGTTCTTCCGTTGATGGGGTTTATTCCATAATAAGTGAAATATTCCATCCTATTGTTAAACTTATCATACCAAATAACCGGATCATACTTTTTGAAGAAAGTCGTAGTATCACAAATTTCTATTTTTCTAAATTTTTCCAACTCTGTTTCATTCAGTGCAAATTCAAGTGCCTGCCCACTGCAATCGCTCTTCTCATAATGGTCATTTACCCAAACCATACAATTCTTCTCTTTATCGATAAAACCGATATAGGTCAAGTTTCCAATAATTAAAGCAATAAAAGCAATCCAGACATTTCTTGATTTAAACTTTGTGCTTTTGTTGGTGACTTTCGTTCTTCCTTTGTCTCTATTCAATTCACCTAAGTCATCTCCATTACGTGTGATATAGTCTTTATAATTACTATAGTTTAAATATTCTGCAATTTTATCTAGCACTGCTACTTTTGGCTCAGATTCTCCTTTTAGATATCTTATTAAGGATTTTCCAGACACAGAAACTTTAAAATCTTCGCGTAGTTCATATTCAAGATGGGCAGCCCGACCACTATCCGTTTTATTGGCTGTCTTTTTCCCAACTTCCTCAAATGCTTCTTCAAATAATTTTGTAATCATAAAGAGTTCATATTTAAGCTCTTAAAATAAAAATTCTTAGACAGTTTTTAGACATTTCTGTCCAATAGATTTTGGACAAACCTTTCCAGGTTCTGACCATAATTGTCCATCGGTTCATGAATTACTTTGCCTTGTGATTGATGATAGCTTTGACATGCAATTAAAGCAACGTACAACTTTAATCACTGCGGAAATCCACATTGTGGTTGGTCGATAACCACCGGGAAGTAGTTAGAAGCTACCGCATGTGATTTCTACTTCCCAATATAGGGGGTATTCCCAAAACTTAAGTGGGTTGCTGAAACCCAAAAACTCTTTCTGCCGAAAGCGCGGACAGCAACCCTTTTGTCTAATTCTAAATTTTTTTATTATGAAAAAAGTGTTTTTAGCCTTAATGGCCCTAGTATTGAATGTGTCTTTAATTTCTTGTACATCCGATTCGATTGCGGAGAATGATTCTTTGTATGACACCCAGGCAACTGAAGGTGATGATGGTGATACGGATGACGACCCAGATGCTTAACTATTGGAAAGGTAGTTCTTATTAATAAGGACTCTTTTTTACTATTTTAGAGGGATGAAGCAGTGTTTTGCCTTATCCCTCTTTTTCATTTCCTTTTTTCTTCTAATGAATTGCTCAAAGTCATCAAAAGAAAAAAGTAAGAACACGAACCAACCTAATTCTTCTTTTCCACATTCCGTTGATAACAAAATCAAGGAGTTAGCAAAAAGAAAAAAATATGATAGCGCTATATTCTTTTCACAAAAAATACTCAAGTATTCTGTTTCCCAAAAGGACACCGCCAATATCGCTAAATCAAATTTCAGAATTGGATTCTACAATAAAAAACTTGAGAATTATGAAAAGGCATTTATGTATTATAATGAGGCATTTAAAAACTATCGAAATGTAAAAGATAGCATAATGGCCGGCGGAATGCTTAGGTCTATGGCAAATATCCAAAAAGCCTTAGGTGATTTTGCTGGTTGTCAAACGACCGCGATAGATGGATTGAACTTTCTCCAAAGCTCCTCTGACCTTAACAAAAAAGCTGGCTTGAGCCATATAATTTCAGTTACATTTAAAGAACAAGGCAATTACCAAGAAGCTCTAGAGTGGAATTCTCGGGTAATGCAATTGATACGAGATTCCCCTAAAATCAAACAACTAGATATTACCGTTTATAAAAATAGCAGAGCTAATATACTGGCAAAACAAAAAAAGTACTCAGAAAGCACTACAATTTTAACATGGCTACTGCAGGACTCTATATTACCGGGAAATAAAACTGAATTCGCTAGAGTATTAAGCAATTTAGGTCGCATCAAGTGGCTAGAAAATCCGAATAACCTTGAAAGTGAAAAACAGTTAATCGAAGCACTTGAAATGAGAAAAGAAGTTAACTCAATTTCCGGTTTAATTTCAAGCAATACTCATCTTGCAAATTACTATTCTAACAGGGATTCCAAAAAAGCATTGACGTATTCTGAAGATGCTTTGCTCAACGCACAAAAATTAAATAACCCTGTTTCAATTCTAGAAGTTTTAGATCTAATGATTCCCATAAAAACAGAACTGGGGCTTGAATTGAAAGAAGAAGCAAACCTATATTCTAATACGCAGAAAGAACTCAACCAAACTCGTCAAAAAATCAGAACAGTTTATGCAACAACAAAATATGAGAACGACAAACTTATAAATGACAACTTAATTCTTAAAGCCGATAAGGCTGAAAAGGAGAAGACCAATGCAATGATGTGGCTCGCCCTATTTTCGATAGTTGCATTGTCGGGCTTTCTCATTTATCGTAAAAATCAACAAAAGAAAAGAGCCAAATTAGAGGCAACATACGAAACAGAAATTCGTGTGGCCAAAAAAATACATGATGAAGTCGGTAACGATATTTTCTATTTAATGACTCAGATAAAAAACAATCCAAAAATTCTAAAGGAGAATAACGGATTTGTTGTGTTGGAGGGCTTGGACAAAGTTTATCAAAAAGCTCGGGATATTTCTAAAGAATATGCTCCAATCAAAACCGATGAAACTTTTGGAAAAGAACTTATGGCACTACTGAATTCTTATGGCAATGACACCATCAAAATCATAACGAACCAGTTGGATAGTACCTTTTGGGATGCACTTTCGAAAAATAAAAAAATAGAATTGTTTTGGATTGTTAGAGAACTAATGACCAATATGAGAAAGTATAGTAAAGCGACATTTGTCGGAATTACTTTTTTAAAAGTTGACAACTACCTTGAACTAAATTACAATGATAATGGGGTTGGCTTTGTAAAAACACCAAATAATTGGGGAAATGGCCTGAAGCATGTGGAAACCCGCATTCAAAACTTGAAAGGGAATTTTAATTTTGATTCCGAACCAACTAAAGGCGTTACTGCGAAAATCATGTTTCCTATTTAATTTTTGTATATGAAGTTCACTAAAGTTTTGGTCGCTGAAGATACGGATAGTATCAACTTTGGGATTGTCGCAAAACTAGAAAGCATAGGCATCAAAACCATCGAACATGTGCAGTATTGTCATGATGCACATTTGAAAATCAAAAAAGCCCTTTTTGACAAGGAACCTTATCAACTCTTGATAAGTGACCTTTCTTTTATAAACCCATATAGAAAAAGTAAATTGAATTCTGGGGAAGAATTGATTGCTGCTGTCAATGAAACCCAGCCAAATTTGAAAGTCATCGTATTTAGCGTTATCGATAAACAAACCGTCATTCAAAATCTTCTAGATGACCTCGAAGTCGATGCCTATGTTTGCAAAGGTCTTAACGGACTCAAAGAACTGGAAAATGCCATTGACGCCCTCAGCCGAGATCAAAAATTTACTTGTCCCGTAGCGACGGCCGTGCTAAAACAAAATAATGTGCTCGCGCTGACTTCATATGAGCAGAAGTTACTTGAGCTGTTAGCTAACGGACACAAACAAAGTGAAATTAGCGAGTATTTCAAATTAAAAAAAATCACACCCAATAGCATACGTTCAATAGAAGCAAATATTTGCAAGCTTAAGGATACCTTCAATGCTAAAAACTCCCATCAGTTGGTTCATATGGCGACCAACTTAGGCCTTATCTAAAATCTTCTTTAAAATTTATTTTTCCACTGCGGATTTCCGCAAGGTTATAGTCCGGAAACGTTTTACGTTTGGAGTAAGAATTTTAAAATCTTATGAAAATGGCAAAACAAAGAAAAACAAGCAAGTCTGCAGCTTCTGCAGCATCAAAAGTCTTAAAAGACAAAAGAACTGGTAAAAACAGCAAAAAAGCTGCGGGAAGCGCTTTATCTCAGAGGGCACCAAAAAGGAAAAAACAATAAGCTATGCCAAAGTATTGTGTAAATAAAGAAACGGATAATAATGGAGATCACGAAGTCCATAAAGAGAACTGTCCATGGTGGCCAAGTGATAAAAATAGACTGGATTTAGGATATCATGATAGTTGTGAAAGTGCTGTTGCTGAAGCAAAAAAGCATTATTCAAATGTCAACGGACATAAGCACTGCTCACAAGACTGCCATACCTCTTAAATATGGGATTTCGATTTCAAAAAAGAATAAAACTCGGAAAAGGTTTTGGGCTAAACATCAGTAAGTCGGGAATCTCTCCGAGTTTAAAAACCAAAAGTGGTTCTATCAGTTCAAAAGGATATTCAATAAGAACAGGTATATCAGGTTTCACCTATCGTAAGAACTTTAAAAAATCGAAAAATAGCGGATGTCTAGTAGTAATGTGTATACCGTTCTTTCTTGTATTATTCGTGTTTTCTTGTTCTTCTGAAAGTGGTTCAACTCCCTGTCGTGATACCAATTGTGCCAATTACACTTCACAAGCAGCAGCACAAGCCGATTTCAATGCAGATCCTGATTGCCGAAATGACTTGGATGCCGATAATGACGGTATTGCATGCGAAGAGCCAGGCAATATTGTAAAGGACTGTGTAAGCACATCCAATTGTGGCTGTTCTGGAAAGAACAAATCACCTTGCGCGGCGGACCCATGCTGTCAATGGATTGTGGGGGAAGGCTGTAACTGCGGGTAACCTGATTTCATCTTATTTTGAAAAAACAAATTTATAACATATTACATTCGGTTCCGGCAACAAAGTTTATTTACGGACTTATTCTGATAAACGTTATTGCCCTAGTTCTCGAAACAAATAGAGAATTGAGATTTGATTATAACTCTACATTTGAGTTTATAGAATACTTTTCTATTGGGATTTTTACTACGGAATATATATTACGAATTTGGACGGCAGACTCACATAATGATATTAAAGGAATATTCAATTCCAAAAGAGCAAGATATATCTTCTCGTTCTACGGACTTATAGATATGATAGCCATTCTTCCTTTTTATCTACCTCTCATCATTCCTTTTGATTTAAGAATTATGAGAATGCTTCGGCTTTTTAGACTTTTCAGAATACTTAAACTAGGCAGATATTCAAACTCATTTAAGAGTATAAAAAAAGTCTTAAATGAAACTAGGCCCCAACTAATCATTACTGCTTTCATAGCCAGTATCCTACTACTCTTGTCCTCTACTTTAATGTTTTATGCTGAAACAGAAGCGCAGCCGGAGAAATTTTCAAGTCTTTCAGATTCCCTTTGGTGGGCGGTTGCCACCTTGACCACGGTTGGGTATGGAGACGTCTATCCCATCACTCCTCTTGGCAAATTCTTAAGTGCTTTCATTGCATTAATCGGGATCGGATTTATAGCTCTCCCCACTGGAATCTTGAGCTCTGCCTTTATTCAAAATATAGAACCTATGAACGACTCCAAAATGGAAAGATGCCCTCATTGTGGAAGGAGTTGAAACTCAAAGAATATGAAAATTTTAAATCCCTATACATATAAACTTTTGTTTGTCTGGAATTTTCTAAAATCTATACCTACAATCACCTCACGTTTTCTAAGGCTTCTTATTCGAAGAAAAAGAATCCGATGTAATAGTTTTAAGTCAGGCAGCTCTTATTGCATAGAAGGAACACTTAATCAATTAATCTGGGAAGTTGAAAATGCTTTGTTCATAACAGTTAGTAATTCCTCAAAAATCTTCTTCGATTCTTATGAGCTACTATTTCAAGCGAACAGTACACAAACTCAATTTGAGTTGTGTGCATATGGAATAGGTTATAAAGAAAAGCTTAGAACACAAATTAAAGTTGTGGTTCTTGAGAAGATTGATTTAACCAATGTTGTTCTAAACTCGAATAATATAGCTGTTGAATTCAATAAGATTCTACATAATCACAATATTCGTTTGCAACACATCCAAAATCACTCTATTTCCTTCCAAAAATCTTTAATGCCGAAATCACCAGAGAAAAGAAGAGTCCAATTTCAACGATCTAAATTTCTAGACCAATATTCAGTAGCTCTTTTCAATACCCATTCAATAGAAGAAGTACAGAGACTAAGAGAGCTAATCAACAATAATCAAGAAGTAGTCTATCCATAAACACCAAAAATAATCAATCATGAAAAGAGAGTATTATGAAAGCCCCAAACCAGGTAGAGTCATGCGTCTTTTATGGAAAGCTGCTGGTTCAGATGGCTATATTTTAAAAAGAAGCACTTACTCTGATCAAGTAAAATATGCTTGTCTAGGTGGTATTGTAGTTGCCACTGGTTTTATGGCAGCTGTAGCAGGGGGATACGCCATATATACCATTTTTGAGCCGAAAGGTTCTGCCCTTGACGGAGGTACCCATACGCAGACAGCAATTATGGCAACCATCTTCGGGGTGATTTGGGGACTCATCATTTTCAACATTGATAGATTCATCGTTGCCGCCACAGGAAAAGGTGACGGTACCGAAGCAATTACTTGGGGAGAATTCGTCAATTCTGTTCCAAGGATTATCATGGGATTGGTCATTGCGATAACTATTTCCAAACCTATGGAAATTCGTATGTTCAAATCGGAAATCGATGCTGAACTGCACCAAGCTCAATTAGAGAAAAGAAAAGTTTACGAAGAGAAAACAAAAGTAAATTACGAGGGTCGGTTCGAACTAATTGAAAAAGATCTACAAAAAATAGAGGAGGAACGAGATGATGTAGTTGAAAGAGTAAAATTAGCAGAAAAAGAATATACCGATCAATTGCAAGGTAGAGCAGGAGCAGGAGCAGGAGATGGACCACTCGCCAGAGCTTTAAAACAGCAAATGGATAAAGTCGAAAGAGATTTAGATGGCTACGATCTAGCACATCGAGGAGAACTGGAAAGATTAAATGGGGAGAAAATCCAACTTACCGAAGAACTTGATAATGAACTGGCAAAAAACGAAGTAGTAGCGAATGGATTAGATGGACTATTGGAGCGCATAAAACTTGCTCATAAAATTGCGGGTACATGGATTACATTTTTTATTACACTTCTTTTTGTAGTCATAGAATTGACTCCCATCTTCTTCAAAATGATGCTGATTAAAAGCCCTTATGATTTTATGGGAGACAACATTCAGGAACTACTAAAAGCCGAAGATGGCATTCAAATCAAATACGATTACTACAAAGACAGAGAAGGACAAGAAAGGGACTTAATCATTAGCCATAAAGCACAACGAAAAATAGATGAAAAAATCGCTTTGATGAAAGCTCAAACAGAACTGAGCGATTACATTATAGAGCGCTGGAAAGAAAAAGAAAAGAAGAATATCGACGAAAATATAGAACACTATATTTCTGAAACATAGATGGCTCGAGGAAGTAAATATGGTCTTTTTTGGAAATTCTCGGGTGAGGATAGACAAATACTTAAAAACTGTTCAGCAGGTATTCAGTTACGGTTTGCGGCTAGCGGGTTGATTATTTCCCTGCTCTTTGTTTCTGGGGTCATTTCATATCACCATACTTTTTTTCAAATTTTCAACATCCCCTATTTATCATGGGTATTGGGAGTGCTTTTTTCGTTGATGATATTCAATATTTATAAACTCAACCTTATTACGATTTCGACAAATCCCGATAAAAAAGGAATTGGATATTTCGTATCACTGAGCTGTAGAATCTGTTTTATGCTTTTACTAGGACTAACTATTATTAAACCCTTGGAAACCCTGATTCTTAAAAGAGCATTGGACTTGGAATTAGCATATCTAAAAGTTGGAGAAATCGACAAAGCAACTCGTAAAACAGCGGCTCATTTCGATGATGCGATAGATGTTAGTGACAGCGATATAAAAGCGTTGAAGGAACAATTAGTTAGTGGTAGAATTCGAATTAGCCAAGATAAGCTAGATCAAATTGAATCCAAAAAACAAAAATTGCTCAATGACAAAAAAGCTCTAATCGAGGAAACGGAAAAACGCATTGATGAATCACCTCATTATATAAGAGGTTTGTTATTGTTGAATTCAAAATTTAAGTGGGTCTGGTACATTTCCATTGGGTTCTTGTTTTTATTTCTATTACCCTTGTTTTTAAAATACTTTATGTCTCGTACAAGTACTTATGTCAGAAATATGACTTTACTAGATAAAAAAATCATTTTAGAAGAATATGAAAATTTAAAATTACAATATCCCTTAGTTTTTGAAAAAGCCATAGGGGAACAAATACACTTGGAAGAGCGATATGAGGATCCGCCTTTCAACTTGGTTCCAATTACTATTGAACTTAAAACTGGAGAAGAGGAAGACTTCTTGAATCACCTGTATGGGCCATAAGACCGTAACGTTTACAAAGGAAACAGAGCAAAGAACCTATGTTCAAGGAGAATTCACGGGAAAATATCATGGTTCTTTAAATCAGGAAAAATGGTATTCCACTTTTGAGTTTTACGACATCCATATATATCATGGGGAAATTAATAACCTCAAAAACGAAAAAGAGCATCGGGAAACAATTAATGAAACCATTTACAATTCGATAGTATCGGAGACACAATTAACTCAAAAAAGCTTTGAAAATGTCCTGGTCAGTTTAGACTCTCCTTATGGAGATTACAACAATTTCAGACTTACTATCAATGACCCCAAACTAGAATCTATTCAAATTTATGATGTAGTAAAAGATGGTAATCAGACCTTTGGAACTCTTAGTTGTTTTGTAAGCGGTTATCTTTCAAAAGTTTCCAAAGAAACTAGTGAAATCGAAGTTGAAATCTGTGATTATTGTGACCGGTTTTTAGAAGAATGCACTTGTATTGAAAGTAAATCATCTGAGGTTGCCGTTGTTAAAGATCCGGTTTCACACTCTACCATTGAAGAATCCTTTTGGCCAAAAAACTTTGGTACATGGACAAACAGCAATAAAAATTGGGGCCGGGATTTCTTTGATAATTCTGGTTTTGGTTGCCTTAGAGCCCTGGGACTATTGGCGGGTGTTCTTGTCTTGATTTCCTTTGGGCCAATAGGTCTATCATTTGGTGCAATGATCTTTCTAATATATGCAATCGGTATTGTGCTTACTAGAACATTTCCAAATCTGACCAGAAATTCGAAATGGTTATTGTACCTTTCTATAGGACTATTGTTTTTAGGGTTACTTTGGCATATTAGAGACCAAAACAATAAAGTTAAAGTTTCACCGGAAACGATTGACAAGCCTAAGAAATCAGAAACTCAGAAAATTGAAGAAACCAAAAATGTCATCATTTCATCTCCATCAAATGCGGAACCTCAAAACGAAAAGAGAAATGGTTCAATAAAACAAAATCCAACAATTGGACCAAATACTATAGAGAATGTATTCCAAGAAAGCTTCGAAAAACAAAATACCCAACAACCAGGCACATCGTTTTTAGATTCTAAAACTCATTTCGAAGAGCCCGACACCTCTTATGAGGATACTATATTGTTACTCCCCAAGGAAACAAGTAGTTTTAGTAAATCGACTTCTGAACTTCCAAATTTTCAACCCAATAATACCTCCATTAAGGAGGATGAAACCTTGAATCAAGCGAAAGCATTGGGCCCTAGGCAAAAGCAATCGAAAGCAATAGAAATTATGTCTGGGATTGAATTTCATGAGGGAGGTGTCTACATATGTAATGGAAAGTCTAGTAAACGGTATCACTTTAATCCTAACTGCCCTGGTCTTTCAAATTGTTCCACAAGCATTTATCAAATTAATATTCCCACAGCGAGAAGGAAAGGACGTACTTTATGCAAAATAGAAGAGTAAGTTTAATCAATTGCTTATATAAGTTATCAAAAAAGTATAAACTTCAGATAATCAGAATTCTTTAAAAACCCGGGTATATTTTCCCCTTTTGAGCCGAATATGATTTTCAACCAGCCCATGAACCATAGTAGGGCAGTACACGTTGTTTGCAGCCAATTTTGACTGTGGCGGGAAATTCAGAATTCTGAATTAGTTACTCTAGAATGAAAATGCTCAGAACGGACCTCAGGCTAACACAAAAGTACCTCATGAGAACACACGACAGCCATTCCACTTCAATCGCGTTTCAACCTAAAAAGTTCAAAGGCATCGGCTTTTGGCGCATACCCCACTTTGGTGATGGCTTCGGTTATCGCCAGTCTTTTGTAGCGATTGTCAGAGATGGCGTTCAAGACTTCATATTGAATACCTTCGGTTTCGATACATCGGACCAAGAGTTGATTTAGGTCATCGGGGTGCAGGTAGGCACTGAGATCACGGGCATTCATTTCAGTGAAATCTTCTGGAAATTCATAGGCCCCGATCCGCAAGCAAATGGCGGAAATCCCTTTGTTGTACGCATAATAGGCCGCCAAGGCTTCTCCGAAACACTTTGAGACCCCATAGGTGTTTTTCGGCTTCACCACCATATTTTCGGTGACCTGCACGTCGGTCGGGTAGCTTTCTATGGTTTGGGCACTGCTGGCAAAAATTACCCGTTTACATCCGGCTGTTGCCGCTGCCTTAAATAGGTGTTGGGTGGTTTTTATATTCGTTTCCAACAGCGCATCGGATTCCGAAACGGGGTCGACGATGCCCGCCAGATGGAGTACCGTATCGATTCCCTCACATAGTTTTTCGCAAACGGCGTAATCCATTAAATCCGCTTGAACAGTCGTGACATTCCCGGGAAAAGCAGCGTCATTCGTTACCAGATCGGCAATCTTGATGTCGTATGCCGTATGGAAGTTCGTTGCGAAATAGCTGCCTATTTTCCCCAAGCCTCCCGTTATCAAAATTTTTCTCATCCGTGCTCTGCTTCGTTTAGGTCTTTCAAAGGAAAACTAAAATGGCAGGAATATCAACTCCGGACACCACTATTTCAGATTCCCGAAAAAGTTGGGTTTTACGACCCCATGGGCCGCTCCCTTCTATAGCACCTCAAAACCTTCGATTTTCTTCTTCCCCAGAGGATTTGCGCTGGTAATTCGACTGCTTTAATTTTCCAAAATTATAGGTCGCCACAAACCGAAAGTATTGGGTATTGTTCACTCTATCGAACAAGATCAAGGTGTTGCCTAGATTATAGTCTCCATCGGGCTTGTTGGTCTGAAATATATCATTGGCCACCAGTTGCAGTTTTAAGGTGTTCTCGAAGAAGTCCGTTTCCAACCCTAGGGTAATCTCCGCCTGATTTTTTCTGGCATAGATGCCATCGTAGCGATTGCTTAGGTACCAAACGATACATTGCAAGCGCAAACCTTCGAATAAGGAGAATTTATTGTTGGTATACAGATAGGCTTGAGGCCTGGTCTTCCGAAAACCGAAGGACGATCGGGCATCGATCAATTTGTTATAGCTTAGGGTGGCCGAATTCATGGAGGTCCACCAATTGGTATTGATTGGCAAACTCAAGCTGGCAAAGACATCGTGTTGTCTGGTGCCATTAAAAGACTGCAGCACATAGGTTTTGGGGTCTTCTCCTTGTATCGCCCCTCCGACCAAGGGATCGATGGTATAATTGTACCCCACCTTCACCACGTATTTTTTGGTGCTTATCCCCGTTTCAAGGGCGTATATTTTTTCCGGGATCAAGTTCGGGTTCCCTTGAATGGAGGTAAAGGCATCTTGGTAAATGATGGTTGGGTTCAGCGATTGGTACGACACCCGCGCTATTCTCGAGGATAACGCGGCAAACCACGCTTTTTTGTCATCCAGATCAATGCCCAAGGTAGCACTCGGAAACAGATTGAAGTACCGATCTTCTATGACCTCGGTAGCATCCGGGGCCAGGTCATACCGGGTCAATTCGCTTCGAAGACCGAAACTGTACTTGAGTTTATCCGATGGGGTTCTTTTGTAATTGATGTATGCGGCATAAATCTGTTCGTTGTATTCAAAATCTCGGGATAGGCCTTCATCCAAGGTGAAATCGATCGTATTCTGCGAGACCAAGAAATCGGAAAAGGAGGTATTGCTCACACTTCCGAATTTGATTCCCGTTTCCAATTGGTCCTGTTTTGAAAACACTTTGGTCACATCAAATTGGGCGCTCAAAATCGGAATTTCACGGTTGACCAGGTTCTTCAATGTTCGGTCAGCGCGTTGCCCCTCACGTACCGATTCTTCATTGATCACATCATCTATAAGCGTTCTGAAGCGGGAATATTGGGCGCCGAGGTACAGCGATGTGCCCAACGTATCCAAGGCTTGCGCATAGTTGAGAACGAACGCATGCTGGGTGGTGCGGTCATCTTTATTGACCACACTTTCAAACTGTTCGAGTGCCCCATTGAAGGTGATGGTGTTGTTGCTGCTTTCCGTACCGCCCAGCTTATTGGTAAGCCCATTATAGGCGATGGAAAAATAGCTGTCCGCGTCAAAATTGTATTGTAGCCCGATGCCGTAATTACCAAAATACTCTTGGTCCCAGACCCAGTCGGTGGTGATATCCGAATTGAAAAAATCGCCTTCCGTTGCCCTATTCCGCGTGGTATTCAATAGAAAACGATAGGCCCCGAGTTGCATTCCATAATTTCCGGTTACCGAAAGCTTCTGTTTTCTGTAATCCAAGCTCAACGTGGTACTGGTATTCGTCGGTGAAAATTCAGAAACGCTAAGGTTTTGCATCAGTGTGCCCTTTACGCCTTCCATTGCCGCTGTTCTTGTACTAATATGGATGACCGCCTGCCCTTCGGCATCATACTTGGCGGAGGGGTTCGATATGATTTCAATCGTCTTTATTTCAGAGGCCTGAATGTTCGCTAACTGTTCGCTCAAAATACGCTGCCCGTTCAAATAGATAATGGCCGCCCCTTTACCGAAAATGGAAATTCCTTCGTCCTCCACAATGACATTTGGCGAACGCGACAGGATTTCCTGAACGGAATTACTGGTCGCCAGTATCGTATTTTCCACATTGACCTGTACCGTTCCGTCGGCCCTGGTCTCGAAGAGGGGCAGATTTGCGACCAGAACAACTTCTTCCAATTCGTTCAGGGCTTTCGCTACCACGATGTCACCCAAGTCGATTTCCGCATCACCTTCATAGTGTACCGTTAGCAGGGTGTCTAGGAACTCCAATGAAGTGAGCTTCAAGAGCACTTCTTCGCTATTCAAATTCGAGAGCTCAAACCTTCCATCGAAAAAACTGGTGCCCGCGATAATGGTCGAATCCTGAGGGGATATCACCAAAGCGTTTCCTAACTTCACCTGAGCATCCGCATCGATAACCCTACCTGAAATAGAGTGGATCCGCTGTGCGTTGGCCATGGTTTGTATGAAAAGAAAGAGTAGAATGAATAGGGTGATTTTTAATGAATCGTTCATGACAACTACGGTTTGTTTCTTCAAAACTACCTTTGGAGTCCCCTGGTTTTTCGGAAAGTAGACGAACTTCCGACTTTCGTATATGGAGGCTACATTTGGTATTCATAGCCCATTTTCACCCATTCGTCTACTGCCTTGCCCGTTTTGTAGACAATAGGTTCCGAACGGCCTAATAAAGATTATTTTTATCATTTTGCGACGATGAGACAACTGCTTGCCTATTTCGAAAACCCGGTATTAAAACACGTACTGTTTTGGGTCATGGTGTACCTGTACTTCGTGCTATCGGTAAACAACATCAGTAGTTTTGGGGGGTACCGGTTTCTCTTCGAATCGTATGGGGTTATTGTCGTCGTACAGATGATCACGGCCTATGTCTGTATCTACTGGTTGATCCCAAAATTTCTGAACCAGAAAAAAACCGGACTTTTTATCTGGTGGATGTTCATATTGCTGGTGGTCCTATTTGCAATCTACCAGGCCGTTAAGACCTACTATTTTGATGTGGAATACTTTGATACCTACAACGAGATACAACGCCAATACGCGGTAGAATCCTATGGAAAACGATTGACCTATTTTTCGGTTTTTCTAAGTAAGATCATCTTGTACCTCACCCCAACAGCCCTGCTGTTAATGGCCCGTTTTTATAAGAACCAAAAGAAGTTCTTGCAGTTAAATGAGCAAAAAAAAATAGCGGAATTGACCGCCTTGCGGAATCAACTCAATCCACATTTCTTGTTCAACACCTTAAACAACCTCTACTCCCTAGCACTGGATAAGTCAGATAAAACCCCGGAAGTCATTGAGCGCCTTTCCGATATCCTAGATTACATTCTATATCGTTGCAAGGATGATTATGTTCCTGTTCAAAAAGAAATCGAATTGATCGAAAACTATCTTTCCTTGGAAAAGGTACGCTATGGGGAACGTGTTTCGGTCCAGTTTGCACATGCGATCCCTATTGAGGTGAACATCGCTCCGTTACTACTATTGACTTTCGTAGAAAACGCCTTTAAACATGGGGTGGTACAAGAGTTGGGAAGCGCAGAAATCAACATAACATTAACCATGGATGCTAAAAATATACTATTTTCAGTATCCAACTCAAAACCCAGTACTGCCATTGAAAAAACAATGGAAAAAGGGGAGCCGCTGGGGCTCAAAAATGTCATACAGCAATTAGACCTGTTATACCCTAATGCGTATGAACTGACCCATGATGACCAAAAGAGCAGCTATACCGTTGTGCTAAAGCTAGAACAAAAATGAAGTATCGATGCATCATAGTCGATGACGAGGAACTTGCGAGAAACCTGATTCAAAAACATTTGGCGCAGTTGGATGATTTTGAATTGGTCGCCAATTGTGCCAGTGCCATCGAGGCCAATACCGTTCTTAAAAACGAAAAAGTAGACCTCCTATTTTTGGATATCGAAATGCCCGTTCTCAAGGGAACGGATTTTCTCAAAAACCTACTACACCAACCCAAGGTCATTTTTACTACTGCCTATCGCGATTTTGCCTTGGAGGGGTTTGAATTGAACGCGGTGGACTATCTCTTGAAACCCATTTCCTTTGCCCGTTTTTTCAAGGGAATCGAAAAGTTTCTAGAGCAGACCCCTTCACCTACCGCTCCGGTGAACACTAGGGAGGAACGTAAAATCGATTCCATTTTTGTACGCAAAGACAGAAAACAGGTCAAGCTCTTATTTGCCGATATCCTCTATATCGAAAGTGTGAAGGATTACGTAAAGATCATCACGGAAAAGGAGACGCACCTGACCAAGTACAGCCTCTCCGCTTTTCAGGATTCTTTGGATGATCGATTTATCAGGACCCATCGTTCGTACCTTGTCAACTTGACTAAAATTACGGCCTATACGAACCATGATGTCGAAATCGGAACATTTGAAGTGCCTATCGGGGATAGTTATCGCGCAGCGGTACTGGACGCGTTACGGCATTGAAAAAGAGGTGTGTTTTTCCATAATCCGTTCCACTGGGAATCATTTGAACGGTCTTCTAAAACAGACATTTTACGAAAGTGCTTTAATGAAATTGCCAACACTCCTTTAAAGGTTCGTTCTTGATTTATTAGCGTGGATTCCCTTTTCGCTTGCCGACGAATAGCCCTCTTCGACCATTTACTGTTGTCATACGACCACTTACTAGTTTGGGCAATTACAATCCATTTAGATGGCTGATATTCAATCTTTAAAGTTATTTTCTTGATTTGCATTGAATGGAAATTCATTACATTTAGAGAAGCTTCCCCCTAACTAAAGCGATTGCCATGAAGCCAAATCCACTACCCTATTTCATTCTTTTTATCGGTATGATTGCCTGTGCGCCAATTCACGCGCAAAATGAAGTAAAAATCGATAGCCTGAAACTAACCCTTGAAACCGGGCAGACCGATTCAACCAAGATAGATACGTCGATAGCACTCTATCATGAATTGGTCAAAAAGGACACCACAGCAGCGCTGAAGTATCTAAATAACTCCATTTCGTTAAGTGAACAAACAGCTGATGTCAATCGTCTTGCACAAGCATATCTAGCGCTTTGCAACCATTATTGGAAACGTGGCAACCTGCAGCGTTCAAAGGAAGCGCTACAGCTGGTAGAAACAAAAATACCCCTGATCAGTAACAAGGAGATTGTTGCAAAATTCTATTTGGAAAAAGGTATTGTACGACATCGGGAGGGAATTTACTTAGAAGCGATCACCAATTTTCTTGAAGCAAAAAGTCTTTATGAAGTGTTGAAAGATACCCTAGCGACCTCCAAATGCCATAACAATATCGGTGGAAGTTATTGGGAAATGGACCAGCCCGATGAGGCTTTGGAAAACTATCTGAACGCCATGAAGATCTTAAAATCCACCAAGGCGTACAATGAGGTTTCCTTTTCTAGAATACTGGGAAACATCGGCTTGATCTACAGACAGAAAAATCAATTCAAAGAGGCCTTGGTCTACTATGAAAAATCATTGCGCCTCAATAGAAAAAACAACATGAAACTAAGCGAGGCGATCAACCTTCAAAATATCGGGTCTTTGTATAACAACATTAAGGATTTTGATAAGGCGCTACCCTATTTTCAAGAAGCAAAAAAAGTAGCGACCGAAATCGATGATAAAATCGGGATTTTATATGCCAACCACAGTATTGGAAATCACTACAACAGTTTAGGAGCCTATGCTAAAGGTATTCCTATTTTAAACGACAATCTTGTATTGGCCCAAGAGCTAGACAGTAATGAGGAAATCAAAAACCTCAATAAGGATATTTCGGAGGCCTATGAAAAAAAGGGGGATTTCAAACAGGCCTTAACGTATCGGAAAACGTACGAAAAATGGGATGATAGCCTTACCAATACAAGTCATTTACAAAAGGTCAAAGAGCTTGAACTACGTTTTGAAACCTCAAAAAAAGACAAGGAAATTGCAGTACTGACCAAGGAAAATGAGGTTCAGGAGGCCAAATCGGAAAGGGAAGCCACCTTGCGAAACGCCCTCCTAGGCGGCCTTATTTCATTGATCATCATAGGCTTACTCTTATTCTATACCATGCGACAACGCCTAAAAAATCAAAAAGTACTTGCTGCAAAAAATGAGGAAGTCAACAAGGCCAAACTTTCGGAGAAACTACAGCATCTCGAAATGAAAGCGCTTCGCGCCCAAATGAATCCGCATTTCTTGTTCAACAGCCTGAACTCGATCAACACCATGATTCTTAACGATGAAAACGAAAATGCGAGTAGGTACCTTTCAAAATTTTCCAAACTCGTACGCTTACTTTTAGAAAATTCGGAACAACCTATGGTATCGCTCAAAGATGAGATGGATATGTTGGAAACCTACATTCAATTAGAGGCACTTCGGTTCAACAACAAATTGGACTATGCCATCACTATCGACAAAAACGTAGATCAAGAAAATACGCTGCTGCCCTCGATGGTCATGCAACCTTTTGTAGAAAATGCCATTTGGCACGGCCTGTTGCATAAAGAAAGTAAAGGGCTATTGACCCTGACGATCAAAGAAGAGGCGAACACCTTGCATTGTAGCATTGTCGATAATGGCGTGGGCAGGGAAAAATCGGTAACCTTAAAAAAAGAAGGGGGACTCAAAAAGAAATCGATGGGCATCAAAATAACGGTCGATCGCCTTAAAATTTTGACCGAACAGAAAATTCAAGATGTCATAAATATCATAGATTTGAAAGACGAGAACGAGAATGCGCTTGGCACTCAGGTCAACATTCAAATTCCTATTGCATAAAACCCATGATTAAAGCCATACTGATCGATGATGAAGCAAAGGCCCGACAAGGGCTTCGCCTGGTATTGGAAAAGTATTGCCCTGAAGTAGAAGTGCTCGCACTTTGCGAATCGCCCGAAATCGGGCTTGAAAAAATCGCGACACTACAACCCGACCTTGTATTCTTAGACGTACAAATGCCCAAGATGTCCGGTTTCGATGTATTGGAAAAAGTCCGGGATATCAATTTCGAGGTCATTTTCGTCACTGCCTATGACCGGTACGCCATCAAGGCCATCAAATTCAGTGCGCTCGATTACCTCTTGAAACCTGTTGATGTGGACGAACTGGTGGCTGCGGTCAACAAAATTTCCAGTAAACAACACGATAAATCCCTTCAGTATACCTCGCTGTTCAACAACGTAAAATCGGATTCGGAAAAATTAAAGCGATTGGCCATTCCGTCAGATAATGAAATTATCATGCAGCCCATTGCGGATATCATCTATTGTGAGGCGGCCAGTAGTTATACGACCCTATATTTGACCAATAAAAAAAAGATAACCGTCGCCAAAACCCTAAAGGAATTCGAAAATATACTACCGGAGAGCGATTTCTGTCGCATTCATCACGGTACCTTGGTGAACCTGGCCCATGTGGTTAAATACGTCAAGGGTGAAGGCGGTTATGTCATTATTTCAAACGACCGGCACCTCAACGTTTCCCGAAGAAAAAAAGAGCGTTTTCTACAACAGTTGTATCAAGCCTGAATCCACCTACTGGATCTTAATTCTCACTTACTTCCTTAGGCATACCACTTACTAGTTTGGCCTAAATCCCCTGAGGTTACCGACCTATTTTTACCCTCAGAATTACGAAGGTACGCGTAGTCTTGACCAAAACTACCGTATTGATTCAAACCAAAATCAGCTCCCCCTAACACGAACAACATGTTTTAAAGGCTATTCCCCAAACTGTAATGTGAAACTAAAATTTAAAGTCATGAAGTACTTGAAAAAAATCAAACCCGATTATCTATTTCTTTTGTTGCTGGTCATTTTGTTGGCAGCCTTGAATTCGTGTAGTGAAGACGATATTATGAAAGACCTTGAAGACCCGGCCCCTATTGGTCAGAACGACCCCGACCCTGACCCCGATCCCGACCCGGACCCAACCCCAGATCCGACGGGCACGGTAGACCCTGATGCGAATAAGGTTAGTGAAAGTTTGATTTTTAGAAATGGAGTAAAGCACGATGGCCAAATGCCAACTTCTTCAAATATAGTTGATATTGCAATTGACAGAGAGCAAATTGTTTTGGTAGAAGGTGTAGAACCAGGAATACTTTTTCGCAAGCCACCTGGCATGGTTCTACAAACTCTGTATACCTATATTCCTGGCAGTGATTCTTACCAGGAAGCTGAATTTGAAATGGAGGTAGAAAATGATACTGTCGTATATTTTAATTTTGCCTTTGATACAAGCGGCTGGGAGCTTCCTGTAGCTTTCGAACTCGCCTTAGCGCCAATTGACGACACTGGAACACCGGTAGATGCATTTGTTGTACCAGTAGTCGTAGTTGAAACTACAGATTATAGTTCAGGGTGTTCAAACCCATTTGCCGATGGTCCGTTGCACTTCTATTGGCGCTATCGTAAAGATCTCAATACCAATGAACATATTTACAACGGTCAGGTCATTTCATATCCCACTACTCCTACAGGTTGTTGCGGTCCTAATGGGAGCTACTTTCATGGCTGCGATCCAAAAGGCAACCAAGCACAGGAAATCAATGCCGTGATTAAATCATGGGAACCAGAATTGGAATCCATTACTTTCTATCCTGATGGCACGGTTACCGGATATTTATTGAATAAGGGTAGTAGAAATATTGACCAAATCAATTCCGACTATTGCAATTTAATTCCCACTTATTTGCCAGAAACAAGAGTTGACAACGTGTATAGCGGCACTTATACGTTCAACCCCAATGATTGTACCATCACCATCGACCAATTAACCGGACAGGTAGAAGCTGTGTATAGTGAGTTTAACGGGGATTATATTGGAGATTGGCCTAAATACATAGGTGCGGGTTTTGGATCGGGAACGACCTATCAAATTGAAGATTTTGAGCTTAATTTCCCTCCATTAGGAATAGAAATTTTTAAGAAGAACGATTATCTCTATGAACGTCGGAATAATCCCGAAACCGGTCAACCTGAAAGCTTTAGATGTTGGATAAATACGGACGGCGCCGATGCAGACCTTTGGTTCACACGCGCTAGAAAGTACGACCCCGCAGATCGTGATGGTCTTCCAACAGACTAAGTTATTTGGATAAAAAGTCAATCTTAAGTTGCATCAAGTTGTAAAAATTAACATTATGAAAAATAATCTATATCCATTTACCCTATTCATTTTCTCATTACTCATCTTGCAAACCGCCTGTAGCAAAGACGATGCGCCACCACCACCTGAAGAGGAAGAGGAAAAAGAAAACCCTGACAACCCAGACGGAATCGTTGACCCAAATCAAGACCCTATCGAGTCCGCCGACTATCTGGCCCTCAAAGCCCTTTACGAAGCCAATGATGGCAATACCTTAGGGTGGAATCTAGATGATCCTAGCATGAGCAGTTGGCAAGGAGTCGGTCAAGAAAACGAAAGGGTCGTTCGTTTGGATGCGGAGGATAAAGGGTTGAAAACCTTGGTGCCCGAAATCGGAAGTCTTGACATGCTCGAAGAGTTGAATCTTGGCAGTAACCAGTTTGAATCGATTCCCGCAGCGATGGGGCAATTGGGCAAACTTCAATACCTGCGCTTGCAAGAAAACCAATTGGACTCTATTCCTTTGGAACTAAGTGATATCACTACCTTAAAACAGTTTGGGCTGGCCAACAATAGGTTGAAAAAAATTCCTGACGAAATCGGAAGCCTTATCAATTTAGAGGTATTGAATTTGAGTGATAATGAACTGGTCACACTTCCGGAAACCATTGGAAATCTGGTCAATCTTACTCTTTTGAATATCAAAAACAATGACCTCGCCCTGATCTCGCAAAAAATCTGTGATCTTGAAGAAAATGGATCGACCATGATCAACAAAGACAACAGGGCGCGCTGTGATTTGGTTTCTGTTCATTATGAAGCCCTGTTCGCTCTTTACGTCGCAAACCCAGGAAATACCCTTGGTTGGGATCTTGCGGATACCAGTATGCAAAGTTGGACCGGACTCACCTTTTTTCCTGACGGATCTGTTTCCCAACTCAGATTAGCCTTCACAGGGGTGACCCATATCCCAAAGGAAATCGGGGATCTTAAGGGGCTGGAATCTATCGACTTCGGTGATTTGAATATTGAGTACATCGCTCCCGAGATAGGAAACCTGACAAGTCTTGAAACCCTTTCGGCCCCCTATGCCAATATCAAGGAGTTACCAGCGGAAATTGGGAATCTTGTAAACTTGCGTCAATTGAGTCTTGATAACAATCAGCTCAAAGAACTGCCGGAAGAACTAGGCCATTTGCCAAAACTGGAAGGACTTAATCTGCAAGACAACCTTTTGGAATCCATTCCTGATTCTTTCAGCAATCTCATGGCGCTTCATTCAGTGGCGTTATCGAATAACAAGCTCTCACAAGTACCCGAGGCATTTATTCAACTACCGGAACTCACCTCAATTTATTTTGAGGGCAACCCTCTGGCCAGCTCCTTATCGACCGCGCTATGTGACTTATATATTTCAGGGGTGTTGGCGCTTGATGCCTCACAAATAGCCACGTCGGGCTGCCCGACACCGTAATGATTCAAAAAAATTGAAATGAAACAGCTATTGATCAGCTATTGCTTATTGGTTTTGGTATCCGTATTCGTTTTTCCGGAACCATTGAACGCTCAACGTACAGTAGTAAAACGTTCTAAAGTGGTCCGCAAAAGAGCCTATGTTCGCCCGGTTCGGGCAAGACGGGTTGCCCATTATCGCTATCGCGCCTTACCACGATGGGGGAGAACTGTCAGAACTGTTGGTGCAGGTGCTATTGGAATACGATTTGGTGGAATCGGGTACCGTTTTCATAAGGGTATCTGGTACCGACCAAAAGGGAAGAGATTTATCGTGGCTAGAGCACCCTTTGGCGCCCGCGTAGGTATGGTACCTGTAGGACACCTGAAATTGGCCGTAGGCCCCAATACCTACTTCTACTATTACGGCACTTACTATTCACCAACCATCGATTCAAAGGAATACCAGGTCGTAGAAGCCCCAATAGGTGCCGAGGTAGATGCCTTGCCCGAAGGGTATACCATTGTAAAAATCAATGACAAAGCATACTACAAATTCGAGGACGCCTATTACGAGCCCCAAATGGACTCAGCGAATACGGAGCGTTATGTAGTGGTAGCATCACCTATAGCAAATTAAAACGATGCACTGGATACTTCCGAATATACTTTGACAGTAGTTTTATGAACCTCATGACCGCATCTTTTGAAATGGCATCTATTTAATTTTATGCGCTGTTATTCCTGTTTCAATTGCTCTAATACTTTCTTTCCATTTTCATTTTCCGGATTCAGTTCAACCGATTTCCCGTACATTTTGATGGCTTCCGCTTTTCGATTCGCTTTCAATAGCGCTTCGCCATAACTGTCATAGGCATTCGAACTTTCCGGATACAGCATCGTATTTAATTTAAAGACTTCCAAGGCCTTTTCAAGTTCTTCATTCCCCAGCAAGGCATAGCCCCATTCATTCAAATCATTTTCCGAATGTTTATTTTCTAGTTCTATTTTTTTCGCCTCGATCGCTAGTTCGATGGCATTGTCCTGGGCTTTTTTTAATAACGCAATTTGCTCGTTTTCGTCAAGTGTTTCCGAGTAAGCCTTTATAATCGTGTTGATGATCAACCCAGGGTTATCCTTAAAGATATAATGACCGCTTCCCTCCGCAATAAGTTCAACTCGATTGGATTCGGCATCCACAAAATCTTTATGGACTTTTTTGATGAGGGCCCAATATTCATCAGGAAACCCTCTGTTGATCGGTGAAATAATATCGATCACGGGAACATTCGAAGGAAAATCGATTTTGCGTAGTACCTGAACGGTTTCAGGATAGTTTTTTACCAAGTAATAGATGCCTAGCGTTTCAGGACTTTTCGGAGGGGCTTGCTCCGCCGCCATTATTTTCAGTACCTCGTCTGTATACACGCCTACCAAATTTGCATCAATGCGTACCACATACTTCACCTTGTCAGGGTGGCGTGAGGCATAAAGCGTTGTATAGAACCCCCCGTAGGAATGTGGTACTAGAATGATTTCTTTGTCAAAACCCAGTTTTGAAAGACCGGTCTCCAGTTCTTTCATCCCATTTGCAATTCCAAAATCCGAATCGTTTTTCAAATTTGGATTTAATTCACTTGTTCCAAATCCGGATCGATCATAGGTAATCAATGTAGTACCGGTCACCTGATGGATTTTTTCCAATATATTGTCCCAAATACCACCATCATTACCGGCACCCGCCTCAAAAAGAATGGGAGTCCCCTCCCCCTTCAATAGTTTAAAATGCATGTGATAGCCCCCAACATCTACTAATGTATCTAAGCTTTGCGCATGTAGTGTTAGGGATAAAAAGAAAAACAATAGGAATTTAACATAGAGATATCTCATCTGGCCTGTGGTTTAAAGTTTAATTGCTATACGACAAGTGTTCTCCATAAATCTGGGAACACTATAGGAAATTAAAGCCCACACATTTAGTGCCACGATTGTAGCGGGTCTACAATGTTTCACCAAACGGCAGGCAATCAAGACGAATGGAGAAGGGCATTACACTCCTTACTATTCCTCTTTTTAAGGGCATTTCAAAAGACTACGTCTACTTCGCGAGTCGTTCAATCACCATTGAAGAAAAATAATTCACGCCTGTTTTAATGCATTCTTCATCAACGGCGAAATTGGGGGTGTGCGGCATCGCCATCATTCCTTTCTCCGCATTTGATCCGCCCAAAAAGAAATACACCCCAGGCACGGATTTCTGAAAATAGGCGAAATCATCACTAAATTGAAGTGGGGCGACCCCATATAAGGGAATCACACTTTGCTTTCCATAGATATTGGAAATACTTTTCATCGCGTCATTGGTCAGTGCCGCATCATTCATTGGGGTTTCCATAACGGGCAGTCCTTCCTGTAAATTGAACCGAACGGAAAGTAAGTCTTTAGCATAGGTCGAGGCTTCGATCTTGTTTTTGACCATCGGCAAAAAGGCATCCAACTGTTCTTTGGAACTTGTATTGAGCACTACTCGTATGGTCAAGGTATCGTCCGATTTTTGAACCTGAAAATCACCGATTAAGGCCGTATAATCTGTATAAATGGTATTGGGGCTCGTCACGCCTAACGCTGGGCTAAATAGGCTGTTATTATCCCAAAAAGCAGTGTCCGGTCCATAGGTTTGCAGACTCCCCATCACTTTTTTGGTGAAATCGACCAGATCCTCTTGGTTCTCGGATACGTTGTACACGATTTCGGCGACCGTAATGTGAGCAAACACATTTTCTGATTTCGTGGCTATCGTACCAACCGGATACGGAGACATATGCAGCCCATAAATTTCATCAGGTTGAATCAGATCGAATAATCCATCTGCAATCATTCCTTTTGCACCCTTGTTGATTTCTTCCTCAGGTTGAAAAACAAAATAGAGGGTGCCGTCCAGTTCTTCCTTTTGGTGGGCCAGCACATTGGCGATTCCCATTCCTATGGTGGTGTGAAGGTCATGACCGCAAATATGTCGTACGCCTTTGTTTTTTGATGGAAAATCTACCACATCGGGTATCTCCGTAGGTATGGCATCGATATCGGCCCTCCAAGCGATTCGTTTTCCGGGTCTACCCGTATCCAAGATTCCGATAACACCATAGCCTCCCACACCAGTCTTCACCTCTAGCCCTAAGGCTTGTAAATAAGCGGCGATCTTTTCCGAGGTCCTTTGTTCTTTTCCTGAAACCTCCGGATGTTGGTGAAAATCCCTGCGAATCTGTACTAGACTATCGAAAATAACCGCAGTGTGCTGTTGTACATTTTTATGAATCGCGCGTTCATTTGTGGTATGCTGACCAAAAACATAGGATCCCAATAGAAGAACTAGTACGCTTAAGGTGATTTTTTGTGACTTCATGATATTTTATTTAATGATTATGGGTGCAATATCATTTTTTCAGTGGCTCAAGGGAAGTCGTTTTTTCTGAACTATCGCAATGGGTAGTTGAACTGTAACCACCGGTCTCACCTATTCATCCATTCCTTAAATTCAGCGGTCTTTGGTCTGCTGACGATGAATTCTTGATCTCGTGGATTTGCAACGGAGAGTTTGACCCGATGATTGAAATAGGGATCTATTTTCTGAATGGAGGTCTTCGCTACAATTTGACCGCGATTGATCCTATAGAAGGCATTTTGATCTAAAGAGCCGAACAACTCGTCAATGGTTTCATCGATGATAAAGCGCTTGCCGGCAGTAACACCAAAGGTGATACTGTCTTCAGAGTAGCAGTACAGCAGCTCTGAAATCTTGATTTGAACAAAACCGCTTCCTTCTTTGACCAAGAGGCCCTCACGCTTGGACGTTACTTGCAGGCTACCGAGTAATTGTTGCAAAACGGAAGGGGTCAAGGTAGCCGGGGTGCTCGATTTGGTGAATTTATCCAAGGCAGCGCTCAAATCGTCTTTTTGAATGGGTTTGAGCAGGTAATCAACACTATTGACCTTAAATGCCTGTATGGCGTATTGGTCGAAGGCGGTGGTGAAAATGATAGGTGCGCTCACCTCGGTCTTCTGAAAAATCTCAAAACTTAATCCGTCGGCCAACTGAATATCCATAAACGCCAGGTCTGGGGGTGTATTTTCTTGAAACCACTGCACGGCATCTTCAACCGTATCGATGATTCCCAACAGTTGAAATTCGAAACCACAGGTGTGTAACATGCGCTGCAATTGGCTCGCGGCCCGCTGCTCGTCTTCAATGATCAATACTCGCATCTTTGTTCTTTTTATCTAATGGTGTTAATAATGGGAGGGAAACCACAAATCGATTTCCGTCGTTTTTGATCTCAATTGATGTATCGGATATCAGTGCATACCGCTTTTCGATATTTGCAAGTCCGACTTTCGTCGAGGGCAATTGGGTCGATTTTGGTGCTATTTTATTGCCGACGACCAATTGCTTATCGCGAACGGCTACATCGATGATCAAGGGTTTGGCTTTGGAGATTACATTATGCTTTATCGCATTTTCCAGTAAAAGCTGAAGACTCATAGGCACGACCATCGCCCCTTGGGAAGCTTCCGGGATATCCCAGTTCAATTTCAAGTTATCCCCGAAACGCTCCGATTGGATATGAATATATGCTTTCGCAAATCGCAACTCATTTTTTAAGGGAATCAGATTGTCGTTGCCGGCTTCCAATAAAAAACGATAAATATCCGATAGCTTGTCAACAAATTCCTTGGCATCCTCCTTTGAATTTTGATCGATGATATCACGAAGGGTATTCAATGTATTAAAGAAAAAGTGCGGTTGGGCTTGATTCTGCAAAGCATCTAGTTGTGCCTGTATTATAATCCGTTTTGATTGCTCTTCTTCCCTAACCGATTTTTTGAGACGTATGTTGTAATAAATGGCTTCGTAAATCGCCATGATCATGATCGTTAAAAAAACAATGGACAATAGTACTTTAAGTCTAGATGTATAATCCAAGGCGCTCACACCTGGAATTAAAGTCAAAAGGGAGGTTCCTGTAAAATCCACCACAATGACGGTGCAGACCACGGCTAGAAAAAACAGCGTAATACGCTTTGCATCGTCATGAAAAGCGGGGTACTTTTTGCGTAAGGAAATCATGATCGCCCTGTTGATAAACCAATCAATGATGGTAAACAAGAGCCCAACACCCCAACTCAAAACCGCCTCGGTCATAGTAATAGCGTTAAATGCGGGGTTGAACAGATAAAAGGTTGCAAAACTGATGATCAGAATTCCAATAACGGAAAACCAAGAATCATTGAACCCTAAATATTTGATACGTTTTTCTTTGTTTACTAGCATTATACTATGGTTGTTTTGTACTGATCGACAACACCTCTTTTACTTGTGGTATTTAAACCTGTTTTTGCAAAAAGAACAGCATTACGAAGTACTTCAAGGATATGGTCTGGTTTCGAGTTCAAGTTCACGTTTTTTTAGCAAGGTTCATAGCACTACTGATGGAATTTTTAAAGGTTGTACCATTCAAAGTACCCGATGCCCTACCACATTTTTTTTCTATTCGAACCGCTTCCACTATTTTGGTACGTACCTACACGATTCGAGCTGCGCTCTTTACTCTAACTTCCCGTTGCGTATAATTTGGATCTCATTTCGATACAACACTAGCGCTAAACCGGTCGCAAAAACCACGCAACTGGCCAACATGAGATACCCATTGTTCCAGATAAAATAGGACAAGCCCACAAATGGTCCGCCTAGGAGTACCATAAGAGCGCTTATCGGGTTTGTTTTTATAAAGTTCAACGCGTGGGCCGCGAGGCCTATAAAGAGCATGGAAGGCCCAATTATAACAAAGGGATATAGAATTAAGGGGGTGTTGCTTATTTGTTCCCGTAACGCATTTCTTCCGATAACATCGTCGCCAAAACTCCACATGACAAAATCAATGGTGCAGAGGGCGATATGGGCAACAACGCCGATCCCGGTCAGCACAGCGGCTACGGCATGTAGCTTGTTTTTTTTGGGAAACACCTCATTAAAGGAACATAGGAAAACCGCCCCGATCAAATTGAACCAATGGGCCAAATCGATATATTTTTGAGCACTCAACGAACCTTGGGAAAAGAACACGTAACTCGTTACGAAGCATAGTAATCCGAGTACACAGCGATTTCTTGTTTTCATACGTTTTTGAATTAATGAATAGTCCCGCAAATATGCGTTTGAAAGCAGGCACATGAAATGACTTCATGTTCAATCGTCGCTAAAGTCGGTTGGATTGTCGTTTGTGTGCGTTGATCTTGAATATTGGGAACCGCGGTAAAGGAATCATCAGGAAATTACAGGCATTTTCTGCCTTAATCAATCCAAAAATCTGGTCTGACATTACTTCCCAAGGCTCTACAATCACTACACCCTAAGGGTTTTACCAAGTATGGCGCCCGCTCAGGGTACAAGTCTTGACTCGATTGATCATAGTCCGGATTCTGGGCATAGAAACCGATTTGCCCGGATAAAATACCGTCCATTAACGGAGAGTTTGAAGCGCCATCCACCTCAATATACCCATGAATCGCAGTGGCATGAAAACCTTCGGTATATAACTCAGGCTTGAAAATTCGTTTGCAATTGACCGGGTATGGGGGTAAGGGACTATCCGGGAAAAAATCGGTATAACTAAGAAAAAGCCGTTTTTCACTATACGAACTCAAGTCAAAATAACCAATGGCGATCGTATTGCCATTTTCACTGTTAATATTACTTTCAACAGCCCCTGGCTGAATGCTATGAAATACGCTTTCAAAATCGGAGAACGAATCGATGGTATTATAAAATGTATAGGTATCAGGGTGCAGACTGTATTGCTTTACCAGAATACTATACCTATTGGAAATGACATAATTGTCTTTTGATAGAAATCTGAATTCGAAATTACCGGTAGCATCACTATCAAAAAGTTCCGTTGACGCCAAGATGATATCATTGGATTCGCCCTTACCGTAACATATCCTAGATTCTTCCCGTTCTAGTTTTATAGTGACCTCCCAACCATCTCCATCTCCGAAATAGTCATAATCAACTTCGTCCCAGGTTACACCGTTGTACTCGGGTGCGATAATCTGGTACGTTTCGTCATATTCATAGCGAAAGTAAGAAGGGGATTGACTTTTCGACTTGATTTGTACCGCCACCGAGACACCTTCTTCGCCCGAATCATTGCTGACTTTCTTAAATGCCATATCGCTTAGGTCATTCCTTTCAGGCAACGACTCCCAACTCGATTTGTACTTCAAGTTATCGCGGGTTTCTATTTCGAGTCGATAGGCCCTATCATGGGATAATTCAAGAATAGTCGCTGACGTATATACACCAGAAGATGATTCCAAAAATAGGATCCTATTTCCCGCATCATCCACCAGACGAACATTAGCGCCGACCTCGTTCTGTGAAGAATCCGATAATAAGGCAGATGTTCTGGAGAGAAAAATCCGCTGTTGTTCCACTTTGTCGGTAAGCTTGGCCTCTACGACCAGTATGTCTTCGAAATTCAAGGTTTCCGCCGTGAATTCTTCCACACAGGAAACCACCATACTCAAGGAAAACAAAAGCGTTACCATCAATGGATTGCGCGGCATAGATTTGATAGACTTTAGCATCATGACGACAGCATCAAAATTTACATTCAATAAAGTGAAGTTTTTCAAATGAAAGGTACTGCTTCATTAACCCGTACCTGATTGGTACTCGTCTTCCGTCAAAAAACCGTTCCTGTCGATAGAAAGTGTTCTCTTCGCCTCTGGAGTATTGTCTGAGTTCAGGGGGGCGTGAACTCAGAAGAGTTATAGAACGCTAATGCATCCCTATTGGTGGGTGATACATTGATCACCAACGATATCGGGCCATTGGCCGTTTCAACGTTCCATTCTCCAACGTACCTTCCCGGTGCAAGCTCCAGATGTACGTCCTCCGCTTTACTACAAACCTCCTCTTCTTCGCTTGAACAACAAAAAGAAATTAGTGTCAAAAACGACTATGCTACTCATTTGACCTCCTTAAAAAAAATGTTCTTTTTCATAACTATTGATTACATTTAAGATAGCCTAGCAATGGGTATTGCAACATGCGCTTATCCGTAATCTTAATAGGTTTAAAAATAGAATCAAAAAGCCTAAATCAGGTATTTCGAAAGGGGAAAGGTGTATCACAACCGTATTGATACGCTATAATTCGGCGGCGCTGACGCGTGAAACCAAAGTTTTGGCAAAAGCGCTTTATTTTAGTATCCATTTTCATTCTAGGCCGTACTATTTGGCAAAAATACCGCGCTGTATCAAAAAAGTTCAGAATGAATTTCAATTATTTTTGACTGACCATGGAATCACTTTTTTTAGGCATCTCAGTTTGTATCGGACTACAATTCTTGCTGTTGTCGTTTTTTTTGTTCTACAAAAGTTCGCCTAGAGAAAAACTAATCGGGTTCCTCAGTATCATCTTGGCCATCAGTTTTTTGCAAACCGCCTTTCATGAATATGTGTTGGACTCCTTTATTTTAAAATTGATTTTTGCGGGTAAAAAGTTCGTTTTAATACCCCCCTTATTGTACCTGTATATCAATTCTGAAATCATAAAACCCAAAACTATCAAGAAGCATTTTATCTTACCGATAAGTTATATTGTGGCTTTTTATTTCTTACAGCTCGTGCTGACCCCCTTCTATCTTCACTACCGATCGGAATTTAAAATTCTGAATTTTCTGCTGGTCGGATGCTATTTTATATTTTACCTCGTTCTGGGGCACCGAGAACTAAAAAAAGAACTCGCCAATACCCTTTATGTTGATGCTTTGGACAAATACAAAAAGTTCTTTTACTCCTTCAATATCGTAGAGATTTTTATTGTCTTTAGTTTAGCCATTACACTCATCTTACCACATGTATTCACGGATAACTACGCCAATATGTATGAATCCACGGTTTCGTTTTTCAGCTATTTTTCGTTTATATGGGGGGTGTTGTTATTGTTCTTTTTTTTATCGGAATCCCATTTTTTCAAAAGTAGAACGACTCGATTACAAATTAAGAAAAGTGCTGAACTACTTGAAAATTCCAATACCATTGAGACCACCTTACATCACCTCATCATTATTGAAAAACGATATAAGGATCCTGAATTCGACATTAGCTCCGCGGCTTTGAAAATAGGACAAAATCCGCGGTTGATTTCAGAGTACTTTCGTGAGGTCAGGCATACCACCTTCAATGCATACCTAACGAAATTACGGCTGAACGAATTTAAACGTTTGTCATCCGAACATAGCTCCATCTATGACATTGATGGTCTCCTATCGCTTTCAGGCTTTAAATCACGATCCACGTTTTACCGGGCCTTCAAGAAGCATTTCGGAATGACGCCGAAACAGTATTTATCAAAATAAACGAACTGCAAAATGGAAGGTTTAAAAAGTTTCACAAAACCCATTGCGATAAGGCGGTTGTCCACCGCCAAACTAATAAAGCAATTACTTCTTGTTCTGGGTATCGTCTACTTGATTTTCGCTTTATTGGAACCCTTCGAATTTCATGTGGGGGAATATAACAAGTTTGGTATTCTCTTGCTCTTTTCGGCGGCTTATTTCATCACGTTATTTATCGCTTTGAAATGGCTCTACCCCCTTTTTCTTGCGATTACAAAGCTCAAGAGGTTTTATCTCCATCATTTAATTTTACAATATTTGGGCTTAATCGTGTTGGTCACGACAACACACTATGGGGTACAGCACTACCTCAACGACAATTTTGTTTTAGATCTGCCCCTGTACCTTCAATTTTTAAAACACGGCCTAGCCTTAGGCCTTATTCCTACGGTCATTCTTGTGCTTATAGAATACAACAAAGCACTTCAAGGAAGTAAAGGAATCCAGAAAACCACCTTACCGTCCTTCTTGAATCCAATCGCCCAAAAAGACAGTGTTACCATATCGGCCCTCCATACCAAGGAATGTTTCAGATTTCGACCCAATGCGATTATTTACATCAAATCGGATGACAATTATGTACATGTCCACTACTTCGGGGACGATAACAAGGAACTGCACCGAAAACTCATTCGAACCAATCTCAAGACGCTTGAAGACACGCTTGCTTTACCCTTTGTGCGAACGCACCGCTCCTACATGGTCAACCTGAATCATGTCAAAAAGGTAACGGGCAACGTGAAAGGAATGAAGCTTTTCATTACCGCTTTGGATACCGTGATTCCTGTATCAAGGGGATACGTAGCTACCTTTAAGAATTCATTCCATTCTTAGTTTCCGTTAACAACTCGTTTTTGTTTTCCACTTACGCCAATAGGGCCATTGACCACAAAAGAGGGACGACCACCACAAAAAGTTTGTAATTGGCCCATGCCATGGTAGGTTTGACGTGATGCTCGAGATTTAGCTGTGACCGCTTGTTTGCCGGAACAGGGTTGGTGTCAAACTTCGGCCGATGCCGATTTCATGCCATACACCGCCGTCATGTGGATACGTCCCAAAGAAAGACGGCGCACAGGTCCGTCTAAAAGTAGCCCATGAAACCCCTCTTGAGAGCAACGGGAATTTCAATAGAAATCAATATCGGATCAAAGCGGTCCACTCGTAACATATGAAACCTTCGAAACAACAGCCCTCTAAAATCAATGTCCCATTTAGAAAAGAATAACGAATGAAAAAATGGTTCAGACGCATCCTATTCACGCTCCTAGGCATCGTATTGTTGCTGGGCATATTGTTTTATGCTTTTTACAAACGTTTTGTAATCGAGGCCCCTTCGATAGCATACACGCAGGTCAGTACACTAAAAGAGGAACAATTACAAGATCTAGACTATTTGTCTCGCTACATTACCGTTGACAAAAGTTTCGATACCGATCGCAAGCGGCACGCTTTTTTAGAAGGTATTGATCACCTCAAAAAACAAGTGCCCTTTACAACCGCCGCTTTTGAAATGCAGGTGGCCGCACTCATGTCCATTTCGAACAATACCCATACCAACGTTCACCCCAGTAGACGGGCCAGACGCCTAAATGCGATTCCCTTACGCTTCTATTGGTTTGAAGAAGGACTCTATGTGGTGATGGCCCAAAAAGAACACAAACACTTACTCGGTAAAAGAATCAAGAAAATAAATGGGTTTGAAGTGGTTGAACTCGTGCTGCAACTCGAAAAATGGTTTGGAGGTTCAGCACACCGATTGAAGTTTTTCAGTCCGCTTTTCTTAATGTCACCGGAATTGATGGACGCGGTACATCTTGGCACCGATTCCACTAGGCTGAACCTAGAGTTCTACGACGCTAATACCATACTCATAGCGGCTTCGGAAACCGCCAAAGATAAACCCGGTTATTGGCCCCAACTCTGGTTGAATCCGTCAGCAGCAACTAGCGAAGCAGGGTGGTTTTCTCTAGCGGCCCATAAAGCCACTGCCTTGCCATTTCAGCACTTACACCAAAATGTATGGCACCACTTTACGGATAGGGGTGTTTATGTTCAGGTCAATGAAAATGCGGATACCGAGACCGTAAAAGTCTCCGACTACCTCAATGCGGTTGCGGAAGAAGCAAAGGAAAAGAAGCTAGCCTACGCCGTCTTGGATTTGCGATTCAATTCAGGGGGCGATTATCATATGGTCAGGCCCTTTATAGCCCAAATGGAATCGCATTTAGAAGGCAAGGGCAACTTCTATGTGATTCTGGGTAACGGTACCTTTTCCGCAGGGATCATTACTGCGGCGCTGGCAAAACATACCTTTGGGTCAAAAACCAAGTTCGTCGGTGAAGCCGTTGGGGATGCGTTACAGTTTTGGGCCGATGGGGGCAGCCCTTTCATTTTGCCGAATTCAAAAATACAACTGCGTATCTGGACCGCATACCATGATTGGAAAAATGGATGTACGGACTGGCGCAAGTGCTTTTGGATAACCCTCTTCGATGGAGTTGCCGTAAACCATCTGGATTTAGATCAAAAAATACCGTTGCGCTTTCAAGATTTCATTTCCGGGAAGGATACGGCTTTGGACCATATCATCGCATCGGAATAGCAAGGTTCCGAAATCCGGATTCATGGGTGGTATCCCATCCAAAACAACTAAAAAAGTAGCTCCTTATCCGTGATACAATAGCACAAACAAGGAGCACCTTCAAACAGCTAACGCAACTCTTCAGCAAAACAGTAGGTCATAAAAGCTTATCCGCTTTCTCGTTCTTATCTCTCTTTTTACGCTTTGCACTTTTGTTTTTTCCACTACCAAAACGATAGGCCAAGCCCAAATACACCGCGCGTGAATCCGTTTTAAACTGACCTTCCTGAATGATGGTTCTAAACGTTTCAAAAGCAAAACGCTGTGTTCTGAAGATATCATTGAAGTTTACACTTATTGTTCCTTTGCCTTTTGCAAAATTGTAACGTGTACCTACGTTCATAAAGAAGTTGTCCTTTAGGTCATATTGTAAAACACTTTGCTTACCGCTATAAAATGTAAAAAGTTGAAATGTGAGATCCTTTGTAGCTTTAAAGCTGTTGTTCAATTTGACGTTCATCAAGGTATTGTTTACCTCTACACGTTCTCCTTCGATAAACCCTTTTTGGGTTCTGGAATACACATCGAAGCTTCCATTGAGGCTCCACCAATTGGTGGGCCGATAACTAGTGGACAACTCAAGGCCATAGGCATCATTACTGTCAAAATTATCGTAATCAACGATCAAGACCGTAGGATTATCATCATCAAAAAAGCCCCTCCTATTGATTTCGTCATTGATTCTTCGATAAAAGCCGCCTATCGTAACATTCCCTTTCCCTAAGCTTTTACTATAATTCAACTCCACCGAATTGGTAAATTGAGGCACTAGACTTGGATTACCGCTAAGAATAAGCTGCGGAGTGCTCAATTGGCGTATCGGGTTGATCTGATTCAAGGAAGGTCGATCAATTCTTCGACTAAAACTTAATTGGTAGGAGTTCTTACGCTCTTCACCCGGACTGTATTTTAAAAACCCTGATGGATAGATATTAAAAAGCTTGTCGGTGAAATTAAATGGGGCTTCAGAGACTTCATTAAACTGGGTGTCCACATTGTAATCTTCCAATCGTATACCAAGATTGTATTGCCATTTACCCAAACTCTGGCTGAAAGTCGTATAAAACGAATGGATATCACGGTCGTATCTAAAATCTGAATTCCTGAAATCCGTACGGTCCGTAACATAGGTATTTTGGGTACGTCGCAAACGGGTTTCCAAACCAATCTCTAAAGTTGTGTTTTCAGAAAGTGGATTTACATAATCAAGATTTATGGTCGTATTGGTACGGGTATCATCAATAAACTCATCATAGTTCATCAAAGGGGTGTTTCCTCCAAAATCAAAATCGTTATTGGTGTCACTCTTTAAAGTGTTATAATCGGCCTCGAGTTCAATGAAATGCCCCTCTCCGGAAAAGAGATGTTTAAAATCCACATTATAGGAGGCATTGGTGTTATCTCTATTGGTCAGGTCAAACTGATCGAAATCAGCACTTGGCGTATCCAAAAACGTAATGTTTCGTTCGGCATCCAAAACCGCGTCAAAAAAATTCTGGTTGGTGTAGATAGAAAACGTATTCCGCTCATCAATATAATAGTCTACACCAAATTTGAACAGATGTGATGTGCGGTCACCGATACTTAAAATATCTTGGCCTGTGCGTTCGACGGTCCTGTTTATGAAACCGTTCGTTACGCCCTCACCCAATCGGTTGCCATAACTACCATAAAAATTAGCTTTTCCATTTCGATAGTTCAAACTCAGGGAGCTATTATACCGTGCACGCTCGCCATAGGTAAAACCCGCATTTATCGAACCGTTGAACCCTAAATTCGTATTCTTTTTTAAAGTGATATTAATGATCCCGCTCATCCCTTCCGGATTGTACTTTGCCGAAGGATTGGTGATCAACTCAATCGTCTTTATCGACGTCGACGGAATTTGCTGTAAGAGCTCACGAGAACTAATATTGGTGGGTTTACCGTCTACAAGAACACGTACATTTTCATTGCCGCGCAATGACAGATCACCATCTTGGGTAATACTGACCGAGGGTATATTGCCCATGATATCGCTAGCCGAAGCACCTGCCGTGGTGAGGTCTTTGCCGACATTGATGACCTTTCTATCGATTTTTTGTTCAATAGTGGAACGTTCTGAAACAACTTCCACCGCGTCAAGCGCGACGGCATCTTCCTCGATAAAAATAGTCCCGATATTTAGTTTTCGGTCATCCTCCCCTAAGGTAATCGATTTCATCTCCGTTTTGTAACCGATGTAGAGCGCCTCAAAAGTATAGGTACCGAAAGCTACTTTGGTCACGTTGAACGCACCCGCTTCATTCGTAATTCCCCCCGTGACGATTTCATCACCCGATTTTAAGACCACATTGGCGTAGGGTATCGGTTCGTTCGTATTCTTGTCTTTTATCGCTCCGGTAATGCTTCCTTGTCCGTAAAATGAACTAGAGACAAACAAGCCTAAGAGCAGTGTCAATACCTGTCTCATTCTTATTTATCTTGAATCAAATGAATTTCGGCAATCAGCCCCACTTCACTACCAAGGGCCATCTTCGCCGGTGCATAGTTGGCGCCCACCTTAAAATCATCACGATTGATTTGGCCTGTAACCGTTATAAATTTATTGGTGGTCTTAAATCTTGGATGGATGAAACTACCCTTGTCCACTCCTTTTAAAACAATGGACTTTGTAATCCCAGTCATGGTGAAATCGCCTGTTATCGTATAGGTTCCGTCTCCTGTATTTTCAATTCCGGTACTTTTAAAATGTATCTCCGGATGCACCTCAGCACTAAAGAAATCGTCACTTCTTAAATGCTTGTCCCGGTCTTTTTGATTGGTATTTACCGATGCTGTTTCTATGGTAATATTGAGTGCAGTTATCCGCTCATTTTCTTCCGTAAAAGAACCTGTATAGCGATCAAAAACACCTTTAATGGTGCCCACTTTGAAGTAAGGGATATCAAAATTGATGGCAGAGTGACTGGGGTCGATCGTCCATGTGGATTCTTGTGCGGTAGTCGTGAATGACAACACTACCATTGCTAGAAATGTCCATAGTAGATGGGGTTTTGAAGTAATCATTGTTTTTGACTGTTTCATGGTTTTATTTATTTTGTTCAGGGGCTAAACTAGAAGTAGGAACCACGCCTTTTAGAGAATGTGGTCGTAGAACCCCTTATCGGTGCCAAATGACCTGTAAACAAGGTTGAACCTTTTTGTCTACGGATAGTGGTTTTTTGACATCGTTTACCTGTAGTTGATGGTGTATTTTGAAAAGGGCCCACTAAGAATTGTACCTTTATATCAATTGTAGAAGCTATGTTACAACGCATTCAAAACTTTCTGGAAACTTCGAAACTCAAATACCTTGTATTCGGGCTTTTGATTTTTGCGTTCTCCGCTTCCACTTCAAGTTGGTATTACACCACTACCTATGAATTGGCCGTAACGTTCGTAATCCGGGTAGTACTTCAAATCGCATTGGCCTTTAGTATTGTGGAGTTTTTGATTCCAAAACTTTTGACTAGGGGTAAAATAGGGCTGTTCTCGGTGGGCATTACCTTGGTACTACTTTCCTTTTACGCCATTTGCACCTTGATATTCATTCACTTTTTTGAACCCTCGTTTCCGACTACGTATGCGAACTACGTCCGGCGTTTTGACGACCCTTCGTTTTTCGGTCGGTTTTTAAATTTTGGCGAATTTGTGTCCAAATCCTTATACCTGCTCTATCCCACCTTTTTGATCTTGGTATTCAAATTGTACACGGAAAAACAACAACTACTCAAATTGAATGAACAAAAGAAGACCGCCGAACTGGCGGCCTTGAAAAATCAGTTAAATCCACACTTTTTGTTCAATACCCTGAATAATCTATATGCATTGGCACTGAAAAAATCCAATGATACCCCCAAAGTGATTCGGAAACTGTCGGAAATTTTGGATTATATCCTCTATGGGTGTAATGAGTCTTATGTCTCCTTGGAAAAAGAGATCGAGTTGATCGAGAACTATTTGTCCTTAGAAAAAATACGCTACGCCGACAGGGTTAAAATAGCGTTCAGTAAGAATGTAACAGGTCAAGAAAGAGTAGCTCCCCTACTCTTGTTAACTTTTGTTGAGAATGCCTTTAAACATGGGGTTGCTAATGAAATCAATCAGGCCCATATCAATATTACCATTTCAAAGGAGGGAGAAGAACTTCTTTTTACAGTCGAAAACAGTAAACCGGCCGTCTCCGATACCTTGGAGAAAAAAGAATCCATAGGGCTTCAAAATATTAAAAAGCAATTGGAATTGTTGTATCCCAAGGCATACGACCTCATCATAGAAAATGGGAAAAGTACATTTTCGGCCAATCTTAAATTAGCAATGGCATGAGTTACCAATGTATCATTATAGATGATGAACCCTTGGCACGTGAGCTGCTTGAGGGGTATCTCCAAAAAATACCTGATTTTGAGCTCGTGGCTTCTTGCCCCAGTGCAATTTCCGCAAGCACTATCCTAAGCAAAAACAAAGTTGACCTGATGTTTTTGGATATTGAGATGCCCCTGCTAAAAGGCACGGATTTCTTTAAGAACCTGGTTCATAAACCCGATGTTATTTTTACGACCGCCTATCGTGACTACGCCGTTGACGGATTTGAACTCAACGCTTTGGATTATCTGTTGAAGCCTATTTTTTTCGAGCGTTTTTTTTCGGCAGTGCAGAAGTTTCTCAAACAACAGCATGTCAAGGAAAACAATAGTGGAGCGACTACCCAAACCGATAAAGGCAAGTATCTTTTTGTAAACAAGGCCAAGAAACAGATCAAAGTCGTTTATGAGCACATCGTATATGTAGAAAGCTTTAAGGATTACATTAAAATTCATCTGGAAGATGAAGACCCCTTACTCGTCAAAGAACGTATTTCGGCCTTTGAACAACGACTGGATGATCGGTTTATTCGCTTGCATCGGTCTTATATCGTAAACAGCGAAAGAATTACGGCCTATACCAAAAACGATGTTGAAATTGGACGAATGGAAATTCCTATTGGAAACAACTACAAAGACAATCTCCTCCCCTTTTTAAAATCGATTTAGCCTGAAATTTTATGGGTTATTTTGTTTGACCAATCGATATCGGATAAGGTCCAGCGGTGCCCGTTTCGTTCTTAAAATCGCTGTTAGCCCCCTAAAACAGGAACGTATACCGTATGCGTACGCATCCTATTGTGTTTTCTTTTGTGCGTTTTTGCATCCATTTTACATTAGCGACATGAATGTAAAACTTAAAACAAATCGTATGAAAAAAACAAAACTAGCGCTAGTATGTACCGCCCTATTTTTTGGCGGATTAGTAGTGAACGCACAATCAAAAACCTTATCCTTTAAAAAAGGGGAAGTCTTGGATATTCTTCTGTTTACGGGGAAACCGGATTTCTCTAAATTATTCCCCAGATATAAGGAGACGGCATTCGCATTTGCCCTTAAAACCGGATACCAACCACAACCCGTTCTTTCTATTACCGAGACTACCCAAGGAGGCCTGCAACCCGGTTCTTTTGTTTTTGGCAAATGGACCAACTTGGCCAGTAGGAAGAAGTTCTTGAATGAAATTACGACTGAGGTTCCTGATTTTCATGTACAAAGAAGGGCGATGTGGTCATCATTTTATCTGGCCTACTACGAGATGAAGGAGGATATCTCTTTTGATATAAATCCGGAAAAGGTTATCGTTGCAACAGCCTATTGGAAAGATGAGAGTGGTTCTTTTCCGGAGTTTAAGCAAGAATGGCTTAAAAAAGTCAAAAACAAAGGAGGAAAAGTGATGTTACAGTTACAGGATGCCATGTCATCGGTAGGTTATATGTACAAGCCGGATTATATGGTCTTGACCGAATGGAATGATAGGGCCTCTTATGATGCCTTCATCAAAGCGAATCTGAAAATGGGAGAAAAAGGAATCCAGAACGTGAACCAATTTATAATTCAATAACATACAAGGCTGGTAAACATCTCGTGCTTGCCAGCTTGTTTTTAACTATGCAGACATTCGTAAATCAGTTGGTCTATTTTTGTTTTTTCCAAAGCCTTTTTTTGTTAGGGGTCTATTTATTCTCCGCAAAAAACAGAAAGAACATCAACGGCTATATCGCCTTTTTGATATTCGTCCTATTTATAGGCTTAAGTGGGCGTGTGCTCTATGTATCCCAAATTTTAGGGGACAATTTTAGACTGATCACCATTTCAGAGTTCGCCATTTTACTTTTTGGTGCAACGGTATTTCTGTTCACAAAATCATCCCTTACCGATCAGCACTTCACAAGAAAAGATTTACGCCACTATATTCCCGCTGCGGTCTATATTTTGTTTGTGGTATTCTATTTCATAATCCCATCGGATGAGATGATCATTGCCCGCATAAAAAGAGGGGAGTTGTATACGGTGGTCACTATTTTAGTCGGTATCGGACTATCCGTTAACCTGTCTTATTGGTTACTGAGTTTGATACAGTTCCTGCAATTTAAGAACAACCTTAAAAACGAATTAAGTTATACGCTAAAAACACAGTTCTTCCTAAATTTTTTGATTGCAATAGGCGTTTGTCTCCTTGTTTGGGTCGGCGTGTATTTTACCAGTCTTTTTGGGCCCGAGACCATAGAGCGGGAAGCGCGCCAGTTCATTTGGTTGGGAATTGCGTTCATCATTCTTTTTATTGCCTACTACGGAATGGTGGCCCCTGATCTATTTCGGATACAAGCGTTGAGCCTTACCCAAAAATACAGTCAATCGAAATTAAGTAGCGCAGATATGGATGCCTTAAAGCAGCAGCTGGAAACGATTATGACCGCCAAGAAACCCTATTTGAACAGCACCTTAATGAAGGCCGAATTGGCCATGATGTTGGGCATTAGTAATCCGGAGCTGGCACGCCTTTTAAACGAGCGAATAGGCATGAATTTCTTTGATTTTGTCAATTACTACAGAATAAAGGAATTTATCGCATTGGCAGAAACGGACAAGGCGAAAGAGTTTACTTTTTTCGGTTTGGCGCAAGAAGCGGGGTTCAATTCAAAGACCACGTTCAATAAATCGTTTCGAAGTTTGATCGGCGTATCTCCATCAGAATACTTTTTAAAAGCCCGTAATTAATGACTTCTTTAAGGTTTAACCCGACGCTTTTAAAGTGGTGTTAGGGCTACCACGGAGAGTTCATCGATAGTACTATTACTGGCCGGGGAAACTAAAAGTCCTAACCTATACATACGCTTATATATAAAATTCAGTGGACGCTCAGTGGTCTGGACGGGACTCGAACCCGCGACCCCCTGCGTGACAGGCAGATTTTAATTAAATTCATATGAATTAAAAACTCAATAAATACGGGGGTTTTCAGCGATTAGTTGTATATTTAGGTACATTTAAGACCATAAAAAACCACATTCTGCGTGCAAACTGCGTGCACATGTGCACGCAGTTTTTAACATTTATCATGGCTACCTATATAAAACTCTCATTGGATACACGAAGGAAAGATAACAAAACCTTCCCTTTAATCTTTCGTTTGACCCATAACCGGAAATCTACGAGTATTGGAACAGGGTATAAATTAGCGACTTCCGAATGGGACATAAAAAGACAAAAAATTAGGCCATCTTTCAAAGGCACGGAATCCCCTTCCCGTTTGAACAATTTGCTACAAAAGAAAATGGCGCGTATGGTGGATATCCTAACGAAATTGGAAGATGGGGACAAATTGAAATATATGAGCGTGTCCGAAGTAAGGAGCCATATTACCCGCACTACCAAAAAGGTTACTTTTTATCAGTTCGCCGAAAAGCAGATAGCCGACCTGATCAAAGCGAACCGTATCGGAAACGCAAGGGCTTACAAACATGCTTTGAAAGCAGTTAAGAATTTCAGAAACGACAAGGATTTTACATTCGATGAACTGAACCTAGATTTCCTTAACCGATTTGAAAAGCATCATTTGGCCAAGGGCAACAAATTGGGCGGCTTAAGTGTTTATTTGAGAACTGTAAGGGCAATCAATCGAAAAGCCATCAAAGCAGGGGTTGCCGACAAAGAAGGTTATGCCTTTGATGACTATGTGATTCGAAATGGAAAGCCCGAAAAACGAGCTCTTCCTATTGATGCTATTCGTAAAATAGCTGAACTTGATTTGGAAAAGGATACCGCTATGTTCAGGGACAGAAACATTTTTATGATGAGCTTCCTGCTTAACGGCATATCATATGTGGACATGGCCCATCTCAAGCTGTCCAATATCGTTGATGGTCGCATCCGATATTCTAGAAAGAAGACAGATGAACCCTATAACATTAAAATCCATGACCAACTCAAACCTTTGTTGACCTATTTTACCAAAGGCAAGAAAAGAAGCGACTACTTATTGGGTCTTGTCAAGAGTAAAAATCCTATTGAAAGCTATAATCAAATCGTTTGGGCAAGAAAGCGGTATAACGATAATTTGAAAAAACTGGCCGAGCTAGCGGGAATTCAAGAAAATATTACGAGCTACGCTGCACGCCACTCATTTGCTTCCGGTGCAAATGAAATGGGAATTCCTCTTACAGCTATTTCTCAAATGTTAGGGCATAAGCGAATAAGCACAACGCAAGCGTATCTAGCAAATTTGAGGAAAAGTAAAATGGATGAGTACCAAAATGAAATTTTTGGACGACTTTCAGAAAAATGAATTCAATGATTTCCTTTCAAATAGCATCCAAATCCATCCTCTATTCCCTTGAACATTTTTCTGTTCTTCCCAAATCTAACCATAACTAACCTGCGCGTGAATCCTGCGGAGTTTCTTTAGCGTTCCGGTAGACAAGCGTAAAGAAGAAACTCAGTAGGGCGCGACAGAACCTTTGCTCGGCACACTATCCCTCTTCTCTCCCTATCTACAAAAGTGCCCGTCAGGGCGCAAAATTCTATTAAAAAAATATAGGTGTTTATTTGTTGGAATTTTAGTTTCAAAAAAATGTGGATCAAGAAAACTACTACTAAGAAAATAAGAAGGAAATACATTTTAAAAGACACAATATCTGTAAAATAATGATTCCATGAATTAGCTGATTTGTAAAAATTTCTTTTGCGTACATTCAAATATCATTACCTAAAAAGAACATTATTATTTTTGTTTATTACTGATTAGAAAAAAATATACACTCAAAACCCTATATCCTTCAATGACTAAAAGAGTGAGCAGTACATCAATTTATCATCCGGATGTTATCCTCTTCCTGATTCTTATTCCGTTTATAAGCGCCATTAACTACTATCTTACCTACAGTAACATAAAGTTGAACGGGTTCCTTGTTCTTACTTTCGCTATTGATACACTACAAGGGTATGCAGCGTGGTCCGTCGTAAGAAAGCTTATATTCTGGTTCGACAAAAGACTACCCTATAGCAGCGGGATTTTAAAGAGACTAGCCATTCAATTGATTGCCACAACGATAATTGGTTTAGCAGTAATCAGTTTACTGACCGAGTTCGTAAGCTTTATCGCCAAAGGAAAATCTGCCCCATTACATTTTTATACGACCGACCTTTTTATAATTGGCATATGGTTCTTCTTTATCAATGCAATCTATTTGGGGCTTTACTACTATAACCAATGGAAAAGAACAGAAGAGAAAATTTTAGAGGAGAAAAAAATGAAGGCCGATGGTTTCGTGGTAAGAGTTGGCAATAAGAACGTTAGATTGGATTTTGAGAATATATTGGGCCTTTATGCCGATACCGACTACACCGTGGCTCAGAGTACTAGTGGGGAGAAATTTTATCTGGATGATTCCTTAACCAAGATTGAGAACCGATTACCGAATGACCGCTTCTTCAGGTTGAACAGAAAATATATCGTTCACCGTGATATGATAGTTGCTTTCAAGAGAATGGAAAACGGTAAGATTCTAGTTGAGCTTCAGTTAAACGAATTTTTCCCTTCTGAGATTCCCGTTAGCCGTACAAAGGCACCATCATTTAAAAGCTGGTTTCGACCTAACCTATGACACTTCAAGGGTCTGAATGCTACATTTCAAGGTATTCACCCTGAGTTGATGGGGATTGCGTGACGTGCTGAATCTATTTTTGGGCATTGAAAATTTTTACAATGATTCGAAAAATAGTAATTCTCCTAATCGCGGCCTTTGCGATACAGTCCATAAAAGGTCAGGCCGAAGCAGCCAACGGGTATCGAAACTTTCCGTTGATAGTAACCCTACAATTCCATTCCCTCTCGATGCCCTTTAAAAATTTAAAGGGCAACTTTAAGAACATTGGGATCGGAATCGGAACCGAGGTGAGCCACAACGGAAAACAAAATTGGGTACAGCAAATCAATTTGATGTGGTATCGGAACAACAATGTGGGCAATGGATGGTTCATTTATTCCCAAGCGGTATGGCGACCAACGTTGGTTAATAATCTCTATACCGAACTAAAGTTGGGGGCCGGTTATATGATTACTTCCAGACCGACGGAGTCATTCAAGCAACAGAATGGAGAATGGATTTCGGTCGGAAAAAAAGGCAAGGGTCTTTTCGCGATTCCAGCTGGCGTTTCCTTAGGCTATGCCGAGTACTCAGATAAAATCGATGTTTCACCTTTTGCGAGCTACCAATTCGTTCTCGTGAAAGGATACAATGAAAGCATTCCATTGGTTCCCCAGACATTGATTCAGTTGGGATCTAGAATTCACTTTAACGAATAAAATTTATGAAAACATTTCTATATCTAACAATCACCATTATTTGTTTGCTCTCTCAGAAAATTGTCGCGCAGGAGCATAAAGTAATCTGCAAGCCTTCGGAGCTCAGCAACGGATTTGCCGAAGCGAAGGCGATAGACAAGGCCATGGACAAAATTGTAAAAAGCGGCACTCCAGGAGCTGCAATCGCAATATTTTCCGATGAGGGTTGGTGGTATTCGGCCAAGGGTTTTTCGAGAATCGAGGACAGGACCCCAATGCAAATCTGTCATCTCCAATACTTGCAGAGCATATCCAAAACCCATCACGCCGTTGCGGCTTTGAAACTCTACGAATCAGGCCAATTAGAGCTGGATAGTCCAATCACAGCATATCTGCCAAAAAATATCACCCGATATATCGCAAAAGCTGAGAGCATTACCGTTAAAATGTTACTCAACCATACCTCTGGTATCCGAGAATATAACTTTAACCCTAACTATGTTACCCAACTACTACAAAGTCCTGAGAAGAACTACACGGGTGAGGACTATCTGAAATTTATTGACGGGAAGCCCCTTGATTTCGAACCGGGCAGCCGCTATTCTTATAGAAATAGCAATTATGTACTATTGGCCCTAATACTGGATGAGCTCATTGGAAACCACGCCCAGTTTATTGAAGATGAAATTTTCAGTCCCTTAGAACTTTCAAATACTGTTTATAGGAACAAGACCGATTATTTGAATAAAACTGATCTTGTAGATAGTTATTGGGATAGATACGGTACGGGGATAGTAGAGAATGCTTCTTATTTACAGCGTAGTAACGTGATGAACATGATTGGGGACGATGGAATAGTTACTACGCCAATAGAAGCCATCAAATTTCTAAAAGGCTTGATTGAAGGCAAATTGCTTTCCGAATCCACTTTAAAGTTGATGAAAAATTGGGTACATCGAGATAACGGCGAACCAGCTTACGGTCTTGGTCTTAGTTATACCAAAATCAACGGTTTTGAAGCCTTCGGACATTCGGGTGGCGGTATCGGCGCCGGATGTGAACTATATTATGTTCCTGAGAAAAACTTATACTTTTTTATTGCCATAAACTTGGGTACGATAACCGAGACTCCCTTGCACAAGGGAATAGAGGAAGCGCGTATGGAAATATATTCGATTTTGTCGCGGTAATCAAGATATTTGCGTCCATGGTAAATTTCTCATCACCAACTTTTTATAATAAACACTTTTTGCTCATTTTATACAGGATTCATTGTTAAAAAAAGCGGAATGAACTGTAAACAAAAATGCTTGGACTTTCAATTTTCAATAATGCAGAAGCTCTAGCATTTATATGATCACTAACGATAAGACATTTCTGGCAAAAAATTTACAACTTTGTAATCTATTTTATTTTAAGTTATTTTAAATAAATGGATGTAACAATCGCCATATTACCCTTCAAATCCTTTATTCGTGTTGGCGACCATCAAATGTTTATTGATGGATTTGTAGAGGATCTTACCACAAATCTTTCGAAGTTTATTGGCCTATCCGTCATTTCTTCTGAAACCATTAAAAATCTGAACATCCATAATAATCAAGTTGAAGGACTAAACACAGACTATTTGGTCAAAGGTAGTTTTCGTGAATTCGAGGATAGTTTCCGTATTGGCATTCAATTGATAAGGAAAAAAGACCATGCCATTATTTTCGCCAAGGATTATGACTTTTCCTTTGAAGAGATGTTCAAAACCCAGGATGAAATACTCAAGCAACTTGTAAACATGGTGCAACAACAAGTTGATTACGATATTTTATCGTTTTCCTATAAGGCAAAATCCACCGATCTCAAAGTATATGAAAGTTATCTATTGGGCATGAACATTTTAAAAAAGGGAGGTGCCGAATACGATGTAGAAGCACGGACCTATTTTGAGGATGCCATAAAAAAGGACCCAAATTACGCAAAGGCTTATACGGGTATATCTCTCTCGTACTTTAACGAGTGGAGCTGTCAGCTAATGGATCAATGGGACTTAAAAAAAAATGGTGCGCAAAAATATGCATTGAAAGCCCTTGAACTTGATGAAAACGACTATGTCGCGCTCACGGTCGCAGGTAGGACATTTTTATTTTCCCGTGAATTTGACAAAGCCGAACACTATCTTCGGAAATCGTTGCGCATGAACCCAAATGATGCTTCCAATTTAATTCAAGTGGGCTTTTGTTTTATGTTTTTGGGCTATACCAAGGAGGCCCTGGAACTTTATGAGAAAGCTCTTAAACTAAATCCTATCCATCCGGAAAGTTACTTTGGCTATGGCTCAAATTTCTATTTTGAGGATGGAAATTACACAAAGGCCATTGAACTTGGTAACAGAATAAATATTGGAACTTCCTTCGTTGATTTCGCAGCCTACATGGCAGCTGCCCACTTTCACATTGGGGAATTTGAAAAAATGAAGGAGTACTGGAAAATTTATCTACATAAATTCAGCAAAATTGTTCTTAAAACGGATGATATAAAAGAGGAGGAAGCCCTCAAATGGTCAATAAGGGTCAATCCCTATAAAAAGAATACCAACCTAAAGCCTTTCTGGGAGTTTATCGCCAAGCAGAAAATTGACACTGCTGAGTTGTCAAATTCTATAAACAATGTGCATCCAAAATTAAATCTCTTTCAGAAAACGGGCAGTCTTTGGGAGATCTCATATGCCTTTGAATCTAAAATGATACAGGATTTGAAGGGACTCCATGATATCCTCACGCTATTGCAACGACCCGAAGAAGAAATACACTGTAGCGAATTGATCGGTGCTGCCGTAGTCAATGAAAAGGGAATGGAACTTATCGACCAAAAAGCGAAAAGAGGGTACAAAAGGAAAATTCTACATCTACAGGAAGACATTGCGGAAGCAGATGCCTTAAATAATTACGAAGAGTTGGCAAAACTTCAAGATGAGTACGATTCCATTTTGGAGCACCTATCCAAGTCTACCGGGCTGGCAGGTAAAAGCCGAAAATCTTCCGTTCAAGTCGACAAAGCCAGATCAGCGGTTACATGGAGAATAAGAAGCTCCATTAAAAAACTCGGGGAAGTCCACCCGGCTTTGGCCAAACATCTTACTACTTCCATCAAAACGGGCACGTTCTGTTCCTATAGACCCGAGAACCCCACAGACTGGGTTTTTTAAAAAATATCCAAATATTTTCAGTGATACTTACGGTGTAAGGTTAATACTTACGTCTACTAGGGTGTTGATTATATAATAACATCTTAAAAGAAAAGCTTTACAGTTTTCCCCGTTTGTTCAAAAGGCTTTACCAATGCATAAATAAAGATATCATGGCTCATAATAACACCTCGAACCATTTTTTGATCAATGACGTTTATTTGACTGACGGAGGTCTGGAAACGACCTTGCTATTCCATGAACGACTCCACTTACCCCACTTTGCAGCTTTTCACCTTTTAACCAGACCGGAACATCGAAATATAATAGATGCGTATTATAGACAGTATTTGGAACTGGCAAAGCGATTTGGAACCGGCTTTATTTTGGAAAGTCCAACATGGCGGTCCAATCCTGATTGGGGTTACAAGCTGGGCTATTCGCAAATAGAACTTGTGAAGGCAAATCAAATCGCCATTGAACAGATGAAATCGCTGCGAATCGAGTACAGCGATAAAATTGGTTCCATATTAATTAGTGGGTGCGTTGGTCCCAGACATGATGGATATGTGGCAGCCCTTTCTGGAAATTGGGAAGATGCTAAAATATACCACTCTCGACAGATTAAAACCTTAAGAGATAGCGGTGTTGATCTGGTCAGTGGTCTTACCATGACCAATGTTCAAGAGGCATTGGGGATCGTTATGGCCGCAAAAGACTTAAGAGTACCTGCGGTCGTATCGTTTACTGTTGAAGTCGATGGCCTGCTTCCCGACGGCAAATCATTGTTTGAAGCTGTTAAAGCAATAGACCAAGCGTCAGAGGACTATCCATTGTATTACATGATCAATTGCGCCCATCCGGAACATTTCGCAGATTGCCTATCGGAGCTTGATGAATTGGTATATCGTATTCAAGGAATAAGGGCGAACGCTTCTTGTAAAAGTCATGCAGAACTTGACGAAGCCACCGAATTGGATATGGGAAATAAAAAAGAACTTGCCCAGTGGTATGGATCATTGAGAAGCAGGCATCCCCATATTAAAATCTTCGGAGGATGTTGCGGAACCGATATTTCCCACATGGAAGAAATCTGTACTACTGTTATCTCTGACCATAACAGCCAATAACTTTTACTACAATATGTTGTGGATAATGAAATTACTTATCCCATCTTATTTGACCAATAATTTATATGCTAACACCTTTAAATAATATTTTATACACAAAAAATCATCAAACGTTATGAAAGAAATTTTTAACAATCTGCCCTTACCTCTTGAATTGGTATTTGATCCTATCTCATATATCGTATTTAGCATTTATGGCGGGCTAATCTTATGGGAGGCTTTATGGCCTGCCCGAAAGTTACCAAAGGTGAGATTTTGGAAACTTAAAGGTTTTTTGGCCTTTGTCCTGTTCTTCTACCTCTCTTCGTACCTGCCATTGCTATGGGACGGGGCATTAGCGGAATTCCAGGTATTCGACCTCACGGGTCTAGGTACAGTTTGGGGAGCCGTAGCCGGTATAATGATTTATGAACTGGGCGTCTATTTTTGGCATCGGAGCATGCACAGGAACGATACGCTTTGGAGAATTTTTCACCAAATGCATCATAGTGCCGAGCGTTTAGACAGTTACGGAGCTTTTTATTTCAGTCCGATGGATATGATTGGGTTTACCTTTTTGGGGAGTCTTTGTCTGGTAGTCATAGCCGGATTCACGCCAGAAGCCACTACTCTTATTATTTTGGGTACTACCTTTTTATCGATTTTTCAGCATAGCAATATCAGGACTCCCGTTTGGATGGGATACATCATTCAAAGGCCCGAGGCCCATGCCCTCCATCACGCAAAGGGTATTCACGCTTACAACTATTCGGATATTTCCTTTTTTGACATGCTTTTCGGAACGTTTAAAAATCCCAAAAAATTTGAGCATGAAACCGGGTTTTACCAAGGTGCTTCCAGCAAAATAAGGCAGATGCTTATTTTTAAGGATATTTCCAAAGAAAAATAAAACCTCTACAAAATTTAAGAAAATGAGAGACAAGCAAGTAATTATATCGGGAGGCACATCGGGATTGGGATTGGCGACGGTCAATGCTTTCCTTAAAGAAGGTGCAAATGTAATAGTGGCTTCTAGAAGTCGGGAAAGATTTGAAAAAGAGTTTGGCAAGACGAATTCGAAAGTACACTTCGTGCAAACTGATTTCGGCAATATGGAGTCTGTCAATGCACTTTACCAGAGAGTTGAGAAAGATTTTAAATCGATTGATATCGCCATCAACAATGTCGGTCACGCAGAAATGAAACCTCTGACGGAATATACCGAAGCCGATTTTGACCATTCTATAAACGTAAACCTAAAGAGTCTGTGGCTTAGCCTAAAGCATCAAATCAAATTGATGACGGCCGATACATCGAACCGGAAACATATTATAAATATTTCTTCCATCAATGGGTTAGGCGGTGCAGAATACCTATCGTTATATGCGGCTGCCAAAGCCGGAGTGATTTCCCTGACGAAATCGGCAGCACTTGAACATGCGCAATCCAATATTTCCATAAACGCCATTGTTCCCGGTCCGTTTGAAACGCCCATGTTAGAAAAGGCCTTGCATACCCAAGCAGGTGGGGATAAGGGCAAACAAATGGCCATAGAAGAACAGTACAAACAAATGATACCCAAGGGTAGGTTTGGTCGGCCCAATGAATTCGCCGAGGCCATACTTTGGCTGTGCCAAGGAAAAAGCACCTATTTATCTGGACATTCGCTGATTCTAGACGGCGGAATGACAAGTCGTTTTCGATAATTAATAGTCCCATCATTAAATAGATACAAATGAAAAAAATTATCATTCTTATAGGCTACACCTTATTGTTAGCCACAATATATGCACAGAGGGCCGAATACGCAGACTTGAACGGAATAAAACTCCACTATCAAACGCAAGGCAGTGGAGAACCTTTGTTGCTTTTGCATAATTTTACCTCAAGCCACAAGGTTTGGGAGCCATGGTTGCGTGACTTGGCCAAGCAGTACACACTGATTTTGCCCGATATGCGCGGACACGGTAAATCAACCAATCCCAGTAATCTCTTTACACATGAGCAGTCTGCAAAAGATATGTATGCCTTGATGGATGCGCTGAAAATTGAGAAATTCAAGGCCATCGGTGCCAGTTCCGGAGGCATGACCCTTGTGCATATGGCCACAATGGATTCCACGAGAATCGAGTCGATGATACTGGTCGGAGCAACATCGCATTTCGGGCAACCTTGCAGGCAAATTATGGCAAACTCGCAATTTGAGACGGTTTCCGAAGATTGGATGCTGGATATGAAGAAACATCAACCTGAAGGCGATGCTCAAATCAAAAGGTTACTGGGGCAGTTCAATGCAATGCAGAATTCTTACGACGATATGAATTTCACTGCCCCATATCTTTCACAGATCAAATGTCCGACTTTAATAGTTCATGGTGAGCTTGATGAATTTTTTCCCTTGGAAATACCCTTTGCAATGGCGAGGGCAATTCCAAAAGCATCCTTATGGATAGTTCCAAATGGAGGGCATTTACCGATATGGGATGCGCGGTGGGCCGATATTTTTTTGGATACCTCGAAGTCATTTCTAAAAGGTGAACTGTAAAAGAAATGCCTAATTTACAATTCTCGAACTTAAAGTTATACTAAAGAAAATGAAGAAAATCTACCACTTAAACTGCGTTCAGATCGAGTCGCCTTTGGGTTCGGCAATCGGTCATTGCGTACTAATCGAACAAGACGAGCAATTGACGCTTATTGATACGGGAATCGGAATGGCGGAAACACGTGAACCCGAAAAAAGATTGGGCAAAGAACTGGTAGCATTGACTGGTTTCAAATTTGATGAAAACCGTACCGCGGTTCGACAAATCGAAAGATTGGGGCTGAATCCAAAAAATGTGACCGATATCATCTGCTCGCATCTTGATCCAGACCATATCGGGGGAACGGCAGACTTTCCTCAAGCCAAAGTCCACGTATCCAAGGAGGAATATGAGGCCTTTAATAATGGGGATGAACGATATTTGAGGCACCAGCTTGCTCATAAGCCTGAAATGGTACTTTATGAAAACAATGATAGCAAATGGTTCGATTTACCAGCACGGAAATTGAAAGTGCATAATGAAGTGTACCTCATTCCATTATTTGGCCATACGCTGGGGCACTGTGGTATTGCCTTCGAAAATGGTGGCCGTTGGAAATTTTATATTGGAGATGCCTACTATTTAAGAGCCGAATTGACAGAAGCAAACCATCCCGTTGAACAGTTGGCTACCATTCGGGCGGTTGATAATCAGATGCGAATCCAGTCTTTGGACACAATCAGGAACTTCATTAAGAACTATGGTGATACAATCGACTATTTTGGTTACCATGACCCAGCTGAATTTTCAGAGAGCCCTTGGGTGGAAGGCAATTGATTTCCTCGATTACGACTTACACTTTAAAGAAAAACTTTATGAATATACAGACCTATATTGTCGATGCGTTTACCGACCGGGCCTTTACCGGGAATCCGGCCGGGGTTTGTCTGTTGGAAAAACCAATAAGTGCGGAACTGATGCAATCTATTGCCCTTGAATTGAATCTATCGGAGACAGCATTCCTTTTGAATTTGGAAAAACATTCCTATTCCATTCGATTTTTTACCCCGCACATAGAAATTGACTTTTGTGGCCATGCTACTATGGCCTCTGCCAAAATAGTTTTGGACAAAGTTGCTTTGGAAGAAGTCCGATTTACCACTTCACAAAAGCTGCATCTGATAGGGCGATATGCCGACAATGCCATAAAAATGGTGTTTCCGATGTACGATACGGTTGTATATGAACCGGAGCAAGAGGTATACGATGCCTTGGGAGTAGGAGAACCGATAACAACTAGACTATCGAAAGATTTGGATATGCTACTCATTGAAGTTTTAGATAAAAGAACCCTTCTAGAAATAAGTCCGCTCTACGAAAAGTTAATTAAAAGTTCGGCCAACCTAAAAGAGGTGGTGATCACTTGTAAATCTGAGGATGAGGGTTTTGATTTCTATTCTAGATGCTTTGCCCCTTGGTTAGGAATCAATGAAGACCCAGTTACTGGAGCTGCCCACTCGGTTTTAGCAAAATACTGGAGCGACAAATTGGGCGTTTCGGAAATGTCGGCCTACCAATTGTCAAAACGTGGTGGATTTTTAAAACTTACCATTCTTAGCGATATGGCATTAGAAGTACGAAGTAATGCCAAAATTATTTTTGAGGGTAAATTAATAGTTTAAAAATGATATCTATTATTTTAAAAAAATCGAATTGTAACTTAAATTTAAAAGAATGAGTACAAAAAGATACATTGAAAAAGGAAAGGGACTGCCCAACTGGGCTAATCCCATTAGTCATGCCGTGGTGGCTGGAAATATGTGCTTTGTAAGCGGGCAGTTAGCCATTGATCCCAGCGGCAAGTATGTCCGTGGAACTGTAGAAGACGAGGGCAAATTGGCGTTCGCAAATTTCTTTTCTGCCCTCAAAGCTGCCGGCTTCGAAAGAGAAGATACTGTCTTTATCGATATCGCATTCGATGACTTGAAGCACCAGCCAGAAATCGACCGGCTATACATGGATTATTTTCCGGAACACAGTAGACCGGCAAGAACCATATATCAGGCCCAAGCTCTCCCTTTTGGTGGTAAAGTCAAGATTACCGGTACCGCAATGAAATTAGATTGACTAATCAAAGAAATTTGAAAGTGAAGCTGTTAACCTTTATTATAATAATCTTATATGTGGCAAGTTGTAAGCCAAAAGTTTTAGAATTTTATGTCCTATATGAAAAAGACTTGGTGCCTGAAGGTATAGCTTACTCCAAAAAGAGAAACAAATTTTATCTGACCAGCATAGCAAAATCAAAAATTATTGAAGTTGATGCGGACTCCGGTCATCAAAGAGACTTCATTAACGAGCGGGCGTTTAATTACTCACCGGGCGCAGGCATTCAAATAGATGACGAATTGGACATTCTCTATGCCATTGGAGGATACTACATGAAACCAGATTCAACATCGTCTCTTTTTGCGTTCGATCTAGACTCAAAGTTGCTGATAAAAAGATATGATGTATTGAATGAGGGCGACCATTTTCTGAATGATTTAGTCCAGGATACGAAAGGAAACATTTATATGAGCGATACTAAAAGTGCTTCTATTTACTTATTAAAATCTGGGAGTAATACTTTGGAGCTCTTTTATAAATCTTCCGAAATTAGCTTCCCTAATGGCATTACAATCTCTGATGACAATACCAAACTTTATATAGCCTCATTCACCAAAGGCATAAGGGTATTAGATATTTCAACGAGAAAAATTTTGAATGAACAGGACTCATTAGGGATATCGCAAGGAATAGATGGTCTAAAGTTCTATCAAGGAAATCTATTGGCTATACAAAATGGTGTAAAATCGAAATCATTTAATTTTAGAAAACTGATACTTAACAGTGATGGTGATAGAATTGTAGGATATGAAATCATCTCGGAAAACAACAAAGATTTAGAGTTACCCCTAACCTTTTGTATGGCTGGCAACAGAGCTGTTGTCATCGCCAATTCCAATCTTCAATACTTAAATCAAGAAACATTTGAATTTATGCAATCGGATACCATTTTGAATACAAAGCTAGTGGTTTATGATGTTGAAAATGCGGAGTAATAAGTGAGGTAGCAAGGTGATGTCAATTAGAGATTGAAATTAATCATTATTCCTAAATCAAACAAAATCAAAAAAATGAAATTAAATAAGAAACTTATATTGATTGCCTCTTTATTGACCATTTTGCTTGCCTGTAGGACAGTCGAGGATAAAAGCATCCATCAAAAAATCGTAAAGGACACCGAAAGAATATTTGATAATTTGGTTCAAATTAGAAGAGACCTCCATCAACATCCTGAGCTCGCAGGAGATGAAATTAGAACTTCTAAAATTATCGCTAAGTACTTAGCTGATTTAGGACTGGAAGTTAAAACGGGAATTGCGGGGAATGGTGTTATTGGAATCTTAAAAGGCAATCGAAATGGTAAAAATATAGCTTGGAGAGCTGATATGGATGCCATTCCAAGCGATTTTCCTGATAAAGTTTCATTTAAATCGACAAATAAGGGAGTGCAACACGGATGTGGCCATGACATCCATATAGCAATTGGGCTTGGGATAGCAGAAATATTGTCCAAGAACAAAGAGTCGATTAATGGTACGGTTTATTTCATATTTCAACCTGAAGAAGAAACTTTTGTTGGCGCAAAAAATATGGTCAACAACAATATATATCAAGAGTTACAAATAGACGAAATATATGCATTACACGTAACTGCTTTGCCAGTAGGTCAAATCTTGGCGAGACCAGAAGAGATATTTGCCTATCAAAAAATACTACAGATTAAATTCGACGGTAAGTTTTCAGAAAAAGATTCTAAAGAGTTCCACAGTCAGATAAGACGTGAAGTGCAAAGACTAAAAGATACTACAGATCCTTGGCAAATTTCAAAGGCATTTGATTCGGTAGCAGGAATAGGAAATCCAAATACTCTGTTCCAGGATTATCTATTCGTTGATGAGCACTTTTCGATTAAAAAAGACAAAAATGAACTTGTTTTAACAGCAACCATTTACGAAACGAATAAGTCAAGGCTGGCTGATATTTTACCCAAAATTGAGCAGGTAATCAGTACATCGGAGCATAAGGACAAATTCATTTCGATGTCGTATATCCAAGAAAATCCAACAGTATTAAATCACAAAGCATTAACCAAACAAGCAGTCAATACCATAAATCATATTTACGGCAATAATACTGTTGCACCAAATTATGGACAAATTCCATATTTCAATGACGACTTTACTTACTTTCAACAAAAAACACCTGGAGTATATTTCTTATTAGGCGGTTCCAATCCTGAAAAAGGATTGGTTGCAATGAACCACGCACCAAACTTTGCAGTTGATGAAGAATGCATAAAAGTTGGAGTAAAATCCTTTTCGTCCCTGATTATGGAAAGGGCCAATGTTGAATAAAGCACTACTATAAATGAACAAGAAACTGAGTTTATTTTTTTTAATCGTTATTATCGGACTTTCATCCGGGGGATGTAGTGAAGATAGGGAGCCTATTAGACTGGCAACCTATACCTATGCCACTAATGATCGGATAGAAAACATGAAATTACTATCCCAAGAATTGGAAGACCGCCTACAACGCAAAGTCACGATTACGAGTTATTCCGACGTAAAATCATTCATTTTGGGAATAAAATCGAATGAAGTGGATATCGCATTTATCAATACTTTGGGGTACTTGATTCTTTCGTCAGATAATGAACACATGCTTCCCGTAGCCAATATGCATATTGAAGAGGACGCCGTCGATAACTATAAAACAGTTTTGCTGACCATTAATGATTCAATCGAGAGATACTCAGATATCGGAAATAAAGCTAAAGACTTAACAATGATGTTCGTAAAAGAGGGGTCTACATCAGGTAATCTTGTGCCCAGACTTTTCTTAAGCTCTCTTGGCATTTCATCACCGGAATCCCAGTTCAGGGAAGTGGAATATGGTGGAAACCATACTTTAACCTTTGAAAAATTGGTTAATGGGGAAACAGATTTAGCCGCTATCGGCAGTAATGAATACTACAAGCAAATCCAAACGGATTCAAAACTCCGGGAGAAGGTAAGATTATTATGGGTATCAGATGAAATTCCCCTGGGTCCTGTATTGGTACATAAAGTACTTCCTTTAAAGGAAAGGGAAATCATATCCAACATGCTACTTAACTTGCATATAGAAAATACTGATGCATTTGAATCAATAAAATCAGGTTGGTCAGAAGCAGGGCAGGCTGATAAGTTTCAGCAAATATCAGACAAATATTACAACTCATTTAGAAAGGTTAATGGAAACAGAACTCATTTGAATGACATCTTACAAATGTTTGATAACTAAACGTTGACTAATTGTTTATGCCATAATGCTCCCTTAAAGCTCGCACTTCGCATGTACTCATCGTTTTCCATCTGAAATTTCACCTTAAGTTAAAAATCATATGACACCCATCGAAATCTTCAAAAAATGGTTTGATGATGAACTAAAACAAACGACTTCCGAAGTTCCGTCTGCGGTCTGTCTGTCTACTATCGGTTTGGATGGTTTTCCAAATTCAAGATTTGTGTCTTTCAAGGGATTGGTTGATGATTGTCTTATCATTACGGGACCATTAAACTCTCGTAAAGGGATGGAAATGGAAAAACTGAATAAAGTGGCTATGACCTTCTGGTGGCCGAACACTGAACGGCAAATCAGGATTCAAGGGCCATCGACCAGAATAACGGATGAACTTGCAAATACATATTTTGAAGAACGAAATAGGATATCACAAGCCGTTTCTTCAATCAGTAAACAAGGAGAAGTCATTGAAAACTTGGCTGAGCTTGAACAGAAGGTTTTGGAATTTGCTTCTAAAAGCACAAAAATTGACAGGCCGAACCATTGGGGTGGATTTTCAATCAAACCTATGCGCATAGAGTTTATGGAGTTTAAGAAAAACAGAATACACGATAGAAAACTGTACGAGTTTGAAAATGGCTATTGGACGGTTAGAGAAATACAACCATAAGGATGACTTCGAGCCAGTTGAGAAAATGTGATTTTGTCATAAATGGAGATACTTATTACCAAAGGGAATACTAGAAATACATTCAAGTGTGCAAGAAATGTCGGTAGTTCCATAAGTACCGAAATTTGCTCCAAAATTCCATCAATCTTTCATAGTAGACTCATTATACTACCCGTTTACGGGCCAGTAGTCATTTGAATATTCGGTCCGCAAAATATACCATTTGAGATAGTTCTCTTCAAGTCGTGACCATTAATCTTTACAGTATTTATAGACTACTTTCATTCCAGTCATATTCCATATATTCTGCTGTTACCGATGCAATAGCTTTCCCATGAAGATTTTCAACTATGTGAAAGGACAAATCAATTCCTGCGGAAATTCCTCCAGAAGTGAATAGTTTATCAAATCCTACAAACCGCTTCGATTTTTGCGGAATACCAGAAGGCACAATTTTCGACATATGGTCGTAAACTCCGTGATGGGTACAATAGGGTTTTGAATCGAGTAATCCCAAAACACCTAGTAATCTTGAGCCAGAACATATACTAGCTGTAATTAAACTGCCTCTATGTACTTTTTTTATCCAGTTTAAGGTTTCACGGTCTTCCATTTGATTTCTTGTGCCAGCTCCTCCTGTGATGATTAAAATATCGATATCTGGTGCATTTGCAAAGTCATATTTAGGATTTACCGAAAGTCCATTGACGGCAGTAATCGGCTCAATTGTTTTGGCAACTGTAAATACATCGAAAAGTTCAAAATTATTTAGTTCTGAAGTGACCGAAAATACTTCAAACGGTCCTGCAAAGTCTAATACCTCTGCATCATCAAAAATTAAAATCCCCACAGTTCTCTTCATAATTCGTATTTTTTAAGCTGACTATTATGCGTCTAATTTAATTTCTATTTTTTTATCTAATATTCCTTTTCCGCCAGCCATAAGGCCTGTTATTCGTTCATTTTCAATGCTTAGATCGACAACTATCAAACTCGGAGAAGGTTCGTTCATAAACTTGCCCTGTTCAATTTTGAAACGTTGTTTGTTAATTTTTAAGATGTCATATAAATAACATCCAAGCGGCCCGGCGGCCATCCCAGTTCCTGACTCTTCCAAAATTCCATATCGTGGACCGAACATCCTTGAGGTGGCATCATAGTAATTGTTATCCATATCCGTTGTAAAGACGTAATAGCCAATTAAATCGAATACTTCACTGATTTCAGAAATCAAATCAAAATTTGGTGTTAGGCCCCTTAAAATCGCTACATTTTTGACTGGGATGACAATAAAGGAATTTCCTGTGTTCACCAATTTAATGGGTGCATCTGGAATCAAATCGTTTTTCACTAAACCCAAGGATTTCAATATCAAACCTTCTTTCTCGCTGACGTCTACATATTTTGGTGCTAGCTGTTCCATAAAGGCTAATTCCCCCATCATTTCTATTCCTCGTTTCCCGTCTATGGTCTCTTTTGAAGAATAATCGTCTTTTAGTGTGCCGATTTGCTTTAGGTACGAGAAGGTCGCAACGGTAGCATGGCCGCAGTGCACTATTTGTTTAGTGGGTGTAAAGAATTCTAATTTGAAATCCGCTGTTTCAGATCGTGATACGAAAGCAGTTTCCGACAAGCCTACTTTTTTTGATATTTTTAGCTTTTCCGCATTTGATAAGTTATCTGCATCCAGTACAACACCTGCCGGATTACCACCTTTCCCGTCTACTGCGAAAGCATTTATAATTTGCACAATCACTAATCCTGAATTATCCATCTTTGATATTTTGATTTATTATATGACTGATAGACGGAGGCAACTCAGAAAAGACGTAATTATTTTCAATTATTATCAAAATCTAATAAGCTACCTCTTCCATCAGATTCAACATTTGGACAGTCCAGGATATTCTCTTTAAGAATTTCTCTAGCTTTTTGAATTCGGGATTTGGTTCCAGAATAAGATATGTTCAAGTGTTCGGCCAATTCTTTTTGTGAGTAATCCTTAAAAGTGGTTAAGATAATTGCCTCTTTATGTTTTGAGGAAAGGCTTTCTATTTTTTGATTTATGCAATTCGCTAGTTTATAGTATTCAAAGTTTTCCTCCTGCACGTCTGGAATATGGAAATCACTAATGGCCCCATCATAATTATTCTTATTGCGGAAGTGGTCAGTAATCGTATTCCTAGTAATTTGATAAACCCAAGATGTGAGTTTTGAAGTATGCTTCGGTTGATGGATTTTGGTCTGTATTTTCAGAAATACCTCTTGAAGAATATCTTTAGAGGTTTGTTCATCCTTGATTTTTCCTAAAATGAACTTATAAAGTTCTTCATTTAAATCTGTCCAAATCGCGTATATATCTTTTTGCACAATATTGATTTTTAGAATTCACCAAAAGCAGTATCTGTTAAAACTGCATTAATTTGGGATTAAAAATAAGTAAATCTCTTATGGCTTTTTCTCATTTTAAGGAAACGGTTGTAACATTTCTCAATTATTTAACGAAAACTACAAAACGTAAACAAACTCAAAGAAACAAACCCTGACAAACACAACGAGGCTCTTAAAAATTAAAAAACAAATTTGATATAAGTTCTTAATTTTTTCCATAACCGAGTTACCTACCCCCAGATCTACCATAACTAACTTGCGCATGGATCCTGCGAAATTTCGTTAGCGTTCCGGAAGATAAGCGTAAAGAATAAACTCCGTAGGGCGTGACCGAACCTTGGCTCGGAACACTATCCCTCTTCTCTCCCTATCCACAAAAAAGCGCCCGTCAGGGCGCAAAATTCCTCTTCAAGTTTTACCACGGAAGTCCCATGCCCATACCTTTCCTTTTGGATTTTGTAAAATCAGTAAGTTCATCCTTGAACCCGTTGTAGACTTCTTCGGCTTTTTTGCCGCTACTACCCAATAATGAACTGATGGCGTAAACGCCCTTTCTGAGCATACGTATTTGTTGAATGCTAGATTTTCTTTCCATGGCTCCTTGAACGGTTTTGCGAAGTCCGTTATCCATATGGTACTGCACTATTTCCCGGTGCAGGTTGGGATACGCTTTTTCTGCAGTTAGCATAAAGGCGACCTTGTCGTACATTCCCCTTTCCATCAAATGTCCTGCCCATAGGTTTTCAAGATTGTTCCTACCCTCTTCCAATAGGTCTCGGATGATGGGCTTTTGTTGCTGCAGAACATTGCTTAAATCAGGAATCGAACCCAAATAAAGGCTTGTTCTTCTGGACAAGGTATGGCTTGATTCTATACCTGTATAAATCGACTTTACCCGTAACCCTTCTTCCCTTTTTATAAAATAGAATCCCTTGGCATTGAACAAAGCGATATAGTCCTTTGCCGATTTTTCAAAAGGCGCATGCATACGTTCGGCATCTTTTATATACGCACTTAACGCCAAGCCTTCGTATTTCGTTCTGTACTCGGGACTCATCCTTTTGTAAAGCTTAGGGAATATCATCGGCAGGAACATAGCGGTCGCCGTCAGCTTGGAGCTATTTTCGGAAGACCCATCCGATAACATTTTCAGCATCAAATGGTTTTGACGGACAAAGCCCGAGGACACAAAGTTCTCCATAGCTTCCGGAAAAGGTAGTTTGCCCAATTTTACGGGAATCGTATGCCTGTCCGAATTCGTATAGGACAATTGGTCATTACGATACTTTATGCCCAAAGCCTGGAACAAAAGACGGACGCTTCCCTGCTCCGTGCCGACATCGAAGATTTTATTTTTCAATACCTTGCCTATGAGATTGAATTTGTCTTGCAGAGCGGCCTTTTCCTTCTTGGTCTCGACTTCATACTGCCTTTCCCTGACAATCGGAAAGGTATTTTCTAGGGCTTTCCTGAATTCCGTCCTTTGATTTCTTGGGATGTAGCGCTCCAAGAAAGTATGTCTTTCCGAGGCCAACAGTCCCGGAACGATATCCTTGAACTTCATTTTTTCGATATGTTCGGATAGCAACTCGTTCGGTTTCGAGGATTTCAGGTAAGATGTCGTCAATGCCTCTTGTATGACTTTTTGGACTTCCAATCTGAACTGTCTGCTTCCGATATCGATTTGAGTGGATTCCTCCTTATTGCCGAAAATGTCCAAACGATTCTGCATCCGAACGTTCCTGCCGAGTTCCCTTGCCCTGAAAACGTACATCGATTTGTCAAAGACCGTGTACCCCTCGATAACAAATCCTTTTATGTCCAGTTTTATGTCGATTCTCTGATACTCCTTGAGTACATCTTGAAGGTCGTTCGGACGGATGGTTTTGAAAAGTTTATAGGTAGTTTCAATTTGTTTCAACAGACGTTTGCGTTGCATCGGTAACAGCTTCGATTTGGAATGGATGTCGAAGACCTTTTGAAGTTTCGGGCCGCTCAATCCTCGGTGCACTTCAGAGCCATTGATGAACCTTGTCTGATAGCCTTTTTGGTTGTTAAGCCCGTAAGCGACACCTACCCTTCCCGATTCGTTCTTTGTAGTTCTTATTTCGATGTGGTAAGGTTTTACCAATCTTGCCAGTTCATCGAAACTGCGCACTCTGTATTTTTGGTTGATGCTGTTGAGTACATCCTGTAAATAATATCGCGTTCCTTGGGTTGCGTCCGTACCTGTTTGAAGTTCGGGCAACCTGTGAATCGGCAGTTGATCTTTCCGTTTCATTGTCGGTGCAGGTGTCAGTCCATATTTTTTTTCCAGATATTGTCGTGTCGCCATGCTTTTTCTATGGCTATTGAAAATACCTAGCACTTTGCCATCTTCCTTTACATTGGTGGTTACGATATGGACGTGTTCATGCTCGGTATCGGTATGTCTGACCACGACATAGGGCTGCTCCCCGTAACCCATATTCTCCATGTACTCTTCGGATATTTTTAGGAAGGTCATGTCGTCCAAGTGTTCTCCATGAGGAAGGTTCAGACTGATGTGGGCATAGCGGTTTTTGGTGGCATTGCGCTGTCCCTGAAAATACAGTACGTTTTCAAAGAACTTTGGCGATATGTTCTGTGAAAATGTATTGCCGTAACCGAGTACACGCATACCCTCTTTTCCAAGAACGTACTTCATCGTTCCTTGACAGGTCTCGCCATAAATCAGCTTTGCTATCATCCTTGTTTTTCTTCGCTTATGGTTTTCAAAAGTTGGTAAAGCAATTCATTGGTTTTTTGTATCTCGTTTTGCAAACTACTGCTAGAGCTTCGCAGATTTTTATGGTGCGCAAGTTTTACCAATTGGTTGATATTGTTCCCTATCTTGTTGATATGATAGGCAAGGCTCGAAGTGTCTGGAAGCCTATCCTTTTCCGCTGCCCCTTGTTGCAAAATCAATCTTCTGAGTAGCGGGCTTGTCGTTCCCCTTTTGGAAATATCCAGTTGGTACGATTCGCATAGTTGCTTCAATCTTTCGTATTCCATATTGTTGAACCTGAGCATGATATTATGGTACCGCTTCCTATCTCCCAATCGTTTTCGACCTCTTTTTCGTTGTTCCATTTTTATTGCTTTATGAAGCAAAACACTTCGCCAGAAGTAGACAATTCTAAGTTACTTAGAATACACCTCGCTATCCGTTTCACGGATAAATATACATAATCATTCGTGTATACAACTAACTTATAATCAATTATTTAAGTCGTTAAATCATATCAAACCACATCAATATATATGGGTACAAATAGGAGATTTATCTGGTCCGATATGGTATTGAAAAAATGGAAAGAAATACGGAAGTGTCCAGGTTTTTTGTGGGTAGGGAGAGAAAAGAGCAAGCGGCATTTCCGCCGCTTGTGCTTTTGCGCGGCCGCGAGGGGGTCTTGCAAAACTGGAACGGAAAGACGACCGAAAGCGGGCGGGCGAAGGTCGCCCGCTCGGGAGGATTGGAGTGAAATTTTTGCAAGACTTCCGCAATGGCTTGGGAATACATAGCTGAATAAAATAGTTAAAAAGTGTGCTATGCCATTCGCTAAAATCTTTACTCGGTATCTTTGGGTAATCTCAAAATATCACCCTACGACCAACAAAAAAATTTATAGCCCATTGATAAGTATTAGCGACAAAATATTCATTACAAAAGATATCAATGCAGCTACTTTAGCCTATTTTAAAAAGTCAGTTCTACGTAATTTATTGATGAGTTTTTCTTTTGAACCGCAATCAAATGATAGTGTTATTACCAACTTGTTCAGAAGCGTCAATCACTATGGATTTGACTTGCCCAATGAAGTTAAGCTCGACCTATATGAAATACTATGGAAGTTCAAAAATGACCTTGGGAAAGACGAACTTACCGCGCTTTACTTTTGGGGCCTGAACCAAAAATACATGTACTATTTCGAGAATTTTTTAGGTGATTGTGACACCTATTCGGAAAAGAGATTCGATGAGGAATTTGGTAGGTATCTTGCCTACAAAATCTATGAACCTAAAGCCAGTGGATTGGAGGAGGATACTATGGAAGAACTCGAACTGATTTTATGTAATTTCGCTAGCGAGTTTGACCTGACACTGGTGGATGAATACACCTATGAGAATATTCTAGAGGTTATCGATATGTATTGTTCTGCAATGAATTGACAGCGTAAGACTTTTGAGGAACTATAGGCTCGGTCCTTTACCGCGTGATCTGCCTTTCTTCCTTTTAAAGGTATCGTCCGTACTTTGATTCAAAGATTCGCTCTTTTTGATGTTCACGGAAAGTTTGGCTTCATCAATATACTGTTGCATACCCATATGTATCGGGCTGTTTGGCATCAGTTTTTCTTGATCCTTGATTATTTGGGTTTTCAGATCTAACTCCTTTGCCACACGGTAGCCCATGTTAAAGGCACTTTTAAATTTTTCGTCGACTTTGATTTCTTCTTCCATGATTAAAAAGTTTCTCGGGCGTGTTTCTCGATATATTCTATAACGGAGTCCCTATCGTAAAGGATAATCTTCTTCTGGGGTTGGGAATACCGGATTTTTCCCTCGTCCCTTAATTTCTGGAGCGTAGTTGTAGACTTTATTCTGAGTATGGACATTACCTCCGCCCCATCGATCCATTTGTCCTCGGTATCCTTCCTATTGGCCTCGACATGTTCGACCACCTTTCTGAACAAAGCAAAAAAAGCTTCTTTTTCCAATAGGACGACCTCCATAAATACAGTTTGAAAACCAAAAGATATGTCTTCTATTGAACCAAGGCTTTGGATTTCGACAAATCACTCGTTAATTCGTTGTGGAGCTTAGATAATTGGATATTGGACACGAATCATTTTAAAAAAGGATTTTGTTTGTCTAAAAGGGCGAATTTTGAAAACCGGCTTTTTGGAGTTTTTATCTAGTGAACTTATAATCGTCGCATTTAAAGTGAAAAAATATCCTGCAATTTATCCAATACTACGATTTACTGTCATCTATCAATTGTTTGACAGTGTCTTTTAAAAAATACCCGCCGGTCTGAGGCGCATCTCCTTTAAATTCTATAAGACCAGCAGTACGGAGTTGAGCAATATATCTTTCTAGTGAACTCTCGGCAAGTTTCGTCTTTTCTCTATAATCAGGAACTCTTTTACCTTCATCATTAGCTATCGCAGTTAGAAGAAGAACTAGTCTTTCTTTTACTCCATCAGTTACTCCCTCAATTACTCCCTCAATTGCTCCCTCAATTGCTCCTTCATTAGCTCCACTAGTTCCTCCATCATCTACTCTTCGAACAGGAATAGGGATTATGGTTTTAAAAGTAGCTCCTTCAATAAATAGAGGATTATCCTTTCCCGAATAGGCTTTGATATACTTGTTTACGTTCAAAATACCAGAGCCCAATTCATCAAATCTACCCAATTGCATAAAAAACTTGGCTATCGATGGGTTTTTGGGAGATGGCGAAAAATTTGTCGGAGATAAAAGGCCTTCCCCATGCGGATTGTTCGCATTTTCGGTTACTGAAATCTATTTCTTCTTGTCCAATGTATTCTTACCAACATTATACGCATAGGTAGCACAAGGCACATATTGCAAGGTTACGCCTTGAAACTCCTTTTGGGCTTTGACATCAATAGTGGTAACCAATGCGGAAGTCAACTTATTCGAATTACAGAAATCAATAAGGCTTTTTAACTCGCTGGGTTTTTCTGCGTATCTATTACTCCATTTAATTTCCAATGCCCAAATGGGTTGTAAAGTGCCTTCATCGATTCCCACCATGTCTACCTCTCCTTTTCCCCAATGGGCATAATACGGATTAAACCAATCCCGATGCATCCATTGTGAATAAATAGCCGTTTCTACCAAGTCACCCATACGTTTTTCATTAGTAATCGCCAATGGTGTAAATAAAGCAGCATATAACGATGGATTAGAGAGGTACATTTTAAACTTCACTTCTCTTTTGAAACGTTTTCCGCTCTGATCTACCCTGCCGATTTTTTTGACCAAAAAAGCAGACTCCAAATATTCAATATAGGTTTTTATAAGGTGCTTTTTTACCCCTGATGTTCTGCTCAACTCCGCGTACTCGAACTCATGGGCGGTATTAAAACAAATGGTAGTGAACAGCCTGTTCAATTCCTGTACATCTTTAATACCATATAAACTTGGTAAATCACGTAATAATACCTTATCTACAATATCCTGTTTTATATAGCGCCCGGGATTCTTTTGCATCTGTGGCGAAAAGATGATCTCAGGATATCCTCCAAAATTGATGTACTTCACAAAATGCTCATTCAACAACTGGGAATTTACGGTATCGTAAAAATGTTGCTCCTTCCCTTTCCAGAGCAAATTGCTCTCGACCATCAAGTGCTGTAGATTGTTTATGTGTATGTATTCGTAGAAGGTAAGGGGCGGCAATAAAAAGTCAGTAAAGCGTCCCGCACCGCTCTCATTACTTTTAAATTTTAGTGCAGCAGCGGCACTACCGGACACTACAAACTTTGTGCCGCGATAACTGTCCACCAATGTCTTTAGGTGAATTTCCCAATCTTTCAAGTATTGGATCTCGTCGAAAAATACAAAACAGTCTTTGGGGTTTTGATTGCCGATGGCTTCCAAGGCATATTTGAAAAGCTCCTCTAAGGCAATATTCGTGTAAATCGGATTTTCTACCGTAATGAAAATAATTTTTTGAGCGGGCACCCCGTCGTCTATTAATTCCTGAATAGTATGGTGCAACATCACAGTTTTCCCGACCCTTCTTGGCCCCATTAGCACAACCGCCCTGTTTATGGTTCGGTCAAATACCATAGGTTTGAAAATATCAAAGTACAATCGGCGTTGCATGGCATTGTAATCCTCTTCAATACTGTTATTACGCCACCAGTAATTCTCAAACTGAATACGTTCTAAAACCTGAGATTTAGATATTTTTTCAACCATTATTTCCTTATTTGATTCAAATATATTAAAATAAACAATATTTTTTATCTTATTTTTGATTTTATAATCTATATAAGAAAAATAATGATTATTTTTATGCTTAGTTGATTGGGTGCTTTACACAACACTTTACTGTTGGCTTCATCCTGCGATACAAAACGCTCTATTTCAAATCAAATTTGAATCTAATCATTAATAGATTCATTAAAAGCTTTTATTAATACGTGACTTTATCAATGGGAAAGCAGGCAAGTAAAAACCGAAATAAACTATGATCAGGAAGTTGCTTTTAAATGATTAAAGAGCGAACTGCTTTCTCAATATCCTAGAATTAAATCACAAATATCTTTGCATGATAAGAGACCGACCAAATAGGCTTAAGCCAACAGAGGACGATGTAATTATAAATTCCAAACCTAATTATTTGTACAGCCATGAATTTGAAAAAGGCAGGTTTTTTCAAATTGTACATGACGACGACGAAGGCTTTGTTACCAAATTGTCAAGCAAAACCATGCTGAAAGCCGTCTACATTAAGGAGAAGAATGATATTGAGGGCATTGAAATTATTAAACTGATTGGTAACATAGAAAAGCAGAGAGTAAAATTCAGTAAATTCAATTTAGCACAGTTAAGAGCTTTCCTGAGTTTTTTAGACCAAACCGATTTAGCTGCCATCTCGGAAAAACGTATTAAAATAGCAGATACCGAACTTACAACCGAGAACATAAAATTAATCAAAACGCTTCTTGCCAAAGAAGGTGGCCAAGCTGTTGTCGAGTCCGTTATTGAAGAAGGAATAATTACATCCCGAGACATCGTGAACTTAGCTTTCAGAAAAAGAGGGCTTGGATACTTTAAAAAATTACTTGAAAAGCCTCAATACTGGAAAGAATACCGACAGCTCATTAACATGCCCAACGCTAAAGAGGAATCTACTTGGCAGGCGTTTTTTGAGCGAAATGAATGGATTTTAGGTCTCGGAACGAGTTATAAATATCAAGGGATACTCCAAAAAGAAGGGAACGTTTCCGGACAAGACCTGGATGGAAGTAATGCGGTTATTTCCGATTTTCTACTATCCGATTCTAAATTCGTGACTTTTGTTGAACTCAAAAAACCTTCAACCCACCTCTTTGGTCAAGATAAAAACCGATCTGGAGCATGGTCACTATCCAGAAATTTACAGAATGCTTGTTCGCAAATTTTAGAGCAAAAAGCGGCGGGCTTGATAAAATTTGATAAGCCTCAAGTGGACTCTGATGGTAATTTAGTGAATGAAAAGGCATTTGATTCTGAAACTATTCTAATAATTGGAAGTTGGTCGGAACTAGAAACCGCTGGGAGTTATAGAGAAGCGGAGATAAAAAAAAGAACCTTAGAGCTTTTCCGAAATGATAGCCGAAATATTCAAGTTGTGACTTATGACGAACTGTACGAAAGGGCTGAGTTTATAGTAGAAAACCTAAAAAGAAGTTCAAATAAATAATAAAACTGCGTGCAATCTGCGTGCAACTATATGAATCAAAAAACCCCCACATCCGTGAGGGCTTGATTTTACTAGCGGTCTGGACGGGACTCGAACCCGCGACCCCCTGCGTGACAGGCAGGTATTCTAACCAACTGAACTACCAGACCAATGATTTTATGCGCTTCTAGCGTACTCTGGCAACAGCCAGATTCAAATCTTGTTCAAAATGCTTTGTTAAAGCGAGTGCAAATATAAATCGATATTTCTATTGCACAAACTATTTCTCCCAAAATTAAGGGCTTCCTAAAGAAATTTTTGACGTTCGACCATATAGGTATTGAGCACCTTTGAAAAATCACCACGGACATCTACGCCAACATACTTCATCTTATACTGGGCGCATTTTAGTTTTAATGCATCGAAATATGTTGCCACACTCTTTTCATAGGCTTCTTTCACGTTCTCGGCATACAGATCAATGTGAGCGCCAGTCTCTACATCTATATAGCGCTTTGGGGTATTTTCAAAATCGAACTCCTGTTCGGTAGACTTGTCGATCAAGTGAAACAACACCACTTCATGCTTATTGTATTTTAAATGTCGAAGCGCATCGAATAGTTTCTCATCATCCGTGGCCGTTTGAAACATATCGGTAAACAGAAAAATCAGACTACGCCGTTTGATCTTTTCCGCTATTAAATGCAAATAGGCATAGGTTTCCGTTTCTTTCGCCGGAGTTTTGTCCAAACTGATCTCACTCAATTTGGCCAACAACATTTGATGGTGTCTTTCACTACCCTTCTCAGGCGAGTAAAAATTATACTGGTCAGAGAACACACTTAGCCCCACCGCATCGCGTTGACGTTTCAAAATATTCATTAGCGCCGCTATAGACAGTACACCGAACCCAATTTTGTTCAAATCGTTTACGCTCAGGTTCTTCACCTCAGGATAGTACATTGAGGCCGAACTATCTAAAATCATATGACATCTCAGATTCGTTTCCTCTTCGTAGCGCTTCGTATACAACTTATCCGTTTTGGCGAACAACTTCCAATCGATATGTTTCGTACTTTCCCCGTTATTGTAAATCTTGTGCTCTGCAAATTCTGCGGAAAAACCGTGAAACGGACTCTTATGAATGCCGCTTATGAATCCCTCGACTACCTGATTGGCCAACAGCTCTAAATTCTGGAATAAGGAGGATTTATTTAATTCGGATTGTAGATTCATAACACTAAGATAACCATAATTGAGGAGGCGACTGGCCATTCACTGTTCACTGTTCACTGTTCACTGTTCACTGTTCACTTAGCACGAATTATTTTTCATCGACAATTACAATCACTACACTTCAAACCTATCACTCACTTCTCCCAGCTCCCAGCTCCCAGCTCCCAGCTCCCAGCTCCCAGCTCCCAGCTCCCAGCTCCTAGCTCCTAGCTCCTAGCTCCTAGCTTCAAAATACAAATTCCAGATTCCAACTACAAACCGCCCCTAGCCCCAAAACAAAAGAATCCCATCTCAAGAAAGACAGGATTCTATTTTCTATTCCGATTACGGAATCTAACGCATTATAGCACTGCGTCTATTGCGTCAGTATACACTTGCTTCGGAGATACTCCTACTTGACGGTTTACGATTTCACCATTTTTGAAAACCAATACCGTGGGTATGTTACGTACACCATATTTGGCGGCAAACTCTTGATTCGCATCTACATCTACCTTACCGACTACGGCTTTCCCTTCGTATTCACTACTCACCTCATCGATGATAGGACCTACCATTCTACAAGGTCCGCACCACGCTGCCCAAAAGTCAACTACTACCGGTTTATCACTCTTTAGTACTACTTCATCAAAAGTTGCATCCGTTATTTCTAATGCCATGTTTGTTTTATTTTAGAATTACACAAAGTTAGTCAAATAAATTGCTTGTTCCTTACCCGCCTATTATTCGTTTTGACTATGGCCCAATCAATGTAATTTATTGACTTTATTCAGGTTACGGGTTTTGTTTTTAATTCAGTTTATAATGCACTTCGTTTTCTTGTAACTGGTGCAATAATTCACTCGATATTTGCACTTTCTGTTTTCTTGGGGATAAATTGACCTTGATTTCCTCTTCCATTTCATAGACGATAAAATTTAAGGTATGACTGCCACTATGGGAGACCAAAGTATCTTTCAAATACCGAATGCGTTCCTCCTTTAAATTGGCGATATTCAACTTGATGGTCAATTTTTTGGCGTAGGCTTCCATCACTTCCTGTAACAACATGAAACTATTGAACTGCATGCGAGGGTCCCCTTTTTTACCCGTATCTCGATTGACCCAACCATCACGCACAAAGATTTTCACGTAAGCAAAGGAATTGATCATCAAGAAATGACGGAATTTGAGATACTCCTCCCCAAAAATCCGAAACTCAAATGAATCGGTGTAGTCTTCCATCGTAAAAGCGGCCCATCCTTTTCCATTTTTGGAAACGCGATGTTGCACATCGGTAATCACCCCGGCCATTGACAATTCGCGATTGACATAGTTCTCGAGTTCGTTGGCGCAAGAAACACTGGCATTGCAAAAGGCTTCGATTTCCGTTTTGAAATCATCCAACGGATGGCCTGAAATATAGATTCCGACAACTTCTTTTTCCCTACGAAGTTTCTCCATAGTACCCCATGCCTCACAAGGAGGCACTTCAGGTTCTGGAATCTGTGCTTCACTGATGCCCCCGAACATATCCATTTGGGATGAATTCTTGTTCTCTTGGTACTTCGCAGCCGATTTGATCACCTTTTCCAAAAAGGTGATGCCATCTCCAGTATCGTGAAAATATTGTGCCCGATGTGTAGTTCCGAAAGAATCAAATCCGCCTGCAACGGCTAAATTTTCAAAGGCTTTCTTATTCGCGGCCCGAAGATCGACGCGCTTCGCCAAATCGAAAACGGATTTGAAGTTGCCATCTTCCTTGCGATGGGCCACAATGGTTTCCACCGCCGAACGGCCGACCCCCTTAATGGCACCCATACCAAAACGTACCGCCCCATTTTTGTTGACCGCAAATTTATAATACGATTCATTCACATCAGGGCCTAAAACCTCAAGCCCCATTCGTTTGCATTCTTCCATGAAAAAGGTCACCTGCTTGATATCGTTCATGTTATTGCTCAAAACAGCCGCCATGTATTCTGCAGGATAATGTGCCTTGAGGTAAGCGGTCTGATAGGCGATATAGGCGTAGCAGGTAGAGTGGCTTTTGTTGAAGGCATAGGCCGCAAAAGCTTCCCAATCTTTCCATATCTTTTCCAAGACTTCCCTAGGGTGTCCGTTCTTTTCACCGCCATCCAAAAACTGTGGTTTTAGTTTTTGGAGTAAGGCGAATATCTTCTTCCCCATGGCTTTTCGAAGTACATCGGCATCACCCTTGGAAAAACCTGCTAATTTTTGGGAAAGCAACATCACCTGTTCTTGGTACACCGTGATACCATAGGTCTCCTTCAGGTATTCCTCCATATCCGGAAGGTCATAGGCAATCTCCTCGTCGCCATGTTTTCTTCGGATAAAACTAGGGATATACTCCATTGGACCTGGGCGATACAGGGCATTCATGGCAATAAGGTCATCGAAAACAGAAGGCTTTAGATCCTTCATATGTTTTTGCATCCCCGGCGATTCATATTGAAATATTCCTACCGTATCCCCACGTTGAAAGAGCTCATAGGTCTTTTCATCGTCTAACGGAAAATCGTCCGGCACCAATTCGACCCCATGTTTGGCCTTTACGATCTTTACGGTGTCCTTGATCAAGGTCAAGGTCTTTAATCCCAAGAAATCCATCTTCAATAGCCCGGCACTTTCAACGACGGAGTTATCGAATTGCGTCACATACAAGTCAGAATCCTTGGCCGTTGCCACCGGAACAAAATTGGTAATATCATCAGGGGTAATAATCACGCCACAGGCATGTATGCCCGTATTTCGAACCGAACCTTCAAGGGTTCTGGCCATTTTTAGGGTCTGCCCCTCCAAATCATCACCTTCCGAAATATTCAGCAGCTGATGTACTTTCTCGAGATCGTCCGCGCGAAATTTCTTTTTCAGGTCCGTTTCCGACTGTCCGAAGATCTTTCCTAACTTCGACATGGTCGGAATCAACTTCGCAATCCGGTCCGCATCACCCAGGGGCAGGTCCAGTACCCTGGCCGTATCACGAATGGAAGACTTCGCGGCCATCGTACCATAAGTGATGATCTGTGCGACTTGGTTTGCACCATATTTATTGATCACATAATCCATCACACGACCTCGACCTTCATCATCGAAATCAATATCGATATCGGGCATAGATACCCTATCCGGATTCAAGAACCGCTCAAAAAGCAAATCGTATTTCAAGGGGTCGATATTGGTAATCGTCAAACAGTAGGCGACCACGGAACCTGCTGCAGAACCCCTACCGGGCCCAACGGATACATCCATGTTACGCGCCTCCCGAATAAAATCTTCTGTAATCAAAAAATAGCCCGGATACCCCGAATTTTTGATCGTATCCAATTCGAAATCGATACGCTCTTCGATTGCCGGCGTGATGACTTCATATCTTTTTTTGGCCCCTTCATACGTAATGTGGCGCAGGTAGGCATTCTCACCGCGATTACCTCCATCAATGGCATCTTCGGGCACTTTAAACGCTTCGGGAATATCGAATTTGGGCAGGAGTACATCTCGTGCCAATTCAAAAGGTTCGATTTTGTTCAAAACCTCCGCCACATTTAAAATCGCATCCGGAAGGTCTTTGAACAGCTCTTTCATCTCTTCTTGAGACTTGAAATAGTATTCTTGATTGGGTAAGCCGTATCGATACCCACGCCCCCTGCCGATAGGAGTCGCCTGTTTTTCACCATCCTTCACGCACAGGAGAATATCATGGGCGTCGGCATCCGCTTTCGCGCAGTAATATGTATTGTTCGTCGCGACCATTTGTACCTGGTGCTTTTTGGCGAATTCGATCAATACCTGATTCACACGGTTTTCATCTTCTTGGCCATGTCGCATGATCTCTATGTAGAGATCATCGCCGAATTGTGCTTTCCACCAAAGCAAGGCCTCTTCCGCTTGCTTCTCCCCTACGTTCAAAATTTTACCGGGTACCTCGCCATACAGATTACCGGTCAGCACGATAACGTCTTCCTTGTACCGTTCAATTACCTTTTTATCGATTCGAGGTACATAGTAAAATCCGTCCGTATAGGCGATCGAGGACATTTTGGCCAGATTGTGGTACCCTTTTTTGTTCTTTGCCAAGAGCACGATCTGATAGCCATAATCCTTTACGTTCTTGTTCGTATGGTCATCGCAAACGAAAAATTCACATCCGATAATCGGTTTGATCTCGGTTTCCGATGGCAGCTCTCCTTTTTCGACTGCCTCGGCGTTTCTTGTCTTCACCCCGTTGTTATGTGCTTTGATTTCCTTTACGAAGTGAAAAGCGCCCATCATATTCGCATGGTCGGTAATCGCCACGGCCGGCATTTGGGCATCACCGGCAGCCTTTACCAGGTCACGAACAGCAATAGTGGATTGCAACACCGAAAACTGTGAATGGTTATGCAAATGCGCATACTGCGCCTCCTCGAGGGTTTGTACGTTTTTTTGGATCTCGGACTCCGATACGCCACCAGTGTCTTTTTCCCATAATGCATCCGCTATTTTTTTGGAAGCTTTTTTGAGATTGATATGCTTGAGTCCGATCAACTGGATTTCTTGAGGATTCTCGTCGGAGAAATTCTCATAGTAGTCAGGCTGTACATCCAATTTTTCAATGGGATAGTGTTTCCTTCGGAGGAGTTCCAAGAAGCAGCGGGTAGTGGCCTCCACATCGGCAGTAGCATTATGCGCTTCGCCGAAAGGCTCACCAAATAGGTGTTGATGTAATTCCGTTAAGGTCGGAAGTTTAAATTTACCCCCTCGTCCACCGGGAATTTGACAAAGCACTGCGGTTTCTTCGGTACAGGTATCCAACACCGGAAGATCCTGTAAGGGGTTTTCAATCGCAAATCGATGAAACTCGGCCCCCATGATATTGACATCGAAGCCCACGTTTTGGCCGACAATAAATTTGGTTCGCGCCATCGCCGTGTTGAACTTTTCAAGCACGTCGGCCATGGAAACACCCTTTTGCTCTGCCAGAGCCGTAGATATGCCATGGATCTTTTCGGCATCGTACGGAATGTTGAATCCTTCGGGTTTGACCAGATAATCTTGATGCTCCACCAGATTGCCCATTTCATCATGTAGCTGCCAAGCGATTTGAATACAGCGCGGCCAGTTATCCGTGTCGGTTATAGGGGCATTCCAATTCTTGGGCAACCCAGTGGTTTCGGTATCGAAGATCAAAAACATATATACTCGTGTCGAATTATAAAAAACGAAATTCCAAATTTCAAACCCTTAACATTGAAATTTTCGGCTTGACCATTGGAATTTCCGACTTCAAAAAAGTACCCCTAAAAATACGGAAAAGGTGCAGTTTGAAAAAGGGGAGTTGTTAGGAGTTATTAACGCCACAATTTCGAATTCATGAATATTGGGAACATTACCTATATTTAGGGAAACCCAAGGTTCAATTATGAAAAAAACTACCATTATCCACTTAATGCTATTCGCCCTACTTCTCATAGGTTGTAATGCAGAAGAAAAAAAAACCGATACGACCACCCCGGATAACCGAACACCCAACTTCATTGTCATCTTTGCCGATGATCTCGGCTATGGGGATTTGGGAGCCTATGGCCATCCCACCATCAAAACCCCTCACTTAGACCGTATGGCTCAAGAAGGTCAAAAATGGACCAACTTCTATGTGGGCGCTAGTGTCTGCACCCCAAGTAGGGCTGCTCTTTTGACCGGAAGACTTCCGGTTCGTAGCGGAATGGCGAGCAATACACATCGGGTATTGTTCCCTGATTCGAAAAATGGCCTACCCGCTTCCGAAATCACGCTCGCCGAACAATTGAAAAAAGTCGGATACCGCACCGCAGCTATTGGAAAATGGCATTTGGGCCATAAGGAACAATACCTCCCAACAAATCATGGGTTTGACTATTACTTCGGCATCCCGTATTCCAATGATATGGACATGGTCGATGGGCTATTACCGTACTGGGACTATTGGCAACAACCCAACGATTCCATTAAGACCGAACATTTCAATGTACCCTTGCTCCGCAATACGGAAATCATTGAAAGACCTGCGGATCAAAATAACATCACCACCCGGTATTCCCATGAGGCCGTTTCATATATCAAAGAGAATAAAGAAGCGCCTTTCTTTATTTATCTGGCCCACAACCTGCCCCACATTCCTCTGTTCGCATCGGATAAGTTCAAGGGCACAAGCGAGAGAGGACTCTACGGTGATGTCTTGCAAGAAATCGATGATGGCGTCGGCAAAATCATCAAAACATTAAAAGATGAAGGGTTGGCCGAGAATACCATTGTGGTGTTCACCTCGGACAACGGACCCTGGCTCCCCTTTAAGCTAAATGGTGGTTCTGCGGGATTGCTAAAGGCAGGAAAAGGCACCACTTGGGAAGGCGGTATGCGCGAACCGGGTATCTTCTGGGGGCCCGGTACAATCGCCCCCGGGCTCGTCACTGAGATGGGGTCAACTATGGACCTGTTCGCCACCTTTAGCAGTATGGCAGGCGCACCGCTCCCCGAAGACCGAATTCTTGACAGTCATGATTTAAGCACTGTCTTGCTTCAAGGAAAAGAAAGTCCCAGAAAAAGTCTTATCTATTACCGGGGCACAGAAATATATGCTGTTCGCCATGGGGATTTCAAAGCGCATTTCTTCACGCAAGGGGCCTACGGAGAGTTTGGGGAGCGCCTGGCACATGACCCTCCATTGCTCTATAACCTCAGCCACGATCCGGGAGAGCAGTTCGATATTGCTCAAAAACACCCTGAAATCCTACAAAAAGTAGATTCGATAAAAGCGTTGCACCAATCAAAATTGAAACCAGGCATAGATCAATTGGCCGATAGGGAGTGAAGTAACCCAATAAAGTTCTTGCCTATAATGGAAATTGAAGTATATTTGCAGCCCGTTTGGGACAAAATGAATTAATAATCAGGGTCGGGCACCCTACAAATTAATGTGATATGCCAGTTAAAATTAGATTACAGAGACACGGTAAAAAAGGAAAACCATTTTATTGGATCGTAGCAGCAGATGCTAGAGCAAAAAGAGATGGTAAATTCTTGGAGAAATTAGGAATCTACAATCCGAATACCAACCCAGCAACAATCGAATTAAATCTTGACAACTCAGTTCAGTGGTTACAGAACGGTGCGCAACCAACTGACACTGCTAGAGCGATATTGTCTTATAAAGGAGTTCTTCTGAAGCATCACTTGTTAGGTGGTTTGCGAAAAGGAGCTTTGACCGAAGAGCAAGTGGAAGAAAAGTTCGACGCTTGGTTAAAAGAAAAAGAAGCATCAGTTGCTGCCAAAGTAGGTGGATTGGACAAAGCCAAGGCAGAAGCTAAAGCCGCTGCTTTAAAAGCTGAAAAAGAGGTAAACGAAAAACGTGCCATCGCAGCTGCGGAAGCAGAATTACCAGAAACCCCTGAGGTGGTTGAAGGTGAAATCGAAGTTACCGAGGCCGCAAGCGAAGAAGTTGCGGAAGCTGTGGTTGAAGAAGCTCCTGTTGCTGAAGAAGCGCCAGCTGTTGAAGAGGCTCCGTCGAAGGAAGAACCTAAAAAAGAAGAGGCAGCACCTGCTGCATCCTCTGAGGAAGAATAATATACTTTAGGAACGATGCGAAAGGAAGACTGTTTCTACCTAGGCAAAATCGTTTCGAAATACAGTTTTAAGGGTGAAGTATTGGTGAAAATCGATACGGACGAACCCGAATTATACGATAATATGGAATCAGTTTTTGTTGCCCTGCGCAACAATCTGATTCCATTTTTTATTCGCAAATGCCGCTTGCACAAATCACAGTTGCTGCGCATCGATTTCGAGGAAGTGAACTCAGAGGATGATGCCGACAAGATCATGGGTTCAGAACTCTATTTGCCACTTTCCTTTTTGCCGGAACTTACCGGTAATAAATTCTACTTTCACGAGGTGATCGGTTTCAGGGTGCTCGATAGCATCCACGGCGATATCGGAGTCATTCAAAGTGTGAACGATACCACTTCACAAGCCCTCTTTGAGGTCTTGAAAGACGAAAAAGAGCTATTGATCCCCATCAGTGATGACATTATTGCCAAAGTGGACCGAGAGCAGAAGGTGATTCATGTGACTACGCCCGATGGGCTGGTCGATTTGTATTTGGACTAGTCACGGTTTAGCTCAAAAATTTCCAGTTTCTCAGCATTGCTACCGGCCAAAAGACAAGTAGCTCCATCTATAGTTATGGTTTGTACTATTTTCACATCACCGGACAGATGCAATCCGGTGGTACTGGCATTCAATGGAGTAAAGGCACCCATTCCTTGATTGATCAGCACCAAGCCATAACCCGCATCGTTGCGTGGCGTTTCGATTTCCGAACCAAACATATTACCAGCGACAATCAAATCTTCTTGTCCATCGCCATTCAAATCTTTTATGACCATGTCATTAATGGAAGAGAGTTGAGCCATATCAGGAAAAGGTATGAATTCAAAACGCCCACTTCCGTTGTTCTTCAAAACCCCGCTTTTAAAATTATAGCTAGATAGCCGCAATGCATTTTGAAGTTTATCACCTCCATAAATTTCAGGAAGGGTCGATTTCCCAAATTCATCATAGGTGGGCATTACTTGTTTTATGGTAGGAATTTGCTGAGATGAGCACTCCCTTCCGCGAACTGGGAATAAATCGCCAAAATTGTAGTACCCCAAGACCAGGTCTTTGTTTCCGTTGGCATCGAAATCATGATAATACAACTCAAACGGCTCATCGGTATTGGCTTTATATTTATAGTTCTCCCCTAAATTACCCAAGATATAGTCATCATCGCCATCATTATCGATATCAAAGGCCTTCACGGAGTAATACCAGCCTGAAAGGCTATCCAAGACTTGGTCTTTTACTTTTTTGAAGGTATTGTTCTCATTTCGGAAAAAAGTGGGTGACATCCATTCGCCTACAATACACAGATCGGTATCCCCATCCGAATCAAAATCGGTCCATGACGCATCGGTTACCAGACCAATGCTTTTCAATTCAGGTGCCGCTTCCGTATTGACGTTTCGAAACTTACCGGCTTCGTTTCTCAGAATATAACTGGTTTGTGGCGTTGGATAATCACCAGGAATATGTCTTCCACCCACAAAAAGATCCTCAAAGCCATCTTTATCATAGTCGGCGATACGTATTTTAGAACTACTGATATATAGATTATCCGGCAGCAAATCCAATCTTTTTACAAATTGCCCATTGGTATTCTCATATAAACGATCGCGATAATTTGGGGAATTCGCTTCAAATTCATTCCCCCCACTGGCGACATAAAGATCCAGGTCTCCATCATTGTCAAAATCAAAAAACTGCGAGGCCACATCTTCAAAGATCGAGTCCTTTAAAAAGGTCTGGTGTATCTTGAATTGTCCGTTAGGCAATTGACTATACAGGGTTGACGCCGTACCAGTGCTCTGTCCCAAATAAATATCATCAAGGCCATCCGAATTTATATCGCCCACCGCGACAGATGGTCCAAACCGCGATAATTTATGGGGCAATAACAGTTGCTTGTCATAGTCGTCAAAATCATTTTCCTCATGGTTCATACGAATATCCAAGGCCAAGCTTTCGAACATCTTGGATACCTCCCTTTGCTTCTTGCGCGTTATCTTCTTTGAATCATAGGTAACCGTTAGGTGTTTATTGGGCTCAATTTGTGATACTTTTTGCCTTTCCCCTTGAGGCCAGTATACAATCAAGGAGTCCACCTTACTTTCCTTTCCCAAACCTATATGCAACCTCGGGGATATAGAAGATTGGTAGCCCCGTGTGAGGTAGTTTTCATACAATTGCTTACCGCCCTCGGTATATACCAGAACTTTGGCTCCTATTCCAAGATTGTTCTTCGGCATCCCTTTTAAACTCACTTGCATAAAATTTGTTTGCCGTTGATCGGAATGGTTTTCCAAGACTTGCGCTTTCTTATCTACATTGTTGATGACCAAATCAAGATCTCCGTCGTTGTCAAGATCCGCATATGCCGCTCCATTGGAGTAGTCCTTAGCCGCATTTTGCACCCATTTCTCAGAAACGTTCTCAAACCTTAGCCCCCCTTTGTTCGTATAAAAGTAGTTGCGCTGAGGGCGATGTGGGGTTCTGTTGACCAATGAATTGATTTTTTCAGGATTAGAGAGTGCATCTGGGTTTGCCCTTTTAAACTCTTGCATACCCTTGTAGAAGTCTTTATTTCGAAAATCCCTCTTAATACCATTGGATATAAAAATATCTTTCAGTCCGTCATTGTCAAAATCAGCTAGTAAAGGCGCCCAGCTCCAATCGGTATTCGAAATTCCACTGATTTGCGCCACGTCCGAAAAGAAAGGGATACCGGTAGAATCAATATGGGTACTATGTTTTTGCAAGGCGTTGTACATGTACTGATAATGCTTTCCTTGAGCCACATTATTCTCGAATTTCTCAGGATTCATGCTGGCCATGCTTGTTTTCATCCCGTAATTATCTTCCGATACCATGTCGAGGGTGATAACATCCACAAAGCCATCATTATCAAAATCGGCGATATCATTTCCCATTGAGAAGTTTGATATATGATTGGTGGCTTGCTTGACTACTTCTTTGAACGTACCGTTCTTTTGATTGATATACAAATAGTCTCTTTCATCATAGTCATTGGATACGTACACATCGGGCCATCCATCTAAATTCATATCACTTACCCCTAAACCAAGGCCGTAGGAAATTGCATTGGAATAGATGCCGACTTCTTTCGTTTTATCAACATATACACCATTTTCATTACTATAAAACTTATCCCCTAACTGGGAAAAAGCCTCTCGACTGGCTTCTGCACTGAAGGTCTGAGGGTTATGGTTCATCAAATACATGTCTAGGTCACCGTCGAGATCAAAATCGAAAAAGGCTGCCTGAATCGAATAACTCGTATCGTTTATACCAAAGGCCTTTGCCGCTTCCTCAAAGGTGGGAATACCGTTTTCATTAATGCCTTGATTGATATACAATTCATTTTCCAGTAGCGAAGCTTTACCATAGGGCCCGGATTTGCACAGGTAAATATCCAACAAGCCATCTGCATTAATGTCTACCATGGTCGTTCCTGTAGTCCAGCCCTTTTTACCCCTAACCCCGGAGATTTCGGTTATCTTCTCGAATTCTAGATTTCCTTTGTTGAGATAAAGCTGGTTGTCATTAAGGTTGGACGTCAGGTAAATATCTTCGAGACCATCATTATTGACATCGCCTATGGAAACACCCCCGCCATTATAGACATATTCGTATACAAAAGAATTGGTCAATTCATTTTCGGGAATATGATTAACGAAGTCAATATTGGAGTGTCTACTCGGTACCTCTTGAAATAGATAAGTGGACTCTTTGGTGCTACAAGCGCCCATCAATAACAAAGACAGTACTACACAATATAGATCAAAGCGTCGATACGCGGCCATCACTTTTGATTTACGGGTCTGAATCACATTTTAGGTTTGAACCTCAGAGATGAAGTGTCTCTATTCAAAAATACATTTTCTTATCAGTTTTCAATTAGCTTCCTCCATTGAGGACGTGCGAACTTACACAAAAAATAGAGGAGGGTTTCCCCTCCTCATTCATGAACTAACTCAAAACTAACTCAACAAATTAAGTTACTGTGCGAACCACAGGGTCGTACCTTGCATATCTTCGCCTTGTATCGGTGCCACATCGGCGAAATTAGGATTGTCTTGGGCGCCTGAACCATAGCGTAATCGCTGCGGATATTTTCCGTTCAGCGTTCCTAAACCATAAATAGTTTGATTTGACACGCCAGCGGCAAGCTGACTAGGGTATCCTGTCTCTCTAACTATGGACCAGGCCTCGAAGCCGTCCGTATAACTTGCCAACCATCTTTGGGTGGCTACTTTTTCAAGTTTTTCATCCAGCGTTCCCACTGAGATATCCGCCAAGGGAGCACTTGCGATATAAATATCAGCGTCACCTTCGGAAATTCCCCATAGCTTCATCGCTTCTTTAATACCACTTGCCATCAAGGCTTGGGGATCACCATCAGCGCCGGACATGCCTTTCAACGCCGCCTCCGCCTGAAGGAAATAAGACTCTGCACTACTCAAAATAATCTCAGGATACGCATCTACTTGTGATCCCTTTTGCTGTATCACTTTTTCACTTGGTGTGCTGTACATATCATAACGCATATAGGGGTACGTATCTCCGTTTGTTCGTACAGGTTGTCCTATGAACTGCCCTGAAGCCACTTCTAATATCGTTTCCCCATCCGCAGTAGTCATGGTATACTCGGCACCCGATTCATCTAGTTTGGCAATGACAAAATCCAATCGTTCCTGATAGTTTGGATCCGGGGTTTCCGGATTGTCTATAAAGGAAAAGCTACCCCCTTTTGCCGGCTTTGCATAGACCGCTAATCTGGGGTCATTATTCTCTTGCAGAAGATTGATCAACACATCGCTCACCGTCCAATCGGAGCCTCCCCCGAAGTTGTACCAGATATCGCCATAGGCAGCTGCGGCCCATTGACTGATCACAAAATCCTTTTTCATGACCACACTGCCACTGGCATCATCTAAAAGTGGGGCTGCTAAGGCCTCACTGATCGCGTTCGCCGCGAAACTCTCTCCTGGCGCGCCTATAGTGCGCATTCCTATTCTCAATTTAAGTGTATTGGCCAAACGCTTCCACTGCTGCAGATCACCCCCACAATAGATATCGTTTTCCCCAGCATCATCAACTCCGATACCGGTTCGTTCAGTTGAGCCGATGATGGCCATGGCCTCATCCAAATCATCCAAGATGCCTTGATAGACCACATCTTGCGTATCGTATTTAGGCGTTAAAATATTTTCTTGTCCGGCCTCGGTGAATTGAACCATACCAAACGTTTCCGTATACATTTGATAATACAGCCCCTTGATAATCAAGGCCATCGCATACATGTATTCGTTTTCAAGCTCCGCACCTTCCTTCACTTGATCAGTAAACCCTTTGATGTTGCCTAAATAACCTGCCATCCAGCCGAAAGTAGCATCTGTATATCCGGCGTTATAATCATAACAGAGTTCATCGGCCCACCATGAAGAATTGTGTCCAAAAGTAAAATGACCTGCAAATCGATCCGCATGGATCAAGTGCGCCCTCCAATAGGGAAACCTATCGGGAGAGTACAGTTTAAACTGTGTGTCGGTCAAAAAGAACTTCGCACTCACTTCATCCGCAAGGAAGCCATTTTGATCCGTGTTTATTTCATCAAAATCATCGGTACACGATGCTAAAGCGGCCAAACACAAAAAGCCCATTAGAATTTTTCTTATTTTTTTCATCATAACAATATTAAAAATTAACATTCAATGTAAGTCCAATACTCCTCGTAGTCGGCAATGCATAGAAAAGGACACCCTGCGCAAAATTGGAAGTAGAGTAGCTGGACTCAGGATCGAAATTATCAACGTTTTTATATAAAAATAGCAAATTTCTACCCACAGCACTCATCGAAACTCCTTGTATAAAGGTGTCTTTCAAGAACTTTTTGGGCAGGGCATAGGTCAAACTCAACTCCCGCAATCTCACATTCGTTTGATCATAAACATACTCCGAACCGATATTGCTCACGGCACCCCAATAGTCTTGGGCTGAAATCGCTACCGTATTTGGAGAAAAAGTTTCTCCGTCTTCATTTTGGACTACGCCTTCTACCAGAATACCCCCATCTCGAAACTCAAGGGATCGTTCAGAAACACCTGTGCCATCCAGGGCGGCATCGGTACCTGAATACACCTCTCCACCAATTCTAAAATCGATCAGGGCATTCAGGGTAAAGCCTTTATAGGTAAACGTATTGGTCAAACCGCCGGTAGCATCGGGCTGGTAATTTCCAACCTTCTCCCGTTCCGTAGTCGCTTGCGGCCTACCTTCGGCCGTTAAAATCAATTGACCGGCATCATTACGTAAAAAAGTGGTTGCTTCAATATCTCCAAACCCTTCCCCAACTCGAGCTACTGTGGTGACCGTTCCTGAATTCGTATTACTGAACTGGAAGAAATCTTGCCCATCAATAAGGCTCACCAATCTGTTTTCATTTTTAGCGATGTTCGCTGAAATGTCCCAAGAGAAGTTCTGGGTCTGTATCGGGGTACCCCCAATTAAGATTTCGAATCCTTTATTGGTAATCTCCCCCACATTGGTCCTAAAATCGTCAAATCCGGTACCAGCATCTAGAGGCACATCGAAAATCAGATTTTTGGAACTGATGTCATAATATGAAAAATCACCATAGAACCGGTTTTTAAAAGCACTGAATTCAAGTCCGATTTCAGTGGACTCTACATCTTCCGGCAATAGACTCTCACTAAATAAGGTTTTTTGCCTGCTTACCGTAACATTATCCAAAAAGCCATTTGCCGCAATTTTGAATACATTGACCAATTGCTGTGAATCGGTATCGTTACCCACACTGGCAATACTTCCCCGAATCTTTAACAAATCAATGGCACCACCTTCTAGCTTGAAAAGGCGATTCAAAAGAATACTCATACTAATGGAATTGTAGAAGTACGAACGGTTTTCCGCTGCCAATGCCGACGACCAATCATTTCTTCCTGTCACATCTAGATAAAAGGTAGAATCATATGCCAATGACGCTGATCCATAAACGGAGTTCACACTCTTTCGTATACGCGCAGTCTGTTCTGCGAATATCTCTTCGGTATTGTCCAAAAAGGGTCTTCCTGGAATTTTAAAACGTTCCCCGGAAGAAGTTGAGCGAATTCGACCGAATCGAAGCGCATTTGCCCCAATATTCGCGTTAATGTTGAATTTGCTGGAAATATCCTTGTTGACCATAAACAAGACATCATAGTTGGTTTCGCTTCTATCATTGGAAGTGTAGCGAATTCGACCGTTGGACACAAAATGGTGCCCTGTTTTCGTAATACTCTCCGTATCCTGCGAAATTGCATCAGTACCGACCCTCGCGAAAGCCGACAACCAATCCGTAAATTGATATTGCAGTTTGGCCAGACCCGTGATTCTAGATCTTCTATCCCCGTTGAAGTCATTGAATGAAATCCAGTATGGGTTTCCACCTGATGCCGTTGGCGCAATGACCCTGAAGGGGTTTGCGGGATCTATCGCATTTTCGATATTCTGAAAGGTCTTTAAATCTTCGACATTAACATTTCTCGCCAATGGATATAAATAGGCGGCAAGCCCTTCGGTACCTTGATTCGGCCTGTTTTTCGCTTTTTGGAGGAAATAGGTAATCTTGGTATCTAGACTGAGTTTATCCGACAAGTTGGTCGAAGCCCTCAAATTAAAGTTATCTCTTTGAATTCCTGAATTGGGCAGTATTCCATCAATATCGGAATTGGTATAGGAAAATCGAACCGACGATTTTGCACTGCTACCGCTTAAAGCCACGGTGTTGACAAAACTTGTTCCTGTCTCAAAGAAATCCCTCACATTGTCGGGTTGAGCAATATAAGGTCTTTGTTGCCCATTATAGGCCAGCTGCGATGAACCATCGAATCGTGGGCCCCAAGAACCAGAACCGGCTACAACATTTACCTGTGTAGCCAATGGGTCATCAGGGTTGATTTGTGGAAAAATACCATCGCTTCCTCGACCGTATTGATTCTGGTATTTCGGAAGCACCATGGGGTCTTCAAAGGTAGCACTTGAGGTAATGGACACCCCTAGACCAGTACCTGACTTTCCTTTCTTTGTCGTTATAATGATCACACCGTTACTAGCGCGCGAACCATAGAGTGCTGCAGCGTTCGGCCCTTTTAGCACGGACATCGACTCAATATCATCAGGATTGATATCGGAAATACCGGTACCCAAATCCGGAATATTGAACTCTCCGGCCCCGTCGGGAGCGCTTAGTGCGGAATTATCGATAGGAACTCCATCAACCACATATAGCGGTTGATTATTTCCTGTAATAGAATTGTTTCCACGAATCACGACCCGGGTACCTCCACCGGGTCCTGATGTCGTTCTTGAAACAACGACCCCAGCTACTTTACCCGCCAAAGAACTTATGACGTTCGCTTCTTTCACCAAGGCCACATCGGCTCCCTGTACTTCGGTCACGGCATACCCTAGGGATTTCTTTTCCCTACTAATACCAAGTGCGGTAACTACTACCTCATCAAGCTGCGATGCGTCTTCATCTAATGACACATTTACCGTTGATTGCCCCGAGATAGGTACTTCGGCAGTACCGTAGCCCAATGAGGAAAATACCAAAGTGGCTGAAGGACTTGAAACGGCAATACTGTAATTTCCGTCAAAATCGGTGGATGTACCGTTGTTCGTGCCTTTCTCCACAACATTAACGCCCGGCAATGGCACGCCTGACGTATCGGATATCGTACCCGTAACCGTGGTACTTTGCGCTAGCACTCCCTGAAGGAAGAGCAATGCTGCAACTGTTACTAATTGAGTGATTTTTTTGTTCATACAAGTTTGATTTAGTTCGTTATTAGTTTTTTGATTGTAATTTTCAATTTTGCAAAATCTTGTCAGACCGTAGAGAAAATTCGACCAACGACAATTTTGAAAAGCCAGATAACTGACATTCCATCCTATTTCGGAAATAGCCGAGCAGAAATTTCCTTTTTAACGGATTTATTTTTCTTTAGCTAATTTGCTTAGGAATGAATGGATAAAGGAAGTAAACTATTGCGAAATACCATGGGAGCTAGGTAGCTACTGATCAATCACTATCCTTCTCAAAACCCTTGATGACCTCCCATTGTTCGTCATCTATTGCTGGGCCATCGAAGAAAGAAACGCCGGAAGCCCCATTTGCCTTGGCCAAGGCGATTGCCTCGCCCACTTCCTCGGAAGTCATTTCAGGCACGTAGATGCCTGTATGCAATTCGGTGTCTTTTGCCGCCAAATCTTGTACACCTTGTTTGGTAGCATACCCGATCCATTCCACATCCTCGTGATAAAAGCTATTGTAGATCATGGGTAAAACGGCATCCACATTCCACTTATCCCATCGTTGACGCACCATATGGCCCGCCATTTCAGGATAGGGAAATACGGCCGAAGTCAATATTTTGTTATTCTCATGTACAATTTCATAAGCATCATCTACAATGGCCTTCACCTTGTTCAACCGAAAATTTTTCCACTCTATATCAATACCGGGATTCTCGAAATCCCTTGGATTCTTACCGTGTAATTTTTCGAATTCACTCACGCAAACATCACAATAGCAAAAATCGAATTGCGGGAGTTCCTCATTCTGCTCCAAGTCATATTTAGGCAAAAGACTGATAGGAAGAAAGATGTCGGAATATCGGATATAGTCCAAATGCACGCTAGCAATACCATCCACTTTTGCGAGATTTTCGACTAGGCCTAAAATATGATTTCTTGACGCTTCCCGTGTAGGACACAGCCATTTATAATAGCCCACATAGGGCGGATTATCATAGCACGACTTACCATCGCGACTCATGGCATACCATTCCGGATGCTGTGCGGCAATGGAATCACCTGGCCGGTTTATAGTGAACATCCATGCGTGCACCTCCAAATTAAAACGCTTGGCTATTGGCACCAAACGCGATAGTAATTTCGTATCGGCATGCGTATTGATCAAAATGGCATCGATACCGTTATAGCTATACTTAGCGAACTCTTCCGCATAGGAATCATCCGTTCGTTCCGCCTTGGCGGTAATCCAAGTCCAAAACTTGAAGGGCGATTTTTCTTGGACAAGTTCGGCCGTTATTTCCATTTTGTCTTTCTGGTCTGTCTGGCAAGAGGCCAGCGCCAAAAAGAGTGTTAGCACCAGAACCATTTTCAACAATTCACCTTTGTTCATTATCACTAACTTCAAATTTGCCATCTTCTTTAATACTCAATTTTTGGTTTGTAAAAGGACTCTTTACCCAAATAGTCCAGCCATAGGCATATTTGGATAGTTTTGGGGATATGACCCGATTTAAAATTATTTTTTCTTGTTCCACCATTTTCGCTTCTCCAGATTTCGAATAGGCACGAAACAGTTCGTACAGGTACCATTTCAGGTGCTCGTCTTTTGGAATTTCAAACGAGGTTTCGTTACCCGGCTCATCAGTAGAAAAATAGACATACCCCCAGTGCTCTGGCTCGTGCATATTGATAACCCCTTGAGGCGACCAGACCCAGTTGTATTCAGGCAAAAATGTCCCCTGTTGGTCCTTTTTCCTTGCATATTTTCCGTCGACAAGATCAAAATCCCAATTGACCCTAGAAAAATTCATTCTCCAGAATTCGTTTTCAGGAACTTGGGTCGTACCGCCTGGCGCGGTATCAAATGACCAAGGGATCGCCACTTCAACAGACCAGCCTTCATCCACATCGGAAGGATCGTTCAAAGAACCGTCATGATGCACCGCTGACTTTAATCCTTTAAAATCCCATCCTCCTAAAATTTTACCGTGATTGCGATAGGGTTTTGACAAAAACAAGTCCCAAATCGTATTCAGGGCATTCATTTCAAATTCGTAGTAGTTATGGGTATCTCCATCAGGGTCAATGAAAATCTCGAAATCATTATTATAAAAAATGATTGTATCCTTTTGTTTTAAATCCCCCCAGATGTGAGGCTCCTTCAATTCTGCAAATAAATACAAATACCGATCGTCCCAGGTCATTTTCATACGAGTGGCGTACTTGGGCGCTTTCGTTCCCTCGATGTCAATATACTTATCTGACCACTGCGCTGCTTGCCATGGCACTTCTTCAGCCCGACCATCTATCACAAAATCACCAATCGCCTTATAGGCCACATACGTCCTAGGGACGCTTTGACCAAAAGTATGCGTAGTGACTATAAGTAACATCGCACATGCACTCCAAAACATCCTTCGCAATACTGCTTTGTTTGCTTTCATTTTTGATACTTGGTAATTGTTCCGTACTTTTTGCGTCCGTCCCATTAAGACTTAATTAAAGTATTTTATTCTACCTTGGAACGCAAATAATATTAGACCAATAACCACTGGTCGTCGATAGAAACCATAATTTATAGCGCTTAGGAATGTTGACCAATAGCAAATTGAACGAGTATTTAAGACATAAGGGATATGACCTCAGTTACAAGCACCACGTTGTATTTTGGGTCGCTTACTTTATTTTCAACGTCCTGCGGTGGACCGGCCTAAATGACGATCTTGATGGCGCATTAAAGACCAATTTAATTGAGTTTCCCCTGCACATAGCGATTACCTATTTCAATTTGTACTATTTGATGCCTAAATATATTTACACGCAAAAGTATGTGCGCTACGGATTTTTTTTGGCCCTCTCTTTACTCGTGATTTTGCTTGTCAAATACGAGGTGACTTACTTGATCTTGAGCAATGGTTATTGGCCAAATGTGGTTATCGATGTCCTCGATGGTCTCACTTTTAAATATGCCCTGGAAACGGTTATTGGAGAGTTTTACGTGGTTTCTTTTGTGACAGCCTTGAAAATCACTTTGGACTGGATGCGTGAAAATGACAAAATACACATGCTCGAAAAAGAACAACTGACCACCGAGCTCAAGTTCTTACGATCTCAAGTCTCTCCACATTTCTTTTTCAATACCCTGAACAACATTTATTCACTGACCCTTGAAAAATCGGATAAAGCCCCCGCGGTCATCCTCAAACTTTCAGAATTCATGAGGTATTTACTTTATTCGACCAATAAGCCCCGGCAGGATTTAAAAAATGAATTGGATAGTATTCAAAATTATATCGACCTCGAGCGCATCCGTTTTGATGACTCCCTTCAAATAGATGTGGCCATATCGGGTGAATTGGAGCACAAGAAAATCGCCCCCATGCTACTCATTCCTTTAGTTGAAAATTGTTTTAAGCACGGGGCGAATAAAAGTATCGGAAAAGTAGATATTTGTATTGACGCCAAAGTAGTCGATGATTTTTTGTATTTTAAAGTATCGAACACCATTCCTACAAAGGGGGTGTCAAAGCCTGAATTTTTGGAGAATAGTGGCATTGGACTCTCGAATGTCAAAAAAAGATTGGAACTGGGTTACGACCCTAAAGATTACGCCCTTGAAATCTTTGAACAGGAAGATAAGTATCGTGTGAATCTTAAATTGAAAGTATAATGGTATTGAGAGCAATAATAATCGATGACGAACCCTTAGCCATCAATGTACTCAAAAATTACATTGAAAAGGTCGGGGAATTACAGTTGGAAAAAACGTTTTCAAACGCAATAGAAGCACAATCCTATATTCAGAACAATGCTGTTGATATCATATTTTTGGACATCAACATGCCTTTGCTCAGTGGTCTTGATTTTCTAAAGAGCATGACTATCGAACCTCAGGTCATCATCACGACGGCCCATGAAAAATATGCGCTTCAAAGCTACGAACTCGAAGCGATAGACTATTTGATAAAACCCATTCCGTTCCCTCGATTCTTGAAATCGGTGAATCGAATCATAAAACTAAGGAACGTGGGAAACGACGACCTCCAGTCGATGCCTACCAGGGGGCATATTTTTGTAAAAGTAGACAAGAAAAGACTCCAGAAAATATACCTAGATGAAATCATGGTCGTCGAAAGCTTGAAAGACTATATTCGAATTATCACGAGTGCTTCCAAATATATTGTGCATCGAACCCTATGTAGCTTTACCGAAGAACTGCCCTCGGATAAATTTATGCGAATTCATCGATCTTTCACGGTAGCCTTGGATAAGGTAGACGTGATTGAAGGAAATAGTTTAGAGATTGGCGGTATTCGGTATACGATTGGCCGAAGCTATCTGCCAGAAACAAAAGACAGGCTTCTGAACCGTATCATCAAGACCTCATAAACGTTGATTTACTTCAAAGCTCGTTCACAAAAGCCCAGACAATTTCTTACCTCAACTATTGCATCCGAACCTTCGGGCACCTTGTATTCCAATTCAATGGTTGCGGGAAACCCATAGTTGTTGTTTCGCATAACTTGCAGCGCTTGGGCTATGGGTGTATCACCCTGACCCCATGGAAGGTTTCCTTTATTGTGTTCCGGGGTTTGACGGTCCTTCAGGTGCATACTCTTGATACGATCGTGTTTGGTCATGATAATCTCCAATGGTTTTGAATTACCGGCAGCCACATAATGCCCCAAATCAAGGTTCAAGGCATTGTAATCGGATTGTTGCAATGCAGTATCCCACAAGGTGGGGGTTTGCTGCTCATGACCGTGATATCCGATATGGATTCCGTTCTTTTTAGCAAGTCCTCCCAGCCGCATGGTATGAACATCGTCACTGGGGTGCTCAACGGTTACATGACTTGCACCAAGCACCTTTCCTACCTTCATACCCCATTCGATGTCCGCATCGGAATTGTCTTTTCCGAACGTATTCCTCGGTTTGAATGCATAGATAGTGACCCCCGAATCATTGTACATTTTACGAAATTGTCGGAATTTATCCATATCCGCGGTCATACGCCATTGCGACACCTGCTTTTTATATGATTCGAGCTGGGCAGACAGGTCTGCCAACTCCTTCTGCTCCTCGTCCGTGATCGCACCATCTCTTTTCTTGCTGGTCAGGCCCCACATAGCACGCATATCGATCGGGTTATCGGGTCTCCCTGCAAAAACCTCCGCCGGATCCCCAATCAGTTCAATCGCATTAATTCCCGTATCCAAAATATACTTTAAGGTGGCCTCCGCACTTTGATCATCCATACTCCTGAAAGAATAAGTAATCACCCCGATCTGAACACCATTGATTACGGAATAGGGTTTTCGGTAATGCTTCAAAATTGCCGGGGCACTAAAAAGGGAAGAGCCTGACAAAGCCATACCCACAGTTGCTAATGAGGATTTCGAAATGAACTTTCGTCGTCCTGCTTGATCGATAGTATTCTTCATAGGGTATATTTTAAATTGAGGATTATCATCCAATTAATATACAATAGTTTTTCATAGGATTTCCGAGAGTACTGCGTTCCTATTATTTCAAGGGAGTTAACCGAGCATACTGTCCGCTGTGGAACGCTGTACCATTCTACCCGATACAGATTCGATTCCTTAGGCTCGTAAATGATAATCCCACCTTGGTAGCCTAGAATGGGGCATTCAGCTAAAAAAACGCATTAAAAACTTCATTTTTGCGTAAATTCAGGGCATTAATCGGCACTAAAAAAGTCTCTATGTCCTTACGCTTTTATCGCAGTCCATTATTACGGCCGCACATAAAACTAGCCTTGTTTATCGCATTGCTTACGGCAAGCTGTAACACGGACACCCAATCGGGCAGACTGGTCTCAGTAAATGAAAACACGAAAACCCTTCCCGAGGTGGTCGATTTTACCTTTGACGTGAAACCCATCCTCTCCGATCGGTGCTTTAAATGCCACGGCCCTGATAAGAACGCGATTGAAGGTGATTTGTCCCTTTTTACTGCCGAGGATGCATATAAAGCGTTGGGCGAGCAGAAAGACCACTTTGCCATCGTTCCGAAAGATACCGAACAAAGTACCTTGGTCGAGCGCATCTATTCCGAAGATACCAATCTACAAATGCCGCCCCCGGAATCAAACCTGGATCTATCCGACTACGAAAAAGCCCTTTTGACCAAATGGGTGGAACAAGGAGCCGAATTCAAACCGCACTGGGCATTCAGCCCCCCCGTTCTCCCTGAGGTCCCAGAAAAAAAAGACGATTGGGGAACGAATGAAATCGATCATTTCATCTATGCCAAATTACAACAAAATGGTCTTGCGCCTAGCGAAAAGGCCGCTCCTGAAAAGTTACTCAGACGCATTTCCTTTGACCTAACGGGCCTTCCACCAACAGCAGCACAGTTGGAGCATTTCTTAAACGACAATTCGGAGGATGCACTCGAAAAACATATCGATGCCTTATTGGCCAGTACGGACCATGCTGAACATATGGCCGCCGAATGGATGGATATCGCCCGTTACGCCGATACTCATGGGTACCAGGATGACTTTGAACGCATCATGTGGCCGTGGCGTGATTGGGTCATTCATGCCTTTAAGGAAAATTTGCCCTATGACGAGTTCGTTACCTATCAGCTGGCAGGAGATTTATTGCCCAATGCCACTATGGAGCAGATCCTGGCAACTGGTTTCAATCGCAATCATAAAATCACGGGTGAGGCAGGGGTCATTCCCGAAGAATACCGAACGGAATACGTAGCGGACCGTACGAATACCTTAGGCACTGCTTTTTTAGGGCTTACCCTGGAATGTGCACGATGTCACGACCACAAATACGATCCCGTAAGCCAAGAAGAACATTTTGAGCTTTTTAGTTTTTTCAACAACGTTCCGGAAGTTGGTTTGATGCCAAGCCTTGATGCGATACCCGAACCCTATATCACAGTCTCCGAAAAAGATGCGAACGGCATACTGGACTTTATCAACTTTCAAAAAAGTCCCTTAAAGGAAGTGCCGGTCATGGTGATGAAAGAAATGGAAAAGCCCAGACAATCATTTATTTTGGACCGTGGAGCTTATGACCGACCGACCACGGAAGTCTTTCCGAAAACCCCGGAAGCCGTTCTTCCCTATGCTGAGGAACATCCCAAAAATCGCTTGGGTCTTGCACAGTGGCTGTTTGAAAAAGAGCATCCATTGACCGCACGCGTTGCGGTCAATCGCTTGTGGCAGCGCATGTTCGGCACGGGTATCGTAAGCACCTCGAACGACTTTGGTAATCAAGGAGCCTTACCAACACATCCTGATTTATTGGATTATTTGGCGCTCAAATTCCAAAATGAAGGATGGAACATCAACGAAATGCTGAAATATATTGCCCTTTCGGACACTTATCAGCAAAGCACCACTGTAACCCCGGAATTGTTGGAAAAAGATCCCGAAAATAAATTGTTGGCCCGGGCACCCCGGTTGCGCCTTTCCGCTGAGATGATACGGGATCAAGCCTTAGCAGTAAGCGGGCTTTTAAACAAAGAGGTAGGCGGCCCTAGTGTCAAACCCTATCAACCGGAAGGTATTTGGGAAGAAACCACAGGCGGCGGGGGTGGCAGCACGGCTTCATACATTCAAAGTACAGGGGAGGATCTGTATCGAAAAAGTCTTTATACGTTCTGGAAACGCACTGTACCCCCACCCAATATGATGACCTTCGATGCCTCGTCTCGGGATATATGTTCGGTCAAAAGACAAGAGACCAACACCCCATTACAAGCCTTGGTATTATTGAACGATCCGCAGGTCATCGAAGCTTCTCGGGTATTGGCCTTAAACGCCCTTACAACCCAAGAACAATCTATTGAGGCACAGATTACCTATGTTTTTCAACGGGCCACAAGCCGGTTGCCAAGCCCGTCGGAACTGGAAAGTCTTTCGAAGTATTATGATGCAATGCTGGCACAAGTACAAGAAGAGGAAGTGCGCCCTGAAGACTATTTAAAAATCGGAACCTATGAGGTTCCCGAAGCTATAGACAAGAAGGTTCTGGCAGCCCTTTCCTTGACATCACATACCATTTTGAATCTCGACGAAACCATTACAAGAGGATAGCATATGAGCGAAAAGAAAATTATTGAAGATCGATCTCTAATACTGAACCGAAGGGCGTTTTTAGGAAAGTCCGCCTTAGGTATTGGCGGGGTCGCATTGGGATCGTTATTGGGAGTGAGCTGTTATCGGAAGGACAAGAACGGACTCTTAATGGCCGACTCCGGTGCTGGCGGAATACAGGGTATCTTGAACTCGTTACACCACAATGCCAAAGTGAAACGGGTGATATATCTGTTTCAGAGCGGCGGCCCGTCACAGTTAGAACTTTTTGATTATAAACCCACCTTAAACAAAAGAAGAGGCGAAGATTTACCCGAGTCGATTCGCAATGGCCAACGCCTGACCGGAATGACTTCAGGACAGGATAGCTTTCCCTTGGTGGGATCACAGTTCGGATTCAATCAATACGGAAAAAGCGGAGCTTGGATCAGTGATCTTTTGCCTTACACAGCTAAAATGGTCGATGACATTTGTATCATCAAATCCATGTATACCGAAGCGATCAATCATGATCCGGCCGTCACCTTCTTTCAGACAGGTTCGCAGCAGCCGGGCAGACCAAGTATCGGCTCATGGTTGAGTTACGGTCTGGGCAGTGAAAATGAGAACCTACCTGCATTTACGGTATTATTATCCAGGGGATCGGGCAGACCCAATGGCCAACCGCTTTACACCCGACTATGGGGCAACGGTTTTTTACACTCGTTGCACCAAGGGGTACAATTTAGGGCCGCAAAAGACCCGGTATTGTATCTCAATGATCCAGAAGGAACCACCAAACGCACCAAGCGTGCCATGTTGGATCAATTAGCAGAGCTGAACGACCAGCACTACCAAAAATCGGGGGACCCGGAAATTCAAAGTCGAATTGCCCAATATGAAATGGCCTATCGCATGCAAACATCGGTGCCGGAAGTCATGAACACCGAAAAGGAACCGGACTATATCTATAAGATGTATGGCGCCGATGCAAAAATTCCAGGTACGTTTGCGGCCAATTGCCTATTGGCTCGAAGACTGGCGGAGCAAAATGTTCGTTTTATCCAATTGTATCACATGGGATGGGACCAACATGACAACCTCCCGAATGCCATCGAGAAACAGGCGAAGGATGTTGACCAAGCCTCGGCAGCCCTGATTGCCGATCTAAAACAACGGGGCATGTTGGAAGACACCTTGGTCGTATGGGGCGGGGAATTTGGCCGGACCAATTATTCACAAGGGCTACTGACCGACACCGATTACGGACGTGATCACCATCCGAGATGTTTTACAATGTGGATGGCCGGAGGAGGTATCAAACCGGGTATGGTCTATGGTGAAACGGATGAATTCGGTTATAATATCGTTCAAAACCCGGTGCACGTGCATGACTTTCAAGCGACAATGCTACATCAGCTCGGAATAGACCACGAAAAACTCATCTATAAATATCAAGGCAGACGTTTTAGGCTGACTGATGTCGAAGGGCACCTTGTGAAAGACATTTTAGCCTAATTCGCCTCATGTTGATACTGACTATTCAAATAGGACATTTTCATCCGCTTTTGGTGCACTTGCCCATCGGCATCATCCTCTTGGCATTTGCTTTGGAGATCTATGGTCATTTTAAGCCGAAGCTGTCTATCAATGAAATTGTTTCCTTTACACTAGCCACCGCAGCAGTAACCGCATTATTTTCTTTAGGAACCGGATGGCTCTTGGGCGAAGAAGGCGGATTTGACGAAGACCTGCTCTTTTTGCACCGGTGGATGGCTGTGGCGTTTACGGTGACCACTATGGTACTGTTTTTTTTAAAACGGTCTGAGTCGATAGTTGCCCAAAAGCTGTACATACCCGTTTTCGTTATTGTTCTGATTTTAATAGCCGCAACGGGACATTATGGAGGAAATATGACCCATGGTGAGGACTATCTCTTTCGAGATACGGCCCCTGACGACATCATCATCAAAGATGTTGCCGAAGCACAGGTACACGCAGAAATCGTTCAGCCCATTTTGAATGCCAAATGTGTAAGTTGCCATAACAAGGGAAAAATCAAGGGAGGACTCCTTATGACCACTGCACAGGATTTGGAGAAGGGCGGTGATTCAGGAAGCGTGTTCGATTCCATCGACGGAAAACCACTCCTCGTCCATCGCATACACCTACCCGTTGAAGATGAGGAGCATATGCCCCCCAAAGGAAAAGTACAGTTGACCCCTGAAGAGATTACCTTACTCGAATGGTGGATTACCAATGACCATTGTCTGAACTGCAAGACCAAAGACCTGAACACTTCAGAAAAATTGGAGGTGGTTTTAGCAAGCCTAGAGGAAGATGACTCCCCGCGTGCCATGATTGCAAAAGAAGTAGATGCAGTTCCAGAATCATGGCTTGCAGAATTAAAGACCTTTGGCATTACTGCATATCCACTGGAAGAGGGCAATCCTTTGCTAATCGCCAGTCTCTTCGGTGAGAAGGAGGAGCTCGAGGAAAAACTTGAACTTCTTGACACCCATGCCGAAAACATTGTCGAACTGAATTTGGGAAATTCGGCAATGAACGATACCCTTTCTGAATGGATCGGCCGTTTCGAAAATCTGACCAAATTACAACTGCAAAATACAAGAATCACAGACGAGTCAGTAGCAATATTCAAGGAACTTCCATACTTAGAATCGCTAAATCTATATGGAACGGCGATCAGCGATCAAATTTTTGAAATCGCCGAAAAAATGCCCGGTTTGAAATCCCTTTATCTGTACCAAACACAGGTTACCCCTACGACAACGGAAAGATTTCAATCTGATTTTCCCGATATTGCCGTTCAACATATTCCCAAAGATGCATTCAAATCCGTGACCCTATCAGCCCCAACCATAGTAGCCGCTACCACGTTCTTTAAAGATTCACTGCAAATTGCATTGGAAAACACTTTTGAAGAGTCGAAAATATTTTACACCCTTGACGGAACCTTACCGGACAGTACCGCCTTATCGTACAAAGGACCTTTTACCATAAAAGAGTCCACCACCGTAAGTGCGATGGTCTTTAAAGAGGGCTGGAAATCAAGTGAAGTAAATACACAAAGCTTTAAGACTACTGCTGTAGATTATGCCGATGTTTCCTTGAATACCCCACCTAATGAAAAGTACAAAGGTCAATTTGGCAAGACCTTGGTCGATTTAAAAAGGGGGTCCACCAACTTTGTCGATGGAAATTGGCTAGGTTATGAGGGAAGTCATTTCAGTACTACCCTGACCTTAAAGGAACCTAAGGAGATTTCGACCGTCTCAGTAGGTGCACTCTCCGCGCCTACCAGTTGGATTTTCTATCCCGTAGGACTGCAGGTATACGTTTCGGATAACGGAAAACAATTCAAACGAATCAAGAGCCTGCAATTCCCTAAAGAAGAACCGAACAATTCGGTCGCCCTCAAATTCTTTGATATCGAAATCCCCCCTACTCAGGCAAAATATGTCAAAGTTGAAATACGAAGTCCATTAAAAAATCCGTCATGGCACCCGAATCCTGGTGGAAAAAGTTGGATCTTTATCGATGAAATCATTCTCAACTAAAAAATATACCTCATGTCTCATACCTTAGTTCGATCATTGCTCATTTTACTGGTTTTGGTCTTTGCCATGTGCAAACCTGAAGCGGTCGAAAAAGACGTAAAAGGGCCACCCAATGTGGTGTTGATTTTTACGGACGACCAGGGGTATCAAGATGTTGGTGTCTTCGGTGCGCAGGATATTGCCACGCCAAATCTTGACCAAATGGCAGCCGATGGTATCAAGCTGACCAGCTACTATTCTGCCCAAGCGGTGTGTTCCGCTTCAAGGGCAGGAATCTTGACAGGTTGCTACCCCAATCGTATCGGCATTCACAATGCCCTAGGCCCTGACAATACCCATGGGATCAACGCCTCGGAAACTACAATGGCCGAAATGCTGAAGGCCCAAGGATATAAGACCGGCATTTATGGAAAGTGGCATCTCGGCCATCATAAAAAATTCTTGCCCACAAGACATGGTTTTGATGAGTGGTTTGGCATACCCTATTCCAATGATATGTGGCCTTTTCATCCACAACAGGGGCCCATTTTCAACTTTCCCGATCTGCCCTTGTACGAAAATGAGACCATTATCGATACCCTCGTCGAGCAGTCACAACTCACCACTCAAATCACGGAACGAAGTGTCGATTTTATCAATCGGAACAAGAACAACCCGTTTTTTTTGTACGTGCCCCATCCGCAACCTCATGTACCGCTGTTCGTATCGGATAAGTTCAAAGGGAAATCGAACAGGGGGCTATATGGCGATGTCATTATGGAAATCGATTGGTCAGTAGGTCAGATCATCGATGCCTTGAAAAGCAATGGGCTGGAAGAAAACACCATCGTCATCTTTACTTCCGACAATGGTCCTTGGCTCTCTTACGGAAACCATGCCGGGAGTGCTTTCCCCCTAAGGGAAGGAAAAGGCACGGCCTGGGAAGGTGGACAAAGAGAACCTTTCATTATGAAGTACCCGGCACAACTAGAACCCGGTCGCGTTTTGGACACCCCGGTCATGGCAATAGACATGCTACCTACAATTGCCGAAATAACAGAGGCCAAATTACCTGAAAAAACCATTGACGGAAAAAGTGTTTGGCGTGTGCTGAACGGCGAATCGAGCAAAAGTCCACAAGAGGCTTATTTCTTTTACTACCGCGTCAATGAATTGTTCGGAGTGCGATATGGAAAATGGAAACTGTACTTCCCGCATCGTTATCGCACCATGAACGGTCAAGAATTGGGCAAAGATGGGTTGCCTGGTGACTATAGAATGATCGATATGGAAGAAATCGAACTCTATGATGTCGTGAACGATATCAGTGAAACCAAGAACGTCGCTGCGGAAAATCCTAAAATAGTGGACAAGATAAAACTGCTGGCCAATGACATGCGGTCACGCTTGGGGGATTCCCTTCTAGAACTGGAAGGCTCGGAAACACGAGAGCCGGGTCGACTAAATCAATAACCTAAAAAGTCACGCCGAACGGAGTCGAGACGAGGTTAACAAAAATCGTCCTCGCCTACGCTCGAACTAACAGCACAACGCAATTGAGTAAACCCTTCAAATTCAAACAGTTTTCGATTCACCAAGATCGGTGCGCCATGAAAATCGGGACCGATGGGGTATTGCTAGGTGCTTGGGCCAACATAGATCATAAACCGAACGCTATATTGGACATCGGTGCAGGTACCGGGATTCTCTCCTTGATGTTAGCACAACGAAGTACGGCAGAAAATCTGGAAGCAATTGAAATTGACGAAGGGGCTTATGAACAATGTGTCGAGAATTTCGAAGCTTCCCCCTGGGCGGATCGTCTATTCTGTTATCATGCCGGATTGGATGAGTTTTTGGAAGCGCCTGAAGAACCCTATGACCTGATCATTTCCAATCCGCCTTTCTATACAGAAGCCGTTTCCAGCGGAAATGAACCAAGAGATAGGGCGCGACAAAATCGATCTTTACCTTTTGAAGAATTGCTGGAGGGTGCATCAAAACTACTTTCTCCCGAGGGGCTTTTCTCCACGGTCATTCCCTTTAAAGAGGAAGCCGAATTCGTAACCTTAGCTGCTTCTTTCGGTCTTTTTCCCAGCAGCATCCTAAGAGTTAGGGGAAATCCTTCGACGGCACTGAAAAGAAGCCTGTTGGAATTCCGTTTTAAGGAAGGCAAGCTGATGGAAGATGAGCTGACCATTGAAATTAAGCGACATACCTACACCAAGGAATATATCGCACTGACCAAGGCATTTTACTTGAATATGTAGTCTTTTATCTCCGTCGTTTCAGGGGTCTGGTCAGACAGGTTGGGCCGCCACCCCCTTTGACACTGATTTCTTGTCCGCTATAGGTCAATACTTCGCAACCTGCCTTTTCAAGGGCCTTCCGTGTTTTCGGATTGCCTTCGACCATAATACACTTTCTTGGCCCAACGGCCAGTACGTTACAACCCATACTGTCAAATTCATCATCCGGTACTTCGATCAGCTCAAAACCCAGGTCCCACAGGTACGTTCTAAAACGAATCGGCATCAATGGTGAATACACTACTGCCAAATCTTTATCCACTGGACTTAATATCGACATCAAATGAAAAACATCAGTCTCTCCCCTGTAATGGGGCAAGTCGGCCACAATTACCTGAACACCATTTGGGGCAAGCAAGTGCTTCAATTGTCGAATTCCTTCGATGTTCGTGCGGTAAGTATGCCCTACGGCCAAAGTGGTTTCGTTTAACCAAGCTACATCGCCTCCTTCAATGGTTCCTGGGGATTCAATTACTCCTAAAACAGGAATATCATGGGCCATGAAGGTCTTGCGCTGCGCTGCGGGCTCCCCTCTTCTATCGGCCTTTCCCATCGAACAAATGATCATCCCAAAATCTGTAGCAATAGATGCATCCCTACAATACACACTATCCAAAGATAATTGTGCATCGCGTGGAAAATAGCTCACATCGATCCCTTCATTTTTTAATAAGGCCTCAAAAGCACCGTACTCTATCTTCGCCAAGGTCAATTCGGGTTTGCTTAAGTAGTTTAAGGTTTCCCATTCCTCTTGCAATTTATCCTCATCGATAAAGGCATTGGTGACGGTTTTGATATATAGCGAAACCATTTGAAGGTATTCTGAATGATGCGTATGGGGCATGGTCAAATCTCTTAGTTGTTTTTGTTATTTCGGTATTTCATCCAAATATAAAAGGGAATGCCTGCTAGCAATAGTAGAAAGCCCCAGTAAACGGCCTCTTCCCCTGCTCCATAGATGGCCCATAAGGAGAAAAAGAAGGAGAGAATCCCTATTCCTACGGTCGAAATCTTATTTTTCATCTGATACTTTCGTTCTATAAGAATCAGTCCATAGGAAGCTGAAGTAAAAAGATAGGGTACTAAAGTGCACAAGGTGGACAAAAGGATAATGAATTTAAATTGTTCAACAAGTCCGCCGGTATAGTTCATAAGCATCACTATCGAGGAGAGTATACTACCGATAACCAACCCTAGAATGGGTACGCCTTTCTTATTTTCCTTTCTAAAAACCCTTGGAAACAGGTCATCTTGGGCGGTCGCCATTGCGATTTGACTTTGAATCAATATCCACCCGTTCAAACCCCCGAAGGCAGCGATTGCGGCGCCTATTGCAATCATGTCGCGACCCCATTCCCCGGCCATGATCGCCATGGCATCGGCAAAGGGTGCCGGGGAATGGGAGAGCAAATCCGAAGGAATCATTCCCATCACCACTACGGTACTCAACATGTAAATCAAAGTGGTGACAACCGTACCCAGAAGAGTCGCCCTGGGAATTGTTTTTTCTGGGTTTTCAATATTTCCTGCAGGAACTGTTGCACTTTCAACCCCTAAGAAGGCGTACAGGGTCATCGCCGCGGTTATGGCGATAGCGGCCATAGGAGTCTCAGAACTCGGATTGAACGGGGTGAAATTGGCAATATCAAAGAAAAAAAGGCCTCCGATTATGATGACTATTAGGGGAATCAATTTTAAAAGGGTGGTCACCACTTGCAATTTACCCGATTCCCGAACGCCCCTGCTATTGACCCAGGTCAATACCCAAATGGCCCCCAAGCCAACTAAGACGGCATATATGGCATTGGTTTCCAGAATAGGAAACAGCACACTTAGCGCACTGACGAAGGCGATGGCTATTGCCGCATTGGACACCCAGACCGAAATCCAATAGCCCCATGCGACTATAAAGCCTGCGAAATCACCCAGACCTGCCCTAGTATACGCATAAGGCCCGCCATTCTTATGACGTACTAAGACACTGAGTTTTCCAAAAACCTTAGCGAGTAGAAGAGCTCCTATCGCAGAAAAAAGCCATCCAAAAATACTAATACCCCCATAGGGGGCGAGTGCCGCAGGCATCATAAAAACCCCGGCCCCGATCATATTTCCAATCACAAGTGATGTGCTGGTCCATAGCCCTATTTTTTTTACTTCCATGTGCAATACTTTGGTTGGGCTATTTGTTGGATAATTAGTTACATTTGAGTGGCACCTTTTCGAATGTACAAATTAAATGGCAATGGGATATAACTTTGATATTGATCCGGATATTACCAAAGCGGAAACCTTACCAGCGTCGTTTTATCGAGATCCGGAAATCTTTGAGGCGCTCAAAAAGACCGTTTTCTACCGATCATGGCAATGGATCGGCGATACCACCTTGATAAATACCGCTCAAAACGCGTATCCCTTTATCTTGCTAGACGGATTTTTGACCGAACCCATGCTGTTGACCAAAGATGGCGATGAAACCATCCACTGTCTGACCAATGTCTGCACTCATAGGGGCAATTTATTGTTGGATGGGCCTGCAAAAACAAGAAAACTGATCTGTGGATACCATGGAAGGCGTTTTGCATTGGATGGGAACTTTGAACATATGCCGGAGTTCAAAGAGACCAAGGATTTTCCTAGACCTTGTGACAACCTCCACCGATTTCCATTACGAAGATGGGGGCCATTGCTTTTTGCCGGGCTACATACGTCTTTTGACTTTGAATCGGTACTGAATGACATGAACGAACGTGTCGGGTTTTTACCGCTTGATCAATTCAAGTTACATGAAAGTAGAGGCAAAGACTATATCGTCAATGCCCATTGGGCCCTGTACTGTGACAATTACCTTGAGGGCTTTCACATCCCTTTTGTACATGAAGATCTCGATGCCGTTCTAGACTATGGAAGTTATGACACTGTTCTATACAACTACTGCAACCTTCAAATCGGTTATGCCGAGGGCGCTGAAGAAGTTTTCGATCTTCCTGATAATCATCCTGATTTCGGTAAAAAAGTGGCGGCCTATTACTACTGGGTATTTCCGAATATGATGTTCAATTTTTATCCCTGGGGACTCTCCGTCAACCTTGTGCAGCCCATCAGCATGAATCAAACCAAAGTAAGCTTTAGCAGTTATGTTTATGATGTTGCAAAATTGGACAAAGGAGCAGGTTCAGGCCTTGACAAAGTGGAACTGGAGGATGAAGCGGTGGTCGAAGGTGTGCAAAAAGGGGTTCGATCCGAATTCTATAAGGCAGGAAGGTTTTCACCCAATCGAGAAAAAGGGGTACATCATTTTCATCGGCTTCTGGCGGAGTTCTTGAACACGTAGAGTGCTTGCCAAGCACCAATGAAATATAACAATACATCGGCTTATTGTTATATTTTTAATATTTATCTTTGTCAAAAATTGGAATGTATGCGACCCGATCTATTTGAAGCTCCCGACTATTACAACTTGGATGACCTCTTCTCCGAAGAGCATCTTTTGGTGCGTGATGCGGCCCGTCAGTGGGTGAAACGTGATGTTTCCCCTATTATCGAAGAATATGCGCAAAAGGCGGAGTTTCCCAAGCAGATTATCAACGGGCTGGCTGAGATTGGGGCATTCGGACCTTATATTCCCGAGGAATACGGAGGGGCCGGATTGGACCAAATCAGTTATGGGCTTATTATGCAAGAAATTGAACGCGGCGATAGTGGAGTTCGATCTACGGCCTCTGTACAGTCGTCGTTGGTCATGTATCCCATTTTCACCTATGGAAACGAGGCGCAACGTAAAAAATACCTCCCAAAATTGGCTACTGGAGAATGGATGGGCTCGTTTGGATTAACAGAGCCGAACCACGGTTCGAACCCTGGGGGAATGGAAACAAAATTTAAGGATATGGGCGACCACTATCTGTTGAACGGGGCCAAGCTTTGGATTTCGAACTCACCTTTCTGTGATATTGCGGTCGTATGGGCTAAAAATGAAGCGGGCCGTATTCACGGACTTATTGTTGAACGCGACATGGAAGGTTTTTCTACGCCCGAAACGCATAACAAATGGTCATTACGCGCTTCTGCCACCGGAGAGTTGATTTTTGATAACGTCAAGGTACCCAAAGAGAATCTCTTACCGGGCAAAAACGGACTAGGCGCTCCTTTAGGCTGCTTAGACTCCGCCCGTTATGGCATCTCATGGGGCGCTATCGGTGCAGCTATGGATTGCTATGATACCGCTCTTCGCTATGCCAAAGAACGGGTGCAATTCGGAAAACCCATAGCAGCATTTCAATTGCAACAGAAAAAATTGGCCGAAATGATCACCGAGATTACCAAGGCACAGTTACTGGCCTTCCGCTTAGGCCAACTGAAAAACGAAGGCAAGGCCTCTACGGCACAAATTTCAATGGCAAAACGCAACAATGTCGACATGGCCATCAAAATTGCACGTGAAGCAAGGCAAATACTAGGGGGAATGGGAATCACCGGCGAATACAGTATCATGCGTCATATGATGAACCTGGAAAGTGTCATCACGTATGAGGGTACCCATGACATCCATTTGTTGATTACCGGAAGTGATATTACCGGTATTCCTGCTTTTCAGTAGATTTGTAGCATCACATTAAATCCGAACAAAATGGTGAGATCTATAGCGCTTCTAGCGCTTATGTTGGCGTTGGCATGCAAAACCGAAAAGAAAGAGATCCAATCTACAGTTGTTTCTGAAACAGCTACTAGCGAAAGTCCAGAGCTCCAGACCCCCGACCAACTTTTAGGAGAACTTTTTGCGGATGTTCAATTAGCACAAGTTTTTGAAGATGGTAAAACCTTTGTCGATTGCAGGGCGAAGTACCCCTATGAGACCATTCGAACCAATTATGCCGCTCAAAAAACCAATTCCGAGTTTGATTTAAGGGCCTTTGTATTGGCCCACTTTGAAATTCCCCCTTCCATAACGTCCGACTTTAAATCAGACCCGAATCGTTCCGCTGTCGAACATGTGGAGGCCCTCTGGCCCGAACTTCAACGGCAGTCCGATGTCGATCAAAATGGAAGTACTTTGATTACTTTACCCAAACCATATATCGTTCCGGGAGGTCGGTTTCGCGAGGTGTATTATTGGGATAGTTATTTTACGATGCTCGGACTTGCGGAAAGTGGCAAATTTGATCTCATCAGAAATATGTTGGATAATTTTGCCCATCTAATCCAAACGGTAGGGCATATCCCGAATGGAAACCGCAGCTATTACATCACTCGATCCCAACCTCCATTTTTTTCGCAAATGGTGGCCTTGCTGGCCAAATATGAAGGGAATTCGGTTTACAGCACCTATAAGGAAGCGTTACGAACGGAATACGAGTTTTGGATGGATGGTGCTGACTTGACTTCCCAACTCAACACAAAACCTATAAAACACTGTGTCAGTACGCCTTCAGGAGTGATGAACCGTTATTATGATTTAGGAGATACGCCCCGTCAAGAATCTTATAGAGAAGATTATGAATTGGTTCAAGAAATGAACGGGCGAGCAAAAATGTACCGCGATTTACGCTCAGGAGCCGAATCAGGTTGGGATTATACGACCCGATGGTTCGCCGATGGAAAGACCATGGGCACTATTGAAACAACCGATATCATTCCCGTTGACCTCAACGCTTTACTCTTTGGTCTTGAAGAGGTCTTGATTCGATGTTATTCCGATGATGTCGCCTATACCGCCGCTTTAAAGACCAGCATGAAAAGTAGAAAGGACTTCTTGGAGAAGTACTCCTGGAACACGAACGATAAGGTCTTTGAAGACTTTAATTGGGTAAAACAGCAGCAGACCGGCATCAAATCGTTGGCCATGGTATACCCCCTATTCTTCAAGATGGCCACACAAGAACAAGCCGACGGAATCGCGGCATACTTAAGAAAGTATTTTTTAAAACCCGGTGGCCTACCCGCTACCTTGAATTATTCAGGTCAACAATGGGATGCTCCAAACGGTTGGGCACCGCTACAATGGATGGCCATTAAGGGCTTGGATCGGTATGGTCATTCCGACCTGGCAAAAACCATTGCAGAGCGTTGGGTAGCGCTCAACGAAAAAGTCTATGCCAATACCGGTAAGTTCGTCGAGAAATACAATGTGGAGGACATGACCCTTGAAGCCGGTGGAGGGGAATATCCGGTACAAGACGGCTTCGGGTGGAGCAACGGAGTGTACCTCGCCCTCAAGGCGTATGTAAAGGAATAAGCTTACGAAGCGTCTTTGATCAAACGAACACGTATGGATTTACTGATCGGGGTTTTGCTTTTGTCCGCATAATGATTGTAAGGCACCAGCACATTGGTTTCCGGAAAATAGGCCGCTAAATCCCCCTTTGGAATAGCGTAAGGAATCACCTTGAAATTATTCGCCTTTCGCACGATTCCGTCATAGGTACTGGTCATGTGCACCACATCGAATTTTTGTAATTGGGCATCCTTCATGTCTGCAGGGTTCATAAAAAGAACCCTTCGTGCATTGTATATTCCACGGTAACGATCATCCAATCCGTAGATTGTGGTATTGAACTGATCATGGGACCGAATGGTCATCAATAGATATTCATCCGGCGCCAACTGGTGTTCCGGAATTGTATTGATGGTCAATTGCGCCTTACCATTGGGTAGTTTGCTGAAATCCAATTCGCGGACGTTGTTGGGCAAATAATACCCCGCCCCTTTCGAGCGATTTTCAGTATGGTCAAACCCCTTGACAACCAAATCGATTTTTTCGCGAATGTGTTCGTAATTTTCCGCCAGCGATTTCCAATCCATTGAATGCTTACCTTCAAAAAAAGTATCCGCCAATTCCGAGATGATATCGGGTTCGCTTTTGATAGTATCGGAGGCTGGTTGTAATAGTCCTCTAGACTGGCGCACCTGCCCCATACTGTTCTCGACCGTAATATGACGTAACTTCCCGTTCTTCATGTCCTTTTCCGAACGCCCATACGTCGGAAGGATGAGACCTATTTTTCCAGTGACCAAATGGGTACGGTTCAATTTGGTACTGACCTGAACCGTTAGATTACAATTCTGAATGCCTTCTGCCGTATATTCCGTATCGGAAGCTGCCATGAGAAAGTTACCGCCCAAACACATGAAGAATTTTGCCTTTTCTTCATACATCGCCTTCATTGCCCCAACGGTATCGTACCCTTCTTTTGAGGGCGGCACAAACCCCAAGTGCCTTTCTATTCTTTCGTTTAACTCTTCATTGACAAAATGCATGATGCCCACACTTCGGTCACCTTGTACATTACTATGACCTCGTACCGGACAAGTGCCCGCATTAGGCTTGCCAATGGCCCCTTTCAACAACAGGAGATTGACGAACTCACGAATATTCTCGACCCCATTTTTATGTTGTGTCAGACCCATGGCCCAACACACGACTATTTTTGATTTCTTGGCCAATAACTCGACTACCGCATTGATTTTGTCCAACTCGACGCCACACTGTTGGAGTAGTGCTTTTTCATCATAGGTTTTCAAATCGGCCAGTAAAGCTTCGTAACCGTCAACATATCGTTTTATGAAATCATGATCAAAAACCGCATCGCTAATAGCGTCCAAAGCGGCCAACTTGATCAGGATCAATTTCATCAGCGGAATGTCTTGATTGATTCTAACAGGAAGGTGGAAATCCGCAATATCCTCTCCCGAACCGATCCATCCCTTCAAGTGCTGTGGGTTCTTGAAGTTCACTAATCCCGACTCCTTCAACGGATTGATACTAATGACCTTTCCGCCGTTTTGCTTGCACTTTTCAAGAGCGGATAACATACGTGGATGATTGGTGCCGGGGTTTTGGCCTGCAACAATGACCACCTCAGCCCCATACAGATCTTCCAATTTCACAGAACCCTTTCCTATACCCAAAGTTTCACTCAAGGCCACTCCACTTGATTCATGACACATATTGGAGCAATCGGGCATGTTGTTGGTACCCAAAGCACGCGCGAACATTCCATATAAAAAAGCGGCCTCGTTACTCGAACGCCCTGAGGTATAAAAAATAGCTTCGTACGGGGAATTCAATTTTTTGAGCTCGGTGGAAATCAATTGATAGGCTTCTTGCCAACCGATGGGTTCATAGTGAATACTACCTTCGCGTAACACAAGTGGTTCAATGAGCCGTCCGAATTTATTCAACTCATAATCGGTCAACAACGAAAGTGCTTCAACAGAATGTTGTTTAAAAAAGTCCGCACCGATTTGGGAGGTCGTGGCTTCATCGGCCAAGGCCTTTGCCCCGTTCTCACAATACTCTGCTACCTTAGAGGGTTTTTCCGGATCTGGCCAAGCGCAACTTGGGCAACTGAATCCATCTTGTTGGTTCATATCCAACAAGGCCGTCATCGACCTGACCACGCCCATTTCCTTAAAACTATGACGCAAGGCCGCTTGAACCCCTAAAGGTCCTGCAGCCACTCGCATGGGGTCTTTCAATTTAATATCCAAAAACTCTTCATTGCCTCGTATGGAAACGTTTCTTGTAAACTTCTCAGCCATATAGCACTCTTGTGAGCTATAAAGTTAGGTTTTATTTGTTGACGTCCGTAATGAAATAAGTCCTCATGAGGACTTAAAAAACAAAATCATAGCTATTCACCACAACTTTCCCTTGCTACACATCATTTCTTTTCTCGAATCGAGCGCTCCACATATCTTTGGAGGGTAATTAAAGAGTAAATTTTTTCATTTTCATATAGTGTTCTCGTAAAAGAGCTCCGATCGAAAGACGGAGCTCTTTTTAGTTTTATTCCGATTGGGTTACTCTTAAGTTGTCTTTTCAAGCACTACCGATCCAGCTACCAAATCATGGATCGCTTTTTTCTTCTCGTTCCCGGTAACTGTTAAAAGGGAAATCCAACCTAATGAAGCTTTAAAGACAAATCGAAGCAAAGCCGCAAAAAAAGAAATGTTCTTATTTCGATTGCGGTCTTTCTTTACAGAGATACCCGCATAGGAATGCCCTATAGTACCTCCATAAACACTTGTGAAAATAGGGTCATAACATACAAATATCAGCACAAAGGCCGTAATCCTGATGTATTGTGGTACGGTTTCGAACTGTGCGAAAATTTCAGAAATCAGATACACAGCGGCAATTAAGAGTATACTATCGATAACTGCGGCTTTTACCCGGTCGGGGAGTTGAGCGTAATTCTTTTCCTTCATAAGTATTCGAATGTACTAATCCTAAACTATACGGCATAAAAAGCGGCTGATAATGCCATATTAAAACCAAGGTTGTTACATTAACTTTTTTAATTGTCTTCTAAGATAAATCCAAGATTTAGAATAGCGCCTGCTTACGATGGATTTTCCTTAATTGATCCTACCATCCCTTATCAATTTAAAGGCAACCTTGCGCACCCCATGGTCGGTATCCCATTCTTTTGTTTTTTGAAAACCAAACTGCTGGTACAGGTTTTTTGCGGGATGATTGTCCAGGCCTGTTTCCACAGTAAACGATTTAACGTCATGGGTATCAAGAACAAATTGAAGCAAAGCACTGGCCATTCCTTCTCGGAATGAATCAGGATGTACGACCAAACTTTGGATATGAATGGATCGCAACTCCATCTTTAATTCTATTACACCTTTTAAGTTCTGATTTTTGTGGTAGCCGTAAAAGGTGTTCTTACTGTTCAGAAAAGCAGCCAAAGGTCTTTGCAAGGGTGGAAAATCAACGACCTTCAACAACTTGGCCTCAACGGCATAAGCGGCCTGAAAGATTATTCGAATGCGCTTCGACGTTGCGTTCGTGGTATGATCAAGTTGTACTATCATCGTGAACTTCCGATTGCCCGATCTGTTGGTATAGGGCGGCACCTATTTTCCCAACCACACCAACGACTAGGGCGTTGCCCATAAAGAAGGCGCGTTTGGTATCGGTGATTCCCTCTAGTTTCGTGTGATTGTCGGGAAACATGTTCAGGCGTTCCAATTCCACGGGGGTCAATCTTCGAAGACCCTTTTTGGTATGGACTACATGCTTAAAACGCGACGCCGACTTCCCTCCTTCTCCTGTGATAATAGTTCTTGAGGCATTGTCCAACGCATCAGGAAACACCATACTACCCTCGCTATAGTTGTATTCAAACCCGGCCGCTGTTTTTCTGATTTCCTTTTTGGCACCTTTCAAATAACTCCACTTGGGCAGGTCTTCTTCGGCGATAAAAAAATCTTCGGTTACTTCCCCGTTCTGAAGAATATCGCCCAAAACCGTGCGCTTTCCCTCAAAACTAGCCATGGTCTTCAAAGTGTGCACTTTCCCTTGAGACATTAGCCCGGTATTTTGAAAAGGGGATAACTTTCCATCTTTATTGAACGTTTCGGTAATGGAAACCAAATCTCCGTTCAATTCAAAGTCCAGACAATTCGAGACATCGGTTCTTACGGGAAAGGCATTGGCAATGGTTCCCTGCTTTAACAACCAATCTGTCTTATTTGATTTAAGAAGTTTTTTGTAAGCTGAAGTGGACTTATGGTAAGCGATGAAAAAAATTCGTCGTCGCCGTTGCGGCATCCCATATTCGGCCGCATTGATGACGCGCCACTCTACCGCATAGCCCAAATCATCCAAACTTTTGAGCATTACGGCATAATCACGTCCGCGCTGATTCGATGGGGATTTTAACAGCCGATCTACATTCTCTAAAAAAAGGTATTTGGGCTTGTTCTTTTTTTCAGAAAGAATTCTGTGGATGGTCCACCAAAGCACTCCTTTTTTACCGATCAACCCTTTGGAGTTATGTAGTGTTGTCGCCACGGAATAATCTTGACACGGAAACCCACCTACGAGCAAATCATGATCAGGTATTTCAGCACTACCGATCGAAGCAATGTCTTGATTGGAATGATGCTCGCTTCCGAAACGAGCTTCATAAACCCTGGATGCGTGTTGCATCTTTGTCGAAGGTTCCCACTGGTTACTCCAAATCACTTCATAGTTCGGACTTTCAGGTTTCGGAAAACCTTCCAATCCCAGACGAAAGCCCCCTACACCTGCAAAAAGTTCAACAACTTTGATTTTCATTTGAACATTCAGAATTCATAAACGAAACTATTGGTTTTTTCAATACGATCCTAGCGACACAAAAGTTTTAAATACAGAGGTTTTGAACAACTACCCGGACTTGGGCATATTTCGTTCTTTTTCTTGAAAAACCTTTACACTGGTTTTCATATCGGCATATCTCGGATCTTGAATATAATCTTGCTTCTTCATTTTAAGGACCTCAATACTTAAAAACCCAAATTCACTGACCACCTTGCCATAAAAACGGTAAACACCCTTACCCCGAAAATGATACTGCGCGGCCACGGGGGGAAACAATACCGTATCGAAAACCTTACCTTCTTGATCGATCATTGTGGCAAAATGCATTCGCTTTCCACTATGGGTGCTCGTATTCTTGACCGTGACCAAATACCCGTAAATATCGATATGATGGTTCAGAAAATGCTTAAGGTTCCTGACACATCGATTATTCTTGGGGGGATCGGCCAATAGATCAAACGGACTGCACAAGCAGAAGCCCAAAAGCTCCAATTGTGTGAAGGCCATTTCAAGAGCTGTAGTATGTAATTGCGGAATACGAAAATCTTGATGCCGCGGCGGAAACAATTTTGGATGGTCGATTTTTGCGTTCTTGTTCAAAAAGAGATGGGCTTTCCATAACAATTGGTGCTTATTGACGCCCGTAAACCGAAACGCATCGATGCGAATCAAGATACTGATCTGATCAACGGTGATAAAAACCCGATCTAGAAATGCTTCCAGGGAGGTAAAATAACCATTTGCCATTCTTTCCTTTAAAATACGTTCGGCAACCCGGTTCTCCAATTCGCGCAAGTAACCAAATCCCAGAAAGATTTCCTTTCCATAGATTACATTTTTATTGAAGCTTCTATTGATACACGGCGGATGGATCGTGGCCCCCATCATGCGCGCCTCGTGCACATAAAACTCGGAGCGGTAAAATCCGCCACCGTTGTTCAATACAGCTACCATATACTCTAATGGATAGTAGGCACGCAGAAAAAGGGTCTGATAGCTTTCTACGGCATACGATGCCGAATGCCCCTTTGCAAAGGCATAGCCTGCAAAACTGGCAATTTGGTTCCAGATTTCCGAAATAAGACTTTCTTCATAACCCTTGTTTCTACAGTTCGCGAAAAACTTATCCTTTACTTTTTGAAACTCTTCGCGCGACCGGAATTTTCCGCTCATACCCCGACGCAATACATCGGCCTCGCCCAAATCAAGCCCTGCGAACAGGTTGGCTACCTTGATAACATCTTCTTGATATACCATTACCCCATAGGTTTCGGGCATGATATTTAACATAACCGGGTGTGCTTTTTCTTTCTCCCTGCCCGGATTGCGATGTCGCAGAATATATTCCCGCATCATTCCGCTTTTTGCGACACCTGGTCGAATAATCGAACTTGCAGCGACCAAACCCAGATAGTTATCGACCTCCAATTTTTTGAGCAACATGCGCATGGCAGGTGACTCTACATAGAAGCACCCCATGCACTGTGCCGTTTTGACCAGGGCGTTGATCTTAGGGTCTGTGATAAACCGCTTGACATTATGAATATCGAAACTACCTGATTCATCAGGTCGATTGTAGGCAATGATCTCCAAAGACTCCTTAATCTTTGCCAGTCCGCGCTGCCCCAAAATATCGAACTTGTAAAGCCCTACATCTTCCGCAATGACCATATCATATTGTGTGGTAGGAAAGCCTTTAGGAGGAAGATTGGTCGCCGAGAACCAATGCAAGGGCCTTTCACTGATCAATATCCCTCCCGCATGAATACTCAAATAATTGGGCATGCCTTTGATCAAGCGGCCATACTTTAACACCAATAGCGATACCTCATCAAGTTTTGAAGGGTCATACCTTCCCTCGGAAAGGAAATCGATCTCACTTTTCGGAAGCCCGAATACTTTGCCCAATTCACGAATGACCCCTCGATCCTTAAAAGTTACGTAGGTGCCCAGAAGAGCTACATGCTTAAAGCGATCAAAAATATACTGGGTCATCTCAGGCCTATCACGATGGGAAAAATCGATATCAAAATCCGGCGGATTGGCACGGTACAAATTGATGAACCGTTCAAAATACAGATCTAAATCAATGGGATCTACATCGGTAATCCGAAGTAGGTAAGCCACAATACTATTGGCTCCACTACCACGACCTACATAAAAAAAGTCTCTTTTTCGTGCCTCGGAAACAATGTCCCAATTGATCAAAAAATACGAAACAAACCCCTTCTCCTTGATCAGCTGTAATTCTTTCCGTAATCGGTCATAAATATCCTTTCCCGGGTTGTGATAGCGATAGGGCAACCCCTCTTGACAAAGTGCTTCGATCAGTTTTTCATCCTCGTCTCGATTACCTGTGTAAGTAGCAAGGTTTTGTGGCCTACGCTCCTTGGAAAAATCAAAATGAATGGTGCATGAATTTAACAAACGTTCCGTATTCTCTAGAATGAAAGGATATTCGGAAAAGACAGCCGCCAAATTTTCGATCGGAAACATTTTTTCATCTTCATTTCCTTCTTCGGTCTTCTCGAGCTTACTCAGCAGCATATTATTATCAATAGCCCGCAACAATCGGTGTGCATTGAAATCGCGTCTATTGCGAAAAGTAACAGGCTGCTGTACCACCAATTTGTCTTTCAACTTCAATAGTTTGGAAAATGGCAAACGACGTAAATCGGCAATGGAAATCCCAATAAATTCATCTACGGCAAAATCATACTGGTTGTTCAATACTGCCTTTTCAAAAGGATATACCACATAAGCATGTTCAAATTCGGGAGCGATCGAAGCGAACTTTTTTTCATGATGCAGGTGTGCCGAGAGAAAATCGTTCAGTTCTAAATAGCCTTCATTGTTTTTTGCAATACCGATGAAACATTGATCTACCCCATTCCGAAAATCGATCCCTAAAATAGGTTCAATATCATATTTTGGAGCCAAGCGCACGAAATTGAGTCCGGCCGAAGTATTGTTGATATCGGTCAGTACCAGCTTGGCCACATGATTTTTTTGAGCGAGACGCAAGAGTTCCTCTTCGGAAAAGGTTCCAAAGCGAAGGCTGTAGTATGTATGACAGTTTAAATACATTGCATAGTATTGGATTCCAAGCACCAAATTCCAAATCACAAATTCCAGACAACAAAATTGAAATTCGGAATGCTAGACCGTACCTAAGAAGCCTTCGAAATTTAGTTTTACGAACTTGACCTTTTATTGATTATTGATGATAAAATTTTTCTACGCCCAACGGCCTCAATGATTAACTCTCCAGCTTTTGAGCTATAGCCACTATTTAAATCCTTCAGAAGTTTTAGCCAATATTCTGCCTCTTTAGCTTCTTTTCTTGCAATCTTAGCTCTCATCAAAAAATCTTTCTCACCAAGCTTCTCGTTAGCTTCAATATAATTTGCTCCTACTGATCCTGACGCTCTGATAAGTTGCTTTCCATCCTCAATATTATTTAAAGTCTTCGGTAACATTTTTATAAAAAAGCGGCACTCCCTTGCACACAAATATGTTCTCTCCTCTAAATTGTAAATCTTATTTCCCATGTCCTTGATATTTGGAATTTATGATTTGGAATTTCTCTATTGTTTTCGATGCGCCAATACGATCGGGGGTTGCCCGTTAAACGGATTGTGCATTCGCCCTATGGTGTTCTTTCCCATCGCCGAGGCACGTACTACGCTTTTATCACCGTAGCGATTTCTGATAGTATCCATGGCCCGATATAAATTCAAGGCTTCCTCCGTGTCTTCGAACATATTGATCTGATAGTTTCCGCTGACCAAATGACTGAACCGAATACCGATCAACCGTACCAATAACCTTCTGTTATAGAGTACCTTGAACAGTTCTAAAATCTTCGAGATTAAAATATGATCGGCACTGGTGTACGGAATTCGCATTTGCTTTGAGTAGGTATTGAAATCGGAATACCGGATCTTGACCGCAATGCAAGCAGTGAGCTTCTCGCCCCGTCGTAGCTGATAGGCCAGATTTTCGGTCATGGCGATCAAAAGACCCCTTAATTTGACCACATCGATAGTATCTTTATCGAAAGTGCGTTCATTGGAAATCGACTTCCGTTCCCAAAAAGGAATCACGGGGGTATTGTCGATGCCGTTTGCCCGTTTCCAGATGACGGTTCCGTTTTTACCGAGTACGCGTTGCATCACATCCATAGGCATTTCTTGTACGGTACGGATCTGTCGTAATCCTAGGTTACGAAGGGTTTGATAGGTCTTATCACCTACCATGGGTATTTTTTTGATGGAAAGGGGGGCCAAAAAGGTTTTCTCTAGTCCAAAATCGATTTTCAATTGATTGTTAGGTTTGGCTTGCCCTGTAGCTACTTTTGATACTACTTTATTGGCCGATAGGCCAAAGGAAATAGGGAGTCCGGTTTCCTTTATGATCTTTTGTCGCAGTTCAGAGGCGTATTTATATGATCCGAAAAAACGGTCCATGCCAGAGAGATCGGCATAGAACTCATCGATGCTCGATTTCTCGAATAGCGGTACATACTCCTTTATAATTTCAGTCACCAGATCGGAGTGTTTGCTATAGGTACCCGCATTGCCTTTGATCCGTATCGCCTCCGGACATAATTCTTTTGCCATTTTCATAGGCATGCCCGAGTGAATACCATACCCCCTGGTCTCATAGCTACAAGCGGCCACTACGCCACGATCGCTAAGCCCTCCGACGAGTATCGGCTTATCTTTTAAACGACTATCGAGCAGACGTTCCACGGATACAAAAAATGTATCAAGATCAAGATGTAGAATGTTTTTGGTCATCACTATCCTAAAAAGGGATAGCTAATTTATGGAAATATTCCTATTTTATGGAATATTTCCTATTTTTTAAAGAAGAATATAAAAAATAACTTCCGTTCCCCGATTTTCAATACCACATAGCTAATGTTCTCACGTATATCAATAAAAAAGCCTCCAACATAAGTTGAAGGCTCTTCAGCAATGGGGTTCGATTTTCATCACATCAAATTTGGGTTACTAATCAAAAGCAAAGCCGGTAAACATTCTAAATAGCAATGCATATAGTCCGATAGAAATAAGGGCAAAGCAAAACCATGAAAATACTTTCAAATAGTTCTTTAGAATATAATTCCCTAGGTTTCTGAATCCCTCTAAATAAATTTCCTTAATAAGTAATGTCGTCTTCATAATCGTTTCATTTTAATCGTTATACACTACTTAAACAACAAAGGGCGTGCTAACTTGACTGAAAATTCGAAATACTGGTCGAAATGAATCGGAAAAAAGATGAACTACACAAAAACAACTTATTTATACCACGAATTTTTGACCTCATGATAGACTCAAAAAGCACATCTAACAAGTATTCATGATTAATTATTCACAATATTCAAACCTCTTTTCTGTGTTATTTATATATAAATCACATAAAAATCAAGAAATAGATTTTTTTTGATCAAATCTATTCCTATATTCGTTAACGTACACGCATTGTTACGTTAACGTTCACGAGACAACTATCGAAACGATTCACGGTACACTTTCAAAAAACTAACAAAAAAACGCACACCGATCATGATAAGTACCAGCAACAGCCCTTGACTTTTTTTGAAAGAGCGATTGCGTCATATAAGACCATACTGCCTTCTTTCCTTCGAACTTTTCACGTACTAGCTATTCTTCTATATTCTAGTACTACGGATAAACAACTACTTAACTAACTTAAATTAGAGCATGATATGAAAAAATTACACGTAAAGAAACTTAAGCCAAAGGCACGAAGTTTATTGTTATCGGTCCTTCTCTGCATATCGACCGTTTCGCCTCTTGCGGCAAATACAACTAATGCATCCGCCCTACCGGAAGCAATTCAATCTACGATTACCGGTACCATTACTGATGAAAGTGGTATTCCACTATCCGGAGCCAGTGTTGTGGTGAAAGGTACTACTACAGGGGCCGTTGCCGATTTTGATGGAAACTACACCATTAACGCAGCTTCCGATGCTACCTTGGTATTCAGCTATGTCGGGTATGCCGCCTTAGAGGTTGCCGTCAACGGTAGGTCAAGCGTTAATGCTTCCCTAGAACCTGATGCCGCAGCGCTCGACGAAGTGGTACTGGTCGGTTACGGTACTCAAAAAAGAGGTGAAGTAACAGGTTCGATCGAAACCGTTACCGCCGAGCAATTGAGCATTGTTCAGGTGGCGAGCAGTATAGATGCCATTAAAGGTCAAATTGCGGGGGTCGATGTTCAATCACAAGGGGGTCGACCAGGTCAAAACCCAACGGTACGAATTCGTGGGCGACGGTCTATCAGTGCTTCCAACGACCCTTTATATGTAGTCGACGGTATACCACTCATAGACGGACCGAATTCCATGGCGGATATCAATCCGGATGACATTGCATCGATGCAGGTCTTAAAAGATGCCGCAGCAACTGCCGTATATGGCTCCAGGGGCGCGAACGGTGTCATCTTGGTTTCTACAAATCGCGGCAGGGTCGGCAAAACAAAAGTGACCTACAGTAGCCGTTACGGAATCACCTCAGCGGTACGTACGGTAGATATGATGAATGGCGAGGAATTCGCCGCCCTTAAAAGAGAATCGAGAAGAGTAGGTGTCAATGACGGTGACCCGGCTTGGAATGGAGTCATCCCGACCGAAGCGGAGGTTTTCTTAGACCCGGTAGAATTGGAGTCCATTGCCCAAGGGCGATCGACCGACTGGCAAGACTTGGTGCTTGGTGATGGTTGGCAGACCAACCATCAATTGGGTATCAGTGGTGGATCGGAGAATACGACCTTCAGCACTTCTATTGGTTACTTCAAAGAACAGGGGATTATCAGTAATCAGGATTTCGAACGTTTTTCCGGTCGCTTGGCCGTAGACCATAAAATCAACGATATCTTTAAAATAGGTGCTTCATTTCTCTTGGCCAAGACCGAACAAAATTGGGGATCCAACGCTACGGTACAGGAAGCCTTGGCCAATAACCCATTGGGGGTACCTTATGATGAAAATGGCGAATTATTATTTCTACCTACCAATGATGGTATACGAACCAACCCCTTAAGCGAATTAGTGGAAGGTGCCTATATAGATGAACGCACCCAAACCCGGATATTTGCACCAATATACTTTGATGTGAATATTATGGAAGGGCTAAAGTGGACCACTACTTTCGGCCCCGATATTCGAATCGGTAGACGAGGTAGGTTTGCTGGGAGTTTGACCAATACCAACCGTGGAGGACCAGGTTTCGCCGAAATAGAGAACATCAATGATTTTGGATATACACTCGAAAATTTATTGACCTATAATACCGCATTGACCGATCGTCAAAATTTAAAGGTCACATTATTACAAAGTATTCAAAAATCACGAATAGAACGGTCCTTCGGCAATGCTGCCGGTATTCCGTATGAATCACAGTCCTTTTACAATTTGGCATCTGGCACACAAGGTGGTGTTGTCGAATCGAGTTTAACAGAGTGGGCCTTGGCTTCCTTTATGGGAAGGGTCAATTACGATTTCGACGGCAAGTATTTATTTCAAGCTTCCCTAAGAGCGGACGGTTCCTCAAGATTGGCGCCTGGTAATCAATGGAAGTACTTTCCCGGGGTTTCGGCCGGTTGGCGAATCGACCAAGAGGACTTTTTAGCGGATACATCGGTGTCCGAGTTAAAACTTAGAGCTTCTTATGGCGAGGTCGGTAATACTTCTGTCGACCCTTATCAAACAGCTGGAAGACTAGGCAGTACTGTCTATGCCTTTGGGGAGGCACCTGCACTTGGTTTTGGATTGGATGAAATACCTAACGAAGATTTAACGTGGGAGGTTTCAAAAACTTTGGACGTCGGTTTGGATTACGGCCTATTCAACAATCGACTAGTAGGTTCCATTGATTGGTTCCGTACCAATACCGTAGACCTCCTGTTACGAAGAACCTTGCCTACGACATCAGGGTATGAAGAGGTGCTTCAAAATGTCGGAGCCACCCGAACCACAGGTGTAGAATTCAGTGTAAGTGCCGGTATCATCGATAATGATGGTGACGGGTTTAATTGGGACGTGGACTTGAATATTTCCACCTATAAAGAGGAAATCGTAGAACTGGCATTAAAGGATGAAAATGGAAATCCTGTAGACGACACCGGTAATGAATGGTTCATTGGGCAACCCATCAGTGTATTTTTCGACTATGAAAAAATCGGTATTTGGCAAGCCAATGAGGTAGCGGAAGCACTTGCACAAGATAACAAAGTACCCGGTGAAATCAAGTTAAACGACCTCAACGGCGATGGAGTCATCACCCCTGAAGATCGTAAAATATTGGGTACGGATGTACCGGATGTTTATGGTGGTTTCAACAATAAGTTTTCTTATAAAGGTTTTGATTTGGGTGTTTTCTTTGTCTACAGACTCGGGCAAACGGTACAGTCAGGTTTCAACGCCCAGAACAACTCCTTATTTGGACGGTATAATAACTTGGATGTGGATTATTGGACTATCGACAATCCGACAAATGCGAACCCAAGACCGAATGAAAATCAGGAAAGTCCAAGAAATGGGTCAACACTTACCTATTTTGATGGCGGCTTCATCAAGCTTCGGAATATTTCCTTAGGTTATAACCTGCCTGAATCGATAACGACAAAACTAGGCATGGAAAAGTTGCGACTATCCGTTTCCGGACAGAATTTGTTCTTTATCACCGATTTTCCGACCTACGATCCAGAAGTTGGGGAAACCTTTAACGATGATGGTGAGCGTCAAAACGCCGTGAATAGTGGAATCGTACCAAGCAATAAGATGTGGTCATTAACTTTAAATGCCACCTTTTAGGGGATAAAAAATTGTTAGTTTAAATAGTATAATTTAAATATTATGAACAGAAAAATTTATATAATCTTAGTTTCAGCGCTGGTCTTTGGCATGAATTCCTGCGATGATTTTATAGAAGAAGAACTGATAACCGATGTTTCAGCAGCCTCCTATTACACTACTCCAGGTGGTTTACGAGATGCCGTCAAAGCGACCTACGCCAGCCTAAAGCCCTTTTACGGGCAAGAAATCGGTGCTGCCATGACCACCTTCGGTACGGATATTTGGACAAACGGTGCCGATGGGGGACATAAATTCTTTAATTTTTATGATGGTCAACTCAATGGAGAATCAAGTTACATCAACCAATCTTGGACTACGTGGTACCAGGGCATCAACCAAGCGAACGCCGTAGTCAACCGCTCGGCGGATGTGGAAATCGATGATACGGAAAAGACCATACTATTAGGGGAAGTACGCTTTTTAAGAGCATACTATTACTTCCATATCGTCACCACTTTTGGCGACGCCCATTTGAGTTTAGAGGAAACCGAAGGTGTTGAAGTAGAAGCCAATAAAACACCCCAGGCCGAGATTTATAGTCAGGCCATCATACCGGATTTGGAGTTTGCCATTGCAAATTTACAAGATGAACCATTTGATGGGGATTATGGTCGGGTTACCAAGGCCGCGGCTGAATTTCTATTGGCCAAGGTATTGCTAACTCGAAGCTATAAATCATTCGCTGAGAGTACGGATGCTTCAACAGCGGAGACCTTGTTCGGGAATGTTATCAACAATTACAGCTTCTCGCTACTCCCCAACTATGCCGATTTATGGGATATCGATAACCAAGAGAACAGTGAGATGGTGTTCGTGCTTCCCAATTCGAAATCTCAGGTCGATAGCGGCATTGACGAATTTGGACATCGTTGGCACCTTTATTTCTTGCACGAATACGATGTGCGAAGAGGTATGACCAGGGATATTGCCAATGGTCGCCCTTGGAAAAGACACCGGCCAACGGATTTTATGTTGACCCTTTGGGATCGGGATATCGATTCGCGTTATGACGACTCCTTCAAACATGTTTGGTTCGCCAATAAGGAAGAACCAGCCGTTGCAGCAAATCCTGATACGGGTGAACCGGCTCGCGCGGCGCTCGCAGTTGGTGATACGGCTATTTATATTCCCGGCCCCGGCAAGGATATCGACTGGCCCCAATCAAGACAAGATGCCGTACCCTATCTCGTATACACCAATGATGAATATGATGAAAGGCGATTTCCTTCTATGAACAAATGGATCGACCCTACACGGCCAGATCGTCAAAAAACACAAGGACAACGTGATTTCATATTGATGCGCTTGGGTGATGCCTATTTGTTGCGGGCGGAGGCGAAGTTGGCGCAAGGCGATGCCGCAGGCGCTGCCGACGACATCAATGTGATACGCATGCGAGCAGCTGTACCCGGTCAAGAAGCGGCAACACAAATTACCGCAGGTGATGTGGATCTCGACTTTCTCTTAGATGAAAGAGCTCGTGAATTGACAGGTGAAGGACACCGCTGGTGGGATTTGGCGCGAACAGGAAAACTAGTGGAACGTACAAGATTGTACAATCCTTTCGCTTCACCCAACATTCAAGATTACCACACCGTGCGGCCGATACCGCAGAACCAAATAGATCGTACCCAAGGTGGATATGCGCAAAACCCGGGATATCCGCAATAAATAATAGAGTTAGTTTAGTTTGAGTTAGTTTGGTCCTCCCGTTGTTCTATGAATAATGGGAGGATTTTTTTGATTTGTAAGAACGGCCAAGCCGAATCAAAGGGAAGAGAAATGTTCTTTGACCATGATTTCAACCGGAATGTCAAGTTGAAGCTCGGAATCGTCTTGTTTGGTCAAAAAGTTGAATAGGTTTTTGATGGCAACATACCCCTGGTATTTCGGTTGTTGATTGATCAAGAAATGAATCTGGTTGTCTTGTAGATATTCCAAGTTCTTTTTGTTCAAATCAAAACCCATTAGAAACGTGTTGCTGACCTCATATTTTGAAAGTATTTCAGGAATGAGATGCGCTCTTGAATTGGTCACGAAAATACCCTTCAAATCATCGCCCTTGAACCATGATTCCATTTCCGGGGTAACCCTAAACGTATCATTCAACGGGTGGTTTATCGTATTGATAGACACGTCTTCTCCTATCGAATCGAAAAATGCCCGAAAACCATCTTCTCGCTGCTTGTTGTTCACTTGTATCCCACGGTCATTCAAAATATTAACAATGAAGTACTTCCCGGAGCTCCCTACCAGACCGTGTAGTAGTCTACCGGCAACCATTCCGGCAACATGGGAGTTTTGCCGGATAAAATAGGCTTTGTCATTTAGCTCGATCTCGGTGTCAAGAAAGACAACCGGCATGTTCCTTGATTTTGCCTTCTTCAAAAGCGTATTGCACTCCTCTTGAAAGAAGGGCACGGTAATGATGGCATCATAATTTTTTAAAAAAATCACTTCGCTGGCTTTTTTGAACGAAGCCGAAGAACCCGCAAATTGATAATCATCTACTTTAACCCCAAGCTCTTTAAGTTCATCGAGCGCTTTGTAGACTCCTTCTTTGGGTAGCCTCCAATAGCTGTATTCATTATCTGTTTCCGGGGTTAAGACGGCAAATTTTATTTTTTTAACGGAAGCGAGCTTTAATCTACTGGCCGTCATGTTTTTTTGATAGCCCGTTTCCTTAATGATTTTCAGGATTTTCTTTTCCGTTTCTTTCGAGACACCACCTCTCTTATGCAGTACCCGATCAATGGTACCGATAGAGACGTTTGCCAGTTTTGCAATCTGTTTTATACCCATAGCGAGTAATGGTGATTATCTTTAACGGCCCGAAAGGTAACATCTTTACGTTGGAATCTAAAAATTTAATCGGTCAAGGCGATTCTTTATAGTTCAGCAACCGAAATATTCTTGAACTGAATCGACATATCCCTATTCGGGTGGAGCTGGATGCCAATAGGGCCTTCTAAATTAGCATCCTCCAAGGTATACGTCATTACTTCAACCCCATTCAACCATACTTTATAGGTATTGTCTACGGCGACGGCACGTATCGTGTTCCAATCCTGCATTTTTAATAATTCCGCTATTCCTTCGGCTTCTACAGGATATCCTTGTTTTGGCACATATGGCGATCCTGTCATATCCCTTTTGAGCGAACCTGACTCTCCTATTTGTACTTGCGGATTTTTTTCATCGTCACCACGCATAAAAATTCCTGAATCCACAGTGCCTTGACCGAATTTAAAATCCATTTGGACTACAAAATTCCTGTACTTTTTCTTTGTCCACAAAATTGATCCCTTTTTATCGGGATCACTTTTTGCCCACAACGCACCAGAGTCAATGGACCACCAAACATTACCCTCAGGAACTTCCCAATGGTCTAAATCCGTACCATCAAAGATGGTTGTCATTTGGGTTTCAGTCGTTTGCCCTGTGCAATGCATTACAAAACAGATCAAAAAAATGAAATATATAGGTTTCATACGGATTTGTTTAAGTTGTATTATCGATTGAAATCAACGGAATAGCGTTCAATTTCTTCCTTTGAAAGCGATGTGCCATTATGTATGAGCACACGGTATTTGAATGTGGTAGACTCCCCTTCGTTCAGCTTAAAGTTCAATGTTTCCTTTCCGTCGGAGAATATCGCCTGTCCCAAAGGGTTCGCCGCGAAAAGTCCATAACCTCTTGCATGCCAGTATGTAGGGTATCCGATATTTTTGTTATGGTCGATAATGGTTATCGACACCGACTCATCATCCATAGCCCCCTCTAGTTTGACCCATTCATTTCGAGTACCCCAAACATCGCCGCCCGTGAGACCTTCACTACCGAGGTAATCTCCTTTTACCCCATCGTTGTTCAACACCTGTACTTCGGTCACATTGCCTTCGGCGTCGGTATACTCGGCCGGTTTATCTGAAGGCAACTCCAATTCGCGGGTCACACGTATACCGATCATGCCTTCTTTGTTATCTTTGAAAGACACGTCTGCCAACGCCTTGAGGGTCGTACTTCTGTCAATACTCCTGGTATTTTCATTCTCTGTAAAGCTAAACTCGGTAGTTTCTTCCAAAAGATCAACTCCATCAGGAGTTCGCCAGTAAGCCTTGACGGATAGCGTTCCCGTTTCTTCGTCCATTTGTTGAATCTGATCATGATGAATGGTACCGTACTTGTGCTTTTCTTCCTCGGGAATGGCGTATGAATTGTTCCAAAAATCCAAACCATTGACGTCGCCATAATTCAACCAAAGTCCTGCATGATGAGGATGATCTACCCGTTCATTGGGCCTAGGTTCATAAGGAAATCCTCGAGTGACCGTTTTTCCACTTGTAGTCAGTATAGGATACAAGATGGGTTTCGGTGATTGGTCATCGTAAACATAGCTCGTAAATCGTTTGCCCGCTATAGCAACGTCCACCTTATTGTTGGCCTCATCGTGTATGAATTCTACTCCCTTCGAATCGACCACTTCGTTCTTACTTTCAGTCACTTCCTTTTTTTCCTTACAGGCCGCGGATAGCATGACCAGTAGTAAACAACAACATCCTATTTTCGATTTGGTCATCACCTTAATATTGAAAGACGTTACCGCCTGCAAGTACATCTTGGGTGGCTTCATCAAATGTGGCTTTGAGTCCCGTTCTCAGGGCAGCCGTTGTCATGATATTGGCGATCGAATGATTGTATCCCGCCTCGATCGGGCCATTGGTGGTTTCACGGCTACGAACACATTCCATCCAATTCAGCATATGCATGGTGGTCATATTATCGGCGCCTGTATTGGCTGAAGTAACCACTTTGGGAGCGTTTTCGGCCAAATCGAAACCTTCAAGTCTGTTTGGTTCCATGCTCATGGCCTTTGCAAATCGCTCGGTCAATCCACCGTTGTCACTTACCTTATTGGTATCTAGGTTCAATTCACCGGCATTTGAATAATAGATCTCTTTGGTACCTCCGGCCGAATTGGTAAAGCGGGAAGAATAAGTCACCTGAAATCCGGTATCCAGATCGTCTGTTGGACCATAATCGAAGACAGCCGACATGGTATCAAAGTTCTTTCTCCCGTCTTTCCACAAATAAATGCCTCCGTTGGCCGCAACACTTCTCGGATGGTTCAGGCCTGAAAACCAATGTACCGTATCAATCTGATGCGACATCCATTGCCCTGGTATGCCCGAAGAATACGGCCAAAACAGTCGGTACTCCAAATATTTTCGAGGATCCCAAGCCGCTTCAGGGCGATTCATTTGATACCGTTTCCAATCGGTATCCGACTCTCGTATTTCACTGGTCAGTTTAGGCAGACGCCATCGTCCTGGCTGGTTGACGTTCCAAGTCATTTCAACCATCACGATGTCTCCGAACTTTCCTGATTTAATATAATTGTTAGCGGCGTGGTAATTTGCGCCACTTCTTCGCTGAGAGCCTATTTGAAATACGATACCGGCATCCTTTACTGCCTTCATACCAACCCGCGCATCTGCCATGGTTTCGGCAAATGGTTTTTCACAATACACATCTTTTTTTGCGTTGGCCGCCTGTACGGTGTGTAGGGCATGTTGAAAATCCGCTGTGGAAATAATGACCGCATCGATATCATTTTTATCGTACATTTCTTCATTGTTGCGCCAAGAGGTGATTTTGCTACCGGTCACTTCCTTGACCTTGGCCATACCTTCCTCACGTCGCCGGTTCCAAATATCGGATACTCCAATAAGTTCAAAGTTCTGGGCTTTGCTCAGACTATTGAACGCTGGCAATAGCGCCCCTTTAAAGCGATTTGAGAATCCTGAAATCCCCACTCGAACACGGTCATTGGCTCCGATTATTTTCCGATAACTGCTTGCACTCATCGCATTTGCCCCTAAAACGATCCCACCGGAGGCCAATGCGGTCTTTTTGATAAAATTCCGTCTAGTTTTTTTCATAATGTGCCTTTTAATATTCCCTTATTTTGATATTTTTAAATGAAACCTCATCTCCATGATCTTGTAACAGGATCAATCCTTCTGGCAAGCGACCGAAATTATCCCATTTCTCATATTTGCTTTTCTCTACCAAGGCCGCAAAAAGTTGACTGAATCGATCGAACTCGACAACTTTTATTTGATTGAGCCAATGTTCTACATGTCCTCCTTTGACGAGGATACGGGCATTGTTCCACTTCCCTACTCCCTTGAAGTTCTTTCCTCTAGAACTTCCATTGTTCTCAGCTCGTATCAAATCATACAACGAGCCCACGGTTCGATTTCCGTTCTTGCCCTTTTTGGCATCCGGGTGCTTCTCATCGTCCAGTACCTGAAACTCCAACCCAATGGCCGACCCTTCTCCTTTATTTAATTCGGAGTCCACAAAATATTTGATTCCGCTATTGGCGCCTTCCGTAATCTTGAAATCGACACTAAGCTCAAAATCACCAAAGGAATTTACAGTGACGATATCCCCTCCGTTGCGTGATTCCTGTCCTCCAGAAGATAATACCGTAAGAATGCCATCTTTCATGGCCCAACCATTTTCAGGAAAACGGTCCAACTTCGCACCTCGCCAACCTGACGTGGTTTGACCATCCCAAAGTAAACGCCATCCCTTTCTCATTTCGTCTTCCGTCAAGTTATGATGTAGATAACTGATTTCCGGTACATCACTGTCGACCGCTTTACGCGATTTTTCCAAATCGGTAGTCTTTATCTTGATGTTTTTCCAGCGTACTGTTTTCCCCTCTAAACTCTCGTCGTGAATGCTGTGTACCTGAAACGCGATAAACCCTTTTGACGTAGTATTATCTACGAGATTAGCGCATTGTATATCATTCACCCAAGTTCTAATTTGCGAACCAATGGCCTCAATGCGATAATGATTCCATTGCCCTGACACGAATGCCTCCTGCCCTTTTGGATTACGTGAGAGTGGATATAACCAGCCGTTTCGTGCTTCATCATAAACACCACCGGCCCATTTTCGTGAGCTCGTCTCGATTTCACATTGGTACCCGTGCACCCTTCCGTCCATATATTCAGGCTTGCTCAAACTTCGAAATTGCACCCCGGAGTTCAAGCCGTTTTCAACCCAAACGTCAAATTCAAGAATGAAGTCGCCATATTCCTTTTTAGTGGCCATAAAACTATTGGGCGTACCCATTTTCGAAGTTCCGATCAATTCATTGTTCTTGATATCATATTTAGCATCCCCGTTGAGCTGTTGGAAATTCTTTACATCTTTTCCGTTAAATAAAACTTCCCAATTGTCTTGGGCCGAAAGTGTGGCTATCGTCAATAGGTAACTAAAGAAAAAGAGAGTCTTCGTTTTTTTCATATGGAAATCGGTTCTTTTGTTGTGCCTTGTTTCAAAACTATATTCAATAGAAATAAAAGGTTGGCAAAAATAATTTTCGTTAACGTTAACGAATATAAATAATATTTTTAACTTACCACTGAAAACGCTCCGTTTGTCGCCCGTTTAATGCCTAAATGGCATTTATTGTATATTACGGACAAATAAAGAACCTAAATGCACCAACCATCACGATTTATTCACGATAATTTTCTTCTTGAAAATGCATATGCCGAAGAACTTTATCATGAGTATGCTTCTAAAATGCCGATTATTGACTACCACAATCATCTGCCGCCACTACAAATTGCCGAGAACAAGATTTTCGAAAATATTTCACAGATATGGATCAGTGGCGACCACTATAAGTGGCGGGCTATGAGAACACTAGGGATAGATGAGCGCTATATTACCGGATCTGTATCCGATATCGAAAAATTTCGGAAATGGGCCTATACGGTGCCCTATACGATGCGGAATCCGTTGTATCATTGGACACATATGGAATTGGACCGTTACTTTGGAATTACAGATCTACTCAATGCCGAAAATGCCGATACTATTTACCATAAGACCTCCGAAAAATTGCAGACCGAGGCCTTCAGTTGCCAGCAACTGCTCAGCCGAATGAACGTGGAGTCTTTGTGTACGACAGACGACCCTATCGACCCGTTAGAACATCATCGTAAACTGGCGGACAGTGATTTTCAGATCAAGGTCAGTATGGCCTTCAGGCCCGATAAGGCCATTTTCATCGGAATGGATTCCTATATCGCCTATTTGGAGAACCTGGGCGAGGTTTGCGACATTTCAATCGATTCTTTTGATACGCTTTGCGATGCACTCCGAAACCGGGTCGCTTACTTTCATGAAAATGGTTGCCGCCTCTGTGATCATGGTTTCGAACATATGTATGCAGAAGATTTTTCAGAGACCGAAGTGAAAGCCATTTTTCGAAAAAAATACGATGGCCTTACGCTTTCCGAGGAAGAAGTACTTAAATTCCAAAGTGCTATTCTTCAATTCCTCTCCACACTCTATTACGAGTTTGGATGGGTTCAGCAGTTTCATCTCGGTGCTCTGCGCAACAACAACAGTAGAATGCTCGATAAAATAGGTCCTGATACCGGTTGGGATTCCATTGGCGATTTCCAACAAGCCAGCAGTCTCTCCCGATTTCTGAATACCATGGATCGTCAGAACAAACTAACAAAGACCATCATATACAACAATAACCCTACGGACAATAATATGATGGCGTCCATGATCGGGAATTTCAATGACGGCAGTATCAAGGGCAAGGTTCAATTCGGATCGGGCTGGTGGTTTATGGATCAAAAGGAGGGGATGACCGACCAGATGAACGCCCTATCCAACATTGGCCTCATCAGCTCATTTATTGGCATGTTGACCGATTCAAGAAGCTTTCTCTCCTTTCCAAGGCATGAGTATTTCAGGCGCATACTTTGCAACCTTTTCGGGAAGGATATTCAAAATGGTGAACTGCCGAACGACATGACTTGGATCGGTAAATTAATCGAAGACATTTGCTACCACAATGCCAAGGAGTATTTTGATTTTTAATTGAAAAGGTGCCCTCATCCATTACTTTAGGTTCCAACTATTGAAACCTTCTCGATGAAAAGAAAAACGTTGTCTTGGTTAAGGCCGAATGAGAACGGAGTTTTCTATGATTCCTTCTGTCGATACCCAGACCTCAGCGGATGGTGTGATTCTTGAATGGCGCTTAGCGTCTTCTTCGTTGTCCGGAATATTGCATCGCCTCACCTTTACCGAAACCGTAGCTAAACCCGAGCGCAACAAAGCGACCTCGAAGACGACGACTGTAGACCTCGAAATCGGCCTGTGCGATTTGGTTTTCCCTGATTCGTGAAGCGAATAGGTCTCTAACGCTCAGATTAAGTACCGCCTTACCTTTCATTATGTTCTTTCGTAGACCAAGGTCCATAAAAACCTGGTCGCTTACCACGCCTTGTACGGTTCGAAACCTAGACCTATAGTTTCCGGTCATTTCAAGGTCGAAATCAGCAGGGAATTTGATTTTGGTCATCAATTTTGAAGACCATTGGTCTCCACTGAAATCAAAGACCGCTGATTCAAAAACCCCATTACGGTTAAATTGACTATAATTGAAATCACTGTTAAGCGTCAGCCATTTTGCCGGGCTGTATTTTGCGTTGAATTCGATTCCCGTGGTACCATTGGTACCGATATTTTCAGGCCTGACCGTATTCACATTGTTTTCAAAAATGGAAACCCGTTCAATAACATCGTCGGTGTATCGGTAATAAACCCCAAAGTTCAAGGAGGCCTTACCTAGAATATAAATACTGGTAATTTCATACGAATCGGTGAATTCGGGCATCAATGCAGGATTGCCCTGGCGGATACTGAAATTGTTGCGAATGTTGAAGAAAGGGTTCAAGTCCCACATTCTTGGGCGATAGATGCGTTTTGAATACCCTGCCTGTATGGAAACTTTTTCAGTAAACTTGTAGGACGTATGAACACTAGGGAAGAGATTCGTATAGTTCTGGTCATTTGCCTCATTCGTAGTGGCCAATAATGTGCCGACATTTGTCTGTTCTAGTCGAATGCCCCCTTTCACGCCCCATTTTTTCCCTTCAAACGAACCCGTACTATAGAGACCCAGCACGTTTTGATTGAATTCGAAGATATTGGTCAGTCCCGGTACGTTCACAAACGAACCGTTGACCAAATCATTGACCTCAAAATCGTTCGCCACATCGTTTAACACATACTGCACCCCTGTTTCCAAGGTCCATTTATCCGTCAAGGGGTTAGTGTAGTCCAACTTAAAGGTAAAAACGGACTCCTTAAAATCGGTACGGGTCTGTTGTGTGGCGTCGCTATCCTCTCCTGAAACCGTCGTATTGATAAACTCCGACGATTGGTCTTTTCCAAAGAAATTACCCAGAGCACTAAATAATAAAGTGTGGTCATCATCGCTTTCAAAATCCTTTTTGTATTGCAGTTCATATTGGAATTTTGGATTTCGGGCCTCGGTCACCTCAGTTCTTTGCCATTGCGAGGTGACCAGATCATTGGCATCTAGGGAGGTAAAATTGGTGCTCGAAGGTTGGTCCTCGATTTCCATGGAGAAATTTCCCGAAAGCGTCAGGACATTGTTATCATTGATATGATAATCCGTCCCTAAGACAAAATTGTAGTAGTTCTCATTGCGGAATTCCGTTCCTGTGCTCAGCACCTTGGTATTGTTGACCAAATCGACATTTCTGGTCTCAATATCATTGGGAAGATCTCGCAGACCGACACCAAGTTGACTGAAAAGGTTGAATTTTTCAGTACGTCGATTTAGACTTACGCCAACACTATGACCTGCCGGGGTTCCAGTGTTCACCGATATCGATCCATTTAACCCTTTGCGCTCCTCTTTTTTTAAAATGATATTGATGATTCCCGATGTTCCCTCGGCGTCATATTTGGCCGAAGGGTTGGTAATTACTTCAACTTTTTCGATCATATCGGCGGTAATCGTACCGAGCGCGTTACCTTCTTCACTAGCAATGATCGATGGCTTGCCATTAATCAACATTTGTACGCCCTGACTTCCCCTTAAACTAACTTGGCCTTCGATATCTACATTGACGGAAGGCACGTTATTCAACACCTCCAAGGCACTTGCGCCGGTACTACTCAAGTCTTTACCAACATTGAAAACCCGTTTGTCCAATTTGAATTCGGTACGTGAAATTTCACCTTCAACCACCACTTCCTGCAGTTGTTCCGCATCCTCGACGAGTGAAACAATTCCCAAGTCTATGGTTGGGGTAGGATTTGGAGGTCGACCGTAGGTTTTGGTTTGAAATCCTAGAAAACTTATTTCGATATAGAAGTCGGTCGCATCAGTTTCAAAAGCAAAGGTTCCGTCATCTAAAGTGGTCGTACCGGTAATCGGCTCTTTGCTATCGTTATTGGCCACCATAACGGTGGCAAAAGCTATAGGCAGTCCTCCAGACTCCTCTACGACCGTTCCCTTAATGGTTATGGTACTATTTTGCGAAACCATTTCGTTGACACCAAAAATCAAAAAACAGATTCCTAAAAAATGACTCCAATGTTTTGATGGCTTTTTCATGTTTTCTTCAACTATTCATTTGCTATCCAAAAATGAGTAATATGAACCGGTAGTAGCCTTAATTTTCCGCAAACGACAGAAACTTTGTCACAAACGACAAGCAGGCACAAAAATGTCGTTGACCTGTTGAAATCGGTCGATAGGGGATTTTCAAAACGACAACGCTAGCAAATCCGTATTTTTGAAAGATGGGCAGAGCGCTTACATTGAATAAAGATTTCCGAGCGGAAGTATTCTTTCAAGTACTGTTGCACGTGGTACTATTCCTTTTTTTTTCGTTCGACAAGAACCAACCCAGAATACAGACCTACCAGGTCGTGTTTTTCCTAAATTATGCCATTGGGGCCTTGCTCATCAACTACGTGCTAATACCGCGCTTTTTTTATCGAAAAAAGTATCTCCTTTTTTTTCTATTCCTCATTTTGATTGTTTCCGGAATCATACTTGCTGAGGAGTTTGTATTGGAACGCATCTATTTTCCTGATACCCGAGGGAAACATTTTCCAGGAATCATTTTTAGCCTACTTGACGTGATGCCCATGATCATCATCCTTGCCGGATTCAAGTTCGCCTGGGACGCCTCAAAAAAACAGCAGGAACTGGAAACGCTCAACGCCATGATCAAGGAGAGCGAACTGCAATACCTTAAATCGCAGATCAATCCCCATTTTCTGTTCAACAATCTCAATAACCTGTATTCCTATGCTATAGAAAACTCTCCGAAGACCCCTTCCATCATTTTGGAACTCTCGGCTGTGCTGCGCTATATGCTGTATGACTGTAAGGAGAACTTTGTACCCCTCACAAAAGAAATCGAGCACCTAAGGAATTTTACACGATTGAGCGAACTACAGATAGAAAATCGTGGAAAGGTCGAATTCAGGGCAAACACTAGCGGTTCTGGTTATCAAATCGCACCTTTGATATTGAATGTGTTCGTTGAAAACGCATTTAAACACAGCACTGCCAGTCAATCGGAGAATATTTCCATCGCCATCGACATTAAGGTTACTTCAACTGGACTCTTGCAGTTTCAGTGTCTCAACTCTTTTCGCCCTCAAACCAACACTGATAATCTTTCCAAAGGCATCGGCCTTGAAAATGTCAAGAAACGCTTGCAATTGATCTACCCCAATGCACACACCTTATCCATACAAGAAACCGATTCGCTGTATTCGGTGAATCTGACGCTAGCGTTAAAAGAAGGAAGTATATGATTCGTTGTATCATTATAGAGGATCAACCCCCTGCGCAGCGTGTGCTACAAAAATATATTTCGGACTACGGAAATATGGAGTTGCTCGGCACTTTCACCGACGCTCTGCAGGCCATGGATTTCTTGAGAACAGTACCCCTAGATTTAATTTTTCTAGACATTCATTTGCCGAAAATCTCAGGTATTGACTTTTTAAGAACATTGCACCCCAGACCTAACGTTATTCTAACCACCGCCTTTTCGGAATACGCCTTGGAAAGTTATGAATATGATGTAGTCGATTATTTATTAAAACCCTTTTCGTTTGAACGTTTTGTGCAGGCCATGGCAAAATTACATGTCGCAAAAAGCGGCACCCCAGACACAGAAAAGGAAGGCCGGTCACTATCCTTTCCGGAATTCATCTTTATCAAATCGGGTTACGAACATATCAAAATCAATGTCTCGAATATACGGTTCATACAATCGGATGCAGACTATACCGAATTATTTACCACCGAAAAAAAGTACCTCTCACAAGAGCCGCTGCGGTATTGGGAGGAGACCCTAGACCCTCAAAAGTTCAAGCGCATACACAAATCGTACATTCTTAACCTTTCACACATCCAAAAGGTCATTGGCAATCAGATCAGGCTCGATGAGAAAACTACCCTGCCCATCGGCCGGGCCTTTAAGGAAGATTTCATGAAATATATACTACAATGAAATTTGAGTGTATATGGACTTGAGATGTGCTAAATAGTACTGGGAAACCCATAGACAATCCAAAAAAAAGCCTTCCTTAAATCAGGAAGGCTTTTAAAGTACTCGAGGTGGGAATCGAACCCACACTCCAAAGGAACTGGATTTTGAATCCAGCGCGTCTACCAGTTCCGCCACTCGAGCTTTTCTGCCGTTGTGTACGGCATACTAAAACAGGACTGCAAAGCTAAAAAAATATTTCATTTTTAAAATGAAAATAACAACAATTATCCTTTAGCAACACAAATTAATTTTTAAATTTGCACCTCCTTAGAAATCAAGGGTTAAACGAGCGAATCATAGACATGCCATACCAAGTTCCAGAACCAAAAATCTTTGCCTGTTCCAATAGTAGGGATTTAGCGGAAAAAATTGCAAAATCCTACGGTACGGCTTTAGGTAATGTCAATTTGTCCAGATATAGTGATGGGGAATTTCAACCCTCTTTTGAAGAGTCCGTTCGCGGGGCGCGAATTTTCTTGATCGGCTCTACACATCCTAGTTCAGAAAACTTGATGGAAATGTTGTTGATGCTCGATGCGGCCAAAAGAGCCTCCGCCCGACATATTACCGCTGTGATGCCCTACTTTGGTTGGGCAAGACAGGATCGCAAGGACAAACCTAGAGTACCCATTGCCGCTAAGTTAATTGCCAAGATGTTGGAAACAGCAGGGGCGACCCGAATAATCACCATGGATTTGCACGCCGACCAGATTCAAGGGTTTTTCGAAAAGCCGGTCGATCATTTGTTTGCTTCAACCCTGTTTTTGCCTTACTTAAGAGATTTAAACCTTGACAATCTAACGATCGCCTCTCCGGATATGGGAGGTTCGAAAAGAGCATATGCATATTCTAAAGCGCTCGCTTGTGACGTTGTTATCTGTTATAAACAGAGAGCTAAAGCAAATGTTATATCGCACATGGAACTTATTGGGGATGTAACAGGCAAAAATGTTGTCTTAGTCGATGACATGGTCGATACCGCCGGCACATTGACCAAAGCAGCCGATTTGATGATGGAAAGAGGCGCTTTAAGTGTTCGGGCGATTACATCACACGGTTTACTCTCGGGCAACGCTTATGAAAAAATAGAAAAGTCGCAATTGCTTGAATTGATCGTTACGGATTCTATTCCGGTCAAAAAACAAAGTGACAAAGTAAAAGTATTGAGTTGTGATGAGCTTTTTGCCGATGTCATGCATAGAGTTCATAATAATACTTCGATTGCATCGAAGTTTTTAATGTAGCTTCGGCTAACCAATTACGTACGGGTGCCGTTCAAAGAAAGAATACGAATGTGACGCCTGAGCGCAGCCGAAGGCGGAAGAGCAGAATTAATAACAAGTAATATATAATTATATAATGAAGTCAATTACAATTAAAGGATCAGAAAGAGAAAGCGTGGGCAAGAAGGCAACGAAGGCCCTACGTAATGCTGGAAAGGTTCCTTGCGTGGTATACGGAGGGGAAAAACCATTACACTTTTCAGCGGATGAACTAGCGTTCAGAAATTTAGTGTACACCCCTAACGCACACACGGTTGTCATTGAAATGGGCGGCACTAAGGTCGACGCGATTATGCAAGACATACAGTTTCACCCGGTAACGGATAAAATTCTTCATATCGATTTCTATCAACTTTTTGCTGATAAGGAAGTTACGATGAATATTCCTGTTCGACTACAAGGTAATTCACCAGGGGTTAGAAACGGTGGAAGGCTTTTGTTTAGAAAGAGAAAACTAGTAATCAAGGCCTTACCGGACAAATTACCTGACTTTTTCGACATAGACATTTCAAAGTTGAAAATCGGTCAGAATATTTCAGTAGCATCACTTTTGAATGATGACTTTGCCATTCTACACCCAGATAGCACCGTTGTTGTTCAAGTGAAAACCGCGCGAACCGCTATTGCTACTGATGATGATGAGGAAGAAGAAGGAGCGGAAGGTGAAGAAGGAGCTGCTGCTGAAGGAGCAGAAGCACCCGCCGCTGAAGGAGCCGAGAGCTAGGATATCAGTACACTGTAAAATTGAAAAAAGCATCCCACAATTGTGGGATGCTTTTGTATTTTTGGCAAGTAACTAGGCCATAGCATGTTTGAATTTCTTAAATCCCTATTTGGCTTTAAAAAAGCTTATTTTGAAGAAGACGATCCTATGAAAAAGTTCCTTATCGTTGGTTTGGGCAATATTGGCGCTGAATACCTCGAAACCCGACACAATATCGGTTTCAAAGTTCTAGATGCATTGGCAAGTCAAGAGAGTGCCTCATTCGAATCTGCGCGCTTGGGGGATATCGCTACCGTAAAGATCAAAGGAAAGAGCATATTATGCCTAAAACCTTCAACCTATATGAACCTCAGTGGTAAGGCCCTGAAGTATTGGATGGATAAGGAAAAGATACCCTTGCAAAATGTTTTGATCATTACCGATGACATCAATTTACCCTTCGGCACCCTGCGTCTTAAGACCAAGGGCAGTGATGGAGGTCACAATGGACTTAAGGATATCCAAAACGTACTGCAATCCTCAAAATACAATCGATTTCGTTTTGGAGTTGGAGCCGATTTTGGAAAAGGAAGACAAGTGGATTATGTATTGGGAAACTGGAATGAAACGGAACGGGAACAATTAGAAGAACGGCTTCAGAAATCAAGTGAACTTATCCGTTCTTTCGTTTTGGCCGGAGTGAACATTACGATGAACCAATTTAATGGCACCTAAACCCATCAGCGCACTTTGAATTCGAAAACCCCTGAATCAGAGGAATTCCCTTCACCGTCCGTTGTGATGACCTTCCAATAATAGACCCTATCGCTCTCAACGCTCACGTCTCTAGTAGTTGACCCGTTGGTAATGGTGGCATTCAAGGAAGTCGGAGGGTTCTCAGTAGAAAAATAGAGTTCATACGTTTCAATATCGCCATCGATATCGGAACCGGACCAACTCAAAGTAACCTCGTTATTGATGTTCTTAAAGACCGATTCGCCTTGACCGGGAGAAAGTATTTCCGCTGGAAACGGCGCATAGCTCGTTTCAAAACCGGCATTGTAAAAACGCCAAGTCTGACTTGTGGTCTCTTGAAGGACTGCCGCATTCTTCGTGCTCACCAGCCAAGTATACAGCGCGCCCTTCTGTAAGGGTAGCCTAGCCGATAGCGACGCTGTGCTAATGGTTTGGGTGGTATTGGTAGCGACATTTGTTGCCCTAAGCTCATAGGTATCGGTATTGGGTGCTTCTTGCCACCTGAATTCGACCATACTTGTATTCGGCCCCGTATCGGTACCGGTTGTACATTCCGAACTATTTTCAGGAAAGACCAAGGTTGCGCTTCCCGGTGGTTTTGGTGGGTCTTTTTTCTTGCACATACTGCACAACACAGCCAATACGAATAACGCGATATACCTCATCTTTTTAGCAACTTAATGGTTTTTCTCACCTCTTCCCCTTCTAATCTAAGATGGTATAATCCTCCGGGTAGCCTTGATAAATTCAGTTCCATCTCCGAACCATTGATTTCTTGGGTAGTACTTTGGAGCAATCTGCCCTCGGCACTAAAAACATCGGCTCGAACCAAAGTAACTTGGCTTCCAAACGAAATTTTAACAATATCCACAAAAGGATTTGGATGGGCAACGGGCCCTGCGGAAACGAAAAACAATTCTTCATAAATACCCTGACATGCCAGACCTGTGGATACCTTTAAGGTATTGGCACCTTCCCTTAGATCGAGGGAAATTTTGGAGGACTCCGTTTGTGTAAGTATTCCGTTGAGCTCGACGTTATACAATACCGCTCCGCTTAAATCAAGCTCAACCACCTTAGTATCAAGGGAGACCTTCGAACTCACCCCTAAGGCTTCGGGTTCAGATACAACAACGTCAAAACAACGCTCTTCATAAACAATGTCACCATCTGTGGCATTGATACAGACCGAATAGGTTCCTGCTGTTAAATCATTGACCGAATACGTCGTGGTAAAAGTATCACTGACATCCAATCCATTACCCGTCACTTGAACCAGGTAATCCAATGCTTCGTTTGCTTCTACGGTAATCGAACCATCATTGCTCGATCGACAGGCCTCACTTTGCAGTTGTATGGTAAAGGCATCAACAGGAAACAAATATACAGGGCAACCTGTTGAATCTACCGGAGTGCCCTCTGGAGTACCCAAACATAGATCCGGGCCATCGTCAAAAACCCCATCGTTATCATCATCAGGTCTAAACGTACCTTCTGCACATATTTCCAAAGAAAATGCTTCAAGCGCACCTCCATCATCAGCAGTATCATCGGAAATGGTCAATATCCAATCGCCTTGTATCGATTCGCCATTAAAAGACGAAAGTGACCCTATAGGTTCCACAACGCCCTGAACAGCAGGGTTGTTACCACAAACTATAGGAGAACCGTCATCAGAAAAAACCGCATTCAAATCATCTGAACTATCGCAGGATTTGGCAAAAAGCGTTACTACGGTGCCTTCCGGTGAGGTGAGCGTAACGGTCAAATCTTCCAAATACGAATGGTCTATTTCTAGGTTGACCTTCAAATCTACCAAACGTAGGTCTTCAAAAAACGAAATGGTCGAGGTGACTGTTGGCGTACCCACTGCGGAAATGGTCAGCGGCAACTCGTTACTTCCGTTTTCCTGACAATTGACCGCTATGGTCGTAAAACTGAAGGGTGTGGAAAAAGCGCCTTCACCACAACTATTTCTAGGCTTTACCCGCCAAAAATAGACCGCTTCGTTATCAATATCCTGCGGTACATAGGTGGTGGTCGATACATTGTCATTTTCCACGATGTTGGCGAAGGCGATATCCGTTGCTATTTCCACGTCGTAGGAAGTCGCTTGTTGTTGTGCTTCCCATTCCAATGGTGTGCTTTTTGAGGCATCTTGCAATCCGTCGGCGGGAGAGGTCAGTACCAGTTCTGGAAAAACCGTACTAAAAACATTGACCCCAATGGTTATTTCCTTAGACCCGCTCAAAGAAGTCGCTACAACAGTTATCGGATAGTTACCTTCGGTCAAATTTTGTGTGTCCGCAAGGGTAAGGTTGACATTAGTATCAGTGGCCGTAGCCGTGGCAGGGGAAAAAGAAACATTCAATCCTGCGGGTGGTGTATCCACACTAAAGGTAACTTCTTCGGCAAAGCCCAAATAGGCCTCATATACAAAGGGGACCACCAAAGCGTCCGGCTGACAGACCTCATAGGCCAACACGTCAAAATTGAGGACGATTTCCGACGCTTCAATCGTAAAATCGGCATCATTTACGGCAAAAAAGATATTATCACTGGCCTTGACCATAATTCTGCCCTCAGTCGTCGGGTTTCCTGGTATGAGTACCGGATGCTCCCCATCGTTGGTCACATTGTCGGCAAGGATTATCGGATAGGTCAATCCACCATCTATGGACAGTAAAATATCTACTTCCGTAGCGCTTATCGGGGCCGCAAAGGTATTGGCAACATCCCAGGTAATGGTTTCGGTCTCCCCTGCAATCAGGGTACTTGCACTAGCTTGGGAAGACACCACAAAAGGTCCGGCATTATTTACTACAAAAACATTGACCAAATCCGCCGCAACCTGCCCTCCTCCTACCGCATTGTCACGGACGGTCAGGGCGAAATTAAATTCCCGCTCCACCTCCGAAACGGTTTCCCATGGGGTACCAATAGCAGGATTGACCTGTGTCAATCTACCTTGAAGTACGCTGAACAAGCCTGGAAAATAACGAGAGGGGTCTGTCGATGGTTTTCGTGACCTGAAATTGGCCCCTACGATATTCGTGGGCCCAAAATTATCCTGGGTGATCAAACCATCATCGATTTGCTCCCAGGCATAGGTCAACACATCGCCCGAATCGGCATCCGCAGCATTTCCGGTCAATACGAATGCGGTTGATTTCGGAATGGTGAAGCCCCCTATTGGATTGATGACCGGGGGTTCATTGCTCAAATTGATGACTTGGGCACAACTGATCGTATTTAAATAATCCGAAATCTGCGAAATACTGACATAGTGAAAATAGTCTTCCCCGTTTGGGGCCACATTATCATCCCCAGCGATACCCGCATAGCCCATGATAGTGGTCCCGCTACCTGGTTCCACTTGTACTTCTGCGCTAACCGTCGGCTCTTCTTGATAAGACCATGTATGATTTGCCCCGAATTGATGCCCGATTTCATGGGCGACAAAATCCAAATCGAAGATATCCCCTGAAGGAGTTGATCCCGTAGCGTAGGCGCTTCCTTTGATATTATCACGACATACCGTACCAATATCTCCCGCATTCCCATCACTCAAATCGGCCTCGTTGAATAAAATGCCAACATCATAATTACTTGCCCCAATGACGCTGTTCAAGGTACTTTGCACTTTAGGTCCTAAAATACCGCTATAGGGATCGGTTGCTGGGTTTGTATAAATAATATCTTCTGTATTGGCAATCAATTCGAGAGAAACCCCTAAATCGGTTTCAAAAACCTCATTAACACGGGTAATGGTTGCATTGATCGCAGCCAAGGCATCGGCCTTCGTGCCCCCGTGAAACTCGGTATATTCCCCCGAAGCCGAGACCGCAAGTCGAAACTTTCGTAAGACTCTACCGGTAACCGGTCTTCTAGCTGCGATGGCATCCGCGCTGCCTGAATGCTTAGATTCCGTCGTACAGACCAACTCATGGGAAACACTACTATTGGCATCCCGCGTATACAACACATATGTACCCTCATCATCTTTTTGCATGAACACATTCGGCTTGCCACTCGCCGAAACCGTCATACTTTGAATGCCCTTATGCGATACGCTAAACCTGATCCTATCTTTTGAATCGCCGATAGCGTGCCCTACATATGACTTGATCTGTGGATATTTTTTCGATAATTCTGGGGATAATACGGGTGTCTCGGAGACCTTGAAGGCAATTAGTTTCCCATGTTCATTAGGAAAATGAACGATTTGGGAGTTTCCTTTCGCAGAAAGCGCCGTGTTCAACTGTGTTTTGAACCCGGCTTCTTCAAACTTAAAGACCCTACCCTTTTGCACATCAAATTGTTTTGAAAACGCAGGGCTTATTCTATTCTTAGAAGTTTCTTGTGTCCAATACACATCTTGAGCCGTTCCGTAAAAGGAAAAAAATACTATGGTAATTGTAAAAACAAGACGTAATTTTGATACCATCAAGGGGGTTTTATCCAAACTCAAATATAGCTCTTTTATCTTTTATCGTTCGTGACAACAGTCCAAAGCATCAATGAATACGACAAACTGCATGCCACAGTGCTCACTATCGGCACCTTTGACGGCGTACATATCGGTCATCGGAGCATTTTGGAGCGCTTGGTCAAAAGTGCGAACGAAAAAGGCCTCAAATCGGCGGTACTCACGTTTTTCCCACATCCGAGAATGGTCTTGCAAAAAGATGCGGATATCAAACTTTTGAATACCATCGAAGAAAAGGTCAACATACTCGAGCAGTCCGGTCTCGATTATTTGATCGTTCATCCGTTCACCCAAAAATTCTCTCGCCTGTCCGCGACTGAATTTGTGCGTGACCTTTTGGTCAACAACCTCTGTGCCAAAAAGATCATTATCGGATATGACCATCGTTTTGGTCGCAATCGCAATGCCAACATTACCGACCTGATCGCCTTCGGTGCTACCTTCGATTTTGAGGTCGAAGAAATTACCGCCCAAGAAATCGACGATGTTTCGGTGAGTTCCACCAAGATCAGAAAAGCCCTAAACGAGGGTGACGTAGCAACCGCAACCAGATATCTGGGGTATCCCTATATGCTTACCGGAACCATAAAAAGGGGCAAGGGCATCGGGCGTCAATTGAATTTTCCGACAGCAAATCTTCATATTGACGAAACGTATAAATTGATTCCGAAGAGAGGCGCTTATGTGGTACAAAGTGTTATCGACGGGCATACGGTATACGGAATGATGAATATCGGCTTCAATCCTACGGTCAACGATAATACGGATCGCAAACAAAAAGAAAGTCTTGAAATCCATTTCTTCGATTTTGACGAAGACCTCTATGACCATAGCTTGCAAGTTGCCATTATCGAACGTTTACGCGACGAACGAAAATTTGAATCCATAACGGAGTTAAAAGCCCAACTAGCGCGGGATAAAGAAAAGTCACGCTCCATAATAAGCAGGAAATGAGTCTCTTGAACCGTCTTCTATTTACCAAAATAGACAATGCGCCCCTCCTGATTTTTCGTGTGTTCTTTGGTATTCTCGTTGCTTGTGAGTGTTATGGGGCCATACTAACAGGTTGGGTACGTAGAACTTTGGTCGAGCCGCAATTCACTTTCAATTTTATCGGTTTTGATTGGTTACAGCTCTTTCAAGGGAGTGGCATGTACGCCTATTTTTTCGTAATGGGAACCTTGGGACTCGGCATAGCCTTTGGGTATAAATATCGGTTCGCTATCATCTCGTTCACCATACTGTGGACAGGAGCTTACCTCATGCAAAAAACATCATATAACAATCACTACTACTTGCTTATTCTTATTTCGGGCATCATGTGTCTTTTTCCGGCGCAAGCGGATTATTCCTTAGATGCCAAATACAACCCAAGCATACGAACAAATTGGATGTATAGCAATGTCAAATGGATTATTGTCTTGCAATTGTTCATCGTTTATACGTATGCCTCAGTAGCGAAAATCTATGGGGATTGGCTCGATTTCAGCATCATTCGGATCTTGATGTTGAACAAGGCGAACTATCCTATCATCGGTGAGTTGTTGCAAGAGCCTTGGATCCACAAAATCATTGGCGCCTTTGGCATCCTCTTCGATCTCTTGGTAGTACCTGCCCTCTTATGGAAACCTACCCGAAAGTTCGCCTTCATCGCTTCTATATTTTTCCACCTGTTCAATTCCATCGTTTTTCAAATCGGTATTTTCCCGTATTTGTCCCTTGCCTTTACCGTATTCTTCTTTGAACCCGAAACCCTCAGGCGCATCTTCTTTAAAAGCCGGAAGCCCTTTCAATTGAACGAAGTAAACTTACCGCCTTTTAAAAAACCGCTCTTGGTCTTGATGGGCATTTATTTTCTCATACAATTGGTGCTGCCCATCCGGCATCATTTTATTACAGACGATGTGCTATGGACGGAGGAAGGACACCGTATGAGTTGGCGTATGATGCTACGTAGTAGGGGTGGGCGGGGCCAATTCAAGGTCGTGAACCAGACAAGCAATGAGATCACGATTGTAAAACCGGAAGACTATCTGACCAAGAAACAGCGCACTAGAATCATGGGGTATCCTGATTTTATATGGCAGTTTGCCCAATATCTAAAACGTGAATATGCCCAAAAAGGCGAAACGGTCTCTGTATATATTGAGAATTCAAAAGTGAGCATCAATGGCAAACCCTACCGAGCGTTTATCGACCCCAAGGTAGATCTGGCCAACGAAAGTTGGCACCATTTTGCGCATCATGAATGGGTATTACCTTCTTCTAGCGAAGAAGAAATCAAATAGACCTGAGACCTTAAGAGATTTTATTATTCCGAACGATTTCCGTTGTAGGGGCACATATGTGGAAACGTTGAGACGGGAATAAAACATTGACTAGAACTTCACCCTTCGCTCACAAAGCTGTAACGGCAACCCCCAAGGATCTCGTAGCATCACTAAATGACTCCCATCTTGCTTGCGCACTTCTTCTACAAATGTTGCTCCCGCTTGCTGCAATCGATTACTGTCCTCTTGAGCGTTTTCGGATACAAAGGCCACGTGAAACGTCAGTTGATGTTGTTGGGTAAAATCCATCATCATGGCATCGGGTCTTTGGTAGAGTTCCATGATGACCCTACCCCCTGAATCGGCGAGAAAAGTCATAAACGGTAATTCTTTTTGCTGACTTGCTATTTTTAGCTCGAGATGCGATACATACCATTTTACCACAGCGTCCACATTATTCACATTAACGGCAAAGTGCTCAAAAATCATATCATTTTCTTTTTGATGGATATCCTTGTCTAAATATAGTTTTAAAATCATAGGATTAACGTAAATTTATCCCCTTAAAATCAAATGAAATGTTGCGGATACAGGCCATTAGAGACCAGAAAGATGCCATCATCGAAGCGTTGAAAAAGCGTAATATCGATGCAACCCCTCTAATTCAAGAGGTTTTGGAGTTAGACGAGAAACGCCGGGCCACCCAGACAAAATTGGACAATACCCTAGCCGAGGCCAACAAACTATCCAAGGAGATAGGAATGCTGTTCAAAAGCGGAAAAGCACAAGAAGCAACGGCACTCAAAGAGAAAACCGGAGCACTTAAGGAAGAATCGAAACAATTAGGTGATGAATTGAACGCTGCGGCCGATACGCTTCAGACGCTCTTATATCAAATTCCCAATGTTCCGCATGAAAGTGTTCCTGCAGGAAATAGCGAAGAAGATAACGAAGAGGTGTTTGCCGAAGGGGATATTCCCGAGCTGACCTCGAACGCCCTCCCCCATTGGGAACTGGCCAAGAAATACGACATTATCGATTTTGAACTCGGGGTTAAGATCACCGGAGCCGGGTTTCCCGTGTATAAGGGCAAAGGAGCCCGATTGCAACGTGCCTTGATTTCCTATTTTCTAGATAAAAACTCAGAAGCGGGCTATACCGAAATACAAGTGCCGCATTTGGTCAACGAAGCTTCGGGTTATGGAACAGGACAGCTGCCCGATAAGGAGGGACAAATGTATCATGTAACGGAAGATGACCTATATCTCATCCCAACGGCTGAAGTACCGTTGACGAACATGTTCCGGGGTGAAATCGTGAACGAAAAGGATTTCCCCTTTTGTTACACCGCCTATACGCCCTGTTTTCGAAGGGAGGCCGGAAGTTATGGGGCGCATGTACGGGGTTTAAATCGATTGCACCAATTTGACAAGGTCGAAATCGTTCGTGTTGAACGGCCCGATGATTCTTATGCGGCACTTGACGGAATGGTTGAACACGTAAAAACCATTCTCCGCGAATTGAAATTACCCTATCGTATTCTGCGCCTTTGTGGAGGCGATTTGGGCTTCACCTCTGCCTTGACCTATGACTTTGAAGTATTCTCCACCGCTCAAGACCGTTGGCTTGAAATCAGTTCGGTTTCCAATTTCGAGACCTATCAGGCCAATCGTTTGAAATTGCGTTATAAGGATGCCAACGGTAAAAGTCAACTGGCCCATACCTTAAATGGAAGTTCGTTGGCCCTGCCTCGGGTTTTGGCAGGTATTCTTGAAAACTATCAGACCGAAAACGGTATTCAAATACCGGAAGTACTGGTACCCTACTGTGGATTTAGCACGATCGATTAAGAAGCTCTTAACAACCACTTAGGGCATTCTGTGTATCTTTGGGAAAAAGTTTCAGCATTGCGACTTCATTTCATCCTACTTCTTTTCCTCATCGTACAAACTACTTTCGCACAAGAAGATTTCTTGGCGAAACAGTATTTTGCTGACGGTGATTACGATAAGGCCGTCGTCTTCTTTGAAAAACTGGTAGAGCAAAACCCGAGAAGAACGGATTATGCAGAGGGTTTGGTTGCCTGCTACCAGCAATTGGAGCGTTACGTCGAGGCCGAAACCTTTCTTGCCGAAAAGATAAGTTTGGGCAATGCCTATCCGACATTTTATATTGAGCAGGGCTATAACTATGCCCTACAGGATCTACCAGAAAAGGCCAAAGAGCAGTATGATCAAGCCATTTCGATTATCGATACAAATCCCAATTACGGCTATGGTATCGGTTTTCGGTTTCAAAAATACGCACTGCTTGAGTATGCCCTAAAAGCCTATTCCAAGGCTATGGAACTCAATCCCAAGCTCGATTACAATTTTCAGATGGCCAGAATTTATGGGGAACAGGGCGATATCGATAAAATGTACCGCTCGTATATCAAATTGATTATCGATGAAAAATCCTCGATGTCGAACGTGCTTCGAAACTTTGATGATTTTGTGACCCCTGACCCAGAAAATGAGAACAACATCAGGTTAAAGGCCATTCTTCTTGAAGGCGCCCAAAAAACCCCAAATTTGAAGTGGAATGAACTTTTAAGTTGGCTCTTCGTACAGCAAAAGCAATATGGCAGTGCTTTTCGACAAGAAAAGGCCATTTTCAGACGAATGGACGGTAGCTCTACCTACCGTTTGAAAACACTGGGCGAATTGGCCTTGGAAGATTCGGCTACAAGTGTGGCCCAAGAAGTATTCGAATTTATAGTGGAGAATACTAACGATGAGGTCACTAAATTAAATGCGCAGCTGAATCTTATCGATATTCTCTTACTGGAACCCGGAAAAAAAACCTTTACAGAGGTACAATCGCAATATGACGAACTGATGTCGATCCATGGCTATAAGAGCCAGACGCTTCAACTGCAAATCGCATATGCCAACTTTTTGACCTTCAAGAAAGACGATCCGGAGCCGGCCATTGCCATACTCAAAAAGAGTTTGAGCCTACCGCTCAATAAACGGGGTACCGCTTTTGTGAAATCGGCCTTGGGCGATATTCTGGTATTCGATAAAAAATTCAATGAAGCCCTTATTTATTTCTCCCAAATTCAAAAGAGCCTTAAGAACGATGTGCTAGGGCAAGATGCGCGCTTCAAGGTCGCACAGACCAGCTTTTATAAGGGCGATTTCGACTGGGCCTTGACACAATTAAAGGTGTTGCGAAGTTCTACTTCGCAATTGATTGCGAACGATGCCATGCAACTAAGTCTTTTGATTTCCGATAACTCTCTGGAAGATTCTACACAGACGGCCTTAAAGAAATATGCCCGAGCCGATTTACTGGCCTATCAGAATAAGACCAAAGAAGCCATTGCCGAGCTTGACGGAATACTTCAAAATCATAAAGGGGAAAAGATAGAGGATGAAGCGCTGCTCAAACAAGGAGAGCTTCTGGAAAGCACAGAAGATTACGAAGCCGCAAAATTCAATTACCAGAAAATCATCGAGTTCTACGCCAATGGTATTCTGGCCGATGATGCGCATTTTGCACTAGGCGAACTCTACAGAAAAGTGCTGAACGAACCTGAAAAGGCCAAGGCGCAATATGAAAAGATCATTTACAATTACCAAGACAGTTATTTCTTTCCACAAGCGCGTCAACAGTTCAGAAGGCTTAGGGGAGATGCCATTAATTAGTCTCAAATTCAAATCGAATTGGGGCAAAACCCATTGAATTCATGTACATCTATAACGTTACCACGAATATTGAAGAATCCGCTCATGTCGAGTGGCTCACATGGATGAAGGAAATTCATATTCCCGATGTATTGGCCACTGGAAAATTCCTTTCGGCGAAAATGGCCAAGGTCTTGGTTGAAGAGGAACTCGGCGGAACCACGTATTCCGTGCAGTTCATTACGGTAGACAAAGAAACCCTTGAAAAGTATTATCAAGAAGACGCCGATCGCCTGCGACAGGATGCTACCCAGCGCTTTGCGGGCAAATTCGTGTCGTTCAGAACCGAATTGGAAATCGTAAGTGAGCATTGATCATGGGCAAGAAGAAAAGGAAATCGTTCCATACCTGGAAGGATCAAAAACGAACCCATGATAGCCCGGTACAAGCCAAGAAACACTTAGGTCAGCACTTCTTGACCGATGAAACCATCGCCGAAAAAATCGCGGAAACATTGTCTTTTGAGGGCTATGATCATGTCTTGGAAATCGGTCCGGGCACCGGTATATTGACCAAGTACCTATTGCAAAATGATATTCACCTGATCGCCATGGATCTGGATTCGGAATCGATTATTTACCTCAACCAAAGTTTTCCGCTCGAACATCAAAAAGTAGTACAAGGCAAAGGTTCTTTTACGGTCTTGGAAGCCGATTTTCTAAAACAAGATCTTGGTACACTCTTCAAAGGGCAACAGTTTGCCATTACCGGTAATTTCCCTTATAATATTTCCACACAGATCGTTTTTAAAATGCTAGAAGTAAAAGCCCATGTACCCGAATTTTCGGGAATGTTCCAAAAAGAGGTGGCCCAACGTATCTGTGCCAAGGAGGGCAGTAAAATCTATGGCATACTTTCAGTGCTGTGCCAAGTATTCTATAATGCGGAGTATCTCTTTACGGTTCATCCGGAGGTATTCGACCCTCCTCCTAAGGTACAATCGGGGGTGCTTAGATTGACCCGAAAGGCGGATTTCTCATTGCAATGTGATGAAAAACTCCTTTTTAAGGTAGTCAAAACGGCTTTTAATCAGCGTAGAAAGACCTTGCGCAATAGCTTAAAAACATTCGGGCTATCCGATATTCTCAAAGAAGATACTATATTTGACCGTCGCCCAGAACAATTGGCCGTGGCCGAATTCGTAGCATTGACCGAGATGATAGCAAATGACACCCTTTAAACTCACAGAAGAGCTTGTAGCCGAAATCGAACAGTTGATCGAAATCCAAAAAGATTCCGCATTGGAATCACTTTTGGAAGGATTTCACTATGCCGATATCGCCGAGGTCATCAATGAGCTCAATGAAGATGAGGCGACCTATCTGATCAAGCTTTTGGAGAGCGACAAAACCTCCGATGTGCTCACCGAACTTGATGAAGATGTGCGTGAGGCCATTCTCAACAACCTTTCGACCAAAGAGATTGCCGAAGAATTGGAGGAACTCGATACCGATGATGCCGCCGATATCATTGCTGAACTGCCCCAAGAGATCGTTCAAGACGTTATTGCTGAAATAGAGGATAAGGAACATGCCAGGGATATCGTCGATCTATTACGATATGACGAAAACTCGGCGGGTGGATTGATGGCCAAAGAATTGGTCAAGGTCAACCATAACTGGAATGTGCTGACCTGCGTAAAGGAAATGAGAGCCCAAGCTGAAAATGTCACCAGGGTGCATTCGATATATGTGGTCGATGATGATGAGAAACTCATTGGGCGCTTATCGCTCAAAGACTTGTTGACCACCTCGACCACAGTACCGATTCGAGATGTTTACATCGCCAAAAAGGTCGATTCGGTCAATGTGAACGAAAAGCCGGAAGAGGTGGCTAAAATCATGTCGAAATATGATTTAGAAGCGATTCCCGTAATAGATGAAATTGGTCGACTGGTCGGTCGGATCACTATCGATGATATTGTAGATGTCATTCGTGAGGAGGCGGATAAAGACTATCAAATGGCGGCAGGTATCTCTCAGGATGTAGAGGCCGATGATAGTATTTGGGAACTTACCCGGGCCCGTTTACCTTGGCTTATCCTAGGATTGTTCGGTGGTCTTGGCGCTGCCGCGATTATGGGAGGATTCGAGGAAATGATCGCCAAGCATGCCATTCTTTTCTTTTTCACCCCGTTGATTGCCGCTATGGCGGGTAACGTCGGCGTACAGTCGAGTGCCATCATTGTGCAAGGTTTGGCAAATGATGACCTAAAGGGAAGTATTGGCAACCGACTCATCAAGGAAATTATGCTGGCCACACTCAATGGGCTCATTCTCGCAGCCATCCTACTCTTGTTCACCTGGTTTTGGAAAGGGCACTTTTTAACCGCTTTGGCGATATCGATTTCCCTTATTGCGGTAATTATCGTTGCCGGGTTTATCGGCACTTTTACTCCTTTGTTCTTAGATAAAAGAGGGATAGACCCTGCAATTGCAACAGGTCCGTTCATTACCACAAGCAATGACATTTTCGGTATCCTGATTTATTTTCTGATTGCCAAAATGGTCTTGGGAATTTAATGCCCCATACCTAAACTGCATAAATCAATTGATATGAAACCCATCAATCTTAAAGAAAAACATTCCCTTTTCACCAAACACTGGCACCCGCACCAAATTGCGATGGTCGATGACATGCAAGTGATCTTGGCAAAAATCAAAGGAGAGTTCGTCTGGCATTCGCATGCTGAGGAAGATGAACTTTTTCAAGTGCTAAAAGGAACACTGTACATGAAATTTCGAGACCGCACCGAAATTGTCAAAGAGGGGGAGTTAATTGTCGTACCCAAAGGAGTCGAACATTGTCCCTCGACCAAGGATGAGGAAGAAGTACATCTACTCCTCTTTGAAAAATTAGAGACGGCACATACCGGAGAAGTGGAGCATGAACTCACACAAACCCATTATCCCAAAATCTGAATTTTATCTTTATGCGCGTATTACATCTAGACCAAAACCACCCCTTGATCATTGAGCAATTTTCGGAATTGGGATTTCAGAATGAAGAAGATTACACCTCATCAAAAGAAGAAGTACTTCAAAAAATACATCTATATGATGGCCTGATTATTCGAAGTCGTTTTTCATTGGACCAAGATTTCTTGGAAAAGGCCACCCGATTAAAGTTTATTGGTCGTTTGGGCGCGGGCCTAGAGAATATCGATACCGAATACGCAAGATCAAACGATGTATTTCTTGCCGCGGCACCAGAAGGCAATAGAAATGCGGTTGGGGAACATACCTTGGGCATGCTGCTCTCGCTGTTCAATAAGCTTCAGAAAGCGGATAAAGAAGTTCGATCCGGAACCTGGGACCGAGAAGGAAACCGTGGTGTTGAATTGGACGGAAAAACCGTTGGCATCATTGGCTACGGAAATATGGGAAAAGCATTTGCCAAGAAACTGCGCGGTTTTGATGTAGAAGTAATTTGCTATGATATTATGGGTGGTGTAGGTAACGACGATTGCCGACAAGTCGGTATTTTAGAATTGCAACAGCGTAGTGACATTATCAGTTTGCATGTACCCCAAACACCCGATACCATAGGGATGATCCACTCGGGATTCATCCATAAGTTTCACAAACCGTTTTGGTTGTTGAATACGGCCCGCGGTAAGTGTGTCATTACAGAAGACCTGGTCGAGGCATTGAAGTCAGGTAAAATTTTAGGCGCAGGTTTGGATGTGTTAGAGTATGAAAAATCTTCCTTTGAAGATATGTTCACGAATCGCCAAATACCCGCTCCCTTCACCCATTTGATAGCAGCCCAAAATGTGGTATTGAGTCCCCATGTGGCCGGTTGGACGGTAGAAAGCAAAATAAAGCTTGCACAAACCGTGGTCGATAAGATAAAAGAGAAGTTTTGCTAATTTTATTGGGTGAAGAAGACCATACTCATCTTTGGCTCGCTCATTTTAGCGCTGCTTTTATTATTTCAAATTAGCACGTATTCCCTTATACTGGGGAGCACTTCAATCGAGGTGGTCATTGCCGTAATAGCCCTCGTATTTTTCTTCACGGGCATCTATCTCAATAAAAAGAGCCTTCACAAACCTCCGCAAACCGAAATACGAATAGATGAAAAAAAATTGGCCGAGCTTCAATTGAGCAAGCGTGAATACGAGGTGTTACAAGAAGTCGCCCTAGGGTTATCCAACAAAGAGATTGCCGATAAACTATTCCTGACCGAAAGTACCATCAAGACGCACGTCTCCAATGTGCTGATCAAACTCGACGCCAAAAGAAGAACACAGGCCATTCAAATCGCCAAAGAGCTCAACATTCTGTAAAAATCTGTTCATTTCTTACATATAAACTGAATTTGGTACTTTAGTATGAGTGCTTCTCTGCATGCAAATACTAGCTTGTACCTCATAATTCAAAACGATTTGACCTATGAAAAACACGGTTATTAAATTTGGGAGCTATGGTCTCCTGCTCGGTTTCGGACTCTTCTTGATCGGACTTTTGTTCATGAAAGACATTGACATGTCTACCGGAGAGATCATTGGATATGCTACCATGATCGCCTCTCTGTCGTTTATCTTTTTCGGTATCAAACATTATAGGGACAACATAAACAATGGTGCCGTCTCTTTGGGCAAGGCAATTGGCATAGGACTATTAATAGCGCTTTTTCCGGCTGTGGGTATTGCTATCGCCGATTATATATACACGGCCTTTATCAACCCTGATTTCTTTAAGGAATATGTTGCCATGATGGAAGCAAAAGGAAATACAGAGCCCATACCGGAATGGGGAAGCGGTATGATGGCGCTGATCATGTTCTTGACCGTTATGATCCTTGGTTTGATTATCTCCCTGATCAGTGCTTTCATACTCCAACGTAAAACCGATTAATATGAATTACAAAGCGAACTCCGCAGAAGAGTACATTACCAAGCTTCCTGAAGAAAGACAACCCGTTGTTTCTAAATTGCGGCAACTCATCTCAAAAAACCTTCCTGAAGGATTCAAAGAACAGATGAGCTATGGCATGCTCGGATGGGTGGTGCCCCACACGCTCTATCCCGATGGGTATCACTGTGACCCTAAACTGCCCTTACCATTTATCAATTTGGCCTCGCAGAAGAATTTTATCGCCTTGTACCATTCCGGTATTTATGCCAACCCTGAATTGCACGATTGGTTCGTTGGCGAATATCCGAAATATGTAAAGACCAAGCTCGATATGGGCAAGAGCTGTATTCGCTTCAAAAAGATGGAAACCATTCCGTACCCACTTATAGAGGAGCTCTGCGGTAAAATGACCATGCAACAGTGGATCGACCTCTACGAAAAGAATGTGAAATTAAAATAGAACGCAATTTTAAAATAATCTTGTTCTTGGAACAGGACCACTAAAAAATTCAATGTATGGAAAAAAGAGTAACGGGCCTTGGGGGATTTTTTTTCAAGACTCAAAATCCCGATGAAATCAAAAAATGGTACAAAGAACGGTTGGGTATTCCGACCGATAGGTATGGGTGGACCTTCTGGTGGAAAGACAAGGAGGGCAATGATTGTTCTACCCAGTGGAGCCCTATGAATGAGGATACGAAGTACTTCGAACCTAGCCAAAAACAGTTCATGATGAACTTCAGGGTAGCGAATCTTGTGGAACTCTTAAAGGTCCTAAAAGAGGAAGGGGTAACGATTGTTGGTGAGATCGAGGAATACGACTATGGTAAGTTCGGTTGGATATTAGATCCGGAGGGCAATAAACTGGAGCTTTGGGAGCCCATTGACAAGGCGTTTCTCTAGTAAGGGATTATTTGTTACATTTAGACCTATCTAATCACCAAAAACAAGCAACATGTCTGAAGAAAATAAAAACCTTGATGACATGGCGGATGAAGCCATGGACAACGCTAAAGAAGGAGCAGAAAACCTTGCCGACAAGGCCGAAGGAGCTTTGGAGGACGCCAAAGAAAAGGCGAGTGAGCTAGGAGAAAAAGCAAGCGAGAAATTCGACGAAGCCAAAGAAGCGACAAAAGAATTTGCCGAAGAGGCCAAAGAGGCCACGAAGGAATTCGCCGAAGACGCCAAAGAAGCTGCAAATGATTTTGCCGAAGACGTAAAAGAGACGTTTAGTTCAGATAATCCGGATAGTGGAAAAACTGTCGCTATTATTGCACACATTACCCTCATCGGATGGATTATCGCATTGGTCATGAATAATGGCAACAAGACTGAAATCGGATCTTTTTATATTCGACAAGTGCTGGGCATTATGCTCCTAGGGTTCGTTTTGGGTATTATTCCCGTTGTAAATCTAATCGCTTGGATCGTACCTTTTGTCTTATGGATCATCAGTTTAGTCGGTGCTTTTGGAGGAAAACAAAAGCCTGTACTTCTTGTAGGCGACTATTTTCAAGACTGGTTCAAAAGCCTTTAAATACTATCGAAAGCCAGGTTTTTTAAACTCTGGCTTTTTTAATTCGTTTTATTATCGTAATATTGCAATATATAAATACGTAATGGGCACCACCAAAACACAAATATTCAACAAAAGGCAAAACCAACTGGCCGTGATATTCAAGGTACTGGCCAATCCTGCGCGTATAGCCATATTGCAGTACATCAGTAGTCAAAAGGCATGTATTTGCAATGATATCGTTGACGAAATAGGTTTGGCCCAACCCACGATTTCACAGCATCTGAAGGAACTGAAGAGCATAGGCTTAATCGCCGGTGAAATAGAAGGAAAGAAGGTCTGTTACTGTATCGATCTAAAAAAATGGAAAGAAGTTCAATCCCTATTGAATTCCTTCTTCGATAAAACCAAGTTTAATTGTTGTTAAAACAAATACCATGAAAACAAATGAATTTTTAGCGCTTTTAAAAGAACACGCGAACAAAAGCCTCCTTTTTGAGTATACGTCCGGACAGTTTGTCGGCGCCAATTACCACATCACAGAAATCAAAAATATCACGGTTGATTCGGTAGACTGTGGCGCCGGAACCGATTTCTGGAAAGAAACGGTGATACAACTATGGGAAAGTCCTGATGAACAGGAAACATTGGAATATATGTCGGCCCACAAGGCGTTAGGCATTCTAAACAAGGTGGATCGAATTAAACCGATGGAAAAAGAGGTAGAAGTGAAGTTCGAGTACAGCAACGCCACATTTCATACGGCCCAATTATTCGTCAATGACTTCACGGTTAATGGAAACAAGCTCATTATGAAATTAGCCATTGAAAAAACCGATTGTAAGGCTAGGGAAACTTGTGGTATTCAGGCCCCTGCCGAGGCCAAGGAGGAAGCTTGCTGCACTCCCGGAGGAGGATGCTGTTAACCCCAATCTGCATATAACTGTATGGAAATTCTGTTCATATTAGCAACGATCAACCTTTTGCTGTTCATGGTGTTGGCCACCTATGATGGTTTTTACCTGCATCTATTCAAATACGCTCTTTTCAACCGTGAGGAGAGCCTCTTTGAACACAAGACGCACACCATTCGAGCGATTCTTTTCCCCTTGATTATTTGGGCCCTGTTCATCAATGAAACCAATTTTTTATTCTTTTTGATCGGGCTAATAGTGGTACTTATTGATGTGCTGGTTTTGGCTGTTGATGCTTATTCCGAAAAGGAAAGTCGAAGTTTTATGGGCGGGCTTCCCCAATGGGAATACATCATACACCTTTTCTCGAACGCATTTCACTTCTCGGCCATCGCGATCGTCTTGGCTTTACGATTGGAAATCGTGGAAAACACGGTAGTATTCGTGAACACCATAGCTCCTTCAAGTGCCCATGATCTCTTCCAGTTCGTTGCCATTAATGTGATACCCGGAGCCATTATTCTAGCCCTCTTACACTTCATTTTGATGCTAGAAAAACCCAAAACCCTATGGATAAACTATCGTTCAAAAATTACCTGTTGTTGATATGAGAGACCAACTTACCCTAAGACCAATGGAGGCTTCTGACTGGGAAGCCGTTGCCCGAATCTATAAAGAAGGAATAGCCACCGGCTTTGCTACCTTTGAAACTGACGTCCCGACCTATGATTCCTGGGATCAGGCCCATATGAACTCTTGTAGATTAGTTGTTACGGAAAACAATCGCGTTTTAGGTTGGGCAGCATTATCGCCTGTTTCCAGTCGTTGCGTCTATGGCGGAATCGGAGAAGTAAGTGTTTATGTGGCGCATGACAGTCGTGGCAAAGGTGTGGGCAGACTCTTGCTGCAAGCACTAGTACACGAAAGTGAGTCTGAAGGTCTATGGACCATTCAATCGGGAATTTTTCCGGAAAACAAAGGCAGTATCGAACTTCATAAGAAAATGGGATTCCGCTATATCGGGAAACGGGAAAAGGTCGGAAAACTACATGGGGTTTGGAAAGACAATCTCCTATTTGAACGAAGAAGTACAACAGTAGGCATTTAAAAATACTATGATGGAAAAGGCCATGTTTGAAAAAATAAAAGAAACTATCGATTCGCTCCCTATCGATTCGATTTCCGAGGAGCGAAAGCAGGTTTTAGACCCCTTGGTCAGCTATATTCAACGTAAAATCAGCGACGGTCGGTCCATAGCCCTTAATTTCATTTGCACCCATAATTCAAGACGAAGCCACCTGTCACAAATTTGGGCGCAAACCTTGGCCCACTACGTTGGTTTGAAAAATGTCAGTTGCTATTCTGGTGGAACCGAAGCTACAGCCCTTTTTCCTATGGTTGCCAAGACGTTGAAGACAAATGGGTTTCAGGTTGCAATGCTATCCGATTCCGACAACCCGGTGTATAGCATCAAGTATGCCCCCAACAACCATCCGATTATCGGTTTTTCCAAGACCTTCGACCATTCCTTTAACCCCAAGACAGATTTCGGTGCGATTATGACCTGTTCCTCAGCTGATAAGGGCTGCCCATTTGTGGGTGGTTCAGATGGTCGCTTTCCGATAACCTTTGAAGATCCGAAAGCCTTTGATGCGACCCCTCAACAAGAAGAAAAATATATGGAGCGAAGTCTGCAAATTGCTACCGAGCTTCTCTACGTCATGCAGGGGGTTGTGATGGCCTGAAATGTTTTGTTCAGGCATGCCCATTTTGATGGGCCTCCATAAACTTACGTTCCAATTCAGCTTGAAACTCTTCCATCACAGGCTTTACGGTGCTTTCAGGGAGATCGGCGATTTTGATATACATCAAACCGTCTACCGAATTATTGAATAAGGGATCGACATTAAAGGCGATCACCTTGGCGTTCTGTTTGATGTATTTTTTAATCAGCACAGGTAGTCGCAAGCTGCCTGGTTCGACCTCATCGATCAGTTTATCGAATTTATTGAGATCCGCCTGGGTCTCATCGAAGATGAACTCTTTGTCCGCATCCTTGAGTTTGACCTTAAATTCCTTTTTTGGGCGAATGTACTGCGCTACGTAGGGATCCCAATAATTACTCTTCATGAACTCAATCATCAGAGATTTCGAAAAGTTCGAAAACTGATTGCTAATGCTTACGCCACCAATTAAATATTTATGCTCGGGATGTCGCAGCGTGGTATGTACGATACCCTTCCATAGCAAAAATAAAGGCATGGGCTTTTGCTGATATTCTTTGATAATATAGGCCCGGCCCATCTCAATGGATGTGCTCATCATATCAAAAAGTTCAGGTTCAAATCGAAAGAGGTCTTGCAAGTAAAATCCATCGATTCCGTATTTGGCGAAAATCTCTGAACCGAGTCCCATGCGATAAGCCCCCGCGATAACCTTGGCTTCGCTATCCCATAAAAACATATGGTGATAATACTCATCAAAACGGTCGATATCGGTCGAGTTATTGGTGCCTTCACCAATAGCACGAAAGGTTACTTCACGCTGTCTTCCAATCTCCTTTAAGGTAAATGGCATTTCTTGCGCCGGAGCCAAAAAGACCTCGTAGTTCTTACTTTGTAGCAAACGTCTGTCTTTCTCGATCAATTTTTCGATTTCGCCCTCGATGACTTCCGTCCGTACCGCGGAAGCTATCTTTTTTGGTGATTTTGGCAGTTTTATCGAAGAAGGCAGTTGATCGATAAGCCGTTCTTTCTCGTAGGCATTGGCCAAAATATAGGTCTTCTTCCGCAGTAGGTCCGTATAATCTTCCAGTGTCTCCTGCTCCTGCTGCGCCTTGACCGTAATGGGTTGTCCTATCCTTATTTTAATGGGTCTATTGCGTTGGGTATAGACCTCGGAGGGGATTTTGGCCGTTCTAAAAATTCCACTGATTTTCGCCAGTCGATAGAAAAGCTTACTATTTCTTGCATGAAAATAAATGGGCACGACGGGCACCTCGGCTTTACGGATCAACTTGAGCGCCGCTTCCTCCCACGGTTTATCGACGATGAGTTTGCCGTCTTTATACGTAGACACCTCACCTGCCGGAAATATCCCTAAAGGGTGACCATCCCTGAGATGAGACAAAGCCATTTTAAATCCGCTGATACTACTTTTAACACCTTTATGCCCTTCAAATGGGTTTACCGGAACAATATAGGGATCCATGGGTACCATTCGTTGTAAAAGAAAATTAGTCATGATTTTGTAATCAGGACGTTTTTCTACCATTAATTTGAAAAGCAATATGCCGTCAATAGCACCAAGCGGGTGATTTGATATGGTAATATAAGGGCCTTGTTTCGGCAGCCTTTTGAAATCTTCCTCGGGAATCTCATAATCGATCTCATAATGCCGTAAAATGGCATCGGCATACGCCGCACCTTGCAGGTGCTTTATGGAATCGTAAAATTTGTTGATACTTGAAATTCTAGTGATTTTCAGAAGAAACCAACCTATAAAAGTGCCTAAAAAACCGTATTTATCGATATTGATTGCTTTGGCTATCTCTTTAGCGGTCACTAGGCCCATTCATTCGCATTTTTAGGTAATGGTAAATATAGGAAAATCCCAATTCGAGTATAACTAAAGACAACGAAAAATGCAGATTGTTGCACCTAACTAGAAAAGGCGGTTTTATTTCATGACCAGTTGAATGGTCTCTACGCCGCGTTGTTCCAACAGTACCTCATGCCCGTTCACCAAAGAATCAATGGCCTTCGCATCAAAATGACGCACCGTGTAAAGGGATACCCCTTCATGATAGCTCACTTTAAATCTGCTTTTCAACAGGTTCAAGAGTTCATCAAGGCGACCGAACTTATTGTCGACACAGACCGAAAAACTAATAGCGGAATTCTGTATGAGATCGACTTTCATCTTGTATTCATGAAATAGTTTAAAAAGTTCACTGATACTTTCCTCTACGATGAAAGAGAAGTCCAGAGAGGATAACTTCATGAGTACCTGATCTTTTTTTATGATGTAACAGGGCACTTCAGGCTCGATACCGATACCCTTACCAACGGTGGTTCCCGCATTTTTTGGCTCAAGAAACGATTTTACATGCAACGGAATTTCTTTACCTTGAAGGGGCTGAAGTGTTTTCGGGTGAATGACCGAAGCCCCATAAAAGGCCAATTCAATGGCCTCGCGGTATGAGACTCTATTAAGTAATTGAGTTTCCTTAAAATGTCTTGGGTCAGCATTCAAAACCCCAGGAACATCTTTCCAGATCGTAACTGAACTTGCATTTAAACAATAGGCCAAGATGGCAGCCGTATAATCGGACCCTTCCCTACCCAAGGTGGTCGTAAAATTATTATCATCACTTCCCAGAAAACCTTGGGTGATATTCAATATTTTTTGATCGATCTTTTCCGTCACGTTCTTTTGGGTACGCTTCCAATTGACGACAGGGTCTCTATAGCTATTATCGGTTTTTATGAAATCACGTACATCAAGCCAGTTATTTTGAACACCGATTTCGTTCAAATAGCAACTGATAATCGTTGTAGAAGCCAGCTCACCATAACCGACTACCTGATCATAAACGAAGTTATAATTTGGTGATTTATTCCAAACCAAAAAACCACGTACCTCATCGAAAAGCACTTTTACCTTCTGAAAAACCGGATGTTGTCTATTTTTAAAGAGGGCGTTCAAAATACCGTTATGATAATCGATAACTTCTTGAATGGCCAACGGCAAGGTCTCTTTATCTTCAAAATAGGCGTTGACAATCGCCTCCATGGCATTTGTGGTCTTGCCCATGGCAGAGACCACCACCAAGGTATTCTCGTGACCGACCTCTTTCAGCACTTTGACCACATTTTCAACGCCCTCGGCATCCTTCACCGACGCCCCACCGAACTTAAATACACGCATAAATCTCTTTATTTTCTAGTCTCCTCAAAGGTCAGACTTTACTTTAGCAATTCGTTAAGTAGTTCGCTATCCCTTGTTCATCGAGTTGTACGACATCCCAATCACGCATCACCCTTGCTCCCTTACTTTCATAAAATTCAATAGCTGGTTCATTCCAATCAATGACCTCCCAGTTGATACGCTTGGCCCCTCTGGCATGTCCGTATTTCACCACTTCGTTGAGCAATGCCGTTCCGAGTCCGCTACCTCTCATTTTTTCGGTAACGATTAAATCCTCCAGGTGAATGATCGCCCCTTTCCAAGTAGAATATCGGGGATAGATTAGGGCCATGCCCACAATGGCATCCTCCGATTCAGCGACAAAGCAATGAAACAGCTTCGTGCTTCCAAATCCATCTTCGACCAACTCCTGCACGGTAACTTCGACCGCATCTTCTTCTTTTTCAAAAGAAGCCAATTCCTGTATCAATTTCAGCACTTGTGGCATATCGTCCGCAGTGGCATCTCGAATGGTATAGTTCATATTGTTACAAATAAAACACAAAGTTAAATATTTAAACAATGAATGAAAGGTTTAGACGTTGTAGTTTCACAAAATAGCTGATCTTTGCATCAAAACAAACAAAGCCTCCAATGCTCAACAAAAAGAACAAAACGTTAGGGGAATTTATCATTGAAAATCAATCTTCTTTTCAATATTCTTCAGGGGAACTTTCAAAATTGATCAATGCCATTCGTCTTGCCGCCAAAGTAGTCAATCATGAGGTCAATAAGGCCGGATTGGTAGATGTATTAGGAGCTGCAGGCGATACGAACATACAAGGCGAGGACCAACAAAAATTGGATGTTCTGGCCAATGATAAGTTCATCCAGACCTTAAAGAACCGGGAAATCGTCTGTGGAATAGCATCCGAAGAGGAAGATGATTTCATTAGTATCAACAGTAACGACGAACAGCATCGGAATAAATATGTGGTCTTGATCGACCCTTTGGATGGATCGTCCAATATTGATGTAAACGTATCCGTAGGAACCATTTTTTCCATCTATCGAAGGATTACTCCGGTCGGAACACCCGTGACCTTAGAAGACTTTTTACAACCGGGCAAGAATCAAGTAGCAGCAGGTTATGTGGTATATGGTACCTCGACCATGCTTGTCTATACTACAGGTGATGGCGTAAACGGCTTCACCCTGAACCCGGCTATCGGTACGTTTTATTTATCGCACCCGAACATGGAATTTCCCGAATCAGGGAAGATCTATTCGGTGAACGAGGGTAATTACGTCCACTTTCACCAAGGCGTAAAGGACTATATCAAATACTGTCAGGAAGAGGAGGACGACCGACCTTATACATCGCGTTATATCGGTTCTTTGGTTTCCGATTTTCATCGCAATATGATAAAAGGGGGAATTTATATGTACCCCAAGAGCAGTGTAACCGAAAGTGGGAAATTACGCCTCTTATACGAATGTAATCCCATGGCGTTTATTGCCGAACAGGCCAATGGTATAGCAATTGGCGGCAAGAACCGTATCATGGATATTGAACCGGAAGAATTGCATCAAAGAGTACCTTTTTTCTGCGGAAGCCGTAAAATGGTAGAAAAACTTCAGGAATTTTTAAATAAATACCATTAAAAAAGAGAGGCGGCGCCTCTCTTTTGTTGAAAAATCGTTCGATTCTTATCGATTCATATTCTTGATCTCCTCGATGAAGTTTTCTTTATCCACTCCGGCATTGACTAGCTTTAAAGCCTTATCCACCACATAAGCTATATTTCCAGTCGAAAACCCTAGACCGACGCCTAGTCTTTCGAGCATCCCTTGCTGCTTTTCGCCCAAAACATGATCCGCATATACCATTCTGGCCAAATCGTATAATCGCTCAAGTCGCACATCATAACTTGTCGGGGGATTGATAGGATGGGTCTTGTAATCCTTCAAAATGGTTTTGTATTCCTCTTCGGTAATGTCGAGCCTAGCCGCCAGACGATGCAGAAAAGTTCGCTCATCATCGGTAATGATACCATCGCTCATCGCCACGCGAACTATAGCCGCAAAATGATCTTGGTTGCGCTTTTTAAAGCTGCTATCAAACATATCTAATATGGACATACGTATACTATTTAGGCGACAAATATAATTTTTTTAGAGGTCATTATTTCGCTATACCCTAAATTATTTTCTGACCGATATTCGTACCTTCACAATGCTATGGGGAAACCGCTTTTAGAGTTTACGGACAAAGGGATCTACTGTCATGAAGCAAAGGTGTATATCGACCCTTGGAAACCGGTAGACAAGGCCATTATTACCCATGGGCACGCCGACCATAGTCGATGGGGACATCAACAGTATATCACCCATCATAGAAATATTCCGATTATCTCACATCGTCTGGGAAAGATCAATGTTATAGGAAAGGAATGGGGTGAGGTTTTTACCATCAACAACGTTCAATTTAGCTTACACCCTGCCGGACATATCATCGGCTCATCTCAAGTCAGGGTAACGCATAAAGGCGAAATTTGGGTTTTTACCGGAGATTATAAGGACGAAGATGATGGGGTTTCCACACCTTTTGAACCCATCAAATGCCATACGTTTATCACGGAATGCACCTTTGGACTACCTGCCTTTAAATGGACTCCCCAAAAACAAGTCTTCGCGGACATCAACCAATGGTGGACCCAAAATAAAGCAGAAGGAAAGACTTCAGTGCTGTTTGGCTATTCCCTTGGAAAAGCGCAGCGCTTGCTAAAATATCTCGATACCGATATCGGAAACATATTTACGCACGGGGCCATTGAAAATATGACCGAAGTCTTGCGCCCAATAGTAGACTTTCCAGAAACCAAATTGATCACCAAAGAGACGAAGAAGAATGAATTATTGGGCCATATCGTACTGGCCCCACCAAGTGCCCATGGCAGTACTTGGATCCGAAAGATGGTTCCGTATGTTACCGCTTCCGCAAGTGGATGGATGACCTTTCGCGGAGCAAGACGGAGACGCGCCATAGACAAGGGCTTCGTACTTAGTGATCACTGCGATTGGCAAGGGCTATTGAACAGTATTAAGGCAACGGGTGCCGAAAAAATCATCTGTACCCATGGATATACCGAAATATTTTCGCGATACCTTAGGGAGTTGGGCTACGACGCACGCACCGAAGAGACCCAGTATGAGGGTGAATTGGGCGAGCTGAACCCCACCTCAAAAGAAGAAGTTATACCATGAAAAATTTCGCTTCACTCATAAAAACCTTGGACAGTACCAACAAGACCACTATTAAAGTACAGGCCTTGACCGATTACTTTTTGGTGGCCAATGACACCGACCGGGTTTGGACTATAGCGATTCTTTCCCATAGGCGTCCACCCCGCCCCGTCAACACGACCCTGTTGCGTCAATGGGCTTCTGAACTGGCGAAGATTCCCTTATGGCTCTTTGAGGAAAGTTATCATATCGTCGGCGATTTGGCCGAAACTATTGCCTTGGTAATTCCGTCATCAAAATCATCGACCGACAAGACACTTACGCAATTCCTAGATGAAATGATCGCCCTTAAAAAGAGGACGGAGGATGAAAAAAGAAACTACCTTTTTGAAAATTGGACGGTATTGGATTACTATGAGCGTTTCGTCTTCACTAAACTGATTACGGGCGGATTCAGAATCGGGGTCAGCCAAAAACTCATGACCCGAGCCCTAGCTAAGGCCACAGCAATCGACGAAGATATTCTAGCGTATAAGTTAATGGGGAATTGGAACCCCAGTGTAATCACTTTTCAAGAACTGATACTAGAAGAAAATGAAAGTGACTACCTCTCTAAACCCTATCCATTTTATCTTGCCTATGCCATAGAGGACGAGGTAGCAGATTTGGGCAATGTTACAGAATGGTCGGCAGAACACAAATGGGACGGAATTCGCTCGCAAACCATTATCAGGAACGATGAGTTATTTGTTTGGAGTCGGGGCGAAGAATTGGTCACCGACAAATATCCCGAGTTTCAAGACTTTATCGGAACCATTCCGAACGGAACGGTCATCGACGGAGAAATCTTGCCATTTCCGAATGGCCAGATAGGAAGTTTTAACGATTTGCAGACCCGAATCGGCCGAAAGACCGTTTCAAAATCATTACTATCGAAAGTCCCTGTTATTTTAAAGGCCTATGATTTATTGGAATGGAGAAGCGAAGACATTCGAACCAAACCCTTCATCCAGAGAAGAAAATTGCTAGAGCACTTGATTCAGGAGGTAGATCATAAGCGCAAGGAACAAACAGAAAAGATAGCGAAAGCTGCAATGCCCCTCTATCTTTCCGAAACCATGCACTTCAACTCTTGGAAAGCCGTTGCCGACGAACGGGAACGGTCTCGTGAAGTCCGTAGCGAAGGACTGATGTTGAAGCGCAAAGATTCTCCCTATTTGGTCGGACGAAAAAAAGGGGATTGGTGGAAATGGAAAGTAGATCCTTTGACCATCGATGCGGTCTTGACCTATGCCATGCGCGGTCATGGCAGGCGAAGTAACTTGTTTACCGATTATACCTTTGCGTTATGGCAAGAAAACGAAGAAGGTGAAAGAGAATTGGTCACCTTTGCGAAGGCTTATTCAGGCCTGACCGATGCCGAGTTTCGACAGGTCGATGCATGGATCAAAAAAAATACCCTAGAACGATTTGGGCCTGTGCGCTCGGTGAAACCTCATCATGTCTTTGAAATTGCTTTCGAAGGTATAGCCCTATCCAAGCGGCATAAAAGTGGGGTGGCTACGAGATTTCCAAGAATAGTACGATGGAGACAAGATAAGACCATTCATGAAGCCAACCATCTTGAGGACTTGAAAGCATTAATTCCGAATTAATATCCATGCAGTAAAGGAATCCGTCGATGTAGAACAGATTGGAAATATGAACAGAGAACAGCTTTACAACATAGCCGAATCATGGTTTCAGGAACAAAACTGGAAACCGTTCAAGTTCCAAAAAGATACGTGGCGGGCTTTTCTCCAAGGCAAACATGGGCTGCTGAATGCCCCAACTGGAAGTGGCAAGACCTATGCGCTTTGGTTTCCTATTGTACTACAGTATATCAAGACCAATCCACAGTACAGAACCAAACACAAAAAAGGACTAAAAGCTGTTTGGATTACCCCCTTACGTGCTCTTTCAGAGGAAATCAGGCAATCCGCAGAACGGGTTTCCTCCGATCTAGGAACACAGATGACGGTCGGCATCCGTACCGGGGACACCTCTACAAAGGCCCGGGCCTCCATGAAAAAACAGATGCCCGATCTGCTGATTACGACACCCGAAAGTCTACAGTTACTTTTAGCCTCGAAAGGATATGACAAGGTGTTCAAGAATTGTTCGGCCATAGTGGTCGACGAATGGCATGAGTTGCTTGGTACCAAACGAGGGGTACAGATGGAACTGGCCCTTTCGCGTTTAAGATCTGTTTCTAAACAATTGCGTATCTGGGGGATTTCAGCAACTATAGGCAATTTGGAACAGGCCAGGGACGTGCTCTTAGGCCCGACTTCAGACGCCTTGGAAAATTCCATCATGATCAGGGCAAATCTCAAAAAGAAAATTACGGTCAGGAGTATTATTCCTAAAGAAATGGAGACTTTTCCGTGGCGCGGACATCTGGGTATTCGCTTGTTGGAAGACGTGGTGCCTATCATCAACAATAGTAAGACGACTTTACTCTTTACCAATACGCGGAGCCAATGCGAAATATGGTTTCAAAAAATCCTTGAGAAACACCCCGAATTTGCCGGGGAAATCGCCATGCATCACGGCAGCATTAACAAAGAGACCCGTAACTGGGTCGAGCAGGCGATACGCAATGAAAGCCTGAAGGCCGTTGTCTGTACGTCAAGCCTCGATTTGGGGGTAGATTTTGCACCTGTTGAGACCGTAGTTCAAATCGGTGGACCCAAAGGCGTTGCGCGCTTTCTACAACGTGCAGGCCGTAGCGGACACCGACCGGGTAAGGAGAGTGTCATCTATTTTATGCCTACCCACGCTATCGAACTGATAGAAGCTTCCGCCCTGCAACAAGCCGTCAAACAGCATACTGTAGAAGATCGTATGCCCTATCTCAACAGCTACGACGTGCTGTTGCAGTACCTGACTACTTTGGCCATTTCCGATGGGTTCTATCCCGATGAAATCTTTAACGAAATACGTCAAACCTTCTGCTACCAAACCTTGACCGAAGACCAATGGCGGTGGCTTTTGAACTTTCTGGTTATGGGCAGCCAAAGTCTACAATCGTATGACGAATACAAAAAAGTGGAGGTTGCCGAAGATGGAAAATTCATAGTCACCGATCGAGGTGTCGCCATGCGCCATCGGTTTCAAATTGGCACTATTGTCGGGGATGTAAATTTGACCGTACGTTATCAAAAAGGAGGATATATCGGTTCGATTGAAGAGTACTTCATCTCAAAACTGAACAAGGGCGATGTCTTTACCTTTGCCGGTCGTAATCTAGAATTCATACGAATTAAGGGAATGCAGGTGCATGTGCGAAACTCAAAGAAAAAAACGAACAGGATTTCCAGCTGGATGGGCAGTCGGTTAACCCTTTCCGCACAAATGTCAAAACTGTTGCGCGAAGAATTGTATTCCTCATATGAAGCGCCGAAAAATCAGTCTCCCGAAATACGGTCATTGGCCCATATCTTTGAACAACAACGTAAAGAAAGCATCGTACCCAAACCCGATGAATTTCTTATTGAGACCTTTCAGACCCGCGATGGGCATCACCATATCTTCTATCCGTTCGAGGGCCGTTTTGTGGACGAGGCCATGGGAAGTCTTTTAGGATATCGGATCAGTCTACTCGCTCCTATCACTTTTTCCTTGGCCTTCAATGACTACGGATTTGAATTGCTCTCGGATAAGCCTATAGATATGCAGCAGGTACTCGATAATGATCTGTTCACTACCGATTACCTATTGGACGACCTCCAAAAAAGTTTGAACGCCACGGAAATGGCCCGAAGAAAATTTCGGGATATTGCCATTATTAGTGGGATGGTCTTTACAGGGTATCCCAATAAAGGCATTAAAATGAAGCATTTGCAAAGCAATTCACAGTTATTGTTCGAGGTCTTTCGCGATTATGAACCTGAAAACCTGTTGTTTCAACAGGCCTTTACGGAAACCTTTCAGCATCAGTTGGAAGAAGGCCGTTTACGACTTTCCATGGAACGTATTGCCACCCAGGAAATCATTTGGAAAAAGTGTGAAAAAGCGACTCCTTTTGCTTTTCCATTGATTACCGACAGATTGAGCCGAGAAAGACTGTCCAGTGAAAAATGGGAAGACAGGGTCAAGCGAATGGCGGCACTATTAATGAAGAAATAACCTGGAAGCTCATCTTTTCTTGATGCCAAATCCGATAATCAGCGCTTGGCTCAACGCGCTGCAATCACCAGTCCAAGCCCCACAATATATAATAACAACATACCGTTCAACATACCGCTCACTCCTTTGGGAGCTCCCTTGAATTCTTTCCAAACATAAATACCCCATAGAGCCGCGACAACGGTAGCCCCTTGTCCGAGTCCATAGGAAATTGCCGGACCGGCCTTGTCCGATGCCAATATGCTAAATGACATTCCGACACACCAAATGACACCACCTAAAATACCCATTAGATGACTCTTGCCCGTACCTGAAAAATAGTCTTTGAAGCTAACCGCCTCCCCTTCAAATGGCTTGCGCATCAAAACGGTATTAAAAACAAAATTGCTCGCCAGAATGCCCAAAGCGAATAAGAACACCGCCGTATACGGACTTAACTTCCCGTCAATTGGGTTCTGAAAATCAGGAAACATTGAATTGGCAACGTATTTATAGAACAAGCCCATCAACAAACCGGCGACAACGGCCAAGATCAATCCTTTTGTGGGTACTTTTTGCTGTTGTGCGGAAAGTTTTCGATAGGCGTTAGCATTTAATAGAATGGCGACCACAATAAGCGCCACCCCTCCAAAAAGCAAGCTAGAGTTGCCTACTGGGGCATCAATGTAATTAACGATGACCCCGATGACCAAAGCCAAACCGATACCTACTGGAAAAGCCACCGACATTCCCGCTAAGGTGATGGCAGCTACCAATAGAATATTCGCCGCATTGAACAAGATGCCCCCTAGGACGGCCGACCACATATTATCATTACTTGCCTGTGCCAAATCTCCCATAAAAGGCCTTCCCCCTTCACCCATGCTGCCTGCGGTCAGTGCAAAAAACAAGGCAAACAGTACGATACCGATGACATAGTCCCAATAGAATAATTCAAAACGCCAATTTTTAGAGGCCAATTTCTGTGTGTTAGCCCAAGAACCCCAAGCGAACATGGTTATCACACAAAAAATGACCGCTAGGGTATAAGTTTCAATAATGAACATATTAGTTGAATTTGTTGATTTCCTCTTTAAAAGGTGCCGACCCCTGTGCTCCCATCTTAGTGACGGATAGGGCTGCGGCCTTATTAGCGTAGGCGATGCTTTCTTGCCAACCCATCTCTTGAGACAGGCATACGGTCAACACCCCATTGAAAACGTCACCTGCCGCAGTTGTATCCATTGCCTTTACCTTATTGGATGCTACAAGAAACTTTTCCTTGTGATCCATAAAAAAAGCACCACGACTCCCCAACGTAATAATGACATGCTGAACACCCTTGTTCAGTAAGCTCTGGGCGGCGCGTTCCATTGACGCGTCATCTTCTATCGCTACTCCGGTGAGAATTTTTGCTTCCGTCTCGTTGGGGGTGACCAAGAAAAGCCCGTCTAAAATGGCATCCGATAATTCCTGGGCGGGCGCCGGATTGATAATCAAGGGCCGATTGGTGTTTCTACAATACTGGGCCAAATATGCTATGGTAGCTATGGGAGTCTCCAATTGGGTCAGAAACATGCTGGCATCCCCTCGGTTCTCAACCACCTTAGAAACGTAATCCGCTGAAAGCAACGCATTGGTACCGGAAGCTACAACAATCTCATTTTCGCCTTCTCCGTTCACTGTGATCAAAGCTACTCCAGAAGCCTTCCCATTGAGGACCAAGGCTGAATCAACAGCAATACCCTCGTCACGATATCCTTTCAAGGCATTCTGCCCGAAAACGTCATCACCGACCGCGCAAACAAAGCGGACCTCTCCCCCGGCCCTAGCGGCCGCCACTGCTTGATTGGCGCCCTTACCGCCGGGAAACATGAAAAAATCACCTCCAAGAATAGTTTCTCCTGGCTCAGGAAATCTACTGGTCTTCACGACCATGTCGGTATTGGAACTTCCGATAACGATAATTTTGGCCATATGCGCTGCGTATTCGATTGCTCCGTACAAAGTAGGCATTCACCATTATAAATGCAAACCTTCATTTACTACCTTTGACCCCAATGAACACCGAGACCATTCAGATTAAAGATCAGCAGTTTATCATGCATCCGCTGGGGGTGCTGTTTTGGCAAGAAAAGTCAATGCTCTTGATCAGTGATGTACATCTGGGCAAGGTCTCCCACTTTCGAAAATATGGAGCGGCCGTACCGCATAAGGCCATTCAAAAAAACTTTGAACTGCTTGATGAAGTACTTGAATTTTTTGCCCCCAACACCATCGTTTTTATGGGGGATCTCTTTCACTCTTCCTTGAATAAAGAGTGGGAGTTATTCAAGACATGGACATCTAAGGTCACTGCAACAATGATTTTGGTCGTGGGAAACCACGATATTATTTCACCTGAAAACTACGAAGATTTAGGGGTTCAGGTTGTACCTGAAATTCAAGAAACCGGGTTTTTGCTGACCCACCATCCTGACTTACGCGAAGGGTTTTTCAATTTTTGTGGTCATATTCACCCTGCCATTCGTTTGGCCGGAATGGGTAGGCAATCGGTTCGATTGCGTTGCTTTTTTAAATCCAAAGCGCAATTGCTATTGCCTGCCTTCGGGGAGTTCACTGGTTCACACACCATGGAGCCAGAAGAAAACTGCGAAGTTTTTGCCCTATTGGGCGACACGGTACTGCCCGTTCCGATAAAATCCGTTCGACGTCGCAAAAAACGTTTTTAAAATAGTAGGGGTCGTTAAAAGCAGATAGCAATTTTAAATCCGTATTTTTAGGGATTCATCAAATTCTGGAATCTTGATTTCTAGGCCTTACTTTTTGACGTACCGGAAGAACCCAAAAAGGATAGGAAAATGAGGCACACCATCAAAACGTTCCAATTGATTGACCGCTATGAAGAAAAGACTTTCTATACTCAATCTGGTATCGATACTACTGGTAATCGTCGTGAATTACGTCTCGCAAGCTATTCGAATAAACGAAACGACTATTGGCGAAGTTAGCAACAAGTATTTCAATCTGTTTACCCCGGCCTCTTACGCATTCGCCATTTGGGGACTGATTTTCCTCGCACTTATTGCCTATGGAAGCTATCAGGTTAAATTAGCCTTCTTTAGCCAAAAACCAAGTTCGTTCATTGAAGAAACCGGATATTGGTTTGCGTTGGCCAACCTATTGAATTGTATTTGGGTATTTGTGTTTGCTTATGAATACACCGGACTATCGGTTTTGGTCATGCTTGGTATTTTATACACGTTGCTACGGGTGATCTTGAATACCAATATGGCCAAGCAGTCGGTCTCTAGGTCTACCTACATTTTGGGATGGCTACCCATTGGTATCTATGCCGGATGGATTACCGTCGCTACAGTCGCCAATGTATCTGCCTATTTGGCCAAATTGAATTGGTCGGGCGGGTTTCTTTCCCCATCGGCCTGGACCATCACAATGATTATTGTCGCAACCTTGGTGTACCTCATTATGATTTTTAGACGTCGTACCATTGGGTTTACGGCTGTCGGCATCTGGGCCCTTGTTGCTATATACATCCGACATCAAAATGAATATGCTTCCATCGCCTACACTGCGCTCATTTGCGTTGGAATTATTCTGGTTGCGATTTTATGGGCCGTACTCAAAATTCGTACTTCGGGAATCATTTCTAGTTCCAAATAAAAATCAGCACCAGCACTACTTTTTGTTCCTTTTGAATTGGATTGAACTGCGCGAACTAGGTATCTTTGCATTTCAAACTATAGCGGTTGACCCAAACGAGCATCCAACAACTGTTTTTACAGTCTCCGAAAACCCGGAAACTGCGGGATGCTATTGCCAATTCTCAAGAACATACCTTTTTAGGAGGATTGACCGGATCGTCGCTTTCCTTTGTGGTATCCGAAGCCTTCAAGGATTCGGGAAAACCTTTTCTCCTCATTTTCGATGATAAGGAAGAGGCTGCCTATTACCTTAACGACTTAGAGCAATTACTGGGCGCAAAGGATGTGCTTTTCTATCCTGGAAGTTACCGTAGGCCGTATCAAATTGAAGAAACCGACAATGCCAATGTGCTGCTGCGGGCAGAGGTGCTGAACCGTATCAATTCTCGAAAAAAACCCGCGGTCATCGTATCCTATCCTGATGCTCTTTTTGAAAAGGTCGTGACACGCAGGCAATTAGAGAAGAATACCCTCAAAATAAAATTAGACGATACCCTTTCGCTTGATTTTCTAAATGAGGTCTTGTTCGAATATCGATTCAAACGTGTAGATTTCGTCACTGAACCAGGAGAGTTTTCGGTACGTGGTGGTATCGTCGACGTTTTTTCCTTCTCTCATGACGAACCCTATCGCATCGAGTTTTTTGGCGATGAAGTAGATAGCATTCGAACTTTTGACGTAGAAACACAGTTGTCCACTGAAAAAGTAAAGAAAATTAGTATCATCCCGAATGTCGCCAACAAGTTCATGGAGGAGACCAGGGAGAGTTTCTTGAAATATATTGCTTCAGAAACTGTGGTATACCTAAAAAATACGGGCCTTCTTTTGGGTAAACTGAATGCCTTCTTTGAAAAGGCGGAAGTAGCTTTTGCAGCGCTTTCCGAAGACATCAAACATGCGAGACCCGACGCGCTTTTCTTAAACGGTCCGGCCTTTAAAAAACACTTGAATGGTTTTTCGGTCATCGAATCAACAACTGCGGCGCCCCGAACCGATCAAGCGATTGTTTTTAGCACAAGACCACAACCTTCGTTCAACAAAAAGTTCGACCTGCTCATCGAAAACTTGAACGAATTCAAAGCCAAAGGCTATACCAATTATATTTTCTGTGCTAGCGAGCAACAAGCCAAGCGCTTTCACGCCATTTTTGACGATGTTGACCAAGACGTCCATTATGAAACATTGGTATTTCCTTTATATCAGGGCTTCATTAACGATGATTTGAAACTTGTTTGCTATACCGATCATCAAATTTTTGAGCGTTATCATAAATTCTACCTAAAAAACGGATATGCGAAAAAACAGGCCATCACCCTCAAAGAGCTTAACAAGCTTGAGATCGGCGATTATGTTACCCATATCGATCATGGTATCGGCAAGTTCGGTGGGCTCCAAAAAATAGATGTAGAGGGAAAAAAACAGGAGGCCATTAAATTGATGTACGGAGATCGTGACACGCTATACGTCAGCATTCACTCGTTGCACAAAATCTCTAAATTCAATGGCAAGGACGGGGCAGTACCTAAAATCTACAAATTAGGTTCCGCCGCTTGGAAAAAGCTCAAGCAAAAGACCAAATCGAGAGTTAAGAAAATCGCTTTCGATTTAATAAAAGTCTATGCCAAACGTCGTTTGGAAAAAGGGTTTCAATACGGTCCTGATAGCTATTTACAAAATGAATTGGAAGCCTCTTTTATTTATGAGGATACCCCGGATCAAAGTAAGTCCACCGAAGATGTCAAACGCGATATGGAAAGTGAGCGCCCGATGGATCGGTTGATTTGTGGGGATGTCGGTTTCGGGAAAACCGAAGTGGCCATTCGCGCCGCTTTTAAGGCCGTTGATAATGGTAAACAGGTTGCCGTTTTGGTACCCACGACCATTTTGGCCTTTCAGCATCATCGTACCTTTACCGAACGACTGAAAGAAATGCCGGTAACCGTTGATTATCTGAACCGCTTTCGTACAACTAAAGAACGGCGGGAGACGCTTGAAAAATTAGAAGCTGGAAAAGTCGACATCATCATCGGCACCCATCAATTGGTCAATAAAAATGTGAAGTTCAAAGACCTGGGACTGCTCATTGTTGATGAAGAGCAGAAATTCGGGGTTTCCGTGAAGGATAAATTGAAGTCTATTAAAGAAAACGTAGATGTATTGACCTTGACGGCAACACCAATTCCTCGCACACTACAGTTCAGTTTGATGGCGGCACGTGATCTGTCGGTAATCAATACCCCTCCTCCCAATCGCTACCCTATTGAAAGTAGGGTCATCCGATTTACGGAAGAGACTATCCGTGATGCCATCAGCTATGAGATCCAAAGGGGCGGACAGGCCTTTTTCATCCATAACCGCATTGAGAATATCAAGGAGGTCGCCGGAATGATCCAACGTTTGGTGCCCGATGCCAAAGTAGGTATTGGCCATGGACAAATGGACGGTAAGAAATTAGAACGTTTGATGCTGGCCTTTATGAACGGTGAATTCGATGTACTCGTTTCGACGACCATTGTCGAAAGCGGACTCGATGTGACCAATGCCAATACCATATTCATCAATAACGCCAACAACTTTGGTCTAAGCGATCTACATCAAATGCGCGGCCGCGTGGGAAGAAGCAATAAAAAGGCCTTTTGTTTCTTCATTACCCCGCCCTACGATGTGATGACCCCTGACGCCCGAAAACGAATCGAGGCCCTGGAACAATTTACCGAATTGGGCAGTGGTTTTAATATCGCTATGAAAGATCTTGAGATTCGCGGGGCAGGCGACCTGTTAGGGGGAGAGCAAAGTGGATTCATTAATGAGATCGGCTTTGAAACGTATCAAAAAATCCTATCCGAAGCCATTGAAGAGCTCAAAGAAACCGAATTCAAATCATTGTATGAAGAGGTCGAAGGCCACAAGGAAAAAGTGTTCGTAAAGGAGACTCAAATCGATTCGGATTTTCAGTTACAGTTTCCTGATGATTATATCAACAATATCACCGAGCGACTCAACCTATACACAGAGCTGAATACAGTAAAGGATGAAAATGCCCTCCGAAATTTTGAGTCACAATTGGTAGACCGATTTGGCGAACTTCCGTCGCAAGCGGAAGATTTATTGAATTCGGTTCGAATGAAATGGATCGCCAATAGCATGGGACTTGAAAAGGTGGTATTGAAAAAAGGGAAGTTGATCGGTTATTTTATTAGTGATCAACAATCGGCGTTTTATCAAACCGATGCCTTTACACGCGTGCTTCATTTTGTCCAGTCAAATCCTCAGCATTGCAAAATGAAAGAAAAACAGACTCGAAACGGGCTTCGTCTTCTGCTAGTTTTCGAAGGAATTTCATCCATTGAAAAAGCTTTACACGCCCTTGAACCTCTAATCTGAACATCGCATATTGCGATGAATGCGAGTCGAAATCAGAATCCGTTCATCTACAAAAATCAACGGATACTGTTAATAATTCCTTAATGCAGGAAATCCTTCCAGTCGTTTTTTTGTGTATCTTACCGCCTTTCTAACCCCACACTTAGAAATTATGAATATCCAACGTCCCCTATTCACAATTGCTGAGAAACTCGCTTTAGTGAATGCTATTGACTCCGTGATTGTAGCGGATAAGCTCATACATCAGGCAGAACTTGCGGTGATGAATCAGCTGATGGCCCGAATCGATTTCGATAGTAATTTTATAGCACAAGCCCGTATTATTTCAGATGAGCAGCGTCTTTTAATCGTAAAGGACATGTCCGAAAACAAAAAAAGAAGGCTAGCGGCAATTCTAGATGAGGTTGCTAAGGCAGATGGCTATGTGCACAAAAAAGAAGCGGAATTGATTTCGAATATTTGTGCCGCCATGGGCATCTGCACAGAGGCGGCCTAGAAATCACATCATCAAAAGAATTACAACTTGTAAGAATATTCTGTCTTTTTCTGCGTTTACTCCAATATGGAATTCAATCTTGCGGAAAAACTGGCAATCATCAGAATAATCGATTCGGTCATCATCGTCGATGATGTTATCCATGAAGGAGAAATCAGCTTGTTCAAGCAATTGATTCACTATATTGGCTTTGAAGATAACTTTCTATTTCATGCCAAAAATCTAGATTTTCAAGAAGCATTATTGATGTTGAAGGAAATGTGCCCGGAGAAAAAGAAGGCTCTGGGTGAGATTTTACAAGAGGTCTCCGAAGCTGACGGATTTGTGCATCAAAAGGAAATCTTGCTCATAGAAAATATCATGTCCTCCATCGGGGTTTAAGCTACCTCCTAAAAACACTACACCAAATACTCTGATTTCCCTGCACTAGTTGTATTTAAGTAATTGCACCGTGAAACGGTTTCCCATTATGAATACGACAACAGGCACCAAAGACGTCATTGCGTAAACCCATTGGAAAATGGTAATTTTGGTGTGGTTATTGCCCAATACAACGATATGAGAAGCTTTCTATTGATCCTAGTTCTGTCAATCAGCGCCACGCTAGGGGCGCAACATACCATTTCAGGTACCTTTTCCCCCGCCGAAGACTACACTTGGTTGATTGCATACCATTTAAAACCGGGTGCTCAAGACTATGTTGCGGATGGACCTATAAAGGAGGGCAAATTTGAATTGAGCTTTGCCGAGAATAGTCCGGCAGGCACCTACCGCCTGGTTTACGCAATTCCGCAAGAGGAATACAATTTTGATGTTTTTTTTACAGGAAAAGAGGATGTGGCACTCCATTTTGACTCTGACAAGGGCCTTACATTTACGGCTTCAAACGAAAACATAGTGTTCAACAACTATTTAAGTAGAATCCAGGAAGCGGAGCATCGCCTGATTTCGTATTATACCAGTGGTTCTGTAGAAAAGGACGAATTCGAGACCATTGTCGAGGACCTTCACACGGTTCAAAATTCGTTTGTGGAAAAATCCGCTAATTTGAATGTCAGTACGTTCATAAAAGCCAACCGACCCTATATTCCCTCGGAATACGAAACGGCCAATCAATACGTGAACAACAGAAAGGCCCATTACTTCGACGCTTTGAACCTTGCCGATCCCGCTCTTCAGGCTTCTGGGTTTTTGACGGAAAAACTGCTCAATTACGTTTTTACCGCGCTACCTCCAGAACCTATGAAACCCGAGGAGAGCGAAGCCCTTATGATGGAGAATCTGAAAACCATTATTCAAAAATTGGAAGGTGTTTCCAATGCCTATCAATTCAATTTGCTCTACAGCATATGGAGCGAGGCATCCGCCAAGAATCTTCCGTTACTTTCAGATTATGTGTATCAAGACTATTTAAAATCGATCGCAAGCACCTCGGCGCATCAAGAATTGGTTGCGGCCATTGAACTAGAGAAAAGAATACAGCTAGGAGCAACGGCTCCTGAAATCGTTTGGAAAAAAGATGGAACACTCCAAAGTTTAAGTGAACTCGAAGGTTATGACAATTATGTACTCGTTTTTTGGAGTAGCACTTGCGGCCACTGCCTCAACGAATTACCGGCCTTGCACAAGCGTTTGAAGAAACATACCAATGTTAAAGTATTGGCTGTAGGACTTGAAGACGATGACAAGACGTGGAAAACGGAATCTGCAAAACTCAACAACTTCGATCATGCCATTGCGCTCGGCAAATGGGATAGCGAATATGCGCTCACCTATGGCATAAACGGCACACCCACCTATTTCATCTTGGATCAGGAAAAACGAATACTCGCCAAACCGGAAAACGACAAGGGTGTTGTTGAGTTTTTAGAGAAAGCCCACTAAGCCCAGCTACTACAAGGTCTTCAAATCCTTGATGGTCTTAAACGCGATATCTACCTGATCATCATTGACCAGAATGGTAAATTCATTGGTAGTTGAAATCACTTCGTACAAAACGATACCTTCCCAAGCCAAGCGCTGGAAAATAAAGTAATATATCCCAGGTACCGATACATTTTCTGCAGGTAATTTGACGGTAATCGAAGAAAGTTCTTCCGCCTTCTGGGTACACTTCTCCGCCTTGAACAATCCTTCTACCGTATCATCCATAATATTCGAGATCACGATATTGATTTCATTTACACCTCGAGAAGAAGTGTAAAACACGTCTTGGTTCTGATTGACCTCTTCCAACAGTTTGGCCTGCTGTGATAGTATCGTATCAGAAGCCAAAAATGTATAATCGGTCAATGAAGATCGTACGGTAATCTCTCCGATATTCTTTAAGACCTTGATAATCTTATGGGTCGCCCGAAACTCCAGGTCATCGGAAAGACGTTTTAGGGCCATCACAATGGCACCATTGCGAATATCTTTCCCGAGCTCGTCCTCGATTTCAGATTTAACGATTCTTGATAATGACGTAAGGTTGATGATGCCTTGTGCCAACGCGCTTTGTAAAAACGGCTTTTTTTTGATGTACTGCTCTACAACAGAAGAAATAGTTTTCATGATTGGTTGATTGATTAAATGCTAAAATAACAATTTGTTACAAATAAAACAAATTGTACTAAAAATACATTCCACTGGTATGGCGCCACACGACTCAGAAATGGTAAAAAGCGCTTTCCAAGTGTTCTATTTTAAAGATTTTCTTGTTCTTCAATATCGTAATGATATCAAAGCGCACCTCCACATCAAGTTCATTGGAAGTGACATACGCATCGGCCCCCATCACCAAGAGCTTGATTTTTTTCGGTGTTATGGTATCCGCTATTGGAATTATTTGGTCGTTACTTCGCGCACGAACCTCAACAATTGCCAAGATATTATCCTTTTCGGCAATGATATCGATTTCGGATTTCAGATAGCGATAATTTCTATTCAAGATGACATAGCCCTTTTGAATCAAAAAGTCGACTGCAAGCTGCTCTCCTTCCTTTCCGAATTCGTTATGTTTTGCCATTATTAAAATCTTAAATATTCAGAAAAAGTGCATTTCATCGAAAATACACGTCGTTAAACGTCTGATTTAACAGTATTACCGTACATTTTTAGGTAGTACAACGAATATATACATATTTCAATACTACCAACCAATCTGAGCACGTTATTAAATTTAACCACGTGAATAGTCGCCCCAAGCACTGTGAACGAAAACTTACTAACGCCCCTTTTGCTTATGGAATATTTCGTTAATTGTAATACTTCTACTCTTGCGCCTTACGCCAATGCTTTGTCAAAAGAACAAGTGGAACACCTTTATCGTAGGTTAGGTTTTAGCGCATCGGTTCAACTTGTAAACAGTCAAATTGGTCAAAATGCCGGCCAATTGGTAGACAGCCTGATCAATCAGGCCCAAAATTTACCACCCATTGCTGCACCGGTTTGGGCAACATGGAACAACAGCAACTATCCTGAGGATGAAGACGCTAGAAGAACTTTGATGAGAACCCAGCGTTCGGAATTCAGTTTGACGTACACCAACTCTATGTTGAACAATACACTTCGAGATCGGTTGAGCTTCTTCTGGAGCAATCATTTTGTGACCGAATTGGATGTTTATGAATGTAATGCCTTTCTGTACGAGTACATTAACTGTTTACAACGTAACGCGCTCGGAAACTTTAGAACCTTCGTCAGCGAAATCGGGTTGACCAATGCAATGCTCTATTATCTAGATGGCGTATTCAACAATGGGAACAATCCAAATGAGAACTATAGTCGAGAGCTATACGAACTCTTTACTTTAGGTGATGAAAATGGCTATACGGAAGAAGATATCATTGAAGCGGCAAAGGCTCTGACCGGGTACGTCGAACGCGGTGAACTGGGTTGCGAAGCTGTACAGTTCAACCCCGAACGCCATGACGCGGGTAGCAAGACCATCATGGGCCAAACCGGTAATTGGGGGTATGATGATGTTATCGATATCCTTTTTACGCAGCGCTCGAACGAAATTGCTGAATTCATTTCGCGAAAACTCTATGAATTCTTTGTACACCCTGATTCAAAAGAAGACTTCATTAACAATACGATTATTTCGGGTATGGCTGCAACCTTGGTCGCCAATAACTTTGAAATCGCCCCAGTATTGGCGCAGTTATTCAAGAGTGAACACTTTTTCGATGACGACGCCATCGGCGTTATTATAAAGAGTCCGTTCGATCTGTATTTCAACTTTATTAAGGAGACCAATTTCTCTTATACGGATACCACTATTGAAACCGCTGTCAACTACAGCGATTTATTGGGGCAGACATTGTTCGACCCTGTCGATGTAGCCGGTTGGCAAAGAGACCGACAATGGATCAATACGAATTTTATCATTGGACGATGGTTGACCCTACTAGATGTTATCGATGGGTTCTATCAGGCTGATGAGGAGCAATTCAGAACATTTGCCATGGATGCCGTTGGAGCCGCCAACAGCAATACAAGTAACCCTGAAACGGTAGTACGGGCCATTGTAGAAAAGATAACTCCTAAAGGAATGTATACCGAGGAAGAATTCAATAACTGTATGTCGGCCTTCAAGATAGATGATATCCCCGAAATCTATTACGGCCCCGATTATATAGATGGCGGACAATCTTTGTGGGTGTTAAGCATCACCCCTTCAGTACCCAATCAGGTACAGTTGCTTTTAAAGCACCTTTCAAGACAACCAGAATTTCAACTCAAATAAAACCTACTACTATGTGCGATTACCATAACGACGATTTATCACCTTATAAAGGCCTTGAACATGAAGGCCACGATACCGAACACAAGCAATGGAGCCGACGATCTTTTATGCAGGCCCTAGGTATAGCGGGATCAGGTTCTATGATGTTGGGCAGCAATATGCTGACTGCTTCAGCTGCGTCTCCACTTACAAGTGCTATAGCTGCGGCGGAGACCGATAATATCTTGATTCTTATAAGACTATCTGGCGGTAATGACGGTCTAAGTACCGTTATACCCATTGAGCAATACGATTCATATGCCAATGCCCGGCCCAATATCTATATTCCCGAAAGTAAGATACTGAAACTCACTGATGAGTTTGGGATACCTTCTTATATGAACGCGGTACAGCCGATGTGGGCGGAAGGCCAATTCAAAGCGGTACATGGCGTTGGTTACGAAGGGCAGAGTCTTTCGCACTTTACAGGTTCCGATATTTTTGCCAATACCGATTTGGAAACCACGGGGTTTTCCGGTTTGAACACCGGATGGATGGGTCGTCACTTCGAGCATCTATATCCTGATTATTTATCAGATTTTCCAGGAAGCCGCCCTGAAGGGCCTGCTGCCATTCAAATAGGAAACTACGGTAGTCTAGTTTTTGAAGGGGAAGAAACCAATTATGCCTTTGTCACTAACAACGTAGACCAATTGGAGCAGATTGCCGAAACAGGCCTTCAATATTCGGTAGATGAAGTAGATGACACTTGTATGTACGGTGATCAGATCAAGTTTCTTCGAGGAGTTTCGAACGTGACCAACGAGTATGCCGGAAAAATTCATGAAGCCTATATGAGAGGCTCGAATCAAGTAGAATATCAAGACAACTATTTTGCCCGTCAAATGGCCCTTTTGGCCCGTTTGATCAAAGGTAATCTAGGCACAAAGGTGTATATGATTTCAATGGGCGGTTTTGACACACATGGAAACCAGCCTTTGAATCATGCCCGATTGATGACAAATTTGTCTGTTGCCATCGATAATTTTTACGATGATGTTGCCTTCACACAACAAGATGATAAAATATTGAGTATGACCTTTTCGGAATTCGGAAGACGTATCTTCGAGAATGGATCCAACGGTACGGATCATGGTAAGGCCGCTCCGACCTTATTCTTTGGTTCAGGACTGAACGGAAGTGCTTTTGTAGGTGAACATCCTACCTTGGACAATCCTGATGGGAGAGGAAATCTTGAATATACCATGGATTTCCGTGACCTCTATGCCACAGTCTTGGCAGAATGGTTATGTGTTGATATTCCTTTGGTGGAACAGCATTTACTAGATCATCCGTATGCTCCGGTAAACCTAGGGTTCAATTGTAGTGGAATCGACTTCCCCGACATTGTATATAGCGACGGGGAACCGACTATACCCGGTTCAGAAGACCCGGTAGACCCTACACCTTATGACCCTTCCTTATTGGACGCTATCGTACACAAGCCCTTTTATCCAACGGATCAAGCACCTCATATTTACTTGGAGATGCCGTTTAGCGCTCATGTCGATATTAAATTGTTCAATATTCTAGGACAACAGGTAGGTACGGTCTACAATGAGATGATGATGGAAGGTTCGGTCGAACTGAACATTCGAGAACGTATGCCGCAGCACTTATCCGCAGGTAAATACATTTATCGCATCGACGTACAAAACCAAAAAATGGCCAAATCGGTCATGGTGGCCTAAGCCACCTGTTTAAGAGTTAAGATTTATAAGGCTTTTGTCCCCTAAATCTAACCCCCACTCTAGTAAAGCCTTCGCACTCGTGCCCCGAGTAATAGCGGAGGCTTTCTTTTTTAGGTATTTCGGAATGCCTCCCCATAAAAATCTTTATTTTTGAGCCCAAATTTGCTCTCAATGGCCCAACATTCGAATTCTCCGGCACGCTATACCATTACCGCGGCCCTACCCTACACCAACGGACCCATTCATATCGGTCATCTGGCAGGTGTATATGTACCTGCGGATATCTATGCCCGCTATCTGCGAATGAGAGGAAAAGACGTCGCTTTCGTTTGCGGAAGCGATGAACATGGTGTCGCCATTTCCATGAAAGCTAAAAAAGAAGGGGTAACACCTAAAGCGATTATCGATAAATACGACGGAATCATTCGACAGTCTTTTCAAGATTTCGGAATAACTTTCGATAATTATTCGCGTACTTCACGAGAAATCCATCATAAAACAGCCGGTGACTTTTTTAAAAGATTGAACGATCAAGGTGATTTTATCGAAGAGATCACGGCCCAATTATATGATGAAGAAGCCCAACAGTTTTTGGCAGACCGATTTGTAATCGGTACTTGTCCGAATTGTGGACATGAAGAAGCCTACGGAGATCAATGTGAAAACTGCGGGACTTCTTTAAACGCCACGGACCTCATCAATCCGAAATCGACCATTACCGGTACCAAACCCACCACAAAAGAAACCAAGCACTGGTTTTTACCTTTGGACAAACACGAAGATTTCCTAAAGGAATGGATTTTGGAAGGACATAAATCGGACTGGAAACCCAATGTTTACGGACAATGCAAAAGTTGGATCGACGACGGATTGAGACCACGTGCCGTAACCCGTGATTTGGACTGGGGTATTCCAGTTCCTGTTAAAGGCGGTGAAGGGAAAGTATTGTACGTATGGTTTGATGCTCCGATAGGCTATATCTCATCCACCAAGGAATGGGCCGAACGCGAAGGCAAGGACTGGGAACCGTACTGGAAATCGGATGACACCAAACTGGTCCATTTTATCGGCAAAGACAATATCGTATTCCATTGTATCATTTTCCCTTCGATTCTCAAGGCCCATGGAGATTATATCCTCCCTGAAAATGTGCCGGCAAATGAATTTCTGAATTTGGAAGGCAACAAACTCTCCACCTCGAAAAATTGGGCAGTTTGGCTACATGAATATCTTGAGGAATTTCCAGACATGCAAGATGTCTTACGGTATACCTTGACCGCGAATGCGCCAGAGACCAAGGACAACGATTTCACCTGGAAGGACTTTCAGGCCAGAAACAACAACGAACTGGTCGCGATCTTCGGAAACTTCATCAATAGGGTCGTCGTACTGACCAATAAATATTATGATGGAGTTGTTCCAAGTCCTTTGCCATTCTCCTCAATCGATACGGAAACACTTGAGCAACTACAAAAATATCCCGAAATCATATCCCGTTCCATAGAACGCTATCGTTTCAGGGAAGCTGGGCAAGAGCTCATGAACCTGGCTCGTTTAGGCAATAAGTACCTGGCCGATGAAGAACCTTGGAAAGTTATCAAGCAAGATGAAGAACGCGTGAAGACCATTATGTTCGTCGCACTTCAAATCGCCACGGGATTAGCGGTTTTGAGCGAACCTTTTTTACCCTTTACAAGTACGAAGCTCAAATCAATTCTAAATGTCGCGCTAAGCGAAGTCGAAGGGCTTGGCTGGAATGATGTTGAAGAGAAGGAAACCCTCCTATCATCAGGTCATCAAATCAACAAAGGGGAATTGCTCTTTAGAAAAATAGAAGACAAAGAAATACAGGCGCAACTGGATAAATTAGAGGCCACCAAGAAAATCAACGAAAACGCAAACAAAGCACTGATGCCACAAAAAGATACGATTACCTTTGACGACTTCACCAAATTGGATATGCGCGTAGGCACTATAGTCGAAGCGGAAAAAATGGCCAAGACCAAAAAACTCATGGTCTTAAAAGTGGACACGGGTCTTGATGTCAGAACCATAGTTTCCGGTATTGCAGAGAGTTTTTCCGCAGCGGAAATTATTGGCAAAAAAGTAACCGTGCTCATCAATCTTGCACCTAGGGCCTTGCGTGGTGTTGAAAGCGAGGGCATGATCTTGATGACCGAGAATACCGATGGCAAGTTGGTTTTTGTGAATCCTGATGAAGATGCCGTTGGCAATGGGGAGGGCATAAACTAGTTTTCCACTGTACTTTTGTACTAATAGTGTCCTGAGTTCTATTAAAACTCACGACATGATAAGGCGTGTACCCCGCTCCCTAGGATAAAATCATACGACAGAATGACTATCATCCCATATATTGTAAAGCATACCAGTCTCCCCGAGACAAGTATTAGAAACACGGTAGCGCTTCTGGACCAAGACTGCACCGTACCCTTTATTTCACGGTACCGTAAAGAAAAAACAGGTGGTCTTGACGAAGTACAAATTGGTGCGATCGTACAATTCAAAGCTGAATTCGAAGCTTTGGAAAAACGAAAGGTCAGTATTTCAAAGGTGATTGAAGAACAGGGTTCGCTTACCGCCGAATTACAACAAAAAATTCAAGGGGCCGAAAACTTGACCGTACTTGAAGATCTCTATCTTCCCTTCAAGAAAAAGAGAAAGACCAAGGCAGAGACTGCCAGGAAAAACGGATTGGAACCCTTGGCTAAAATAATCATGGCACAAAACCATACCGACATCGATCTTGCCGCGTCTCGATATGTTACGCATCAGGTGAAGAATGAAGAGGAAGCCTTGGAAGGTGCACGCCATATTATTGCCGAATGGCTCAACGAGCGGATTTCAATACGCAATCAAATTCGAAAGCAGCTCGAACGCTCGGCAATGCTGACCACCAAGGTTGTCAGCAAAATGAAAGACGAGGAGAAAGCCCAGAAGTTTCGTGACTATTTTGATTGGAACGAGGCTTTAAAACGCTGTCCCTCGCACCGCTTTTTGGCGATTCTAAGAGCAGAAAAAGAAGGGTTTATACGCCTTAAGATCGAAATCGATGATACGTATACCTTATCGACTATTGCCGACCGGGTCATCAAATCTGACAATTCTTGCACGCCACACATTCAATTGGCCTTGGAGGATGCATACAAACGGCTACTCTTTCCATCTTTATCCAATGAAGTATTGAAATCCGCAAAGGAAAGGGCCGATGAAGAAGCCATCAAGGTCTTCTCCAAAAATTTGAAACAACTCTTGCTCGGAGCTCCCTTGGGCGAAAAACGCATCCTCGCTATTGACCCGGGGTTTCGAACTGGGTGTAAAGTGGTCTGTTTAAGTGCACAGGGCGAATTGCAACACAATGAAACTATTTACCCGCATGCACCACAAAACAAAAGTTCAGAGGCCATCAAAAAAATAAGCTCCCTGTGCGATGCGTATCGCATAGAGGCTATCGCTATCGGAAATGGTACCGCCTCACGGGAAACGGAACGTCTGGTGAAACGCATTCATTTCAAGAACCCGGTCGAAGTGTTCGTAGTCAGTGAAGCCGGTGCTTCCATTTATTCCGCCTCCAAAATCGCCCGTGAAGAATTCCCGAACTATGATGTGACCGTTCGTGGATCTGTTTCTATCGGTCGCCGGTTGGCCGACCCCTTAGCGGAATTGGTGAAAATCGACCCCAAGTCAATCGGCGTGGGCCAGTACCAACATGATGTGGATCAACAAAAACTACAAACTTCATTGGATAATGTAGTGTCGAGCTGTGTCAATGCCGTGGGAGTAAATATCAATACCGCCAGTGTTCCGTTATTAAGTTATGTATCCGGTATTGGTCCCAAATTGGCCGAAAACATCGTTACCTATCGCACCGAAAAAGGAGCTTTTCCCGATAGGGCGAGTATTAAAAAAGTGCCCCGTCTGGGCGGTAAAGCCTTTGAACAAGGCGCCGGTTTTCTTCGGATCAAGGGTGGAAAAAATCCGTTGGACGATTCCGCCGTACACCCTGAAAGCTATTCCGTAGTGCAACAAATGGCCAAAGACAGCGGAAAACAGTTATCTGATTTGATCGGAAATCAAAGCGAATTGCAACAAATCGATCTATCAAACTACTGTACCGAAACAATGGGTTTACCCACACTTAAGGACATCGTAGAAGAACTCGAGAAACCCGGACTTGATCGTAGGGAAAAAGCCAAGATCTTCACCTTTGACCAGAACATTCGTAGTATTACCGATTTACGTGATGGGCAATTGGTGCCAGGTATCGTCAATAACATTACCAATTTTGGTTGTTTTGTAGACATTGGCATCAAGGAAAGCGGATTGATTCATATTTCAAATCTATCCGATACTTTCGTAAAGGATGTCAATGCGCACGTTCAACTCAATGAGCAGCTCATTGTCAAAGTCTTGTCAGTTGACATTCCTAGAAAACGAATACAATTGGCGCTTCATCAGAAAATAGGATAAGACGATGCTTAAAATCGCGTACCACCCCATTTACAAACACCCCTTACCGGAAGGGCACCGGTTTCCGATGTTAAAGTATGACCTGCTTCCCAAGCAATTATGCTATGAAGGGACTTGCGAGAAAAATAACTTTTTCGAACCGGAAATACCCAATGACAAATATATCGTTGCGGTTCATGACCCAGAATATTTCTATGACCTCTTGAATATCAAGATTCCCCCAAGAGAGGCTCGAAAAATTGGTTTTCCCCTTACGGAGGATCTTGTAGAACGTGAACGTATTATTGCCGATGGAACAATCAAAGGTTGTGAATTCGCCCTAGAATTCGGAATTGCCATGAATATCGCCGGAGGCACCCACCACGCCTACACAAATCGCGGGGAAGCCTTTTGCATGCTGAACGATCAGGCCATCGGAGCGCGCTATCTGCAGGCTAGGGGGTTGGCCAAAAAGATTCTCATTGTCGATCTAGATGTTCACCAAGGAAATGGCACGGCTGAAATCTTCCAAAATGACGCTTCGGTGTTTACGTTTTCGATGCACGGTGCTGGTAACTATCCCTTTAAAAAAGAGCAATCCGATTTGGATATTGCCCTTGAAAAAGAGACGGATGACGCCACCTATTTATTCATTTTAAGAGATACCCTGCCCCAACTGATAGACCAGCAGAGACCTGACTTCGTATTTTACCTCTGTGGTGTCGACGTTGTGGCCTCCGATAAATTAGGTACTTTAGGCATGACCATTGAAGGCTGTAGAGCCCGAGACGAATTTGTGCTGGACATTTGCCACAAAAGAGGTATCCCGGTACAATGCAGTATGGGCGGTGGGTATTCACCGGATATCAAAACCATTGTAGATGCGCATGCGAACACCTTTCGACTTGCGCAACAAATATTCTTCTGAATTCAGGAAATTCAATAATCACATCCATCTTACGTTACATACTCATTAAACATTCTCTTATGAAATTCCGACTAACTGTTCTTTTTCCAGTCTTGTTTTCCTCCATCTGTTCCTTCAGCCAGCAAGAGTTGATATCAAGTGCAATGCAACTCAAGGAGTTTGAATCAACTACAATGTTACCCGTAGTCGACAAAAAAGATAATATTCATCTTTTCTCGATATCCAAGAGTATTTTAGACGAATCCATTATCAATGAAATCGTTTATAACCCCACAACTAATACCCTTCTGCGCAAAAAGCATTCGAAGCCAGATGCCATTTCGCTTAAAGATATCAGTGGACTGGAGATAACGGACAACAACTTGATCGGCATCTATTTTCACAGTAAGGGCAAGGGAATCTTTAATCGCATCACAATCGGTAGCGAAAAAGGATCAATACATCAAACGTTCGAATTGAAGTTAAAGAAAGAGAAGGTAATTCAGTACATCAGCCATAAAGGAAAGTTCACTATGCTGACGGTTCAAAGAAATGGCTCTACGATAAACTGCTACTCTTTTGATGGGGTTTCCTATGATAAAAAGTCCTTTGATTTTAATGGTGAACGATTCTATGATAAGGAAAACAAACTGACCAATTTGGATCAAATTTTGAATAAAAACTTTATGTCGACCATCACTACGAAAACCTATAATGAGCCCATGCGCTACTCGCGATACACAAAAGTATTCCCTGATGAGAATGGTTTTACAATTACGTTAAATCATAGAAAAAACGGTACGCGAACATTATACCTAGACTTAAAAAACAATTTGAGAACAGCGGATTACTATAACATTCCCACTGCAGGTTTTTCGAGCGGCGACCGTCTAAAAGCCAACTCTTTTTTGCATCAAGATATCCTTTATTCAATGATAACCTCTAAATCAGAAATGGTTATCACACTGAATAAATGGAACACCAAGGAGAAATTAAAAGAATTCAGGTTCAATTCAGATGACGAACAGGCTTTTACGCTTACCGAAATCTTAGATGGAGAAGACAAAAGTTCACAAATGGTAAATGCCGATAGGCAGCAAGCCGAATCAAGTCGCTCGAAAAAGGAAATGAGCATGAAAAAATTCCTAAAACTTTTGATCAACACGCCCTTTAGCGGACTATCAGCGAGTTCAGAAGCTGATGCGATTTTACTTGCCGTGGGTGGTTTTATGCCACCCCAACAGAGCAGCGCTCCTATGATGATGCATGGTGCACCTAGTATTATCAATACACCGGCGGGTATGATAACAATTCAAAATTTCACCCCTCCAATTGCAATCAACGGCTTTAAGTTCGGCGCATTTAGCTATGAGCGCAAACTTTTGCTCTCTAAAAACAACCTAGAACTATCTCCAAAGAAACCAACTATTTCAGCCCAGGATAAAATTTCATATTATTTGGGCAATTTAAAGCGCGTCGGACTCGAAACATCCTTTCAATATCATGACGACTTCATGTTGGGGTATTATGACAAAAAAGAGAAAACGTACCATTTGGTTCAGTTCACCGATTGATTGTTCGAATCAATTCATCTTGTAGTATTCTAGAAACGAACGCTATTAAAACAATTGATGATACAGGTACACAAACCTTAGGTCTTCACGACAATTTTCTTCCAATAGTCACTATTTTTCGTATTTTTCAGTGATACGAATTCCCTAAAAACGTTGTGCATGAAATCGTTCCCATTGTTATTGATCTCACTTATCGTTTTAAGCTCCTGCAAGGAAACCCCGAAAAGAAGTTCAAAAGAGGTCCTGGAAAAGACAGTGGAAAATGAGCGTTCTAAAATCAAACTGATTTTCGATACCGATGCGAACAACGAATTGGACGATCAACATGCATTGGCTTACCTACTATTGAACGGTGATGTATTCGATGTAAAAGGCATAACCGTAAACGCAACGGTCAACGGAAAAGGAATACAGGGCCATTATGATGAGGCAGAACGCGTGATGCAGTTGTGTAATCTAAAAGACTCCTTACCCTTATTAAATGGAGCTGAAGGAAATTTCGCGGGGATTTCAAAAAATTTCAATCCAGACGCGTATGATGGAAAGGACGGTGTTGATTTTATGCTCAATGAAACAAAAGAGGATTCGGTGATTATCGTGGCGGTAGGAAAGCTGACCAATATTGCCTTAGCCCTTAAAAAAGACCCTTCGTTTGCAGAACGCACCCGTATTGTTTGGCTGGGAAGCAACTATCCCGAACCGGGAGAATACAATCAAGACAATGACACCATTGCCATGAACTATGTATTGAACTCGAAAATTCCATTTGAAATGGTGACCGTGCGTTACGGAAAACCCTCGGGCACAGATGCCGTTGCGGTTACCCAAGATGAAATCGCACATAAAATGACGGGCATCGGACCCAAAGCGACCGAACCGATTACGGGAAGACATGGAGGCACTTTTGAGACTTTCGGTGACTATTCGGTGAACCTGTTTACCCACATCTTTGATGAAGCCCATATTCAAGCCAACGAGACCAAATCGCGACCGTTGTTCGATATGGTGGCCCTAGCCATTTTAAAGAATCCTGATTGGGCCGAGACACAAACAATTCCCGCTCCGATACTCATTGACAATTCATGGGTCGAGCGACCTAATAATCCCAGACAGATGCTGCTTTGGGAGAATTTTGACCGAGAAAACATATTGAACGACTTTTACGAGACTATCGAATTTCCTAATTATGTCAAGGGATCGGATTAACGGTTCATTGTCTTCATTTGTCAATTGCTAAACTAAGTCAATAAACCCGCTTATTGAGTACAACCATTCAAACCTTCCTATGAAAAAACTTAGTATACTTCTAGTCATTTCCTTCGGCATATTTGTTCATGGTCAAGATACTGCATTTGACACCGCAGAATCGCGTTGGAGCATGTTCAAATATGACATGAAGAATGTTTTCGGAGGAATGGGCCATGCCTATTCAAGACCTTTTCATTGGAAAGGAGATCAATGGGGTGATTTCGGGGTGACCATGATCGGTACAGGAGTGGCTTACTTTTTTGACGACCCGGTCTACAATTATGCAGATGGAATTAAAGAAGATATTCCTCAAATCATTCGCGATTATGGTTTTGAATATGGTAGTCCGGCCAACAACTATATGATTACCGGAGGGGTATATGCCGTGGGGTTGATCGCGAAAAACAAAAAGCTTAGACGAACGGGGGTTCTATTGATTTCGTCGGCCTCGACCGCAGGGCTGTTGCAACAAATCATGAAATCGGCCTTTGGTCGGGCCCGACCATTATCGGGTCGGTCTAAAGACACCTTCAATCCGCTCTGGGCCGGAGACAAGGATTTTCATTCCTTTCCATCAGGGCATGCCATTCTTGCCATGACCAATGCCCACGCCATCGCCAAGCAATTTAGAAATGGTTGGGTAAAAGGTGGAATCTATACCTTGGGGGCCATCCCTGCAATTTCAAGGCTCTGGGAAGGCAAACACTGGCTTTCGGACGTGGTATTGAGCGTTGCCATTAGTTTCTTTACGGTGGAATCCATTGATCGTTATCTCGATAAAAAGTATGATGAGAAATACAACGCTTCCCAAAAAAGGGTTAGCTGGAACCTCAACTTCGGCCCTGGTACGGTGGGGTTACAAATGCAATTTTAGGTTTTTACCTTATGCCGTGCCTCAGAAAATCAAATAGGTACTCAGCACCATGGCGGTAATAATAGCCCCTGCCAACCAAGCGTATTTCCAAGGTGTAGTATCGATAACGTCGGTTACTTTGGGCACATACACATCGGTTTTGGGTTTTACCGCACCAACGATAAGCATGATGATGATGTTCACCACAAACAATATACCCATAATATGGAGGTAGTGTGGATACGCTTCGGCCTCTATCAATGCCAATTGCGCCGCATCGGTGACACCATTGGCCTCAGCCTCGGCCAAAGCCGAATTAACCATAACGGGACCTAGGCCCAAAAGGCTGATCAAATACATAATCACACCACCGATCAAAACTATTTTAGCACCTAATGCGGGTACTTTTTTGGTTAAAATCCCCATCAAAACTACTGCCAAAATCGGCACACTTAAACTCCCCAATGTCTGTTGAATATAAGAAAATAGCCCATCAGGAGCATTTCGAATAAATGGAGCTATTGTCATTGAAACCACGGCCAGACCAAGCCCAAATCGCTTCCCGGCCGTAACCGTTTGCATTTCGGTCGCCTCGCGGTTAAAAAACTTTCGGTACAGATCAAAACCGAACAAGGTAGCACTACTATTCAATAAACTATTGAAAGAACTTAAAATAGCTCCAAACAAAACCGCCGCAAAAAATCCCAATAAACTACCTGGTAATACTCTTCGAACCAATTCAGGGTACGAAGCATCGGCATCGTTCAATTCAGACCCGAACATGTTATAGGCGATAATGCCCGGTAAGACCACGATAATGGGTATCAAGAACTTGACCAAGGCGGCCAACATCACCCCTTTCTGGCCTTCCTTTAGACTCTTGGCACCAAAGACCCTTTGTAAAATCGATTGATTGGTACCCCAATAATACACTTGCGCAATCATCATACCCGTGAAGATGGTTCCTACCGGTATCGATGAGGTCACATCCCCCGTGACATCGAATTTATCTCGATTCTCCGCCCATAATTTCGCCAGTCCACCACCAATACTACCGTCATCACTAATCATGGTCAAACCGAAATACGGAATCAATATTCCCCCGACTAGCAATCCAATGGCATTGACCAGGTCGGAAACGGCCACCGCTTTTAGCCCTCCATATATGGCGTAAATAATACCGATGATACCTATGCACCAGACACAGATCCAATAAGCTGCCGTTTCCGACACCCCCAAAGTTTCAGGTAGCTCGAACATGGTTATAAATGCCTTGGAACCTGCATATAAAATAGTAGGCAAGAGTACAATACCAAAGGCTATCAGGAACAGCATCGACAAAATAGCTTTGGTATTCTCATCAAAACGACCTTCAATAAATTCAGGAATTGTGGTAATCCCCTTCTTCATATATTTTGGCAAAAACCAAATGGCTGTAAATATGAGCGCAATAGCAGCCAAGGTTTCCCAAGCCATGACCAGAATACCCTCTGTAAACGATTGCCCATTAAGACCGACTATTTGTTCGGCCGAAAGATTGGTCAACAACAGGGATCCGGCAATGGTAATGGCACCTAAACTACGACCACCAAGATAATAGCCATCAGCTGACTTTTCATCGGTTTTACGGGTTGCATACCAGGCGATAAAAGCCACTAATAGGGTAAAACCGACGAAGGAGACAATTGATAGCATAAAGTTGGGTTGTATGAGTTAGTTGGTTTCAATTTACGAATTATCTATAGGTTTGAGCACTTTGCACGGATTACCTACGGCCACAACATCGGGAGGAATATCCTTGACCACCACACTGCCAGCTCCGATGACGGAATTATTTCCGATGGTCACCCCTGGATTAATGATAGCCCCGCCACCGATCCAGACATTATCCCCTATTTTTATTGGTTTCGCAAACTCGATTCCTGAATTTCGGGCCTTGTATTCCAGAGGATGGGTAGCCGTAAAAATTTTGACACTCGGTGCCATCATCACATTTGCGCCGATGTATACCGGTGCAGCGTCCAAGATAGTACATCCGAAGTTAGCATAAGAATTTTCGCCCCAATGAATATTATAGCCGTAATCGCAGATAAATGGATTTTCAATATAAAATCGCCCAGCAGTACTACCCAAGAGCTCCTTGAAAAGATGCCTTCTCTGTCGTTCTTTATCCATGGGTATTTCAGCGATTTCCTTGACCAGCCTACGCGCATTCAACCTACCGGCAATGAGTTCCTTGTCAAGAGGATCATACGGTAGGCCCTGGATCATTTTCTCCTTTTCGGTCATGATGTCGCTATCCGTTCGAATTGTATCATTCCACAGGCAGGCACCTCCAAACGGTGCAATCCTTTTGAAAGGATAACCTCACTTTCTAGATGAATGCGTCCCTGGCAATCAAAGACGCTAGCTCTAAATTCTCCAAAATCATCCGAACATCGCAAAACTATTTCCGAAGCCAATTGCGCGTTTAAAACATGAATATGATCGGTACTTGAACTTATGGGAACGACATAATCGTCATGCACGCCAATAATCGTATAACGGTCCGTCACCACTTGTTGTAGCGGATAGTTCGCCAGAGGTCTTGTAGCCTTAAACTGGCCTTTGGTCAAGACATCGGAATGACGGTTCCAATAATGGGTATAAAAACGAATCATATTTAACTCGTCTTCTCGGCAATCTTGCAGAGTTACCGAAAGTTGAGGCACCCCGAACATGATATTCGTTAATTGAAGTGCAGCCACCTCAACCGACTCGGAAGGATGCCATGTGATCATATCGGCATGAATCGCCGTGTTACCACAATACATTCGTAAATCCGCAATTCTTATGCGATTCATGACCGCATCACCAGGGCAATCGAATGCCCTGAACATATTGCCGTACTTCCGCATGGCAGGACCAGTATATTTTTGACGAAACTCAATAAAGGCCGTTGGGTTAATCTGTTGCAATTCAAGCATCACATCGCTCAATAAGCGGTCTACCGCTTGATTGATCGAAGCATAGTCACGTCCATCTTTTGCCCCCATAGGAGTATCTTCATACAGTCGAAAGTCATCGATGAAATCAAGTTTGAATCCGTCAAGGTTCCATTCGCGCATTGCATTGGTATATAGGCCGATCAAGTGATCGCGCACCTCAGGATAGCGTGGATCGAAGACCGGGGCCCAACGATGGTCCTCGGTCAGAAATTTTCCCTTGAACTTTTGGTATGCCTTTGACTTTACACCGCAAAACGGCACGGAATACCAAATGGCCACTTGCATTCCCAATGAGTGTATCTTCTCTACAAAAGATGCCATATCGTCGATACGATCGGGCTGCCAGTCTCCAGTAAAATCATATCCCCGATTTGAATCGATGGTCTGCCAACCATCATCGATGATGATCGAACAATAGCCCAGTTCAGCAGCAATGCGACACTCATTCAATAAGGTCTCTTGATCTAAATTCTGATGGAACTGGTACCATGTTGAATAAACAGGTCTTCTAGCAATATCAGGAACCGCTATTGGGCGCAGTTCCTCAAATGTTTCCCACCAAGGACTTACATCCTGTAAACTCCTAGAAAAATGCACATCCCTAAAATCAAGATGTATTTGAAGGTCATACGCGGTTATCGCTCGTTCCGGCTTAGAAAAAATAACGATTTCACAATAGATATGATTATCCTCTTCCCGCAATACGGCATCAAGTTTCAGGGTATTGATGGCATCATTACAGGCAATGGTCAATACGTTGACGTCATCGTGTCCGAAAACACTCAGGATCGGTGCATCTACCGAAATTCTAGATTCCATCGGTTTCAACTCCCAATCCGCCTGAATCCGTTTTGAAAAGTCCGTGGAAGGCTTCCATACGCCCTTCACGTTCTTTCCCGGAAACTTCCATCGTAACGAAATCGGCTTCGGAAATTTTGGGGCCTCACATCGTACTTGAAAATCATAAACTATAAGGTCATCCGCATCACTGATTGTCGTTAGACTCGTTTTTACATCACGCTCTTGACAATCGACATGGACAGGGCAATGGGTATAGGAAGTTAAATTGGTGGTCATTACGGTCATGTTTATGAATTGCAATCATACAAAATCTTCTGATAAATCTAATGACTTCGAAGTTGGTATCCCCATAAATTCGCTAAAAGCCAAGTGATGCGGTATCTCTTGGCTTTTTCAATAACTCAAAAATTGTTAAACTAACAGCGTAAACAGTACTATGATATACTATGCTACAAGTCAAATATATAACAATTGTTTCAATATTCATAAGCATGGTTTCAAATAACAGCTATTTTAAAAATTTAAGCTCATTTACTTCAAAAAAACATACTTATCGGGAAAATCCATTTTTTATCTGAATAAAGACAATGAATGCTACACATATTTTGTGATCGATTAAAGGGCATAAAAAATACATTTTCACCAAATTAATAGCATCATTTTTTGTATTTGTGCTGATTTTGACATCATTTTTATCGAATTATTCAATTTTTATTCTAAATTTGTTTTTGTAGCATAGAGTATCATAGAACATGCATGAACGATGTAGCCATTTTACGGTTTTTTTTGAGCAAAACCCAAAAGGTCATTATTACTTAACTAACTTAAACTATTGATTATGAAACAAAATTTGACAGAGCAGAACAAGGCGTGGACCTATGGTCTCCTATTTGTTTTGATGTTGCTATGTGGAGCTTTTTCCATTCAGGCGCAGACCGTAACCGGAAATGTGGCTGACGATGTCGGGCCCTTGTCAGGAGCCAGCGTTGTGGTCAAAGGAACAACAGTAGGTGCTGTCGCCGACTTTGACGGCAACTACACTATTGACGTGCCAGAAGGTTCGAACACCCTGGTATTTTCTTATGTGGGTTACTCCGCGCAGGAAATCGCCATTGACGGAAGGACGACTATCAATGTTGTAATGCAAGAAGATGCAGAGGCACTGAGCGAGGTTGTAGTTGTCGGATATGGTACGCAAAGAAAGGCAGACCTTACCGGAGCAGTTGGCTCCATTGACGCAATAGAGATCGTAAAACAACCCATTGTCAGTCCCGATCAGGTCTTGGCAGGTACCATCTCGGGTGTGAACATCACCAACCGTAGTGGTGACCCTGGAGCACCGATAAGTGTGAACATTAGGGGTGTGGGCACCTTGAGTGCCGATGCCAACCCGCTATATGTGGTTGATGGGGTACCCCTTGTAGGAACCAATAACATTACGGTAAATACTTCGTCGACAACCGACTCTAACCCGCTCGCTAGTATCAACCCAAGTGATATTGCATCGATAGATGTTCTTAAAGATGCGGCATCAGCAGCCATTTATGGTGCTCGAGGTGCTAACGGTGTTATCATTATCACCACTAAAAAAGGAAACCGAGGTGACCCAAAAGTCACCTACGACGGCTATACCTCCCTAGCCACGGCACGTGAAACCATTGATGTGCTCAATGTGCAACAATACATCGCTATTCAACAGGAGCTGGGAAGAGACTTTTCCGCTTTCAGTGGACAGCCCAACACGGACTGGCAAGATGCCATTTTCAGGGATGGCTTTGTTCAAAACCACAATGTTGGCGTGAGCGGTGGAGGCGAAAATGGCACCTACTATATCTCTGGTTCCTATCTTGACAATGAAGGTATTCAACAAGCACAGAACTTTACCAGATACTCCCTTAGGGCAAATTCGGAAATCAAGATCGGAGAACGCTTGAAGTTTGGCGAATCATTACAAATCAGCCAATCTGATAGACTGACCCAAAGTGAAGGCGCTTTGAATGCCGGGTTCAATGCAGCACTAAACGCCCCATTTTTCCAGATTTTCGGTGATGGACCATTTGGATACAATTTATCGAATCCTGATACTAGGGGAAACGCCACAGGCAATAACCTAGTGCTACTTACCGACGAGCGGATCAATAGAACAACCATACAGAACAGAAAGGTTCTTGGTCATTTCTACGGGGAATGGGAAATCATCGACAACCTTAAGTTGCGCCCTTCCATAGGTATCGACTACAATGTTGGTTCAGGAGACTTCTTTCAAGCAGCCACTACACTGGATGGTAATTCAGACAGGCAATCGTTGCTAGTGCAATCAAGACCGATAGAATTAACAGTGACCACTGGGGCCACACTATCGTATGACAAGACCTTCGGAGATCACAATTTCGGGGCCCTACTCGGTTTTGAACAAACGAAATTCCGATTCAATAAAGTAAGACTCCAAGGTAGAAACCTATTCAATGATAATTTTGCGGCCAGCGGGACGGCAGTTGCAGGCGCCAACGAAGCCGATTTATTTACCCTTCAAGGTATCATCGGACGTTTGACCTATAACTACAAGGGCAAATACCTGGCTACCATAAATGTTAGAAGAGATGCAACATCCAAATTCGGAGAAGACTTCAGAGATGGCGTTTTCCCATCAATTTCAGTGGGTTGGAGAATCTCACAAGAAGATTTCTTTAACGTCGATGCTTTTGATGATCTAAAGTTAAGAATTGGATATGGAGAACTGGGCAACCAAAATCTTGGAGACGGAACAGCAAATACCTTTCCCTTCTTAACAACACTCAATAATAATATCTTTTATGTAATCGGCGATGGGCAAGGAACTGTAGTAGGACCCGCTCCAACGACCTTTGCTAACCAATCCATCGGATGGGAAACTTCGAAACAAATCGATATAGGTCTTGATTTCAGTTTGTTTAAAGGTAAAGTAACCGGGGTTTTCGATTATTTCAAAAAGACAAACGACAATGCCTTGGTTCAACTGCCACTACCGTTTGCCAGTGGCTTCTTTTTACCGGCGCCTACCAATGCGGGTAAAATCACCAACTCAGGTATTGAATTGGCATTGAATTACAAGAACAAAGTAGGCGAGGATTTCGAATACGGCATAGGTGTCAATCTAACCACCATTAAAAACACGGTTCAAAGTTTGGGTCAAGTAGATCAAATCATCGCCGGTGTTGGTGGTGCTCAGAGCCATCGAACTATAGTTGGAGAAAGCCTAGGACATTTCTTCGGTTACAAGACCAATGGCCTCTACCAAAATGCAGCAGAGGTTGCAGCTGCCGTACCCGATGCTAACGGCACCCCCTCTCCAGGTGATGTCCGGTTTGTGGATGTCAATGGGGATGGCGTAGTAGACGCAGGCGATAGAACTTTCTTAGGAAGTCCATATCCTGGTTATTTTTATGGGGTCAACTTGCAGGCCAAGTATAAAGGATTTGATTTTTCAATGCTCCTAAGAGGAGTAGGAGACCGACAAATTTACAACTCCTCAAGAGTAACCCTAGAAGGGATGACGGGCACAAACAACTTTAGCACTCAGGTCTTGAACAGATGGAATGGAGAAGGCTCTACGAATTCCAGTTCAAACCCGAGATTGGCCATCGGAGACCCCAATGGAAACAATAGAATCTCTGATCGATTCATTGAAGATGCGGATTACTTGAGAATCCAAAATGTACAATTGGGTTATAACCTATCACAAGAAAAACTGGAGCGCTGGACGAAAGGTTTCATATCGAACATGAGGTTTTTTGTCAGTGCTCAAAACTTGGCCACGTTTACAGGTTACACCGGGTTTGACCCCGAAGTAGGCCGAGCGCAGAGTTTCCAGAAAGGAAACAACCCATTGGCGACCGGACAAGATGACGGTCAGGCCCCATTACCAAGGGTAGTTCAATTAGGATGGTCCGTTAGTTTCAAATAAAATTGTTATAATAAAAGATAGAATAATTATGAAAACAAAAGTTTTAATCCTAGTAGGAATCTTTGCCCTTACGATGTTTTCGTGCAGTGATGAGCTAGATCTGAAGCCTTTAGATAGTGTGACTATCGATGGATTCTACAACACGAGGGGTGATTTTGACGGAGCGATATTCGCCGCCTATTCTTCCATTCAAGATTTTTGGGGCACCAGTACTGAGACACTTTCAGAACGCGGTGAATACTGGAAATTGTCAATGGTCATTACCGATGATGTGTCGGCCGATCCGGTCACCGCAGCTGGAGATCAGATTTCGATAGATATCGACAATCTACAATTAAGAGCAGCGGATGTACCCTATGCCGCTGTTTACACACAAATTTATGAGGGAATCTACCGCACCAATCTGGTTTTGGAAAATCTGGAAGGAGAAAATGAGCTGTCTGCAGCAGACAAGACGGTTTTAGAAGCAGAAGCAAAGTTTCTTAGAGCGTGGTTCCATTTTCAAGCCTTAAAGATGTGGGGGACACCTCCAATATCCGACAAGGTGTTGACTGACATTAATAACTTGGCCTTGCCGAATGCTACCCAAGATGCGCTGTATACTTTTATATTGGCCGATTTTGCCACCGCTGCCGCAGGTTTGCCTGATTCATGGGATGCAAGCAATACCGGACGTGCTACGGCCTGGGCCGCAAAATCCTTTATAGGAAAAGTAAATGTCTTCAAAGAAGATTGGCCCACAGCGATAACCGCTTTGGCCGATGTTGTCGATAATGGACCTTATAGCTTGGTACCCAATTATGAGGATGTATTTTCCTTTACGAACGAAAATAATTCAGAGTCCATTTTTGAAGTTCAGTATGGCGGTCCTCAATCCGATGACAACCTTTGGGTATTCGATGATACACATTCCGAAAATTTCAAGGCCTCACAGGGAACAGGAAGAGGTTGGTACTGGGATGCCGGTAATGGTGCTCCGGGAGGCAAACTTGGGTGGTGGGCACCCACGCAAGATTTAGTCGATTCTTTTGAAGATGGCGACACCAGAAAACAGACCATACTGTATGAAGACGGTGACATGTACTTTACTACCTTCACCTCTTTACCCTATGACACCGAATGGTCTTCCACCAACTTCACGCTCAAAAAATACAGGGGAGAGGTCAATACCGTTCCTGGCAACCATGCCCCCAACCAACAAGCCGATTTCAACAATGAGCGTTGGTTTAGATTCGCGGAGTTGAAATTGCTATATGCCGAGGCTCTAATTAGAGGTAGCGGCGATCTTAGCGTGGCCAGAATGCAAATCGATGACATCAGAACAAGAGCAGGCCTTGCTGCTACTACGGCAGCTGACGGAGATCTTTTAAATGCAATGATCCAAGAGAAAAGGGTTGAATTGGCTTTAGAACCCCATCGCTGGTTCGACATCGTTCGTTGGGATTTAGGTCCAACCGTTTTTGGCGGTGCCTGGGAAGACCGATTCAGTGTTTTTCCATTTCCACAGTCTGAAGTGGATCGTTCCGGCGGTATGTTAGATCAAAACACTGGTTACTAATATACAGAACACCACGATTCGATAGCTTCAAGGGAATCCAATCTGTTTTAGGAGATTGGATTCCTTTTTTTACTTCTTTGTATTTATATTCGTTAGATGCTCCTAGCTCAAAAAACAAAGCGATTCTCACTACTACCCACGATCTTGGTTTTCCTAGTATTATTGGGTTGTGCCGAGCATGAGAACACCTTATTTACCGAATTGGGCGCGACCCGAACAGGTATTGCTTTCAACAATGCTTTGGTCATTGGAGGGGAGCCAAGCGTACTGGAATTCGAATATATGTATAACGGCGCCGGAGTTGCCGTGGCGGACTTTGACAAAGATGGCCTGCAAGACCTCTATTTCACCGGAAATATGGTGAGCAATAGACTGTATCGAAATCTGGGTGACTTTAAGTTTGAAGATATTACGGAATCTTCCAATACCGGCACAACACATTGGTCGAACGGGGTTTCCGTGGTGGATATCAATCAAGATGGCCATCCAGATATTTATGTCTGCCGTGGTGGTCCGAGAGGGTCGACAGGGTCGGAAAGAGCAAATCTCTTATTTATCAACAAGGGGCTTGAAAATGGAAAGGTGGTTTTCACCGAAGAAGCAGACCATTGGGGTTTGGCCGATGAAAGCTATTCGGTACAGGCAAATTTTTTCGACTATGATGGCGATGGCGATTTGGACATGTACCTATTGAGTAATGCGCTAGTCGATTTCAATAGAAATACCTCAAGACCTAAAGACCGAACCGGAAAAGCCCCCTCCGCCGACAAGCTTTTTCGCAACAATGGAGACGCAACCTTTACCGATGTTTCCAAAGAAGCGAACATTTTGATCGAAGGTTTTGGTTTAGGTGTCGAAGTGTGCGATATGAACCGCGATGGATGGCCCGACATCTATGTCTCCAATGATTTTCTTACCGATGATTTTCTGTATATCAACCAAAAGGATGGTACGTTCGAAAACGAAATTGCCTCCTACATGCAGCACCTCACCTTTAATGGAATGGGCAACGATATTGCCGACATCAATAATGACGGTCTGATGGACGTTGTCGTACTTGATATGCTACCCCCGGATAACAAACGATGGAAACTGACCATGATGGGCAACAACTACGATGAGTTTCAAAATGCCCGCGACAATGGTTATCAACCGCAGTATATACGCAATACGCTACAACTGAACAACGGTAATGGCTCGTTTAGTGAAATAGGCCAAAGTGCAGGAATGGCGGCAACGGAATGGAGCTGGAGCGCGCTGTTAGCTGATTATGACCATGATGGACTAAAAGATCTTTTTATCACCAATGGGTACCGACAAGATATCACCAACCTTGATTTTATGGTATATGGCAACAATATACTGACCATGGGCACTGAAGAGGCCAATCGTGAACAACGTTTAGAAGCGCTCAACAAATTATCAGGTATAAAATTGCCCAACTATCTTTACAAAAACACGGGCGAACTTCGTTTTGAGGATATTTCTACCGCTTCGGGTTTCACCAAACCCACCTATTCCAACGGTTCGGCCTATGCCGATCTTGATAATGACGGCGATTTGGATTTGGTAATAAACAACATTGACGACCCTGCAGGAATCTTTAAAAACAATACGAAAATAGATAGCTCCAATACCTTTATTAAATTCCGTTTTCAGGGTAACGCACCAAATCGAGAGGGAATCGGAAGTCAAGTTGAAATTCATTATCAAGGGCAATTGCAAAAACAATATCTTACTCCATTTAGGGGTTATTTATCGACCGTTGAGAATGCCTTGCATTTCGGCCTGGGAGATGTAGCCATGATCGACAGTGTAAGAGTCACTTGGCCCAACGGAAAGCAACAACTCCTTACCACACTTACGACCAATCAAGAAATTACCCTGCGAGAGAAAGATGCCATCTTACATGATTCAGGAAAGACCAGTTCACCCCGCCAATTGTTCCAAAATGCGGATAGTCTCGATTTAGAATTTACACATCGTGAAAATGAGTTCGTCGATTACAAAATTCAACCCCTGCTACCTCATATGCATTCAAAAAACGGTCCTGGCATGGCAGTCGGTGATATCAATCAAGATGGCCTGGAAGACCTCTATATGGGTGGTGCTTCCGGACAAGCAGGAGTCATAAAGGTTCAACAAGTGGACGGTACTTTTCAAGACATAACCTTCACCGATGCCGCTTATGAAGATATGGGCGCCCTCTTCTTTGATGCCGATGGTGACGGTGATCAGGACCTTTACGTAGTAAGTGGTGGATCATCATATGAAATTGACAACTCACTGTATCAAGATCGTATGTATGAAAACAATGAGGGTATGTTTACCAAAATTGAAGCCCTACCACAGGTAAAAGTGAGCGGTTCAACTGTAAATGGTGCGGATTACGACAAAGACGGCGACCTGGATCTTTTTGTCGGAGGCCGCGTTAGACCGGGAGAATACCCCATGGCACCCGAAAGCATGTTGTTGAAGAATGAAAGCACACCTGAAGGTATTGTGTTCCGAAAAGACCCTGACGCCATAGGTAATGTTCTCTTCGATATCGGCATGGTCACCTCTGCCCTATGGACCGATTTCAATAATGATACCTGGCCAGATCTCATTGTTGTCGGTGAATTTATGTCCATTCGGTTTTTTCAGAACGATTCGGGCAGATTAAAGGAGATTACCGAAAACACCGGACTCGAAAATACCCATGGCTGGTGGAATAGCATTACCTCCGGCGATTTTGACAATGATGGGGATAGTGATTACCTGTTGGGCAACCTAGGCCTTAATAGTAGGTACAAAGCAAGCGCAAAAGAACCCCTGTGCATCTATGCGAACGATTACGACAAGAACGGACAAATTGATCCCGTGATGTGTTATTACATCGATGGGGAAAACTACATCGCCCACTCAAGAAATGACCTTATCGATCAGATCAATGCCATGCGGGTTCGTTTTCGTACCTACTCCGATTATGCCAATACCACATTTGAAGAATCATTTACCAAAGAAGAAATCGATAATGCACATGTCGTTAAGAGTGAAACGTTTGCCAACAGCTATCTTGAAAATCTGGGCGGAGGCAAATTTAGGTTGACCGCATTAGAACAAAAAGCACAGATTGCGCCTATGTATGGAATGACGACCGACGATTACGATAACGATGGAAATCTGGATGCATTGATTGTTGGTAATTTTTTCAGTGGGGAAGTATTTACCGGGCGTTACGACGCCGCAATCGGATGGTTCTTAAAAGGCGATGGCACCGGCAACTTCAGTATCGTTGATGTCAACGAAAGTGGATTCTTCGTTCGGGGCGACGCCAAGAGCCAAGTAACAACGTTCACCGAAAACGAACGTCTTATCGTTTCAGCTATAAACAACGGAGCGATTAAAAAACATACGTGTTCAACAAAGGGAGTGAAAGTCCATAACCCGAAACAAGACGATGTCACCCTACGGATCCACTATAAAAACGGTACGGTTCAAACAAGGGAATTACATCACGGCTCAGGTTATCTCTCTCAAGACAGTAGGAAGTTCACGATTCCCGAAAAAGCAGTTTCCGCATACCTTATTGACAGCAATGGAAACGAATTGGAAATCAAAAACATACAATGAAAAAGCTGGTATGCATAGCGGGTCTTTGTATCGTTCTGATTGCCTGTCAATCAAAACAAACAGAACGGTTTCACTTATTGGATGCCTCCCAAACGGGAATAGACTTTAGTAATGAAATCGTTGAAAACGACAGCGTCAATGTGTTCCAGTACATGAACGTATATACGGGGGCTGGCGTGGCCGTAGGCGACATCAATAACGACGGCCTCACCGATATCTACTTTAGTGGGAACATGGTTTCGGGCAGACTATACTTGAACCGCGGCAATTTGAAGTTTGAAGATATCACCGAGCGGGCAGGCCTCTTAAATAATAGTTGGGGTACCGGGGCAACTATGATCGATATTGATCAAGATGGGTTCTTAGACCTCTATATTGCCGTTTCAGGAGGCGCTCCGCAGTCACAACGTGCCAACTTGCTCTATGTCAACAACGGTGATATGACCTTCTCGGAAAAGGCTCTTGAATACGGATTGGCAGACACACGTCAATCCATGCATTCCGCCTTCTTTGACTATGATAAAGACGGTGATTTGGATATGTATTTGTTAGTAAATCCTGCCGCGTACGAACATCAAGTGAACTCAAGCAATCCGAGAAAATTAGACGGTTCTTCCATTAGCAACGACCGTCTCTATCGCAATGATGGTGGAAAATTCACCGATGTATCACTAGAGACAGGTATCCTAGTAGAAGGCTACGGATTGGGTGTCGGAATCGCGGATATCAACGACGATACCTGGCCCGATATTTACATTTCCAACGACTTTATCGGTAACGACATTCTCTATATCAACCAAGGTGACGGTACGTTCAAAGATGAAATCACCTCCTATATTGGCCACACCTCCTATGCCGGTATGGGTAATGCTATTACGGATATAGATAATAATGGAAAGCCGGATATTATGGTGCTTGATATGCGCCCGGAAGATAATCTACGCCAAAAAATGATTATTTCCTCAACAGGTTATGATCGGTTTCAAATGATGTTGAAAGCAGGCTATCAGCCCCAATACAGCAGAAACACCCTACAGCTTAACCTTGGGCAGGGAAAATTTGCAGAGATCGGAAACATGGCCGGTATCAGCAGTACGGATTGGAGCTGGAGTTCCCTCTTCGGTGATTATGACAATGACGGATACAAGGATCTCTATGTCACCAATGGTTTTCTTAGGGATTTAGGAGACCTTGATTACATTCACTATCAGGGTATTTATGACAATCCGCTTGGTGAACGCGAGGTGAAAAAGACACAGAAACTCAATTCCATCAAAGAATTGCCCCCGGCCAAACTGAACAATTACCTCTACAAAAACAAAGGTGATTCCACTTTTGAAAAAGTTTCCGAAAGCTGGGGCATCAACCATTTAAGCTGTTCCAATGGCGCCGCATATGCTGATTTAGACAACGATGGGGATTTGGACCTGATCGTAAACAATGTGAATCAACCCGCATTTATATACGAGAACACACCCCTTGAGGGACAACCCAATCACTATCTACAAATCAACTTGGTAGGAACAAAAGGAAATCGACAGGCAATCGGAACAAAAATCAAGTTAACTACCCAACAGGGAACACAGCATGAACAACATTTTTTGAGTAGAGGGTACGAATCAAGTGTAGACCCCATACTCCACTTTGGGCTGGGTCAAGAAACTGAGGTAAAACGCATCGATATCCAATGGCCCGACGGTCAACATCAGTTTCTTGAAGGCGTTAAGGCAGATCAGCGCATTACTATTGGACCTGAAGGCGCCGGAAATCATACCCCTATACATGAAGCCGATAGTAGCCCCCTATTGTCAGCAACTCAAAATGCTATTGATTCGATTTTTCAACATAGCGAAGACAATGTAGTCGACTTTAAGTTACAGCCGATTCTACCCCATATGCATTCCAGAAATGGACCAGGCATTGCCGTAGCAGACGTCAATGGCGACCAGTTGGAAGACTTTTATGTAGGTGGTGCAGCCGGGCAATCAGGGGCGCTATATATTCAAAAAGAAACTGGAGACTTCCAGAGGTCTGAATGGCAAACCGACACACAATATGAAGATATGGGCAGCGTATTCTTTGACGCGAATAACGATGGTCACCCAGATTTGTACATTGTGAGCGGAGGAATTCAGCTCTCTCAACCTGGCGTCTACCAAGATCGCCTGTACCTCAACGATGGGAAAGGTACTTTTTCGAGATCGGATGCGCTTCCAGAAATGAAAGCAAGTGGTTCCACAGTAAATGCCGCTGATTTTGATCATGACGGCGACCTTGACCTGTTCGTAGGGGGAAGGGTCGACCCAGGAAACTACCCCATGCCAGCCAAAAGTTATCTTTTGGAGAACCTGGCCAATGAGAATGCGGAAAACCTAATTTTTAGGGATATCAGTGATCAGGTAACAGATTGGGACACCTTGTCTATGGTTACCTCCGCGCTGTGGTCGGATTACGATTCGGATGGCTGGGTAGACCTTATCGTAGTAGGTGAATTTATGCAAGTAGAGTTCTTTCACAATGAAAGGGGAAAATTAGTGCGCTCAACGAGTACGACTGGATTGCAAAAAACCGAAGGCTGGTGGAATAGTATCAATGGAGCTGATTTTGATGGGGACGGCGACACCGACTACATTGTAGGAAACTTGGGTAAAAACCACAAGTATCACGCTTCGGCAGACCAACCCCTTTGTATTTATGCCAATGACTTCGACAAGGATGGCAATGTTGATCCTGTGATGTGCTTTTATAATGGTGATGAAAACTACATTGCCCATTCACGCGATGAGCTCATAAGCCAGATAAATGCAATGAGATCTCGTTTTAAAACCTATAGATCATATGCGGAAACACCATTTAGAAAGTCATTTTTGCCCGAAGAACTTGAAAATGCCTATGTGGTTAAAAGTCATAAATTTGCCAGTAGTTATATCGAAAATCTAGGGGACGGAACATTCGAAATCAGTGACCTGCCCATAGATGCCCAGATGGGTCCTATTGAGGGCATTATCGTTCGGGACCTTGATCATGATGGTTTTGAAGATCTGATTTTGACCGGTAATTCATATGCCACCGAAGTGGCCACAGGAAGATATGATGCACTAAAAGGACTAGTACTCATCGGAAACGGAAGTGGTAATTTTGAAACAATCCCTTTAGAAAAAAGCGGATTCATCAATGATCATGATGCCAGCGGCCTTGCCCTTGTTGAAAGCGACGATAGATATCAAATCATCGTAGCCAACAACAATGGCCCCCTAGCTGTTTTTACCGAAAACCCTCGAGGAGATGCGGTACATATGGTATATGCGGGAAAAGAGACGCAATTTGCCGATATTTATTTGAAAAATGGAACACGCATTAGAAAAGAATTCTATTTCGGTTCGGGGTACCTATCCCATAGTTCGAGAGCTATTCCCATTTATGGGGCCACCAAAGAAATCAAATTCACCGATGTAGCAGGACAAACGAAAACCGTTTATAAGAAAAATGAACTCGAATAGCCTTTTACTTTTTATATGTATTGTCTTTGCCTCTTGTGCACCTAAACATGATCAGGAGAAGCTGGACACTTATTTTGAAGGTAGTATCAGCGCGTACAATCGCAAACTCACCGACGTAATCGTCGCCGATATATTTACACCTCCGGTGGCTAGCAGAATCTATGCCTATTCCAATATCGCGGCTTATGAAGGTATTCGTCTAATGGCACCCGATAAGCCTTCACTAAGTGGACAGTTACATGAATTGGGCAACCTAAGTACTCCAGACCCTAGCAAGAAGTATTACCATCCCCTTACCGCGTTGGTGGCTTTTACGGAAACGGCTAAGCCGTTAGTGTTTGATTTGGAGCGAATTGAAAAGATGCAACAAACCCTGTTGCAAGAAGTTCAAGAGATCGGTATCGATAAAGAGATGTATGACAACTCGGTCGTTTTGGGAAAGACCCTGGCCGAGGAGATTTTGGCCCGGGCCGCGAAAGACGGCTATTTAAGACGCACCGCCCTACCCCGATTTAGTGTTAGCGATGACCCCGGCAGATGGCGCCCTACCCCTCCAGATTATATGGAGGCCATTGAACCCCATTGGCGAACCATTACACCATTTGTTCTTGACTCTGCCGGTCAATTCGACCCGGGTTTACCAACACCATTCGATAGCACTGAAACATCTCAATTTTATAAGGAGGCCAAAGAGGTCTACGAAACCGTAAAAAACCTGGACACCACACAGCTCAATATCGCCAAATTCTGGGATTGCAATCCGAATATATCGACTACCAAAGGCCATGTGATGTATTTCCAGCAACAGATTTCACCGGGTGGGCACTGGGTGCATATTACGGCCCAAGTATTAGATGAGGAAAAATCATCTTTGGTCGATTCTGCCACTGCCCTGGCACAAGTAAGCATCGCTATAGCGGATGCATTTATCAGTTGTTGGGACCAAAAATATAAAAGCAGCCTTACCCGACCGGAGACCTTTATCAACACTTACATCGATCCTGATTGGTCACCCGTATTGCAAACCCCTGCCTTTCCAGAACATACCTCGGGCCATAGTGTTGCTTCATCAGCGGCCGCAACTGTTTTGACCCATATTTTTGGGGACAGCTATGCATTCGTCGACGCCACCGAAATTCCGTACGGGCTTCCTGTGAGGAGTTATCGGTCCTTCGATCAAGCTGCGCAGGAAGCTGCGATTAGCCGCTTGTACGGCGGTATCCACTATAAGCCGGCAATTGAATTAGGGGTCTCGCAGGGAAAGCAAGTTGGACAACATGTATTGCGAAACATTTCTATGGACTAATAGTACTCAAAGCGAGTTGCGGATCATCAAATTCAAGGGCATGATCTCCTGCGTTTTTTCACCATTCTTTATGTGATTTGCCGCCTTCCGGGCCATTTCCTTGAAATCCGTTGAAATTGTGGTAATCCCACCAAAAACGATCTCTTTGACCACATGGTCATTATGGGAAATAATTCCGACATCCTCGCCAGGAACATACCCGTTGTCTTGGCAGTCTCGCAATACCTCCCACAAATAGGTATCGCTGATAAAGAAATAAAGCCTTCCTTTTTTGACTGTTCCAGGAATATATTCCTCGGCAACCTGTGTCGTGATTTCATAATCGGAAACAAATCGCCTGAACGCCTTTAAAATACCCGGCGGGTAGTCCAAGTTATCCGAAAAGAACAAGATGAACTCTTCGTATTTTCGTATTCTAGGAAGAAGCTCAACAAGCTTGTTGAAAGTGGCCTCTTCAAACTCCTGTGCGATATAGGAGTAGTCTTCGGGCATAGCCAAATAACGATCAATAATCAACAACTTCTGGGGATCAATACTGGCCAAAAGCGGTTGAATGCTACCGTCAGGTATAGGTGCAACCACGTACATACCATACTTGCCCCGAATATTATTGAAAATAGATTCAAAAATGGAACCGTTATTATGGTGAAAAAAAACATCGATTTGAAAGCGCTTGCCCAACTCTTTCCGGAACGTATTGTAGAATTCCTCTTGAAAACGTTGAAAGCTAAACAAAAGCAAAGCCACCTTTAAGGTGACGTTCGTCTCTTGGCTGATAATGAAATAGCCCTTCAATTTCTTTGATTCAACAAGACCGCGGTGCTTTAATTCTTCATAGGCCTTGACAATGGTCTTTCTCGCGAAACCCATGTCCTTTACCATCTGATTGATTGATGGCAACTGATCCCCTACGACCAAAATACCAGAATCAATAGCCTCAATGATACCATGCACCAATTGCTCGTGCTTGGAAAGTGTATTAATACTGGCAAGGCTTTTTATCTTGTCTATTAAAGACATGTTGGAGGTTTTACTCGAAATGGTCGGTTTCATGTTCAGTTGAACAGGCGTGAATTTACAAAATTATTAGAGAACGAGGCCCAAGCAGGGATCATACGACCCTTCATCCGAAATTTTCATACATTTAACGTCAATTGAACTTTCAACTATCCATGAAAAAAATATACATCCTTTTCGTATTTCTTGCTTTCGGTAGTGGCTTTGCCCAGGATCGGGCCACTGCTCCGCCGGTACTCCAACCAGGTATTGCTCAAGAACAGGGCATGTCAGATGAGCGCTTAGCGCGTATTGATTACATGCTTAAAAATGCGGTGGACTCGAACCAAGTGCCCGGTGTAGTCGCCCTCATTACCAGAAACGGAAAAATCATATATCAAAAAGCCTACGGAAAAGCGGACGAAAAAGGCAAACCCCTGAAGACCAACACCATTTTCCGTATCGCTTCCCAAACTAAGGCGATTACGTCTACCGCCGTGATGATGCTTTGGGAAGAAGGAAAATTTCAATTGGACGACCCCATTTCAAAGTACATTCCTGAATTCAAGAATCCGCGTATTTTGGACACGTTCAATACTTCGGATGGCACCTATACCAGTACTCCGGCCGAACATGAAATTACGATCAGACACTTGCTCACGCATACCTCAGGACTCGGATATGGAGTCATCGATGGCGATAAGCGTTTTCAAAGAATATATAAGGACGCTGGAATTACCGATTTATACACTACCGAAAATATTTCCATAGCGGAAAGTGTCAAGAAACTGGCAAAATTACCCCTACACCATGACCCCGGAACGGCATTTGTATACAGCGAAGGATTGGATGTCTTGGGTTATTTCATTGAAATTGTTTCAGGTATGCCCTTCGACGAATTTTTAAGAACACGTATCTTCGACCCGTTGGGCATGAACGACACCTGGTTTTATCTTCCCAAAGAAAAGCACGATCGCCTGGTGAACATTCAACAAAAAACCGATGGAGTTTGGAAAGACTATCCGGTGACTTTCTATGACCCCGACTATCCTAAAAAAGGAGCGAAACGTTTTTTTTCAGGCGGAGCCGGACTTTCAAGTACCGCTGAAGATTATGCAACTTTTCTACAAATGTATTTGAACCAAGGCCACTACAACGGCACTCGAATCTTAAGCAGGACCACCGTACAAAGCATCATGGGCAACCAAACCGGGCAATTATTCGGCGCGGCCGGAAAAGAATATGGTCTCGCCTTTGGCTTGGTAACTACGGATGGTCAAGACTTAGGAGGCCAAGGAAGTAAAGGTACTTTTGATTGGGGCGGATACTTTAACACCCAATACTTTGCCGACCCTAAAGAACAGGTCATTGGCATCTTGATGAAACAAACCCGGGATACACCAGGGGATGAAACCGGTTGGAAATTTCGTCAAATGGTTTTTGCGGCAATAGACGATTAGACCTCTGTTTTCAAAAAGTTAACGCAGTGGAAGACCGATAAATGTCTAGTTTTTTTTATATTCACAGACTGTTTTTACCACAATGACCAAACCACTTCTATATTCATTATTTCTGCTTTTCGGGCTGGCTATTCAAGCCCAACAATTCGAAGTAGTTGACGGTTCAATCGAAAATATTACCGGTATTCAACGATATAACGTGGTTTTTGAATATGCCCCGGACCTGCAGATCTCTAAAAATGATTCGGAACAGGCCTTTTTACAAAAGCAATACGAAAAACGCGAACAGAAAGCATTGGGGTCTGGTGAAAAATTCAAAAAACTCTGGTTTGAAAATAGGGCACGTCTTTACGAACCGACTTTCATTCAAGAATTTAATAGTTTCCGAATAGACGATCATCAAGTGACCGCAGCCAAAAACATTTCAAGTACGGCCTATACCATGAACATCAAAACGATTTCTACTGCTGATGGCTATGATGATTTGTTCTATGTGGAGGAAGGCAAAATCGGTGTTTTGCTATCCATCTACGAAACCAATGCTCCCGAAACCATTCTTTACGCCATACAGACCGAGGTTCGAGGAGATGCCAATGCTGATGAATTTGAACGGATACGCACGGCCTATGGCAATTTAGGAGAAGCGGCATCAAAACATCTTAGCAGAAAGGCCTTGTTGAAGCGGTAGATAAATCGTTCTACCCTACCGTCTCGTTTTCCATATCGGTCAAATGTGCCAATGCCTTCACCAAACGATGATGGTTTTTCACAAACGGATTGCTTTGATCCCACACATAGCCTGCCAACACTGCGCAAATCTGACTCTTTATTTCTTGATTCTGTGTTTTATTAAAGAATATCTTTTGAAGATTTCCGGTATACCATTCTTGCACATAGGTAGAAAACACTGTGACGCCCTCCAATATGTATTGCGTATAGTCAACATCCCAATTCACCGGTTCATTTTGAAGCTCTTTGTGAATAAGTTGGGCGGCCAAATGCGCAGACTCAGTCGCAAATGTTACGCCCGAAGAAAAAACCGGATCCAAAAATTCAGCACTGTTTCCTGTAAGTACGAACCCCTTTCCGTATAGCTTTTTGACCGACTTAGCAATATTTTTGATCATGCGCGGTTCAAACTCGTACGGCAGATCCTTAAAACGATCTACATAATAGGTCGAAAGTTCCATGAGTTTGCGCAGGCGTTCCTCGTTCGAGCCTTCAAAAGACTCCAAATATTCCGTCGGTCCTACATATCCTATACTGGTTACACCGTTTGAAAACGGAATCACCCACAGCCAAGTCGAAGTACTTACAATATCGAATGTAATTCGATGCCCGTCCCATCCTTCAGGGCGTCTAACGTCCTTAACATGGGTAAAAATGGAAGAGTGCTTAGGTATGTCAGAAGGTTTATCCAAATCCAGCAATCTGGGTAAGACCCTACCGAATCCGCTTGAGTCAATGATGTATTGGGCCGAGATTCGGGTGACTTCCCCTTCGGGACTTCGAGCGGTCGTGATCGATCGACCGTCTTCATCAAACTCGACGGCGATGACTTCACTTTCAAAAGCGATGTCTACTCCTCTACCCTCCAGTTCGTCGGTCAGGGCTTTATCAAAATCGGCCCGGGGTACTTGCCATGTCCAATTCCATCCTTCCGTATATTTTTTACTGAAGTCGAATTCACAGACCACATCACCTTGCATGAAACGGGCCCCTTCTTTGATCTCGAAATTCTTTTCCTTCAGACAACTTACAAGGCCCACAGCCTCAAAATGCTCCATACATCGTGGTATAAGACTTTCCCCGATTACAAATCGTGGAAATTTGTTCTTCTCAACCACCTTAATGGAGTATCCCTTATCATGAAGATATGCGGCCGCAACACTTCCGGAAGGTCCCGCACCGATTATAAGAATATCAACAATTTCGTTATTCATCACTTAAATCAAATATTGATCCGCGAATTATTATAAATTTGCAAACCAAATTACCTATTTTAGTTAAAAGTATCACTTATAGCCCACAGAACCAACCGTAGATGCCAGAAATAAAAGGAAAGTTAGGGATATCCGATTTTTACAGTATCATCTTTGAAGAGCAACCGATTTCAGTTGACCCAGCGGTTTACGACAAGGTTCAAGAGAGTTTCGATTTCTTAAAGGAATTTTCTAAAAACAAGATAATTTACGGGGTAAATACGGGTTTCGGCCCAATGGCCCAGTACAAGATCAAAGATGCGGAAACCCTTCAATTACAATATAACCTAATACGAAGTCACGCTTCCGGTACTGGTAATCCAATTCCCCCTAAATATGTGAAAGCAGCTATGCTGGCTCGATTGAACACCCTTAGTCTTGGGCATTCAGGGGTACATAAATCGGTCATCGAGGTAATGACCAAGCTTATCAACAAGAATGTTATCCCGCTTATTTATGAACACGGCGGTGTTGGGGCAAGTGGAGACTTGGTGCAGTTGGCCCATTTGGCATTGGTGCTTATTGGAGAAGGTGAAGTATTCTTGAATGAAGAACGCCGACCGACCAAGGAAGTTTTTGAAGAGCTAGGTATTGAACCTATTGCCGTTGAATTGCGCGAAGGTTTGGCCCTCATCAATGGAACTTCGGTAATGACTGGTATCGGAGTAGTAAATACGATATATACCCGAAGATTACTTGAGTGGATGATTGCCTGCTCGTCGGCCATCAATGAAATTGTCGAGGCCTATGACGACCACTTGTCTTTTGAGCTCAACCTGACCAAAAAACACCAGGGACAACGTGAAATAGCGCGATCTATGCGCAGCCATCTCAGCGACAGTACCTTGACCAGAAAGCGAGAACATCATCTATATAACAATAATAACGATGTAAGCGTTTTCGAGGAGAAGGTACAAGAGTACTACTCCCTGCGTTGTGTGCCACAAATTTTAGGACCTATTCTGGACACCCTGAACGACGTGGAACGTATCATGATAGAGGAAGTCAATTCTGCCAATGACAACCCCATTGTAGACGTCAAAAAGAAGCACGTGTACCACGGTGGCAACTTTCATGGGGACTACGTCTCCCTGGAAATGGACAAACTTAAAATCGTCGTGACAAAAATGAGTATGCTGGCCGAGAGGCAACTGAACTATCTCATGAATTCGAAGCTGAACGATATTCTTCCACCTTTTGTAAATTTAGGTACCTTAGGGTTGAATTTTGGAATGCAGGGCGTGCAGTTTACGGCCACTTCGACCACCGCGGAAAATCAAATGCTTTCCAATCCGATGTATGTCCATAGTATTCCCAATAACAATGACAACCAAGATATTGTCAGCATGGGTACCAACGCGGCTTTGATTACCAAGAAGGTCATTGAGAATACCTTTGAGGTGATGGCCATAGAAATGATTACCATCGTTCAAGCCATTGAATACCTTGAAATGAAAGACAAGGTCTCTTCGAAAACGAGAAAAATGTACGATGCCGTCCGTAAAATAGTTCCCCCGTTCAAAGAGGATCCCGTTATGTATCCTTATGTAAACACAGTAAAGAACTATATTATAAACCATCAAAATAAAAAATCATGAAAAGACTATCAGTTTCACTTTTGATTTTGTTTTTAACCGTTTTTTCAATTTCAGCTCAAGAACTGGCCCTTGTTAGAGAAGGGAAACAGTTCGGGTACATCGACAAAAGCGGTGCTTATGTTATAGAACCACAGTTTTCAAAGGCCAAAAGTTTTTCGGAAGGTAGGGCCGCGGTCCTAGAGGGCAAAAAATGGGGCTTTATCGACACTTCTGGCAAGTGGGCCATTCAGCCGGAATACGACAAGGCAAAATATTTCGATTCGGGCTACGCGCTTGTCTTGAAGGATGATCAATGGCAGTATATCGATACCTCAGGAAAGGTACTGGAAACTCCTACTACCGATAAATATTTCGATTTTCAGGATGGAGTGGCCTTTATTCGTCAAGGAGAGAAAATTGGGCTCATCGGAACGGACGGGAAAGTGCTTCTTGAACCTACTTTTGACGCCATCAAAAAATTCAGAAATGGACACGCCAAGGTAAGACAGGGTGAACAATGGGGCATGATCGATAAGACCGGAAAATTGATCATTCCAGCGGAGTATGAAGAAATAGGAAATAGCTATAATGCCTCGGGGGTTTTCGGAATGAAAGGGGGATCCTTTGGTATTATTCACAATGGCAGTTTTAATATAATCGATGGGGCGGACAAAGTCTGGAATTTCAATGGTACTTCAGGACTGACTTATGCCCGAAAGGGGAAAAAGACGGGCTTTGTGAACTCAAAAGGGGAGTGGGTCATTGAACCTAAATACGACAAAGCAAGAGCATTCTCAAATGGATTGGCCCCGGTTTCAAACGACAAACAATGGGGGTTCATCAACGACAAAGGTGAACTTGTAATTGAAATGCAATACCGTGATGCGGAAGTCTTCGCGGCCAACGGCCTCGCCCCTATCAAAGAAAAACAATGGGGCTTTATCGACACCTCGGGCAAGATGGTTATTCCCGCCGAATACGATATCACCGCCGGACTAGCATTTTTGGCAGGAAATAACCAAAAAGGGTTTGTTGGGGATCTAGCCCGACTGAAGTCTAAAAAAGGCTGGGGGTTCTTTAATGAAAAAGGAGAGCTACTAGGCGACAAATGGTTTGAAAACGCGGAACCCTTTGTAAAGAATTAGAAGTCTACCAGACTCACGTTACATGTCAGAAACAAAAAAAATCAAGAAGTGTGCACTCGTCACCGGTGGCTCTAGGGGCATTGGAAGGGCCGTATGTGTTCAACTGGCCCAAGATCACGACTATCATCTTTTGATCAACTACAATAGCAATGAAGAAGCTGCTGTAGAGACCTTACGACAAGTGAAAGAAGCCGGTGGCTCTGGAGAGATCATCCAATTTAATGTGGTTGATGCCCCAGGTGTAAAAAATGCCCTTAGCCAATGGGAAGACCATAATGAACATGCCATGGTCGAAGTGATCATTAACAATGCGGGCATTACTAAAGATGGTCTGTTTATGTGGATGAAACCCGAAGATTGGTCCGATGTCATCAACACGAGCCTCAATGGGTTTTTCAATGTCACCAATCATTTCATTCAAAAATTGTTGGTGAACAAATACGGTCGTATTGTCAATATGGTTTCCGTATCCGGTTTAAAAGGCACACCTGGCCAAACGAATTATTCTGCGGCCAAAGGTGCTGTCATTGCAGCGACCAAAGCCCTGGCACAAGAAGTAGCCAAAAGAAACGTGACCGTAAATGCCGTGGCCCCGGGGTTCATCAAAACAGACATGACCAGTGCATTGGACGAAAAGGAATTGAAAAGAATGATTCCTGCAAATCGATTTGGGGAAGCGGAAGAAGTCGCACATGTCGTTTCGTTTTTAGTCTCCAGAAAATCATCTTATATTACCGGTGAAACCATTAACATCAATGGTGGTATTTATTCGTAAAGAATAAACGAGGAGCATGAAAAGAGTAGTTATCACAGGTATTGGCATATATTCTTGCATAGGCAAAAACCTAGAAGAAGTAAGAACCTCACTCTACAACGGAACGTCTGGAATTGTCTATGACGAGGAACGGGCGGAGGCAGGTTTTCGTTCCCCATTAACGGGCATGGTCGAAGAACCCGATCTAAAGAAATTACTTTCAAGACGCCAGCGCATGAGTTTGGGGCAAGAAGGCACTTATGCTTATGTCGCCACTTTAGAGGCGCTTAAAAATGCCATGATAGACAGTGATTTCTTCACCGCGAAAGAAGTAGGTATCATTTACGGAAACGATAGTACTGCCAAGGCTGTAATTGAATCCAATGATAAAATTCGGGAAAAGAAAGACACTACCTTGGTAGGCTCAGGTGCCATTTTTAAGGCGATGAACTCTACCATCACTATGAACCTTTCGACCATCTTTAAATTACGGGGAATCAATTTGACCATCAGTGCCGCTTGTGCGAGCGGGTCCCACTCTATAGGAATGGCATATCATCTCATTAAAAGTGGTTTACAAGATTGCATTATTGCAGGGGGTGCCCAAGAGATCAATCATTTGGCGATGGGTAGTTTTGACGGTCTTGGGGTTTTTGCTATGCATACCGATGCTCCTGAAAAAGCTTCCCGTCCTTTCGATGCCGCGCGTAACGGCTTAGTGCCTAGCGGAGGTGGTGCCACATTGGTTCTTGAAAGTTATGAGGCCGCAGTTGAACGAGGGGCTCCGATATTGGCCGAAATCATCGGGTATGGCTTTTCATCCAATGGCGACCATATATCGACACCGAATGTAGAGGGGCCGTCTCGGGCCATGCACCGCGCGTTGGAAGATGCGGGAATCGATGCCGGTTCGGTAGATTATGTCAATGCCCATGCCACCTCGACCCCTGTAGGTGATGCCAATGAAGCGAAGGCAATACACAAGGTATTCGGAAAAACCAACCCTCCCGTAAGTTCTACCAAATCAATGACCGGCCATGAATGCTGGATGGCAGGGGCAAGTGAGGTCATCTACTCGATTTTAATGATGCAACATTCCTTTGTCGCGCCTAATATCAATCTTGAAAATCCCGATGAGGACTCCGAAAAGCTAAACTTGGTCAAGGAAACATTAAATAAAAAAATTGATGTATTTTTGTCGAATTCATTCGGTTTTGGGGGTACCAATTCCGCTCTAATCGTTAAAAAGCCAGCCAACGAAAGTGATGATGACTAAAGAGGTTATTATAGAAAAAGTCGATGATTTTCTTATCGATGAATTCGAAGTCGAAGAAGATGCTATCGCTCCCGGAGCCAATCTTAAGGATACATTGGGTCTTGACAGCCTCGATTTTGTGGATCTAGTGGTGGCTGTCGAGAGTAATTTCGGGGTCAAATTGGTTGGAGAGGATTTTGTTAATGTAATCACTCTCAAAGATTTCTATGACCTCATAGAAAGAAAACTTGGCTAACTCACGATTAAAATCCTAAGATGGCAGCGGAATGGGAAGGAAAATCCAGAGGTACGCTTTTAGGATATAAAATATATATATTCTTCCTCCGAACATTTGGTATTTCAGCGGCTTATTTTTTGCTTCGAATCGTCATTTGCTATTACGTGCTGTTTTCCCCGAAAAGCAATAGGGACACCTATACCTACTTTAGAAAAAGACAAGGGTATTCCAGTTGGAAAAGTATAGTGAACGTTTACAAGAGCTATTTCACATTTGGAAAAACACTGACGGATAAGGTGGCCATTTCAACAGGCTTACGAGATAGATTTACGTATACTCATGACGGTATTGAGCATATTGACCGATTGCTCAAGGAAAATCAGGGTGGAATTTTAATCAGTGGACATGTGGGCAATTTTGAAATTTCCCACTATTTTCTTGAAGACCGCTATTCCATATCCAATATTAGTATGGTGACTACCATGGCCGAACATCAGAACATCCAAGAGTATATGGAAGGTATTTCAGAAGAGGCACATTTGAAGTTCATTGTGGTCAAAGAAGATATGTCGCACATATTTGAAATACATAAAGCCATTGACGAAGGTGGTTTGGTGGTTTTTACCGGTGACAGATATATGCCCGGAAGCAAAACCCTATCGGAAAATTTTATGGGAAAAGAAGCTCAATTTCCTATGGGTCCGTATCTTTTGGCATCACGCCTGAACATGCCCGTGCTCTTTGTATACTTCATGAAAGGCCCCAAGAGGCATTACAATCTTTACGCGCGCACCGCACAGTTCAAAGCACGCGATGCACAAGGGCTATTGAAAGAATATACCCAAAGTATGGAATGGATTTTAAAAAAATATCCATTTCAATGGTTTAATTATTTCGATTTTTGGGACGATAGAAAAGAGGCATGAAAGAAGTTTTAGTCATTTACTACACCCAAAGTGGGCAATTGTTCGATATTCTTGAAAACATTGGCACGACCCTCGGCGAAGGACCGGTCAATATAACGCATCACAAAATTGAACTTGAGAAGCCTTTCCCCTTTCCATGGACCAAAGATCGGTTTTACGATGCTTTTCCTGAATCTTTTCTTCAGGTACCCATTGGAATATATCCTCCCAAAGACGAAATTCTTAGCAAAAAATACGACTTGATTGTATTGGGCTACCAAGTTTGGTTCTTGACACCCTCTCCCCCGATCAACGCATTCCTGAAGTCTGAAGCAGGAAAAAGATTGGTTGAAAATACCCCGGTCGTCACGGTGGTCGCCTGTAGAAATATGTGGATTCAGGCCCAAGAGAAAACGAAGCGATTATTAGCGGACCCCAAGGCCAAATTAGTGGGTCATATCGCGTTGGTCGATCGCCACATCAATCATATCAGTGTACTGACCATTGAACACTGGATGTTCTCAGGAAAAAAGACGCGATTGTGGGGTATTTTTCCGAAGCCCGGTGTTTCCGATTCCGATATCGCCAAAGCATCCAGATTTGGCAAACCCATCCGCGAAGCCCTGCTGAGCGATGATTTTTCAAAGCTTCAAGATGAATTGCTCATGCTTGACGCGGTAAAAATCAACCCATATTTGATTAAGACCGACGAAAGGGGTAACATTGTCTTCTCTAAATGGGCAAATCTATTACGGAAGAAAGGAGAACCCGGCGATTCAGCACGTTTGAAATGGATCGGATTCTTCAAATTTTATTTGAAATTTGCCATATGGGTCATCGCACCGATAGTTTTTATTGTATTTTTGCTGACTTATTTGCCCATGACCCGCAAAAGAAAAAAGGATAAGGAATATTATTCCAATGTGCTTTTAAAGGAGGAATAGTAATGAAGGACGTATATATTACCAGAATATCGAAGTTCATGCCCAATGAACCCGTTTCCAACGACGAAATGGAAGAAAAACTGGGTATTATCAATGGGCAGGTTTCTAAAGCACGTCGAATTGTTCTTCGTAACAATCAAATCAAGAATCGACATTATGCCATAGATAAAAATGGCAATGTGACCCACAATAATGCGCAGTTGACCACTGAAGCCGTTCTCGGATTGTGCGATTCCGATTTCACCAAAAACGACATCGAACTATTGTCATGTGGCACCTCTAGTCCGGATCAGATTTTACCGTCTCACGCAGCCATGGTACACGGCTTTTTGAAAAACGGAAACATCGAGATCAACTCCCCTTCGGGCGCCTGTTGTTCGGGTATGAATGCTTTAAAGTACGGGTATCTTTCCGTTATGACCGGACAAGTCAAAAATGCGGCCTGTGCGGGTTCTGAACGCACCTCATCATGGATGAAATCCGATGTCTTTTCGAACGAGATAGACCATTTAAAAGAATTGGAAACCAGTCCTATTCTGGCGTTCAACAAAGAGTTTTTACGCTGGATGCTCTCAGATGGTGCTGGAGCCGTACTTCTAGAGAGTGAGCCCAATGGAGACCTTCCCCTGAAAATAGAATGGATGGATGGCTATTCGTACGCCCATGAAATGGAAACGTGCATGTATGCTGGGGCCGATAAAGAAGAAAATGGTCACCTGACCCCATGGAGCGAATTTCCATCGGAAGTCTGGGGGAAAAAATCACTCTTCGCCATGAAACAGGACACCCGCCTTCTTGGAGAGAACATTTTGGTCAAAGGAGTGGATAGCCTCAAGCAGACGTATGAAAAGCACGGTATTGGCCCTGAGGACGTAGATTATTACCTGCCTCATATCTCCTCCTATTATTTCAAACAAGGCCTATACGAGGAGATGAAAAAGCAAAACATTGAAATGCCTTGGGAGAAATGGTTTTTAAACCTAGAACATATCGGTAATATCGGTGCCGCTTCCATCTATGTGATGCTCGAGGAATTGGTCTCTTCTGGGCGGTTGAAAAAAGGAGACAGAATTCTATGTCATGTTCCTGAAAGTGCGCGTTTTTCTTATATGTATGCCTATATAACCGTTTGCTAAATGAATCTTCTGGATACTGAAATCACCGACGAATCTTTTTTGTTAGGCCTGATTCCGCAGCGTCCTCCATTCGTCATGATAGACCGGTTGATCCATTATTCCGAGAAGCGGATCATCTCAGGGTTCACTATCCCAAAAGGAAACATTCTAGCCACAGAAAGTCATTTTTCAGCTGCAGGCCTTATCGAAAATATGGCCCAAACGATCGCCCTGCATACCGGATATAAATATTACCTCGCCAATAAACCGGCACCTACAGGATACATCGGGGCCATTAAGAGTGCCGAGGTTTTGGCCATTCCGGAAGTCGACCAAGAACTGACCACTACCATTGAAATCATTCATGATATCATGAACGTAACATTGGTAGAAGCCCAAGTAACATGCCAAGGGCAACTCATCGCGCAAAGCCAAATGAAAACTGCCTTGGCATCCTGACAAATCTAGACTTCATGCGTAAACCGCGCCATAATATTGAAATCGAGAATTTCCTTCCGCATCGACCACCAATGCTGATGAAGTGTAAAACACCCTATCTCGATGGCGAATCGGTAGAAACGCATTTTGAAGTGACCTCAGATAATCTATTTACGAATTCAAAGGGCCAATTTACCGAAGGAGGACTCATCGAACTTTCAGCACAAACCTGTTCGGCGATTACCGGGCAAGATTTCTTTGAGGACGACGATTTGCAAGGTTTGGGCAATAAAGTAGTGGGCTATATCAGCGCCATTAAAAAAGTGGACATCCAAATGTTGCCGAAAATAGGCGACATCCTCATTACCAAAGCTACCTTGATCAACAGATTCGACACAGGAGAAATGAGTATGTGCACCATTACCTCGACCACTTTTAGAAATGATGATTTAATCGTAGATTGTACATTCAATTTCCTAATTCATGAAGTACCACGATGAAAAAAAGTGAAGTACCCCAAGACGAGAGCAAACTGGAGAAAGCCAATATTCGTGAAATGTGCTATGCGGTTGATGAAAACGGGGAATATACCACGGAACTGAGCACTGGATGGGATCCAAAGACCATTGCTCTCGATAATGCCATCAAACAGATCGAAGAGCGTGTCGCCGCGGTAAAACGAAAAGTGGCACAAAACGAGAGCAGTCCTCTAGAGTACTACATGGAACTGAATAAAATGGATTTGCCGATTCTCGCCAGTTACGTCGGTATTTGGAAATGGCGCGTAAAACGTCATTTCAAACCTTCCGTTTTCAAGAAACTATCCCAAAAAACACTGGAGAAATATGCAGCGGTCTTTGATATTTCCGTTGACGAATTGCAAACAATCAAGGAATAAACATGCAGATAGATTTCAAACACAACCAATCGGCCCACTGTGAAAACGGGGTTGTTTCCAACCTCATGAAACACAATGGATTTGAGGTTAGCGAGCCTATGGTTTTCGGTATCGGTTCAGGACTTTTGTTCAGTTACCTTCCTTTTATAAAGGTAGACCATGCGCCCGTGTTTACCTATCGCGTACTTCCTGGACTCATTTTCAATCGTTTTGCGAAACGGGTAGGTGTCAAGGTAAAAAGGGAGAAGTTCAAGAACCCCAAAGTCGCCCAAGAACGATTAGATGAAAATTTAAAAAAAAATAACCCCGTGGGGTTGCAGGTAGGCGTCTACAATCTCATCTATTTTCCCGATGAGTACCGTTTTCATTTCAATGCCCATAATATGGTCGTCTATGGAAAAGATAAGGATACCTACCTCATCAGTGACCCTGTAATGGAGCATACCACCACTCTAACTACCAAACAGTTGGAAAAAGTCAGGTTTGCCAAAGGCGCATTCGCCCCTAAGGGACATATTTACTACCCTGTTGCATTTCCCGAGAAGTTACAATTGGAAAAGGCCATAGTCAAGGGCATCAAACATACCTGTCGCGACATGACCGCGCCTGTGCCGATAGTCGGTGTAAAAGCGATGAAATGGGTAGCGAACAATATTCGTAAATGGCCTAAGAAATTAGGAGCTAAACATACAAACCATTATCTCGGACAAATTGTTCGAATGCAAGAGGAAATCGGTACCGGTGGCGGTGGTTTCCGGTACATTTATGCAGCATTTCTGCAAGAGGCAGGCAAGCTATTGAACAATGATGAGCTTTTGGTGCTTTCAAAGCAAATGACAGAAATCGGAGATCAGTGGCGTGATTTTGCGGTGGACGCCTCTCGAATTTATAAGAACAGAAGTGCTGAAAATGACGGATACAATAAAATCGCCGATCAACTCGATAATATTGCTAAAAGGGAAGAGCTCTTTTTCAAAACCCTGAAGAAGGCTGTTTGACCCTCAGCAAAATAGAACCGCCTGAGCAGGACAACGGACATATGATTCAAATCGAACGACTTTCGAAAAAGTACAAAGGAGCCGACTTTTTTTCGGTATCCGATTTGAATTTAACCATCGCCCGAGGCGAGATTTTTGGCTTATTAGGTCCCAATGGAGCCGGAAAGACCACCTTGATTTCAATGTTGAGTTCATTGCTGAAACCAAGTTCGGGAGCTTTTAGCATCAATGGCCTAAATTATAAAGAGAACCAAAGACAACTCAAACAAACCATTGGTACCGTTCCCCAGGAATACGCCCTATACCCAACCTTGACCGCTGCTGAAAACCTGATGTATTTCGGCAGTATGTACGGTATTCCGAAGTACGAATTGAAAAAAAGCATCCAAGACCATCTCGAGACCTTGGGACTCTCGCAATTCGCGAACAAAAAAATCAACACCTTCTCCGGAGGGATGAAACGCCGTATCAATCTTATTGCCGGAATTCTTCATCAGCCCGAAGTGCTCTTTCTTGATGAGCCCACGGTCGGGGTTGATGTACAATCGCGAAATGCGATTATCGATTACCTCAAGCAAATCAATGCACAAGGCACCACCATTATCTACACTTCGCATCACTTGAACGAAGCTGAGGAATTCTGTACGCGCGTTGCGATCATCGATCAAGGAACGATCGTTTGCGAGGGACAACCAGAAGAATTGATCGCACAGCACACAAATGCACGTCATTTAGAAGATGTCTTTTTAGAGAAAACTGGTAAAGCCCTTCGTGATTATGCGTAAACTTACGGCAAGTGCATATAAGGAGGTAGTACTACTCACCCGCGACTTGGGTGGTTTAGCGGTTTTGTTTCTCATGCCTCTACTTTTGGTCATTACCATCACCTTGATTCAAGATAGCAGCTTCAAGACCATCAAACAAAACAAGATCCCGATTGTTCTTGTCGACAATGACCGTGGTGAAGTTTCACAAACCATCCTTGAAAACCTGAGATCTTCCAAAATGTTCAAGCTTGCGGAAAGCACAGATGAGCAAGAAGTACAGCAACAGGTACAAAACGGCCAGTACCAGCTGGCGATTGTCATTCCAAAAAACCTTTCCAGTGACCTGAATCAAAAAGTTTCAGACAATGTCAATGGCATTTTGGCACAGTTCGGAGCCATTGAAGATTCCATTCCTACGACAATCAAGACAGTCGAATCAAAGGAAGTCAAACTCTATTTTGACCCAGCCACGCAGTTTTCCTTTCGGAACTCCATAAAAAGCGGTATCGATCAAATGGTCTCCAAGATTGAGACCCAATCGATATACAAGGCTTTTCAAGAACAGATCACTGATGATCCCACGGAAAAGATATTCGACACCGAACCCTTCATCACTTTTACGGAAATCGTACCCAATGCGGAGGAAGATGCATTGATTCCGAACTCGACTCAGCACAACATTCCAGCTTGGACCCTTTTTGCCATTTTTTTCATTATCCTGCCCTTATCCATCAATATGGTCAACGAAAAGAACCAAGGTACCTTTGTACGTTTGCGCACGCATCCCGTTTCCTATGCTATTGTATTAGGGGGGAAAGCTCTCGTATTTCTGGTCGTTTCACTTATTCAGTTCACCTTGATGCTCTTGGTCGGCATCTATTTGTTCCCGCTTCTCGGATTGCCACAACTCGATATTTCCGATAGGCTACCCTTATTGTTTCTTGTAGCCTTTTTTGTAGGCTTGGCGGCAGTAGGTTTAGGGCTCCTGGTGGGTACCATCGCCAAAAGCCAAGAACAATCCGCCCCTTTTGGAGCTACCCTTGTGGTTATTTTAGCTGCTATCGGTGGTGTATGGGTACCGGTTTTTGCCATGCCGAAATTCATGCAGACGCTTTCAGGGCTGTCTCCGATGAACTGGGGCTTGAGCGCATTTTATGATGTTTTCCTCAGAAATGTTCCGTTGAAGGAACTTGTTCCTGAGATTACATTGTTACTTTTGTTTTTTGTAGTGACGACTGCCTTGGCCATAGCCTACTACAACAAAAAAAATGCGGTTTAGATGAAAAAAGAAATCAGTTTCACCAGCGATGTACGCGTTCGGTTTACAGAGTGTGATCCCTTGGGCATCGTCTGGCACGGAAACTACATCCAGTATTTTGAAGACGGGCGAGAGGCTTTCGGTCGACATCACGGTATTTCGTATCTCGATCAAAAAACGCATAATTTCAGTACGCCTATCGTAAAATCCTCATGCGAGCATAAATTACCATTACGATATGGTGATGTGGCCAAGATCAAAACCACTTATGTAGATTCGGCTGCTGCGAAAATGGTATTCAAATATGAGATTTTGAATCCTGAAGGTAAGGTGGTCTGTACCGGTGAAACCGTACAGGTTTTTGTAGAACTGTTTGGAGAGCTTTCCTTGGAATTCCCTAAATTCTTTAAGGATTGGAAAATAAAAGTAGGGCTTCTGGATGATGAGCAATAGCTATCTCTCACATAATACTATTGTTTCGGCCTATGGTTTTGATAGTGCAAACGCCATTCATCAAATCAGTAATGAAGTTTCCGGTTTGCAATTGACCGAGGACCCTACCATTTTACCACAGCCATTTTTTTCGTCAAGAGTATCAGGCGAAGCGCTTGAAGAAAAGTACGACTTACTGAATCCTCAAGAAAGACACACTCGACTTGAAAAAATGCTCTTGGTTTCCTTGAGCAAGACTATATCGGCTTCGAATATGGAATTGACTGATCGGGTCGGTCTCCTAATTTCAACTACTAAAGGTAATATCGACGTATTGGAACAAAAGAGTCCGTTTCCTGAAGAAAGGGCCTACCTGAGTGCTTTAGGTGCAACGATACAGCGTCATTTCGGTTTCCAAAATCAGGCCATTGTACTTTCAAATGCTTGTGTTTCCGGGGTTCTGGCCATAGCTGTTGCCAAAAGATATATTTCTGAAGGCCGATTTGACCACGTTTTTGTAGTTGGTGGTGATTTGGTCACACAATTCATTTTATCTGGTTTCAATGCGTTTCAAGCCTTAAGTGATACGCCCTGCCGACCGTATTGCAAGACACGCTCGGGCATCAACATTGGTGAAGTGGCGGCAAGTGTTCTGGTCACTAACGATACATCGAATCTAGTTGCGGAATCGGTAAAGGTTTTGGGCGAGGCTTCTTGTAATGATGCGAATCATATCTCCGGACCTTCACGAACTGGCGAAGGACTATTCAGAAGTGCAACCAATGCTCTGCACCAAGCACATTTGCAGGCCGACGAAATCGATTACATCTCCGCTCACGGTACGGCGACTTTGTTCAACGATGAAATGGAGGCCATCGCCTTTAACCGTGCCGGCCTTCAAGAAACACCTTTGAACAGTCTAAAGGGGTATTTCGGTCATACCTTGGGGGCTTCAGGGCTTTTGGAAACCATCATCGGAATGCATAGCTTGCATCAAAACACCCTTTTTGCTTCTAAGGGTTTTCAAGAACTTGGTGTCTCTCGACCGCTGAATATCATTGAACGTACGACAAAAAAACCGATCAAAACTTTTTTGAAGACCGCTTCGGGTTTTGGAGGGTGTAATACCGCCGCCATTTTTCAAAAAGTTGGAGATTAGACCTAAATAACGACCCATTGTTCTTAAATTCGCATGCTTAAAATTACAGTAAACCAAGGAATTACCGATGTCTAAAAAAACCATGAAAGCTTTTGATGCTTTGCAAGAGGCTCAAAAAATAGCCTTTGCCCCATTTGTTTTTCAGGCGACCGTTTCATTGAGAAATCTAGGCATACTAGATTTTATTTTCGACCATAGTGCCGAAGGTGGTGCGACCATTGCCGAAATTTCAAAAAAACTGAATATCAGCGAATATGGTTTGAGCGTTTTGTTGGAAATAGCGGAATCTTCAACCATTGTTGAAAAGCATGAATCAGGAAAATACGAGCTGACTAAAATTGGCTATTTCCTGAACTATAACCAAATGACGTCGGCAAATATCAATTTCACGCAAGACATTTGCTACCAAGGGCTCTATCATCTGCAAGACGCTATAGAAACAGGAACCCCTTCAGGATTAAAGGAATTGGGAGATTGGCCTACCATCTACGAGGGGCTTTCAAAACTGACACCAAAAGAACAAAAATCATGGTTCGCCTTCGACCATTACTATTCCGATGAGATTTTTGGAGAGGCTCTAGAAACGGTTTTTGAGAAAAAGCCCAAGCTACTTTTCGACATTGGCGGCAATACAGGTAAATTTGCGATTCTATGCTGTTCACATTCCGAAGATATCAATGTCAAGATTTTTGACTTACCGGGCCAATTGAACAAAGCACTGGCACATGCGGAAAAAAACGGATTCGAGAATCGTATAACCGGTCAAGAAATCGATTGGTTATCTGAAAATCCGGTTATCCCAAAAGGGGCGGATACTATTTGGATGAGTCAGTTTTTAGACTGTTTTTCAAAAGAAGAGATTCTCAAAATATTGAAGGTGGCCGTCAACGCGATGGATGCGGATACGGAACTGATCATTATCGAAACCTATACCGACAGGCAACAGTATGGAAGCGCGAAACTGACTTTGGAAGCAACATCGCTATATTTTACGGCATTGGCCAATGGAAATAGCAAGATGTATACTTCTGATGAATTCAAGGATCTGGTCCATTCGGCCGGTTTGAATTTGGTAGCCGATAAGAAGGTAGGGGATTTTCATACGATGTTTGTCTGCAAAAAAAAGCAATAACCCTTTGGATTCCTCATTTCAAATAGAGCGTTTTTGTCATATTCGAAACCATCGGATTTCGGTGAACGGAGAAATGCTATTTGAGACCCCCGAAACGGATTTTGCTGCTTTTATCAAGGCAAGTTACAAGTCCCTTGGACTGAGTTACTCCAAGTTTTTTAAGATGGACAACTTGAGCAAGCTGGCGTTCATTGCTGCGGACATAATGCTCAAAAACGAAACGGAAAAAAAAATAGCCCTGGTATTTTCGAACAAGGGCTCAAGTCTTGATACGGACAGGAAGCACCAAGAATCCATAGAAAATACCGCTGATTTTTATCCGAGTCCTGCTGTATTTGTCTATACCCTTCCGAATATATGCTTGGGGGAAATCAGCATAAAACACGAACTACATTCAGAGAATGCCTTTTTCATCTTTGAAAGCTTCAACCCATCGGAGCTACAGGCATATTGCAGTAGCCTGCTGCGGACCTCGAATTCTGAAAAGGTTTTATGTGGATGGGTAGATTTCGATAAGGGAAAATATGATGCATTTTTGTACGTTGTTGCCAAGAACGGTATTTTTGCACATACATCAGAAGAATTAACACGATTATATCAGACCATATGAGTGATTTGAAACTAGAATTAAAAGAGAAAATCATTGAGCAATTGAATCTTGAAGATGTCGCTGTCGAAGAGATTGCCGATACCGACCCTCTTTTTGGTGAGGGGTTGGGGCTTGACTCAATTGACGCGTTGGAATTAATCGTAATGCTAGACAAAGACTACGGTATCAAGCTAGCCGATCCAAAAGAGGGGAGGAAGATTTTTGAATCCATCGATACTATGGCCGGGTATATTGCCGAGCACAGAAGTCGATAACACCTTTCCTTCGGCTATTTTCTTTCGGCACACCCATTAAAATTTCTACGATAAACCCGTTGGTTTCGTATTTTTACGAACGGAACAAATCCAGTCCTAACGCATTATGAGTAAAGGCATAGCAATCACGGGTATGGGCATCATTTCAGCCATTGGCGGAAATGTACAGGAGAATTACGCTTCGCTTATTAGCGGACAAAGGGGTATTTCGAGCATCACCCAAATAGACACCATTCACAAAGACGAAATCATGGTAGGTGAAGTGAAAGCCACCAACTCGGAATTGGAGGACATGCTCGGCCTATCTAAAAACACCCATTCACGTTCGCCAATGCTTGGTATCATGGCCGCAAAGGAAGCCATAGACCAAGCCGGTATAGTTGACATCAACGATTGTAAAACAGGCCTGATTTCAAGTACTACTGTCGGAGGTATGGATAAATCTGAACAGTACTTCTTTGAATATTTTGAAAGCGATAAGCACCACCAACATATCGATGGCCTACATGCGGGCGATTCCACACAGAAAATCGCCGCTTACCTAGGGTTAGAGGCCAGTTTTATGACTACGATCAGTACTGCTTGTTCTTCGGCGGCCAATGCGATTATGTTAGGGGCACGGATGATCAAGTCAGGGCGTTTGGATCGTGCTATCGTCGGGGGAACAGACGCGCTTTCAAAGTTTACGATCAATGGGTTCAAGACCTTAATGATTCTTTCCGATACCTATAATAGCCCATTTGATAACGATAGAAAAGGACTTAATCTGGGTGAAGCAGGTGCTTTTTTGGTATTGGAATCGGAAGAGATCGTTCAAAAAGAAAATAGAGCTGTACTGGCCTATGTTACGGGATATGGTAACGCCAATGACGCCTTTCACCAAACAGCGTCTTCAGAGAATGGTGATGGGGCCGTTATGGCAATGAAAAAAGCGTTAAAAGTCGCAGGTTTAACACCAGAGGACATAGACTATGTAAATGCACATGGCACGGCAACCCCTAACAATGACCTATCGGAAGGTCGGGCAATGCTACGGTTGTTCGGCGAAGGCAAGGTGCCCGAATTTAGTTCGACCAAGGCGTTCACTGGCCATACCTTGGCAGTCGCAGGAGGCGTTGAGGCCGTGTATTCCATTTTGGCACTCCAGCATAACCGTATCTATCCGAACCTCAATTTTCAAACACCCATGAGCGAATTCGATCTGCTTCCGGAGACCGAATCCAAAGAAAAAGAATTGCGTCATGTGCTTTCCAACTCTTTTGGTTTTGGTGGCAATTGCTCCACTCTAATACTCTCTAAAGAAGCGTGAAAAAATCGGTATACATCAATAGCGTGGGTTCTGTTTCCGCTCAAAAAACTTTTGACAACTCCGAGTTTTTAGAGGAAATCACTGACTATGAGGCTACCGAACTCAAGGTAGTATCACCGAACTATAAAGCATACATCCCACCTGCCGCAGCGCGACGGATGGCGAAGGGTATTAAAATGAGTACGGTAAGTTCACAAACCGCACTCAAAGAAGCTGGCTTAGAGAATATCGATGCGATAATCGTCGGTACCGGTTTGGGTTGCTTGGATGATTCGTCCAAATTTGTAAGTGATATTATCAAGAACGAGGAACAGTTCTTGACTCCCACACGTTTTATTCAATCGTCACATAATACCGTGGCCGGGCAAATCGCTTTGGGCCTGGGATGTAAAGGATACAATTTCACCTATGTCAACTCGGCCGTATCCTTTGAATCAAGTTTGTTGGATGCCCAGTTGCAGCTTGAAAATGATGAAGCCACCCATATTTTGGTTGGTGGTGTAGACGAAATGGTGGAACACCATGTACGCACACATCAATTGATCGATCATTTCAAGAATCAGCCAGTGACCATGAAGACCCTGTTGAGTTCCAAGACCGAGGGGGCGGTCATGTCGGAAGGTTCCCATTTCTTTGTCCTCTCTAATGAGAAACAAGATTCTACATACGCCGAACTATTAGGTCTTGAAATATATAATGAACTGGCACAGGAGCAACTCCCTGACCAAGTCCGATCTTTTTTAAAGTATCACGATCATTCCATTGAAGATATCGATCTTGTGGTTTTGGGAAATAATGGGGATATCAATTTCGACGGATACTACCAGGTTTTAAGTGCTGGGCTTTTTGCGAATACCCCCCAAGCGTATTTCAAACACCTTTCCGGAGAGTTTGATACCGCTTCCGCATTCGCCTTTTGGTTATCCTCGAAAATCATCAAAACAGCATCGGTTCCTGATATCGTTAAACTCAATGCACTGCATTCTTCAGCGAAGACGGTCTTGATCTATAACCAATACAGAGGGAAAAATCACAGCCTTGTGCTGCTCAAAAAATGTTAAGACGTAAACCTGTAAGCGTTCTTGTCCTACTGCTTTTTGGGATACTGTTACTACTCGACAGGTATTCTGAAATACCTAGTTGGACCTTTGCGATCCTTTTTTTGCTCTTTTTAGTGATTACGGTCTGCGGGTCTTTTCTTATCCAGTGGAATTACCATTTGACCTCTTTACATGCCAACAAAGCCACAAAAAATAACGAAATCGCCCTGACCTTTGACGACGGACCCCATCCGGAGTATACACCCCAAACGCTCGAACTATTGAAGAAACATGATGCAAAGGCTACTTTTTTCTGCACTGGAAAAGCGATAGAGCAGCATCCTGAACTTTTCAAAAAGATTTTGGCCGAAGGACATACCGTCGGAAACCATACCTACTCCCATTCCAAATCTTTTGGTTTTTTTGGCACCGAAAAGGTAATCGAAGAACTCCATAAGACGGCGGATGTGGTAAAAAACCTGACCGGAAAACAGCTGAAGTTATATCGACCGGCCTTTGGGGTGACCAACCCAATGATAGAAAAAGCGGTTGCACAATTGAAAGTGCAAAGTATCGGCTGGAATGTACGTTCATTGGATACGACCTCGAGGAATGAAGCTGCAGTTTTAGAACGCATTACGGATAAAGTTTCAAAGGGCGATATCGTTTTACTTCATGACACCAGTCAAAAAACCATTCACGTGTTGGAACGGTTATTGCTATTTTTGGACGATAATGGTTTGAAGTCGGTCACGGTAGACCAACTTCTGAATATTGAAGCCTATGATTCATAGAGAGCAGTACAACACCTTGAAGATAGGCATCAGCCTAATACTTCTCCTTCTTTTTGGGATACATACAGCACTATCTCAAGTACCGATGACCACATCAGAAGCAGATGCGTTGAAAGAGAAGGTCAAGGCCTTATCTCGAACCACCAAAACCATTTCCAGTGACTTTGTACAGTACAAGCATCTTGACTTTTTATCCAACGATATCGAATCCAAAGGAAAATTGGTCTTCAAAACCCCCGATAAGATAAGGTGGGAATATGTGAGCCCCTTTGCCTATGTGGTCATCTTCAAAGATGAGAGCTTATACATCAATGACAACGGGAACAAAAGTTCAATGGATATGGGCTCAAATGCCATTTTCAAGCAATTGAACCAACTCATTACGGCAAGCATCAAAGGCAACTTGTTCGAAGCGTCGGAATTTAAGGCGACTTATCTGAAAATAAAGGAAAAGAGCGAGGTACATTTCGAACCTACCGACCCACAATTTAGAGAGTTCATAAAGTCATTCCAAATCATTTTCAATGACACTGGTGAAGTTCAAGAAGTGAAAATGATCGAGCCCTCTGAAGACTATACCCAAATTGTTTTTGACAATCGTACTACAAACCAAACCATTTCCGATGCGGTTTTTGATCAGTAGCCTTTTATGGGCAACCCTAATTTCTTGTACTTCCTATCCGAAAAAAAAGGGGTTTACACCCACCTCACCGACTGCAGATCATAGCGCTAACCCTTACTTTTCCGATCAGACCAAAGATTACGTATACAAGGCCAATATCAAGGCTTTCAATCGTTCTTTCGGAGGTATTTTTATCGTTAAAAAGGTAGGGGCAAACCATCATCGAATTGTTTTTACCACAGAACTGGGCAATAAAATTTTTGATTTCACATTTAAAGAAGACCTATTCGAAGTAAATCATGTTGCAAAAGAGTTAAATCGAAAGCCGCTACTTAAAATTTTAAAAAATGACTTTAGGGTGTTAGTGACGGAAACTGCCCTCGTGGAAAAATCCTTTACAGGCAACGAAACAATCCTTAATCAAGCGAGGGTCGGGAAGCAAAAACACTTCTATTTCAATAATATAGGAGGATTGCAAAAAATAATTAAGGTCAAAAACGAGAAAGGCAAGGTAGAATTTATATTCTCGGAAATTTCCGATGATTTTGCGAAGCACATTCAGATTTTACACCAAAATCTCGATTTGGACATTACTTTAAAAGCCATCTAAATGAAAAAGTTATTATTCATATCTTGCCTTGTTTGCATCGGGAACTTTGTTTTCTTGCACGGTCAAGTCAGACCGGGAATAAAACTGGGGCTCAACAATTCAAACCTAAGCAACACAAGGTTAGAGAATAAATCTGATTTTTACCTCGGTGGATTAATTGATATTTCCCTTGGTGACTATTATGCCTTGCAGCCCGAAATCATATATTCGCGTCAAGGAGGGAAATCGAATTCAACGGAATTCGGAGATGTCCATATCGACTATATCGCCATAACAGCGGCGAACAAGTTCTTTGTGGGGCCTAAAAAAGGGTTTCATTTCAATGTGGGGCTTGGCTTCGACTTTAATGTCGGTGGTAACTGGACCCCCTTATTCGGTTCGGGGGATGATGAATTTGACATTAGCCCGATTGATATGACTTTTAGTGGGGGAATTGGATATGAATTCGGTTTCGGACTTACCCTTGAAGCCCGTTATAAACAAGGGGCCCTTAGTACGGACTTCTTAGGAAGTCGCGATTTGTTCGAAGAAAACGGCAGCCAATTGAACTCTGTTTATCAGGTAGGGCTGGCTTATATATTTAAAACCAAATAGATGCTTATAGAAGGATTATATACTGTTCAAACTATAGAAAAAAACGAACAGGGTGTGAAGGCCAAAGTCAAAATTCATAAAGAACACGAGGTGTTCAAAGGTCATTTTCCGGATAGCCCGGTGATGCCCGGAGTTTGTATGATTCAAATGATCAAGGAACTCACGGAACAAAATTTGAACCAAAAACTATTCTTGAACAAGGCCTCGAATGTCAAGTTTATGGCCATTATCAATCCTGAGGTCAATGCGCTTATTGATCTGGCTTTGACCATCTCTGAGGAGGATGGAATCATAAAAGTCAAGAATGTAACCTCGTATGATGACACTGTGGCACTAAAGTTGAACGCTACTTTCAAAAAACAGCATTAGATGCGTCTTGTACTTCTTTTTGTAATATTACTTCCCTTAGGACTAGCTTGTCAGGAGTTAAAAGTACTCCGGCTGGAATATCCGACCGCCACTATTGACATGCATACCGCAGAAGCCTTGTCAAAATCGCTCTCCGAAGTTTCGGAAGAAGATGATGCGACTCTTATTGCCTATAAAGGAGCACTTTTGACGTTAAAGGCAAAATTTACCAGAGCCATAAGGGATAAGAAAAAGTACTTTAAAGAAGGCGCTACCCTTCTGGAACACGCCATATCCAAAGCCCCGGAAAGCATCGAAATCAGATGCCTTCGCATGGGCGTTCAGGAAAACGCACCAAAACTCTTGAGGTACAAGGGCGATCTTGACGAAGACAAACAATTTATCCTGAATCGATATCCCTTGCTCAAAGATGAGGGCATCAAAGCCTTCATACAAGGATACGTCTCACATTCCAAGCAGTTCAGCACCGCGGAAAAGCAATTGTTTTAGATATCGAGTTCATTATCTTTGCGATGCAATGAGCCTGAAAATCAACTAAGGCATTGAAGAAAATCACCAGTGGCAGCCACCCTCACCATTCAGGAAACCATGCATCAGTTGAACTGCTGTGTAATGGTACCCACCTATAACAACCACAAGACCTTAAAAAAAGTACTGGATGGCATTCTCGTGTACACCAACAATATTATTGTAGTCAATGACGGGTCTACGGATACTACGGCCGAAATTTTAGAACCGTATTCCCAATTACATCAAATTCACCTCGATGAAAATAAGGGAAAGGGCAATGCTCTAAAAATAGGCTTTGCAGAGGCGTTGACACTAGGTTATGAATTTACGATTACCATAGATTCCGACGGGCAACATTTTCCGGAGGATATCCCTGTTTTTTTGGAAGCACTTCAAAAAGAACCTTCCCAAAATGTAATATTCATCGGAGCGCGCAATATGGATCAAGCGGATGTGCCGGGATCCAGTAGCTTTGGGAACAAATTTTCCAATTTTTGGTTTTGGTTTGAGACCGGTATCCGGTTACAGGATACGCAAAGCGGTTACCGTCTGTATCCCTTGAAATTCCTGGAAAAACTCAAGTTGTACACACCTAAGTTCGAATTTGAAATCGAGGTAATCGTCAAAGCCGCATGGAACGGAACCTTGGTCAAAAATATTCCGATACAGGTCTCGTATGATGAAGAAGAACGCGTTTCGCATTTTAGAAAAGTACCCGATTTCGCCCGTATCAGTGTTTTGAATACCTGGTTTGTGTTGGTCGCCCTTTTTTGGATCAAACCAAGAGACCTGTACCGAAAATTCAGAAAAAAGGGATTTCGAAAGTTTGTAAAAGAAGATCTTTTATACAGCAGTGATTCTCCCCGAAAAAAAGCGCTTTCCATCGCTTTGGGCGTATTTATCGGCCTATGCCCCTTATGGGGGTTTCATACGGTCATTGTCTTGTTCCTGGCCGTATTACTTAAATTGAATAAAGTCATTGCCTTTGCTTTTTCGAATATTAGTCTAGCACCTTTTATTCCTTTTGTACTCTATGTCAGCTTACGAATGGGGACACTTATGACAGGAGAAGAATTGACGTACTCTTTTGATAGCATCGTAACTAACTTTGAGTTTATTACCCATTTAAAGACCTATATCATCGGTAGCTTGACCTTATCCGTTTTAGGGGGGCTACTGTTCGGTTCAGTGGGGTATCTTTTACTGACTCTTTTCAATAGAAAAAAAATAGCCGTCGAGAATGGGTAATTTTTTCCATAAGGCGTATCAACTGATTTCCCAAAAGAAAGGGCTGAGCTTTTTCGCTCTCCTATTGATCGCATCTCTGCTAGCGGGCATCATTTCAAGAATCGCATTCGACGATGATATCAGCTCATTGATTCCCGAAAGCGAGGAGTCGAAAAGGACGCAGGAAATTCTAAAATCGATTGCCTTCACCGATAAGGTAATCGTCAATATTCACCGCGACGACGATACCTCGGTAGAGGAACTTACACAATACGCCACCGATTTCTTGGATACCCTTCAGAACGAAGGTGCGCCTTATATTAAAAGAATTCAGGGAAAATTACATGAAGAAGACCTGCCCAACACCTTGAATTTGGTCTACAAAAACCTTCCCCTTTATCTAGAGGAAGCCGATTATGAGGCTCTTGCACAACAACTATCGGCAGATAGCATTGCCCAACTAACCCAGCAGCATTACCGTACCTTGATCTCGCCATCCGGAATCATCGCTTCGAAAACCATTCGAAAAGACCCCCTCGGACTTTCATTCATAGCCCTAAAAAAATTGCAGCAACTCGGTATTGCCGAGGATTTTCACCTGAAGGATGGGTTTGTCATCGATCAAGAAGAAAAAAACATCCTGTTGTTCATCACCCCGGTCTTCGCCTCTGGTGAAACCGATAAGAACACCCCTTTTGTTTCGCAGCTGTACGACCTAAAAGCCCAACTTCAGAAAACCTATGGAGACCAAGTTTCGGTAGACTATTTCGGGGCGGCCCTAGTAGCGGTAGCCAACGCAAAACAGATTAAAAAGGATGTACAAATTACGGCTTCGATCGCCCTGATCGTACTCTTCATCCTTTTGATCCTTTTTTATCGCAAATTGAGCCTTCCGTTGATCCTGTTCTTGCCCACCGTTTTCGGAGGATTGTTATCTGTTGCTATCTTGGTCTTGTTACGAGAAAAAATATCGGCAATCTCACTGGGCATTGGATCGGTGTTGTTGGGAGTCACCTTGGATTATTCATTGCACATTCTCACCCATATTCGAAACGGCAAATCGCTCAAAAGTCTTTTCCATGAAGTGACGCCGTCTATTCTCATGAGCAGTCTCACTACGGCTTCTGCCTTTTTATGTCTGCTTTTCTTGAAATCACAGGCGTTACAAGATTTGGGGATTTTCGCCGCTATCAGTGTGTTGGGAGCTTCCGTCTTTGCCCTTCTGTTCATTCCTCAGGCATACCGCCTCCACCCAAAGCATGCGAACAAAAGAACGCTGTTGGACCGCTTGGCCGAATATAAACTGCACCAAAACAAATGGGTTATCGCCGGTTTGGCCATCCTATCGATCACAAGCATGCTCACCTACAAAAACATCACGTTCAACAAAGATATTGCTAAGTTGAACTATGAATCAGAGGTCTTGATACAGGCGCGGGAAAGATTAGAGGCACTTACCGATATCGAATCCAAATCAGTGTACTTGGCCACCTATGGATCGGAGCAAGAAAACGTTTTAAGGCAAAATGATGCCTTATATGAAAAGCTTAAATCGCTGAAAAGCACCGGAGAAATCATCAGTTACACCTCAATTGGCGGCCTTTTGCCTTCCCAAGAGCGCCAAACCGAAAAAATTGCACTTTGGAACGACTTCTGGAGCACCGATAAAATCGAAACCGTCAAAAAAAACTTTGTTGAAAGTGGTACAACCCTCGGATTTAAGGAAAATACCTTTGCTCCGTTCTACGCACTATTGAATTCAGAATTCAATCCAATACACCAAACTGACGTGAGTGAATTAGCGTCTTTTGCTATCGAAGATTTTCTCGTTTCCGACACTAGCAATACGACCATCACCTCCCTTATCAAAGTGGATGACGCCAAATTGGAGCGCGTAAGAGCCTCTTTTGAAAATGTTTCGCAAACCCTGTTAATAGATAGAAAACAGGTGAATGAAACCTTTTTAGGAAGCCTCAAAAATGACTTTAATCGTCTGATTTGGTACTCGCTTATCGCCGTCGTACTATTGTTGACTTTATTTTACCGTAGCACTTCCTTGCTATTGATAACGGCCATACCCCTGTTTTTAAGTTGGTTTTTAACCATCGGGGTCTTAGCTTTTTTTAAGATCGAATTCAACATTTTCAATAGCATCGTTTCCAGTTTTATTTTTGGACTAGGGGTCGATTACAGTATTTTCATCACAAATGGATTACTAGCAGAGTACCGAACAGGAGAAAAAACCTTGGCCACTCACAAGACCTCGATTATCCTTTCCGTGCTCACCACGCTTCTAGGAATTGGAGTGCTGGTTTTCGCCAAACATCCAGCACTGTATTCCGTATCCATAGTGTGTATCATCGGTATTCTATCGGCGGCCTTGGTCTCCTTTACCATACAGCCTTTACTCTTTCATCTTTTTATAGGAAATACGAACAAAAGACCGATTCGCCCTCGGGTTCTTGCCCATTCCCTGGTATCGTTTGGCTATTTTGATTTAGGAGGCATACTACTTTCGGCATATGCTTGGATTATCATGAAAATCAATCCGAAAGCCCATTTGAAAAAGCAGATGGGACTACATCAGGTGGTTTCGAAATTTATGAAATCGGTCTTGTACACCAATCCTTTTCTCTCCAAAAAAGTAGTCAACGAACACGGAGAAACGTTCAAAAAACCAGCGATGTTCATTGCCAACCACACCTCGTTTCTAGATATTCTGGCGATGGGCATGCTGACTCCGAAACTCATTTATCTGGTCAAAGATCATGTGTACAACTCCCCCACTGTAGGCAGTGCTGCCAAGCTTCATGGAGCGTATCCTGTTTCGGGCGGTGTCGAAAACGGCGAAGAATTTCTTCAACATAAAGTTACCCAAGGGTTTTCAATCGTTGCTTTTCCGGAAGGCGCACGCTCTTCTACCAATAAAGTACATCGTTTTCATAAAGGAGCCTTTTACCTTGCCGAGCGGTTAGGGTTGGATATTGTTCCGGTAATGATCCATGGCGGGGCGGAAGTATCCCCCAAGGGAAGCTTTGTCATTCGGGATGGGAGTTTTACCGTAGAGATCCTACCGCGAATCAAAGCTGGTGATACTACCTTCGGCGGCAGCTATCGCGAACGTCCGAAGCTTTTTGGTCGATACTTTCGAGATGCGTTTCGAAAGATGCGCAATCGGCTGGAAGGGAAAACCTACTGGCATCAGCTTATATTGCAAAATTATAGGCATAAAGGCAATTTGTTTTACAAGGGGGTCAAACAAGACCTGAAAGTGAATGGGGATACCTACAAAACACTGCTCACGTATTTGGGAGAAAAAGAAACGATAATCCATATCTCGGCCGATTGGGGTCAATTCGATTTGCTAATGGCCCTGGACTCCATAGATCGAAGAATCCATTGCTTTTTGGCAGACCGAGAAGCACAGGCCATCTTAAAGAACAATTACCTCACTCATCAATATAGTAAAATCAAGGTATTCGACAACATCCCCGAAGTGATGGCACAAAAAGCCAATGTGCTCATCATTGATACAACAGCATTTGACTTAGGTGACCTCCTCAATGGAGAATTGGATGAAATTACTATCTTGATACTTCTTAAGAGGGCCAAGGAAAGTAGTTTGGAAGCTGCAGTGAACCTAGGGTTCGTGCCACAAGAAATGCACGATTCCTTCGCGCTATTAAAACGAATATAAGCCTCATATGAAGACATATTACGACGTTGTAATCATTGGTAGTGGCATGGGGGGCTTGGTAGCGGCGAATATCCTTGCACGTGAAGGGCGCAGCGTATGTGTACTTGAAAAGAACAATCAATTCGGCGGAAACCTGCAGACCTTTGTACGGGAACGAACTATTTTCGACACAGGGGTACATTATATCGGCGGCCTATCGGAAGGCCAAAACCTATATCGCTATTTCGACTACCTTGGTATTTTAGAGGGGTTGGAATTCAAACAGCTCAATACCGATGGTTTCGATATTATCACTTTTGACAATGACCCCATGGAGTATCCACATGCTCAGGGCTACGATAATTTCAGAAAGCAATTGGTCGAAAGGTTTCCCGATGAGGAAAAGGCCATTCAGACCTATTGTGACAAACTTCAAGAAATCTGTACAAAGTTTCCGCTTTATAACGTCGAAAACGGAAAACCGTATAGCAACGATCCCGATATTTTTCAGCAGTCCGCAAAAGACTTCATCGACTCGATTACGGATAATGAAAAACTCCGCGCTGTATTAGGTGGGTCAAACTTGTTATATGCCGGGGAACCGGACAGAACCCCGATTTATGTGCATGCACTTTCGTGCAACTCCTATATCGAAAGTGCCTACCGCTGTGCCGATGGCGGGAGTCAAATTACCAAACTGCTCATCAGAAAATTGAAAGAACACGGGGGCGAGGCCTTTAAGCACAGTGAGGTAGTCGATATTGAATGTGTTGACAAACAAATCGTTTCGGTAAAGACGGCAAAAGGCGATGTGGTTTTAGGTGAACATTTCATTTCGAACATCGAACCAAAGCACACCTTAACATTGGTGGGGGAAGAGCACTTTAGAAAAGCGTATACGAGGCGCATCCAAGAGTTAGAGAGTACCATTTCGGCTTTTAGCATTCACATTGTATTGAAACCCGAGACCTTCAAATACCTCAACAAGAATTACTATCATTTCAAGGATCATCGAAGCATCTGGAAAGCGCATGAGTATACAGAGGATAGCTGGCCCGAAACCTATATGCTCTCCATGGGCGCTCGTAAAAACCAAGGCGAATGGGGCGACCAACTAACGGCCATTACGTACATGCGCTATGAAGAAGTAGCACAATGGGAAGATACCTTCAATACGGTAGCCCATAAAAACAGTCGGGGCCAAACCTATGAGCAATTCAAGCTGGAAAAAGCGGAGTTGTTTGTTCAGGAATTGGAAAAGAAGTTTCCGAATATCAGGGCTTGTATACAAAGTGTTCACACGTCCACTCCACTTTCCTATCGCGATTATATCGGATGCAATCAAGGGTCGATGTACGGGTATGTGAAAGACGTGAACAATCCATTAAAAGCCTTTATTTCGGCAAGAACCAAAATCCCCAATCTCTATTTTACCGGACAGAGCTTAAATATGCATGGTATTTTAGGAGTCACCATAAGTGGGGTCGTGACCTGTTCGGAAATACTGGGCAGTGAATATATTATCAATAAGATAAATACCAGAGAGAAGAAACAAAAAGCAATAGTGTAATGGGACAATTTGCAGTCGCCCCGATACGGCGAGTCGAAAACATCTCGAAACAAGACTTTATCGAGCACTACTACAAACCTCAAAAACCAGTGCTTATTTCGGGCCTGACCAAGAACTGGCCGGCCTACGAAAAATGGACACTCGACTATATTCAAGAAAGGGCAGGCGACCAAATCGTTCCCCTATACAACAATGAACCGGCCAAGGGAAATGAAAGCGTCTACGCCCCTAAAAAAGAAATGAAGCTGGCGGATTATATCGAAATCCTGAAAACCCAACCGACCGACCTCCGAATTTTCTTTTATGAAATACTGAAAAAAATGCCCGAACTTTTGAATGATTTCGAGTATCCCGATATCGGTTTGAAGTTCTTCAAAAAGTTGCCGGCACTTTTTTTTGGAGGAGGGGAATCGAAAGTGTTCATGCACTATGATATTGATTTACCCGACAGTATGCACTTTCATTTTGATGGGCATAAGCGTGTGACCCTATTCTCCCCTGAACAGACCAAATTTCTGTACCGGGTGCCGTTCGCTATCCATAATCTGGAATCCATCGATATGGACAATCCTGATTTTGACACCTACCCCGCTCTGAAATATGCCAAGGGAATCCAAGCTGAAATGAAGCATGGAGATGCGCTATACATGCCCAGCGGATATTGGCATTATATCAAATATCTTGATGGGGGCTTTTCCATGACCTTACGGGCCTTGCCCCGCAGTCCGAAACGTTTCCTAAATATGCTGTCAAATGTGCTTATCATGAGGAATTTCGATAATTTTACACGGAAGTATCGGGGTCAAAAATGGCTGGACTATAAAGATGAACTCGCCATTAAACGAACGGAGCGGAATTTAAAACGTCTTTAGATACGCTCAAGATTTGATGAACCTAGCGGTAAATGTATTTCGACCTCACCATTCGGTGAAAGCACGACACATGATCATAAAAAAAATTACTAAAACGGTTTTTGTAGGTTCGGGACTATTCCTGATGTTAAATGCATGTGGAATTTCAAAGGGGCTCGAAAACAGACCGAATATTGCGGCTTATGATACGACACTTCCAGAGCGCGAGCAACTTTCGGATTCCTCCTTCACGATAGGACCTAATTTTATCACCAAGAACGAACGAGGGCTTTGGGAAATGTATGTCAAGGGTAACCCCATGCAATTGGGCTTACGCCAAGGTGCTTTGAGTCAAGAGCTGTTCAACCAGCAGGAGGCGGTTTTCCTAAAAAAAATCGATGAGCTCGTTCCTTCAAAAGGCTATCAAAACATACTTCGCAAATTTCTGGCCTGGTTCAATCGCAAGGTTTACCTGCACATCGATGAACAATACAAGACCGAAATTTATGGCATCTCCAAATACGCTTCTCCCGACTATGATTATATCGCGGAAGAGTACCCGCGGGTACTCTACTTTCACGGAGCGCATGATATCGGACACGCCTTGCAAGATTTGGCACTGGTCGGCTGTTCCTCTTTTGCCTCTTGGGGAGAACATACTAAGGATGGCAAATTGCTGATTGGTCGAAACTTTGATTTCTATGCTGGGGATGCCTTTGCCAAAAACAAGATTGTCGCTTTTATCGAGCCTGAAGACGGATACAACTTCATGTCGGTCACTTGGGGCGGTATGATCGGTGTCGTATCGGGAATGAACGATCAGGGGCTAACGGTCACCATCAATGCCGGAAAATCACAGTTCCCACTCGTCGCGAAGACTCCGGTATCGCTCGTGACCCGTGAAATATTACAATATGCTTCCACTATCGAAGAGGCGATTGCCATTGCCCGAAAACGGGAAGTCTTTGTCTCGGAATCCATTTTTGTGGGAAGTGCAAAGGATAAAAAAGCAGCCGTCATTGAAGTAGCCCCGAAAAATTTCGGCGTATATGAGGTACCGAACGCAAACCAGCAGTTGATATGCTCCAATCATTTTCAAAGCGAAGCCTATGCCGATGACAAGAAGAATCAGCGGCATATTTTAGAAAGTCATTCTCAATACCGGTATGAACGTATGGAAGAACTGCTCGAAGAAGCCGAAAAGGTTACTCCTGAGACCGTGGTCTCCATTCTCCGAAACCGAGAGGGACTGGCCGAAAAGGAAATCGGATATGGCAATGAAAAGGCCCTCAATCAAATGCTGGCACATCATGGCATTGTATTTCAGCCTGAGGATTTATTGGTCTGGGTATCGAGCAACCCCTACCAAATGGGGGAATTTGTGGCCTATGACCTAAAGGAAGTCTTTTCCAAACGTACGGGAGTCCATAAATCAGTTGCCAAGACAGAGTTGAATATTGCAGAGGATCCTTTTTTGCATACGGAAACCTATCGCAACTATGAGCGCTATCGCGCACTTCGAAATGAAATCGAACAGGCAATTGCAAACGAAGCGCATCTGGCACAAGACCTCCTTTCCGAATTTACGGCCTTAAACCCCGAGTATTGGGAAGCGCATTACCTTGTGGGCACCTATAATTTGGAAAAGGGATACGACAGGGTCGCCTTAGACGCATTTTTGGAAGCCAAATCGAAAGAAATCACTACTTTGCCAGACCGTGAACGCGTAGAAAAGCAGATTCGAAAATTGAGCAGAAGACTGAAGTAATGATTCCAGAAATAGAAAAGGCAACCCCTCAAGAAATCCAAGCTTTTCAAGAAGGTAAATTGAAAGAACTTATCGCGTATCTTTCCGAAAACTCTCCCTATTATCGTCGTGTTTTTCGAAACCATAAAATCAGTACATCGGATATCAATACCCTATCGGATTTGACTAAAATCCCGGTAACGACCAAAGAACAACTACAACACCACAACGACGATTTCTTCTGTGTGACCAAATCAAAGATCATTGATTTCGTGACTACCTCCGGAACCTTAGGAGAGCCTGTCACCGTGGGTTTAACGGATAAAGACTTAGATCGTCTGGCGTATAATGAGGCCATCTCATTTGCCTGTGCGGGAATTCAAGAAGATGATATTCTACAACTGACGACGACGATAGATCGTAGGTTCATGGCCGGACTCGCTTACTTTTTAGGAGTGCGTAAGCTAGGCGCGGGTATCGTCCGTGTTGGGGCAGGTATTCCTGAACTGCAGTGGGACAGCATCCAAAAATTTAAGCCTACCTATCTCATCGTAGTCCCATCGTTTCTTTTAAAATTGATCCAATATGCAGAAGCGCATGGCATAGCGCTTGACACCTCCGGAATCAAAGGAGCGATCTGCATAGGGGAGTCCCTCAGAAATCAAGACTTTTCGTTGAATGTACTGGCCGAAAAGATTCGATCCAAATGGAATATCGAATTGTACTCCACCTATGCCTCCACCGAAATGAGCACGGCCTTTACCGAATGTTCCGAACAGCGTGGGGGGCATCATCATCCTGAATTGATCATCACGGAAATCTTGGATGAGCACGATCGGCCTGTTCCTCCAGGCGAGGAAGGGGAATTGGTCATTACCACCTTAGGGGTCGAGGCCATGCCTTTATTACGTTTCAAAACGGGAGATATTGTAGCGGCCCACCATACGCCATGTGGCTGCGGAAGGAATACATTGCGTTTGGGTCCGGTGGTGGGCCGTAAAAAGCAAATGATCAAGTACAAGGGCACTACTCTTTATCCTCCTGCGATGGGTAATCTGTTGAATGACTTTAGTGAAGTGAAGAGCCATGTCGTAGAAATTTACCACAATGCCATCGGTACGGATGAAATCCTGATAAAGATATGCGCTCCGAAAGCCTCGGATACACTTCTTGCTCAAATCAGAGATCATTTCCGCTCTAAATTAAGGGTTAGTCCGACTATCGAACTCTGTTCTCGAGAGGAAATCCAACAACTGCAGTTGTCTAAATTGGGGCGCAAACCGATAGGAGTAATTGATAGAAGGTAAAAGTACTACTGCGAAATCCTTCGACTGCGCTCAGGATGACATAGTGACCAAATTTGACTATTTCGAAATGTCAGTCTGAGCGCAGTCGAAGACCTTTATTGATTATCCGTTAAATACAAGCCAATCTTGATTTTCCAATAGGGCATCTTTTCCTCAAAAAATTCGAAGTAGGCTTTCAAACCGTCAGCATCCGGCAGGGCGGTTTTAGCCGCTACTATCTGTTCAAGTTCCTTTGAGGTCACCAATTCTTCAAGAACGACTTCCGCACCCTGGGCATGCACTTTTAACAAATGGCTGTAAATCGTATTCTCGGTCAATCCTCGTTGCATTGCAATTTCGGCGGGAGATAATCCTTCTTGAAACAAGGCATAAGTCTGTTCATGGGTAGGGGTTTTGGGCTTTACTGTATCAACATGCTTCGCTATTTCGGCCAAGAAGACATCGGCATATTTGGCCAATTTCGTTTCCCCGACTCCAGATACTTTGGCAAACTCGGCATGGTTCAACGGTTGTTTAACCTCCATATCCTTTAGGCTTGCATCTCCAAAAACGACATAGGCGGGCACCCCTTCCTCTTGAGCGAGTTGCAATCGTAAGACACGTAGTTTTTCAAAGAGTCCTTTTTTGCTGGTACTTGAGCTGGTTTTTTGGGTTACCGATTCTTCGACCTGCTGTAGTATAGCGAGCTGCACCTGTTTTTTGGCATATAGAATATCTTTTGCCAGAGGGGTTAATGCAATTCGGCTGTTTTCGCGGAAATTGATTTCCAAAACCCCTTGATTGAGCAATTGAATCACATACTGCTGTAGATCTTGCCACGAAATATCCTTTACCGTGCCGTAGGTCTTGATATGTTGATGTCCTTTTTCATAGACCTGTGCGTTCTGGGCACCACGGAGTACATCGATTAACACGCCCATAGATTCCTGCTCTTTCATACGAACCACTGCAGAACATATTTTTTGTGCCAAAATGGTCGCATCGAAGTAAGTCGGGGGACTTTTACAAATATCACAGTTTCCACAGCCCTCGGTAATATGTTCCCCAAAATAATTCAGCAAGGCAATACGCCGGCAACTCAGGGCTTCCGCATACTGTTGCATACGCTCCAATTTGGCATATTGCACTTGTGCATTCTCACTAGCGGCGATGAACTTTCGCAGCTGTACTACATCGGCATAGCTATAGAACAGCAGCGTATGTGCAGGCAATCCATCTCGACCAGATCGACCGATTTCCTGATAATAGCCTTCCAGGTTTTTGGACAGGTTATAATGGATGACCCAGCGCACATTGCTCTTGTCAATTCCCATTCCAAAGGCGATGGTCGCACAGATAATGGGAGTTCTGTCATTGATAAAATCTTCTTGAACCGTAGTTCTTTCAGCAGCGTTCATTCCCGCATGGTATGCTTTTGCCGCGAAGCCCGCACTTTGTAGTTTTTCGGCCAGCTTCTCTGTATTCTTTCGGCTCAAACAGTAAATGATTCCGCTTTCATCGAGGCGACCTTCCAAAAAATCAAGGATCTGTTTTACCCTGTTCTGTCCTGGCCGAACGTCTAAATATAGATTGGGTCGATTGAAGGAAGCCAAATGCCTAGAGGCATTTTCCAGCGAAAGTTGCTCTACAATATCATCTTGTGTAGCCTTATCGGCGGTAGCGGTCAAGGCCATGATAGGAACCTCCGGAAATCTAGATTTCAAACTCCCCAATTGCGTATAGGCCGGTCTAAAATCGTGTCCCCAAGAGGAGATACAATGCGCTTCATCAATAGCGAATAAGCTAATGGCAATTTCCTCGAAAACAGCATCAAAATGGGCAATACTCTCTGGAGCGACATAGAGTAACTTCAACGCTCCGTCTTTGAGTTGTTGCCAGGTTTCTTGTTGCACCTCACTAGGTTGGGAACTGTTATAATATGCAGCCGCAATCCCATTGGCACGAAGTACATCTACTTGATCTTTCATTAGAGCAATCAATGGAGAGACGACAATAGCGGTACCCTCTAAGGCCAAAGCCGGCAATTGAAAGCAGAGTGATTTACCTCCACCTGTCGGCATGATCGCCAACACATCTTTTTTGGAAAGTACATCCGTCATCACTTCTAACTGATTTGGTCGAAAGGAATCATACCCAAAATGTGTTTTAAGAAGTGGTAAAAGCTGTTGTTGCGAGTCTATGGTAAGCATGGGTAAAGTTATGGAATGTTCGTTGATTTCTTACTGGTTTTCTTTTCGCTATGAGCTATTTTCATGGGGCCACCCCGAATCATAATTTGAAGAAGGCAACCACTGAAGGGGCGACTATGGCCCCTTCAATCGTTTCCATTGGTAGGGTTTACTTCCCTAACATTAAGAGTTCATTACATTTAATTTCGGTGATATATCTTTTTTCACCTTCTTTGGTTTCATACGATCGATGAATCAGTTTGCCTTCAACGGCCACTTGTTTTCCTTTGACCAGGTAGTTTTCTACGATCTCGGCCGTTTTACCCCATGCGACGATAGTATGCCATTGGGTATCCTCTACTTTTTCACCTTTGGCGTTTCGGTAACTATCGCTCGTGGCGACTGAAAATTTCGCGAGTTTGTTCCCGCTGTCCAAGTTTACGATTTCTGGGTCTTGACCCAAGTGTCCAATCAACTGTACTGAATTTTTAAGTGCGTTCATCATACTAATTTTTAAGGGTTAACAATTGATACTATCGAGTTCTTATGTTTCGACACTGCAAACCTAGCGCACATCAAAATCAGTATTCGTATGTTAAACATTTGTATACGTTTACATACGAATGTAAATGTTTAAAAACTTTTATAGCCTTATTAATCAGATATTTAAAATTTTATTTGCTAAACTATCTAGAATAGAATACTTCTATTTGGAAGGCTCCATTAAGCTAAAATGAACTATATTTAACTGTTGGCAACTATACGAATGAAAACAGGAATATTCATTGACGATACAGGAACACCATCCCAAAAATCTAAAAGTAAATACGATACTGGAGATTGGAAAACTTGGGTTGCAGTCATATTGAATCCAAATGATAGAAAAGAAATAGAAACTATTTTAAATGAATTATGTGAAGCTTTAGAAAATGAATTAAAAATTAAAGAATTTCATTTCACTCATATTTTTTCAGGCAAAGGGGTTTTTCGGAAAATTGAACTTGAAAAAAGACTTCAAATATTTTCTTTATTTGGAGAGATTTATAAAAAATTCAATTCACCTATCATTGTTCAATCATTAACTTCCGATGATATTATTAGAAATAAAATGCAGTTTCTAAAATATTTTAAATCCGATGGATTCAATTTCGAAAAGAATTCGGATTTGGCGTTATGGTTCTTATTAGAAAAATGTGCGAAATTTTTAAAAGAGAATAGTTTACCACTACCTGCCGAATTTTTCGTTGATTCGGGTAGACAAAAACCAAACACAACTCAAATTGTAAATATTGTAAAAGAAGTAACAGAAAATTCTATTATAACATATGCATCATCAGAACAAAATCCAATAATTCAATTTATAGATTTCATTGCATTTAGCATAAACCGAATGAGATGGATATTAATGAATGAAAAGAAGTCTGAACTAGATTTAGCATTATTAAACTTAATTTCAGAAATTGATTTTAATTTAACCAATTTGACAAAGGTTGCTATTAATCCAACTGATTTTAAAGTAAGTGAGTATGATAAAAGTTTGCGAAAAAAATATGATGAAAATGGAAATTTGAGTGATGAACTTGTTGAAAAAATTAGAATTGAGAAGAAATAAACACAGTTGCCAACAATGTATAACCGCAATTACGGCGGATTTGACTACGTCCGAATCCACTCGGAATTCCTAACGTCAGTGATAAACCGAAAATTAACGCATATAAACCCGTAACTGACGGTTATACGAGACCGTTAGCAACAACCTAAAAAAAGAAAGTGCCAAAAACCAAAAATCTCAATGGACTTCCAAATAATTTGGCTTCAAGCTATCTAAGTACACTCGGATATTACGATGGCGGATATATGGCGGATTGGATTAACTTCATTGCACGGGACAAAAATGTGAAAAACATTTCAGTAGATATCTTAAACAAGAGAATTGAACCAAAAGTTGCTGAAATAAAACCCCTTTTAGCATATTTGGACAAGCTTAAAGGAATCGTAAATAAAGAATTGGAAAGCAACGGATTTGAAAAGGACTTCATAAAAAAGGCAATCTTAGATTTTGAAATACCAATTGAATCCAAAGTGCGAACAATTACTTGTTATCCAAAACTGACTGACGAAAATGGTAAAATATATAATGTAAAAAACGGAATTGTAGAAACCGCCTACGAAGTGGATTTTAATCCTGTCCAAAAACTAAGTAAAGTGAATTTTATCAAGCGGATTAAATCCTTGTTCGGATAAAAAGGCAGTTGCTAACAATGCCTAAACGTAATGCAGACTTTGGGGCCAAAACTAAAAGGTCTGTGTATATTTATAAAGTCGCTAAATCTTATGGATTTAGCTTTGGACAAATAAAACTAAACCAATAATGGGATTAGATTCAGTCGAATTAGTGATGTCAATTGAGGATAAATTTGGGATACAAATTGAGGATTCCGAAGCGGAAAAAATTTATACGGTCCAGGATTTCGCTGATATTGTTTTCAGTAGAATTATTACAAGTCCAACAGATAAATGTTTGACTCAAATAGTGTTTTATAGAATCAGAAAAGCGTTAAGGAATTTGACTTCAAATGAAAAGGAAATAAGACCTGATATGAAAATATCGGAATTGTTTACTCAATCGGAACTGAAAGCAAAGTGGAGTCAATTAAAAAAGGAAGTTGGACTTGAATTACCTGATTTAGTAGCATTAGACTTTAATCCAGAATTAGGTTCTCACGTCAAAATTTTCGGAATCAAAACGATTAAACGGACAACACCTGTTTCAAAAGGAACATTAGGACAATTGGTCGATTGGACAATATCTTTAAACCGAGACAAACTAATCGACATTGAAAAAATATCAAGCAAATACGAAGTTGAGCGAATTATTTGCGGAATAACAGAAGATAGAATTGGTGTGCCAATAAGCGAAATCGAATTACATCACTCCTTCACAAATGATTTGGGAATTGACTAAAAAAACGTTTTACAACAATGTAACCACAATTACGGCGGATTCGACTACCCTTCGACTGCGCTCAGGACTGGCTGAATCCACTCGGAATTGCTAACGTCTATGCTAACCTGCCTGCCGGCAGGCAAGACCGAAAATCAACGCATATTAATCCGTAACTGACGGATGTACGAGACCGTTACGTCTCATAAACCCAAACCGAAAACCAATGGGATATAAAAAGAAATGGACCGACCAAGCTGACGGAAAGTTACTTGCACTCTATGAGGAAATCGGTGAAATCATAAATCCTTTGTTTATCAAGAACGGTGAAGTAGATTTATCTAAACTCCATAAGAAAGGTAATTTGGAGTACTTACTTGCACTATTATTAAACTCCAAATTTGTATCAAGTGAAAATAAAAATGTACGGAGTTTTGGTGCCGATGACGTTATCGCTCTCAAATTAGAAGTCGAAAAAAACTCGGTATTAAAATATTGGGGTAAAATAAATTGGCTTTCAAAACCGAATGGCCATAAATGCTTTAGATGGTACCAGGACCCGTTTTATGGATTGTTCAAACTTGAAAACAATAAATTGAAATTGGTCAAGGGCATGTTTGGTGACTATGACAAAAACGATTTAGACGGACAATACTGGATAGCATCCGAAATGAATTGGATGTATGACCTGTAGGGATAATCGTTCGGACTAACCTTTTCCCGAAAAGGTGTATCCCCCTTAAAGCGGCACCATTCCCTTTTCAACTAGCAGAACACATTCAAATTTATGTTCTCCTAGTGAACTAAATGCAATAGCCCATCCTGCTCTCGAATAGATTTATAAAGAACTAAAAGACAAGAAAACTAGGTCTTGCAAAGTCGTGGTATTCTATTTGGTACGTTCGGTAATCTTAAAAAGATCACAGAATTTATGGAAGGAAAAGACTTTCCAAGCTACTGGACGTTAGTAAGAAAAGATGAAAATCCGATTTCCTTCAATGAATACAACATTTACAAGGTGAAACACTATTAGTTGATAACTATTGATAACTACTAGACTACCAATCTTGTTTTGTAAGATTATTCTGATCAACTTTGGTGTGTTCAAAAATAGTTATGTCATTAATTGATTTAGAAAGTCTAAAGAAGGAGCGAAACAGGCTTATGAAAAAGCTTGAACTGGTCGATGGGCTTATTGACGAATATTCCAATATAGACCCTGAACTGGATTTCAAACTTTATAAAACTTTTGATTCAAAGGGTTTCGGTCAATTCGCTTTATTTGGTAATGTAAAAGACGCCTTCCCAAAAGACAAAACATGGTTAAAGCAAATCCAATACATTTTAGATACGCACGAAAGATTTTTAGGAAATACAGAAATGGCGGAACTGTTGTTGCCTTATTATCCAGATAAAAACGTAGACAGGCTTAAAAGAAAAGTTTCCGTGGTTATTTCAGATGCTTTTAAAAATAAAAAAGTTAGGGGCTTGATTAAGCTAAAAATTTCTAGCCTGCCACAAGGTTTTGTTTGGGGTTATAAAAAATGGCTAGATTCAAAAGGTGATATTAGAGAAAAATTCAAGCCTTTCATAAATATAAAAAGCCCCACTAGGTGAGGCTTAAAATACGGTTGTGCTAAGGAGATAGGCCCGAACTAACGTTCGTACATTGCTCAAAGCACTTCAACAGACGAGAAAATTAAAGTGTGCCGTCTCTCATTAGGATAGGGCTTTAAAAAATTACCGTCGGAAAAGGGGTAATCTTCGCGGTGAGCCCCTTTTTTCATTGTCCAAATGTAGGGAATTCAATGTCCGGATCAAAATTTTCAACCTATTATTCGCTGAACTACCTTGTCAACAGATTGATTTATTTGCTGACGACGGAGGATTTTTCTTCAGTCAATATATCCTAGATATTTCGATAGTGCACCCACCATGACAACAGTGTTTGTCGTTAGTCAGGTTTTGAGGGTTCATCATCGAATAAACTTAGGGTCTCAGATGTAAGTACACATAATTAATTATTTTAGATTTCATAAGTAGTTAATCATCAATGATACTATTCATTTGTTGGAAATAAACATATCCTAATATAAATTACTTCTTCTTTTAATGGCGGTAACTTTCAGTTCAATTGCTCAATTTAGTGAACCATTTAGGTCTTCTAAAATAGTTCTCAAGACAGGCGACACTTTGACCGGAATGGGAAAAACAAGAAACAAAGGTTTTAAATATAAACCTGATTCAAATACAAAACCTTACTTCATTGAATTTTCTGAAATAGCATATCTTGAACAAAAATATTCATATAACGAAGTAAAGGTTTTTAGATTTTTTCAACTGACAAATAATTATCAATTCATTCGTGTTGAGGAATTTAACATCGGTGGAGCTTTGGAGTTGTATGGAATACCTAGACAAGGCGACATCACGATAGCAGGGGGAAGTTCGGTTCCTACGGCTTGGGTAAACTTTTGTTTAAAGAAAAAGAATGATGAAAAATTAACTGAGATTGGTTTTTATGATCCTTTTAGTGATTATAAAGATAAAGTCAAAAACTATTTTTCCGATTGTCCGAAACTTATTGAACAAATTGAAAATAAAAGCCTGAGATTAAGAAATGGGTTGGAACCAATGGTGGAGTATTACAATAATAATTGTGGGCTTGAATAAAAAATTACGCCCCATAGCTTATTATCCTAAAATTTGTCTGATTCCATAATGACCTACTTTATTATTTGTAGGAAAATAAAATAACAAGGAATTTCCCATATTTTGATAACCTAAAATTTATCAGGAACTTACACAGCTTTGTATGTCTGTAAAAGCATCCTTTGGTCAGTGTGCTTTTTTATGGCCTAAAATCAAACTCGCCCGCATTGTATATAGATGCCGAAATGTGTATTTATTACTATTAGTAGGACCAATTGTTAAAGTGGTTTTTGAGTAGCTTTGATGATGTGGTGGTCCGTAATCTTCTTTGTTTTTCTTATCATTTTCCTTGTAGTAGCCGAGTATGCTGACAATAAGGCCATGGAGAACCCTGATAAGGACGAGGATAAAGAACAAAAATAGCGGCGCTTGTCCGCATCGTATATGGACACCAAAGTCTCCCCATGTTGATGTCATTACAGATTGGACTTAAACATAATTTTAAAAAACCCTTCCCGTGTTGTATATTACGTCAGATTTGAGACCACCGGATTGCTGTCCCTAGAAACATGGTGTGGTCGGACAACAAAATTCTTGTTCCGACTTGAGCGTGTATTTGATTTCTAGATATCCGGTCCTATTTTTTAATAACCGCCCCCATCGAACTTATCATGTTGATAAAAATCGCCATTGTGCTTGCCGGTGTCATATTTATGGCCCTAGCTTTCTATGTAAACGGTTTAGACAACAAAGAAAAAGAAGATTGAGTTTCCGCCCGCATCATGTCTAGATGCCTATAGCACAGTAAGAACTATATTATAGCATCGATTGTTCACGTTAAAGAAAACAAGGAACCGTATCGTACTATTTTGACCCCTGACATTATCTGACATAGCCTCCATTTACCTTTGTATCAAATCACAAACATCATGGAACATGCAAACTGTACAAATCACTCCCTTTCAGATCATCGGAATAACCGTCAGAACCAGCAACGAAAACGACCAAGCAGCCTCGGACATTGGTTTACTCTGGGAAAGATTTATGACCGAAGGCATTTCACAAAAAATAAGCAACAAAACAAGTGATGAGATCTTTGCGATCTACACCAATTATGAAAGTGACCATACCCGACCCTATGACACTCTCATCGGCTGTAAGGTAGACTCCCTCGATACGATTCCTGATGGTATGGTAGGCCAAGCTTTCGAAGGGGGCACCTTCGCAAAGTTCACTGCAAAAGGGGACGTCACAAAAGGTGCCGTATACCAGGCTTGGGTAGCTATTTGGAATACTGATTTGGACCGACGTTACACAGCCGACTTTGAGGTATATGGGGAGAAAGCCACAGAAATCACCAACGCGGAGGTCGATATTTTCGTTGCGATAGAACCCTAGTTTTTATGGAATAACCGAACACCGCATCTGATTTTTTGCTACATTAAAGGACACTAATGAATACTAAACATTAACTAAAACTTTAATCATGAAAAAATTAGTAGCAGAATGCATCGGAACCCTTTGGTTGGTTCTTGGTGGATGTGGTAGTGCGGTCTTGGCCGCAGGTTTCCCTGAGATGGGAATTGGTTTTGTCGGGGTGTCCCTCGCTTTTGGTTTGACCGTGGTCACCATGGCCTATGCCATAGGCCATATTTCGGGTTGTCATTTGAATCCTGCCGTATCGATTGGCCTATGGGTGGGTGGGCGTTTCGACGCTAAAGATCTCCTTCCCTATATCATTGCCCAAGTATTGGGCGCTATCGCAGGAGCGGGAATACTCTACCTGATTGTCAGCAATCAAGCCGGTTTTGAAGGAGTAGGCGGCTTTGCGGCCAATGGCTTTGGAGAACATTCCCCAGGGGGATTTAATATGACCGCCGCCCTAATCACCGAAATCGTTATGACCTTTGTATTTCTTTTTGTCATCTTGGGCAGCACCCATTCCAAGGCACCGAAATATTTGGCCGGGTTGGCCATCGGACTCTGTTTGACCCTGATCCATTTGATCAGTATTCCCGTGACCAATACGTCAGTGAACCCTGCCAGAAGTACCAGTCAGGCCATTTTTGCCGATGGCGGATGGGCTACAGGGCAACTGTGGCTCTTTTGGGTAGCCCCTATAATCGGTGCCGTTATAGCCGGATTACTCTATAAAAACCTTTCCCCGGAAAAATAGCGGATCACCATAGTATACATCTTATAAAACATCCCAATTTGATTGGGATGTTTTTGTTTACCTCCATCCTCATTTTGTTCCTTGTGGAGGCAGTTCAAGTCTAGCATTATTCCCTATATTTATGTTCTTAAAACCGACCTATGCCTCTTATTATCGTTATTGGTGGAATACTGCTCTTGTTTCTATTGATAGCCCAATTTAAACTCAACGCTTTTATTTCCTTTATCATCGTCTCCCTACTTGTTGGAGTAGCGGAAGGCATGGAAGTCCTTAAAGTGGTCGACTCCATTCAAACCGGGTTGGGAAAAACCTTGGGTAGTCTTATCATGATTTTGGGTTTGGGAGCCATGCTGGGAAAATTAGTGGCCGACAGCGGGGCCGCCCAGCGCATCACGACCAAATTGGTCGATAAATTCGGAAAGAAGAACATTCAATGGGCTGTGGTCTTGACCGGTTTTATTGTCGGTATTCCGATGTTCTATACGGTAGGCTTCGTGATTTTGGTTCCATTGGTGTTTACGGTGGCGGCAGCGACGGGTTTACCCCTAATTTACGTAGGTCTTCCGATGTTGGCCTCACTCTCGGTAACACATGGTTACCTTCCGCCCCACCCAGCCCCTACTGGTATCGCAGTCATGTTCGATGCGGATTTAGGGAAGACCTTACTCTATGGCATTATCGTGGCGATCCCAGCCATTATTGTTGCGGGACCCTTGTTTTCTAGAACTATCAAGAATATCGAAGCTACACCCTTAAAAGAGTTTTTAAATCCGAAAGTATTGCAGGAGGATGAAATGCCCAGTACAATGACCAGTATTTTGACCGCACTACTTCCGGTTATCCTAATTGGTATTGCGGCGTTACTGGATTTTTTACTTCCGGAAGCAAATGGGTTTAGAAAAATAGTGGCCATTGCAGGAAATCCCGTGATCGCCATGCTGATTTCGGTATTGGTCGCTATCTACACCCTAGGTCTGGCAAGAGGACGGAAAATGACCGAAATTATGAGTTCCGTTTCCAATGCGGTTGCCGGTATCACTATGGTTTTATTAATTATTGCAGGTGCAGGTGCCTTGAAGGAAGTGCTGATCGATAGCGGCGTTAGTGACTATATCGGTAACATGCTCAAAGGCTCTTCGATTTCCCCTCTGATTTTGGCCTGGTTGATTGCGACCGTCATTCGTATATGCGTTGGTTCGGCTACCGTTGCCGGTTTGACGGCAGCGGGTATTGCATTACCGCTGTTATCCGGTACCGATGTCAGTCCTGAATTGATGGTCTTGGCCATCGGCTCTGGTAGCTTGATGCTATCACATGTCAACGATGGCGGCTTTTGGCTGTACAAGGAGTATTTTAATCTCTCCGTAAAGGACACCTTGAAAACGTGGACAGTAATGGAAACCACGGTTGGCGTTATGGGCCTTGTCGGAGTTCTAATTTTAGATATATTCATTTAAAACAATACTATGGAAACACCTTCGGAACGAATAAAAGCATTAGGATTGCAATTACCCCCCGCACCGCCACCAGCAGGATTGTACAAGCCCGTTTTGGTCGTGGATAATTTTCTCTATATATCCGGACAAGGATGTATGCGCACCGATGGCACCTTGATTGTTGGCCGGGTAGGTGACACCCTTACTTTAGAGGAAGGAAAAGCAGCAGCACGACAAACAGCATTGACCATGCTGGCGACCATCACCACCCATTTCGGTGATGTCGATCGTATCAAACGGTTGGTCAAAACCTTGGGAATGGTGAATTGCACCCCTGATTTTGGAGATCAACCCCTGGTTATCAATGGGTATAGTGAATTAATGGCCGATGTTTTTGGCCCCGATTATGGCGTTGGTGTGCGCAGTGCAGTAGGCATGATGCTCCCAGGCGGTATTGCCGTGGAAATCGAGGCGATGTTTGAACTTCATCAATAAACTAAGCTGTCATGTCTGATTTAAACTGGTTCGAGGTTTCGGACACCTCCCATCTCATCTCCCCATCATTGTTGGTCTATCCCGATCTAATTGAACAAAACATTGCCGAAATGAAATCGGTAGTCGGCGATGTTAGTCGACTACGACCGCATATCAAAACGCATAAGACCGCCGAAATCATTCAACTTCAACTACGGGAAGGTATTCGAAAGTTCAAATGTGCGACCATCGCGGAAGCCGAGCTGCTGGGAAGTTGCGGCGGCGATGAAATCTTGTTGGCGATGCCCTTGGTAGGGGCCAATATCCTGCGTTTTGTAGCCTTGACACAACAGTTTCCCGAATCGAATTTTTCGACCTTGGTCGACAATTCCGGAACTCTAGAGGAAATCACCACCATAGCCTTGGAAAAAAACATTAGGTTGCAACTGTGGATGGATATCAATGTGGGGATGAACCGCACAGGGATCGTCCCCGATGGGAAGGCCGTAGCACTTTTTCGTGAGATTGACGAACATCCTCAACTTGAAGCGATGGGTTTCCATGTCTATGACGGACATATTCGCGAAACCGATTTTGATCGACAAAAGGAGGTCGTCGATACCGCTTACCTCAGCGTCGTCCAATTAAAAGAAACGATAGAACAACAAGGCATCACAGTGAAGCATATCGTTGCTGGGGGATCACCCTCCTTTCCGGTTCATGCCCAAAGGGCGAATGTCGATGTTGCACCGGGCACAACACTCTTATGGGATGCCCGTTATGGAGAACTTTTTCCTCATATGAATTTCCAGCCGGCCGCCATATTGTTTACACGGATCATTAGCAAACCAGCTCCGAATATCCTTTGCTTTGATCTCGGTCATAAGTCGATCGCACCTGAGATGAATTTTCCACGCGTACGGTTTTTGAACCTTCCGGACAGTGAACAAATCGGACAAAGCGAAGAACATTTAGTGGTCAAAGTAGCCGATGGCAGCAGCTATGAAGTCGGTCAAGGATTTTATGCGCTTCCTATGCATGTGTGCCCTACAGTAGCTAAATATGAAACCCTGCAAGTGGTAAAAGATGGAAGCATTATCAATCAATGGCAGGTCGCTGCGCGGAATCAAAAAATAACAATTTAAGCATGTTCATATTCGATGCCCATCTAGATTTATCCATGAACGCTTTGGAATGGAACCGTGATTTGCGGTGGCCCATTTCTGAAATTCGGGAAAGTGAAGTCGGCATGACCGACAAACCCGATCGGGGGAAAAATACCGTTTCCTTCGATGCGATGCGAAAAGGCAATATCGGACTCTGCGTCGCCACTCAGATCGCACGCTATGTACACCAGGACAATCCACTGCCTGGCTGGAACTCACCCCATCAAGCTTGGGCGCAAACACAAGGGCAACTCGCTTGGTACAGAGCGATGGAAGAGGCAGGCGAATTGGTTCAAATCACGAACCTAGAGCAGTTAAATGCCCATCTGGAACAATGGAACACTTCGACCGATGAACACAAACCCATCGGATATATTCTGAGTTTGGAAGGTGCTGATTCCATTATTTCCATTGAACATTTGCAACGCTCTTATGAACAGGGGCTACGCGCTATCGGTCCGGCTCATTACGGCCCTGGAACCTATGCCTATGGCACGGATTCGGTCGGGGGAATCGGTACCAAAGGAAAAGAATTGCTCAAGGAAGTAGCCCGTCTGAACATGATTTTGGATGCCACCCATTTATGTGACCAGAGCTTTTGGGAAGCCATGGATGTTTACCAAGGCGCCGTTTGGGCAAGTCATAACAATTGTAGAAAATTAGTCGATCACAATCGACAGTTTTCAGATGAACAACTTCAGGAACTGATCAATAGAAATGCGGTCATCGGGATGGTATTGGACGCCTGGATGATGGTTCCCAATTGGATTCGCGGTCAATCGACTCCGCAAGAAATGGGAGCCAGCTTGCAACAGATGGCCGACAACATCGACCATATCTGCCAAATGGCAGGTAATACGCTACATGTAGGAATCGGAACCGACCTCGATGGCGGTTTTGGCAAAGAACAATCCCCTGCGGATTTGGACACCATAGCCGACTTAAAACAAGTGCCTGAATTACTGACGGGTAGAGGGTACACCCAAACCGATATCGAAAATATCATGCATGGCAACTTTCTACGCTTTCTAAAAACACATTGGAAATGAACAGGAGAAAGTTTACAAAACTAACTTCTTTAGGCGCTCTAGGAGCGTTGCTACCCCAATGTGAGGATTTCGAATCCTTTCCATTTCAAAAAAATCAGGTCATCGGTTGTTTTGGGGATAGTGTCACCTATGGCGGTAAGAACGGATATGTTGAAAAGCTCCAACAGTTATCCGACACCTTAAGGCCCGATCTCAACCTGACCTTTCACAATTGGGGCAAAAGCAGTGAAACCGTTACCGGACTTACCGAAATCGGGCATCCGGGTCCTCGCCCCTATCTTTTTGAACGTCTGGACGAGGATTTGGCCAGCACCAAAATCGATGTGGCCTTTTTCTGTTATGGCATTAATTGTGGGATTTACGGGCGGCCCTCCGAAAAATTATTCGACAGCTTCAAAATAGGCGTGCTTTCCTTTTTGGAAAAACTAAAGCAAAAGGAAATCTCCGCCGTGTTACTCACTCCGCCTCCGCTCGCACTAAACACCGTACCAGTCGCTACGGACCTACAAAAACCCTTCACTTGGCAAAACCCATATCCGAACTATGAGGAAGAGGTGCTACAAAAGTTCAAGCGTATCATTTTGGATACAAAACACCCTTCGGTATTGGCCACAATAGACATTCATCAAGTGTTGTTGGACCATCAAAAGCAGTGTTATGATTCCGATCCGATCCACCCAAATTTGACCGGTCATCGATTGATTGCAGAGACAATCGTCGAAAACTTAGGGTTTTAACAGCCTTTTAAGTCCGTCTGGCAGGGTATTTGTTATTTTTGAGGTAACAAATCGACTTATACTATCGATGAATTCCAAGATTACATTTTTGGTACTGTTATGCCTCCCGCTGTTCGGACGGGCCCAATCGGATATTCCCACAGCCAAACCTCTGAAAATAGAGGCTGCGAACAAACTGGATGAAAAGGGAAAGACGGATAAAGGTACAGCGCTTCGCATTCCAGATGTGATCAAAGACAAGCCCAATATCAACTTCAAGGATTCCCTAATGGGAAGAAAACCTGTGAAAATGCTTCCCGACAAAAAATTGTTACAGGCAGGGCATAATATGAAAATAGACCCAAAGGTAGGTCCTAGAACAGCTAAAGAAGGCTCTAAAGACCATTTTCCAGATCAAAATCTAGGCGAAATCAAAAGCAATGGCAAGTTTGTAGGAATCGTTTGCCGGGATCATGAATATGTGGATGGAGATCGGGTAAAGATTTACGTCAATGGAAAAGTGGCCGATCCCAATATTTTATTGACTGGTGCCTTTAAAGGTGTGAATGCCGATTTGGAGAAAGGTTTTAATCAGCTGGTCTTTGAAGCGTTGAACGAGGGATCCTCATCCCCGAATACAGCTCAAATCGATGTCTATGATGATCAGGGGCAAATGATCTATTCGAACAAGTGGTTGCTCTCGGCAGGCTCTAAAGCAAGTTTGATCATTACCAAAGAGTAGCCCAATTTTACCAAGTACAGGTCATACCCCCCTTGTAAACAAGTAAAACAACCCATCACCCATTTCGAGATACTCTATTTATCTTTTACCCGGCACATAAGTTTCTTTGGCCCGTTTCAATACATCCTCCTTATAATATGGCACTTCTTTCCATTGGACATCGGCATACATTTGGATCTGATCATCGAAATGAGGCGAAGCAGGATTACCACTTTGCCCGCCCGCCAAAATACTCTTGGCCTTAACACGATCTCCAAATTCAACGGCGGCCACAAAACTATTCCCTCGCGTACCATACAGTTTTTTGGCATTCTCGCTACCATAGCGCGCGCCGTAGGCAGCCAAAGCCCCCCAACGCCCCGAAGCAAAACCAATAGGAATACTGGGTTTGCTATCGTCGAAAGGCTGACGGATATCCCCATTCAAACGTTGGTACCGATTCACCGCTCCCCAAGGCATATTCCAAGTTCCGAAATCAGTCATTAGTTGATCGATGACAGATTCGAAAATCCGAAGTTTTTCCGTATTTGGAGAGGTACTACCCCATAATTTGACGCGTTCCATGGGAATCATTCCTTCGGGGTATTTTCCTTCTCGATAATACGCTGTGCCATAAAAATGAGCCAAAGTCATGGCAACCGACTCTTTTGAAGTCCTAAAATCCCAATCGGCCAATACATCCACGGCACCCTGTAATTTGGGGTTTCTGTCGTGGTGTTCATAATAGGCTTTGACCAAACCGGGAATCAAAGCCTCGAATGCCGGCAAATAAGGGTCATGGGCCAATTGAATCAAACTATCCAAGGTATACCCCTTACGATCTTCCAATAGGGCGATAGCGTGTACCCCCCTGAAATTCTCGCGATCGATGGACATGTAGTTTGGGTAATCGGATTTCTTCGGACTAAATTCCAAAGCCGCGGTATAAGGCGTAGAGTTGCAGTTTTGCAACCATCCGTTTTCTGGGTTGAGCAAAAGAATATTCTCCGATTCAGGGTGAAGCCCTTGCCAATCCGTTTTGGGGTTGTTCCCTTCCACAGGTCTCGTGTAATCGAAAGAAGTGTCTCTTTTGGGAACAAAATTGCCATGAAAGTAAGCGATATTGCCTTCGGCATCGGCGTATACGGTATTGTTCGAAGAATTGGCGCGAATGTCCATCATCTCGCGAAAACCGGCATACCCATCTTGTTTGGTGCGGATAAAGGACTGCTCCAGGGCATTAACGGGTTCCCACATCATCGCGGACGCCGTCCATTGACCGTCTGTCAAATGTGTGATAGGGCCATGATGGGTGCGGTACATGGGAAATGTTCTTTCCTTGAAATCGGCCCCATTCTTATAGGTCAAGGTGACCTCGGTAGTGGTCACTGGCCTCAATTCTTCCCCATACTGATAAAATAACTCCTCTTCGTTTTTTACTACCGTTTCCTTGAACTCATCAATGACATCGGTATCACCAGAGGTGTGCATCCAACCGGTTTTTTCATTAAACCCTTGATAAACGAAAAATTGTCCCCAAGTCACCGCACCATAGGCATTCAGACCTTCATCACTGACTACATGCACCTCGCCACGAAAATAGAAGGACGTATGCGGATTGATCAATAACAGTGCATCACCGGATTGAGTCAACTCACCGGAAATAGCGATACCGTTAGAACCTTGAGGTTCGGCCTCCATCTCGATTTTTTCCAACTCTTCCAATTCCATTTTCGGTACCTCCATCCCACTCTCATAAAAGGCTTTGATACGATTGGTACGAATCCGTTCGATATCACCTCCAATAGAACCTTCACTAAAATACATGGGCATCCAAGGTTCAAAATGTGTCAGTAATCTGGGTTGTACCTCAGGATGGGTTTCCAAATAGTAATTGATGCCATCCGCAAAGGCATCACATAGCTTCTTCAACCAATCAGGACTCTTTTCATAGTTCGCTTTTGCTTCTTCTTCGGTCATAAAAAGTTTTGCTCTTAGGTCACTATAAAGAGCTGCTTCACCTTCGACCTCGGCCAATCTTCCTGTGGCCCAAATATAATTTTGCTCAACGCGATTGAAATCATCCTCGCATTGGGCATATAATAAGCCGAACACGGCATCGGCATCGGTTTTTCCATAGATATGCGGCACTCCAAAATCATCGCGGATAATCGTCACATTTTCGGCCTTTTGTGCCAAACTAGATGCTGTTGTTTCTGAGTTCGTATCCGTTTTGCAGGAAAGCAGGGCCAGGGCAATTAGTAGCAGTAGATTTCGCATTTTCAAAAAATTAACGGTTCAGTGGTGTTAAATTAATCGACTTACCGCTTAAAAACTAATTTTAGAACCCAAAATAAACCATCGCGGAATACTTGCTTTTTAGGTATCTTGCAGATTCTTCAATAGCGACTATGTCAGAAAAAAAAGTAAGCATACTTACCGCGTTCAAAACCATCATTTGGCCCAGACGGAATTTGGTATTCATCGGCCTGTTACTTATCGTCATCAGTAAGGCGGCAAGTTTTGTCACCCCTATAGCCTCAAAATATTTGATCGATGATGTCATCGCCAAAAAAGACCTGCCCCTGTTGAAACTCTTAGTGGCCGGGGTAATCTTGGCTATTTTCGTGCAGGCAACAACCTCTTTTCTCTTGACCAAGATCTTAAGCGTACAGGCCCAATTTTTGATTTCCGAGCTGCGGGCCCAAGTACAGAAAAAGGTACTGTCATTACCCATTCGTTTTTTCGATAATACCAAATCAGGGGCATTGGTCTCAAGGATTATGTCTGATGTTGAAGGAGTTCGAAATCTCATCGGTACCGGTCTGGTACAATTGGTTGGTGGAACCATTACCGCCATCGTTTCTTTGATTCTATTATTGGGAATAAGCCCTACCATGACCCTATTCACCTTTATTCCCTTGGCCATATTCGCGGTCATCGCTTTGAAAGCCTTTAAGATCATTCGCCCCATTTTTCGCAAACGGGGGAAAATCAACGCGGATGTCAAAGGAAGACTGACCGAAACTTTAGGTGGTATTCGTGTTATCAAAGGCTTTAATGCCGAAGCCCAAGAACATAAGATTTTCGAGGAAGGAGTCGATGAGTTATTTCAAAACGTTAAAAAGAGTCTGACCACTACAGCTTTTATGACCAGTTCAGCAACTTTTCTGATCGGTATTGCAACAACCGGAGTTATGGGTTTAGGTGGCTACAAGATCATTCAAGGTGAATTGACCATAGGTGACTTGTTGATGTTCACAGTCCTATTAGGCACTATGGTCGCCCCTATCGTGCAAATGAGCAATATTGGCAGTCAGCTTACGGAGGCCTTAGCAGGACTTGACCGTACCGAGGAACTCATGAACATCACTGCGGAGTCAGAGGAAACCGACCGGACCATTGCCCTCGACAAAATACAGGGAAATATGGTTTTTGAACAGGTCTCATTTGCATATGAAGAAGACAAAGAAGTAGTGCATGACGTGAGTTTTGAAGCGAGATCCGGGGAGGTTATCGCCCTCGTGGGTAGTTCCGGTTCCGGGAAGACCACCATTGCTGGATTGGCAGCAAGCTTTTTGAATCCGCTCTCTGGAAAAATAACGATTGATGGGGAAGACCTTTCCAAAGTGAAACTCGATAGTTTTAGACAGTACTTGGGCGTCGTACTCCAAGATGACTTTTTGTTCGAGGGAACCATTCGCGAGAATATCCTTTTCCCGCGGCCGAATGCGACTGAAAGAGAACTACAGCAGGCCGTTAAGGCTGCCTATGTGGACGAATTCACCGACCGTTTCGAAGACGGCCTGGACACCCTGATCGGAGAGCGTGGCATCAAACTTTCTGGCGGACAACGTCAACGAATCGCTATTGCCAGAGCGGTTTTGGCAGACCCTAAAATCTTGATCTTGGACGAAGCCACTTCAAATCTCGATACGGAAAGTGAGGCATTGATTCAAAAGAGTTTGGCCGAGTTGACCAAGGGTAGAACCACTTTTGTTATCGCGCATCGTTTGAGCACGATTCGCAAAGCCGATAAAATACTGGTTATCGAGGAAGGGCGTATTGCCGAGCGGGGAACTCATGATGAGTTGATTGCACAAGAAGGACGCTATCATAACTTATTCACGTATCAGGCCAGAATCTAGCTCTCAGGAGCGAGTTCTACCTCAAGCCCGTCAAGGTCTTCGGTCATACGGATCTGACAACCTAAACGAGAATTGTCCTCCACATAAAAAGCTTCGGCCAACATAGCGTCTTCATCATCGGACATTTCCGGAAGGGCATGCGCTGACTTCACATAACACTGACAAGATGCGCACATGGCCATACCGCCACAAACTCCAATAGTGCCCTCTGGTGCCAATTCATAGGAACGTACGACCTCCATCAAATTCATATTCATGTCAGTAGGTGCATCTACTTCGTGCTGTACACCCTCTCTATCGGTAATTTTAATCTTGATATCCATGGCAGGGTTTAGGAGTTAGGGTTTTAGGGTTTAGTATTCATTGATTGAATTAGTCTATAAAGCATCCTAGAAATTTCATTTGACTTATCTATTAATTCTTTTTATTTGTCCTCGTTTACATATTCCAATCTTTTTGACAAATATAACATAGAACGAACTTCACTGTTTGAACTTGATGCTATGTATAAAAATCTTATAAAATCTGGATTTGTTTTTCGATCAAATCCTTCAGCTATATTATTTGAAATAGATACGGAAGCCCGGATAATTTGATCTTTAAAATGATAATCTTTGAGGTTAGAGAAGTTTTTGTAAATCGAAACGGAAAAATCCTGAGCCTTTTGCCAAACAATTAAGTCCTCGAATTTTTTTACTGCCATATACTATTACTGAATCATTAGTTCCTTGCTCCTAACCCCTTGCTCCTAGCTACAGCCATCATTCAATGGCCTTGACTACCGCTTTTGGCGCCTCCTTCTTGCTGCCATCAAAACCGGTAACTCCACCCACAGTGGTGTATTTCATCACATACTTCTTTTCAGGGAAGATTCGCTGATAGGCACTTTGGCACATTAAAGTGGCTTCATGAAACCCGCAAAGAATCAATTTTAGCTTTCCGGGATAGGTATTGACATCACCAATAGCATATATACCAGGAATATTGGTTTGATAGTCGAGGGTATTATCTACCTTAATTGCGTTTTTTTCGATTTCAAGGCCCCAATCGGCAATAGGCCCCAACTTAGGGGAAAGCCCAAATAGGGGTATAAAGTTATCCACTTCCAATACCCTATCACCTTCCGTATCACCGACTTTCCGTATGACGACCGACTCCAGTTGGTCCGTTCCATTGAGCCCAACGATTTCTGCGGGAGTAATCAAATTGACTCTTCCCTGATTTTTCAACTGTTGCACTTTCTCTACGGAATCCAATGCCCCACGAAACTCATTTCTACGATGCACTAAAGTTACTTCTGCAGCTACATCGGCCAAGAAGATACTCCAGTCCAATGCCGAATCCCCGCCTCCGGCGATAACCACTTTTTTATCTCTGTATACTTCGGGGTCCTTTATGATATAAGCGATGCCTTTATCCTCGAAAGCACCGATATTTTCAAGTAGTGGTTTTCGAGGCTCAAAACTACCCAGACCCCCTGCGATAGCTACAATTGGTGCATGGTGTTCAGTGCCTTTGTTCGTTGTTACCACAAAGGAGCCATCTTCAAGTTTCTTGATGGTCTCCGCGCGTTCACCCAATGTAAAGCCAGGTTGAAAGGGTTTGATCTGTTCCATCAGATTGTCGACAAGATCCCCAGCCAATACTTCTGGAAATCCCGGAATATCATAGATGGGCTTTTTGGGATAAATTTCGGAGCATTGTCCGCCAGCCTGCGGTAACGCGTCGATTAAATGGCATTTGAGTTGTAAAAGTCCTGCCTCAAAAACAGCAAAAAGACCCGTAGGGCCTGCTCCAATTATCAGTATGTCCGTTTTGATCATTAAAATTTAAATTAAAAAAGCAGGGCAAAAATATACTATTGCCACGCTTCTTTTTATGATTTTTGTCAGCTTAAATTGATCACCTCCTGAATTTGGGGAGCGTATTTTTTTATGGTCATCTCCACTCCGCTTTTGAGTGTCATCTGATTGACCGAACAACCAACGCAAGCCCCTTCCAATTTCACTTTAACGGAACTATCGCCATCGATGGAAACCAATGAAATATCACCACCATCACTCTGCAGGAAAGGTCGGATTTCATCAAGCGCTTTTTCAATATTCGCTTTCAGTTGTTCGGGAGTCATTGTTGTCATAATTACTTCTTTTTAACAGCGGAACACCCAGCCATTGTCGTTATTTTGATAGCCTCGGTAGGAGGTAGACTCTTATTTCTGAGCACCACTTCTTGCACTACGTTCTTGGTCAATTCTTCAAAAGCAGCTTCTATAGGCGTAGCGGTCTGTAAAGCGGCTGGCCTACCCACATCGCCTGCCTCGCGAATACTCTGCACCAGGGGAATTTCCCCTAAAAAAGGCACTTTTAGATCTTCGGACAAGCGTTGGGCGCCCTCTTTACCGAATATATAATATTTGTTTTCCGGCAATTCAGCCGGGGTAAAGTACGCCATATTCTCTGCAATACCCAGAACCGGAACATTGATGGAATCTTGTTGAAACATCGCAACTCCTTTTTTTGCATCCGCCAAGGCGACCTCCTGCGGAGTGCTCACGATAACTGCTCCTGTTACCGGCATCGCCTGCATGATACTTAAATGAATATCACCGGTACCTGGTGGCAGGTCTAACAACATGAAATCGAGTTCGCCCCAATGAGCATCGAAAATCATTTGGTTCAAAGCCTTTGAGGCCATAGGACCTCTCCAAATCACGGCTTGGTTCGGTTGGGTGAAAAACCCGATGGAAAGCATTTTGACGCCATAACTTTCAACAGGTTTCATCTTTGATTTTCCGCCGACATTAACGGCCAATGGTTTTTCATGAACCACATCGAACATAATCGGCATGGACGGCCCATAGATATCGGCATCCAAGAGCCCTACTTTGAATCCCATTTTTGCCAAGGTCACCGCTAAATTAGCAGTTACGGTAGATTTACCAACACCGCCTTTTCCGGAAGCGACCGCAATAATATTTTGAATACCGGGTATGGCTTTCCCTTTTATCTCGTTGGCTTTGGGTTTGGCACTGGATGCTTCGACCTTGAGATTGATCTTTATCTTGGCCTTCTGATATACCTCCGCATGAATGACTTTCAAGATTTCAACCTCGGTCTTTTTTCGTGCCTGGAGACTAGGGTTATTGATGGTCACATCAATCTCTACTTCGTCACCAAAAATCTGTACGTTTTTCACCGCACCACTCTCTACCATATTCTGTCCCTCCCCGGGCACTGTAATCTGTTCGAGTGCCTTAAGAACTTCCTTCTTATCTATCTTCATTATATAAAATGATTCTAAACAACAAAGATAGCCTTTGAGAGCGAGATTCGGAAGGCATGGGATTGAAAAGTAACATGCTGTGATAGAGTGATACTATGGGTTTTGAGAAGCCTAAAAATCGACAGGTGGGCAAAGAAGTCTTAACAAATGAAATGAATCATTCCGGTTTTGACGGAATTGACATTCCCATTTACCCAAGCTCCTTAAAAGGATCCCAGAAATGCTTCTCCAAATCTTGGATTTGGTTGTCGATGACCACAATACCTTCACTTTCCAACAATTGCTGCATTAAATTAGTGCCTTCAAAATGATGCTTTCCTGTGAGGAGGCCGGCCTTGTTGACAACCCGATGTGCAGGAACATTTTCCATCCCTCCGGCACCGTTCATGGCCCAGCCTACCATACGCGCACTTCGTGCGGCACCTAGATATTTGGCAATGGACCCATAGGAAGTTACGCGACCATACGGAATCTGTTCGGCGACTTCGTATACTTTTTGGAAAAAATTCTTGTTTTCTGGTTTCATTTACTCACAAATAGCTTAAAAAGGGTTATCGAAAAAAGAACCACCATTAACCCGCTAAGAATATAGTTCGCATTTTTTGAAAATCGGTTGGTCCGCTGCTCCATACGGTCAAAATAGAATACGTACAGGTACATGGCCAAAAAAGTTCCGCATCCGGCAGAAAAAATAAAAATAATTTCATCGACAACGGTGTAGTTCATGAAACCTTGGCTATGAAAAAAAGTATTCATACCGGCATAATAAGGAATGGTCAATAAATTCAGGGCCGCCAGAAACATTCCTTTCGTAAAACTTCCCCGTTTTTTACTCTTATCATAGGTAATGGTGTCTTTAGGCTGTTTTTTACCCTTGAACCAAAAGAAAATCGCTAGCGTCCCAAAAATGACCAAAGCGGCCTGCATCAGTATTTCGATTACCTGTGGATTCTGGGTCAAGAACTTTGAGATTCGGACAGCGAGATACGCCTGAAACATGACGACCACTCCTACTCCGAGGCCAAAAACAATTCCATTTTTTTTACCTTTTTCAACACTGGTCTTTGCGGCATTCATATTCAACAGTCCAGGAGGTAACGAGGCAACAAAGGCGGCCGTCAATGTAGAAACTCCCAATAGTAATAACTGTTGCATCTGTTTTGTTTTCTGCTAATGGACCTTAAACTGTAGGTAGGTAATAGGCTTCCCTCTTTCAAGGTACTGATTTTCGTAGAAAGTCTGAATCTCCAAAACATCTATAGGGCTTCCTTCATTCTTATATACATCGTGGTTGGCGTAAATTATTTCCAAATCTAGACCGTGTAAGAGCCCCAGGGTATAGCCGTGCATAAATTCACTATCCGTCTTCAAATGAACGACCCCATCGGCTTTTAAAACCTGTTGATATTTTTTAAGGAAGTCTCTATTGGTCATTCGGTGTTTGGTGCGCTTGTATTTGATTTGAGGGTCAGGAAAAGTTATCCATATTTCCGAAACTTCACCTTTATCGAACAATTGATCAATCAATTCGATTTGAGTACGAAGAAAGGCTACATTTTCTAAATTCCCTTCCAACCCGATTTTCGCTCCCCGCCATAATCGTGCCCCTTTAATATCAATTCCGATATAATTTTTCTGAGGATTTTTTTTCGCTAAACCTATAGTATATTCGCCTTTGCCACAACCCAGCTCCAACACAATAGGTTTGTCGTTTCCAAAATGGGATTTCCAATTCCCTTTTAACGAAAAACCCCTTTGGATCTCTTCGCGTTGGGGTTGAATGACATTTTTGAAGGTCTCATTATCCTTGAACCGTTTCAGCTTGTTTTTACTTCCCACCGGATTACATTTTTCATCGGCACAAAGCTAGTGAAAACTAGGTTGAAGCAGTAGAAGTTTCCGTGGGTATTGCAACCGTTACCTTTTCTAGGGTAAACGAGAATTCAGAACCTACATCTGGCACGCTCTCCACATAAATTCGCTCTTCATGGGCCTCAATGATGTGCTTGACAATGGCCAATCCAAGTCCAGACCCCCCTTCTTTTCTACTACCGCTTTTATCAACACGATAAAAACGTTCGAATAATCTCGGAATGTGATTCTCGGGTATTCCTTCGCCATTATCAGTGACCCTAACGATTACCTTATTTTGAATAAGGTTTTCAACACTCACCTCGGTGGTACCATTTTCATTCCCATATTTGATTGAATTCACTAGTAGATTTGTGACTACTTGTCTAATTTTTTCACTGTCGCCCCTTACCCAAATAGGTTCAGCATACTCCATATCAAAGGTGAGTGATATTTTCTTCTTGGCCGCCTTCATTTCAAGAAGCTCAAAAGCGGTTTTAATTAACTCGATAATATCAAATTCTTCCCAGATTACATTCATATCACCGGCCTCCAGTTTGGTAATCAGATCAAGGTCCTTTACAATGTAAATCAAACGATCAACTGCCTTATTGGCCCTTTGCAGGTATTTTTTGCGTACATTTTTATCATCGATGGCTCCGTCTAATAGGGTTTCTAAATACCCTTGCACTGTGAAAAGAGGTGTTTTCAGTTCGTGGGAAACATTTCCTAGAAATTCTTTTCGATACTCTTCTCGGATCTTTAAGGTGTCGATCTCAATTTTCTTGTCCTGCGCAAATTTTTCAATTTCCTCGGTCAAGGTGCTCATATTGGTCGTAATGGTTCGAGATGTCAAGGTGCTTGACTCTAAGAGGGAAACATCATCATATATTCGTTTGATCCGACGGTAGATGAACTTTTCAATACGAAGCTGAACAATGAGAAAGGATATCAGGAAAGTCAACGCGATAAAAATCGCCAAAAAGGCCCAGTTTTCAATTTCCGTGAACCGCATTAATGACCAAAGTAATACGGTAAGTACTACAGAAATAAAAAAAGCGGTGCGAAAGGCGAATTTATATGATCTCTTTAAACGTATGGCCATTGCACCAATTTAGCAAAAAAAAGGTACTATAACACAAATTTATAACCTACGCCCTTTATGGTCTTGAAATGCCCTTCGCCGATCTTTTCACGAAGTTTTCTAATGTGAACATCAATAGTTCGGCCACCAACGACTACTTCATTTCCCCAAACACGATCCAAGATGACCTCTCGTTTAAAAACCTTACCAGGTTTTGAGGTGAGTAGTGACAAAAGTTCGAATTCCTTTCTGGGCAGCACCAACTCATTGCCGTCATTTATGATTTTGTACTCTTCGCGATTGATTACAATATTACCGACTGTTACGATATCTTCAGAAGCGGACTCCTCTTCTTTCAATCGACGCAAGAGCGCTTTCACTTTACTAATGAGCACCTTCGGTTTGATCGGTTTTGTGATGTAATCGTCAGCTCCGGCATCAAAGCCGGCCACTTGGGAATAATCTTCCCCTCTTGCGGTAAGAAATGTAATGATCGTATTTTCCAAGCCTTTGGTGTTCCTGATAATCTCACAGGCCTCAATACCATCCATTTCGGGCATCATAACGTCTAGAACGATGAGATGTGGTTGCTTTTTCTTTGCTTTTGAAACACCATCTACACCGTTCTTGGCCGTGTAGACTTGATATCCTTCCGCTGAGAGATTATAACTTAAAATTTCCAGGATGTCCGGTTCATCATCAACGAGCAGAATTCTGATATCTTTCTTTTTCATTGGCTCTTTTGAATTGGTCTTTCATCAAAAATAAAGATAAAAGTCTTACCTCTTCTACTCTTAACCTTGATTTAATCCTAGTAACGTTTAGATAACATTGGGGGTTTAATGGCATTCATTTGGGTTGAGGATGATGTGACTGTTTTATCGGAAACCATGCATTTCATCGATCTTTTGCCATTATACTTAGATCTATGTGCGTATTGGAAACCTAGAATTCTTATATTTGTGGTATGTTATTTGCTGAATAACCCATATGAAGCACCTTTACCTATTGTTCTTCTTTCTATTCGTTGCTGTTTGCTCTGGCCAAGAAGCCAAAGCCAATGGTGATATTGATGGGTTTAAACTCTATCCTAATCCGGTGACTACCGGTCAGGTATATATAAATACCGCTCAAAATGCGCCGAAACAAGTTCTGATTTTCGATGTGCTGGGTACGCAAGTTATGGAAACGACCATTTTAGGACCTGAATTGAATGTGTCCGATTTGGATGCAGGTGTCTATGTCCTTCGTGTTTATGAAAAGGACAAAGTGGCCACCAGAAAATTGATTATCAAGTAAATTACTTTCCAATAAAGAGAAAATACCGGACTCCCAGATTCGACGATTTGCACAATTAATCGATGAACGGCACGCCGTGTTTTATTTACCTACAATTTATCGAATTTCACAACATAATTGAGGTCAAGGTAGTCCGTTTCATTATCTTTACTTTGTTGATCCCAAATCAATAACCTATGAAAAAATGCTACTTCGGTCTGTTGTTGCTTTTTGCCGTGTCATCCTATGCGCAGGAAGCATCTAATACCAACGACCCTTTTACAGTTAAGAAATCTACCTTTCAGCTCTATCCCAATCCGGCGGTAAACGATATGGTATATATCACGACAGCCACCAATGGGAAGAAAGAAATCGCTGTTTACGATGTTTTCGGCGAAGTTGTGCTAACCGATCGCATCGCGTCAAAAACATTGAACATTTCCCGTTTGGTGGCTGGCGTGTATGTGCTACAGGTGACGGAAAACGGTGATACCATGACAAGAAAGCTTGTGGTAAAATAGAACGAATTCGTTTTCGAATACTACCCCGTCTATACCGACAGGGTTTTTTTGTTTCATTCTCCTAATGGATCTGTATTTTTACCGTACGAATCCATGCCCATGTACCACCTGCCCATATTCGATATCAAAACTCCAGCTGAATTCGAATTGCAAGCATTGAACGTCTATCGGTTTCAATATCATAACAACGAAGTATACCACACCTATTGTGGCTATTTGGATAAAGATCCCGAAACGGTGAAACGCGTTGCGGACATTCCGTTTTTACCCATTGGGTTTTTTAAGTCAAAACGCATATCTAGTGGAAATAGAGACCCTGAAGTCATTTTTTCGAGTAGCGGCACTACAGGCAGCACTACGAGCAAGCATTATGTAGCCTCTCTAGCTGTATATCAAAAGAGTTATCGTAAAGCCTTTGAGCAATTTTATGGGAAGATAGAAGAGTATTGCATATTAGCCTTACTACCTTCATATCTTGAACGCAAAGGTTCTTCCCTTATTTATATGGTGGACGATCTCATTCAAAAAAGCGGACATCAAGACAGTGGATTTTACCTTGATGATCTTTCATCACTTTATGAAAAAATACGACAATTGGACTCTAATGGGCAAAAAACCTTATTAATCGGGGTTTCTTTTGCATTACTGGACTTTGTAGAACACTTTCCAATGAAACTCACCAATACGGTCATTATGGAAACCGGTGGTATGAAGGGAAGACGGAAGGAATTGATCCGCGCCGAACTACATCAACAGTTATCCAAAGGCTTTGGAGTGCCGACCATACATTCGGAATATGGAATGACCGAATTGCTTTCGCAAGCCTACTCCAGTGGCAACGGTATTTTCAAGACACCCCCATGGATGAAAATCCTTATTCGGGATACCGAAGACCCCTTAAGTCTTCAAAAAGCGGGAAAAACAGGCGGATTAAATGTCATTGATTTGGCCAATATCCATTCTTGTTCCTTTATTGCCACACAAGATTTGGGCAAGAAACATCAAGATGGAAGTTTTGAAATTCTCGGGCGATTCGATAATTCAGATATCCGGGGATGTAACCTTATGGTCATTTAAGGTCTCTAGAACGATTCTGGCTACAATTTGGAATATACCAAGGAAATCTCGTCGTCCGCCAGCTGCGGATCGTCAATGAATGTCAAAATCAAAATCGTTCCGTCAATTTGGTAGGTATAGGCAATACGCTCCTTGATGACGATACTATCATTTTGAATGGTAAAAGGGTATGTTCCACTACCCGTCACGAAATTAGTCCCTTCTGAATTGTCGACCCGAACCTCATTTGCCATGGTATCAAACTCCAGTTGATGAACCGAGAAGTCAAAATCGTCGGGGAAAAAGCAAAAACAACGTACGCTCTGAAGCGCCCATTTTCCATCGAGGTCTGACGTCATGGAAGGTTCACTCACCTTATCCAATTTTTCACAAGACATAAATAAAGTGAAGATCAATAGACAAAAGGCAACATATCTCATGATTCCTATTTTTAATACAACAATCTTGAAATTAAAAACCCTAATCAGAAAACCAACGTTACTTCACTACCAAAACAAAATAGCTTCGTCGCCCTCGTTGAAGTAAGACGAACCTGCCATTTATTAAATCGGCTTCGGTTATTTTATAGTCGTCCTTTACTTTTGCCTTATTTACAGAAATCGAATTCTGTTTTAATTCACGTCGGGCCTCGCCATTTGAACCTAAAAACCCGGTCTTGGCTGCTAGGGCGCCGATCATATCAAGTCCATCATCAAGTTCCGACTTGGCAATCTCGGCTTGTGGCACGCCATCGAAAACGTCTAAAAACGTTTTCTCGTCCAACCGTTTCAAATCTTCCGAAGTCGATTTTCCAAAGAGGATACTACTGGCCGCAATGGCATTCTCCAAATCTTCTTTCGAATGCACCATGGTCGTAATCTGCTCGGCAAGGCTTTTCTGCAAAATCCGCATATGAGGAGCCTCAGCATGTTCCTGTACCAAGGCATCTATTTCGTTCTTGGGCAAAAAGGTAAAAATCTTAATATATTTTTCTGCATCCGTATCTGAGGTATTCAGCCAATACTGGTAAAATTTATAGGGGGAGGTTCTATTGGCATCCAACCAAACATTTCCACTTTCTGTCTTCCCAAACTTGGTGCCATCGGCCTTTGTTATCAATGGGCAGGTCAAGGCATACCCTTTTCCTCCGCCAATCCTTCGAATCAGTTCAGTGCCTGTTGTGATATTTCCCCATTGGTCGCTTCCACCCATCTGCACGGTACAGTTATGGTTTTGATACAAGTATAGAAAATCATATCCTTGAACCAGTTGGTAGGTAAACTCAGTGAAAGACATGCCATCCTTGGCCTCTGCGGATAGTCTTTTTTTAACCGAGTCTTTGGCCATCATATAGTTAACGGTTATGTGCTTCCCCACATCTCGAATGAAATCGAGAAAGGAAAAGTCCTTCATCCAATCATAATTGTTCACTAAGATTGCGGCGTTCTCGCCATCACTGCTGAAATCCAAAAATCGCCCGAGTTGTTCTTTAAGGGCATTCTGATTATGCCGAAGCGTCGTTTCATCCAGAAGATTGCGTTCGGCCGACTTGCCCGAAGGGTCTCCGATCATGCCTGTCGCTCCCCCAATGAGCGCAAATGGCTTATGCCCTGCAAGTTGAAAATGACGTAACATCATGACACCGACCAAGTGCCCGATATGTAATGAATCAGCTGTAGGGTCAATACCCAAATAGGCACACTGCATACCGGTCATCAAATGTTCTTCGGTACCAGGCATCGCATCATGCAACATTCCGCGCCATTTCAGCTCTTCAACAAAATTCGAGGTCATATTTTTGATTTTCGACGATTAAAGTGCAAATATAAATGGAAATACAGCGCTTTTAACCCGAATTATAAAGGAAATTATCGCAAGTGATTGCCTAACTTTGACCTATGGTTCTAGTTACGGGAGGCACGGGTTTGGTTGGCGCACATCTACTATGGCACTTGGTACAAAACCAGGGTGTTGTTCGTGCCATTCACCGAAAGGGAAGCCAACTACAACAGGTGGAGAAGGTTTTCTCCTATTACACACCGAATGCAACCGAGTTCTTTCAAAAAATAGAATGGGTTCTCGCTGATATCACCGATATTCCCGCCCTTGAACGTGCATTTGCCGGAATCGAATACGTCTATCACGCCGCTGCAATGATTTCTTTTGACCCTAACGACTTCCGGTCACTGATGAAAATAAATGCAGAGGGCACCACCAATATCGTCAACTTATCCATTGCGCATTCCGTAAAGAAGTTGTGTTATGTAAGCACTATCGGCACCATAGGAAGGTCACCAAACGGCGAGGCGTCGAATGAAGAAAGTGAATGGAACACTGATCATATAAACGTGTACGCACAGTCAAAATATGCGGCTGAAATGGAGGTTTGGCGTGGCTCGCAAGAAGGTCTGGCGGTGGTCATGGTAAATCCCGGAGTAATTCTGGGGCCAGGTTTTTGGAATACAGGAACGGGCGCCCTTTTTAGAACAGCCTACAAAGGCTACCGATTTTACCCGCCAGGAGGAACCGGATTTGTATCGGTTCACGATGTCGTTAGCATGATGACCCATTTAATGAATTCCAACCTCATTAATGAAAGGTATATCGCGGTCGCCGAAAATTTGACGTTTCAAGAAATTCTTTCGCGTATGTGTCCCTTGCTCGGACAGTCGCCCCCTTCAAAAAAACTGAAGTTCTGGCAATTGGAACTCGGGAGAGTGGTCGATCTCTTTTGGAATTTCATCACCCGATCAGGCAGAAAAATTACGCGCGCCGCCATACATTCCATGAAACATCGAGATGACTACTCCAATACAAAAGCAAAGGAAGCGCTTGATTTTGAGTTTGAATCACTTGACCCCGTCATCGCGTTTTCGTGTGCACGTTTTATGGAAGAGTATCCTTAGTCCGTTTCGCTGCTCTTTTCGCTTCACGCTCTATTGTCTGCAGGCTATCATTCACCCTTTTTCGCTCTTCAACTTCTTCTTTTTCACTTTCTAACAGGGTCTCCACATCGGCATAAATCCGCTCATATTCTTCCGGTAGCGAGGCATAATAGCGGTCGCTCTTGGAAAATTGAGCACTATCAATACCATACTTTGAGTATAGGTACAACATAGGCTCTACATTGTTTTTTTGTAAAATGCCCATATTCGTCGTTCGTCCTGCATTGAGCATCGCTAAATCTCTCAGGATTTTGACCATTTCTTCCCTTGGAATGAGGTTTTCAGGCCGTTCCATGAGCTTCTCCGCGCAGGAAAAAAACAATATTGATACGATAAATAAAGTAATCCGTTTCATGCTTATCTATCAAAGGTGAGTCTTCTAGCATGTCTTTCCGGTGAAAATTCACCCTGATCATAGGCCAGGTGACCGTTTACGAACGTCTGCGTTACCTTAGCATTAAAAGTATACCCATCAAAAGGCGACCATTCACATTTATATAAGGTGTTTGCCTTGGTGGCGGTCCAAGGTGCATTCAGGTCGACCAAGACCAAGTCGGCGAAATAGCCTTCACGAACAAAACCCCGTTTTTCAATATCGAACAGCTTCGCCGGGTTGTGACACATTTTCTCGACTACTTTTTCCAATGGAATTATTCCTTGATGATACTTCTCCAACATAGCAGGTAAAGCATGTTGCACCAACGGGCCACCCGATGGGGCCTTCGTATACACATTATCTTTTTCGGATAGAAGATGTGGTGCGTGATCGGTGGCAATGACATCAATTCGATCATCAAGTAGGGCCTCCCATAAGGCCGAACGATCGGCAGCGGTTTTTACCGCTGGGTTCCATTTGATCAAGGTTCCTTTGTCGTCATAGTCACTATCGGAAAACCAAAGATGATGGATACAGACCTCAGCCGTAATCTTCTTCTGTTCAAGGGGGATGTCATTTTCAAACAAACTCATTTCCTTTCCGGTAGAAAGGTGAAAAACGTGTAATCGCGCTCCTGTTTTTTTGGCCAAGGCTATGGCTTTGGAGGAGGACAAAAAACAAGCTTCCTCACTCCGTATCAAATGATGGTATTTTACAGGAATATCGTCTCCATACTGCTCCTTATACTTTGCCAGGTTGGCTTTTATGGTACCCTCATCCTCACAATGGGCCGAAATGACCATCTCGGTATTCTTAAAGATCTCTTCGATTACCCGTTCGTCATCGACTAACATATTACCGGTGGACGAGCCTAAAAACAACTTCACTCCAGAGCAAGCGTGTTTGTCAAGCCGTTTGAGCTCTTCCAGATTGTCGTTCGTTCCTCCAAAGAGAAAAGAGTAGTTCGCATATGACGAAGCCCGTCCCATTTCAAACTTCTCTTCCAGCTTCTCAATGGTCGTGGTCTGCGGATTGGTATTTGGCTGTTCCATAAAGGTGGTTATGCCCCCCGCTACGGCCGCCCGGCTTTCTGTAGCAATGTTTCCTTTATGGGTCAGACCGGGTTCTCGAAAATGCACTTGATCATCAATTACACCTGGCAAGATGTATTTTCCTTTCGCGTCGATTACCTGGGCCGCACCGTCTGAAATATCCTGACCAATTTTTGTAATGAACTCATCTTGGAGCAGCACGTCGCCTTCGAAAATAGCACCTTCATTGACAATCGTTGCATTCTTAATAAGAACCTTTCCCATTTTAAAATCTATTTTTTTGAAAAATGCTTCGTAATTTCATTTTCAACACCCCGAAAATCGCCTCGTTGACTATTGACGAACTCATTTTGGATTTACCTTTTACCCGATCCCTAAAAATAATAGAGACTTCCTCTATTTTGTAGTTCAACAAATAGGCCCTAAACTTCATCTCTATCTGAAAGGCATAGCCTATAAAGCGAATCGAGTCAAGATTCACATGTTCGAGTACATGCTTTTTGTAACAAACGAACCCCGCCGTAGGATCCTGAACCCGCATGCCCGTTATTATTTTTACGTAAAAAGAGGCGCCATAAGACAATAATACCCTGTACAAAGGCCAATTCACTACATTCACCCCTTTTTTATAACGTGAACCTACTGCGACATCGGCACCGTTTTTACAAGCCTTGTGCAGTCGTAGTAAATCGGAAGGGTTATGCGAAAAATCGGCATCCATCTCAAAAATGTATTCGTAATTTCTTTCAATCGCCCATTTAAACCCGTGAATATACGCCGTACCAAGACCTGATTTTTCTTTCCGAACCTCTAGATGCAACCCTTCGGGGAATTCCTTTTGAAGTTTGATGACCGCTTCGGCGGTGCCATCTGGTGAATTATCATCGACAATGAGTACATGAAAATCCGTCTTTAGGTCGAAAACCGCTCTTATGATAGCCTCGATGTTCTCAATCTCATTATATGTAGGGATGATGACTAGGCTATCAGACATTGACTAAGGTGTATTCGGACAAAAATAGTGTTTTATACCATCTTGAAAAATGGCTGCACTGGTTTTATCATTTTTTTAAACACCACAATAATGGCTAGAATTTGTAGTTTTGAAAGGAATTAACCTTGAAAAATGCGCTTCAATCTGCCTAAGCTATTTTTATACCTGTTAGGTGCCGTTCTTATTCTAAACTTGTTGCAAGCCAACTTCACCAATTTAATATTTGATGAAGCCTATTATTGGTACTACGCCAAGACTATGGATTGGGGCTATTTTGATCATCCGCCCATGGTGGCTTGGATAATTCAAATCGGTAGTTTTTTCTTTGATGGCGAGCTTGGAGTCCGCTTTGTGAGCATCTTGTTATCCATAGGTACCCCATTACTTCTTTGGGCGGCTATAGACCACCCGAAGAAAAACGACTATGCACTTCATTTTTTGGTGTTGGTTTTTTCCATGCCCCTGCTGCATGCGTACGGGTTCTTCACCTTACCGGACACACCCTTACTGTTTTTCACTGCCCTATTTCTTTTATTTTACAAGAAGTTTCTAAAAGACCCAAATGCGCTATTTGCGGTAGGCTTGGGTCTGGCCATGGCCGGCCTAATGTACAGCAAGTACAATGCGGCCATTATCATACTTTTTGTATTGTTCTCTAACCTAAAATTGGTATTCAATAAAACAGCATGGCTCGCAGTGGGTATAGCACTTTTGTGCTATGTTCCACATTTTATTTGGTTATACGACAATGATTTTATTTCCATACAGTACCATTTAACGGAACGCCCCAACCAAGCCTATGACTTCCTCAAATTTACTGGTGGGTTTTTTGTGAACTTAATCGCATTGTTCGGCTTTACATTTCCTATTGTATACTGGTCGCTCTACAAAACGGTTTCCAAAGATAAATTTACCAAAGCATTGCTTTACTTGACTTACGGAATCATTTTGTTCTTCTTTGCTTCCAGCTTTCAGAGACGCGTACAAACCCAATGGCTTATCGCTATTTGCATTCCCATGGTGCTGTTGACATTCGATTATCTTGCAGCCAATAAGGTGACTGCCAAATGGCTTTTACGGATAGGGTCGTTGAATATCGCAATTTTGCTTTTTGCTCGAATAGGCCTTATCTATGAACCTTTGTTTCCGGTAACCTATGAGACCCATGGCAACAAGAAGTGGATAAAGGAAATCGAAAATGCGGCAACAGGATCACCCATTGTATTCGAAAATTCGTATCGAGATGCGCCCATGTACGAGTTTTACTCGGACAAACCCGCTATTTCATTCAACAATATTAGATACCGACAAAATCAGTATTCCATAGATGGGGCCGAAGCCAGTGTTCAGGGTAAAGAAGTCTACTATCTTTCGAAGTACAGAAAAAAGGCAGGCCGTTCTTTTCCAATGGGCGATGGCCGACATACACTTTACGGTTCGTTCATCCCCAATTTTGAATCCTTCAGAAAACTAAAATGCTTGATCCGCTCTGAAGAAATCACTTTCAATACCGAAAAGACACAGACGATGCAGGTGTACAATCCGTATAAAGAAGATATTCCCATAGAAAAACTGCGCTTCGGTATTGCCTACATGAATGATTATAAGGAAGTACGCGATGTGCTGAAGATGAAAGCGAACCCTAGCGATTCCGAGGTTTTACTATTAAAATCAAATGATACGGTAAATTTTACGTTTAAACTACCGCAGACCGATATGAAGCGTCCTGCTTATTTCAAGATAGGGATTTCTGAAAATGGTCTTCCCTTGGGACTAAACGGAAAAAATATTAAACTGAAGTGATTTGGAGCCAATTCTAAGAACTATACAACACGTTGATTGGATTACCCTTCTTCTTTTCGGGAGTTTGATTATGGTGGTTTTGGCGAAAAGCACCTTTTACAATCGATTCTTGAATTTTATCATCTTGCCCTTCAACAACAAATACGTTTTCATGTATAATAAGAAGGAGAAGTTATTGAACTGGTTTCATATTTTCTTTACTATTTTTCAGGTTATCAATTTCTCCCTTTTCATTTACCTTGCATTGCAAGTGTTATTTAAAGACACTTCGTTCGCCCTGTTCGATTCTTATGGGTATCCTATCATTTTGGCAGCGGTATTGCTTTTCCTTTTGGTCAAAGTGTCGTTACAATTGGGCAATGGGTTTATCTTTAATTCAAACAGAACTATCAGCGAACTCATTTTCAAGAAACTATCGTACCTGAATTACAGCGGATTGGTCATGTTCGCCGCCAATATTATCTTATGTTATGTATTCAAGGACTCAGTAATGGTGGTTTATGTAGCATTTGCCTTGATTCTTTTGATAAATGCCATAGGATGGGTCACTCTTTTGAAGAATCATCAAAACTTTCTCGCTGGTAATTTTTTCTATTTTATTTTGTACCTTTGCGCACTCGAAATTGCACCCTTTGTAATCATCGGAAGTTATCTAAACGATTGAGCTATATGAAAGTAAAGACGATTTTGGTATCGCAGCCAGAACCGAAAATGGAAAACTCCCCCTATTCGAGGTTGATTGAGAAAGAGAAGGTCAAAGTCGATTTTCGGCCTTTCATTCATGTTGAAGGTGTTGATGCCAAAAACGTGCGTCAGCAAAAAATCGACCTTAAAAATTACACTGCCATCATTCTAACGAGTAGAAATGCTGTTGATCACTTTTTTAGAATTGCTGAAGAAATGCGATTCAAGGTTCCAGATAGCATGAAGTACTTCTGTCAATCAGAGGCCGTTGCTTATTACCTACAGAAATATGTGGTGTATAGAAAACGTAAAATTTACGTAGGCAAGATGAACTTTGCCGATTTAGAGGTTTTATTCAAAAAATACAAGGGCGAAACATTTCTTTTGCCTTCTTCGGACACACTCAAGGCAATAGTACCGGAAACACTCGACAAAATAGGAATTAACTGGACAAGGGGTATTTTTTACCGAACCGTAATCAGTGATCTCTCCGATTTGCGTAATGTGTATTATGATGTTTTGGTCTTCTTTAGTCCATCAGGCATCGAATCACTTTTGAAGAATTTTCCTGACTTTGAGCAAAATGATACGAGAATCGCTGTATTTGGAAATAGCACGGTAAAAGCGGCAACAAATGCCGGACTTCGAATCGACATCAAGGCCCCAACTCCTGAAACGCCCTCAATGACCATGGCACTTCAGCGTTATATTAACGAGGCCAACAAGAAATAGTCAAATCACTTTTTTACGGATTCGGATTTCCATACATGGTATCCGGTCACTATCCAGCCCAGTATAAGCAATAGCCCGCCAATGGGGGTCACAAAGCCAATGGTTTTAAAATCGAAACCGGTCAAGGTATTGGTGGCCAAAAAATAGATGGAAAAGGAGAATAAAAAAATACCGGCCAAGATTAAATAGAACGGGAGTCGTTTCTTTTTACTTGGCAACAGCCCCGTTCCCCCTAAGACCAGGAGAAAAATAGCATGGTACATCTGATACTTCACCCCGGTTTCAAAGGTTCGTAGCGCATCTGCATCCAAGAGGTTTTCAAGTCCATGCGCTCCAAAAGCCCCCAAGATGATCCCCAAAACCCCGATGAGCATACCTGTACTGAAAATTGTTCTGTTCATAACTTAATGAAGTCCTTTTTTTATAAATGTAACAATTTGATACCTTAGTATCTTGTTATCACCTGAACAAAGTTACGGCTTGAAAATACGATACGAAGCATGTCTAGAAAAATACTAGTTGTTGGAGCTGGCAAATCCACATCTTACCTCATCGATTACTTTTTGGAAAAATCGGAATCGGAAAAATTACATTTGACGATAGGGGACATCAATCCAGATGCGATTCCGGAGCACATCGTGAACCACACGAATTGTTCGGTTATCCCACTTGATATTTTTGACACTGAAAATCGCCAAATAGCCATTGAACAAAGTGATATTGTCGTATCGATGCTTCCTGCCCGAATGCACATGGAAGTCGCTCGAGACTGTATCACTTTTGAAAAGCATTTAGTGACCGCCTCCTATGTCTCAAAGGAAATCAAAACACTTGATACCGAGGCCAAGAAAAAAGGCTTGGTCTTTATGAATGAAATTGGACTAGATCCCGGTATCGATCATATGAGCGCCATGCAGGTCATAGACCGTATTCGAGACCAAGGAGGGCAAATGATTCTTTTCGAGTCTTTTACCGGGGGCTTGGTGGCTCCGGAGAGCGACGACAACCTTTGGAATTACAAGTTCACTTGGAACCCGAGAAACGTGGTCGTCGCAGGTCAGGGCGGAGCTGCTAAATTTCTTCAGGAAGGAACATATAAGTACATTCCATACCACAAACTCTTTCGTCGAACGGAGTTTTTTGAAATCGAAGGCTATGGTCGCTTTGAAGGGTATGCCAATCGCGATTCGCTCGATTACCGTGAGGCTTATGGCTTACATGACGTACTCACGCTATATCGCGGTACGATGCGCCGTGTTGGTTTCTCAAAGGCCTGGAATATGTTTATCGAATTGGGAATGACCGACGATAGCTATACTATTGAAAATTCGAAGGGGATGTCGTTCCGCGAGTTTACCAACTCCTTTTTGCCCTATTCCCCTACGGATAGTGTTGAGCTGAAGCTGCGCCACTACCTTAAAATAGAGCAAGATGATATCATGTGGGAAAAGTTTTTGGAATTGAATCTATTCGATTCGAACAAGATCATTCCATTAGAACAAGGGACACCGGCTCAAATCTTGCAATACATCTTAGAGGATAGCTGGACGTTGAAAGAGAATGAAAAAGACATGGTAGTGATGTACCACAAGTTCGGCTATGAACTGAGCGGCAAAACATTTCAAATAGATGCGAATATGGTCGTTATCGGGGAAAATAGAACCCACACAGCCATGGCAAAAACAGTGGGACTTCCAGTTGCCATTGCGACACTTGCCATTTTGAACAGGAAAATCACTACTCCGGGGGTTCAGATTCCCATCAAAAAAGAAGTGTACGAACCTATTCTAGAGGAGCTAAAGGCCTATGGTGTCATTTTCAAGGAGTACGATGTGCCCTATTTGGGGTACAACCCTGAATCGGTCTATGACAAATAGGTTTTTCACATTTCGTGCCTCTCAAGAAGCGCACCCTACACTTTTCGTTGTTTATATTTCGTAGTGATTACGTACTTTTACTAGACATTTGAAACTGTATCGATGAAATCCAATACCAAAAATGTCAAAATAGACGGGATAGACAAAAAAATCCTAAGGTTCTTAATGTCCGATGCTCGGACTCCAGTTCTTGAAATTGCGCGTAGCATCGGTATCTCCGGAGCGGCCATTCACCAGCGCTTACGCAAATTGGAAGCTTCTGGACTGTTAGCAGGTTCAAAATTCATCATCAACCCCAAAGTGATGGGCTATACCACGATGGCCTATATCGGAATCTTTTTAGATAAGGCAATGAGCAATCCTGTTGCGGTGAAGCAGTTGAAGGAAATCGATGAGGTATTGGAATGTCACTACACCACAGGTAATTGGTCTATCCTCATCAAGGTGCTCTGCAAGGATAATGAGCACTTGATGCACGTGTTGAACAAGGAGATCCAACAAATCGAAGGGGTTTCCCGTACGGAAACCTTTATTTCCCTTCAGCAACAGATCGATCGGCAAATCACTATTTAGACCCTATTTTTTGCTACTCACTAAACTCAAATAAGATAAAAGGGTCGTCATCGGGTACTCCTCCGGCGCCCATATAGCATTTTTGAGCGGCCGTATTCGACGTTTCAGTCCCTACCCAAGCATCTTTACAACCCAAGGTTTTGGCATAGGTCCAGATTTCCTTCACCAAGATCTTACCGATTCCTTGCTTCTGATATTCTTCCAGTACGCTTACCTCATTGATGAATAAGGAAGGATCCTTATCAGGATGCACATAGTGAACACCAGACGCCATTCCTACCACTTTTGAACCATCTAAAGCCAAAAACAGGTGGTGTCTTGAATCGTTTAAAAACTCTATCGCCCTATCTCGCTTTATGGAATAATCGAAAAGGGCGTCACCTACCTTTTCCAAGGCGTTCAGGTCATGTATCGTTGCCTGTCGTATGTCAATCGTATTTTCCATCGTATTGATGTTCACGAAAAAAACCTGTCCAGCAATACGAACAGGTTCTATTAGTAGTTGCGGTCAAATTAATCCCTACTTGCGACACGCATCGCAAAGTAAAGTAGGGTCGCTAAGGCACCAATAGCCGCCACTAGATACGTTCTAGCCGCCCATTTCAAGGCATCTTCAGCGCCGGCATACTCTTCTTGGCTGACCATATTCTTATTCTTTAGCCAGGCCAGCGCACGATTACTAGCATCGTATTCCACGGGCAAGGTGACAAAACTGAATAGGGTTCCTATCCCATAAAGTCCAACACCGACCCAAGCGATAGTTCCGCCAATAGCCGTGGTCTGCATTAAGGCCAAGCCCCCAAAAATGACCCACATTGAAAAACGTGAAGTGACATTTAAAATAGGCACCAGCTTTGAACGCATGCCCAACCACTCGTAGGCCGTTGCGTGTTGCACCGCATGCCCTACCTCGTGAGCAGCCACCGCTGCCGCTGAGGCATTGCGTTGCGCATAGACCCCTTCGCTAAGGTTAACGGTTTTATTCGCGGGATTATAGTGATCTGTCAACATGCCGGGGGTTGAAATCACCTTCACATCGCGTATACCATGATCGGCCAACATTTTTTCCGCAATCTCCGCCCCGCTCATTCCATTCCGCAAATGCACTTGAGAATACTTTTTAAATTTACTTTTTAGTCGACTACTTACCAACATGCTGAATAGCCCGAAGACCCCTGCGATGATGATATAGCCCATATCAAATCCAAACATAATTTTATTTTTTGTTAGTGTGTATTAAAATTACAACATAAAAAGCAAAAACCCCGCCATAGTCTGACGGGGTCTATTAACTGACAAAATGTACTACTATACCACTTCGGCCTCCCAACCAAAGGCCTCGATAATTTCTTTATACACGACCTCACCCTTGACGATATTCAATCCTTTTTGAAGTGCCTTATCCGTTTGTGTAGCTTTCTCCCATCCCAAGGCGGCCAACTTCGCCACATAAGGCAGGGTCACATTAGTCAGCGCCACCGTAGAAGTGTAGGGTACCGCTCCCGGCATATTCGCTACCGAGTAATGCACCACATCATCAATGATATATATAGGGTCTTCATGGGTGGTCGGTCTTGTGGTTTCTACGCATCCGCCTTGATCCACGGCAACATCAACGATAACCGTGCCCGGTCGCATGTCACGCAACATATCGCGAGTGATCAGGTTTGGTGCTTTGGCCCCTTTTAATAATACGCCACCAATGATCAAATCATGGGTTTTGATGTGTTTTCGAATATTGAATTCGTTTGAAAATTCGGTCACCACATGCGGTGGCATTACATCGTTCACATAGCGCAGGCGTTTCATATTGATATCCATAATCGTTACATGTGCTCCTAATCCTGCTGCCATTTTAGCAGCTTGAATACCTACGACTCCAGCGCCAAGCACCAATACCTTGCCGGGCTGTACTCCGGGAACTCCACCCAATAACACGCCTCTGCCCTTCACAGGCTTCTCCAAATATTTTGCTCCCTGTTGAATCGCCATTCTACCGGCTACTTCTGACATTGGTGTCAACAAGGGGAGGGTACCTTCGTCGTCTTCCACGGTTTCATAGGCAATACAAACCGATTGGCTTGCCAACATGGCTTTGGTCAACGGCTCGCTCGACGCAAAATGAAAGTACGTAAATACAATCTGATCTTTTTGCACCAATTCATATTCTTCAGCAATGGGTTCTTTGACCTTAACGATCATTTCACTCGCAGCATAGATTTGCCCAATGGTATCTAAAATGATGGCACCAGCGTTTTTGTAATCCATGTCAAAGAAACCACTGCCTTCACCGGCAGCGGATTGTATATAAACAGTATGACCATTCTTTACCAGTTCGAATACGCCTGCCGGGGTCATACCGACACGACTTTCATTGTTCTTGATTTCTTTAGGCACTCCTACTACCATTGTTATGCAATTTAGAATTCAGAACAAAAATGTGACAATTCTAACTTAAATGGAAATAAAATCGATTAAATGAGGGGGTCAATAGCTGAAAATTGACTTTTTTGGAAGCATACCCCTATAAAAATAGGGGTATATTATAAAATAAAATACATTTGCCTGCCTCTCTACTACACCTTCAGTGAGGCTATCCTACGATATTGACAATCTTACCGGGTACTACAATGACCTTTTTAGGGGTACGCCCTTGCAATTGCTGTTGTGTTTTTTCATGGGCCATTACCGCAGTCTCAATTTCCTCTTTTGACAGGTCCAATGACAGCGGCATGGTAAACTTCATTTTACCATTAAAGGAAATGGGATACTCCTTGCTGCTTTCCGCTAAGTGCCTTTCATCAAAAACGGGAAAAGCGACCTTGGAGATCGAGGTGTTGTCATGCCCTAATTTCTCCCAAAGTTCCTCGGCAATATGGGGTGCGTACGGAGAGACCAAAATGGCCAAGGGCTCTAAAATGGCCCGGCTCTTACATTTTTGTGCGGTCAATTCATTCACACAGATCATAAAAGTGGATACCGAAGTATTAAAACTGAAATTTTCGATATCCTCTTCCACTTTTTTGATGGTCTTGTGTAGTGTTTTTAGGTTTTCAGGGGAGGGCTCCACTTCGGCTCCGCTCTGAGAAATATATAGTTTCCACAGTTTCTTTAAAAAGGAATGTACCCCCGTGATGCCAGCCGTATTCCAAGGTTTTGATTGCTCTAACGGGCCCAAGAACATTTCATAAAGGCGAAGACTATCGGCGCCGTATTCCGTAACGATATCATCTGGATTGACAACGTTATACCAGCGTTTGGACATTTTTTCTACCTCCCTGCCTACGATGTAGTTGCCTTCTTCCAAAACAAACGCTGCATCGGCAAAATCAGGTTGCCACTTTTTGAGTTCTTCGATATCTAGCTCATTGGAAGAATTTACTAAAGACACATCTACATGTAATGGGGTTACGTTCAAATTACCGATCAAACCCTTTGAAATCAACTGCCCATTTTCTTCATTGCGATAGACCAAGGCACTTGTACCTGTGATCATTCCCTGATTGATCAGTTTTTTGGCAAATTCTTCTTTGGACACGTACCCTCGATCGAACATGAACTTCTGCCAAAAACGGGCATAGAGCAAATGCCCTGTGGCATGTTCGCTACCCCCAATATACAGATCTACATCTTGCCAGTAATCAATAGCTTCCTTCGAGAAAATAGCATCATCATTATGCGGGTCCATATAACGGTTGAAGTATTGCGAGCTTCCTGCCCAACCGGGCATGGTGTTGAGTTCTAGTGGGTAAACACCATTGTCTTCTTGCCCTTCGACTCCGCTCAGGCCAATGTTCTCGTTAGAGACTACGGCATTCTTTTGAGTATCCCAGGCCCAAACCGTGGCGTTGCCCAAGGGAGGCTCACCGGTTTCGGTGGGCAAATACTTTTCGACCTCGGGCAGCTCGATCGGCAAATGCTCTGAAGCAATCATTTGTGGCATACCATCCACATAGTACACCGGAAAGGGTTCGCCCCAATACCGCTGTCGGCTGAAGACCGCATCGCGTAATCTATAATTGACCTTACCTTTACCCTGACCTAATTTTTCCAACTCGTAAATAGCAGTTTTAACGGCCTTTTTATAGGGCAGTCCATTCAAGAAATCGGAATTGGCGATTATCGTCTTTTCCTTATCGGCAAAAGCTTCTTCAGAGATATCGACGCCCTCGAAAATATTTGGTATCGAAATGTCAAAGTGCTTTGCAAAGTCGTAATCCCGCTGATCGCCGCAAGGTACTGACATCACTGCTCCGGTACCATAACCCGCCAACACATAATCACCGATCCAAATCGGAATGGGCTGTTTGGTAAACGGATGTTCGGCATAGGCCCCTGTAAAGGCCCCTGATATGGCCTTTACATCGGCCATACGGTCACGTTCCGAGCGTTTGGCCGTAGCCGCTACATAAGCTTCCACTTCTGCCTTTTGTTCGGGAGTCGTAATCTGGCCTACCAATTCATGTTCGGGCGCCAAGGTCATAAAACTTGCACCGAAGATGGTATCTGGTCTGGTGGTAAAGACCGGAATACCGAGTTCTGAATTCTGAATTCTGAATTCCACCTCTGCCCCTTGTGATCGTCCAATCCAATTCGTTTGGGAATCTTTCAAGGGTTGTGGCCAATCAATGGTATCCAATCCGTCAAGGAGGCGTTGTGCATAAGCCGTGATACGCATACTCCATTGTGTCATCTTTTTGCGGATTACCGGATGTCCTCCACGCTCTGAAACCCCATTGACAATTTCATCGTTCGCCAGGACGGTTCCTAAGGCAGGGCACCAATTTACCTCGGTATCCGCCAAATAGGTCAATCGGTACTTCAAGAGGATTTTTTGCTGTTCTTTGCTTGAAAAGGCATTCCAATCCGAGGCCGTAAATTCTGGTGTATCTTCATCGCAAACCGCATTCACCTGGATGTTTCCATTCGAAGAAAACTCCAAAATCAAGGTTTCGATATCCTCGGCCTTGTCTGCGTCTTTGTTGTACCAAGAATTGAACAGCTGGATAAAAATCCATTGCGTCCATTTGTAATATTTCGGATCGGATGTACGTACTTCTCGGCTCCAATCGAATGAAAACCCGATCTGATCGAGTTGTCGGCGGTACGTCTTTATATTTTCGGCTGTGGTAATCGCCGGATGTTGCCCTGTTTGTATGGCATATTGTTCGGCAGGCAGACCGAAGGAGTCATATCCCTGGGGATGCAATACGTTGAACCCCTTATGCCTTTTGTAGCGCGCATAGATGTCGCTGGCGATGTACCCTAAAGGATGACCGACATGTAGTCCGGCTCCCGAGGGATAAGGAAACATATCCAACACATAGAATTTTTCCTTATCGGTATTGTTTTCGGCCTTAAAGGTTTGGTTCTCGGCCCAATACTTCTGCCATTTGGCTTCAATTTCGTTGAAATTGTATTGCATGATTTTCTTTGCTTTGCTACAGGTGGCAAAAATAGGTTTATTCTCGGAAAAGCAGAAAGGAATGATGGGCGAATCCCTTTTTCAAACTACAAGCAATTTCCCTGTATACAACACCCAAATCATGGTCAGAATTGCGGAAAGATTAATTGCATATCCAAACAATTTCATTTGCCAAAGCGTATAGGGCCGATCCTTAAAAAAGATAAGGACATCGAATACCAACCATAGGGCGAATATCAGTAAGAACAGGGCCAAGACCATATCTCGAAACCAATGCCATACCAGGAACGATTCTAAAAGTAGAAGTGCTAGCATTACCAACTTTGACCGCTTTCGCCCCAAAAGGGTGGCCGTGGTTCGCTTGCCCGACTCCAAATCGGGTTCAATATCCATAATCTCGCCCGCAATATGCGCCTGAAAGGCAAAAAGGGTCAAATAGACCAACGTTTGCCATGGCAAAATGTCTAGATTATTCAATTCGGTAGCAAAAAAAGCGGTGGTCACGTACCCCATTTGAATCACGATTTCAAAGGGTGGTCGTTCCTTTATGCGGAATGGTCTAAAATTATAGAGTATGTTCACCACGACCATAAACAGCAATAACAGCAACATCTTAAACCCAGCGAGATAGCTAAAAAGAATGATGAAAGGCAACATCATCATGGCAATCTTTTTTGGAAGTCCATCCAAAAAAACCCTTGGGGCCCGAGCTCCGAACAAGAAGTTTCCTTTTCGTGTATTTACAGCATCCGCTTTGTCATCATTGTAGTCATTTAACCCGTACACTAGGTAATTTAAGGGAAACGTCACAAAGATAAGGCCCAACCAAAACACCCATGATTTCCAAAAACCATCTTGATTACCAAAGGGCACCAAGTAAATCCAAATGGTGGGAAACCACAATCCCGGTCTGGAAATCTTTATGTCTAATAGGCTCATAACGGCAAAGGTTCTATAATCAAACGATTCTATTACTGAAATATTAGAAACCGACCCTCTTAGTCATCCGATTCAATTTACTTTCCTAACTTTACCTGAGCAAGACCTACTATGAGCCAGTCTTTTGAACAATACCAAAAAAGAAAACTGATTTCTTCGTACTTCTCGGTAGTACTTAGTATCGGTTTGGTGCTCTTTCTTTTGGGCATATTGGGGCTATTGGTGCTGAACACCAAAAAAATGGCGGATCATTTCAAAGAGCAGATTACCATATCCGTATTTTTAAAGGAAACCGCGAAAGAGGTCGAAATCGACCAGCTACAGAAAAGTTTATCGATGGCTGAATATACCAAAACGGCGACTTTTGTCTCCAAAGAGGAAGCGGCCGAGAAGCACAGCGCTGAAATCGGAGAGAATTTTATGGATTTTCTCGGATATAATCCATTGAAGAACTCGATTGATGTGAATTTGAACGCGGATTTCGTCTCCCCTGAAAAAATTGAGGAAATCGCCTTTGAAATATCGGCGAAAAGTTATGTTGACGAGGTAAGTTACGATGAGCCTTTGGTGGGATTATTAAGTGACAACGTAAAACGCATTGGTTTCTGGATTCTAGTAGCTAGTGGAATCTTTACCTTCATCGCCGTCTTGCTTATCAATAGCTCAATTCGTTTATCGATCTATTCCAAACGTTTTATCATCAAGACTATGCAGATGGTAGGGGCGACCAAAAGCTTCATTCGAAGACCTTTTATCTGGACCAATATCAAGTTGGGTATGCTAGGTTCCATTTTGGCCTTACTGGCCCTAGCCGGCTTACTTTATTATTTAAACCGCAACTTTCCTGACCTAGGCCTCTTACAAGACCCGACTATTTTGATTGTTCTTTTTGTCGGTGTATTTTTATTAGGGTTTTTGATTTCGTTGATCAGTACGTACTTTGCGACACAACGTTTTCTCAATTTGAGAACCGATGAATTATATTATTAACTTTGTCACATGAGTAAAAAGCAAAAGTACGCTAGCGAACAGCAGCCAAAACAAGAGTTTATCTTCCAGAAAAAGAACTATATGTTCATGTTCATTGGTATTGCCTTTATTGCCCTAGGGTTCATTTTGATGAGCGGCGGGGGCAGTGACGACCCCAATGTTTTCAATCCGGATATCTACAACTTTAGAAGAATCCGTTTAGCACCGACCTTAGTTCTTATAGGTTTGGGCATCGAGGTATATGCCATTTTGTTGAATCCACACAAGAAAAAAAGCTAATTGGACACTTTAGATGCTATCATTCTCGGTATCATTCAAGGATTGACCGAGTTTTTGCCTGTTTCCTCCAGTGGACATTTAGAACTAGGGAAAGCTATTTTGGGGGACAATTCCATCCCTGAGGAAAGTCTTTTGTTTACGGTCGTGCTTCATTTTGCAACCGCCCTCAGTACGATCGTGGTATTTCGAAAGGATGTTTGGGAAATCATTCGCGGTCTTTTTAGTTTTCAATGGAACGAGGAGACACAGTTTTCCTTGAAAATCATTGTATCCATGTTACCGGCGGTATGTGTAGGCCTTTTTTTCGAAGAGCAGCTGGAAGCCTTTTTCGGAGGCAACATTCGTTTTGTAGGATTTATGTTATTGATAACGGCCGTGTTGCTCTATTTTGCAGACAAGGCCAAGGACACGGATAAGAAAGTAAGTTTTCCAAATGCGTTTATCGTGGGTATTTCACAGGCCATAGCCATGTTGCCCGGAATATCACGAAGCGGTGCAACGATTTCCACTTCGGTCTTATTGGGGGTCGACAAGACCAAAGCGGCACGGTTTTCATTTTTGATGGTCGTACCCTTGATCTTTGGGAAAATCGGCAAGGATGTGCTCAGCGGAGACCTCACCTTCAATGGCGACAACAATATGGCAATGATCGCCGGTTTTGTCGCTGCATTCGTCGCAGGATTGGCGGCTTGCACTTGGATGATCCAATTGGTCAAGAAAAGTAAATTATCGTATTTCGCGGTGTATTGCCTCATCGTCGGTTTGATTGCCATTGCCTATGGTTTCTGGGCCGGTTAATTTGAGGGGACTAATTTATTCTTCAACATGGACACGCGCACAAAAGAAGATTTCCTAAACGGACAACTCCTACTGATTGATAAACCCCTGGGGTGGTCATCTTTTCAGGCCGTTAACAAATTAAAATGGGCCATTCGGAAAAAGTTCGGTTTAAAAAGAATAAAAATCGGGCATGCTGGCACCCTTGACCCTTTAGCCACAGGTCTTTTGCTCATTTGTACAGGCAAGTTTACGAAGAGCATCAATACCCTTCAAGGCCAAATCAAAGAATATACGGGTACGATAACCCTAGGGGCTACCACCCCATCATATGACCTTGAGACCGAGGTAAACGCAACTTTTTCCCTTGAACATATTAGCGATGAAAAAATAAGGGCCGCTACACATCAGTTCATAGGTACTATACAGCAGGTACCACCCCTGTTCTCGGCCTTAAAGAAAGATGGAAAACGTTTGTATGAATATGCCCGTGATGGCATAGAAGTTGAAGTTAAAAAGAGGGAAATAACCATTTCCGAATTCGAAATCACCGGCATACGAATGCCGGAAATCGATTTTAGAACGGTATGTAGCAAGGGCACCTATATTCGTTCTTTGGCCGATGATTTTGGGAAGGCATTGGAATCAGGAGCACATTTATCGGCCCTGCGGAGAACCAAAATAGGGGAATACAACGTAAATAATGCTCTTGCCCCATTAGAATTTGAACAGAATTTACTCGGAAAATCGGAAGATTCTTAATTTTTGAATCATTTAACTTCCGGTTCAACGAATAATTCAAATATTTTTTTAAAATTGAGGTTATAGCAGTATGAACCTGAATCGCAAACAATTATCGTTTTTGATTACCTTTTTTTCCATGTCTATCGTGGTGCTTGGGCTGTATAATATACACTTGGGTCAAGTCGGCAGTCAGGAAGACGAGTACATTGTTGAGATGATGCTTGCCGAAGAGGACATTGAAGAACTTCTGGAAGAGAAAGAGCGATTGGAGCAGATGCAGGAAGCCGAACCCATTAAAAGCCATATGGCCTTTAACGAAACGGCCAAACCTAGTTACGGTGAGCCAGAGCCCTTAAAGACCTTAGAGGAACTTATGGCCGAAAGAGCCGAAGCCGGGGAGTCGGGAGATCCTTCTGATTTAATGTCGGACTCCGAATATGCGGCAAAAGTTAAGGAATTGGCCAAGCAACGTGAAGAGAAGAAAAAATTACTTGGGGAAAAAGAGGCACAAAAAAAGGAATTTACCAACAATCTGGCCGCCAGAAGAACTTCGGTTTCGTATTCTTTGGTAGATAGGAACAATTATAAGCTTCCCCCTCCCATTTATACCTGTATCGAGGGCGGTAAAGTCGTCATCAATATCGAAGTAGATGCTAATGGTAATGTGACGGATGCCCATTTCAATGAAAAAAGCTCTGGCACCTCAAATGGTTGCTTGGTCGATAATGCCATTACATACGCCTTAAAAGCCAAATTCAACGCGGCGACCAAAGCTTCTCAAAAAGGTACGATTACCTATTTATTTCAGCAAAAGGCACGTTAGATCTTTCAAAACACTTTGCCCCTTATCCTTATTGTACCAAACCTGTAGGTCTTCTTTAAACGATGCGGTCAATTGCCCATGTTCCGCCTTCTGGTCCTCTACCAACTTCGTGGCCGTTTCTGATCTAGGGCCCCAATCGCCGACAACCTCATCGGTTTCCCCGTCAACAGCAATTAATTTGGGAATGGACATGCCACCATTGGTCAAGAACCGATTCATCAAATCGACATGTTCATCACGCAAAATGATCTTCAACGAGATATTCGGATTCAATTCGGAGATTTTATGCATTACGGGGAGTGCAGGACTCGCATCACCGCACCAACTCTCGGTCAAAACCAACCAAGTAACTTTTTTCTCAATGGCTAAGATGGCTTCTACCGCCTTTTCGTCAAACTTTAGTGTCTTGTCCCATCGTTTCATTCTACGATCATTCAGTTGGGTGTAGTTGGTCAAGGCCGCTGTCTGCTCAGGACCCGTGGATCTGCCTTCTTTGGCCAATTGTGCTACCAGGGTTCTATACTCATCGTATGACATTGCCGTTGCAACACCTTCGGCAATCAATTCCCTTGTTGTCTTTTCCATAGTGGGTATACTAATCGTTTTCATCTGTTATCACTTAGGGTGTAAACGTACTACCAAAAATTTACTATTTTGGCAACCTAGGTTGCATTAGTAGTAAGTGACAGGCAAACCTTACGAAACAATAAACGGAGTGCGTTTCACATAACAGCACCCCGTTTAAAAGTTTATAATCGACTGGTATATCTACAACAAGTCTTCTTCTACTTCGATGTATTCTATATCTCGTAATTCAAGTTTCATGCCTTCATAGGCATTAAAATTTGAAGGCAAGTAAAAATAGGGGTCGAACCCTAAGTCTAACTCTTCACAGTCTTCGACGTACTCAATAGTATTGAGCATTTTTCGTTCTACGACAGTATCCAGATCTTCGGAAACAGCTGCACTTGGTTTTTCGGTCAGGGCGAACGAAGATAGAAGTAAGGCAGTAGCACTTAACATGGCGAATCTTGATATTTTTCTCATAATTGTATAGTTAAAAGTTCATTGAAATTTGAGCTCATTGGCATCTAGAGCTTTATCTATATTGGCAAATAATTTTTTGATATCGGTCAAAAAGTCCTTTCCGTCCTTTCGATGTAGTACGGCGATCTTATCGCCAGTTCGCATCCGTAAGATACTGATGATTCGTACGGTAAAGCCTTCGACTTTCAACAACCGCTGTAAATCTTGAAGGCGATGCGCGTTGTGATTCATTGAATGATAAATATGCTCGTAGTATCGTTTTGAAGGCTTTCCAATCCGCAAGAGCCTACCCACTTGAGCTTCCCTTTTCATCGGTATTTCGGGGTCTTGAGGAAAGTAGATAATCGGTTCTTTTTTCATGTTGCGTATTAATGATTTAAACGAATACAAAGATAAATCCGAAAAAACGATATTAAAAGTAATGCTACGTTAAATGAAGGTTAAACTATCTTTATATAATAGCATTACTATTAATTTGAGATGTGTATCTAGAAGTCACTACTAGAAAGAATAATGAAAAAGGGGGTTAGATCGAACGTTTCTTTATCATGCCGCCACGCGTATCGTTGATCTTATTCATCACCACAAAGGCCTTTGGGTCTATTTTGGAAATCTCGATATTCAATCTACGAATTTCAAGACGGGTGATGACAGTAAACAATACGTCATATTCATTATGTACCCCATGTTTGCCATAGCCTCCCTTTGCCGGGTATATGGTCACACCGCGCCCCAATACACCAATGATCATGCTCCGAATCTCATCACTGTAGTCCGAAATAATGGTGACGCCAGTGTATTCCTCTATTCCTTCAATCACAAAATCGAGCGTTCTGGAAGCGGCCAAATAAGTTAGCATGGAATACAAAGCGGTCTCTATGGATAGGAAATAAGCGGCCGCAATGAAAACCAAAATATTGATGAGAATGATAATATCGCCTATGGTAGTACCCAATTTACGACTCAGAAATATGGCCAGTACCTCCGTACCGTCCAAGACCCCTCCTCCGCGGACGGAAAGTCCGATACCCGCTCCAAGAAAAAACCCGCCAAAAACGGCTACAAGAAGCTTGTCTTGAGTAATTTCAGGAAAGCTGACCGTTGCCAAGACTATAGCCAATCCTAAAATGGCAATAGTTGCCTTAATGGCAAAAGAGCGACCGATAACCCGAAAGCCCAAAACCAAAAACGGAATATTGACCAGAACGATCAAAACGAAAAGAGGCCAATCGGAAACCTCGGCCACCAAGAGCGATATACCCGTCGCACCCCCATCGATAAATCGATTTGGAAAGAGAAAACTCTCTAATCCAAAAGCCGCTGAAAAAATCCCTGAAATAATGAAAAACCCATCTTTTAGCGCCAATTTAATGGTGCTTTTGAAACTTTCGTTAACGGCAGCTTCCTCATTTATCGTCATATGAATGGACTTTTACAGGTTTTCCGGATTGACCGCAAGGCTATTAAATAGTTTTGCTTTTGCGGTATAGAACTTATTCTGCACTTCGATTAATTTCAATTCGGAATCGATCAGTTTGCTTTCCCTTGAATTGATCAAGAAAAGTGAGCTTTCACCAAAACTGAATTTTCGTTCCTCTGCACTTAAAAGGGTGCCGTAATTCATGACGATTTCGTCGATTAAAACATTCTGGGTCTCAAACGATTCCAGTTCACGATACAGGGCAACGATTTTGTTTTTCAATTCTATTTCCGCATTGTCCAGGTCGAACTGTGCGTCTCTCAACTTGAACTTCGCCAACTTCAGATCGCCACGCTCCTTGCGCAAGAACAAGGGCAATCTAAACGTTAGCCCACCTTTATATTCTTGTGTCTCGAATGAGTTGATGAACTCGGGTGTCTCCGTCAAAAAATTATACTCCAAGTCTATTTTTGGAAGTAATTTATTGGCCTTCAAGTTTTTTTCAACTCGCAATCCATCAATTTTATATCCTAACGACAAGAGCTTGGGATGATTTTCAAGCGTAAAGCTATCCAAAGGTCTTCCCGAAATCTCCAAGGTCGTATCGATTTCCCCATCGATATCGGTATCGGGAATCACATTTGGTTGTAGCTCAACAGGGATATTATCGTTCATCCATAGAAAATTGGACAGCTCAAGGGAGCGTTTCATCAATTTTACCTTGGCCTGTTCTAAACTCAGCGCCCTGGTTTGCATGGCAATTTTGGCCTCCACGGTATCAATAGCGGCAATATCGCCTGATTCGGCCCTTCTCTTGATTCCCTCGAACCGAATGTCGGCATTCCTTAGAAAGTTCTGATAGATGGAGGCCTCATTATAAGCGCGTAGCCAGTCGAAATAGGCCAAAGCCGCATCATACAAAATCTGGTTCACCAACAGGTCGCGGTCGGCCTTGCTTTGCTCTCTGAAATATTTGGCCTGCTTTAGGGTAGCCATACGATCATTGATCCATAAGCCTTGCCCTAATGACACAGAAACCCCAGCACTATATAATCCATCCGAGGGAACGGAGTCCGCTGGATTTAAAAAATCTCCATCGTTCTGTTCAAAAGTTCCTTTCAGTTCAACACCATACCATGTCGGTATCTTAAAGGCGGCGTTAAGCCGGTCATAGTATTCACTACCCTTAAATTCCTTTCGGTCGTAATCGACCTCGATTTTCGGGTCAAAACCGCCACGGGCTTTCATCAGGTTGGCCTGGCCGATACTGAGGGTAAGCTCCGCCTGCTTTGCAATAGGGTGGTACTTTTTGACATACCCCAGATACTCGTTGAACTTGAGCACAAGGGAGTCTTGCACCTGAGCGGTCATCGCAAAAGTGAACAACATCAATATAAGGGTACTATACTTCCGCATACTATTTTTTTACTGGTTTTGCTTGTGCACCCTCTGGTTGGTAATAATTGGGTGGGAAACCATTCAACTGTCGCCATAGTTCGTACCAAATCGGCACGTCTTCCAATAACGCTATGGTTTCCGCACCTGAACCTACTCGCAGGTCCTTGGGCCATTCGTGATCATCAGGATCCGGAGCAAGCAACACGCGGTACTTGCCGTTGTCACTAATGAATGTTTCTATGGCTACTACCTCTCCTCCATAGGTGCCATATGACACGTTGGGCCATCCGCTGAAGACGATTACCGGCCATCCGTCAAACTGAATACGCACCTTTTCACCCAAATGAATCAACGGAAGATCAAGAGGCTCGACAAATGTCTCTACAGCCATATCGATATCGGCTGGCATAATACCCAATAGCGCCTCACCCTCTTTAAAGGTTTGCCCAATGCCCCCTTGTAGCGCCTTATTGATAAAACCGTTTTGGGGAGCACGTATGTAGTACATGTCATTCCGCATGGAATAGTTGGTAAATTCATTCTCCAATTTGGTAACTTGGGCCTCCGAATCAAACTGGCTGGACTGTGCCGTGAACATATCGCTTTCGGCCTTGGAGATTTTATTGGTATACTCATTCCGCACCCGATTGATTTCAACTTGGGCATTGATCACCTCGTTTTTGGCCGCGAGCAACTTGTTTTCCTGTGAGATCAACTTGGCTTGCGTTTCTTGAAGTTTCAGACGTTTTTCTTCCAGATCGGTAACCGCTTTTAAACCCTCTGACTCCAACTGAACCACACGATCGTATTGCCGCTCTGCAATACGGATGTTGGTTTTTGCGGCTTCCAAGTCAATACTATCGCTTTGCACCTTGAGCCTTGACTGCAATAACTTATTCTGAGCCTGCTCAAGCTTTAATCTACGTTCGTTGGACAAGGCGGCCATCTGGTTCTGCAATGCATTCACCTTTCCTTCATACGAATTTACAGAGGCCGTTTTAGCCTTGATCTGCTGTCCCGTACGCTCCACAAGATCAGGGTCGAAATACTCGTTCTTGACTTCTGAAATGAATAATATGGTATCTCCCTTTTTTACGTAATCTCCTTCTTGCACATACCATTTTTCAATGCGCCCAGGAATAGGCGATTGTAAGGTCTGCGGTCTTTGGTCCGGTTTCAAAGTGGTCAAAAACCCATTACCATTGATATTTTGGGTCCAGGGTAAAAAGAGGATCAAAAAACCGACGATAGCAAAAACCAATAAAAAGCGATTGAAGTGTTTGTAATCACGCTCATGAAAGACCCTTTGGGCCGACTTGAATCGGTTCAAACTCACTTTTTTGTTCAATTGATTATGTGAAATATTCAGCATAGTTATTTCTCGTTAATGATTCTACCATTTTCCATGGTGACGATTCGACTACATTTGTCAGCCCATCTCAGGTTAGCGCTCACTACCAATAAGGCCCAATCGTTGACTGGGTCACTTAGAAAACTCATGATCTCATTGGCCTCATCTTCCCTAAATTGATCTAAGGGATCCTTCAATATCAGAAGCTTAGGCTTTCTCACGATACTTCTTGCCAATACGATTTTCTTTGCCACCGTTGATGGAATTTGCTTTCCTTCAGGATATAGTATGGTTTGAAGTCCTTGTGGTTGTTCTTTCACAAACTGGGTGAGACCTACATTATCCAATGCCCAGTAAATGTCTTCTTGAGAAATGGACGCATCACCAAAAGTGATATTGTTCAGGATGGTGCCTTCAAACGGTGATTCTTCCGGCAACGATTGCCCGATGTATGATCGATAGTAGTTCAAGTTCATTCCTTTTAAGGAAACATCGTTGATGTAAATACCCCCGGCATCAGGCTCTAAAATACCCGCAATGATCCGGAGCAAGGTCGATTTACCAGATCCGCTGGCCCCGCTCAAGAGAATGGTACATGTCGGCGTAATAGTTAAGCTGACATCATCGATGATCTTCTTTTCCCTGTCCGGAACATTATAGGAGACTCCATCCAATTGAATCGTGAACCCTTCATTCTCAGCAAAAGGTTTCTCCCCTTCTTGCGGCTCTAAATCTTTATCGACAACCTGCCCCAACTTCTCCAAGGAGGTGAGTAGATCATAAAAGGTTTCCAGACCGGTAATCAACTTTTCGACCGAGCTGATGACCAGAAGAATAATGATCTCAGCGGCAACAAACTGACCGATATTCATCTCTTGGTTCAGCACCAAAAGCCCTCCTATTAAAAGTAGTCCTGCAGTGACCAACACCTTAAAGCCGATCATTTGAATGAACTGAAGGACCAAGACACGGAAATGGCTCTCACGTGCTTCCAGATACTCTGCTACCAGCTCGTCGTTCTTATCCAACGCATGAGAGGTCTTACCCGATAATTTGAAACTGACGATAGAACGGGCCACCTCTTGCAACCAATGTGCGACCTTATACTTATGTTTCGACTCGGAAAGACTTGTATCCAGCCCTTTCTGAGCCGTAAATTTAAAGACCACGTAAATCAACAACAAGAGCAATATGCCGTAAATAATAAAGAACGGATGATAAAATGAAAGTAGTAGGAGTCCAAAAATTATCTGTAGTAAAGCGGCTGGAAAGTCAATCAGTATTTTTGAAAGCCCTTTCTGCACGGTAAGGGTATCAAAGAACCTATTCGCCAATTCAGGGGGATAATAGTTGACCAACTGACTCATTTTTATCTTTGGGAACCGATAGGCGAACTCAAACGAAGAACGCGTAAAAATTTTCTGCTGTAGATTCTCAATGATGCGTATCTGCATCAATTGCAAAACACCCCCGAAAGCTACTCCGAGTGTTACCAAAACAACCAGAACGATCCATGAAGTACTGATTTGCGCACCTTGTATTAGATTAATGATCGCCTGTATGCCCAGTGGCAAGGACAAGGTCACTATACCCGCGAAAATCGCATAATAAAAAACTTGAAAAACATCCCTTTTGTCAAGGCGTAGCAATCCCATTAGCCGCTGCCAAGCGGTCAAAATATTTTTAGCCATGTTGTCTTATGATTTGAGTATGGTGAACACTAAATGAAGAAAATATTGGGTCGGGTCGTTATCTTCATGGCAATCGGTCAGCGAACTAAAATGATCTCGAAGAAAGTGCTGGTGCAACGACCCTTCTAATATGGTGCTTGCCAAACTACTTGGGTACTCATAATCGACAGCTACGTTCGTGATCATTTTACTGATCCTATTGACCAATCTTTTGTAAATACCGAAATACCCCTCCTTATTCTCTGCGTCAACCTCTTTAGTCAAATAGGACTTAGAGTATTCGTTGATTACTATCTTATTCAATAGCGGTTCATTAATGTGCGAAAAAGCCGAGTCTTCGACCGTGTTCTTCGTCACAATCTCGATTGCCTTCTCAAGCTTCAATTTCGCATCGGCAATACTGTTCGTAGAAAACACCAAGCGGTACTCGATCCAACCCCAGTACCAAGAGGTCAAGTACAGCAACAACTTGTGCTTATTTTCAAAATACCTATAAATGGAACTTTCATTAGAACCTATTTTAGTACCTAATTTTTTAAACGTAAAACTCTCAAAGCCCATCTCGCTAATCATCAAGATACTTTCTTGTACAATTCGTTTTCCCAAATCGGATGACTCTGGGTCTTTTACATAGATTTTCTCATTGATTCCGATTTTGACGGATTGTAGCAGCTCCTCCATAATAGTTTATTTATAATAACAACGCAAAAATAATAGTATTACTATCATATCATAATAGTTTAACTAATTTTTAACGGAAGTATTACTTCTCATAGAGTATATTAGTACTGTTAAATTTCTGCCGATATATAGAAACAATAGATTTAAATCTTTCACTATGGAACTAAGAAAAAGTATCGCAATGACCGTCTTATTACTAGTTTCTTACCTTGGGTATAGTCAAAGCCAATTTTTGTTGGTTTTTGATGACTATCAGGTAGTGGAAGACCCTAATACCTCACTTCAAAACCAAATGCGTTTTCCTATTATGAGTTCGGTAGTCGTAATGGGAGGGCTTAATGACCTTGATGGAATGGGCAATTATTTCAATGTTTTCGGAAGTAAACTCTTGGTTGATTCCAAAAAACCCATCCAAAATGGACAGCACGCCTTAATCTTAAGACGAGAGGATGGGCGTAACTTTTTCGACCTTTTCCCAACGATAAGTGCAAAACTGATCCCCACTTCACATCAAAAAACAACGGATTATTAGCAACTTAAAAACGAGTCATTATGAAAAAAACGGTTCTTATTATGACGTTCCTATTTTGTACAGTCGGTCTAACCGCACAAATAGACAATTATGACCTTAAGGAAGGTGATATCGTGGAATTGGGAGAAACCTCCGGTTCGCACTATCGGAATATTGAATTTCCCAGGAAGAATATTATCATAAAGCGGGGTGCAATTGCCGATTTTAAGAGTCTTGTTGGCAAGAAACTCAGAATTGAAAAATTAGAAACTAACAAAAATAATGAAGCCATTGCCACGTTAAAACGCACCGATGGTCTTAACTTTTTTAGGTTTTACCCTCAGGTGAAGGCCAATATATCCAAGGCTCTCACATCAGGTGAACTCAAATTGGTTGATGACAACAAACAAGGCGCCATAGCCCAAAAATAGAGTTAAGTGTTTATTTTGTTCTCAGAAGCATCAGCCTGATTCGTAAGTTCTCGCTAGTCAATACAGAATCATTTTTGGCTGATGCTTTTCTAAACCGATTCCATGATCCTGGCCCACATTATCTCCAAAAACAAAAAGCAGGCCCTCAAGATCATAGCGATTCTGTTAGAGAAAAAGTTGTTGCTCCATGCGGCCATATCAAAGAAGACCGTATATCAATACAACAAGGACCAATTAAGGGTGGAAAAACAAAAGCACACGTTGATTATCGGAAAAACAAAAGCCTTGCTCTTCAATACCATCAATAAAGAACTCAAAGACCACTTTTCGGAAAACATGCCCATGCTATATGCGGTACCTATTGTTTATATGGATGAAGAACTCGCTACAATCTTGAGAAAAAGTACAGCCAAGGTCTAGTCGGCACATTGCTTTTCGAGTCGTTGTCGTTCTCAGAAACCTGAAAGTTATAGACAACCGTGTTTCGTCTTTTCAAAATCTATCCTCAATCTTGATCAAAGCATTTCGATTGCCTAAAACCACTTTATTCATTGACTTCTCTAGGGGTTTCAGAAATTATTAATCATATAATTTATTTATGTAAATCATAATTAATATAAATAAAAATATATGTTTTTTCCGTTGTAACTTAGAGGTAGTCTCAGGGAAAAATCCCTTTAAATCCAAAGCGCTATGAAAAAGTTATCTCTTCTGTTCTTATTACCATTAATGGTCTTCGGACAACCTAAACAAGACCTTGAAATCAATTACGTTTCCTTGGAGTTCAGAATGGAAATCAACACGGCCTTTGTGTTCGAAGATGAACGCCATATGGAGAGGACCAGACATCAGGAGATCGACCTTTTGGTGAGTTTGAGAGTCCCTTTAGAGTATATCGATCCCTACTCTAGGCCAAAAATTCAACCTAAGGACAACATCCCGGTCCATTTGACTACTTTTTCTTTGTCCTCACCCGCTTTGTTAAACGGGGCGACCGAGGCACCTCAAGAACGACTTGATCGGTTGCTCGCCATGAACGACCCTGAATTTCCTAAAGAAAATACGTTGTTTAAAAATCTAAATGCGGTTCGCTATTCAAATTCAAGCCTTAACGGTATCGAGACTATGCAAGAATGGTTTGGGCCAAAAATCAACCTATAAGAAGATAGGTATCCTTCTCGAAAACTACTTGAGAATTAAAAATAGTCAATGATATAACCCGAAATCGATACAATCATCTAGAAATAACCTTATTATGTTCAGGTCAAAAAACAGGTTCAAGACTTTCATAAGTATATTGTACGCTCTTACCTTCTTGGTATTCATTTTATTGTATACAAGCGATACCGGTATTGGGTGGGCCTATTTGGTATTGTTCAGCTGTCTAGTAACTTCTGGTCTGCTTCAGAAGTATGTTTCCTACTGAAATGAGGGTAATTTAGCAATGCGGCCGTGAAACTGGTCAAAATCAATACGGTTCGAACCAATCGAAACTACTCTTGATAATTTCTTCTTTTTGATCTCTCAAATGCTCTAAAAAGGCGTTGGCAGCGGGTGAAAGCTTTTTCTCTTTAAGCCAAATCAGATGCCAAGTAGTGCTTATGGGCAACCCTTTGACCGGAATGATCTGCAAATCGTTGTTCAATAATTCGTTTTTGATTCCGATCAAGGGCATAATCGAAAACCCAAGACCGGCAATTACGGCCTGCTTGACCGCCTCGTTGGAGGTCAATTCGATTTTCTTGGGAGAAGGCAATTTATTGCTGCGTATGTAACCTTCCATGGCCATTCTAGTAGCCGACCCCTGCTCTCTATAAATAAGAGGGAGCTTTTCAAAAAAATTATGAAGTTTTCTACTGTTCCCAACTTTGTGCTTGGTACCCCCAACGAGATACAATTTATTCTCCATCAGTTCTACCTTATGCACTTTTAATTGCTTGGGCAACACCGAAACCATTGCAAAATCTACTTCGTTGGCTTCCAATGTTTGCACTACCTTGGCTTTATTGGTAACGTCCATGGCCAGTTCGACGCCTTCATTGTCTCGAATAAAATCAGCCAAAAAAAAGGGCATTACATACTTTGCGGTCGATACAATGGAAATTTTCAGTTTTCCAGTAAGGCTTCCGGCATACAAAAGCGACTTGTAGTTTATCGCATGCACTTCATTCAAAATGTTTTGTGCGGCACCCGCGATTTCCTTTCCAAAATCGGTAACATAAAGTTTTCTGCCTACCACCTCGGTCAATGGAATCGAAAACTGATCTTGAAAATTTCTCAGCTGTATTGATACCGCGGGTTGGGTCAAAAACAACTCTTCCGCAGCCTTTGTAATACTCTGTTTTTCAGATACCTTAAGAAAAACCTGTAGCTGATGTAACGTATAGTTCATAAAATTAATTAATGTTTTCAATAATAAATATAAATAAAATTTAATGAACAATTCGTCTAATCTTTGCAGTGCAATTAAGATTCAATGTTTCATTTAAAACAACAGTTATGAAAGCAGCAGTTCAAAACGTGGGGGCAGACACCACACAGAAGATTCAATTGGTAGACGGGGTATTTACCGTCTCAGAAGCTTCCGACGTCGTTCTATCCCTTCTTAATGAGAAAATCAATTTCCACAAACTACAGCGGTTGTCTCTTTGCGAAGGACATCAGCATGCGAACACCAAATTTCCTGATGAACGAATTACGGAGCTGGAACACGAAAAATCGGTAGCGAAAGAATTTTTCGCTCAGGCCCGTTCTAAAGGAAATACAATTAAAATAGACGGCATTCTAAAAATTTCAATCAATGAGTAAGATATATCAAGCCCTTGAAGCCCTGAGTCAGGGCTTCAAACCTAGAAAAGAAACGATGACACAGCGAAAATCCATTCTAACCTTGGCCCTCGGATTGTGCGGCATAGCCTCTCTACTTATGGTTTCCTATTTGAACAACAGTCTGTTCTTAGGGCAATTATTGGCAGTTTCGGCCATCATCACCTGTGTGCTCTTTGTAAAAACGGTAGGCGATAGCTAAACTGACTACTAAGAGACCAAACCATAATTGACCACACCGAATGGATCTAAGCCTTTTATTAGACAACCTGACCAACCCTGCTTTACTTTTTTTCTTTCTTGGTATCATCGCCGTTCAACTGAAGAGTGACCTCGAGATACCCCCGAATTCGGCCAAATTCATTTCGCTGTATCTTATGTTCTCCATTGGATTCAAAGGCGGGCTTGAGCTCTCTCATAGTGAATTGGACATGGAGATTTTGTGGTCACTGCTCTTTGGCGTATTTCTGGCGCTTTTCGTACCCATCTATACCTACTTTATACTCCGTAGAAAATTCAGTGTCGAAAACTCCGGGGCCATTGCGGCCGCCTACGGATCGGTAAGCGCGGTCACCTTTGTAACCGCCGTTTCGTTTCTCGAAATCGAACAAATCGATTTCGGTGGCCATATGGTTGCCGTCATGGCATTGATGGAAGCTCCTTCGATAATCATCGGGGTACTATTGATGGCTTACTTTCAGAAAGAAAAGAAAACCAAGGTGAACTTAGGGAACATTCTACACCATTCGTTGACCAACGGCAGTGTGCTGCTGATCATGGGAAGTTTGATTATAGGATTTTTAGCTAGTGATCAACAGGCTCGGGGCATTGAACCTTTCACTACCGATATTTTCAAAGGCTTCTTGGCGGTATTCCTTTTAGATATGGGCATTACCAGTGGCAAGAAATTAGGTGACTTCCTAAAAAAAGGTTGGTTCGCTTTTTTGTTTGCCATTATCATTCCGCTAATCAACGGATGCACCGTGGCCCTAGTAAGTTCTGTATTCACCAATAGCATAGGCAATCGCTTTTTGTTCGCAATCTTGGCGGCAAGTGCTTCGTACATTGCGGTACCGGCTGCGATGCGACTAGCAGCCCCCAAAGCAAACCCGAGCCTTTATTTGCCGATGGCCTTGGCTATAACGTTTCCTTTCAATATTACCTTGGGTATGCCCCTTTATTTATGTGTAATTCAGGTCTTTTAATGGATTAGCCATATCTTTAGTGTCCTAAAAATTAGGACTATGAGCAAACATCGATGTGGCTGGTGTGTGGGTGATGATCTTTATGAATCGTATCATGATAAGGAATGGGGCGTACCTGTAAAAGACGACGATACCCTGTTCGAATTTCTCATTCTTGAAACCTTTCAAGCTGGATTAAGTTGGATAACCGTTCTTAAGAAAAGGGATAATTTCCGAAAGGCCTTTGACCATTTCGACTATAAAAAAATAGCGAAATACGATGAGGAGAAAATCGGATCTTTGTTACAGAACGAGGGAATTATCAGAAATAAACTCAAGGTGCGCGCGACGATATCCAATGCTATGGCGTTTATGAAGGTCCAGGAGGAGTTCGGTAGCTTTAGCAATTATATTTGGGGGTTTGTAGATGGTATGCCCGTCAAAAACAAATTCAAAAACTACAAAGAGGCCCCGGCCAACACCGCTCTTTCCGATACTATAAGCAAAGACCTCAAAAAAAGAGGGTTCAAGTTTGTGGGCAGCACCGTAGTATACGCGCATATGCAAGCCACAGGAATGGTCAATGATCATGAAATCAATTGCTTTCGTTATGAAGAAGTTTAAGTTAATCGCTCTTTTATGGCTTTTAGGCAGCGGAGCCCTATTAGCTCAAAATAAGTACGAGCGTGAGTATCGCATTCGAAAATCGCAGTTTCCTGAAAAGGCATTGCACTATATCTCCGAAAAGCTGGAGGATGCCAAACGGATTCGATTTTATAAAGAAACCGATAGTGCCAAAACCAGCTATGAGGCAAAATTCAAAAAAGATCGACTTTGGTATAGTGTTGAGTTTAGCGAAAAAGGGGCTTTGGAGGACATAGAAATACTGATCAAACCCGTAGATATCCCCAATGAGTCCTTTTCCAGAATAGAGACCTATTTGACCCGCAGCTTTTTGAAATATCGTATCCGGAGGTTGCAACAGCAATATCCGATTACGAGCGAGGAGCCGGCCGAAACCACTGTTAAAAACGCTTTTCAAAATCTGATGTTACCCTCTATCAATTACGAATTGATCGTTTCGGGAAAGAAGGAAAAAGCATTTGAGCAGTTTGAGATCTTATTCGATGCCGATGGCAATTTCATCGCTATCCGAAAGTCGCTTCCTCCGAATTATGATCATGTGCTCTATTAGATCTACGCTCTGTATTTTGTGTTTTTGCTGTTGGAGTGGTATAGCGGCCCAACAGGATTTTACGACCTATTTTCAACCACAAATAGCGCTTAACTATAAGGTTAGTACTGGTTATTCGCATAATTTTTCAATTGGGCAACGAAATTATGTGTACGATGAGAGCGACCTTCAATTCAAGACCCGACAAATAGATTTAGTGCATTTCTCAAAACTCAAAATACAGGATAACCAAAGTTTGGCCCTAGGTATTCAATACCGTATCAGGGAGAACTTTGAACCAGGCAATGGCAATGAGCTTCGGCTCACCCAACAGTACAATATTACTTCAAAGCCCCGTGTTGCCAGACTAGGCCACCGGGTGCGCTCAGAACAGCGGATAACCAGCGCATTGACCATTCATAGATTCAGATATCGATTTGCAGTTGATTTTCCATTGAATGGCGAACAACTTGACATTGGCGAAGCCTATGTCGTTACCTCAACGGAAAGCCTTTTAAGTGTAGCCAATGGTCAAGGCCCTGAATTCGATCAAAGAATCACAGGCAATATCGGCTGGTTGCTAAGGGAAAAGACCAAGATGCAGTTCGGTCTTGAATATCGGGCAGAAAACTATGGTCAACGCACCCAGAAGATTCTATTTCTGAATGCTAATTTAGTGCTCAGTTTATAATCTCAAAAGAAATGAACGCGTATTTGGAAACATTACGATTGGAGTTTGAGGCGAATGCCGATACGAACATCGCCATGCAGCAAAAGGCCTATTTGAAAGGCCTCTTTTCTTGCTATGGCATGAAAACCCCATTACGAAGAAAAGTACAACAGCCTTTTCTGGAACAAGAGCACCTACCCCCAAAGGAAACTATGGAGCATTTGGTTCGGGTACTGTGGAACCTACCTGAACGCGAATACCACTATTTTGCCCAAGAACTGGCACTCAAATACAAGAAATACCTCGCTTTAGAGGACATTTCACTCTTCGAATTCATGATTACCCATAATTCTTGGTGGGACACAGTAGATTTCATCGCCACTAAATTAATCAAGGCCTATTTCCATAAATTCCCAGAACAACGAAATGTTTATATCAAGAAGTGGCTTTCTTCCGGTAATATTTGGTTACAGCGTAGCTGCCTGCTTTTTCAGTTACTTGAAAAAGAGAAAACGGATGTACCGTTGTTAAAACGGATCATTACTTCACTTCTGGGTTCCAAAGAGTTCTTTATCAACAAAGCGATTGGTTGGGCACTCCGAGACTATAGTAGAACCGACCCTGATTGGGTGAGCCATTTTGTAGAAACCCACGGTTTACATCCCTTGAGTAGACGTGAGGCACTTAAATTGATCACATAGAGTTATGACAACAATTTGATGAACTCGTTTCTCGGAATCTCTTCGGCACCCAGACTTTCTAGATGTTTGGTATGCAATTGACAATCGATGACGCGGTAGTTTTTGCTTTCCAATTCTTGGGCCAAGTGAATAAATGCGAATTTTGATGCGTTACTTACCGCACTGAACATACTCTCTCCACAAAACACATGACCTAGGTCTACCCCGTAGAGACCACCGACCAAAACACCTTTTTGCCAGACTTCATATGATTTTGCCAAGCCCGTTTCGTGTAGTTCCAGATAGGCTTTTTTCATGTCTTCGGTAATCCAGGTGCCTTGTTGACCAAGTCGTTTTACGGTCGCACACTGCAGCAACACTTCTTCAAAACAAGTGTTCTTCGTCAGTGTGAATTGACCGCTTGCGAGCACCTTTTTCATACTTTTCGAAATTCTGATCTTGTTCGGAAAAAGTACCATTCTAGGGTCTGGGCTCCACCATAAGATCAAAGAATCTTCATTAAACCAAGGAAAAATCCCATTCTGGTAGGCCAACAACAATCTCTCGGGTGACAAATCACCGCCCACAGCCAGTAGACCTTCGGAATTCGCGGTTTCAATAGGTGGAAATTCAAGGCGCTCACTTAGAAAGAAGAGCGGGTTATATTCTCTGTCTTTTTTCAAAGCTGATTTTTACCTCAAAGTTACGCTTTCGTCTATAAAAAGACTAATCCTAATAGGTAGATGAGACCTCCTGCGAACATAAAAATAAGGGTGTAGGGCAAAATCTGTTTTGCCTTTAATTTGGTAATACCCAATAACGGAAGCGCCCAAAAGGGTTGCAACATATTGGTAATCTGATCCCCATATGCCAAAGCCATGACCGCCTTTGGCAAGGGCACATTCAAACGTAAGGCCGACTCCAGAACAAGTGGGCCTTGAACAGCCCATTGCCCCCCACCGCTAGGCACAAAAACATTGACCAGACCTGCGCTGAAAAAAGTGAAGATCGGCATGGTAGTGGTGGTAGAAACGGAAACAAAAAAGTCGGAAATGCCATTGACCATGCCACTACCGGCCATGATACCCATAATGCCGAAATACATGGGGAATTGAATCAAGATGCCTGAAGTGTCGCCAATAGCATTCTCAACGGCACTCAAGAAACTCTTGATACTTCCGTGCATCAATATGGCCATACCGAACATGAAGAAATTCAACATATTGGGAGTAATGTTCATTGTTCGTAACATGCCCGAGTACTGTATGGCAAAAGCTATAAGAATCAATGCCCCGAAACCAAACGCAAAGAACTTGGAGTGATCAAGTCGATCCGCCCCTCCACTTGCCTTTTTTTCTTCGGATTCAAAGCGATAGGTATTCAACCCGAATGAAGTTGCGGGTGCAGTTTTGCCCAATCGGTACGCCAGGAAAGAAATGACGAGCAATACCGCACTAAAAATAATCAGGTTCGACCCACTAAAAACCGTTGATGAACTTGCTATCGCTCGTGGCAGGCCTTGCAAATCTTCAGTGCCCAACACGTTTTTCATCAGACCCTGCAAGTGCCCAGACTCGGCTACTTTTAACGGTGCGGAACCACTGATACCCCCGTGCCATACCATTAACCCGGCATATCCGGCAGCCCCGATGAGCGGGTAATTTATTGGAATATTATGCTCTTGGGCATACTCCCCCACTTTACGGGCCAAAATCGCTCCAAAGATCAACCCTAAACCCCAATTAAAAAATGCGACCAACATGGTCGAAAGTGCCACCAATAATGCAGCGTTTGCACCGTTCTTGACCAGTTTTACCAAACGCAATATGAGTCTTGAAACCGGTGTACTGAGTACCAACACATGACCCAAAACCAAGACCAACATCATTTGGTAACCAAAGACCAACAAATCATTGTTCCAGATGCCACTTTCCCAATAGGTGAGTATTTCTAGAAAATGATTTTTGTCCGAACTACTTTCGGTAAACACCAAGGCCAATACCATGGTCAACAAGGTCAATAAAACGGCAATCGTAAATGGCGTTGGCAAATAGCGCTTAAAGAGGTCGGTAATCAACGAAGTGAGCTTCATATGGACAAGGTAATCGAAAGAAAACAAATAAAAAACCCTACTTGACGTTCCGCTGGAAGTCAAGTAGGGTTCTGAAAAAACTTTCGCCCTATCACATAGGCCTTTTTGGATTACACCTCCTAAAACGGCAGGTCATCATGCTCTTCCTCGTTCAACTCATCTGCAGGTGCAAAAGCTTCTGCAGGTGGCACTGGAGGCATTCCGCCACTTTCAGCCTGTGCCGGTTGTAGGCTTTCGACACGCCATCCTTGAATGGAGTTGAAGTATTTTACTTCTCCCTGCGGATTTGTCCATTCGCGGCCTCTTAGATTGATGCTCACTTTAACATCTTGACCCACAGAATAGTTATTGAGCAGGTCGGACTTATCTTGTACGAACTCTATCATTATATGTTGTGGATATTGCTCTTCAGTGGTAACCACCAATTCCCTTTTTCTAAAACCGTTACTCCCGAACGTTTGGGTTTCCCCGATCAGCTTGATCTTTCCTTGTACTTCCATGACTATGAATTATATGTTAACTAAAATTAAATTGAACCCATTCGTACGAATTCGATGGATAAAAGTAGCAGTAATCATAAGACCTACCTAACAAAAAACAAACAAGTTATGAGCGGTAATAAACAGCCTAGGGTTGAAACTCAATTTTTAGGATATCCAACTAAGTAGGTCCCCGCATTTTTACCGTTTCCTTTTTTGGCAAAGCCTTTCTCCCAATAAAAATCAGGGGTTTCCAAACCCTGTAACAATTCATCCAAATCATCAAAAGAATAGATACGGGGCATCGAAGCCTGACCATCCCAAGCATAACAAATCGGAATTATAGGAATCAGGTAGGTAAACACCAACTGACGCCAAGTCAAGGGTTTCACAAAAGGCGTCATAAAGAGGGTCATTAGCATCAAGATAACAAGTCCGAAAGGAAGAAACAAGGCCCAAATAATCGTTGGCAGCTTGTTCTCCGCCATTTCATAAATCAATATGGGTTGTTTACTTTGTACCGCGGATTCCAGTATTTTTCGGGCCGCTTCTGGGGGCATATGGTGAAAACTGTTCACCATGGTCTTTAGTCCCATAGGTGCGGAGTGAAGCTCGGTGGCGTTCACCGGCGTTTCCAAGTACGAAATTTTGTCTTCGGAATTTTCGTTAAATCTCTTGGCTACCTCCATATTCGGATACAAGTCCGTCATCACCAGTTCAACCTGCTGTAACCCATCGATCTTATGCAAGGCTTTTAACACCTCTGGCATCGCACCTCCGGAACCCGAACCGAGATCAACGATTTTTGAGAGCCCTTTTTCCTGTAGCACCCTCGCAATCAAATAGGCCAACACTTCACTTAGGCCCATCATACGGTGCAGCACCATAATCAGATTGGTCATGCAGGTGCGTAACCAAGAGGGAAACCATTTATAATCTTCGAACTCAAACAACTGTATGCGCTTCATCTTCATTTATTTATGGAGAATCGATTATGGGCCAACAAACCGTTACCATGAAATTCTCCTCGTGCCATAACTATACTTTCGCCAGTAAAACTTTCCAGGCCGAAAGCACCTCTTTTTCTTTCAAAAGCGCTTTCGCCTTCAACTCGATTTCCTCGCGCTTCCCACTACCTATTAGTATCCGGATCTCCGTTCGTGCCTCTACAAATTCCGATACCTCTTTAGCGGACGGTATCTGCTCAACATTACCCAACATGCCCAGGTCGTTTCCGGAAAGCACCTCACTATTACGAATATGCAACGGAATACGATCTACTCCGATACCCAAACCAGAAAGGGGCTTGGGCACTTCGAACATCCCTAGATTTGCACGAGAGTACCAATTACCACCCATACGGGCGACCAGGTCGATCTTATGTTGATCAATACTACCCTCCTCACTTAAAATCGCTTCGTTGATGTGTAATTTGACCACCTCCGAAAAAATCAGATTTCCCGCCCCTCCATCTTTTCCCAAGGCCTCCACCTTGGTCACCTTACATTCAAACTGTACAGGCGATTCGGCTACGCGAAAGGGCCTTACGATTTCCGATGGTAAGGCAGTCAGGCCCGATTTCTCAAATTCATTTACTCCAGCGCCATACTCTGTACTGGACAAAGACATCTGCTGTACCATGTCATAACTCACCATATTGATGACGACTTCATTAGTGGCCAGCACATTTTCCAAGGTATGTTTAATGGTGTTATTTCGAACCCGTCTGGCCGGCGAAAAAATCAATACAGGCGGATTGGCACTAAAAACATTGAAGAAACTGTATGGAGAAAGGTTAGGGTTCCCTTTTTCATCGACCGTACTAGCAAATGCAATGGGTCGCGGACCAATGGCACCTAACAGATAACCGTGTAATTTTGGTGTGGGCACCTCTTTTGGATCAATTGAAATCATGGTGTTCATTGTACGTATAAAGGTATGAATTTTACCCCTATTCGATAGTAGGCCGGAAGGGCTTTTCATATGAATTCGTACAATTTGCGTTATCTTTGACGTTAGAGCATCTCCTCATGAAATTCAATCCTAAGAACAAAACTTCAAACGCGGTTTTATTATTCTCGGCGTTTGTAATCGTCAGCTTGATCTTATGGAACACCAATAGCTTTTTTAAAAAATTCAAAGAAGAAGAGCGTCAGAAAATGGAAATTTGGGCCACGGCCCATTCAGAATTGTTGCAAGCTTCATTAGATGATGATCCCGGAGACCTCCCGCTTAAGGTCTTTCAGAACAACAAAAGCACGCCGATGATTCTGGTCAATAAGGATGGGTCGGTCAAGACCAACAATATTCCCAAAGAAAAAGCCGCCGATTCCAATTACATCAAAGACCGAATCGTTACGTTCAAAAGTGAAAATACCCCCATAGAAATTGACCAACAGGGCGAGCATTTGGCCACGTTGTATTACGGCAATTCTGAGGTACTCAACAAACTGAAATACTACCCTATAGCCTTATTGTTGATCATTTTTCTTTTCGGAGCCGTCATTTTCTTCTTTTTCAAGACCAATAAGGCCTCTGAACAGAATAAGCTGTGGGCCGGCATGGCCAAGGAAACCGCTCATCAAATCGGCACTCCCTTATCGTCGCTTTTAGGTTGGAACGAATTATTGAAGGCAGAGAAAATCAACCCCGAGATTACCCGTGAAATAGAAAAAGATATTTCTCGATTGGAAATGATCACCGAACGTTTTTCTAAAATCGGTTCATTGCCGAAACTCGATGAGCATGATATCGTCAAAGAAACGAAGGACGCTTTTGAGTATTTAAAATTAAGAAGTTCAAAGCTGATCCATTTTACCTTTGATTCAAAAGTAGAGCGGCAAGCGGTGATGCTCAATCATTCACTGTATAATTGGACGATAGAAAATCTGGTAAAGAACGGCATCGATGCCATGAAAGGAAGGGGTAGTATCGGCATTGAAATCCTACGCGAAGGCAGTTATGTGAATATTTTGGTCTCGGACACGGGCCATGGGATCCCTAAAAGCGACTACAAGACCATTTTTAACCCCGGAGTGACCTCTAAGAAAAGGGGATGGGGTCTTGGTCTTTCTTTGGTAAAACGGATCGTGGAAGAGTACCACAGCGGAAAAATAAAGGTCCTTTCTTCTAGTAAGGAAGGAACCATCATGCAAATATCCCTTAAAGCAAATACATGACCATGGCAATCGAAAAACTAGTACTGATCAAAGAGGCGGAACTGACCAATAACTGTCCGGAATGTTTCAACCAAGATCTGAAACTTACCTTTTACCAGAAACATCGTTTTGCAAAACTCTACCATCGCATAACCAATGAAGTGACCCATCAGATTATCTGCAATAAATGCGGTTCGGATATTTACCCCGCCAAATGGACCGATGACATCGAGCGTATTTTTGAATACTATCAAAAAATGATGCAACCCGAGAAGTCTTCCTTGAAACTAAAGCCCTTGTTCTATCTCTTAGTGCTGTTTTTTATCGCTATTATAGGCATTGGGGGCTACCTCTTCTCGACAGGCCTTATTCAATTTTAGATTTAATCCGCTCGGCTACGCCCCTAAATTCCTCTTCGGTCAGACTGACTTTATGTTGAAAGGTCGCATCTCTCATTCCTCCCAATGGGATTAGATGCACATGTACGTGGGGCACCTCAAGACCGATAACGGTCATACCTACTCTTTGGCAGTCCATTGCCGCTTCAATAGCCTTTCCGATTGTTCTTGAAAACGCCATAAGCCCCATATAGGTAGCTTCGTCTAAATCCATAATCTTGTCCACTTCCTTTTTGGGAATGCACAGCGTATGTCCTTTCGCATTCGGATTGATATCCAAAAAGGCGAAGAAATCTTCATCTTCAGCTATTTTGTAACAGGGTATTTCACCCTTGATGATTTTGGTAAAGATAGTTGGCATAATCAGGTTTCGTGTTTGACACCTCTACTCAGTTCAAAGCACTATAAGTCAAGTGTTGAACTAAAAAATCCTATCAGTGTTCTTGATAGGACTAAATATAAAGATTAAAAACGTTTTTACTCTCGGGTGATCTCCAAAATATCGAATTTCAGGGTTCCGTTAGGCACGGTTATCTCTGCTGTATCACCTACTTCCTTACCCAACAACCCTTTTCCGATTGGAGAATTAACGGATATTTTACCTGTCTTAATATCGGCTTCACTCTCCGCGACCAAGGTATACTTCATCTCCATACCGTTATTTTGGTTTTTCAATTTAACGGTAGACAAGACCAATACCTTCGAGGTGTCTAACTGAGATTCATCAATAAGACGCGCATTGGCCAAGGTTTCTTCCATTTTAGAAATGCGCATCTCCAATAATCCTTGTGCTTCTTTTGCGGCATCGTATTCAGCGTTCTCCGAAAGATCGCCTTTGTCTCGAGCCTCGGCAATAGCTTGTGATGCCTTGGGCCGCTCAATATCACGAAGGTGATTCAACTCTTCTTTTAATTTTTTTAGTCCTTCTGCGGTATAATAAGATACGTTACTCATGATATCCTCGTTTAATAAATAAGAAAATCCTCTGCACATGCCGCAACGCCACGGCTTTTTAAGAGAGGATTGGGGCAAAGATACATTTTTTTTGCTCAATTTTGTCGAAGCGCTCGTTTTTGAAATGCCATAATTGCGCTCTGACAGCCTGTTTTTCCGTTATATTTTCGTTAAAACAGACGATAGGGATGCAGCGGTCATTTTGCGAAACGATCTCTTGGTTTTTAAATGGACACTAGCTTATGAAAAGAACTTTTGGCTTTATTTTATTTGTTTTTTTGCTCTCTTGTGATAAACAACAGACAAACAGGAACCCTTTTCTTCAAGAAATCGGTTTTGCCTTTGATTTGAATTTGAACTTACCGTTGTACAGTCCGTTGACCAATATTGGTAGTTCCGTCTACGTCGGAAACCAGCAGGTAGGTACCAAGGGTGTCTTTGTTACCAATACCGGTTTTGATGTCTTCAGGGCCTTTGAAGCCAGCTGCCCGAATCATGCGCCAAATAGTTGCTCTACAATGACCATGAGTGGTCAAGTGGCCACTTGTTCGTGTGAGGACTACGAGTATAGCCTTTTTACCGGGCAAATGCTGAACCGCCCGGATGATGGGCGTCGGTATTACGACATGTTAGAGTACCGTGCTTCCTTTAGCGGGAATACGGTAATCGTTTCAAATTGACCCTTCGTTCACAACTACCCGAACAAACCTCCCCTTCGGTTGAAGCAGGATGTATTGGGTCACGAAAAAGCAATTACGCTATACCAACCCCTCAAATACCAAGCTATCGAAACCGAGCTTTTGTGGTTCTAAACCTGTGCGGCGCAACCAATTCAAATAGGCCCCGACCTTCTCTTTTTCAAGAACACCCCAATTGTCAACAGTACCGTAATAGGGAGCCGTGAACTCTTGGCTTTGAAGTAGGTCAATATCCCTGTCCTGCTCCGACACATAAGGTGTGATCACATCAACTGCCTCCTTAAGATTTCCTTGGGCAAACAGATAGCCTTTTTTCGTAGCCCTTAGAAAATTTGAATAGTCGATCGTGTTTTCCGCTACCGCCTTTCTACTGGTCATAACTACAGGGGAATAGCCATAGGGAATTCCGTAATCGGCCAGTCTAAATTCATTCAGCGATACGCCTCGGTTTTTTGCCTGAATACCTTCCCAATTCATGAATATCCATGTGGCATCATACTTCTTGGTCACGATGGTTTCCCAAATACCCAGTTTTTTTGGATAGACGATTTCAAATACCCCGTTTCCCCCATCATTCTTGATCATATGTCGAACGATTTCATCTTCATAACGTGCTTGATACGATGCATATATCGCCCCATCCAAATCACTCGGTCGTTTCAACTGACTGTCACCCAAAGTGACAATTGCACTTAAATCTTCCCTGAAAATAGCCGCAATAGCAACCGCATCAAAAACATCTTTCTTGGTACGATAACTAACAATACTCTCAAACGGACATAATGCGCAATCGGCCTCTCCCAGCTCAACCCTTTTTGCGGGGGTTAGGCTATACTCATCCACGTCGGGAGTCAACAATTCTACTTCAAGGCCTATTTCATGATAATACCCTTTCTCTCTTGCCACAAAAAATCCCGTGTGGTTTGTATTGGCTGTCCAATCAAGGGCCACCTTAAATAGTTTCATATGTTTAAAAATTTATTGTTGCACCCACTAGGAAATTGATTCCTGCTTGCGGGTAGTACCCTGCTCCCTCAACCGTCGTAATGGTACCCGGATTTGAAAAGTCATCATCGAAAGTGAAAAAATAACCATTGGTGACATTCAATTCATCAAAGATGTTATTGACCAAGCCCGAAAATGTGATGCTCTTGAAAAATGAGTCGACTTCCCAAGTATATTGGAAATTCAAATCCGTTTGCGAATAGGCGTCCAGCACAGAACCTTCGGAGTCGATATTCCCCATGTATTGCTTGCCTACATATTTTGTCAAAGCAGTAATTTGAACGTGTTCGACTGGACTATAGCTGAACGAATTACCCAAAACCAGATTCGGTGAAAAGGCGATATTCGTATCTCCAAGATTCTGTAGCACGCCGTCCCTTTCAAAAACAAAGTCCCTATTTTTATTTGTACTCAGAGCTACGTTCGGGCTCCAATTGAATGTATCGCCCAATGCTACGTTTGCATCGACTTCCAAACCCAATCGGTAACTATCCCCCACATTTTCGCGTAACGGTGCCCCAACATCATTGAGCTCTCCCGTAAGCACCAACTGGTTCTCATAGTTCATGAAATACATATTCGTGCTCACCTGTACCGTTGGTGTAACATAGCGCCATCCCAATTCCCAATCATTCAACCGTTCCGGTTCGGGATTTCCATTTTCATAATCGTTTCTGTTGGGCTCGCGATTGGCGACGGCAAAAGAGAGGTAAAAGTTATTATTTTGATTCATATCATAGGTTATCCCGGCCTTCGGGTTAAAGAAATCGAAGGTATCATCGACGAGGCCGGTTTCCACACCGTTGGCTTGATAGCCTACTGCCCGGTATTGCACGTCACCAAAAAGACTCCACTGGGCGTTCAAACTATAATTGGCCTTCGTATATAGGTTGAAATCGGTCTTCACGGAAGTATCATCATAATAACGCTCTCGAATATTGGTGCTGCCAAAGCGGGACCAAATCACCTCTCCAAAATGGTCGCCCTCATATTTGTTATAGCCTCCGCCAACAATAAGGTTGAGTTGATCTTTTCGATAATTGGCTGAAAAAACGGTCCCGTAAAAATCATTGTCAAGCCAACGGCGACGAATCACGTCCGTTGTGTTGACGGCTTCCCCATCAACTGTGATTGGTGCAAACCTATAGGTAGCGAAATCATCATCCTCGCGGTATTGTTCAAAGTACCCTCGACCTCTTGTATAATGTAAGGCGATATTAGTGCTCCAATTTTCATTCAATTGCTCGTTCCAGAGTAATTGGGCGTGATCTTGTTTGTAGTTATCCTCTTCTTTGTCATAGAATTGGGTATTGCCATTTTCATCGGTATATATTCCTGCAGGATTAAAAGTGCGATCACTTTCCAGTGTTGCATCATCGATGCCGAACCACGATTGATACGTGATTTCATGACCTCCAAAAAGCAACGCCTTTATCAAGGTGTTGTCATCTTTATACGCCCCTTGTAAGAAGTAAGACTCCAGTTCAGAAGAGGCCCGATCGATATAACCATCTGAAGTGATCCGAGATAGTCTACCTGAAATCTCTACATGCTCATTGAGCATTCCGGTACTGAATTTCAAATTATTGCGTAGGGTATTAAAGCTACCTATAGAAGAGGAAATTTGACCATAGGCTTCCTCCGAGAAACCATCGGTCAACAAATTCAAACTGGCACCAAAGGCGCCGGCACCGTTCGTGGAGGTCCCTACTCCTCGTTGTAGTTGCAAGCTTTCGGTCGATGAAGCGAAATCAGGCATATTCACCCAAAAAGTACCCTGTGATTCTGCATCATTATACGGAATTCCGTTAATCGTCACATTGACGCGGGTTGCATCACTCCCACGAACACGTATTCCCGTATAGCCCACCCCTGCGCCGGCATCTGACGTAGTGACTACCGATGGCAAAAAGTTCATCAGAATAGGAATGTCTTGACCTAGATTTCGAGGTTTTATCTCTTCTTTGGTCAAATTGGAATAGGTTACCGGTGTTTCATTGGTCACCCGGATAGCCGAGACGAAAACCTCATCTAAGACTTCAACCTTTTTGCCTTCTAAAGAATCGGAAGGCGTTTCTTGGGATTTCGCCCCTGCCACACCTAAAAAGGTGGCGAACAGGGCAAAAACCTTGGTCTTGACGCGATGGCTCTTGTGGTTCTTTACTAATCGCTTTGCACCGCTTAATTGTCGAGCGGCTTTCGGAATACTAATGGAATAGAGCAGTTTCATTCGTAAAAAGTTTTACGAATAAAAGGGGCTATTATTCTTATGTTAATAATGATTTTTGTTGCCTTCTGAAACTTTTTCAGCGCAACATTGTAGTACCTAACGGCTAAAATTGCCTCCCTTGGCAGCATTACCTGCCCAGGTTCATTGGGTATAATCTCAGCCTTTCTTTCTAACGTATTCCGTCATCTAAAAAAGCACCCCTTTGAGATGGTGTAAAGATACCACTAGATCTACTAATCCTCCCAAGAAAAACAACAAATAATTAACTTTCCTAAAAAGTCAAAACTTCTGGCATCTACGTATCTATATTATCGATATCTTTCAAGATCACCCCATGAATAACAAACCAAAGAACAAGTTTACGGTGAAAATCATTTTGAGCTATGCCGTTCTTGCCTTTTTAGCGGCTGTCTCAGGTTACTTTATTTATACCGAGATACGAACCTATACTTCATCGGAAACCGCCCTGGAAAATGACATCAAACTTTTGAAGACAGGCGCTTTTCTTACGGAACTGTATGAAGCGGAGGGCCTCTCAAAACTGGCACTTCAAACCAAAACAAGAACCAACTTTACCAGCTACACACAAAAAATCGATTCTATCTTTTTACAGATCGACACCCTGAAGCAGCTGACCTCAAGTGCGAATCAAAAAACCTTATTGGACAGTGTTCAGACATTACTTAACCAAAAGGTGGCCAACAGCAAAGATCTCATTTCGCTCAAGGTAAATACAGACCCCAATAGATCTATAGACAAGGCCTTGGAAGAGTTCAAGAAAATGCAGGCCTCCTATGGGAAACTCACGATAGAGAACTTTGAAAAAAATCCGGAACAGCTTACCCCGTACAAGAGAAAAGTACTGGCCGATTGGGTGGCCTATCTCAATGCCAATATTCCTGCCGATTCGGCCGCCGTGCCCGATGCCAAAACCATTGATTCCATAATCGACGCTTCAAAATCACTTTTGGCCCAAGCGAAGATCAACAATACCAAGACGCAACGATCACTTACCGAAAAGGAAATCGACCTCAGCCGGAATGATCTGGAACTTTCCAAACAGCTGCAGACCATTATCAGTGCGTTTGAACAAGAAGTCGTAGTCAATACCTATAACGACAATCAAAAGAAACAGGCTGCCCTAAAACGAAGCATTCGCTTAGCCGGATTCGCAGCCTTGTTAGGCTTGCTCATCGTATCGTTGTTCGCCTTTTTGATCAATCGTGATTTTTGGAAGATCCAGACCTATCGCCAAAAGTTGGAAAAGGAGAAAAAGTATTCCGAATCCCTGTTAAAAAGTCGCGAACAATTGATTTCAACGGTCAGTCACGATCTTCGTACTCCCTTGAATACTATAGGAGGATATACGGACCTACTTGAAAACACCGATCTTAACGACAAACAATTAGGATATGTGAAGCATGTCAAATCTGCATCGGGCTATGTGGGTAATTTGGTCAATGACCTTTTGGATTTTTCAAAATTGGATGCCGGAAAACTTAATATCGAACAGGTGCCCTTTGTCGCCGCCCATCTTATTCAAGAAACGGCAGAGAATATCGAAGCCTTGTATCGCGATAAAAAATTAAAACTACATCTTGAAATAGACTCTCAGCTCGACAAACCCGTTTTGGGCGACCCCTTTCGTATTCGCCAGGTACTCTCTAACCTTATTGGCAACGCATTTAAATTTACAGAGGAAGGTTTTGTAAAAATCAAGGCAAACGGAAAAAGTGGTAAAGGCAATGCCCTAGAACTAAAAATAACCATTGCCGATACCGGAATCGGTATTGCCAGCGACAAGCAAGAATTGATTTTTAAGGAATTCACCCAAGCGGAGACGGATACCGAAAAAAGATTCGGAGGGTACGGACTCGGACTAACGATATCCAAAAAGCTGGCCGAATTACTCCATGGCTCCCTTGAATTGACAAGTAAAGTTAACGAAGGAAGTACGTTCACGTTGACCCTTCCCCTGAAATTGAGTGAGAAGCCTGTGAGGCAAAAGGAAAAAGAGGCGCCCTATATGGCAAAAAAATTACGCCTTCTTATCATTGATGATGATACTTCGCTTTTGCAGATGTTGAAAGAATTGGCCGAGAGTATGGGTATTGTTGCGCATACGTTCACCAATTTCCTCAAAGTAGAGCACGACTCACATTTAGATTATGACCTGGTGCTCACCGATATTCAAATGCCCCAAGTGACTGGTTTTGAAGTACTGGACAAACTAAAATCAGGATTATACTCCCATTACAAATCACAACCGGTCATTGCAATGACCGGCCGAAGAGACCTTGAACCGGAAGCCTACATCTCTATCGGATTCGATCAGGTGCTGCAGAAACCGTTCTCTAAAGGCGAACTGGTCGCTGCCCTAAAGCTATTAGGTGTCAACACCGAACAAAAGGTGTTGCAAGAACAACCGGCCCGCCGGATAAACCATGAATCGGATATTTATAATCTTGACATTATCCATTCGTTTCTTGGGACCAACGAAGATGCGATATTCGATGTCTTACAGACCTTCTTGAGGGACACCCGAACCAATATGGAACTACTAAAAGAGGGTATTGCTATCGGCGATTATGCGCACATCAATCAAGTGGCCCATCGAATGCTACCGATGTTCAGACAATTGAAAGTAAATAGCTGTGTCCCTATTCTAGAAACTATGGAGCTAGCTAAAAAACAAACCTTAGGAGACCATGCGCTACAGCAATTACATAAGAAATTGATACGACATGTCGATGTACTGATTGCTGCTCTGGCAACGCGTTTGGCTACAAGTCCAAGTTATAGTGATTGATTCTGTTGTAGAGTGTTTTGCGGGTGACCTGAAGTAGTTTTGCGGCCTTCGATTTGTTGAAGTTCGTTTTTTTCAGCGCCTTGATAATCCGGTCTTTTTCAAACTCGGATTTCGAAAATCCCTCCAAGGTGTTGGGCTTGTTTACAGGATGAACCAATTCTTTAGGCAAGGCTTCCGATTGCACTTCATCAGAGGTAGTCAATAAAACCGCTCTTTTAATGACATTTTGAAGCTCCCGTAAATTTCCGGGCCAATGATACTGATTGAATATTTCCCAGACGACGTCTGAAAATCCGTGTACTTCCTTTTTAAGATCAGCGTTCGCTTTCTCAAGAAAGTAATCCGCAAAAAAAACAAGATCCTCCAAACGTTCTTCCAAGGAAGGTAAATGGATAGAGAACTCGTTTAGCCTATGATATAGGTCTTCACGAAAATCACCTTTTTCAACAGCTTCATGTAAATCTTCATTGGTCGCGGTGATGATACGTACATCGACTTCGATCTCTTTAGTACTGCCTATTCTTTTGATCTTTCTTTCTTGTAATGCCCGCAACAACTGTATTTGATTTTCATACGAGAGGTTACCTACCTCATCTAAAAATAAGGTTCCTCCATTTGCTGCCTCAAAGTTTCCTATCTTATCTTCAACCGCACCTGTAAAACTTCCTTTGAGGTGACCGAAGAATTCGCTCGTCGCCAATTCTTTAGGGATGGCACCACAGTCTACCGCAATAAAATTATACTTGCTTCGATGACTATTGTCGTGTATCGCTTTTGCAGTCACTTCCTTGCCAGTACCACTTTCCCCGGTGACCAGTACTGACATATCCGTAGGTGCGACCAACTTTATGTACTCATCCAATTTCTTTGATGCCTCACTGATTCCTGTGATTTTCGTATTGGTTTTGTTTTGTCCAGATTCCGAGGTCTTTGCCAGTGGGGATTTGACAACTTCTTTAATGGATGCTTTGGAGGGGGCATCGAGCGCTTTCTCGATTAATTGTACGATATCATCAGGGGTAAAGGGTTTCGATATATAGTCGAATGCACCTTTCTTCATAGCATCTACCGCTGAGGCTACCTCCGCATAACCCGTCATTAATATCACCTGGGTTTGAGGATTAACGGCTTTGATGTCTCCCAGTAACTGAATGCCGTCATAATCAGGCAAACGAAGGTCTGTCAAAACCAAATCGAAATTCGTATTCTTGAATTTTGATTTCGCCTCGGGCGCATTGAAGCTGGTTTGAACGTCGTATCCACGTTTGGTCAAGAAACGCTGCAACATCTGACAGAATGCTGCGTCATCCTCGATAATCAAGATGTTTGGCATAAAAACAAAGTAGTTTTATCTATCTACGTAAAATTAGGACATGAGAGCTATCTCGATTCTAAATTTATCATAAAAGATGTCGAAATCAACCTATTTTTCAACACCATCCAGGACCCGAATCTAGGCACATGTCAAAAGAAAAAGACCCCACTTTACGTAGGGTCTATTTGCACTGGCGAAGTAAATTCAAATGGTATGATTAGGGGTCAGATTGTTCGATACAAAAAAGAAAGGGAATGTTAAACATTCCCTTTCCGACCAAACCAACTTGATACAAAACAAATAACTCAAGTTTACTCTTATAATTCTATCCAGTTACCTTCAGCATCAGCATACAAAGTTCCTGAAGTACCATCTTCCAATGAAACTTCCAACTTGAACTGCTGGGCTTCGTTTACATAGGCCTTATCGATTGTAGCTGTTGGGTAGTTCTTCGCTACCGCCGCCGTTACCGCTTCCGGTAATTCAGCAACCGCCATCTCTGAAAATTCATCTTGGGTTGCGGCCGCTTCCGTTGCTACTTCTTCAACAGAAGTCTCGGCATCTTGTGCAAACGTGGTCAAACTTCCAAAAACTAATGCTACTACTACTATTATTTTTTTCATGATTTTAATTTTTACGTTCATAATTAAACTTGTCAATTCTATTGAAAATATGATACCAAAACCATTGATTTTTGTAACTCGCTGAATTTCAAAACATTATTTCCAAGCCTCATTTTTAGCGGTGTATAATTGTGTGTAGTCATCCCGCGAAACGTGTAAAAAGTAAACGAAAGGATCTAGCCAATTTTAAGAATATCCTTGATAGGATTATCTTGAATTCGGTATTTGAATTAACAAAAAAGCCCTACCAATGAAGGCGGGCTTTAAACAATCAAACTAACTCGTGTATACGTATACGCCGTATACTAACTACATTTCAATCCAGTTACCTTCGGCATCAGCGTAAAGCTCAACTGATTCACCATCTTCTTTGGCAACCTCTAATTTGTACTGTGCTGCTTCATTCACATAAGCTTTGGAAATTGTCGCACCGGGATGCGCGGCTTCCAATGCCGTGGTAATCGCCTCCGGTAATGCTTCAAGGGCGATTTCGGCAAAAGCTTCTTGCTCTTCCATTACTTCAGTTGCTACAGATTCTACCGCAGTTTCTTCTTCTTGTGCAAAAGCAGTCATTGTTCCCAAGGAAAATGCTGCCATTAATACTACTTTTTTCATCTTACAGTGTTTTAAAAAATTAGATTTTATTTGTTTTGAAAATCACTTAGATATATGGGAAAATGATGCCATGTGGGTTTCCTACCTCTCAAAACACTCAATTATCTGAATATCAGGTTATTAGAAAATAAATGTTTGTGAGCTAATTGTATAGCAGTGTGTAATTAAACAGAAAAGTGTGTAAGTCTTACACACTTTAATTTCGGCGAGGTATTGAGGGACAGGGAGTTATACTATAAACCCTATCTTCTCGGGCGGGTCTAAAATTGATTGGGATCGAACTCGATCAAATGCCTGAAGTTCGCTATGCCTGTTCTAGCTGACCTGATGAGAGAGCTTAAGTAAATCGTTCACGGTTTTTACAGGATTAAAAGTGGCTGAAGCTACCTCAACAAAAAGCGTGTTCCAAAAGGCCATTCCCCCATTCCAGAGCCCTGGAAGTTCAAGTGCCTTCAAATCTTTACCATCTTTCGTCTTTGCCGTAATGAAGCCTTGCTTATGATCGACGAAATTTAAAAGATTATACTTCTTTCCTTGAAAGTCGCGCACCCCACAAACCAAATCAACCGGATTAAAGTGCGTGGCGTTCTTTAAGATGCCCATTTGTGCGTCATCGGCCGTATCGATTTGGGCGGACTCGATAATCTGTAACGAAACATTTCCGTTGGCATCCTTAATCCAAAATGGCCCTCCACCGGGTTCTCCTTCATTTTTGACCATCCCACAAATTCGAATAGGACGATTGATTTTATCCTTTAATACCTTCACCTTGTTTTCAGTAGTCAAAGAATCATAGGTGTTCGAAAAACGAACGTTTAAATTCTCCTCTAGAAAGTCCTTGATTTCCCCCAAATGAGCGTCACTGACTTGATGGGCCTCCAATAACTTGGCATAGGCGAAGGTTTTTTTCTGCATTTTCATCAATAAGCCCGCCAACACTTTTTTACTGTGTGTAACCGCAGCCGTATTTTCAGGAACAACCACATTATCGATATTCTTGATAAAAATGATATCGGTATCCTGTTCATTGAGGTTTTCTATAAGGGCTCCATGGCCACCTGGTCGGAACAATAAGGAACCATCCTCGTTACGAAAGGGCGTATTATCCATATTCACGGCAATGGTATCCGTAGAAGCCTTTTGATAGGAATAGTCTACGTCAAAGGCTGTATCCGTTGCCGCTGACACACGTTCCCATACGGTATTATACTCGGTTGAAAATAGTTGCGTATGTTGCTCCGATATCGTGAAATGTAGCATTGCCCTACCGGCCGATTTCGCGTAATTGGCCCCTTCTTTCAAATGTTCTTCAAACGGCGTAGCGGTATGCTCTCCATACTTGTGAAAAGGCAACAATCCTTTGGGATAAAAACCATAGTTCAACGCATTATCGGAGAGCAGTTCCTTTACGAAAAGGTAGACCTCCTCGTCATCTGAATTCGCTTCACCCGAAATTCTATTTTGAACTAGATCATAGAAAGGGAAGTTTTGGCGGTGCTGCGAAAATTGTTTCATGGCGGAATCCCCTGTTCGGTCTATATAGGCAGCCATACTTTCTTCGGACGGGTCATAGGCATCCAAAAAGTTGAAAAGTGCTTTGAACATCCGGGATGCTGCCCCCGAGGCCGGAACAAATTTCAGTAGGGAAAGATTGTTTTTTGATTCCTCGAAAGTCTTGATCAAATCCGCTTCATCCGCAGAGGAAAACTTTGAAATTCCATCGCCAACAATGGCTGCTTTTTCCAAATCAACGAAGGGAATACCTTCTTTGAAGGTTTCAATTTGGGCATTGACTTTTTCACGTGATATGCCCTTTTGTTCCAATGTACGTAAGTCGTTTTCTGAAATTCCACTCATTTTTTCAATAGTTTATCAATGTGTTCCACTGCAGTTTCCAAGCGTTTCTTTTTCCCTCCTTTTACAAGTATATAATTACGATGGTACTTTTCCAAAGTATTTTTAAAATAGGCAAACATTTCTTGACGTTGATTGGGCTTGTCCCTCAAGTCATCGCCTTCCCAAGGCACATCGATATAGGTTAAAATGTACAGATCATAACGGTTTTCAAGAGCGAACTTCTCCAGAACAGGGTCGCAATGTCCAACGTAATAGGCTTCAGAGTATACTTTTGTCTCCAACAGATCCGTATCACAGATAAGCACATCCGTAGCTTTCTTTGTCAATTTATTTTCCAGAAGCATTTGTCCGGCAGCAATAGGTAGCAGATCATGGGGCTCACAGGTCTTCCGTTCGTTATTCCACTTATCCTGTAAATACTCACGCGCATATTCGGGAACCCATACGGTGTGATAATGTCGGGCGAGCTGTTCGGAAAGGGTCGTTTTTCCGGTCGATTCAGGGCCGAACAAAACCACTTTTACGATATCTGAAGGCTCTTGTCTATACTTTTTTTCCATGCAACATACGCCTGAATAGCGAGTACGGTAAAGATAACATATTGTAAGGACAGCATACCCCAACCACGATAGGCATATAAGGGTATGGTAATCAAATCGGCGATAATCCAAAGGGTCCAATTCTCCAACTTCTTCAAAGCCATATACCACATCGCGGTAAAGAAGAGGCCAGAGGTAAAAATATCGATATAGTTCGAAGGCGCAATTTCATAGCCAAATACGCGATATACTCCGAAGTTGATGGCCATGGTCGCCAAAAATAAACCTACGCCTATGCCTTTTTCCTTAGGGGTCGTTCTTGAAATTTGCACTACTTTTTGATTGTCTTTTTTCCGAGACCAGTTCCACCAGCCATATATACTCATGGCCGACCAATAGAAATTCATCATCATATCGCCCAATAGCCCGTCACGAAAAAAAAGGTATACGGTGATTACCGTGGCCACCAGCCCGGTCGGATATACTAAAATATTCTCCTTTTTCGCGTACCAGACACTCAAAATACCGGTAAAGAAAACAATGCCCTCGAGTATGATGATATAGGTTTCCTTTCCACGATACGCATCGAGGAAAAAATCAAAAATGTGGTTCATAATCGCTACGGTCGGTTTTTACGATCTTCATAAACAATAGCCCTTTATCCATTAATTCAAAGGCCGTTTTTATTTCGGCGTTCAACACACCCATTACGGTGTCGTAGTTACCATACACTTGAGTACTCAAGGGATTTTCCATCACGGTCAAGCCCGAACTTCTCAACTTTTTGATGAAAGCTATAATGTGATCTTCAAAATCATTTTGTAAAGGGGAGAATGTCAATTCTATTGAGATATTCATATATCAAGGTTCAAAAAAAGTGTTCAATATCAGTATGAAAAACAGGGCTCATTTGAATACGAATGGCCTTTGTCATTTCTTAGGTATTGTGTGCATATACTAAGGTAAACTCTTCAAATTCCATAAAGGAAATGACATATTCGGAGCGTTGCCCTTTATAGAGAATCTCTCCGCGCGTTCGGGTATCCGTCAATGAAAAATCGGTGATGCTGATATGGTGTAAAAAACTAAGTCCGGGTTCGGCATATATTTTATACAAAGCCTCCTTACAGCCCCAAACAATGGTCAATTTACGTATCAAAGCCTCGGTATTGGCAATAGTCCGGTATTCGGATATCGGAGTAAATTTATGGGCAATCCTGAGTATTTTGTCACGTTGTTTTTCAATATCGATGCCTACTTCATACATATCACTAACAATGATACCGGTAAAATGATTCGAGTGGGTAATCGATATTCGTTTGCCATCCTTTAAGTGTGGTTTACCATGATCATCATAGTACAGATCGGCGTCTACATAGCCAGCTTCGGCCATCAAATGACGAATACTGAGAAAGCCTCTGCGGTGCATCTCTGATTTCATCCCATGCATACGCTGCTGACAATGTTCAGTAAGCGTGACGTCTTTCGCAAGGGCAGCCTCCGTTTCTTCAATTTTCCAAAGGTACACCGTGGTACTTGGGCCAACCGTTAATGTATTGTAAAGCGGCATTTTGTTCTTCTATAGTTTTTGTACCTTTGCAAGCGCAAAAAGACCAGGAATCACTGGTACAACGAAAGTAAATATAAAAAAGAATATGAGCACGCAAACCCTTCCTTACGTACCGTATAAAGTAAAAGACATTTCCCTCGCTGACTGGGGACGGAAAGAAATCAATTTGGCCGAAGCCGAAATGCCAGGATTAATGGCGCTTCGTGAGGAGTACGGTTCCGAACAACCACTCAAAGGTACGCGCATTGCGGGATGCCTGCACATGACCATTCAAACAGCGGTTTTAATAGAGACCTTGGTAGCACTCGGCGCGGAGGTCACCTGGAGTTCTTGTAATATTTTCTCCACTCAAGACCACGCCGCGGCAGCCATTGCAGCAGCTGGAATTCCGGTATACGCTTGGAAAGGAATGAACGAGGAAGAATTCGATTGGTGTATCGAACAGACGTTGTTTTTTGGGGAAGAGCGCCAGCCTTTGAATATGATTCTGGATGATGGAGGTGATCTGACCAATATGGTTTTAGACACCTACCCTGAATTGGCTGCAGGAATCAAAGGGCTTTCAGAAGAAACCACTACAGGAGTTCACCGCTTATACGAACGCGTAAAAAACGGAACCCTGCCAATGCCGGCGATTAATGTAAACGATTCGGTAACCAAGTCTAAATTCGACAATAAATACGGTTGTCGTGAAAGCGCGGTAGATGCTATTCGAAGGGCAACGGATACCATGTTGGCGGGCAAACAAGTTGTGGTGGCAGGTTATGGAGATGTGGGTAAGGGTACCGCCGCTTCATTTCGAGGGGCCGGGGCCATCATCACCGTGACCGAAATCGATCCTATTTGTGCCCTACAGGCCTGTATGGATGGTTATGAGGTAAAACGATTAGAAAGCGTATTGCACAAGGCCGATGTGGTCATCACTACTACAGGAAACAAGGATATCATTCAAGGGGAGCACTTCAAAGCAATGAAAGACAAAGTCATTGTCTGTAATATCGGTCACTTCGATAATGAAATAGATATGGCCTGGTTGAATGAAAACTATGGCAGCACCAAAGACGAAATAAAACCACAGGTAGACAAATATACCATTGAAGGGAAAGACATCATTGTCTTGGCAGAAGGACGTCTGGTCAACTTAGGGTGCGCAACTGGCCACCCAAGTTTTGTGATGAGTAATTCCTTCACCAACCAGACCTTGGCGCAAATCGAACTATGGAAAAATAGTGACAACTATAAGAATGAGGTATACATGCTGCCAAAGCACTTAGATGAAAAGGTAGCCAAGTTACACCTATCTCGCCTTGGAGCAGAGCTTACCGAATTACGACAAGATCAAGCGGAATATATCGGGGTAACCGTAGAAGGGCCCTTCAAGCCTGAATATTACAGGTACTAGACAAGGCCTTATTAAGCTTCGAGACCCTCACCAATCGTGAGGGTTTTTTTAGCTACATATCGAGCCATTTTTTAAACTTCGTAGTCCGTTCTCGAGAGACGATTACCTGTTCTTCGACCTTGGGTAATATCTTGAGCTTCAATCGACTGTTGAAATAGGTGTGGATTTCCTCCACAGAATTGACCGAGACCATAAACTTACGGTTGATCCTAAAAAACTGAACAGGATTCAATATCTCCTCCAACTGATCTAGGGAATACTCAACAGGATAGGCCTGACCTGTAAACATATGAAGAAAAATCAACCCCTCATTCGATTTAAAATAGGCAATATCCGAAACGTTGAACGATTTGAACTGATTACCCACCTTCACCATAAAACGATGTTTGTACTCTTTTTGAAATAGGTTACGGATCTGTTCGAGATTTTGATTGTCCCATACTTTTGGCGAAGTCCCATTGGTCCTTCGAAACTTGGACAAGGCTGTGCGGAGATCGTTCTTGTCGATAGGCTTTAAGAGGTAATCCAATCCATTGTACTTAAAACCTCGAATCGCATACTCGTTATAAGCAGTCGTAAAAATGACAGGTGGATGCTCTTGCAACTGATCTAAAATATCAAACCCATAACCATCATTGAGTTGGATATCCAAGAAAATCAATTGCGGCAAAGGATTGTCCTTAAACCATGCTAAACCATTTTCCACGGAAGTAAGTTGCCCTACGATTTCAATTTCAGGCGCTAGCTCTGAGATCAGCTGGGCCAACCTTCTAGAGGCGATATGTTCGTCTTCAACGATAACAGCTTTCAAATCATAGGTCTTTTTAGTATATCTATCCAGAAACCGTTAATACGGGACTTTCCAAAACACTTCGATCCAATAAGGGCATGGTAACCCTAAAACAAGAATCATCTGACTCAACAGTGACCTGCTGGTTGGTATAGAACGAATATCTTTTTTGAATGTTCTTGATTCCCAATTGGGTCGATTCTTCTTTTAGTTCACGTTTTCTTAGGGTATTTTCTACCACAAGGGCGATTTTACCTACGGTATACACTTTGATATGCATCGGTTTTTCATTCGAAAAATAATTGTGCTTCATGGCATTTTCCACCAACATCTGTAATGACAGTGTCGGAATAGAATAATCCGAAGCCCCAACCCCGATCTTCGTCTCGATACGGATTGAATCGGTATGGCGTACGTTCATCATGAAGATAAAGGAATCGAGAAAACCCAATTCTTTCTCTAGGCTGACCACATCGGCTTCCTTATTATCCAAAATATAACGGTAACTGGAGGCCAAACGGGTTACAAAATCCGAGGCGATATCTCGGTCTTCGTACATCAAAGAAGTCAATGTATTCAAGCTATTGAACAAAAAATGCGGGCTGATCTGACTTTTCAACGATTTGTATTTTGACGTCATGATCTCTTTTTGAAGCTGATCCATCTTCAGCTCCAAGTCTTTTTTTTGTTTCGTAGCGAAATAGAAGCTATTGAAAACGATGATCGTAAGACCTAAGAGTAACGCCCGAATCCAGTCCACTCGAAACTGCAAGCCTTTATCAGCGGCATTGATCTGACAGATATGATCGAGTTCGTAAATACCTAGGTAATAGACAAAAGCAGAAACTGGAATCAAAAATACCATGGTCATCGCTAGAATTTTCAAACTGTTTTGAAAATCCAATCCTGTACGGGTCTTCAGCTGCCTTTTGATCAAGAAATCATTGATTTCCCAAGTGAAAAGGGTCAAAAAGAGCGCAGAAGAGAAGTAAAATAAGGAAGCCGGATTAAACAAGGCCTCCTCTTCACCATGGTTGATTGTCAGCTTGACCCCAAAAAAGATAACGAGCACCACTAAAAAGCGAAATCCGAATTTACGTATCGATTTGTTTTTAAATATTCGAAGCATAGTACCCTAAAAATAGGTATTCGTTGCAAAACCATCTCGCTGACCACGCTGTAATGTTGAATATCATTTTGAATTGTCATAAATACGCCTTGACCTGAGAAAGCGTATCCATATGAGAATTCATTGCAGGTCAAAAGCGATATTCAACAGTCCAACGCTTTAAATAACAACTACGGTTTCTTTATTAGGAATGCGAAAGTTCTGAGTACATATTTGGTCATCTTAAAAAAATGAAATGATGAAGAACTATCTATTTTTACTTGCAATTGGACTGGTCACAATGGGCAAAGCACAAACCGGAACCATCAAGGGTGTTGTCAACGACAAACAATCTGAAAGCCCGTTAATGGGCGCCACAATCGAACTATTGAATACTACCGATGCAAAAGGAGTCGTTACCGATGAGAATGGCCGCTTTAGCCTAAATGCTGTTCCCACTGGAAGGCAGGTCATCCGCATTAGCTATATCGGATACGAAAGTTATACCGTACCTAATATCGAAGTGACCACCGGCAAAGACGTTTTTCTCAATATCGGTCTCACCGAGGCTTTTGAACAGCTCGAAGAGGTAGTGCTCACCAGCAATACCAATAAAGACCAACCGTTGAATAAGATGTCGACGGTATCGACCCGGCAGTTCGGACTTGAAGAGGTCACCCGTTTTTCGGGTGGTAGAAGCGATGTCGGTCGCTTGGCCGCTAATTTCGCGGGGGTATCTTCCCCTGATGATAGCCGGAACGATATTGTGGTCAGAGGAAATTCTCCAACCGGTCTACTATGGCGTTTAGAAGGAATTCCTATTCCAAGTCCTAATCATTTTGGCACTGCAGGAACCACTGGCGGACCCGTGTCCGCCCTCAATCCGAACATGCTTAAAAACTCTGACTTTCTGACTTCGGCCTTTGCTGCTGAATATGGCAATGCCCTTGGAGGTGTTTTTGATCTGGGTTTTAGAAATGGAAATACCGATGATTATGAATACACCTTACAATCGGGCATCTTCACCGGTCTTGAGGCCATGGGTGAAGGTCCACTCGGAAAAAAGAACGGGTCTTTTTTGGTCGCGATTCGCTACTCGCTGATCGGATTACTTGGTGTAGGGGCGGGAGGTACATCGGCCGCTCCGAACTACACGGACCTTTCGTTCAATGTAAACTTTGGAAGAGGTAATCTAGGTATGCTCTCACTATTTGGTATCCTTGGGTCTTCGGATATCGATTTTTTAGGGGATGACATCGATCCCGATGACCTTTTCGCCGCAGAGGATGAAAATACCTTTGTCAAATCACGCTTTGGCGTAGTAGGTCTAAAACATCAAATCAATATTGGGGATAATTCGTATTTGAGGAGCATTGTCTCCACTTCATTTTCCGGAAATGATTTTAAGGTAGACCGTTTCGTCAACATCGATACTCCTCAAGAAAGCACCATCCGCTACACCTTGGCAGATGAGTCGGAAAATCGCTTGACGTTTTCCACACTCTTCAATTCAAAGTTGAATAATAAGAGTACGCTGCGTATGGGAGTACTAGCCGAGAATTTTAGCGTAGAAAGCCTGTTACAAGATCGCACGGAACAACCCGATACCGATGGTGATGGCAATCCTGACCTGTTCACTTTTAGGAATATCGATGAAAATGTGCTACTGGTACAACCCTTTGTTCAAGCACAATTCAGATTGACCGAAAACCTGACCCTGAACGCGGGACTACATTCGCAATACAGCAGTCTTAACGATCAGTTCGCTTTAGAACCCAGGGCGGCCATGACCTACCAAGTTGCGCCCAGCCACACCCTCAATCTGGGGTACGGCCTTCATCAACAACAGCTACCCTTGCCCATTCTGTTTCTAAACGAAAACGTCAATGGCAACTTGATTCAGACCAATAAAGAACTCGATTTCGTGCGGAGCAACCATTTTGTTCTTGGGTATGATGTGAAACTGGCCCAAAACTGGAGAGGGAAACTTGAAGTGTATTACCAAGATATTGATAAGGCAGGGGTAGAATCGTTTCCATCAAGCTATTCCACCTTGACCGAGGGAGCCGATTTCGGGTTCGATAACGATAGGGTTTCCCTTATCAATGAAGGTACGGGCTACAATCGTGGTATCGAGCTTACGCTAGAACGGTTCTTTAACAAGGGCTATTACGGACTCTTGACCGGATCATTTTTTCAAAGTAAGTATACGGGAAGTGATGGTGTTGAGCGCAACACGCCGTTCAATAACGAATATGTGGTCAATCTATTGGCAGGACGCGAATTCAAGGTGGGAAAGACCAGGAAGAACATCTTATTTCTTGACACAAGGTTAACCACGTCTGGGGGACGCTACTATACTCCTGTTAATTTACAGGCCTCACAACAATTCGGTTTTGAAGTTTTGGAAGACGGCTTAGCGTTCAGCGAACAATTCGACCCTTATTTTCGGTGGGATTTCAAGTTCGGTCTGAAAATCAATAGCTCTAAAAAGAAGCGATCACATCAATTCTACGTCGACTTACAAAACGTAACCGCCAACGAAAACATTTTCACCAGACGGTATAACCGCTTGACCAATCAGGTGGATCAAGTAAACCAAATCGGATTCTTTCCTGACTTTGGATACAAATTTCAATTTTAAATGTAACAACACTATGGAATCAAAGTCTAATAGCAAGATGAAGGTAGTGACCCTTTCCGACAGTAGAAGAAGAAGATTGTTGGAAAGCTTGCAAAAAACAATTTGGTGGAGCGGTAGCTTGTCCATTGAACGCAAAAAAGCATAACAAGTCAATTGAAAATGGCATGAAAAACACGGTCGTAGAAAATAAGGAAATATCAATCTTCAGAACTTCCGTAGTGGATACGGGCGATATTCAAAAAATCGAATACTTACTTAATACCATAGTAGGTAAAAGGAATTGGAACTTCGATCTAGAGGATAAGGACAACATTCTGCGCATCAATGCAAGCCTATCCGTCAATTCATTTTTGGCCCAAGAACTTCGCAAATCGGGCTTTGAATGTACGGAACTATGGTAAAAACCAACTCGTCCATAAGATCTACGACGGCCGGTGATTCCATTCTGTCCCGAACAGATCAGGCTTTCACAGCGTTAAAAATCTGTTATTTTGTTTAATAAAATATTTAAATCATTAAACGTTTTGTATATTTACACTTCTAGAGTAGGATTATTCTTGTAAATTTTTTACTATGCCGCTATTTAATCTTTTTAAGAAAAAATCGGAAAAAGAAGTACTTCAAGACAAGTACAAGAAATTGATGGGCGAAGCGCATAAGCTTTCGACCTCAAATAGAAGGTTAAGTGACGAAAAAGTAGCGGAGGCTGAAGAAGTTCTAAAACAAATGGAAAATTTAGCTTGAATTTGAAAAAAATTAGCTTTATTTAGCCTTAATTTAGAGTATTTACAAGAAAATAGTAGTATATGGATTTAATGGAAAGAGTGGCCGAATTTGAAGGACGCAAAATGTCCGGAATGACCACAAGTGATCGAGTTTCTTCCTCAAGGGAAGTAAAAGCTCTCATCTTAGAAATAAACGAGATTTATAAAGAGACCAAAGAGGTCGAATTGATGGATATCATGAAGCGTTTAACTGTTTTGAAGAAAAAAATAGAAAAGCGGCTGAAGGGTAATCCGACAATTTAAGCTGTAAAGTAGTGGCCGTGGTGATGCCACGGTCTTCTTCTATTTTTTTGATATGAAATTACTTGAAAAATTAAAAGTCCCATCTTCCCCCAACATATCAAAAACCGCGTCCCGACCAAAAGCTCATTTTTACCATATCGCACTTACCGACCTACAGGGCGAAGCCGTGCAACTATCCGATTTTAAGGGAAAGCATATCCTCATAGTCAATGTTGCTTCAGAATGTGGTTTCACGACGCAATACCGCGATTTACAAGAACTCAATGATACCTACAAAGACCAGCTCGTAGTAATCGGCGTTCCGTGCAATCAATTTGGCAAGCAAGAACCTGGATCGGCAAATCAAATACAATTTTTTTGTGAACGTAATTTTGGTGTTACTTTTTTATTGACGGAAAAAGTCGACGTAAAAGGACCCCAGCAACATCCACTTTACAAATGGTTGACCCAAAAAGAATTGAACGGCGTCAAAAACAGCTCGGTCAAATGGAACTTTCAAAAATATTTGATTGATGATAAAGGTAGCTTGATAGATTACTTCTACTCTATTACCAAACCCATGAGTTCGAAGATTACGAAACACTTCAGCTAGTTCTAAAATCCGTACATGTCTACCAAAAAGAAACCCGACAATGTCGTTTTTGACGAAATAACACAGCGTTACGATGCCTCACTCAAACCGTACGCTTCCGACGTGGGCGCCCCGGCGATCACCACTACCGATACCGTGGCCTGGAAAAACAGGAATATCCATGCGGTCAACAAGCAGATCAATGCCAAATACCTTGAGCTCAAACAAGAGTACGATGCATTGATCGAACGATTTGAATACAATAACCTGGTCTACAGCGCGAAATTCAATTTCGAGCCTGTTGTGGGCAACACCTACCACCTCTATAGAAATAAAAAGCAAGAGGCATTTTTATCGGTGATCGCACCTCAGGAGTGCAATTTTGACTACGTGGGCACCTTCAAATTAAATGCCGATAAATTATGGGATCGTATAGAAATTCAAGTTCAAACAGCGGAATAAGAGGTATTAACCTATGACAGAAAGAGAATTAGATCGAATAATCGAAATGGCCTGGGAAGATAGAACCCCATTTGAAGCCATTGCATATCAGTTCGATCTTCCTGAAAAGGAAGTCATCAAAGTGATGCGTAAGCATCTAAAACGCAGTAGTTTCAACCTCTGGCGAAAACGGGTAAACAGCGGTGTCAGCAAAAAGCATTTGAAAAAGCGTAATCCCGAAATCGATCGCTTCAAATGTTCGCGTCAAAAACTCATTTCAGGGAATAAAATCAGTAAGCGTTAAATGACCTTGTTCGAGAATGACATAGTCCATTTTCCGACCTCTTATGCAGAAATCGTTGAGCGTATTTCGCAAGTGGAGCCCATACCCTATGGCCGGTCGCGCAATTATATCGATGGTGCCGTCACCTATCTCTCCCCCTATATTTCTCGAGGGGTCATTTCAACAAAGCAAGTTTTTGCCTATGTGATGGAACAAGGATACCCGACAGCACAAATTGAAAAGTTTATTCAAGAACTGGCCTGGCGCGACTATTGGCAGCAAGTTTGGATTGCCAAAGGAGCTGTCATCGATACCGACTTAAAAAGGCCACAAGAACGGGTCTCCAATCACGGCATACCAAAAACTGTGGTGAATGCCAGCACTAAAGTTCAGGCGATAGACGCGGCCATATCCGAATTTTACGAGACTGGTTATGTACACAACCATGTACGTATGTATCTCGCCGCAATTTGCTGTAATATGGGGCAAAGTCATTGGCACTACCCCGCCCAATGGATGTACTATTACTTACTTGATGGTGATTGGGCCAGTAATGCCTTGAGCTGGCAATGGGTAGCGGGCACCAATAGTTCTAAAAAGTACGTAGCCAACCAAGACAACATCAACACGTACTGTCATACCCGGCAAAAGGGTACATTTCTCGATGTTGACTATGATCAATTTTCCGAAATGGAAATCCCGGAAGAACTAGAAGCGACCACTAAGGAAAAGTGGGTGACCCCACTTCCTCAAAAACTTGCCATTGAAGTTGATTCGGAGCTACCGACTTATATTTACAACTACTATAACCTTGATCCAAAATGGGATTCGGAAATCAAAGCCAATCGCATTCTACTTCTAGAACCCGCTGTCTTTGAACGTTACCCGATTTCAAAAAAAAGCGTTGACTTCATGCTTGAATTAGGAAAAAATATTCCTGGACTCCAAGTCTTCGTTGGGGAATTCGACTCTCTTGGCAAAGAATACAATTTAGGGGCCGTTCATTTCAAGGAGCATCCGTTAAACACCAATTACAAAGGGACTGAAACAGCACGCGATTGGATGTTCGATGTCGCAGGCTATTATCCGTCGTTCTTCGGGTTCTGGAAAAAATGCAAAAAACAACTGATCTATTGATATGCACTATACCAAAAAAGATATTGCAGAAATGGACCGCATTCAGCGGATAAAGTACATCAACTCCGTTTCGGGAATAAAACCTGCAAACCTCATCGGTACTATTTCAGAAGAAGGCGAGACCAACCTAGCCATTTTCAGTTCGGTATTTCACTTGGGCAGTGACCCGGCCCTACTGGGCTTTATTACCAGACCCACAGATGAGATCCCAAGACATACCTATGAAAATCTGATGCAAAATCGGCAGTATACCATCAATCATATACCCAGTAGTTTGGTAGCAAACGCACACTATACCTCGGCAAAACTGGAACGGGATCAATCGGAATTCGAGTCCTGCGGGTTCACGCCACAATTTCTACCCGATTTCAAGGCCCCTTTTGTTCAGGAAAGCGTTTTAAAATTAGGAATGTCGTTTCGGCAAACCATACCCATTGAACTTAACGGAACTATTTTGGTTATCGGTGAAATTGAACACCTTATATTACCAAATGCCGCAATCGATACCGAAAATGACATCAATCTTGCCCATATCAACGGTGTGGGCATCTCGGGTCTGAACACCTATTACGGTTTATCAAAAATCGGCCGCTTTCCGTATGCCCGACCTGATGAAATTCCGGATTTTAAAAAATGAAAAAGAACCAACTGCCCGAAAAGATATGCCCGGTTTGTGACAGACCCTTTTCGTGGCGTAAAAAATGGGAAAAAAACTGGACGGATGTTACCTATTGCAGTGAAAAATGTAGACGAAATAAATGAATGCCGTAAATCTGATATTTCCGCACCAACTATTCGAAAAGAGTGTATTGATCGATAATGGGTTACCTGTATATCTAGTCGAAGAGTTCCTCTACTTCAAGCAATATCCTTTTCATAAGCAAAAAATCGCCTTCCACAGGGCGACCATGAAGTATTATGAAGCTTACTTGATACAGAAAGGTATAAACGTCAATTATATAGAGGCCATAGAGTCGACTGCTGATATCCGACAATTAATTCCGGCCCTAGCCGAAAAAAAAATCGATCATATAACGTATATCGACCCAATCGATGATTGGTTGCAACGACGCATTCAAAAGGCCTGTGCAGCGCATGAAATGGAGATGACCAGCCACGAATCGCCGATGTTCTTGAATACCAATGAAGAGCTGTCCTCTTTTTTTAAACCGGAAAAAAAGAAATTCCACCAAACTAGTTTTTACACAGACCAGCGAAAAAAGCGCAACATCTTACTGTACGACGATGGGAAGCCTGAAGGTGGAAAATGGACCTTCGATACCGAAAACCGAAAGAAGTATCCAAAGAAAAAAACACCCCCTACAATACAATACCCCGATAACACATCTTACTTTGAAGAAGCCCAAATTTATGTAGCACAACATTTCGAGGAGCACTACGGCAAACTTAATGGGCAACCCCTGTATCCGGTTACCCATCAGCAAAGCCAAGATTGGTTAAGTCAGTTCTTGAAACAGCGTTTTGCAGAGTTCGGTGCCTATGAAGATGCCATAGTCGCCGAGCATACCATCTTGAATCACAGCGTACTGACGCCTATGTTGAATGTAGGCCTGTTGACACCAGAGGAAGTTGTTGAAAAGAGCCTCGTTTTTGCTTCGGAAAACGAAGTGCCTGTGAATTCAACGGAAGGTTTTATTCGTCAAATTATCGGATGGCGCGAATTTATCCGTGGCATTTATGTGACGAAAGGCCGCTATGAACGCACCAGGCACTTTTGGAACTTTACTAGAAAGATTCCCCCATCGTTTTATGACGGTACAACAGGGATTTATCCCATTGACAAAACCATCAAAAAAGTATTGAAAACAGGATATTGCCATCATATTGAACGCCTTATGGTGCTCGGCAATTTCATGGTACTCTGTGAATTTGACCCTGACGAAGTATATCAATGGTTCATGGAATTGTTTATCGACGCCTATGATTGGGTCATGGTACCCAATGTATACGGCATGAGCCAATTCGCCGATGGCGGACTGATGTCGACCAAGCCTTATATCAGTGGAAGCAACTATTTGATGAAAATGAGCGACTATGACAAGGGCGATTGGCAAGACATTTGGGACGGTCTTTTCTGGCGATTTATGCATACGCGTCGTGACTTCTTTTTGTCGAATCCGAGACTGGGAATGCTCGTACGTATGTATGATAAAATGTCAAACGAAAAAAAGCGCGAGCATATTGAAAATGCCGAAGTCTTCTTAAAAGAACTATGATGACACTATATCTCTTACGTCTCTTATTTGATTTCGGTTTGGTCGTACTTATTTGGGCGGTGCAGCTCATTATCTATCCGAGCTTTCAATATTATGGGGCAGCACAGTTGCTTCAGTGGCATCAAAAGTATACGGCAGCGATTTCCTTTATCGTGATCCCCCTGATGTTCGGGCAACTCATCACAGCTGCTTCACAATTGATTTCGGACCGAAATCTTTTTACCATTGGAAGTCTTATACTGATCGCTCTGGTTTGGCTGAGTACATTCACCCAATTCGTTCCGATACACGGAGCCATTTCATCAGGAAACGACTCTCCGGAACTACTAAAACAACTGGTTTCCAAAAACTGGATACGAACTGTTTTATGGACAGCGATTTTCTTGTGGACATTCCTCAGAACACGCTAAAATCATGTATCTTATGAGAGCTATGATAACGAACCTAAAATCGAATAAATGAAGCTTATCCTCACGGGAGCTACGGGGACCCTCGGCTCTCAAATTTTATTTTCATTGCTTGAGCAAAAATTTGAGCGTATTCAGAAGATTTACCTTCCTGTACGAAAAAAGGCCACGGCCCAGCCCCTACAACGCATTCAAAACATGTTGGGAAGCACGAATGTGCCCAAATTCATACGCGACCGGCAACATGCCATCCTAGAAAAAATCGAGGTTGTGGACGCGCAACGGATTCTTGAACCAGAAACATTTTTGAAGACCGAGCGTATCGATTATTTCATTCATTCGGCAGGCTATGTAAACCTGTCTACGAATCCCCAGGCTAGGGCAGCCGTTTTTAAGGAAAATTTTGACTTCACCAAGGCTATTTTTAATAGCTATAGCCATCTGATAAAAAAATTCGTTTATATCAGCACCGCATTTTCCTTCGGAGATGTGGGCGGAACACTCAAGAATGACCAAGACGAAAATCGTACCGGAAACTACCGCAACCACTACGAAGCCTCAAAACGGGCGTCCGAAGAGTTTTTGTTACAGCAAGGAAAGCTCAAAAATATCCCTATCCAAATTCTAAGGCCCAGTGTTTTAGGTGGGAACATTGAAGAGGCCCCTAATTTTTTCATCTCAAAATATATGGTCTTCTACCTCTTCGCGAAGTTCTTTTACAACAATTCCTCTAAAGATAAAATCCGAATTACCACCGATCGTAGCACAGGACTCAATATCGTTCCCACTGATTATGCGGCCAATGTCATCGTAAAAGTCTTGGAGAAGGATATTGAGCAACTGAATATCGTGCATACCCATGAGACGAACATGATCAAAGGGATTACCAGGGTATTGGATGCCGTCGGATTTTCAAACTTCACCTTTACGGAAGAGCGAATCACTAAGGCCACCGGGTTCACTTCAAAATTGGAGGAGTTCTACTATGAAACGATAGGGGTGCACCTTCACCCGTACCTGAATTCAAAGCCCAGTGAATGGGATACCGCTTTACTGGAAAGTATTCTGCCCATGCCCCATTATAATTTGGAAGAGTATCTATTGCAAACCGTGACCTTTGCCAAGGCCGCCAACTTCAAGAACCAAAAATGGTAACGGAGGCCTAAAGTCTTTTTAATTCGAATAGCGTGGACAAGACAGCATACAAAATTCATATCGTAGGAGGAGGTCTCAGCGGATTAATCGCTGCCAAAGTGCTGGAAGCGAATGGCTATCACCCTACGGTAATTGAAGCTTCCGGTCGCCTCGGTGGCCGTCTGAAAACGGATTTGATCGAAGGTTATCAACTCGACCACGGTTTTCAAGTGTTGCTTACGGACTATCCTGCAGCTAAAAAACATCTTGATTTCGAGGCCTTGAACTTGCAGCGGTTTTATTCAGGAGCGGTACTTTTCAACGGGGGAAAACCACAGACTATTGGCGACCCTTTACGGGATCCTTCTTTACTCTTTAAAACCCTTTGGGCCAATGTGGGAAGTGTTGCCGATAAATTGAAAATCTTGCGATTGAACCGTATGTTGAAGCAAAAACCGCTCGAAACCATCTTCAACACCAAGGAAACGACCACTTTGGACTATTTAAAGCAATTTGGTTTTTCCGATTCCATCATCCAATCGTTTTTCCGGCCCTTTTTTAGTGGGATTTTTCTAGAACCTCATTTAGCGACCTCGAGCAGAATGTTCGAGTTCGTTTACAAAATGTTCGGTTCAGGCCATGCCGCACTTCCCAAAAACGGTATTCAAGCGATTCCTGAACAATTGAAAACCGAACTAAAACACACCACTTTTAGGCTCAACACCCGCGTACATGCGGTGAAAGACGATAAAATCATTTTAGAAGATGGTAAGGAGCTCCCCTCCCATTTCACCATTGTAGCTACGGCCCCGGAGCAACTGATTTTCAACCTTAAAAGTCAAAAATTGGGGTGGAAAAGTTGTGAAACCTTCTATTTTGAGACCGAAAGTCGTGTAATATCCAAACCGTTGATCGGCTTGATTTCGAATACCGAAGCCCTTATCAACAACATCTTTTACCACACAAGTCTCAAGACTTCAGGCAGTGCGAAGAAAGAGTTGCTCTCCGTAACAGTTGTAAAAGATACCGACATGGATGATATTGGTTTGCGAAAACAGGTCGTTCAAGAATTGAAGGACCATTGTAAGATCGAGTCGGTTCGTTTTTTAAAACAGTATAGCATTCCTTATGCACTGCCCGACCTTAAGAATATCCAATATGACATTGCTCCAACCGAAACCAAGATAAAGGATACGATTTTCTTGGCCGGTGACCATTTGTTGAACGGCTCATTGAACGCAGCCATGTTATCGGGAGAACGCGCCGCACAAGGACTCATGGAAGTATTGGAAGAACGTCCGGATTTGGCCCACTTCACCTCCGATTCCCTATAGCAATCAATACATGGTATTTGCGTTGGCCGACTGTTCGGGTATTTGCTGAATCGCGTCCCAATGCTCACAGATCTTTCCGCCTTCGTTAAATCGAAAGAAGTCCATAGTCACGTATTGGTCATTGGCCGGCCACGTTTGATGCGTATGTAGGGCTACAAGATCCCCTTCACCGATACAGCGCACAAATTCAATGGATTTATCGGGATATTTGGTCTGCATCCGCTCGAAATAGTCAATAAAACCTTGAAGGCCATCCGCCACATCAGGGTTATGCTGAATATATTCATCGCCGACATATAGTGCTACGGCCTTTTTTGGGTTGCCTTCATACGCCATCCGGTAAAAGGCGATAGCGTTTTGTTTGTTTTGTTGTACGTTCATGGTTGTTATTTTAGATTGGCATGTACCGTCAAAGCATATAATTAAACGGATTTGTTTAAATTCTACTACATATCAAATATGGTGACTTATTACTATTTACGATCGTCAGGTAGAACTGAAGAAAACCGAGCAAAAGAAAATGAATGAATAGAATTGACCGACTTGTTGCTATCCTAACTACCTTACAATCAAAAAAAAAGGTAACAGCTAAATTTATTTCCGATAAATATAAAATTAGTGAAAGAACAGTTTATAGAGATTTAAAAGCACTTGGAGAGATTGGTGTCCCTATAAGTTTTGAACGCCATAGCGGATATTCAATCCTTCAAGGGTTCTTTTTACCTCCCATTTCATTGACAAGCGAAGAAGCGAATTCACTAATACTGATATCAAAGCTATCAGAGAAATTTACTGACAAGACCACCAAAACTCATATTGAAAATGCAATTGCAAAAATAACGGCGAGCTTAAGAGCCGATAAAAAGGAAAAAGCAAGTTTTCTACAATCACAAATCAAGATTTACAATCCTCCAAATACATTGGATATTTCCAATTACTTAACTGAAATACAAAATGCAATAATTACCAAACAAATTTTAAGTATAGCCTACATCAATACTAAAGAAGAAAAGAGTATTCGGGAAATAGAGCCAATAGGTTTAACCTTCTATTCCAACCAATGGCATTTAATTGCTTGGTGTTGGAATCGAAACGCGTACCGAGATTTTAAAATCAAAAAGATAAATCATCTAGAAAGTTTAAGAACCCCTTTTAGAAAAAAGGCGCATTTGGATGTAGATGACTATATAAAATTACTGGAGTAAAAATAAATTAAAAAGCACTGACATAGGGTTGTCAGTGAACTACTTCATCTTTGTGAAAATAAGTATTGTTGTAGCAATTTAAAACTGTCAGAGCTTCGAATTACCTCTGAAAAATTGTCAACCTATGGAAAGCGAACACTGATGGTGTACTTAGAAAATCCCTTTGTATTCATTGCTAAGAGAATGAGACTTATGATGTCCCTTTTTGTAAACTAGTCCGTTAAAAAAACGAATCTCAAACGATGGAAAAAAAAGTAAACATTATCGCAAATTTAGCCTCTTCACTTAATCGGAGAGATGAAGTGCCTAATCAGGAACTTGCCAAAGAAATTATGCTTTCAAAAAATAAAAAAGCTGTAAAAGAATTGGTTGAGAATCTATCCAACAAAAAAGCCATTCAAAACGACTGTATAAAAGTGCTTTATGAAATTGGAGCGCAAGAACCTAAACTCATTGCCGATTACATCAATGAATTTGTACTACAATTGCACAGTAAAAATAACCGACTGCAATGGGGCGCAATGATTGCTCTTGGTACAATCACAAATGAACGACCAAAACAAATTTATGCGATGCTTCCAACTATTCTTGAAGCTGCGGACAAAGGCTCGGTTATTACAAAAGACCATGCCGTAAACATTTTAATAAAATTGTGTGCTACAAAAAATTACGCCGATAGTGCTTTTACACTACTAATGGAACAGCTTTTGAAAAGTCATACGAACCAACTTCCTATGTATGCTGAAAGAGCAATCCCGGTAGTTAATGAAAAGAACAAAAATCTTTTTGTGAAAACCCTTTCCTCAAGACTAGACGACATTGAAAAAGAAACAAAAAGAAAACGTGTGGAAAAAGTTATAAAAAAATTCCGCTAGCAGAAAAGCCGAACCTAACAGCACATATAATTAATGAAAGGTTTATGGTAAAATTCGATGTTTATTGATTTAATAGCACTTTTCCAATATTCAAGAGCATACTAATCTGTATGCTTTTTATGTTTTAGACATCCATATAAGTATTCCTTCTTACAAGGACATCAGTTTAAAGAAAATCAAACTTAGGACATAAATAAAGAACAAAAACGGGTCATTTACGAAAACGTTCACAAACCTTTAAATAAATTTCGTAGAATTGTCCGAGCGATACGATTTATATCCAAAGTAATTGGAGTCGACCTAGTGAACTCGTCTTGGGTACATGTTTTAATAAAAAGAAAAATCAGACCGCAAAAAATTTGTACGAACCTAATTTCCAACGCCAACTTAAAAATATGAACACTACTGAAGATTTTAAACAGTTTGCAGCTCTGGACGAAGAACAATTACCGGTCGCTAAACATAAATTACATGATTGGACCCATTTTGCAGGACTCTACGCTGCGGAACACGTAGCAGCGACGGAGTTTGTCATCGGGGCAACCTTTGTGGCCCTTGGTGCCAAGACAATGGATATTATCCTCGGCCTTTTAATCGGTAATATTCTGGCTGTGCTAAGCTGGCGCTTCATCACCTCCCCGATTGCCGTTGATACACGCTTGAGCCTCTATACGTATCTGAACAAGATTGCGGGCGATTCGATGACCCAATTGTACAATTGGGCCAATGTCGTCATCTTTTCGGTAATCTCTGCCGCCATGATAACAGTCTCAGCAACAGCGGTCCGTTTTGCTTTTGATATTCCCGCGCAACTCAATTGGTACCCTACCAATGCCTGGTTTATTCTTATTGTTTTGGCCGTAGGCATCGTAGTGGTGTCCATTGCCCTCTATGGTTTTAATGCCGTTTCTGAATTCTCGGGCATCTGTGCACCTTGGTTATTTGTCATGTTTACCAGCGGCGCTATGGTGCTCCTCCCTGCGTTGTCGTTAGATGTTCTCGATAAAACCTTACCGGCAGGATGGGCCGATTTTATGACCCTCGGCGACCAGAGTATCTGGACGGGTATTAACAGCGATGGCGAACCGGGAATCGGATTGGTCGAAGTCATCGGCTTTGGTTGGGCTGCCAATACCATCACCCATTTCGGATTGATCGATATGGCCCTCCTGCGTTTTGCAAAAAAGAAGAACTATGGATATGCAACCAGTACCGGGATGATGTTCGGTCACTACGTCGCATGGATCGCTGCCGGAATCATGGGTGCCGGTGCTGCCGTTATCTTAGGAAAATCAATTGTAGAACTCGACCCGGGCGACGTGGCCTATTATGCCCTTGGTTGGTCAGGTTTTGTCATCGTGATTGTCGCAGGTTGGACAACCGCAATTACCAATCTGTATAGAGCAGGTTTGGCCGCACAAGCCATTTTCAATAAACACTCCCGAAAGAAAACGACCATTGTCGTCGGTTTCATCACCGTTGCCATTGCCTGTTTCCCCTTTGTGTTTTCACAGATACTGCCGCTACTGACCTATGCAGGGCTGTTGGTCGTTCCTGTGGGCGCCATTGTGTTTGCAGAACATCAGATTTTCCCTAGAATTGGCTATACACGCTACTGGTCCTCGTATCGTAAGCTGACCTTCAGCATGCCTGCCGTTGCCGCTTGGGGTTTGGGGCTCATCTTTGGTTTCGGACTGAATGCCTTGGATGTGATTTCCTTCTACTACCTGTTTATCCCTACCTGGTTTTTTACCATCGCGGTCTATACCCTATTTGCCTCCAGATATGGAGCGAAAGAGACCTACACCGAAGAAGCGGCGGCGGAAGAACTTCGGAATGAAACCATCGAACGTTTTCAAGAACAGCAGGCAAAAGAGGAGCCCGTGATTTCCAAAGATGTTTCTTTGTTCTCTAAGGGATTGAAATTCATAGCGATTTCGGCATTGGTAGCCACCTTGATTTTGGCCTGTAATGTGCTATTCGGGAGCGCTTCGGAAGCCAGTTACATCGAAAATCGGGAACTCTTTTATACCTATGGATTCCTTTGTACCCTCATTTATTTCGTGTTGGCCTATTGGGCGCTAAAACGCGGAAAATCAAATACCACAACCTAAACATGGCAACACCGATACAACTTAATCAAGCCAATTTACAAGAGGTGGGTAGCCAGATGCCCGTGCCTATATACGAACGTTCCGCGGACAAAACCGATATCGTACACATCGGGGTCGGAGGCTTTCACAGAGCCCACCTTGCCTACTACCTACACCTATTGAAAAAAGACGGCGAGGCCTCCTCGCTCTGTGGGATTGGTTTGCGTGAGGCGGATACCAAACTCCACGCTATTTTCAAAACCCAAGATCACTTGTATACGCTGATGGTCAAACACCCCAATGGAACAATCGAACCCGAAGTCATCGGATCCATCGTAGATTTTAAAATGGGCACTACGGACCCCAAGCCTGTCATCGAGCGCATGGCGCATGCAAGTACTACAATTGTGTCGCTGACGATTACCGAAGGAGGTTATAATTTTAACCCCACAACAGGGGAGTTCAATTTTGACAACCCAGACATACAACACGAGTTACGACACCCCCAAGATCCCATAACGGTTTATGGCTTTTTAACGGAGGCCTTAAAAAGACGTCGCGATGCGGGATTACCCGCTTTTACCATTTTGTCTTGTGATAATATCGAGCATAACGGTGATATGATGCGTAAGATGTTGGGCGCCTTTGCCGAGGCGCAAGACCCTGACTTGGCCGTATGGATCACACAAGAAGTCAGCTTTCCCAATAGCATGGTCGACCGTATTACGCCGGTAACCACGCAAGCGGATATCGAAACCCTAGCCCAAAACTATGACGTAGCGGATGCTTGGCCCGTCACCTGCGAACCTTTTATACAGTGGGTAGTAGAAGATAAATTCTCCAACGGAAGACCTGCCTTTGAAAAGGTCGGTGTGCAATTCGTACCCGATGTGGGGCCTTACGAGAAAATGAAATTGCGACTGCTCAATGCTGGGCATTCGGTCTTAGGGCTATTAGGTGCGCTTCATGGTCACCCCACCATCAATACCTGTGTAGAAGATAAGCTCTTCGCGACCTATTTGCGTGCCTTTTTAGACCAAGAGGCCACTCCCATTCTAGGAAACATTGAAGGCATTAATTTGGAGGACTACAAAAACAGCCTCCTTGAACGTTTTGCCAACCCCAATATCAAAGATAGTGTCAGCCGTATTTGCTCGGAAAGCTCGGCCAAACTGCCCAAATTTTTGATTCCGACGATACATGAAAATTTAGCGGCGGGTGGAAGCATTCAATTTGCCACCTTGGTCATTGCGGCTTGGTGTTATTATAGCGATAAAGAAGAGGACCAAAACAGACAGCCATTAGAAATTATCGATGCTTTGCGTGGTAAGCTACACGATGCAGCGAAAAAAACCGAGAAAGTGCCTTTGGCTTTTGTAAAGCAGGAAAGCTTGTTTGGTGCCCTTGCTGAAAATAGGCGTTTTGCGGAAATTTATACTTCGATGGTGCACAAACTGTATCAGGGTGTTCCTATTAAGAAGTTAATGCAGGACTTAGGTTAACAAAATCACAATTCAAAATTCATTGCTAGCAGATTTCCTAATCGGAAATCACGAGCAAAACGCTAACTTTGAGTTCGGCTGGATTGTCCTTCAGACGAACCGTTTGCCAGAATCATGACCATCAAGAAAAATCGTGCCCAAATCGAAATTCAGTGTACCCCATACAGATTGTGACGATAATCACAGAAATAGAAGTCGGAATTGAATAGTATTACAGTGAATCAAAACGGTAAGTAATTGTACTCAGAAAATGACATCATACTACGAAAAACATTAGACAAATTTAATGTCCTAAACGATACGGAGTTTTCAGATTTTTTGGATGTCTGCGAGTATAAGGAGTTTGCTAAAAAACAATACCTTTTGAAAGCTGGTAATTACAATCACGGAATTTACTTTCTAATTTCAGGGGCGGTCGGACTTTTCGAGCTAATTGACGGGAAGGAGATGTATCAAAATTTCTTTTTGGAAAATGAATTTGCCAATGAACTAAAAAGCCTGACCACCAAAACACCTTCTACGAAAAATCTTATTGCATTAAGTGACACTACCTTGTTCCACTTAAGCAGAAAAGAACTTCTCAAACTCTATGAAAAATCTGTTTCATTTGAGCGGTTAGGTCGCAAACTCTTGGAACATTTATTGAACGCTCAAAATGAAATATCATATGTTCTTCAATCTTTAAAACCCGAAGAGCGGTACGCATATTTAGAGAACAAAAGACCAAATCTCTTAAATACCATACCACTAACCTATTTGGCATCTTATTTAGGTCTGGCAAGAGAAACACTAAGCCGCATACGGGCAAAAAGATAACGTTTCAACCGATTGTGATTTTGGTCACAGATTTTCTTCATATCCAAAGATAATTTTGGTTCATAATTCAAACTCGAAAAAATTATGAAAAGATTATCAATGGTGCTACTTACAATGACCTGCTTTAGCTCAATGAGTTGTAACGCCCAAAAACCAAACAATTCAATGAAAATGGAAAAAGAGATAAAAAGAGTGATCGCAACTTTTGTTAAAGCTGGCGAAGAGCGAAATGTAGCATTGTACAACGATATTTTACACGAAAATTTTCGAGTGATTGCAAACAAATACCCAACGCCCGATAAAACATCGATAATTCCAGCAGAAGGCTATAAAGCACTAATTACCAAAGAAGTCATTGGTGGAACTAAATACGAGCTAGTCTTTAAGAGCATTGATATTGCAGAACATTCAGCCACGGTCAGAGCGGAACTGAAAGCGGAAAAAGGTGGACAGTCAGTTACGTTTCTCTTGGTTCAAAACAAGGAAAACGAATGGCAAATTATTGCCGATATGGCTACGCAGAGAAAATGATTGCAACGTTCAACAGCGGAAAAGGGCATTAAACAACAAGAGCTATACATACATTGCTTGCTGCCTGTCGGTAGGCAAGCAAGGTTAAATACTGGCGCATACAAGTACTAATAGGTACGCTGTCAAAAAACCAGTCTCTTCCTAAAATTTTAGTTTTTAAGCACCTTATGATATGTTTCGTAATCAGAAACTGAAAATATTTCACAGATGGCCCTCAACCTAATGGAACCATTATAAAAGGCACAGAATACCGGTAGTTTAAAAAAGTCGCTCTTTCCATAGTCATTACTAAAATGGCACTACGCATCCGACCAAAAGCACCTTTCCACCGGTCAACTGTTTTTAGGGTCGAATACCGTTATCGGTGCTTTTTTACACTTTATCCGAAGTTGGGTCGGTTAACGACTATTTTGTCTGGTTGGGCGAACGAAACCCCGATAAAATAGGGTCTGCGAGTTTTATATATATAAAACAAACAGTCATGAAAACTATCGCAACTTTAATCTTTGTTCTTTTTATCGGAGTTACTGCTCAAGCACAAACTAACACTGAGGAGGTTAAGGTCGAGACCATTGAAATGACTGTAGTAGATGCCACCGAAAACAACGAGACTACTTTAGAGACCGCTCAAGAAGTTGCTCGTTTGTACATGTACAGCAACGCACGTGTAAAGAAAGCCTTGTCTTTTACTACCAAGAGAAATAAGGCTAAAATGGCGTAATCGAGCTTCGCTCCGATACGCATTACAACACCACAACGGCATACACAATGTATTCTCCTAACATGATTGGGGCTGTCCCTATCCCAAGTGAATCTCAAGATGTTCCAAGGGGACTAGGGCCATGTTAATTTAAAGACATCTTTTGCCTTATCATTTCAGCCTTTTATCATATTTGACGTACTTCGCAGAAAATTGCTTCAGATGATTGTATTTATTGATATGGATGAGGTCATAGCGGACACCTACGGGGCGCATATCGAAATCTATAACAAAGACTTTAACGACCAGCTTACCGTTGCAATGTGCGAGGGTAGTGAGGTTTGGCAAAACGTGCCCGTTGAGCGACAGGCCAGTGTCCGAAAACACGCAACACTTCGCGGATTCTTCCGCAACCTTAAACCTATCGCAAACAGCCAAAGGGTGCTAAAGGAGCTCTCTGAAAAGCACGAGGTGTATATCGCTTCCGCCGCTATGCAGTTTCCGAATTCCCTAGAGGAAAAAAGCGATTGGTTGGATGAGCATTTTCCGTTTATACCATGGCAAAATAGGATACTCTGCGGACACAAACATATTTTATCCGGTGATCTTTTGATCGATGACCGTAGCTACAATTTAGAACACTTTGATGGCCGAACCCTTTTATTCACCTCTCCGCATAATGTGAATACCCAAGGCTTTGAACGTGTTGATTCTTGGGATCAAGTAGCCGAAAAACTATTGTAACAAAAAACCCTCTCCGGTGACGAAGAGGGTTGTGTTTTCTATAGCTAGTACGCCTATGCCTCAAATGGCTCGATGGAAACGAAAGACTTTCCACCTGATTTCTTGGTGAACTGTACAATACCATCAACCTTGGCATGCAATGTATGATCCTTACCAGCATATACATTCTCACCAGGATTGTGCCTGGTACCTCGTTGTCTAACGATGATGTTGCCTGCGATTGCCGCTTGGCCTCCAAAAATTTTCACACCTAAGCGTTTCGATTCCGATTCCCTACCGTTTTTAGAACTACCTACACCTTTTTTATGTGCCATGATATTTTAGTTTTACCCTGAACTCTGTTCAGGATCGGTTATACTTTAATTCCTTATGCCTTGCCGCCGTCAAGCTCGTCTTGCCATTTCTTCAACTCATCCCATTTTCCTTCGGCAGCCAATTTTGCTTGTGCTGGCCAAGTGTCCGTAACGTGATTTCCACGTACGTCGGCAATAATTTCGGAAATTTTAGCTGGTTTTGCTTTCGCCAAATCAGCAAAAGTAGCAATACCTGCATCTACAAGCGTTGAAGCGATCTTGGGTCCAATACCTTCGATTTTTTTCAAATCATCAGCTTTTGCCGGTTTTGCTTTGGGTGCAGCAGCTTTCTTAGGTGCTGCTTCCTTTTTAGGAGCGGCTTTCGCTTTTGGGGCTTCTACCTTTGGTGCAGCCTCCTTTTTCGGAGCTGCTTTCTTAGGCTCGGCCTTTGCTTTTTTCGCGCCCTTGGCAACGATACTTTCGATTACGATTTCAGTCAATGACTGACGGTGACCGTTCTTCTTGCGGTACCCTTTTCGTCTTTTCTTGTGAAAGACAATCACTTTGTCACCTCTAAGGTGCTTAACGACTTTCGCCTCAACAGCGGCTCCGTCTATAGCCGGGGCGCCAATAGTCACGTTCTTTCCGTCATCTAGAAGAAGTACGTTGTCAAAAACAACTTTCTTGCCTTCTTCGGTCTGTAAACGGTGAACATACACTTTTTGGTCTTTCGCAACTTTGAATTGCTGCCCTGCCATCTCTACAATTGCATACATAGCGTGTATATTAAATTTGGTTAACGCTCAATTTTGCTTAAGCGGATGCAAATATACATGTAAATGGGTAATTCACAAGGGTTTTGAGAAGATTTTAAGCCGATTTTTTCTTCAGATTGTTCGAAGCCTTGAAAAGTTGCATAAAGCTTAAGGTAAGTACCAAGGTGGTGGCCAATCCCATAATCGCTACGGTTACAAATACGATACCTTCAAAATTGCTATAATCCTTCGCATAGGCAGAAGAAAGTTCCCCTAAAAAAGCGGTATTCAACTCTGTGGAATACAGCGCAAAGAAAACAGTAAAAATCAAGGTGGCGACGCAGCCCGTAATCACTCCGGTTACAAAGCCTGTTCCATAGTTGAACCGCTCCGCGTTTCTAAGACGAAAATATTTGATAGCTTCATAAATTCCGAACCCGGTAATAATTCCATTGAACAAACTGTAAAAGACATCGGTATGCAACCCCAACAATGATAAGATCAAAAAGTAGGCTATGAGGCATCCACTTGTGGCAATACCAAATCGGATAGGTAGAGCATAGTTCTTCATAATAAACGCCGTGATTTTCCCTTTAAATTATTGAATCAAAACCAATTATGCCAATAAATGCTGTTAAAACATTGTTAGAGTTTCCTACAATTTGAACTAAAAATATATATTCGCCGTAACACAGACCCCATAAATGATACTAACGGATGATTGTACTACACTTTTAAACCTTTCAAAATGAAAAAACGATACTTAAGTGTTTCTCTTTGTCTTCTTGCTATAGGGTTTTCTTTCGGGCAGCAAGTTACCTTTGAGGAATACGATTTGGACAATGGACTACATGTCATACTCCATCAAGACAATGCTACTCCTATTGTTGTTACCTCCATCTCCTATCATGTTGGGGCAAAAGATGAAAATCCTGAGCGAACCGGCTTTGCCCATTTCTTTGAACACTTACTGTTCGAGGGCACCAAAAATATCGGTAGGGGCGAATGGGATAAAATAGTCTCATCCAAGGGAGGAACGAACAATGCCACGACCAATGACGACAGAACCTATTATTATGAGGTATTTCCCTCAAATGCATTGGAGACCGGCTTATGGTTGGAATCGGAACGCCTCTTACACCCCGTCATCGAACAAGTAGGGGTAGATACGCAAAATGAGGTGGTCAAGGAAGAAAAAAGACTACGGGTCGATAACCAGCCTTACGGCAACCTTCTGAGTGAAATCAAAAAGAACCTCTTTAAAGTGCATCCGTATCGTTGGTCTACCATAGGTTCTATGGAGCATTTAGATGCCGCAACACTTGAGGAATTTCAAGCTTTTAATAAAAAGTTCTATGTTCCCAATAATGCGACCTTGATCATTGCTGGGGATTTCGAACCCAAAGCAACCAAAAAAATGATCCAAGCGTATTTCGGGCCTATTCCAAAGGGCGAAGTATTCAAAAAAGACTTTCCTAAAGAAGAACCGATTACCGAAGAATTTAAGGCAACGGCCTACGATACCAATATTCAAATACCGGCCATCGTTGCCTGTTATCGTACCCCATCATTTAAAACCCGGGATGCGCGCGTGCTAGATATGATCTCTACCTATTTGAGCGACGGTAATAGCTCTAAACTATACAAGAAATTGGTAGACGACAAAAAAATGGCCCTCGCGGTACAAGCGGTCAACCTAAGCCAAGAAGATTACGGTATTTATGCCCTTTTCGCCTTGCCTTTAGGAGAAACCACCCTAGACGCCCTTGTCAAGGAATTCGACGAAGAAATCAAAAAGTTACAGACCGAGCTGATTTCCGAAAACGACCATCAAAAACTATTGAACCAATTTGAGAACCAATTTGTGAACGCGAATGCCACACTTGAAGGTATCGCATCATCTTTAGCCAATTACCATGTGCTTTATGGAGACACTGACTTGATCAACACGGAAATCGAATTGTACCGTTCGATCACAAGAGAGGAAATCATGGAAGTAGCTCAAAAATATCTGGGTTCGAATCAACGCTTGCTCATGGAATACTTACCCAAAAACAATTCAGAAAACCAGTAAGATGAAAAAGATAATCACGATACTATTTTTATTCGCACTGCTCGTTTCGAGTGCACAAATAGACCGAAGCAAAGAACCAAAAACAGGGCCTGTACCTGAACTGAATCTTGGAGTACCCCAGAGTTTCGAATTGAGCAATGGCCTAAAGGTCATTGTAGTAAAGAATACCAAGTTGCCCCGGGTTTCATTCACATTGACAATTGACAATCCCCCATCCGTAGAAGGTGATAAGGCCGGAGTAGGACAGTTAATGGGGAGTCTTTTAGGTAAGGGTTCCGCAACTATCGAAAAAGACGCCTTTAACGAAGAAGTTGACTATATGGGTGCCTTTATCAGTTTTAACGCTTCCGGCGGGTTCGCTAGAGGACTATCGAAATATTCCGGTCGCCTCTTGGAACTCATGGCTGATGCTGCGCTCAATCCGAATTTCACTGAAGAGGAATTTAAAAAGGAGCAAAACATTTTGTTGGACGGTTTGAAGTCCAACGAAAAAAGTGTCTCCACAGTTTCTGGGCGGGTATCCGCTGCACTCGCCTACGGCACTAACCATCCGTACGGCGAATTCGTATCTCAAGAAACCGTGAAGAACGTCACCTTAGCGGATGTTCAAAAGTATTATAGAAACTACTTTGTACCCAAAAATGCCTATTTGGCCGTTGTGGGCGATGTTGATTTCCTAAAGCTCAAACAAGAGATTACCACGACCTTCGAAGCTTGGAAAAAAGGGAGTCCACCTGTAGTTTCCTTGGCTATCCCAAGGGATGCGCAGTACACACAGATCAATTTTGTGGATATGCCCAACGCAGTGCAATCCGAAATCGATGTGCAGAATATCATGGATTTGAAAATGACGGATTCCGAATATTTTCCCGCCTTGTTGGCCAATAAGGTTTTGGGCGGAAGTTTTCGAAGCTACCTCAACGCCAGCCTTCGAGAGGATAAAGGGTATACCTATGGCGCCGGTTCGCGAATGCGTGCCGACCGTTATGCTTCCCGCTTCACCGCTTCTGCCAGCGTTAGAAATACGGTAACCGATAGTGCCGTTGTCGTTTTTATGGGTCAATTGGAACGTATTAAAAACGAGAAGGTAGATGCACAAGAATTGGCCATTGCCAAAGCGGAATACGTCGGTGAGTTTGTAATGGCACTAGAACGGCCAGAGACGATTGCACGGTATGCATTGAATATTCTGACCGAAGATCTTCCTGAAGACTTCTACACGACCTATTTAGAAAAAATCAATGCCGTGACCGTGGATGATGTGCAACAAGCGGCACAAAAATTCATCAATACGGACAAGGCGAAAATAGTAGTCGTCGGAAAAGGCAGCGAGGTATTGGAAAACTTAGAAAAGGTACGTTTTAAAGGGAAGACGATTCCGATCAAATATTATGATCCGTATGCCATTGCCACCGAAAAACCGGATTATAGTGCCGATTTGCCTGAAGGTACAACGCTCGAAGCCGTATTGAACAAATATATTGAAGCAATTGGAGGAAAGGATAAATTAGAAGGTGTCGAAGCCTATTCCATATTGGCGGAAGCTGAAATGCAAGGAATGAAATTGAACCTTGAAATGAAAAAAACATCCAAAAACCAATTCATGCAAGATGTAAAGGTCATGGGTAACTCAATGAGCAAGCAGGTCATTAACGACGGTGGCGGCTATATGGTCATGCAGGGCCAACGAAAAGATATGGAGGAAGAGGAATTGAAAAAGGCCCGGGAAGAATCAGCGCCCTTTCCTGAATTGAACTACCTGAACGGTGGTGTTACCTTGGAAGGAATTGAAACCATAGATGGCAAAAAGACCTACAAAGTGAAAGTGTCGGATGAGAAAACCTCCTTTTACGATATGGAAACGGGACTAAAAGTGCAGGACCTTACGAGTGGCGAAATGCAGGGACAACAAATGACCAGTACCATTACCTATACCAACTATCAAGAGGTATCTGGTATACTTTTTCCCTTCGCAATCGGCCAAACCATGGGACCTCAAATGCTAGAATTCATCGTAAAGGAAATAAAGGTCAACGAAGGAGTCTCTGACGCGGATTTTGAATAATACCATATGATACCATATAAAAAAACCTGCCTAATGGCAGGTTTTTCTGTTTACAAATAAATGAGGCCTATCCGATTTTTCTAATCTTTGCCTCACCGATCACAATGCCTTTATCTACATGGGCATCGCCTTTGTAATTCACGGTAGTCTCACCGTAGCAAGTAATCTTTAAACGGTCGGAAACATTGACCCTGAAATTACTTTCGCCATAGGCCGTAATCCTGGTAGATCGATTCTCCATTTCGGTAGTGTTCACTTCACTTTCCCCATAGGCGCGATAAACTTGACGATCGACGGAACCCGACTCTACTTCCAAATAACTCTCGCCATAAATAGAGACCGTTAATTCTTTTGTAGTTAGGGAATTGAAATATACTTTGGATTCACCGTAAATAGCTAATTTCAATTTATCTTGATCCATTGGGCTCAATGCCTTAACGATCTCTTCCCCTCGAATGGAAAGTGCCTTTAATTTTTTGTAGGTTATGGTCGCCCGCATCATAGTACCATTATAAATGGATTTTTTCCATTTGCCCTGACCATTTTCCACTTTTTCGGATTTCGTTATCGTTTTTGCACCATCCAGGTAAATCCTGAGGGTTTTTCCTTCTACTTCGATATTGATCTTATCTTCTGAAACCTTTGCATTCTCGATTTTGACCGACTCTTCATCTCCTGCAACAAGGTTGACCTCGATATGCGGACTGATGATGATCTTTTCAAAATTCTTTACGGAAACGGTCTTGTCTTGAGCAGTTGTTTTCACCGTTGCGGTAAGAAAAAGTAGTACGATTGGAAGAATTATTTTTTTCATGATTACATAGTTTTAATGCCAATGTTACTATTGACGAAATATATTGTTTTTTGATGAATTGCCGCTTTAAAGACTATTGCTTCTTTCCTTTGTTACAGTACGTGCCTTATTTCGCTTCTTTTTGTTTACCAGCCACACACCAAAAAGGATGATCCCACCACCCAGTAATTGATATAGGGTAATGCTCTCTCCATCCCAAAAGCCCCATAGAACAGCAACCAAGGGTATCGTATAAGTGACGGAGGCAGCAAACACCGGACTTGAAATATGAATTAATCTATTGAACAATATGTTTGCCCAAGCCGTACCCAAGACCGCCAGCGCCAATACGTACCATATGGTGTTGTGCATTTCAACATTGTGCAGTATCTCTCCAAAAAAGCCAGAAAAAATCACGATAATCACTGCAGGTATAAAAGCGACTCCAAAGCTTGCCGTTGTTATGGTCAAAGGGCCCAAGTGTGCCAAATGTCTTTTGATGATATTGATATTGAATGCGTAGCCCAAAGCGGAAAGAAATATAAAAACAGCATACCAATAATTCTGATCGGGAGTAAACTCCATACCGGTCAAAATCAAAACAGCGGTACCTATAAGACCGATAAAAACCCCTAAAACCTGTCTGCCGGTAATAATGGCCCCAAAAAGTGCGATGCCAACCAAAGTGGTCATGAGCGGTACTGTAGAGTTGAAAATGGACGTGATACCACTATCCAGTTCGGTCTGCGCTATAGCGAACAAAAAAGGAGGAAAAAAAGAACTTGTGAGTCCGGCAATGAACAACCACTTCCAATCGGCCCTTTGAATTTTCGACATGCTCCGAAACCCAAAAGCAAATAAAGTCAGTGATGCAAAAATAATACGCAGCCCCCCAAGCTGTATGGGTGAGAAGCCAACCAGGGCCTTTTTAATCAGAATAAAGGAAGACCCCCAAATAAGGGAAAGCAGTATAAGGTAAAACCACTTTTTTTGATAATCGCCCACAGCTAAATAATTTTCAGCAAATGTGGTATTTTTTTATGATTAATAACATACGTGATGGATCATTACACTGTAACTTTACAGAAATTTAGCGTCTTGAAATCACTTTCGGCGACATTCTTAGTACTGCTCTATATTTTGGCCATGTTACGGCCCGTAATTCCGCTATTCGAGTACGTGATTAATCAAGACTACATTGCTGAATTTCTTTGTATCAATACCGATAGACCCGAACTTGCCTGTAATGGAAAGTGCTACTTAATGCAGAAAATAGCGGAACAAAACGAGGAAAAGAGGCAAAACCTCCCTCGAATTGCCATGGAAGAATACCCCATCGGATTCGTCACCATTAGTTCTTTTGACACCTACGAAGCACTGGCGAACAAGACCTTCAACCTACTTGGTTATCACAATGATTACAGCTTTTTGTATTGTGATAGCAGTTTTCATCCACCCACACACACTTCATAGTTAGTATTTATGCTTATTTGAGCCTCATACTCGGAGGATATCGAATAGCAATCCAATTTATTTTAAATCTAAAGCACGCAACTATGAAAATACGATTCGCTGCCTTTTTTATAATGGCAGCAATGGCGCTATGCGCACAGGAAACAACGAACACAACAATAGACAAATGGTCTGCAGGAAGACCAGATGGCCATGCACCGATATCGGTCATGGGAGACCACATGCACAATCAAGGTGAATGGATGTTCAGCTACCGCTATATGTTTTTGAATATGGCCGACCTCAAACGAGAAAATGACGATGTTTCTTTCGATAATGCATTGGTCGACTACATGGTTACACCAACCGAAATGCCGATGCAAATGCATATGTTGGGAGGGATGTATGCCCCAAGTGATGCTATCACTATAATGGTCATGGCCAATTATGTGAACATGACCATGGACCATCTAACCCGAATGGGAGGAACGTTCACCACTGAGGTCTCAGGTCTTGGGGATGTTTCCGTATCAGGATTGTTTCGCCTTTTCAATCGGAACAAAAGTACCATGCATGGTCAGTTCGGGGTCTCTATTCCTACTGGAGGTGTCACTGAAATGGATGTGATTCCCGCATCGGCCCCGAACTCGGTCGTGCTTCCTTATCCAATGCAATTGGGCAGTGGAACCTTTGATGCGAATTTGGCCATGACCTATCTATGCCAGGGCGAACTGCTCTCTTATGGTGCTCAAGTACGCGGCGTAGTGCGGTTAGGAAAAAACGAACGCGATTTCAGGTATGGTAACCGATTGGGCTTGAACAATTGGCTCGGCCTGAAAGTAGCGAACTGGCTGAGTTTTTCAGCACGTTTAGAAGGCTTGTTGGCAGGAAAAATCAATGGTGTAGATCCCACTTTGAATCCCGATATGGTCATCACGGCAGATACTGAAAATTCTGGAGGCACCTACCTGAATTCAGGTCTAGGGTTTAATCTTTATGCCCCGAATGGAGCACTCAAGAACTTAAGGTTAGGTTTCGAATTCGCGTATCCTTTATACCAAAATTTGAATGGAGTTCAGTTGAAAAACGAAGAGACATTAACCCTCGGGTTGCAGTATTCCTTATAGCAAACTATAGGGGTTCCGAAAAACCGATTTGGAACCCCTATTTTGAATTCCGCTAATCTTAAAAACCAATTTTAACGTACATAAGGAAGAATGGGACAAAACTCCACATTCCGATAAGAATATTGATTAATTTCGAAAAAAAGTAAAATTCCAATGAAGAATATACTCGTTTTATCCATTGTGCTATCACTTTGTATGATAGGCTGCAAAGAAGAAAAAAAGACTGAAGCCGCACCAATGGTCAGTAATCAAATGAAAGAAGTCATGGCAATTCATGACGAGGTAATGCCAAAAATGGGAAAAGTAGGAAGACTGGTCGGAAAACTCAAGCCCATGGTGGATACCACAGCACAAGGCAAGCGCTATGAAAAAGCGATGAAGGACCTCCAAAACGCCAATACGTCGATGATGAAATGGATGCAAGATTTTGGTGATCAATTCGATTCAGATGAAATCATGAACGGCAAGGAACTCTCGGAACAAAAGAAGCTATTGTTGAATGTAGAAGAGGAGAACATCAAAGTGGTCAAGCAGCAAATAGAAAGCAGTATCACCAATGCAGAGGCATTGCTTGGCGAAAAATAGTCGCCCGATTACAAGGGAGCTATGGCACTCTAGAAGGGGAGATGGTCCAAATCCACATTACCCCCTGAAATGACGATACCGACTTTTTGATTCTGAAAGGCCGCTTTCTCACTGATAAGAGCGGCCAACGTCACGGCGCTTGAAGGTTCAATGATGATTTTCATGCGTTCCCAAACCAAACGCATCGCCGATATGATTTCCTCTTCGGTAACACGGGTAATCCCAGCCACGTACTCCTTGATTATTGGAAAGTTCACATCGCCTAAGGTCGTCTTGAGCCCATCAGCAATGGTATTTACGGTTTCGTTTCCTTCTATTTTTCCACTTTGTAGTGAGCGATAGGCATCATCGGCCTCATAAGGCTCTCCGCCATTCACTTTGCAATCGGTTGCAAAATACTGTGCTGCCAAAGCGGAACCGGCGATGAGTCCACCGCCGCCAACTGGACAGAACAAGGCATTCAAATCAGGATGGTCTTCAAAAAGCTCCATAGCCGCAGTACCTTGGCCCAATATGACTTCCCATTGATTTGAAGGGTGCAAAAAAACCGCCCCAGTTTCACGGGCGATACGATCGGCCATTTCTTGCCGAGCTTCCAATGTGGGCTCACATTCATAGATTCTGCCGTTGTATTGACGCACCCCTACCTTCTTTACTTTAGGTGCGGTGGTAGGCATTACGATATGAGCGGTTACACCTAAACTCTGGGCCGCTAAAGAAACAGCTTGTGCAAAATTTCCCGAGGAATGGGTCACTACCCCTTTGCTACGTTCTTGCTCACCGAGCTGCATTATGGCATTGGTCGCCCCACGCATTTTATAAGCGCCTCCACGTTGGAAATTTTCACATTTGAAAAAGACCTCCGCGCCGACATAAGCGTTGATCAATCTAGATGATAAGACCTCCGTTCTATGAATGTAAGGGGCGATTCTGGCGTGACAAGCCACTAATTCTTCTTTATGCATGATATGAGTTATCCATGCAAGATAAATGTTTTATCGAACCCTGATTCGGAGGTCTTAAAAAAATCGACCCTTATTTTCCATGGATCTTCAACCTGATATAATCCGATAGTTCATTTGAATCGTGTCCGTTAGCCTTAGCTCTTTTAATATAGTTTGCCGTCAAGCCATGGATCTTGGCCTTTTTAAATGTGGAAGCGTCAGGGTCGTTGATGCCAGTATCTCGAATGGACTTGATATACTTGGGGCTGATATCATGTATAGCAAAGTTTTTTAGCATATTCGGGTCAAGATTGGCAAAGCCTACTTCCGATAAACCATTGATATAGTCTAACGAAATGTCGTGAACGGCAAATTTCTTGATCATATTTGGATCTAGATTGCTATACCCTATATCGGTGAGACCTTTGATATAATCCACACTAATGTCATGAATAGCGAACTTTTTCAACATGTTGGCATCGATATCTCCGTACCCGACTTGCTCAAGGTCTTTGATATAATCGATCGTAATATCATGAATAGCGAACTTTATGAGCATGTCAAGTTCCAATCCTTCGTACTTTGTACCGTTCAAGGCATTGATATACCCTAAATCGACATCATGTATTCCGAGTTTACCCAACTGTTTTAGGGTAGGGCGATACCCGTGCCGCTTTATTCCAAGAACATATTCTTTTGAAACATCTCCCAAAAACAGTTTGAAATAATTATACCGGTCATCCCCGTCGGTGAGAATGCCCTCTTGCTCAAGAAAAGACTCGAAAGACTTGTTTTTCTCGAAGGTGAAATCACCTGTTGATTTGATATTCGGAAATTGCCCCTGAAACTTAATTGTTCCCGATGGTTTGATGAGTTCAAATCCCCCAGCATTTTGTGTGAACTCCTTTTCAGGAATGCAAAGGCTGATCATGAATGATGGATTGCTTCTATTCTCGGCATCCATAAGCTGTATACATACCTTGTTTTTTTGCAGGGTAGCAAACCAAATACCCTCTTTGATTTCGGACCGATGATTAAATGTGGTAAACGAAACACTGGTTTCTTCTTTCGCGTTCTGTTGCCCCAAGGCCCACTGAAATGATACCAAAAGCATCAAAAAGACACTTATTTTCCAATTGATAGTTGTTTTCATTCTGCTGTTTTTTAATGATGTATACTAGGATAACTCCTCCTTTGGAAAAAGGTTACAGCATAGGCTGAAAAAAATGTTAGTGTCTTCTACGAATTCTCATCTTGCCTCTGTGGTAGGTATTTTTTCAAAAACAAGATGGTGTACTCCATCGGTATCCATGGTAAAACCAACGATGGTATCCGATTTGTCCCGAAGAAATTCCAGTGCATTAAAAAAGGTTGACGTACTTGTAAATACATCTTTTTTTACAGGCCTAAACTTGATTTCTTGGTGATTTAAATTCGTTGCGATCAATTCACCGTTTTCAAGGCGAAACGAGAATAGTGTCGCATAGGGGGCGTTGTAATATGTTCCCTCGTATAGTCGTAAAGATTGATCCGAGTGATGCGCAGGTTCATATCTCTCCATAATATCAGCCTTGCTCTCGTTGAAAGTAAAGAAGAGCTTCATCCCTTCTCCATCTCTTTTAAACTTAAAAAGTCTGATATCTTCATTTGCTCCTACCTGCTGAAAAGTATCATCGGAAAGTGGAAGCAACTTTTGTGATCGCTCGCTAAAAATCCATCGAGACCGTAGGGTATCGTTTTCTACAAATAGCTGTGAGGCATACCCGCCTTTCTTAAACCAATAGTGGCCCTCCAAAGCCTTTAGCTTTTTAGTGCTCAATTTTTTGGTCTTTAGAGCACTATAATCAATAGCGGGCGGTTGCAGATATAGATCTGTAACAAATGGTTCTATGGCACCCATCGCCAAAGCCCCATTATACTGGTTGCTATTACCCAATGCGAAGGAAACAATGTTTTGATTAAGATAGCGAAATACATTGGTACCATACCCCCCTTGCAAACCAAAATTCCAAAATATGGGAAGCCCTCTTTCCGGGTGGGTAAATTCACGACCAATAGCCATTTCCCCCCAGTAATAACTAAACTTTTCACCAGTAGAAAGTTGAACAGGCCGATCTAACCTTCGAATCAATTGCCCAAGATTGCCTTTAGGGTCTGCGTAGTTCAAGTACCATTTCGCAAGATCTTCGGCCGAACAGTAGGCATTGATGGCACCTGTAACGCCACTGCGAACCTCAAGCTTCTTAAAGCCTCCACTTTCCATTTTTTGATAGGGTTGGGCTACTCCGGCCAGTATCGTATTACTGTCATCTCGAATTGTCGAGTTCTCCATTCCAAGAGGTTCGAAAATATGGGCCTTAACGAATTCCGCAAAAGACAAACCTGAACTCCTCGCCACAATTTCGGCCATTAGTACTGATTCGGTAACAGATTCATGAAAAGAAAAATCGGTTCCTGGCTCAAAAGAAAGTACTTTTTGAGAAGCAACTAATTTTAGTGCTTTTGCTTGGGTCGAGATAGTTGTGGTGCCCTCAATAACATTGTTTATCCGATTGATATCGTGAAGGCCGCTCGAATGGTTCAACAAATGTGCTATGGTAACAATATGGGCATACTCAGGTAATTCTGGCAAGTACTGGCGAATGTCTTCATTTAGGGCAATTTTTCCTTGTTCTTCTAAAAGCAAGATGGCCAGGGTGGTAAATTGCTTGGACATTTCCCCAAGTTGAAATTTCGTTTGGGGCGTTATTAATTCGTTGGTCGTCAAATTGGCCGTGCCGAATCCTTTCAGGTATAAAACTTTCCCGTCTTTTAGTATTGCTGCCGCTCCTCCCGGTTGATTTGAGGTATTCCACACCTTAAAAATCGAATCTGAATGCTTTTCTAGATGATGAGGAATTTGAGCAACGTTTACTGTACTTAATAGTAGTGTTATGAATACTAAGATCAGTGTCTTGTCCATTTTTAGAACTTCAGTTTTTGTGCTAAACATGATATACTACTCAGGATAATTAACATAGGTATACGACTTATGAATAATCGTCCACCGACCTTGATATTTTAATAACATGAGGTAGTCGGTATACACTCTTTTCGCATTCGGCATTAAAATTTCAATTTTCGCCATGGCTGCATCATTTTCGTAATCGATCGATACGATTCTGCCAATACGATTGCTTTTTTTGCCTTCTGAAATGCCTCCGGTATAGTCTTGACCGTACCATACATTCACACTATCGTTTCTGATACTATAGAGGTTCAATTCTGGGTGAAAAGCTCTTTTCACTCGATCCGGTTCCCCATTCGCTGTACCTTCGATATAATCCATTAGCGTACTTGTTATACCTTCTAGCTCTGTTTGTGCACTTATCAGCTGTAGACCTAAGACCAATAGCACAAGACATGCGATTCTTTTTTTCTTCATTTTTTCGGTTATTTGTTTCATTCGTAAGGTTTCTATTCGGTTGGCCCCTAAAGGCCCAAAGTGATGATCATATGTAGCAATAGCCTATCCTTTGGTATTGTTTATTGAAAACGACCTTCGTTGCCTACAATTACTTGCGGTCAAGTGGATCTCATTTGGTTTTCATTCCGTTTTCACGGGAAGTCGTTTCCTTTTGAAACCAGATATCGGCTATCCCATTGGTAGCTAAGTGAAATCCTAAGATGGTTCCGCTTGGACTTCTCTTGAAGGTCATGGAGTCAAAATGACGGCGGTCACCGGTAAAAACATCGGGTATTCTTGGGTCTAATTGTACGGGGTCTAACCTCCGATGGGTTAGGATGAGCTTTCCTTTATCAATGCGCAAAGAATAGGAGGTATCTAGTGATGAGGCATAATAATTTCCAGTGAAATCATTCAAGTTCTTTCCCCAACTTGCATTGGCATCATACGCTATGGAATGAAAGCTATTCTCCCCAACTGTTACAGACATGGTCTGTGGGACCGCCTTCGAATCAAAATGTACAATGACCTCTCCGGGGGCGATCATGCTAAAGCTGTTCTTAGTCAGGGGCAAAAGGGCACTTTCATTTCCCGGACCTCTAAAGTACCTAAGGGTGTCATTGACGATATGAATTTTTCGAGTGGAGTGATTGGAACTATCCCAATAGTCACCTACAAAGGTCGAAAGTTGTTTTTCGGACAGTTTTTTAAAGACCATATCTTCAGATTCGTTTGATATGGGCTCTAAAAAGTCTTCGATATATAAGGCGCTTGCCTGTGTTCCGGCATAACCGTTATAGGCGCCATCATTACCCATAATTACGACGGCAAGGTCATAGTCGGGATAGCGGATCAATTTACTGGCATAGCCGCCGGCTACTTCCGTATGATACAGTTTTTTGGTTCCTCGAAAATTCCAAAATCGATGAGCCCCCGTATACAGTGCCGTATTGGCTTCCTTTACGTTTTGCCCATTGACTATGGAAAGACTTTCAAATTTTTGGACCATTTTTTCGGTACCGACTTTAGGGTTTCTAAGTTCTTTGGCCCAGAGGCACATGTCACCGACCGTAGTATATACATCTGACAAAATCGTATGTGTATGGTTGACCGTAGTATTGGAAAACCCCTTATCCCCGGCAAAATATCCTTGTGCCTTTTTAGGGATTACATGGCCGTCATCGAACACTGAGTTTGTCATTCCCAATGGTTCAAAAATCTCCTCGGTCACAAAATCCGTATAGGTCATGTTCCCCACCTTGGCGATGAGATCTTCAAGTACCATAAAACCAGCATCTGAAAAACGTTGTACGACTCCGCTGTTCGTTTCTGATTGGGTTTGGTTCCGAATCATTGTATACGCTTGTTCCCTGGTATAAATATCTTCGGTTCTCCATCCGGCAAGAACCTTGGAAACCTCCTCGTTGTTTAATCCGCTCGTATGGTGCATCAATTGCATAATACTAATGGACTGCGGAAAGGACATCAATTTGGGCATATGCTTCCGAACATCGTCATTCAAAGAGAGTTGACCCCGCTGCTCTAAGAGCAAAAGGGCATAGACCGTGAACTCCTTAGCCAAATCCCCAATATGGAACCTGGTTTCCGGACTTATTGGTATCCGATGTTCCAAATTGGCCAAACCATAACCTTTCGTATACACGATTTCACCATCGTTAAGGATTCCCACGGCAATTCCAGGCCTATTCGGTGTATCCCATTGGGAAAAAACCGCATCTATCTGCGAAGGGGCAATTTGTCTTTTTTGAATGTCTTGTGAAAAAGTAGTGGTGGTGAGTACCAATACGGCTACTGTTGCGAATAAATTTTTCATTTCTTTGGATTTACCTAAGTATGCTATTATTGTTTCAAAGTTTCAATGACCTTTTCAGCGACCAGACCTGCAGCTGAGGGGTCTTGCCCGCTAATTAATCTTCCGTCCGATACGGTAAAACCATCCCACCCTTTTTCAGAAAACCGAAAATCACCTCCTCGTTGCACAATGGTCTCTTGAATCGAAAAAGGAAAGGTTTTATAATATTCCGCATCCATATTCTCAAAAGAATCAGGAAAACCGTTTACCTTTTTACCAGCAACCAAGTAGGTACCATCTTGAGTCTTAAGATTCACAATGCCCGCGGTACCATGGCAAATAGCGGATATAATCCCTTCATGTTCCTCATATAACTCCATGACTATTTTTTGAATGTCCCCATTTTCAGGCACTCCGAACATAGCGGCTCCGCCTCCTCCATAATACACCGCCTTATAATCCGATGGTATTACTTCATTCGGTTTTTTTGTCGTTTCGAGGATATCCATGAAATCGTTATCAAAGAGGTATTTCTTTTGAAGCGGATCTGAAGTACTGATATAACCGATCGGGATTGCCCCTCCTTCAGGACTTACAAAATCTATTTCATACCCTGCCCTACGAAATACATCATAAGCCTGAACTATTTCAGAAAAATGATTGGAGGCGTTGATATCTGAATTCCCATAAAAATGAGCATTCGAAACGATGAATAGAATACGTTCTGCTTGATTGGCAACCATGTTTTTGTTCGATGGTATTGCTGGCTTTTGTTTACATCCTACACCTAGGAAAAGGATTAGAACAAGGGAATACATAGTATACTTCATTAGGATTCTTTTGGTTTCTTGAACAATACTAAGTCGAATCGAAATGAAAGTAGGTTTTACTTATAAATCGGGAGTACTGATTTATAAATCAAGAAGGCATTTAAGGAATCTTTAGGAAATGCTCTCCTTATATTTTGCGGGAGTGGTATTGGTTATTCTTTTAAATGCGGAATAGAAAGTTGACTTCGAGTTAAAACCACAATCATACCCCACCGCTTCCAATTTAATTTGGTCATTAGATCGGATCAGGTTTTTGGCCTCTCGAACTCGGTATTCGTTTATTAAAGAAGTAAAACTCTTTCCCAAGTTGTCATTGATCAATTGGGAAAGCGTATGCGGCAAAATGTTCATTCTACTGGCAACATCGGACAGCTTAAGATCGGCATTGGTGTACATTTTCTCATTTTCCATCAGGTAGTTCAACTGTGTCGAGAGATTTTCAGCTTCCGTAGCTTCTATTTTTCTGTTAGAATACTTTGATGGATTACCAAAAATAGCCCCTTTGGTCCTTCTGAAATGAATCAATAAGAAAAGCAAGTAGAAGATGAAGGAAAAGGATAACGCCCCAACAATATACGAGGTATAAGAACACGTTTTGTAGGCGACCCAAATGATAGTGTTCCCTAGAAAAACACTTAAGACCCAGAAATCAAAGTCGGATAATTTCGCGGTACGCTTAAAAACTTTACCAATGGTATGCCTAATCATCCACCCGGCAGCAATGATATAGCCTAACCAAATCGTATAGATAATCGTCATCCAGCTAAGTCCTCTTACAATCCAAGGATCGTGTGTTTCCGGAAATAAAAAACCAATTAGGATCGATACGCCCAACCATAATACAAAGTGAAGTTTCCAAAAACGTATTTTGGAATCGGGTCGCACACAAGATTTGATATAAAAATAAAGCGCGGGTCCGATCAATATGCAGGCGGCCAGACCGACCTTGATAAAGATTTGAGCCAAATCGGAATTGAAATAATAGAGGACCGACTTGCCTACCCTAATGGCCAACATCAAAAGTAGAAACCCTAGAAAAAAGTTGGATATACTCTTGGGTTTTTTAGCAAAAAAAAAGTAAAAACTGATCAACAAGGCATTAAAAACACCCAGTGCACTAAAAAAGAAAAGGAGCTCATCAGAAATATTCATTGCCGATCATTCTTTTGTATGCCATTTTCAAAAATAAGTAAAATTAACAGGGGGCCGCAAATCAGCAATAAGTATTATTTCCACCGTAAGGTTTCCATAATATGCCCGATATCTTGCTGTAAATAGGCAGCGGCGGGGTAAATGGAATCATAGTTGGGCTTGACCGCAAAATAGAGTGACCCTGTAACAAAATGTGCTGTGCTATCGGTAACATAGAACTGCGCTTGTGATGCGGCATCACCTACCACCTCGAAAAAAGTACCATATACCCCCTCATCGGAATTTTCATAGACTCGGGCCCTGATATCATCCGCTTTTACCGCATGTTCATAACTCAGTCGTTCGGCATCGGTGATCAACTGCTGTAAATTGTCGCTTACCTTTTTGTAGCTAATAAATATCGCAGCCTTCATCTCAGGATACTCTAATCGTAAAGATGCACTATTCTGCTTTTTGACCTCAGCACTTTGATTGTAGTTAAATTTAAAATTCTCCATCTCGGCATCGGCCATGATAGGTCTGGAATACTCAAGGCGGAGCATCGCTTTCGGCTTGGGCAAGACACTTTCTTCACAACCCAGAAAGGCCATGAGCACACAAAATAGAATGAAAACACTTGCTTTATTCATGGGGTAACGTCACTTTGATTTGTTTCAACCGTTTTTTGTCCAAACTTTCCACTAAGAACTGATATTCTTTGAAAAACACGCGTTCTCCTTTTTTTGGAAAATTCCCTGCAATTTCAAGCACAAAACCGGCAATGGTCTCCGATTCGCCTTTTTGTTCTTCGAAATCTTCTTCGTCCTCTATTTTTACCACACGGTAAAAATCCTTAAGGGTGGTCTTACCTTCAAAGACGTAGTTGAAATCATCCAATTTGGAATACACCAAATCCTCATCATCGAACTCGTCGCTGATATCCCCAACGATTTCCTCAATGATATCTTCAAGGGTTACGATTCCAGACGTGCCTCCATATTCATCGACCACCACTGCCAAATGACTCTTCATCTCTTGAAACTCCATCAGCAAATCATCCAGTTTTTTATTCTCGGGCACAAAATAGGGCTCTCTTATCAGCGACATCCAATTAAAGGTCTTCCGATCGATATAAGGCAGTAAATCTTTAACATAAAGTACGCCCAGAACATTGTCCATGTTCTCCGAGAACACAGGAATACGTGAATAACCGTTTTTTTTGATCTCGGTCAACACTTCCGAAAATTTCATTTCTTCATCTAGGGCAAAGATGTCGATACGGGGTCTCATGACCTGTTTGGTATCCGTATTACCGAAAGAAACGATGCCTTCTAAAATCTTTTGCTCCTCTTTTGTGGTATCGCCCTCCGAGGTGAGCTCCAATGCCTGCGAAAGGTGGTCTACACTTAGGCTTGACTTCTCTTTACCCAACTTATCATAAAGAAAAATGGTGCCAGACCGCATCGGAAGACTTAAAGGGGAAAAAATAAAATCGAGCGCCTTAAGCGGGTAGGTCATAAATAGAGAAAAACTGATTCGATTTCTGTTGGCATATACTTTTGGCAGTATCTCACCGAACATTAAAATCAAAAAAGTGATGACTACCACTTCAAGCAAGAACCGAACCCAAGTTGTGGTGACATCTGAAAAAATGGTATTCCCGATAACATTAAATAAAAGTACCGTACCGATATTGATCGCATTATTGGCAATCAATATGGTCGCCAATAGTTTTTTAGGCCGTTCCAGTAACTTTACCACAATACCGCCACGAGTGGTTTTCTGTTGGTCTATTTCGTTAATGTCGGTAGGCGAAAGCCCAAAAAGGGCTACCTCGGCCCCTGAAATCAGGGCAGAACATAAAAGTAAAAGAAAAAGCATACCCACCTTTAGCAAAAACGCGACATTCATTGAGCTAACGTATGGGAGTAAACTAAGGGGGTCAGGATCCAATAGTCAAGATTTAGTTTTAGGTTGTTTTAGAAGGGCAAATCGTCTTCTTGATCGGGTTCGGAAACCTTATCGGCCGCATTAACTTGGTTCATAGTATCGGACATCTCTTGCGGTTGCGGTTGACTCGTCTGAGCATTTACCATACTTTCCTTTTTCGTGGAAAGAAAGGTAAAGTCTTGTACTTGAACCTCGGTCGAATAACGGGTATTGCCATCTTCGCCCTGCCATTGTCTATTTTTCAGCCGGCCCTCTACATAAATCTTGTCACCTTTGCTCAAGTATTTTTCACAAATTTCGGCCGCCTTATTGCGGACAACAATATTGTGCCAATCGGTATTACTGATACGTTCTCCCGTCTGTTTATTCGTGTAGGTTTCGTTGGTCGCTATCGGAAAGCGGCCGATGCAGTTGCCACCCTCGAAATAGTGCATCTTCACCTCATCTCCCAAATGTCCGATCAGCATCACTTTGTTTAGGGTTCCGCTCATATTTTCTTAATTTTTGTTTAGGTGAATTTCAATGGCTAAAAGTACAAATTTTTAACCGTTTTGATGAAATCGGCGATCAATACCGGTACAGGGTATTGGTCGATTTCCGTCCAGCTTATTCCGTCTTCTAGCTCAAAATCGCCCTTAGCGATCCAGAAATAGGAATGCAAGTGTTGATGTGAAAGTTTATGTACTATGGTCTTTTCGTTGAACCTGTAAAGTTCGGTCACATTTTTTAACCGCAGTACCTCTTTCAACTTCTTTTCTACCTCATTGATAGGCAACTCCTTATCGGATTCCAAAAGTGGAAATTCCCATAGGTTTTTCCAAATGCCCTTTCCAGTACGCTGCTTTAGGATGGTCTGATTGCTTGAATCAAGTACCACGAGATAGTTGAAATAGCGATTTCTCACTGTTGTCTTTTTCAATTTTACAGGTAATTGGGCAACAAGACCCTGTTGTAGGGCTTTGCAATCTGTATGAAGCGGACAATGTAGGCAATATGGTTTTTTCGGGGCACATTGAATAGCGCCGAATTCCATGATACCTTGGTTATAATCCCGAATATTATCAAGATGCATTATATCACGCGCCAAGTTCTTGAATTGTTTCACCCCTTCGGTACTATTGATCGGTGTATCGATACCGAAGTAACGTGCCAATACCCTATAAACATTACCATCAACCACAGGTTGCCGTTCATCAAAACATATCGATGAAATGGCGCTGGCCGTATAATCACCTATTCCTTTTAGCTTCAACAATTCTTTATAGGAATCGGGAAACTGTCCACCATATTCATCGACCACCATTTTGGCGGTCGTGTGCAAATTGCGTGCGCGTGAGTAGTAGCCCAGGCCTTGCCATAACTTCAAGACTTTTTCTTCTGGAGCCTTTGCCAAATCGTGTACAGTGGGAAAATTTTCGATAAACCTTACATAGTATGGCGTTCCTTGCGCAATACGTGTCTGCTGCAAAATGATTTCCGAAAGCCAAATATTATAAGGATTTCTAGTGGAACGCCAAGGCAGGTCTCGCTTATTTTCATCATACCATTCAAGAATCTTTTCCGAAAATGTCATTGTCGGTATTGCTTTTGCGCAAAAATAACCGATAAATAGTTCACGACTCAAAAAATTGCCGGAACTACAGTGTTTTTAAAGGAATGAATTCACTTAAAATTAGTTCTTTACAAGTAAAGAATGAATTTAATTTATATATTTGCAAGCCAAAAAAAACTAAAGAAAACCCAAATTAATAATGACGAAAGCAGAAATTGTATCGAAAATCTCAGACAAACTGGGAATTGAAAAAGGAGATGTTCAAGCGACGGTAGAATCTTTTATGGAGGAAGTGAAATCTTCTTTGGAAAGCGGAGATAATGTTTATCTGAGAGGTTTTGGAAGTTTCATCATCAAAACACGAGCTGAAAAGACCGGTAGGAACATTTCTAAGAACACGACCATAAAAATACCTGCGCACAATATCCCGGCATTTAAGCCTGCCAAGGTTTTTGTAGAAGGAGTAAAAAGCAACGTTCAAGTAAAATAATAATTTAAAAAGCACACTTTATGCCGAGTGGTAAAAAACGAAAAAGACATAAGGTAGCGACCCATAAGCGAAAAAAGCGCCGGAGAGCTAACCGACACAAGAAAAAGTAGTTTTAAAAACTACTTTTTCATTTTATACGTTCTTTGACATAGAAAATTCCAAGTGAATTTCGGCAGGTTTTCATAGGCCTGTTTATGACCAATGTTTAATCTATTTGTTCGGTGGCAGATTTATGCCGTGTCCGAGCAAGTATAAATATAAATTCAGGTGAATAGAGAATTAATCGTAAGATCTAGTTCTGATGCCGTTGATTTTGCCTTATTAAAGGATGGAAAACTCACTGAATTGCATAAAGAGGAGGACAATAATGATTTCTCTGTCGGCGATATATTTCTCGCCAAAGTGCGGAAACCGGTTACAGGGCTCAATGCCGCCTTCGTAAACGTGGGTTATGAAAAAGATGCCTTTTTGCATTATCATGACCTTGGGCCGCAGTTATCCACTATGCTCAAATTCATAAAACAAGTAATTTCAGGAAGACTACGTGAGTATTCCCTGAAGAACTTTCCAACCGAAAAAGATATTGACAAACATGGCGTGATTACCGATGTAATCAAGGCCAACCAAAGTTTGTTAGTGCAAATCGTTAAAGAACCCATATCCACCAAAGGACCTAGAATCAGCTCTGAGCTTTCATTGGCCGGTCGCTATTTGGTCATGGTCCCTTTTTCAAACCGTGTATCGGTCTCTCAAAAGATCAGTAGTAAAGAAGAAAAAGACCGGTTAAAAAGGCTCGTAAAGAGTATAAAACCAAAAGGATTCGGAGTCATCATTAGAACGGTTGCAGAGGACAAAAAAGTAGCGGAACTCGACAAAGATCTAGAGAACTTGTTGGCCAAATGGTCGGCAATGTGCAAGAAATTAAATAAAGCGCGTACCCCATCAAAAGTATTGGTAGAACTCAATAGAGCCAGTAGTATTTTAAGGGATGTATTCAATGATTCCTATACGGGAATTCATGTAGACAACGAAACGCTTTATAATCAAATTAAAGATTATGTGCTGGAAATTGCACCAGCTAAAGAATCCATAGTAAAACTGTATAAGTCTTCCGTTCCGATTTTCGAAAAATTCGGGATCGAAAGACAAATCAAAACTTCTTTTGGCCGCACTGCCTCTATGAGTAAAGGGGCGTACTTGATTATCGAACATACCGAGGCATTGCATGTAATAGATGTCAATAGCGGTAACCGTTCGAACAAGGCCAAAAATCAAGAAGACACCGCACTGGAAGTCAACCTCTTGGCCGCAACCGAAATTGCAAGACAATTGCGATTGCGCGATATGGGAGGAATAATAGTGGTGGATTTCATCGATATGGTAAAAGCGCCACATCGCAGGAAGCTTTTTGATCATCTCCGTGATGAGATGAAAGACGACCGTGCCAAACATAAAATACTACCTCCAAGTAAGTTTGGCCTTATACAGATTACAAGACAACGGGTTCGGCCCGAAGTGAACATTAAGACTACGGAAGAAAACCCAAATGGCTCAGGCCAGGAAGTTGAAGCTCCTATCGTCTTGATAGACAAAATAAACGCCGACCTCCAAAAACTTTTGAAAGGCCCGAAAGCCGGTGACGGAATTATTTTGAATATACATCCGTTTATCGCGGCATATATCACAAAGGGCTTCCCTTCCATTCGTTCCAAATGGTATATGGAGCATAAAAAATGGATAAAAGTACAACCACGAGATGCCTATACCTATCTCGAGTACCGTTTTAAAAATAAAGACGGTAAAACCATTTATTAAGCCACAATGGCTATTAAGAACTTAAGCGACCTTTCGGCAACGGAGGTCGCTTTTTTTATATCAAAAAATCAAATGTTCAGCGAATTTTCACGCAATCGTTTCTTTTAGTTCGACCATTTTTTATTTAGTAAATTCGGAGCAAATTCCAATGTCCATACCATGAAACCCAAATACCTTTTCTTCACCATCTTAATCTTCTTTTTTATAGGTTGTAGAGAGGACGTAAAAATAGGGGCCTTTGTAGATGTCTTATCGGAGACGACATCGATTACGGGCAAGCCGGACTATCTTGCATCCCCATTCGTCACCCCCGGAAATCGTGTGTATATGGTAGGCCACCAAGATGGGTCGTTCCCGGAAATCGGATGGCATATCAAAGGGGAAATGGGCGGCATATGGAACCACCCGATCAAACTGCTGGATGGGTTCAGCGCCGAACTTATTTGGCCAGACAACACCATATCATTAGATAGTGCGGATGAATTTACAAACTATTCCATGGCCAATTCGCATCGGTATACTCTTAAAGAGCAAAATATGACCGTTGTGCGTACCCAATTCGTTCCTATGAATAAACAAGGTATCGTTGTAGAATACCTTTTAGAAAATATGGGGCAGGGGCAACAGGAATTCCAATTTTCATTTACCGGACATGCTGATTTGAGACCAACTTGGTTGGGCGAGCGTACCCAAATGATCGATACGACAGATGTAGCAGAGTACCTAGTAGACAAGGATGCCTGGCTGGTAAAGGATGCCAAGAATGATTGGTTCGTCTTGTTCGGAGCAAATCTGCCGTCGGTCAATCAGAAAAAAATAACGTCTAAAGCCTATAGGGGCCATGGGGCTTCCGGTCGGCTAAATTATGCCATTTCCGTTCCCGCGCAGACGACAAAAACAATCCGCTTTACCATTGCCGGGTCTTATGCTTCAAGAACTGCCGTTATAGACAACTATCTGGATATCAGATCGAACACCATGGGTTATTTGAAGCAGAAAAAGGAACACTATCAAACGCTTGCGGCCCAATCTAAGTTAACGATACCGGACAAGGATATCGAGGAGGCTTTCGAATGGCTCAAATACAATTGTGATTGGCTCGTGCAAACCGTTCCCGAAATCGGAACAGGCATTACTGCAGGTATTCCCGATTATCCATGGTGGTTCGGCGTAGACAGTGAATATGCGTTAAAAGGATATATGGCCATCGGTCAAGAGGAAACGGTATACCGAACCATTCAATTGCTCGACAGTGTTTCGAATGCCGTAAATGGCAATGGCAAGATCATTCACGAAATGTCGACCAACGGAGCGGTTTTTAACCTAGGTAATATCAATGAAACCCCTCAGTTTGCCTCCTTGATTTGGGAAATCTACCGATGGAACGGGGATGAGGCCTTTCTTGAAAACTATTTTCCGACCATCCAGAAAGGGTTGAACTGGCTCATGGATGAAAACGACACCAATAAAAATCTCTTCCCAGATGGCTTCGGAATGATGGAAATACACGGGCTTGATAGTGAAATGATCGACGTGGCGGCCTACACCCAACGTGCTTTTTCAGATGCATCGAAAATTGCCCAAGTCTTGGGTAAGGATGCCCTTTCGAAAGAATACAAGAAAACGGCAGAGAAATTAAAGAACAAGATAAACGAGGCGTTCTGGTCTGAGGAATTCAATTCTTTTGCTGATTTTATCGGAACTGACGAACAAGCGCTCCACCTCATCGAAGATGCCATAATTAGAGCCGACACCTTGAATAAACCATGGGCCGTTGCGGAGCTAAAAGAAACGAAAAACAAAATTCTTTCGAACCCCTCGAAAAAGCCACGCCCTTTTGTTTTACATCATAACTGGGTCGTCAATACACCAATGGAAATGCAGATTCCCGATGCAACAAAAGCACTCAAAGCCTTGGAGACCGCCGAAAAATTCGTCAATCCGTTCGGGGTATTCGTCACCGGAATCGACCGTGATGATTCTGCCGGTTCTGATGACGGTTCCTTTAAAGGAAGTAAGGTGTTTTCCTATACCGGAGCCGTAATGACATTACCCACAGGGGTTCAAGTTGTTTCCGAAAATAACTATGGCCGCCCAGATAAGGCCTTGAATTATTTGAAAAGAATGACCCGGACCTTCAGCTACGCACTCCCAGGAAGCATCTATGAGGTTTCCCCTGACTATGGCATGATGACACAAGCCTGGAATATCTATAGTTATGCCGTACCGATAGTTCATCAATTCTTCGGTATTCAACCCGACGCAGCCCATAAAAAAGTAATCATACAACCTCAAATGCCAACGGAGTGGGATGTCGCTTCACTTGAAAATGTTTCCATTGATGGTAATTCGGTAGCCATTCATTACGATACTTCAGGGGGAGGCCTAAAATTGAAAGTAACCCAAACCCAACCAGATTGGACAGTTGAAGTAAGACTTCCTTATAAAGCTTCTGAAAGCTATGATCTCTCTGAAGGTATAGAACAAAGTAATGAAGAAGGGATTTCGATTTTTACCTCCAAAGAAAAACAAATCGAAATCGGAGTACTCCCAGATTAATTCCCACTATGTTTTCAATCTATTCGTAACCCATGCCATTTCAAAAAACCGAAACCTATACGCTAAAAGAAGCAACCCGAAAATTGGAAGGGTATTGCGCTTACCAAGAACGTTGCCATAAAGAAGTGGTTCAAAAATTAAAGGATATGGGTATGATACCACAGGCTATCGATGAAATCGTTTACCACTTGATCCGACAGAACTATTTAAACGAAGAACGCTTTGCAAGAAGCTATGCCCGTGGAAAATTCAATACCAAAAAATGGGGGCGCAATCGTATTGTTTCCGAATTAAGGCAACGTCAGATTTCAAGATTCAATATTGATACCGCACTCAAAGAAATCGATGACACCGCCTACATGGAGACACTTGACAGCCTGTCAAAAAAACGCCTTGCCCAAATCAAGGAGACCCATACACAAAAACGAAGAAAAAAGCTTGCGGATTATTTACTATACAGGGGTTGGGAGAGCCATTTAGTATATGGTAAACTCAAGGAATTGATTCCTTAGAAAGCACTAGGCCAGAACGCTATCCGTGCGCTTAATCGCCTTTTCATTCTTCCAGTCGATCCACTGTTGCCCTTTAAGTTTTCGCATGAGCACATCAAAATGACGCATGAACAGAATGTTATAGCTTGCTCTGGCCAAGTTTTTAGGGCTCCTTGCCAAGGCCCTTAGGCTCATTGAAAATCCAGGAGTAATGTATTTCATATGGTGCCAATAGCCCTCGGGCATAAATAACACCTCACCGTGCCTTAGACGGACCTTGTAACCGGTTGCCATTTTTAGTGCTGGCCATTGCGCATAATCCGGATTCGAAAAATCAATGCTCTCATGGGTAATCAACGAATGTGGGACTTTGTACAGATACTTTCTTTCCGATTGTGGGAATAAAATACATTCCTTTTCGCCCTGAAAATGAAAATGGAAGATATTGGCCAAATCAATATCGTAGTGCATAAACGTGTGCGAATCACGCCCACCAAAGAACAACATCGGCACATGCTTGAATAGGCGTATCCCAAAATCAGGGTATGTAAAGTCTTTTTGAAGTTCAGGTACCTCTTTGAGAATATTCCACAGAAAAATGCGATACTTGGTAGGCTCCCTTTCCAGCAAATCGATATACTCTGCCATGCGCATCTGGGCATGGGGCTCGTTAAAACCATCATCATGACGTACGGGGCGATCATCATATAAGGGAACGATCTTATCTCCGGCCACGGCTTTCATGTACTTCAAAGACCATTTGGAATGGGCAGGCCATGGCTCCTCGAGGCTTTCGATCACAACGGGCTTTTGAGGTTTCAAATAGTATTTTCGAAAGTCCTTTTTCGAGATAGACTTGACCCTTGGAACTTCAATTAACTTCAATGGTAGAGGGGTTGTTTATTGCCCAAATTTAAAAATCATAACAATAACTTTATCTTAAAATAAAATTAATGTAGTCTTATTCGCTAAGTCTGGCCGCTTTTGCAGCCTCATTGCGCTCAATGGTGTGCTCGGGGCGGCTCCATCTGGGTTTTTCCCCAAGTGGTTGTAGTTCAGAGTCCTTGGCCTCCACCGTCTTGGGTTGGGAAATTTTTGTAAAGGCTTTTTGCGGATTCAAACCCAATAATTTGAACATTTCCATATCCTCGTTCACATCGGGATTGGGCGTGGTCAATAATTTGTCGCCCGCGAAAATGGAATTTGCCCCGGCAAAGAAACACATGGCCTGCCCTTCGCGACTCATTTCGGTTCTACCTGCGGACAAGCGCACCTGGGTTTCGGGCAGTACAATTCGTGTGGTGGCTACCATCCGGATCATTTCCCAAATGGAGATCGGTTCCATCTCGGCCATCGGGGTTCCCTCAACAGCCACCAAGGCATTAATGGGAACCGATTCAGGTTGTGGGTTCAATGATGATAGCGCCACTAACATTCCGGCGCGATCTTCTAAAGCTTCACCCATGCCGATAATACCACCGCTACAGACAGTTACATTACTTTTTCGCACGTTTTCAATAGTTTCCAAACGATCTTCAAAAGCTCGGGTAGAAATGACATCTTTATAGTAATCTTCAGAAGTGTCCAGATTATGGTTATAGGCATATAGCCCGGCCTCGGCCAACCGTTTCGCTTGGTTTTCTGTCAACATCCCCAGCGTACAACAGACCTCCATGTCAAGCTTATTGATGGTTCGCACCATTTCGAGTACTTGATCGAATTCGGGGCCATCTTTTACATTGCGCCAAGCCGCACCCATACACACTCGAGAACTCCCCGAAGCTTTGGCCCGCAACGCCTGTGCCTTCACATGGGAAACGGTCATCAGGTCATTGCCTTCGATATCCGTATGATAACGGGCCGCTTGTGGACAGTAACCACAGTCTTCAGGACATCCTCCCGTTTTAATGGAAAGCAAGGTTGACACTTGAACCGTATTGGGATCATGATGTTCTCTATGTATGGTCGCCGCCTCATACAGCAGCTCCATCAAGGGTTTATTGTAAATATCCAGTATTTCCTGCTTGGTCCAGTTGTTTCTCACCTCACTCATATGCTCAGAATTCTTATGGGGTCAAAAATAGACCATTCAATCAAAAAAATCCAATATCCGGTCGTAATTATAGATCGAATCCGAAAGCTGTAGCATGAAATCACATATATCGGGTACATTTGATTTTCAGACCTTTTGGCATATAAAACACATTTGTGATAGATTTTGGGGCATTTAACCTCCCTAAGCGGTAAATGGATAGATACCTTGCGTCAGATACCTGATATTATGAAACTGATACTACTTGCTTTTCTATCCATAGTACCATCGATATACACAGTCAAAACGGATCCACCCGAACCGGAAATCGGAAAACGATGGGTCTTGAACCTGCAATATTCAGATGAATTTAACGGACAAGAACTGGATTCTAGAAAGTGGCGTAATAGTTATGTTGGTTGGGAGGGCAGGACACCTGGCTATTTTTCTCCGGATGCGGTTTCGGTAAACAAGGGAATGCTACAAATAAGAAATGGCGTCTTAGATTCAACTGTCAAAGAACATACAAAAGCGAAATACAGCATTAAAGGAGGCGCCGTGCAGTCGTTGGAAAAAACTGCTCATTTCGGGTATTACGAAGCGCGATTTAAGGCTTCCAGAATTCCCATGTCAACCACATTTTGGATGTCAAATGGAAAAGTACCGGTCGATTTTGCAACCAAAATCAGCAATGGTAATTGTGCCAAAGATGAATTCAGCCAAGAACTGGATATTGCCGAAAGTATTGGAGGGAATATCGGTATTGGGGATAAGTTCAAAAAAAATATGAATTTCAATACCCACTATCGCTACATTGACTGTGCCGGGGGGAAAGAAAAATTTTATTCGGCAGGAAACAATGCCATTGAGGGCAATGGACAACTGGTCAACGCAACCTTAAGTTCTGAATCTTGGGAAGATTTTCATACCTATGGTGCTTATTGGAAAAACCCTAATGAGGTAGCTTTCTATTCGGATGACCGATTCATCGGAGATGTTCAAGTACGAACCGATGTGGTCGACACCCCATTTCCGAGGCCTATGGGCATCAATATGGTAACGGAAACCTACGACTGGGCCAAGCCTTACCCGACCAATGAACAGCTCGTCAATAACGACATCAATACGTCATACTATGACTGGGTACGTTCGTATACATTGGTCGATATTGGGGAAACCGTACAGAACACTGAAAATTTCAACGGTCAAGGCAGCCAAATCTATACCGAAGAAATTCGTTTTTTTGAAGCCCCTCAAATTGCGAATGAAAAAGTAACTCTTCCCTATGTGTACAAGGCAAATACGAACAACCAAATAACGTTCAGCATGATGGATGAAACCGGCGCCGTAGTTTTCGAAACGTCGATTACCGTGCTAGCGGGCTATGGGAAAGATATCAAGACCTTAAATGTAGAAGGGATGAACTCTGAAAATCACACATTCAAAGCAGCCTTGACCAGTTTAGATGGAAAGACCATTTATGCCACTACCAAAGGTTAACCTCCAAAACAACACCCTCTGTATAAAAAGCCCAAGGCAACTTGTTTCTTGGGCTTTTAAAGCATCAAATCGTTATTTGTCCTCGCCTTTAGTCTTATTTTGAGTATCGCTCTTCGCTTTCTTTTTGTCTTCCTCAGAAGCGATATCTTTTCCTTTGAGGTATTCCGGCAATTGCATTCCGGCCATATTAAACATCTCTTGTAAGGGCGGTACCGATTTATACATCCCGGAAATAAAATTGGCGGTAGACCCTTTTCCATCCTCCGTTTTTGCACCGGAATCCCAAACTGTAACCTTGTCTATTTTAATATTCTTGATAGCCTCGGCCTGAGTTTTTACTAACTCGGGAAGCTTGTCGGCCACTAACAACAATACGGCATCCTTGGGATCGTTACCCGCAGCCTTTACTATCTCATCAAGACCTTGCGCTTGTTTGGTCAAGATCTCCAAAAGACCCTGTGCCTCGGCCTGTGCCTTAAAAAGAATCGCATCCGCCTCACCTTTAGCTTTTCTCCGTATTTGTTCGGCTTCTGCCTCCGCATCGATTTCAACTTTTCTTTTGTCGATTTCTGCCGGTACTACGATATCGGCCACTTGGGAACTGCGTACGCGCTCTGCCCTTGCGATTTCGGCATTTTTTTCAGCTGCATATGATTCTTCGAGCGCTTTCGCGGCCTGAACTTTTTCGGCTGCTATCGCCGTGCGTTCGGCTTCAGCTTCTCGCTGACGCCTTAAAGAGTCTGAATTGGCCACATCAATTTTTGCAATATTCTCACCTTCAACGGCTTGCGCGTTGGCAGCAGCAACCTGGGTCCGTTCATCTTGCAGGGCATTTGCTTCACCAATTGATCCGTCTCTGTTCTTTTCGGCCACCGATTTACGAGCGGCATTGATTGCATGGGCAGCGGCTTCTTTCCCCAAAGCTTCAATATAACCGGATTCATCAACGATATCCGTAATATTCACATTGATCAGCTTAAGTCCAACTTTTTTCAATTCGGATTCAACACTTTGAGAAATATTGGTAAGAAATTTGTCTCTATCGGAATTGATCTCTTCAATATCCATCGAAGCAACGACCAAACGCAATTGACCGAATATAATTTCCTGTGCCAGCTCTTGAATTTCATTTTGACCAAGCCCCAAAAGACGTTCCGCCGCATTCTGCATGATACCCGGTTCGGTAGAAACACCAATGGTAAACCTCGAAGGAACATTAACCCTGATATTTTGCTTACTTAAGGCATTGACCAAATTCACCTCTATGGAAATCGGGGTCAAGTCCAAAAATTGATAATCTTGGATTACAGGCCAGATAAATGCGGCACCACCATGTACACACTTGGCGGAATTACCACCTCCGACTTTACCATATACAACCAGAATACGATCCGACGGACACCGTTTGTACCTTCGTATGAAAGAAATAATAATGATGAAAAAGAAGAGTATTGCAAAGCCAATGGCCAATAATGAGGCGCTCCCGCCGAGTTGTAATGGAATCAAGATCATATGGTTATTTGTTTAATAGTTCAACAATTAATATTCCGTTATCGGTAATACTCTTGACACGGACAACATTGCCAAGAACAAGGTCTTTGTCTTCATCGGTAAGGGCTTCAAGCTCTCGCAAGGTACCCTGTACGGTAACACTCACCTTCCCGATACTTGCGCGATTGGCCCCTATGGTCAGGTAGACCTCGCCCACCTCGTTCAATGCATTTTTCAGTCTCAATGTACCACTACTCTGCAATTTTCCTAAGTAATAGAAGAGCGCAGCCATGACGAACATCATCAATAAGCCGCAAATAGTAGAAATCAAAACGGTCAAACCTGTAGACAAACCACTGTCAAGACAGGCGATACCAGACCATCCGAAAATGGTAAAAAAGCCCATAAGGTTCTTAAAGGACAAAAACTGAAATTCAATTCCCGTATCCCCATCAATATCGGCATCTACATCACCTCCGTCAAAATCTTCGGCATCACCACCAAGCAATGTCATGACGAGTAGAATCACAAATATTACGGATGAAATGAGAGCAATACCCCAATAGATTTTTTCAAATAGCGCCAACGCTGCGAACCATTCTTCCATAGCTAGTTTTTTAGTTTAAAATTGTAAGATAATACCTTTTACAGGAATACGTGTAAACTCAAATAGAAAGTAAAACACTTACCGCATTTCCGCCAAAACCGACGGCGTTGACCATCACTTTCTTAATCTTTGAAGGTGTTTGAAACTCATCGGTATAGGGAACCTTTATCACTTCTTGCTGTTGTAACATTAAAATGGCCATTTCAATACTCAACAACCCTGAGGCCCCAAAGGTGTGACCTACTTTCCACTTATTCGTAGTCAGAAAGGGAATTTTGTTACAAAAAACCTTTTGAATCGCAGTAAATTCAGAGCGATCACCCTTCACAGTGCCCGGCGCATGCATCACGACCACATCGATTTCCTCAGGCCTTAATTTCCCTAGGGCCATTGCCATAGATCGTTGAAAACACTTGGCATCGGTGGAAATAGAGACATTGTGCTCCAAGATTTCGGTAGCATACCCTAATCCTTCCACAACTGCCAGGGTTTTTTCTGAAACTCCCTTCTCCAAACAGGCCATGGAAGCGGCTTCCCCTAAAACCATAGCGTTTTGGGTTTTGCTAAAGTCCAGTGCACGGCAAGGGTAGCTTTGGCTGCGCTCCCCTACCTCAATATCTTGGTCGTTGAACGGAGCTGAGGGTACAGAAGAATAGATTTTCAATGCTCTCATCTGAGCAAGGGTAAAAGGGGTAAGCGGCGCCTCACTCCCTCCGACCAGAAATCGTTCTGCCATTCCGCTGCGAAGCCAGGCCACTCCGTTCAATAACGAATGTAAAGCCGTAGAGCACGTAATGGAGTGTGATATTTCAGGTCCTCTTGAATTCAGGTCGTGGGCCACCCAAGATGATATATTGCCCAAAGTAGTGGTCGGCGATGCCAATGTCGCTGCCTTCTTGTGAGTGATAAAGTCTTCGTGGTACTTTTCGAATAAGGTCGTTGCCCCTCTAGAGGAACCGATATTGATCCCAAAATCGTTTTCCGATTGCCAGTCCGCATCTATTATGGCCTTTCTAGCCGCGTAAATAGCAAAAAGAACACTATCGTCCAACATTTTATAATGGGCGGTCGACTGCTTCAATTGGGTCACTTCAGCCCTGATCTCTTCTGACAAAGGGGCCACCCACTCAAGATTTCCGTTGAACTCTTTTTGTCTGAAATGATGATCCGAAGTTCGATATGCCTTCCCTATTTCCTTTAAGGAAGCACCAAGTGGTGAAATCGAAGCGATACTGGTTATGGAAATCGGTGTTGACAATGCTGTACTATTTCCAGCAAAAATAAAGTTCTTATCTTCATCTAGCTAGTAAATGCATGAAACCATGAACAATGAATTGGTACCTCAACCGAGTTGGTGGAAAAGAAATTGGAAATGGGCGGTACCTGTTGGTGGTTGCCTCTCTATTCTGATTATCGGGGTTATTGCCATTGGTTCCATTTTCTATGGCGTAGCCAACGCGATAGAAGATTCGCAGCCCTATGAATATGCATTGGAAAAGATAAATACGGACGAAAATCTTATCAATGCCCTGGGATCACCCATAGAAAAAGAAGGTATGGTCAATGGAAGTTGGAATTATACCAACGGGCAAAAAGCGGCCAATATGAAAATTCCCATATCAGGCCCCAAAGGAAAAGGTACTTTATTCGTGGAGGCTACCGGTGAGGGCGATGACTGGACATATCAAGTTATTCGTGTGGAAATCAAAGACCAAGAACCTATCGATCTAAAAAACGATGTGCTAGAATAGCTCCAAAGCTTGCACTATCACATTGTAAATCTTTTGTAACTGTGCATCGGTAATTACATAAGGGGGAAGGGTGTAAATCGTATTGCCCAAAGGACGAAGGTTGACCCCTTCTTTCATAAAAAATGTGTAAAGTTCATCACGTAACGAACCATATCGATCACTTTTGATTTTTAAATCGACCGCGAGTATCACCCCGATCGAACGGGCGGATTCAACTTTGTCATGACCTTCTATTTTAGCGACGAACTCGCGGTGCGCCTCTTCAATATACTCACGGCGGTCAACAATTTCAGCGGCGTTTAAAAGTTCTAGGCTGGCTAGGGCGGCAGTGCATCCTAAGGGATGTGCACTGAAGGTATGGGCATGAAAAAAACCTTTTGACACCTCATCACTTAAAAATGCGTTATAGACCTGTAACGAACAACTGGTAATGCTCAGTGGAAACATACCCGCCGTCAAGGCCTTACTCAAACAAATAATGTCCGGTTTGTGATGCAAATGATCCGAGGCAAAGTTCTTGCCGGTTTTTCCAAATCCGGTCATGATTTCATCGGCAAGGGTCAGGATATCATTTTCACGGCACTTCTTTATGAGGGTATCAAGGCCTTTGGCCGAGTGGAACTTCATTCCTGCAGCACCTTGCACTAAAGGTTCGAACACAAAGGCAATACATGAATTTTCGGCAATAATCGTTTCAAGTGCTTGAATCACCTCATCAATGGTGTCTTCCTGGGGTACGGGTATCCGCTTTACCTGTAATAAAAAATCTTCGAAGGGTCCGTTGTAAGATGATAATCCCGAGGCACTCATCGCCGCAAAGGTATCCCCATGAAAACCGTTCTCAAAAGCGATCAAGGTGTTTCGCTTGATGCCCTTGTTATGATAGTACTGCATGGCCATCTTGATGCCAGCCTCAATAGCAGTAGAGCCATTATCATTGAAAAACAATTTTTCCTGATTTTTAGGAAGGAGTTCGATTAGTTTTTCCGACAAATCGATTGCGGGTTGATGTGTGAAGCCGCTGAACATTACAAAATCCAAGGTATTCATTTGCTTGGTTAGGGCATTCACGATATGCGGATGACAATGTCCGTACATCGCAGTATACCATGAGGCAATACCATCAATATATTCGTTACCCTCCTCATCCCAGATCAAAGCACCTTCAGCCTTGACGATTCCTAGACGTGGGGCAGCGGTTTGATGTTGTGTTAGCGGGTGCCAGATGTGTTTTTTATCACGTTCCGAAAGTTTTTTAAAGCCTGTATCACCCATGGAGTTTTCGATTTCTCTATCTTGCAAAGATGGGAATTCTTGCGGGAAGTTCGATGCTTGATGCTTGATATGCAAAAGCAAGAAACTAACCCAAAGAACACGATGTAATCGTATCGACCTAAATATCGTTTACCTTATTACCTATGCTTACTGATTTCATTGAAAAGCTTACCCTAAACTATGCCCGTCTTAAGCACAGCACTGTTTTTGGCATTCTCTTTTTGATTTCCTTCTTTATACGCCTGCCATTTTTCTTTCGAGATTATATCGATCGTGATGAGAGTACCTTTATCCTTATGGGACAATCTTGGGTAGAGGGTCACTTGCCCTATACCGAGCTTTGGGATCTGAAACCTCCTGTAACCTACCTGTTCTTTGCGGGCATTATTTATGTCTTTGGAAAAAGCTTCATCGCCATCCGTTTGGTGGGAGCCTTGGTTGTTGCCGTTACCGCATTTTACACGTACAAAATATCGCTGACCTGTACTACCAAAAAAGTGGGTCTTTGGGCCGCTATAGGCTCTGTCATGCTTTTGAGTATGTTCGGTAGCCTACAGGGGGTGATGTCAGAGCATATCTGTATGCTCTTTTTCATGCCTGCTTTGTACCTTCTGATGACCAAGAAAGGTGTCTTGTGGTATATCCTTTCGGGAATTCTAATGGGCCTATCCCTTATGACCAAGCTCAATTTGGCCTATGTAGTCGTAGCATTGGGGATGTATCTGCTGTTCGTCCATTTTAAAAATCAAAAGTATGGAACAGGCCTGTTAAAGGCTTTGTTTTTCAGCATTGGAATTGTTTTAGTGATCTTCTTGACCTTTTTACCATACTATCTCAGTCAGTACCCGGAGGTTTGGTGGAAATCGGTTGTGCTGGCTTCTCTGGAATATGCCGGCGCCCGCAGATACTCTATACTTGGGTTTCTACCCATCACTCTTATTATTGGCGCATTCCTCTATTTCTCGTGGAAACAGAATTACCTTGATTTCAAAAACCACAGTATCAAATGGCTGGTGCTGACCGTGGGAATCATCATTTTTTCCTTTATCAAAGGAGGTCGTATCAATGGACATTACCTGATTCAGTTCCATCCGATTTTCATGGTACTCTTTGCCATCTTCGTAAGTCGTATACCGCATCTAAAAAAATGGAACTATAGGCCCTATGCCTTTTTTCTCCTGCTACTAATGCCGGCGGAAAGTTATCTAGAATATGGCAATATCATCAAAACCAAAGTTACACGAGGTACCTTTTTCAATGGTGAGGGTATCACCGTACCCAATTATATCAGGGAAAAGCAAATCGACACCAAAAACATACTCTTCTTAGGGTATCATATCGGTTATTGGGGCCTTGATGCAAAACCTCCGGTTCAATCGGCAACCCATCCGAGCAATATCTGCAGAAACGAGCTTTTTCGTTTTTATGATAACCCTAGAAAGACCGCGGTCGAAGAATTGAAATATATTATGGAAGAAATACAACCCCGCACTGTAGTAATCCGAAAAAACCGTTCGATTTTCGACCCGCAACTTGTCGAAGAAAATGCATATATCAATGCCCGTTTAAAAAATGACTATGCTGCCCCGATTACTGTGGATATGGCAGAAATTTACGTTAAAAAAACACGGTGAATCAAAGCGTTTGAAGAATGGGCCTGAGTTTATCGGCATAGGCTTTGACCACCTTTTTATCAAAGACTTCTTCCTCATCGATTCTCCCAATCAAAGAAACTCCGGTTTTGTGCAAAATGATATTCTCGGTATGTGGATTTGGAGCCCCACTGAATAGAACGAAAACCTCATACCCTTTTTGTTTTAACCAATTGATCGTCAACAACGAGTGATTGATGCTACCTAAGTAGTGTCTTGAAACAACGATTACCTTATAATTGGGCATGATAATGTCCAATATGGTATCCTCTTCGTTCAATGGGACTAAAAGCCCCCCTGCACCCTCAATAACCAAATGATTTTCCGTTTTCGGTTCATGAATATGATGCCTGTCAATGCGAACACCGTCAATTTCCGCTGCGGCATGTGGACTCATGGGCGAAGTCAGTTCATAACTACTCGGATGGATTTTCGTTTTTGTATTCGACACCAGCTCAGCTACCTTATGACTATCGGTAGCGTCTAACTCCCCGGCCTGAACCGGTTTCCAATAATCGGCTTCAAGTGCTTCGGTGATGATGGCTGATGCTATGGTCTTGCCCACTTCCGTTGATATTCCGGTTACGAAAATTTGCTGCATACTATTCGGGTTTTGTAATGATTCCACAATTTAAGCATTTGTACTTTCGCTTTTCAAAAAATGGAAAAAGTTTATAAAATAGTCCTTTGCGCTCATAGTACGCTTCCGACCTTTGCGCTTTGCAATTTGGGCATATTATTGGTTCGCCATCATCCCCAACGGCGTAGGCTCTTATCTCATTATAGATTTGCAAGGCCCGATCTTTGTCTTTGGTATACACCTGTAATTTTACGCCACCTATGGCATCGCTGATGACAGGATCTGAATTTAGGGTATTCTCATCTTTCAAAAACACAGGTATGCCTTCAGATTCCAATTTTCCGCGAACAATTTGCACATCAGCTGGAAATTCAAATGCAGCAACGGTAAAAAACTTTTCTTCCATAAACTAATACAAGTGGTTCTTCAATAATTGCAACATAAACCCGATCTCTTCCTTTGTATTAAAACTGTGAAGACAGAATCGGAGCCTTTCTTTTCCCTCAGGTACAGTCGGTGAAAGAATGGCCTTTACGTCAAACCCATCATCGGACAGTCGTTTCGCAATGGATTTTACTTCATCGTTTCCTGAAATCACACAACTCTGAATTGCCGAATTGCTTGAAATGAAAATCGACCGTAGTCCCAGCTTTTCAATTTTCGAGTTAAAATAAGTAATATTCTCTTTTAGCGCCTTTTGTTGTTCGAGACCATTAGAAATACCCAGAAAGGTATACGCTGAAAAAATCGTCGCTATGGTATGGGGAGGAAGTCCTGTTGTATAGATAAAACTTCTTGCAAAGTTCAGCAAATAATCGATTAAGGCACCACTCCCTAAAACTGCAGCACCATGTGAACCCAGCGCCTTTCCGAATGTCACGATACGGGCAAAAACCTGTTCTTGAATTTTCAATTGCTGCACCAATCCGGTACCCTTTCTTCCGAAAACACCAACGGCATGGGCCTCATCGACCACCAAATAATATGCATTTTTCGAGCAATAGTCCGCAAGTGCCTCTAAATTTGGGGAATCCCCGTCCATTGAAAAAACGGATTCGGTTACAACATAAATATCCGCATCGGCCCCGGCTGTACTTTGATTACGTTCAATGGCGGCCTTCAAGTCTTCTATGTCATTATGATCGAACTTACAGCTTTTGGCATGGCCCATTTGAATTCCATCACGGATACTTGCATGAATCAACTCATCGTAGAAAACGAGATCCCCGCGTTGGGGAACGGCACTGAAGAACCCGATATTCACATCATACCCCGAGTTAAAGACCAAGGCTCGCTCTACCTGATGAAACGTAGCCAAGTAATTTTCTAAATCCGAATACAGTGAATGATTGCCCGAAATCAATCGAGACCCTGTCGCTCCATTATGCGAAATGCCCTTTCCCAAAAGATATTGAAAGGTATTGGCATAGATGTCCTCATTGGTTCCAAAACCTAAATAATCATTGCTTGAAAAGTCAATTTGGTTTTTGGGTTCAGGCAACGTTCTCAGCGCATTGGTCTTGGCTCTTTCTAAGAGCTTTTGTTCTAGTTTTTTGGGCAAATTAGGCATGCTACAAATGTAGCATATCCAGTAGTTATTTGTTTATATTCGTTTTATCAAACTCTCCTCATTATGAAATCTTTCTTCATCATTTTAACTCTTTTGGTTCTCAGCAGTAACATTCATGCTCAAACCAACTCCTACGAAATATCCTTTGAAAATGCCGTTCACCATGAGGCCGAAGTTGAAGCTGTTTTCCCTGATATCGAAACCGATACGTTGACCGTTCGAATGAGCAGAACTTCCCCAGGTCGCTATGCGTTACACGAATTTGCCAAGAACGTCTATAATTTCAAGGCTACAAATAGCCTAGGGCAGCCATTAAGGGTTCTAAGGCCAAATCCGTATGCATGGCAAATTGTAGGTCATGATGGCTCCGTAAAAGTAAGCTATACGCTCTTTGCAAATCGAGGTGATGGCACCTATTCACAAGTAGATGAAACCCATGCACATCTTAATATTCCCGCTACTTTTATGTACGCACCCGACCTTTCTAATCGAAAAGTAGAAGTGGATTTCAAGGTACGCGAAGACTTGAACTGGAAAGTGGCCACGCAGCTCCCTTTAGTTTCCGGTACGACCTATTTTGCCCCGAATCTTCAATATTTTATGGATTCTCCCACCGAAATAAGTAATTATGATCTACGTGAATTCGAAGTTGATTCCAACGGAAAGAAACAGCTGGTACAGTTGGCTCTACATCATAATGGTTCACAGGCCGAAACGGACACCTATTTTGAAAAAGTAAAAAAGGTCGTTCTGGAAGAAAAAGCGGTATTCGCAGAACTTCCTAATTTCGATTTCGACACCTACACATTTCTGGCCTGTTATATTCCCAATGCCTCGGGCGATGGTATGGAACATCGTAACTCGACTGTTTTGACCAGCACGAGAAGTTTGGCCGCCGGGGGAATGGATCGCAATATCGGAACGGTATCGCATGAATTTTTTCATGCTTGGAATGTTGAACGCATCCGCCCAAAATCATTGGAGCCCTTTGATTTCGAGGAAGCCAATATGAGCGGAGCCTTGTGGTTTGCCGAAGGGTTTACCAGCTATTACACCAATCTGATCTTATGTAGGGCCGGACTTATCAGCGCCGAAAAATATGTCGAGGGGTTAACGGGGACTTTCAATTATGTTTGGAACTCTCCGGCGCGACAGTTCTTCAACCCTATTGAAATGAGTTATCAGGCCCCTTTTGTGGATGCCGCGACCGCTGTTGACCCTGTCAATCGGACAAACACCTTCATCTCTTATTATTCCTATGGGAGCGTACTAGGCTTGGCTTTGGATTTATCGCTTCGTAAAAATGGGTTGAACTTGGACGACTACATGAAGTTGGTTTGGCAGTCTTACGGAAAAAACGAAAAGCCCTATCAAATCAAAGACCTTCAAGAACTATTAAACTCTTATGCAGGTGAAGAGTTTGGGAATGCTTTCTTCAATTCCTTTATCTACCAGAGCAAAATGCCCGATTACCAGTCCCTCTTACAATCGGTCGGTGTAAGCTTGAAGCAAAAATCGGGAACCCCTTATTCAGGATTTCGGGTGACCTATAATGACAAAAACCGAGCTGTCATAAGCGGAAATATCAAGATGGGTAGCCCGGCCTATAAAGCGGGTTTGAACAAGGGGGATATGATCATCGCCATCAATGACATCCCTATTACAGCGGATAAATCTTTTGACAGCTATCTTGAACCTCTTAAAATAGCCGATACCCTGGATATTACCTTCGAAAGGTATGGGAAGAAAAAATCCACAAGTTTGATTTTGGCCAAGAATCCGGAATATGCCATCTTTTTGAATGAAAAAGAGGGTGTAACACCTTCAAAAGCAGTATTGCGAATGCGAAAAAATTGGCTTAAAACCCAATAGTCATAACGTATGAAAATCGCTCTTCTCTTATGTTTTGGTAATCAAATAGATTTGGTTTTTCCCTAAAAAACACCTTACTCAGCAGACACTGTAAACTGAAAATTGGGTGGGGTACTTGAAAAATTATGAAGAATTTCAATTTCCACCTTATCCTCAAGATACGCGGTGCTGTACAAGTTGATAAATGTAAAATCCAGTTCAAAGGTACCCTCCTCGGCCAGTATAATCCCAATTCTTGATTCATATCGCGTTCGCTCGGGGTTCAGTTGTGCAGTGGCGGAGCCAAATCTGTCGGCCGTTCCCTTTTCTGCAAGGAGAAACTCTGGGGAGATTTCCACAGGTCGAAATCCCTCCGCTATATCAGAGTCCCTATTTAATCCGAAATCATAACGAAAGCTTTCCGCTCCGGAACTTTCGAAGATATCCAGTTTATTGGGATACCCCTCCTCATCGAGATACCGATCAAAATTTAACTCTACATAAATAGTATCCCTCAAAGTGTAGTTTTGATTGTTCTCGAAAATCACCGCATCTTGAATAGCTAGGGATATATACCTATTGGAGTCATCGTCTCTATAGCATGAAACCATTGCTATCAAAAGTAGCGTAAGTACTATAAAAGTTATTCTCTTCATCTTTCTACTGTTTAAAATCGATATCCTACTTTGATTCCGGTACGGACCAGTGTTCCATTTAGGATGATAAAATTGGGGTTGAAGTTGGTACGAACACCAAATTGCGCCTCTAGTACCAACCGGTTATCGAGAAATAAAAACCGATATCCATAGCCAAACCCTAGTCCACCAGCTGTATAATCGACTTCACCGCGTTCATATACCCCAAAGCCTTCCGAATTCGTATTCCGCTCAAATCGGCCCGATTCGGTCACCTGACTTAACGACCCAAAAAGTTCCAAAAAATGACTTTTGTTCTGCGCGCCTTGGAAATACACCCGAACAAAAGGCATCACTTCGTAATTGGTATCATACTTATTATTATAGGTGCCTTCGGTACTTAACTCTTGTATACGATCTCCATAAACGGCCCCTGCGATTCCGATTGCCCACTTATTAGCAATAGTGCGTTCGTAATTCACATCAAAGCTCTCGAAAATCGGCAGCATCAGATTGGTAGAAATTTGATTGCGATAAAGTGGCGGGGAGTTCTCATCTTGGGCAAGGAAAGAGTGGTGTATTATAAATACAAGTAAAAAGAGTACGAAAACGGAAATGGGATTTTTTGGTTCGGTCATCAAATGGTATTTAAACTTCTTTCAGTCGTAAGAATGACAACTAGCAAAGAAAAAACCCTTCCTCAACTCTATTTCATAACCTTTTCATAACATTAGTCTGGTGTTGCCCAGGTGAAATTGTGTGGATCAGTAGCATCTAGCAGCTTTACCTTTAATGCTTTTGCAATGTAGTGTCCCATTTCCCATGCAGGTGGTCTAGTGTCACTTTCGTACACATTGAAATGCTTGTTCTTGGAGTACCATAGATTGGCCTCAAAAACAAATTCTCCGTCTTGCTTGGGTTGCCTGAATACGGAAACATATTCTATTTTTGGTAATTTTTTCCATGTGCCAAACTTTAGGGGTCCAACGCGGTGCTGAATCTTGTACTTCTTGTTTTCCAAGTCAAAAAGTAGGTCTTTGACCATAGAAAAAGCCAAGGCACTGGGTAAGAGAAGTATGATTGCCTGAAGCAGATGAAAATTCCTTTTAATCGCTTTGGTCTCTGTGGTAAATTCCCATCCGGTAACAAAAAAGAATGCCAAGCAAATTATTGCCGTATAGTGTACGGAAGCAATTATCAATTGCCATAAAGGTCTGTTCCCCTCTGAAATGATCAATTTTCGGCTCTTCATCTATTATTTAAAACGAAAAAAGCCATACAAATTATTGTATGGCTAGCTTTTCATTTGATATTCTGGCTTAATCCGCTAGAACGATAATCTTATTGTCTTTCATCTCGATGGTACCGCTATTGATGGCCAAAATGGTTTTTCCGTCTTCCTTGGAAAATCGGCTTTCATAATCCTCTTCAATAGAAATATCCCCATCTATTTTGACTTTGCCCTCTTGAAGCAAGGAAACTATCGGAGCGTGATCTTTCAACATCTGAAACTCACCGTTGATTCCCGGTACGGTTATCGACTTCACTTCTCCAGCAAACAAAGTAGCTTCGGGCGATACGATTTCTAAATACATACGTTATCAGTTTGCAGTACACAGTATTCAGTCGGCAGTACAGAAAACCGCGACTGCTTGCTGCCTACTAGATTTATGCTTCGGCAAGCATTTTCTCACCTGCTTCTATTGCTTCCTCTATGGTTCCCTTAAGGTTGAAAGCAGATTCTGGAAGGTGATCCAATTCGCCATCCATTATCATATTGAACCCTTTGATCGTTTCCTTAATATCAACCAAAACTCCTGGGATACCTGTAAACTGTTCTGCTACATGGAAAGGCTGTGAAAGGAAACGCTGTACGCGTCTCGCACGACCTACGGCCAATTTATCTTCCTCGGACAGTTCTTCCATACCGAGAATGGCGATAATATCCTGTAGCTCTTTATAGCGCTGTAATAGCTCTTTTACACGTTGTGCACAATCGTAATGGTCTTTACCTAATATTTCGGCTGTTAAAATCCTTGATGTAGAATCCAATGGATCTACCGCAGGGTAGATTCCCAATTCCGCAATTTTACGTGAAAGTACGGTAGTGGCATCCAAGTGGGCGAAAGTAGTTGCTGGCGCCGGATCCGTCAAGTCATCCGCTGGTACGTATACCGCCTGTACCGAGGTAATAGAACCTCTTTTGGTAGAGGTAATACGTTCTTGCATCGCTCCCATTTCAGTCGCAAGCGTAGGCTGATACCCTACCGCTGATGGCATACGACCCAATAAGGCGGATACCTCAGAACCTGCTTGCGTAAAACGGAAGATATTATCAACAAAGAAAAGTACATCCTTTCCTTGGCCTTCACCTGCTCCATCACGGAAATACTCTGCAATGGTCAATCCTGAGAGGGCCACCCGAGCACGAGCTCCGGGAGGTTCGTTCATCTGACCGAAAACGAAAGTCGCTTTCGACTCTTTCATCGCTTTTTTATCGACTTTGGATAAATCCCATCCGCCATCTTCCATGGAATGTAAGAAATCGTCACCGTACTTGATAATGCCCGATTCCAACATCTCACGCAGCAAATCGTTTCCTTCCCTGGTTCGCTCACCAACTCCGGCAAAGACCGAAAGTCCACCATGTCCTTTGGCAATGTTATTGATCAATTCTTGAATGAGTACGGTCTTACCTACACCTGCACCACCGAAGAGACCGATTTTACCACCTTTTGCGTATGGCTCGATAAGGTCAATTACCTTGATTCCTGTAAAAAGAACCTCAGTAGAGGTAGATAAATCTTCAAATTTAGGAGCTTCACGGTGAATGGGAAGCCCATCCTTACCGGCTTTGGGTAAATCTCCCAATCCGTCGATCGCATCTCCGATTACATTGAATAAACGTCCGTAAACGTCATCTCCAATCGGCATTTGTATGGCCGCACCAGTTGCAACAACATCTGTTCCCCTGCTTAAACCATCGGTAGAATCCATGGAAATCGTTCGCACTGTATTTTCACCTACATGTGATTGCACTTCCAATACCAATTTAGAACCATCGGCTTTCGCTATTTCCAATGAATCATAGATTCTTGGAAGCTCATCCCCTGATTGGAATTCAACATCGACTACCGGGCCGATAATCTGAGAAACTTTACCTGTAACTTTTGACATTACGTACGTTTTATATATTAAGACTCTTTTTTATATAGAAATGGCATAAATACGCCTGAATTTCAGGCTGCAAAGATAGCCTTTTACCTTTACATTGAAAACTACTTTTTTGGTTTTTTGCAAAAGAAAAAAGGTGCTGAAGTAGCACCTTTTTCATTCTTTGTCCAAACCTGTATCCTATTGCAGGGCAGGCGAGTAATTGGTCGGGTAATCACCCACATTTACCATATTACCTGAGGCCTCAAAATTAGAACCATAAGTCGCATCGATCGCTTTCATGAATTCATTGGCCAGCAACGCATAACCTCTGGCAGTCGGGTGAATTCCATCGAGAGAGAACGCACTACCGGTGACCAAGTTGGAGGTGAGCGTAAACTCACCACTGGTAAGTCCACCATTTGCTAAATCATTTAGCAAGGCATTAGCGTCTACAAGAGCCAAACCGGCTTGACTTGCCGTGGCGGCTATAATCGTATTAAACGCTTCCGTTGCGGTGGCGATCTCTTCTTGTTCACTTGGCAAAAGCACCCATTTGTCTTCTAAAGGCAAGGTGATCCCCTCTACTGCAAACTGTCCGGCCAATTCTTGAGATAACCCTTGCGCCACCAAAGCAGCGACAGCGTCGGTATTAACCTCACCGATAATCGAAGAACTAGGCAAGACGAATAGATCATCAGCGGTAGCCTCTCTTGTCTGTCCATAGGTGTTTCCAAGCAAGCCTGCTACTAAAGGTGCAGCTTGCGCAGGCAAACCAAACGATTCTACAAAGGCTGGAAACGTAGGACTGGCAGCCAACACTCCCGCGATTTGAGCAGACAGGTCCGTTAAGGTCTCATCGCGTATGACTACTTCATTCGCTGCGGCGTTCGTAAATTCGATTGAACGTTCCGGCACACCTAAAAAGGCGAACACTTGATTCAACTGCCCGAAAATTCCGTTCAAGGTAGGAATCAGCGGTCCAAAATCAGGATTGGAAGGGTCTAGAGGGTTGTGGGGTACAGTTGTAAAATGTGGGATACTGGTCACATTGGGAATGTTGGCTACAACACCCTGGGCGCCTCCTGCGGTCAACGTGGCGATCAAAGCACCATAACTGCCATCAAATCCGACCCCGGGAACACCTGATACCGGCGTAAGCGGATTGGTTTCGTCACCACCTGTAGTTGCGTAACCCAATACATCATTGTTGCCGATCCACAAGGAGAAAAACGTAGGGGATTGACCAACGGCCAAATCCAAGACACTTGCATCTGGCGTCGTACCGGTCATTCTGACGAAAAACGGGTTCGCCAGACCTAGGGAAACATTACCTAAGTTACCATATCCGGGCGCCAACAAATGAAAACTCTTTGCTCCTGGCACGCCAAGATTATTAAAAGGGCCGGAAGGGTTATTTAATGCAATGTCAGTGGTTACCGTTACCGGACCTATAACGGTTTCAAGACCTACAGGACCAGCACCTCCAAAGACAAGTCTTGGATTTTGTATTCTGTCACCCCCTGCAGCCAATCCTCCAAAATTATCATTGGTCAAGGGCTGAGTAAAATCTCCGCCACCGATCATGGCGAACTTGGTCGAAAGGATATTTGGCAAAGAGTTTTCTTGAGCCGCTATGAACAAAGCCCCGTCCGTAAAACCGGCCGTTAGGGAATTTCCCAAGGAAACATAATTTGAAAAATCGGCCGAACCGGCTGTGAGTTCCGGCAGTTCTACTTCTACCATAGTAGCTGCTGGACCCAGATCCACATCTTCGGGTTCGTTACATGCAACAAAGGTCAAGACTAAAGTGACCAACCCTATATATTTTATTTTCATGATTTTCATGTTCAATTTAATTTTAGTTGTTGATTGTCCAAGATACATAGTACATTGACCCGATGAGGCCTGTACCAAAAGCAGTGAAATACTCGGTACCTAATATATTGGTGCCACCAACTTTGAAGCTGGACTTGATACTTGGTACGCGAAGATTCAATTGTGCGTCAAGGGTATGGAATTCCGGAACGACACCCTCCCCGAAAGTGGCTTCCCAGAAGTAGTCATCACTAAATCGATATGCCACGTTAAATCCGAAATTTTTGAACAGTTCGGCATTACCAAAATTTGCTTTGAACTTATGCTCGGGCGTATTGAAATTTAGCATTACATCAGGGTTTGCTTCGCGATCAAACTCAAGTTTCGTGAACGTATAGCTACCCCCTAAGTCAAAATTTCCAAAAACCTTCATGTTCAACCCTAGCGAAGCTCCATAAGAACTAACATCCGCCTCAGAGTTGGTGTACGCACTATAAGCTTGAAAGTCTCCATTGCCTATAGCAGCGACCGACAAGGCACCATCTCCTACTGCTCCATAGTAGGGCGCTATCACCACTTCTTGAGAAATGAAGTCTTTATACTGATTGTAATACGTGCTAAAATCGATACTCAGCTTTTCTATCTTACCTCGGTAACCGACCTCAAAAGAAGTTACTTGTTCAGGTTTTACCAAATCAGGATTGGCGATTTCCAAATCCGCTGGATTACCAGTTTCGCCTAAAGTTTCAACAGACCTACGAGTATATGAATTGTTATAAGCAACTGCTCCAGTTTGTGTAATGGATGCTGGCTGACCCAAAGCTTGGCCTCCACCACTGACATCGGTGAAAGTCCTCGAATACCTATCCAAGTTTTCCGGGGCCGACCCTACTAAAATAGCGCGGCCCGCATCTAAACCTATAAACAGGTCTTGTGTTGTCGGGTTTCGGAATCCAGTTTGTACCGAAGCCCTAATGTTATGGTTTCTATTTACCGTCAAACCTGCAGATAATCTTGGGGATAAGAAGCCATCAAAAAATTCCGATTTATCATATCGCATAGACCCTGTAAGCTTCAAGTTCATCTTTTCGTTCAAATCAAACGCCTTCTGAATTTGAGAATAAACACCAAATTCCGAATAGTTAATAGGGCCGTCTAAATCGGTATAAATGGTGCCTGATGAGTTTAGACTATACTGCCTGAACGAGCCACCTATTTGAATGTCAGCAAAATCCGTTAAGTGACTGAAATTGTAGTTCCCATCTGCATGGTAGTATTTGGAAGCATCCTGAAACTTGGACCCTGTAGAAAGATCGGGGTCGTTTATACTCCTATTAAAAGCAGATATAAATTCAGGAGATCCGGGTTCAAAACGACCTGTCTCGGCCGTAGCCCTACCTGCAGCATGTGCTTGTTCGTTCGTTCCACCGCCCAAAGTAGTCTGTACATAGGCCCCTACATACTCTCCAAACCACGTATTATCATCTTTCCAAGCCCTATTGATGTTAATCCCAGTAAAAACCATATCATACGAATCACCGGCCTTGTCGGCAACGACATAACCCCTTAGAAAAAAGTTGTCGTGGCGAACTTCCAATTTGTGCTGCTGTTGAAAGAAGTTATCGATATAGTATCTGTTCGTACCTTGATAAATTGTTGTTCCGGTACCCACTTTTCCGACGTAGGACAGTTCGAGGCTGTTATCTGTAATTGGTCTATAATACAAGCCCCAATCTGCTTTGATACTTTCCGCATTGTAGTCGGTTAGGTCACTTTCGTTATATCCGGTTCTACTCACCTCTACTGATGGAACCAAAGCATTTGCACCTGCCGGTAAAATTCCCAGTCCTTCCAAGGTCACGGCCACGCCTTTGATGTCAGTAGAAACCTCATCACCATACACATTCACTCCATCATAATTCAAATCGTTTTCCCTGGTTCTTCCAAATACACCAAAATTGTTCTCATCTTTTCCCTCGATATTGTTCGCCGCCCAATCCGTACCTCGTAGGTAACCAAAATTTACCTTTACAGCGAACTTATCACTAAACTTATGCGCAGCGCGTACCCCAACATCGGTATAGGAATTATCACCTGCAGCAGCTTGGGAAGTCATACCCCTCTTAACGGATGCGCTGATTCCTTGATAATCAAAAGGACTTTTACTGCGCATGAATAAAATACCATTAAAGGCATTTGCCCCGTATAGTGCGGATGAGGCACCTGGAAGTAGTTCAACGCTCAAGACATCGGTTTCGACCATCCCGACTAAGTTTCCTATGGGGAAGTTCAATGCAGGGGTCGAATTATCCATCCCATCGACCAGTTGCATAAAACGGGTATTGGCAAATGAAGCAAAGCCTCTTGTATTGACCGATTTAAAGGTTAAACTATTAGTGTTTACGTCAACGCCTTTCAAGTTTTCAAGGCCATCGTAAAAATCGGCCGAGGCCGTGTTCTTTATTTCATTGAGGCCGAATCTTTCAACCGTTACCGGAGATTCGAAAATCCGCTCGGGAGTTCGTGATGCGGATATGACAACCTCATCCAAAAACGTCTGTGTTTCGGAAACGACTATCGTAAAATTCTGATTGTTCGCCGTGACATCTTCAGTTGCATCGGTATAACCGATACTCGTGATACGTATCCGAAAAGGGGGTTCCTCAGTTGTTTCCAGTCTGAAATTTCCGTCAAAATCGGAAGTCGTTCCAATCGCCTTACCAACAATTACTACATTGGCCCCAGGGATAGGTTCATTGTTCTGGTCAACAACTTTTCCATTTACCACTGTTTGCGAAATACCTGAAAACGCGAACAATAGCAATGCTGTAGACAGTATTGTTTTCATGTTTAAATGTGAGTTTGAGTTAAGATAGTTACTAAGTCACCGGCAAGATACCGATTTTTTTAGCTTGTTAATCATAAAATGAAAAAAATTATGCATGCATAGTATATTTTTCATAAAAACGCCTACCCAAAAATGTATAATCCTCAAAAACACGAAAAAGGGCCACGAAAAAAAATCGAGGCCCTTTGAAAGAAAATTCTTTATTATTGTTATTCCACCGTAACCGACTTTGCCAGATTACGCGGTTGATCGACATTACATCCTCGCATTACGGCAATGTGATAAGACAGTAGTTGTAATGGAATTGTAGTTAGCAAAGGCGTAAGGCTCTCAAAGGTTTCAGGAACCTCAATAACATGGTCAGCAAGTTCGTTGACCTGTTCATCGCCTTCCGTCACAATGGCTATGATCTTTCCTTTACGGGATTTTATTTCTTGAATATTACTGACTACCTTTTCATAATGTCCTTTTCTAGTGGCTATTACGAAAACGGGCATTTGCTCGTCGATCAAAGCGATAGGCCCATGCTTCATTTCCGCTGCCGGATAGCCCTCTGCATGAATGTAGCTAATCTCCTTTAACTTCAAAGCTCCTTCCAAAGCTACAGGAAAATTGTATCCTCTACCTAAATATAAGCAGTTTGTAGAGTCTTTGTACACGTCCGAAATAATCTCGATCAGCGGATTCGATTCCAAGGCCTTCTCCACTTTGGAGGGGATGGTCTCCAATTCCGTCAGGTACTCATGGAACTTCGATTCTGAAAATTTACCCTTTTCCTTAGCCAGTTTCAGAGCGATCAGGGTCAGTACCGTAATCTGGGTCGTAAATGCTTTGGTAGACGCCACCCCTATTTCAGGGCCCGCATGGGTATATGCCCCTGCATGGGTCTCACGTGCTATGGACGATCCTACAACATTGCACACTCCAAAAACAAAAGCTCCGTTTTGCTTGGCCAATTTTATAGCGGCCAACGTATCAGCCGTCTCCCCCGACTGGGAAATCGCTATCAACACATCCTTATCGGTTATCACTGGATTCCGATACCTAAATTCAGAAGCGTACTCCACTTCAACCGGAATACGGGCCAAGTCTTCAAAAATGTATTCTGCTACCAAGCCAGCATGCCATGAGGTACCGCAAGCCACAATGATTATTCGATCGGCATTCATAAACTTTTCAAGGTGCTCGTCGATACCGGCCATTTTCACAAGTCCTTGATCGACCCGCAGACGCCCACGGTAGGTATCCATAATGGCCCGAGGCTGTTCATATATTTCCTTGAGCATAAAGTGGTCGTATCCTCCTTTTTCAATTTCCTCCAAATTCATTTGAAGCTCCAAAATATTCGGATAGGCTATCGCATCATCCTTGATTTTTCTCAATTTGATTTCTTTCCCTAGCCTGACTATGGCCATTTCTTCATCTTCCAAATACACGGCATTATTTGTGAATTCGATAAACGGAGAGGCATCGGAGGCAATAAAGAATTCATTCTCTCCCACACCTATAGCCAAAGGGCTACCTAATTTTGCCACAACGATTTCATCTGGCTTTTTCTTATCGAATACCGCGATTGCATAGGCGCCGACTACTTGATTCAATGCGATTTGAACCGCTTTGCCCAATTTCACATCTTCGGTTTTTTGCACCTCTTCTATGAGATTGACCAAAACCTCTGTATCAGTATCCGAGTGAAAGGTATAACCTCGTTTGGTCAGCTCCTTTTTAATGGCCTCGTAATTCTCTATGATTCCGTTATGGATAATAACCAAATCGCCCGAATTCGAATAATGGGGGTGGGAGTTCACATCATTGGGAACACCATGGGTAGCCCATCTCGTATGTCCTATACCCAAACTACCTTCGACCGAAATGGTACTTTCGGATTTTTTCTTGAGATCTTCTACTTTTCCCTTTGTCTTGGAAAGATTTATTGTATTACCGTCAAATATAGCAACACCTGCACTGTCGTATCCACGATATTCAAGTCTTTGTAAACCTTTTATGATAATAGGATAGGCATCTCTGTGCCCTATATATCCAACAATTCCGCACATAAATTAAATTTCATTATTGGGGTGAATCCAAATTTAGTCAAACTTAGGATATGCATCACAAAGCTGACACATATTATAGTGGTACAACGAAAAAAAAACGTAAGTGGTATATAAGTAAGGTAAGTTTAATACAGTCGGCAAAAAAACTACCTGAACTGATTTCTTTGCACTATTTAATCAATTGGGCTCGGTATAGGCTATTTCCAGCTTGAGCTTCATGTCTTCTTTACCTGCGACTTCCTCGCTACCGAAAAGCACCGTTCCCAAGGGGCTAATTGTCGAAATAACCGGTAAATCCTTTTCCAAATTATTGGGCAGCATCGCATTGACCGCACCCGTCGTACGTATGTCAGGGGTAATCGTTAGCCCTAAGGTTGCATTTGTAGAATCCCTAACAATCAAATTATTGATATGACTTGTAATCCCTACACTGTATTTAATGCCAGTATCATTTGAACCCAATTCTAAAAGACCATCGTAAAGCGGATAACTTGCTAATGTATTCGACTGATCTAATTGGTCTAACCTGTCATCGAACAAAGGTTGATTGGTTTCAGCATTATAGAGATATAGTCTTGGGGGTTCAAAGTTCCCTCCGGCGGCATCAAGCGTTTCACGATCTACATAAAACACCAGACTGGCCTCATTGATAATCCACTTATTCGCCTTGATTTCATTGATGACATCCCTTCCATTGACTTCGTCGAATAAATTGATTTCGGCATACGTAGTTCCGGCACCCTTGAGGTATATTCGTGCTGCATTTTCAACAACATCCAAGCTATTGGTTATTTCCAAGGGCAAGTCATCCTTGATAAAGGTGTTGACCGCATTGCCGATGACATTACCCGACGTATCCCCTTGTAGCAAGTTCATCGTAAACGTGCTTTCAGCCTTCACTATTTCATCATCGTCCCTATCCAACTGGGTTCCGTTGGTATCTACTCTATCGTATTCATACGTCAAACTCACGGTGGCCTGTCTTAGATCAAGAAGAAGGTAGTGGTTGCTTTCTGCATTCGGTTCTATAGACAGGTGAATTCCCCTTAAGAACTCATTAAAGTTTGCCTGGCTCAATAACTCGAGACCTCCTTCCTTTTTTAGGATATTTTCGGAAAAAAAGGCAGTGTCCAGTGCTATGCGTATACCAGGGTTCAGCTTATCGAAGGTCTCTGATTCATCGACATCGGTAGTATCGGGATCATCTTCATTAGGGAGAAGAATCTCGAATTCATCTATCGTCACCGGTACCGACACAGCTTCGTCCGGCAATAATGAACGGGTGGTAAAGTCAGGCGAAAAACGCTGGTTGGAGAAATATTCCTGTGATTCTTGAAAGTTCGAGTTAGGATCTAAATCCCTCAAAAAGAAAGTTGAACGCTCCACCTTCAAGTTGAACGGCTTTGAACGGTCGCCATAAATACTATCCAAATCGATTTTTTTGGCAAAGCTGGCATTCATATTGTCGTCGTCCAGATCATCATCGACACCGTCGCCATCAGTATCATTGTTCAAGGGGTCGGTTCCTCTTGCTTTTTCCTCATTATCGGTAAGGCCATCTCCATCAGAATCGCTATTTGGGTCTGAAGGGTCCACATCAAAGGTATCATCTACTCCATCCAAATCACGGTCTTGAAGTGCCGTAGGCTTGGTAAGATACGGAATGTAAAGAATCACTTCTTTTAAACTTTCATTTTCCTGTATCCTTGTAGGGTTGTTATCGTCTGCGCCTAAATCTTCATTTTGTTGTGAAAAATTGCCAAACTGCACGTTCCCTGGCGGCAAAATCAATTGGGAAGTGATTCGTGCTTCAATATTTCCGTATACAGGATCTTCAAAAGTACCTAGCTGGTATACGGGCAACTTGTTCGTTTGAACTGCTTCTACCTTCTTATTGAAAGCAAATACGTCATACTCTTGTTTTCCGATAACAAAGGGCTCGCTACCAACAACTTCGGACCCAATGGTAGTCAACTCCTGTTCACAGGAAATAAACGCCAAAACAAGCAAAATTCCTGCTAGAGCAGGAAATTTTATCCTATTCAAAAAATTCATGTAGATTATTTTAAAACTTCAGTGTTGTAAAAATTGGCATAAGCTTCTTCAAATTCCTGCAAAGAAACATACGGTAACACGGGTTTTTCAAGGTTGGAAATATGGTTTTGTAAATCGTCTGGAATATCTTCCGAGGCTAAAATAACGGCATCTGAAAAATCTACCGCTACTTTTAACAAATTATTATAGTTGGGATCCGCTAATGGGGCGATTTCATTTTCATCGACACCATCAAAGGCCACTTTTTTGATCATTTCTTTATCGAGCTCACCTTCGAAGGCTTTTCCGTAAACGGAAGTCACGATCTTACTGTCTCCGAACAAAGGCTCATCGGCATAGTATTTTTTCAAATACAAAGGTAGCAAAGAGGCCATCCAACCATGTACATGAATGATATCGGGTGACCAATTGAGTTTTTTAACGGTTTCAACCACCCCTTTCGCAAAGAATATGGCACGCTGGTCATTATCGGGAAATAGCTTGCCCTCGGCATCCGTAAAAGTGGATTTTCGTTTGAAATATTCATCATTATCAATGAAATATACCTGTATACGCTCTCGAGGGATGGATGCTACCTTGATGATCAATGGCATATCCATGTCATTGATGACCAGATTCATACCCGAAAGCCGAATTACCTCGTGCAATTGATGCCTGCGCTCATTGATATTGCCATATCTAGGCATGAATATCCGTATCTGACCACCATTGCTGTTGACCATTCGAGGTGTTTCATAAGACATTAAGGAAACTTCGTTTTCCGGTAGGTAGGGCACTAATTCAGAAGATACAAACAATATCTTTTTACCATTCATAAAGCTGCAATTTATGTGAAATATGAGCGTAGCTGCAAAACTACGAAAATTATAGAGATTAGTCGTAATTATAGTAAGTTTGCTAGCTTTTAAATCAGTTCGATGTCATTAATCAAAACAAAGAAAGAACTTCAAAGTCCCCTTTTGATAGCCAAGGAAAATGGAAGTTTGGGCCTAGTCCCTACGATGGGCGCATTACACCAAGGCCATATTTCATTGGTCAAAAAGGCGCTATCTGAAAATGATACCGTGGTGGTGACCATTTTTGTGAACCCCACGCAATTCGATAACAAAGAAGATCTGGACAAGTATCCGGATACCCTTGATGCGGACCGAAAGCTTTTGGGGGAAGTCTCGGAAAACCTCATTATTTTCGCGCCTCAGGCCAAGGAGATCTACGGTAGCGAAATCGAGTCGGAATCTTTCGACTTCGGTGGTCTTGATACTGTAATGGAAGGCGCCTTTCGAGAGGGACATTTTGAAGGAGTGGGCACCATCGTTGAAAAACTACTGACCTTAGTACAACCTGCACGGGCCTATTTTGGGGAAAAGGATTTTCAACAATTGCAGATCATCAAGAAATTGGTCGTCCTCAAGAACATCCCTGTCGCAATTATAGGCTGCCCAATTGTCAGGGAACCTTCGGGGCTGGCCATGAGTTCTAGAAACGAACGCCTTTCGAGCGAACTTAGAGAAGAAGCTTCCTTTATCTACAAAACCCTCTGTTCTGCCAAAGCTCGATTTGGCACGAAAAGTGCTCAAGTGGTTACGGAATGGGTGGAACGACAGTTCGAAGAACATCCTGATTTGGAACTTGAATATTTCATGATCTCGGATATCGAAAAGTTAAGACCCGTTCAAAGAAAACGACGAAATAAAAAATATAGGGGTTTCATCGCCGTATATGCGAAAGATGTACGACTAATAGACAATATCGCCCTCAATTAATTAACTTTGTACCATGCAAATTGAAGTAGTAAAATCAAAGATTCACCGAGTTAAAGTGACCGGAGCCGACCTTAATTACATCGGTAGCATCACCATTGACGAGGATTTGATGGATGCAGCCAATATCATACAGGGTGAAAAAGTCCAGATTGTGAACAACAACAATGGGGAGCGATTAGAGACCTATGCCATACCCGGTCCTAGGGGCAGTGGCGAAATCACCTTGAACGGGGCCGCTTCGAGAAGGGTTGCCGTTGGTGACATTCTCATTCTGATAACCTATGCGCGAATGGACATTGAAAAGGCCAAAACCTTCAACCCATCACTGGTATTTCCTAACGAAGAGAACAATCTGTTGAACTAATTTTGAATATCAACATAAAAAAGACCTTGAAGACAATACTCCCAATCGCCTTGGGAGTTTTTTTGGTTTGGTACTGGTATCATTCTACGGCCCCGGCGGATCGTGAAAAAATACTGTATTACATCAAAGAAGCCGACCTCTTCTGGATCGCTATTTCGCTATTGATCGGTCTACTCGGCCATATATCTAGGGCCATTCGGTGGAATTATCTCTTGGAACCCCTAGGATACAAACCGAGATTAATCAATAACGTTCTCATGATATTTATGGCCTACTTGGCCAATCTCGGTATTCCGAGAACAGGTGAGTTTCTTAGAGCTACTGCCTTGAGCACCTATGAAGGTGTTCCCTTCGAAAAAGGTTTCGGAACTATCGTAACCGAAAGAATTGTCGACGTATTCATGCTTTTGGTAATCATCACCATTACCTTATTGCTACAAACGGATATCATCATCGACTTCTTCGAGCAGCGGGGATTCAACCTAAACGGTATTTTTCTGTTATTGGCGGCAGGCATTGCGGGGTTTGTCATATTCATCGTTTTCATAAGAAAATCGAATTCGAAAATCGCCTTGAAAATAAAAGGATTCGTAAAAGGTTTGATGGATGGCGTTTTCAGCATTTTTAAAATGAGACGCAAGTGGGCTTTTGTCTTTCATACCCTTTTCATTTGGGTGTGCTATATCGCCATGATGTGGGTCATCAAATTCACCGTCCCGGAAACCACTGATCTCGCTTTGAGTGAAATCATGGTCGCTTTTGTCTTCGGGGCTTTCGCAATGGCCACAACCAATGCCGGTGTTGGTCTCTTTCCTATTCTTGTCAGCAAGGCCTTGGCCCTATTTGGCATCAGTACCGTTTCGGGCGATGCTTTTGGGTGGATCATGTGGATTGCACAAACCTTGATGAACGTGGTTTTTGGTGCAATATCTTTTCTGTTATTACCGTTATTGAACAGAAATAGATAGTCGGAATCGTTCGACTATTCCAAAAATCGAATATGCGACCTTTACTGATACTCATAGGCTTGTGCTGCTGTTTTATAAGTAATGCCCAAGTAACCCAAGAAATTTTCGAATCGTTCAAACTTCAAGAAAGACGAGATGTTCGGTATTACTTTCCGGAAGACTATGATGAAGAAAAAAAGTATCCTTTAATCGTTGTTTTGGACGGAGAGTATCTGTTCGATCAAGTAGTGGCCACTGCAAAATTCTATAGTCAGTTTCACGGTATGCCACAGAGTATTGTGGTTGGGGTCAACCAGAATGAACGAAGCATACGACTAGACGATTGTGAATGGGAAGAAGAGAGTGGACTCCCCACCGAAAAAGGCAAAAAATTCTTTGAGTTTCTTGGAATGGAAATGATTCCATATCTAGATTTGAACTATAGTACAGCTCCATTTAAAATGATCGTGGGGTACGATATTACCGCAAACTTTCAGAATTACTGGTTGTTCAAGGACAACTCGTTATTCAACGCTTACATTAGCATTTCCCCGACCCTAGCCCCTGAAATGGAAAATAGGGTTCCTGCGCGACTGGGCGCGTTCAACAAACAAATATTTTATCAGCTCATTCTTGAGAACGACAAAAGCAAGTATACTTCCCGAATCATGCAAATGGACAAAGCCATCAAGGCTATTGATAAAGAATCATTGCACTACTATTTTGATGAGTATGAAGGTGCAGACCATATCTCAATAGCTACCTATGGCATCGGAAAGGCCTTTGATAATATCTTTGGTATGTTCAAACCGATTAGTCCAAAAGAGTATAAGACGCAGATGCTAACCTCCGAGGAGCCCGTGTTCGATTATCTACAGAAAAAGTATAACAATATCGAGGATCTTTTCGGCATCAAAAAACAGGTCGAACTAAATGACCTTATGGCCGTCTACGCCGGAATTCGGAAAAAGGAAGACCTTGAATCGTTAAAACCATTATCCGACCTGTGCAAAAGGGAATTTCCCGGTACGATGTTAGGTTTTTACTTCGAAGCTGAATATTACGAGCAAAAGGGAGAGCCCAAAAAAGCACTAAAAACCTTCGAAAAGGCCTTTGGAATGGATGAAATCGATTTCTTGACCAAAGAAATGGCCTTAGAAAAGATAGATGCGTTGAAAGCCGATTTCGGGTACTAACCGGCATTATACAGAACAAAAAAAGGAGAGGCTTAGCGGCCTCTCTTTTGATTTTAAAAAGTCTCTCAAAAAATCAGGTAATGTTTTATCTTCGCCATGAACCGGTAATTAGGTTATGGCTAAAACAAAAACAGCTTTTTTCTGTCAAAACTGTGGCACCCAATATGCCAAATGGGTAGGGCAGTGTTCTGCTTGTAAGGAATGGAATACCGTCGTAGAAGAGGTTGTACAAAAGGAAGAGAAATCTGGTTGGAAACCTCCATCAAATACAAGAAAAAAGATAGCGAAACCATTGTTGGTCAACGAAATCAGTGTTGACAAAGAATTGCGCCTTAACACCTTTGACCTTGAATTCAATCGTGTACTTGGTGGAGGTCTGGTACCCGGAGCACTGGTACTTTTAGGTGGGGAACCCGGTGTCGGAAAAAGTACGTTGCTGCTGCAAATAGCGCTGAAACTTCCGTACAAAACCCTCTATGTTTCCGGAGAGGAAAGCCAAAAGCAAATCAAAATGCGGGCAGAGCGTATTTATCCGAATAGTGAAACCTGCTTTATCTTGACGGAGACCAAGACCCAGAACATCTTTCAGCAAATCGAGGCGACCGAGCCGGACATCGTCGTCATCGATTCCATACAGACGCTACATTCCGATTATATCGAATCGGCTGCCGGAAGCATTTCACAAATCCGGGAATGCACGGCAGAACTGATCAAATTTGCGAAAGAAACCAACACGCCTGTCATTCTTATCGGACATATTACTAAAGACGGCTCTATCGCCGGACCAAAGATCTTGGAGCATATGGTCGATACCGTACTTCAATTTGAAGGGGACCGCAATTATGTCTATCGCATTTTAAGAGCGTTAAAGAACCGTTTCGGTTCTACTGCCGAACTGGGAATTTACGAGATGCAAAGTGGCGGTTTGCGTCAAGTGAACAATCCTTCTGAAATATTGATCTCAAAAAATGATGAAGGACTTAGTGGTACGGCCATCGCTTCAACCGTTGAAGGTATGCGCCCGTTGATGATCGAGATTCAGGCCCTCGTCAGTACGGCAGTGTACGGTACTCCTCAGCGATCGACCACCGGATATAACGCCAAACGGCTGAATATGCTTTTGGCGGTCTTGGAAAAACGTGCTGGTTTCAAACTTGGGGCCAAGGATGTCTTTCTGAACATAACAGGTGGTATTTCGGTAGATGATCCTGCCATTGATCTAGCGGTAATCGCAGCCATACTTTCGAGCAATGCGGATATTCCGATTGAAAAAGGAGTCTGTTTTGCCGCAGAGGTTGGCCTAGCAGGAGAAATTAGGCCTGTTCAACGGGTCGATCAGCGCATTTTAGAGGCGGAAAAGCTTGGTTTTACGATGATTTACGTATCGAAAAACAATAAAATAGGGCTAAAAAATCCAAAAATCGCCATCGAACTCGTTTCACGAATAGAGGATGTGGTCAGCGGTCTGTTCGGCTAGCTTTTAGAATTGAACATCCGCGCCAAGACCATAAAAACTGCGATCACGAGAACAATCAGGGCCAATTGCCAAATTCCCACTTTTAAAAAATGCATGTTTTTCTATTAAGGTGAAGGGTTGGGAAATTCATTGTGAATCGCCTCGATGCCCTGAAGTACTTCTTCGCTCAATTTCACATCGATACTCGCCATATTTTCCTTCAATTGTTTCATTGATGTCGCCCCGATGATATTACTGGTCAGGAAGGGCCTCGTATTGACATAGGCCAACGCCATTTGCGCTAGGGATAAATCATTTTGTTGTGCCAGCTCATAGTACTTTTGGGTCGCTTTGACCGCTACTTCGCTACTATAGCGTTTGTAATTAGGAAACAATGTAATTCGGGCACCATCAGGTCTTCTATCTCCGAGATACTTACCGCTTAACACCCCAAAACCTAATGGAGAATACGCCAATAGGCCTATTTTTTCACGTAAGGAGATTTCCGATAGTCCAACTTCAAACTGACGGTTCAATAGGTTGTAGGGGTTTTGTATGGTAATCATTCTGGGCAGACTTGCATGTACCTTACTCTCTTCCAAAAATCGCATGGTTCCCCAGGGCGTCTCATTGGAAATACCTACATGTCTGATCTTCCCCTCACGTATCAGATCTCTAAAGGTTTCCAAAATCTGATGGATGTTGTCTTCCCAGTGATCAAGGGTATCGTGATTGTACCCGCGTTGTCCAAAATAATTGGTGTTTCGATCGGGCCAATGTATTTGATAGAGATCGATGTAATCGGTTTGAAGCCGTTGTAAACTACCTTCTACCGCTTCGATAATCGAATCCCTATTGATTCCGGTGGTTCTGATGAATTTTGTGAATTCGGCCTTACCCGCGATTTTACTGGCCAAAATAATCTTATCTCGATTTCCTGTTTTCTTGAACCAAGTACCGATAACCTTTTCCGTATTTGACTTACGGTCGGGGTGCGCCGGAATCGAGTATAGTTCAGCCGTATCGAAAAAGTTGACACCGTTTTCAAGGGCATAGTCCATTTGCTCATGGCCCTCGACTTCGGTATTTTGATTGCCCCAAGTCATTGTACCCAGGCAAATTTTACTGACTTCGATGTCTGTGTGGGGTAAGGTGCTATAGATCATTGATATTTCAAAGGGTTTTGGTGTGACAAAAGTACGTAATTAGGTGAAGGATCAACTATCTATTTCCACTAGAATCGGACAATGGTCACTATGTTTCGCTTCCGATAGGATTACGGCCCTTTTTAACCGATCTTCCAATGAATCGGAAACCATACCATAATCGAGCCGCCAACCTTTATTGTTGTTTCTAGCATTGGCACGATAGCTCCACCACGTATAATTATGCGGTTCTTCATTAAAATAGCGAAAGCTGTCTATAAAACCACTTTTGATAAAATTGCCGATCCATTCGCGTTCTACTGGCAGAAAGCCGGAAACATTTTTATTCCGTACCGGGTCATGGATATCGATGGCTTCATGGCAAATATTATAATCGCCCAAGACGATCAAGTTTGGGTGTGTTTTCCTCAACTCATCAGCATATTTCTGAAAATCGGCCATATAGGTCAGTTTGTGCTCCAATCGGGCCATGTTCGTGCCCGAGGGCAAGTACATGCTCATCACGGAAACATCGCCAAAATCAGCTCTAAGGTTTCTCCCTTCAAAATCCATATAGTCGATTCCTGTACCCACCTCGACATGGTCAGGTGCTTTCTTGGCCAATATGGCTACCCCGCTATATCCTTTTTTTTGGGCACTGAACCAGTAGTTATGGCCATATCCGGCCTCTTCAAAAATAGATAGATCCAACTGTTCTTCCATCGCCTTTATTTCCTGTAGACAAATTACATCGGGATCTGCGGATTGCAACCATTCGATAAAACCTTTGTTCAGGGCGGCACGGATGCCGTTTACATTGTAGGATACAATTTTCATATACTTCGTTTTCGTTCCCAACAAATAGGGAGTTTCGGCATTGTTGAAATACCATTACCGTGGAATTTACATTCCGCGATAGTTTTTGTCGAAAATAGGCATCTTACATTTTAGAGGAAAATTTGTGGACCATTAAATTAATAAGACAATCCATGTCCAAAAGCATATAATGGATCTTGCGAATCATAGGGCACATCCTCTAATTGTTTTTCAACCGCTTCCATAGAAGATGGTATTTCAATAGGAAGCTTTCCAGTGGGTTTGAATTTTCCGAAAATCAATTCTAGAATAATTTCATCTTCACAATCGAAATCCGCAATCACAGCCTTACTGGCCGCATTGATATCAGGCACTACGGATGGGCGATCTATCTTTAAGACCGTGACCGTTGGTTTGGAAGAAATCAGTTTTAGAATATCTTCTTTTTCATCCTCTGGAAAATCAAGTCTGCCTTGCGGAATGAACCGTTCCAATAAATCATCGCCTACAGGAGGAGAAGATGGGGTTTGAAGTTTTTTTATGATGACATCGGCATCGGACAGATCAGTAACAATTTGTGGATATGCCGTTACCAGGTTTTCCGACATTCCTTCTACATACACTTTGGTCGATGAAGACAATGGAAGAAAATCGTTATCGTTTTTCAGCAGCACCAAGGCCTTTCTTTGAGCCATCTTTCCCTTTTCAACGAAATTCGAGTTCCCGACAATATCCAATTTCTCTGTATCGACGTACGGATTATCGAAAAGACCGAGTGTGAACTTGTCCCGAAAGATACGTCGCAATGATTCATCCAATCGAGCTTCTGATACGGAGCCCTCTTCAACCAGTTGTATTATCAGGTCTGGTCGCGATTCGCCACCAAGCATATCGCAACCGGCATCCAATATTTTTTTGACCCGTTCTTTTTCGGACAATTGTTCGACCCCCCAGGCAGATGCCTTTTTAACGGGCATATCGCTTACTAGTCCCCAATCGGTACAGATAACACCTTTATATTGAAGTGAATCACGCAAGAGTCCCGTGATGATCTCTTTATTGAAGGCAAAACCCACTTCCTCGCTCGTCTGTCCGTTCGGGATACCGTAGTAGGGCATGATCTGAGCGGTTCCAGCCTTAAGAGCACCGTCGGTAAACGGAATGACATGGTAATCAAAATTGGAACCGGGATAAGCTTGTCCTTTACCGGAGGCGAAATGGGCGTCCCAGCCATCTTCTTGGGGGCCACCTCCTGAAAAATGCTTCGTCATACACGCTACGCTGGTGCTCGAGAGGCTATCACCCTGAAATCCCAGAACATATGCTTCGGTCAGCTTTGCAGCCAAGTGCGCATCCTCACTAAAACAACCGTTGACCCTGGCCCATCTCGGCTCCGTAGCCAAGTCTGCCATGGGGTGGAGAGCCAACCGTAAACCAAGGGCCGCATATTCTTGACGGGCGATATCTCCGAATTCACGTACTAGGGCAGAATCTCGTGTGGCACCCATGCCCAGTTGCGAGGGCCAACGGGAGTAAAAGTTAGAGGCCACGCTGGTACCCGCGTCAAAACCTGCCCCGTGCCTGGGATCTGTAGCAATCGTAACCGGAATCCCTAAACGGGTACATTCCGCTAATTTTTGAAGATTGTTGTTCCACCTAGCGGTTTCTAAAGCCGAGGGTGTCATCATAATGTTAAAGTGGTTCATCTTCTTTTTGAGTACCTGTTCGGGGGTGGTTTCGAGAAGTAATGAAAATGGATTGGTAATCGAAGGCACGGTGTTCAATTCACCACCATCGGCCATGACCGCCATATGTATGAAGAGTGCGCCGGCTTTTTCTTCCAGGTTCATCTGAGTAAGCAAATCATCGATTCGCGCATCGATATCCGCTTGTTTATTTTCATAAACATCCAGTTTTGCGTTCTTGTTCAAATCTCGAAATTGTCTGCCATTGTCAGACAAGACAGGAGCTTCTTCCCCGACCAAATCCATATGGGACGATGCCTGTATTTTCCATTTGATCCAGAAAATGAAATAGGTTAAAATCAAAAGCGCCAAAAGCACTCCTAAAATCTTACCGGCAATTTTTAAACCCCTTTTCATATTTTATTATTTTGACACAATAGTATAAAAAAATTATATTGTGTCAAAAAAATACAATAAAGATTATATTTGCGCATGACCAAGATTCAAGACCCTATGCTATCATTCGAAGAAGAATTGAACATGTACCTTGCCGGAAATTCTATTGACTGTGTCATTTTTGGTTATGAGCATCAAGAGCTCAAAATATTATTATTGCAATGGAAACATCATCCGGTCTGGTCATTGCCCGGCGGCTTTATCAGAAAAGACGAAGACATGAATGAAGCGGCCAATAGGGTTTTGATAGAACGCACAGGTCTCAAATCTGTCTATTTGAACCAGTTTCGCACCTTCGGTAGTGTCGCGCGCTCTGAGTTACATAAAAACGCTCAATTCATGCGCCTGGATCTTTTCAAAAAATCAGAGGTATTCAGTGCCAAAACCATAGCGTGGTTGACCAAAAGATTCATTACAACGGGATATTTTGCCCTTGTCGATATCGAAAAAACAAGTCCCAAACCTGATTTTTTGAGCGCCAAATGTGAGTGGAAGTCCTTAAAAGACACCCCCCCATTACTCCTCGATCACAATGACATTGTACAAAAAGCACTGGAACATCTTCGTATTCGCCTGAACTATCTTCCCATTGGAGCTTCACTTTTACCGCATAAGTTTACGATGCAAGACCTTCAAAAACTCTACGAGGCCATTTTGCAGAAACCCTTGGAGCGAAGTAATTTCCAAAGAAAACTACTCAAGCTTGATTTTTTAAACCGTCATGAAAAGCAAATGACAGGTGCGGCCAATAAAGCGCCCTACCTATACAGTTTTGATATGATCAAATACGAAAAACTGATTAAGCAAGGTATTGGTTTCTCCTTTTAGATGCTGGCCTGTAACTTAGGGTTTCACAAAATAGGTTTCCTTCAACCTAGGAAGTATGTTGTAATTTAGATTTCGTTTTTAAATCCTATTTTAGTGCTTCATTAGAATTGCATGAAGCGACTACCTCTGATTATATTTTTTTTCAGCGTACTTACGCAAGCTCAAACTCCCAAAGACAAGGACAGCATTACCCAGTTAGATGAGGTCATCTTGCTCGACGCCCTAAAGAAGAAAAATGCGGCAGGCATTGTTCCATCAGAGGTTATTTCGGCAAAGGTCTTTCAGAATTACAGCCCGGTTTCCATGGTCAACTCCTTAAACCAGATTCCTGGGGTCTATGTCTTTTCAGGAGCCTTGAACACTAATCGTATCACCATGCGCGGTATAGGGGCACGCACCCTATTCGGTACCGATAAACTAAGGATGTATTACAATGACATCCCCGTAACCGATGGCTCGGGCTTCTCATCCATTGAAGCCTTCGATTTAGAAAACCTTAGTCAGATTGAAGTGATTAAAGGTCCTAAGGGCACCACATATGGCGCTAATTTAGGGGGAGCCCTGATTTTGAATCCGAAAGAAGCCCTGGGTAGGTCGACCAACTTTTCCAATAATTTGACGGCAGGTTCATTCGGTCTCCTAAAGAACAATCTTTCCTTCAATCATTTCGATGGCAAATTCAGGTTGGGCCTTCAATACGGACATATGGAAACGGACGGTTATCGACAGAACAGTAATTTTGAACGGGATGGTTTTTTGTTGAATGCCTCCTATCAAATCAACGCCAAGGATAACATCAGCCTGTTGATCAATCACATTGATTTTACGGCTCAAATTCCAAGTTCCTTGGGCGCAACGGCTTTCGCCGAAGATCCGCAACAAGCGACTTTTACCTGGCGTGCCTCGCAAGGTTTCGAAGCTAATAACTATACCCTTCTAGGGGTGAACTATTCGCATCGGTTTACAGATAAACTAGAAAATTCCACGAGCATATTTTATACCTATCTGGACAAGGATGAAGCACGGCCTTTCGGAATACTGGATGAAATCACAAAGGGTTTTGGTTTTCGCACACGCTTCTCGGGAACATTCGATTTCTTAGAGAAACAGGCTGATTTTTCCTTTGGCGCCGAGCTTTTCAAGGACGAGTACGACTGGGACGAATTCCGAAACCTTTGGGAGGACAATGATGGTAATGGGAGTCTTAAGGGCGAACAATTTGCCCGGAACAAAGAATTCAGAAGCCAATGGAACGCTTTTGGTACTTTGTTATTCCCGTTTTCGGATCGATTTTCGGCACAATTGGGCCTCAACCTCAATAAGACGGACTACGACTACCGAGATCTGTTGAACTCGGGTACAGAGAACAGAAGTGCCGAACGAAATTTCAAGGCCATTCTATTGCCCAGTCTGAATCTTGAGTATGTATTCTCGGAGGACCATCAGTTATATGCTAATGTCAGTCGTGGGTTCTCGAATCCAACCTTAGAGGAAACCTTAACCCCTGATGGTGTAATCAACCCGGATATTGCCCAAGAAACCGGGGTAAACTATGAACTGGGCACTAATTTGTATTTGGACCAGAAGCGATTTCAATTGAATCTGTCCATATACCAAATGAATATCCAAAACCTCTTGGTCGGGGAACGTGAAAGTGAAGATCGGCTCGTTGGTAAAAATGCAGGCAAAACGAGACACCGCGGACTGGAAATTGCGATGAGCTATAATTGGACGATTTCCAAAAACATTCAACTTTCACCTTTTGTCAATTACACCTTGACCGATCATAGTTTTGTGGAATTTATTGATGAAGGTGATAATTTTTCGGGAAACCCACTCACGGGTGTTCCCGAACAACGCAGAACGGCCGGTATTCAGATGCGCCTCTTTGAACACTTTTACTGGAACATTACCCATCAGCATGTGGGTGAAATTCCGTTGACCAATGCCGCTGATCTTTACAGTGACCCGTTTACCGTCTTCAACACACGAATGGGCTATTTAAAAAAACTATCGGAACATTTCACGTTGGGTATCGATTTTGGTGTCAACAATGTGCTCGACAAAGTATATGCACAATCGGTGCTGATCAATACCCAAGGTTTCGGCGGGCGTGAACCGCGCTATTTTTATCCGGGGGACGAACGGAATTATTATGGGGGGCTGAAAATAGGATATTCTTTTTAACCCTTAATCTTCCGCAACCATACCCGCATATCCACTTCTTCATGGATGATGCTCCTTAACTCGGTGATTGCCACGCGCTGCTGCTCCATGGTATCGCGATGACGAATGGTGACGGTTTGATCCTCTAGCGTCTGGTGATCGACGGTAATACAAAAAGGTGTTCCATTGGCATCTTGCCTGCGATAGCGACGACCCACGGCATCTTTTTCATCGTAGAGTACGTTAAAGTCCCATTTCAGATCCGCGATGATCTCTTTGGCGATTTCGGGGAGTCCGTCTTTTTTGACCAACGGAAAAACCGCTGCTTTTGTCGGTGCCAGAACAGCAGGTAATTTCAATACCGTTCTAAAAGTTCCGTTCTCCAGTTCTTCTTCTTGAAGCGATTTGGAGAATACGGCCAAGAACATCCGGTCGAGTCCGATAGAAGTTTCTAAAACGTAAGGCACGTAATTCTCCCTGGTTTCCGGATCAAAATATTGCAACTTCTTGCTTGAATACTCTTCATGTTGTGAAAGGTCGAAGTCGGTACGAGAATGAATACCTTCCAATTCCTTAAATCCGAAAGGAAAGCGAAATTCAATATCGGAAGCGGCATCGGCATAGTGCGCCAGTTTCTCATGATCGTGAAAACGATAGTTCTCCTCGCCCATACCCAATGACAAATGCCATTTCATGCGATGTTCCTTCCAATGTTCGTACCACTCTTTTTGAGTGCCTGGTTTGATGAAATACTGCATCTCCATTTGTTCGAACTCGCGCATACGGAAAATAAACTGGCGGGCTACGATTTCATTTCGAAAAGCCTTTCCGGTTTGGGCAATTCCAAAAGGAATCTTCATACGCCCTGTTTTCTGAACATTGAGAAAGTTCACGAAAATACCTTGGGCGGTTTCCGGTCGCAGGTAAAGGTCCATGGCGCTTTCGGCCGAAGCACCGAGCTTCGTGCCGAACATCAGATTGAATTGTTTGACATCCGTCCAGTTTTTGGATCCCGACATCGGACAGGCAATGTCCAGTTCCTCGATCAGTTTTTTGACGTCGGCCAAATCCTCGTTCTCCAAAGATTTGCCCAATCGCTTTAGAATACCGGTAGCTTGCTCTTGATACCCCAACACCCTTGGGTTGGTAGCCAGAAACTGCTCTTTATCGAATGCATCTCCAAATCGTTTGGCAGCCTTAGCGACCTCTTTTTCGATTTTGTTCTCGATTTTTGCCACATGGTCTTCGACCAGTACGTCAGCACGATATCTTTTCTTAGAGTCTTTGTTGTCAATAAGGGGGTCATTAAAGGCATCTACGTGCCCTGAAGCCTTCCAAGTTGTCGGATGCATAAAAATGGCGGCATCGATACCCACAATATTATCATTGAGTTGCACCATGGCCTTCCACCAATACTCTCGTATGTTCTTTTTGAGTTCGGCACCGTTTTGGCCGTAGTCGTACACAGCACTGAGGCCATCGTATATTTCACTTGATTGAAACACGTATCCGTATTCCTTAGCATGTGAAATCACCTTCTTAAAATCGTCTTCCTGTTTTGCCATTTGGCAAAAATAGAATATTCTCCGATTCTAGTCTGAATAAAAAATATACTTTGTGAAAAATGTTACAAGGAGTGCAGAAACCGAACAGAAAACCTTACTTCAATTGAAACTCAGCGGTCTGAAGCAAACGTTCATCCTCAAAAACATTGAGCGTATACGTACCGCCTTCCAATGAGCCCTCGGGTAAGGTAATGAAATCGGAAACCTGAGTGGTCTCGCCATTAAAAACAAGTTCGATACGTTTACTGTATACGTTGCCATTTACGGTAATGGTATTGGCATTATCTTCGATAATACCCATATTCGGGCCCAAAAATTGAAAATACAATACACGTTCTTGGTTCGCCAAATTCGCATCCCCTTCAATATTGACCGTTCCTCTCAGTTTTTTAATAGTAGAAGCCTTGTTTGACTGAATAAGCTTACCTGATCGAAGTCGGTATGCACTCCCACTGGCATTCTCGATTTTCAGGTATTGCTTGGTCTTGAGCTCTTCATTTAGCTCACGCATCTTCTTTTTCTGGAGTGATTCGGCCTCAGTTATGGCCCTATTTGCCTGTCGAAGGCGTTCAATCGTTCGTTGACTTTCATCATACTTATCGGCCAATTGCATATTATTATACTGCAAAAAATCGTTCTTGATCTTCAGACTGTCGTTCATTGCTTCCAACCGACTAAGCTCTGATTTGAATTCCCTCAGTTTTTCGATGGTAAAACTTAGTTTTCCAACCGAATCCAATAGATTATCGATTTGATATTTCGAATCTTGTAGCTCGATGTCATTCATCTCCTGCAAAGCGGAAAGACGATCCACATCGGCTTTCATCAAGGTAAGGTCCTTCACTAAAAGTTCCTTCTCCTTCTCCAAATAGCCAATTTGCGTCTTTGACTGCGCATAGCTATAATAAAAGGCGATTAAAATGCCGATTATGACAGCAAATAGCGCTGCAAGGATTACTTTGTAGTTAAATTTGGTATCTTGATTATCCATTAGGAGAATAAGATTAAGTAGGTTAATATAAAGTCTAGGACTTGTCGATTATCAATCTAACAAAGATACTAAATGACATCAATAGGGTGCTACTACCCCCGGTGTGTTTTGGATGTAATGCCCATTTAATCAGGGGAGAGCATTACCTCTGTACCGTTTGTCGAAATGATTTGCCTCTCACCGATTATTCCTTTAACGAAGAAAACCCCATTGACCGTATTTTTTATGGTAGAATTAACGTAAAAAAGGCCAGTTCTTTCCTATTTTTCACGGAAAATGGAATTGTAAAACAACTTATTCATCATTTGAAATACAAAAATCAAGAACACATAGGGCGCTTTCTCGGCGACTGGTACGGCCCTCTTTTAAAACAAAATCAAGCCCTTGATGTTATCGATGCGGTAGTACCGGTGCCCTTACATAAAAGAAAGTTGAAAAAACGAGGATACAATCAAGTGGCCTTGTTTGCAGAGCGATTGGCCTTTCACCTGAATACGGATTATGTTGACCATATCCTTTTCAAAACCGCAAATAATAAGACCCAGACCACCAAAGGACGTATCGGTCGGTGGCAGGGAAAAACATCGCTCTATGCGCTCGCGGATACCAGTTATCTCAAAAACAAGAATGTTCTCTTGGTCGATGATGTTATTACCAGTGGTGCCACTATGGAGATGTGTGCTGAGGCGTTGTTACAAACCGAGGGAGTATCAGTTCGAATTACCAGTATGGCCACCGTAGCCCAATTTCAATGAGCGGATTGCCCCAACTCGAAAATCGATAGTAGTATGTCACTCGTTTTATCTTTGTTCAATTGTAACCCCACAGCCATAGTTTAACCCATGTTAGACTCGGCCAGCATTACATCGAAAATGAAAAAAGGAAATTTCCCTAAATTCCGGTGTTCGGAAAACGCAGCTATTCAAATTAATCGTTTCTTTGTCCACTTAGATTAGTACTACATGTTTCAACGACTTCTCGCCTTACTGTTTTTGATGTTCATCGGTGTTGCTTTGGTTCAATGTGGAAGAAGAGGCACCTTGACCGGGGGGCCAAAAGATATAGATCCTCCCATATTATTGAGGGCCGAACCAGAAAACATGTCCATCAACTTCAAGGCAAAGAAAATCAGGTTATACTTTGACGAATACATCAAACTTCAAGATGTTCAAGAACAACTTATTGTGTCACCGCCATTAAAGTACCTCCCAGATATCACTCCTCAAGGTGGGGCCTCTAAATATGTCGAAATAAAAATCAAGGATACCTTAAGGGAAAACACGACCTATACTTTCAATTTCGGACAGAGCGTACAAGACAATAATGAGGGAAACCCGAGTAGCTTTTTAACCTATGTTTTCTCAACCGGTGATTACATCGATTCTTTGCAGATTTCGGGTGTAGTCAAAGACGCATTCAATAAAAAAGCCGATGAGTTCATCAGTGTAATGTTGTATGAGCTCGACACTGCTTACACCGATTCGACGATATTTAAAAAGCCACCGAACTACATTACGAACACCTTAGACAGCACGGTCATTTTTAGGTTGAATAACCTCAAGGAAGGCAAATACGCCCTTTTTGCCTTAAAGGATGCCTCCAAAAACAACCTCTTTGACCAAAACAGTGACAAGATCGGGTTTCTTAAAGATACCATCTCACTACCGACGGACTCTACCTATTTGTTGACCCTGTTTAAGGAAATTCCTAATTATGCTGCTTCGGTGCCCAGTTTCACTTCGAAGAACAGAATTATCTTCGGTTATTTCGGAGGTGATGAAACGGTAGCGATTACTCCGCTGACCGCAATGCCCGATACGGTAAACACTTTATTCAGAAAACAGCCTGAAAAAGACAGCATCGATTTTTGGTTTACCCCGTTTGAATTCGATTCCCTTGTATTTACGGTAACCAATATGAAACAAAAGGTCATCGATACCTTTACCGTCAAAAGCAGAAAAGTAGAGCTTGATTCCTTGCTCCTTACCCCTAACCAGCGTGGATCGCTCGGTTTCAATGACACTTTTCATATCTCTGCGACAACGCCATTGGTGGCTACAGACTCTACCAAAATAAAAATGATCAACAAAGATTCTCTTGATGTCGTTCTCCGTACCCAATTGGATACCATTGGTAATAAGGTCGATTTCGGTTTTCCTTTAGAACCCAATGAAAATTACAGTTTAGAGTTACTACCCGGAGCCATAACCGACTTTTTTGGGGAAACCAATGATACGCTTACCTATACGCTTTCCACACAAAGCCTTGCCGATTATGGCAACCTTACCGTAAATGTTCAGGGAGCGGTTACCTATCCAATTATTGTACAACTGACAGATGGAGATGGGAAAATGCAGTTGGAAATCTATGCTGAGGAAGAACAACCATTCGAATTCAATAATCTAGAGCCCGCGACCTATCTGATTCGGGTGATAGAAGATCGCAATGCGAATCGCAAATGGGATACGGGTAATTTTCTCAAGAATTTGCAACCTGAAAAGGTAAGGTATTACCCCGAGGAGATAGAGATTCGGGCGAATTGGGAGAAAATAGAGACATTCACCCTCCGAGAGTGAACGTATCCCGGTCTTCCAAGAATCGAAGTTTCTCCCTGGTTTTTTTTACATGAGCTTTACTCAAGGTAGCATAACAAATTTCCTCTTTCTGGGAAAAAATCAACTGCGTACCGAGGCAGTCGTACACTGCTGAATGTCCTGAATACTGATGCCCCAGGTCATCGGCACCAATTCGGTTTACCCCAATACAATAGGACATGTTCTCAATAGCGCGCGCCTTGAGCAAGGTATCCCATGCCTCGACTCTCGGTGTCGGCCAATTGGCAACATAGAGCAGTACATCGTAATCCACCGTATTTCGGGCCCAGACCGGAAATCGCAAATCATAACATATTAAAGGGCAGATTCTAAATCCTTTATAATCTACGACCAATCTTTCGCGTCCAGCGACATACACCTTGTCTTCACCGGCCAAAGTGAACGTATGGCGCTTGTCATACTGAGCATAGTTCCCATTGGCCTGAACAAAAAACAGCCGATTGGAGTAGGTCCCGTTTTCTTGATAAGGCATGCTTCCGACTAAGGCCATATTCTTCTCTGTGGCTACTTTTTGCATCCATTCCAAGGTTCTCGGGCCTTCTTCTTCGGACATTTTAGCTGGAGACATTGTAAACCCTGAAATAAACATTTCCGGTAAAACGATGATATCGGTATTCGAAGGGATTTCCTTTAATTTTTCGGAAAATGCAATTCTGTTTTTTTCCGGGTCCTCCCAGAAAAGGGAAGTTTGTACCAGTGCGACGCGCAGTTCTTCTTTCATTGCAAAGAGACTTAGTGGGATTCTATCAAATCAATGAGTTCGGGCATACCTTGTAATTTTGCATGGTCCAAGGCGGTGTTGCCCCTACCATCCCTCATGGTTGTATCCGCTCCATTTTCCAATAGCAATTTTGCAATTTCGGGCTGTTTGAAGGTGACGGCATAAATCAATGCCGTGGCCCCCATACCATTTTGGATATTGATGTTGGCACCCCTTGAAATCAATTTTTTGGCAATAGCCGTATATCCCTTGAAACAAACGCCCATCAGGGCTGTATTGCCAGAGCCATCAAGCGCATCGATATCGGCACCTTTATCCACTATATAGTCAGTTACCTCCTCGTGACCATAATATGAGGCTAAAATCAAGGGGGTAGACCCCCTTTGATCTTTTGTCACTAATAAACCCGGGGTCTCCTCAATGAGTTTAGCGATAGCGTCCAAATCGCCCTTTCGTATTTCACCAAAAAAAGCTTCTGTTTTTTCCATACATCCAATGTATAAAATCTTGCCGGTTTAACCGTTGGGGAAGTGCCTTTTTCTTTACTTCCCTAGCTCAAAAGACTCCATAGATATTATCGATACTAAAATAACGTAAAACAAGATTTTGATTATGTATTTCAACCGACAATTTGGTAGTTTTATAGTCTTAAGAAACAAAAAACTGTAAATACGATGGATAACAACGAGAACAACCCCCACGGAAATGCCATGGAAATTAACGATTCAGGCAAATGTCCCTATTTAGGAGGGACGATGAAACAAGCTGCCGGCGGCGGCACAACAAATCAAGATTGGTGGCCGAACCAATTAAGGCTAAATGTACTTCGTCAAAATTCGGAATTATCCAACCCGATGGAAGAGGGTTTCGACTATGCTAAGGAATTCGAATCTTTGGACCTCGCGGAAGTAAAAAAAGACATTATCGAGGCATTGACCACATCACAAAATTGGTGGCCGGCCGACTATGGACATTATGGTCCTTTCATGATCCGTATGGCTTGGCATAGTGCAGGTACATATCGCATTGGGGATGGACGTGGTGGTGCCAGCTCTGGATCGCAGCGATTTGCTCCATTGAACAGTTGGCCTGACAACGGCAATCTCGATAAGGCGAGGTTGTTACTTTGGCCGATTAAAAAGAAGTACGGTAAAAAACTTTCCTGGGCCGACTTGATGATCCTGACTGGAAACTGTGCATTGGAATCCATGGGATTCAAAACTTTCGGTTTTGCTGGTGGACGTGAGGATATTTGGCAGCCCGAAGAAGATATTTATTGGGGCTCGGAAACGGAGTGGATGGGCAATGATGCTCGTTTTTCCGATGGGGAGTACGTATTGGAGGCAAATCTCGGTGCTTCTCACATGGGCTTAATCTATGTAAACCCTGAAGGACCTAATGGGGAATCGAACCCGCTGGGAACAGCAAAACTGATGAAGGAAACCTTTGGGCGTATGGCGATGAACGATGAGGAGACGGTCGCCTTGACTATTGGTGGTCATACTTTCGGAAAGGCACACGGCGCGGCGAATCCTGATGAATTCGTTGGTCCGGAACCTGCAGGTGCCACTATGGCGGAACAGAGTATGGGTTGGAAGAATTCTTTTGGTACTGGAGTGCTTGATGACACTATTACCAGCGGAATCGAGGGTGCATGGACGCCAAATCCGACGCAATGGGACCATGACTACTTAAAAGTACTATTAGGATATGAATGGGAAGCTACAAAGAGCCCTGCCGGTGCCAACCAGTGGAGACCTACGGCAGCCTCAGCGGCCAAGCAAGCACCACGTGCCGGTGATGCCACCAAAACGCAAGACTTGATGATGACCGATGCGGATATGGCGTTAAAAGTAGATCCTGATTATTTGAAAATCTCCCAGCGGTTTCATGAGCATCCAGAAGAACTAGAGGATGCTTTTGCCCGTGCTTGGTTCAAATTGACCCACCGCGATATGGGCCCCATTTCCCGATATTTAGGAGCAGAAGTACCTCAAGAAGAACTGATTTGGCAAGACCCTTTACCGAAGGTCGACCATGACTTGGTAGACGGCGGTGATGTTGCCGAGCTAAAAAAGAGACTCTTGGCATCTGGTCTATCAATTTCCCAATTGGTGACCACCGCATGGGCCTCTGCATCGACCTATAGAAATTCTGATAAAAGAGGAGGGGCCAATGGCGCACGAATTCGGTTGGAGCCACAGAAAAACTGGGAAGTGAACAATCCAGCTGAACTTTCCAAAGTGTTGAGCGTTCTAGAGGGTATCCAGAACGAATTCAATGAGGGGCAATCAGGAAATAAAAAGGTTTCCCTTGCCGATCTAATCGTTCTTGGCGGAAGCGCAGGAGTTGAAGAAGCCGCCCGAAATGCTGGCCACGATGTTGAAGTGCCTTTCACTGCAGGTCGAACGGATGCTTCGCAAGAACAGACCGACGCCTATTCTTTTGAAGCGCTGGAACCTGCTGCCGATGGGTTTAGAAATTACAAGAACTCCGATTATAAAGCCTCTGCCGAGGCGCTGTTGGTCGATCGTGCGCAATTGATGAAGCTTACCGCACCGGAAATGACGGTTTTAATTGGGGGAATGCGTGTTCTCGATACGAACTATGATCAATCACGCCACGGTGTATTTACTGATCGTCGCGAGGTTTTGACCAACGACTTCTTTACCAATCTTCTCGATTTAAGCGTGAAGTGGGAAGACACCTCAGATAATGAGACCTTATTTGCAGGTCGTGATCGAATGTCCGGTAACATCAAATGGACCGGTACAAGGGCTGATCTCATCTTTGGTTCAAATACGGAATTACGTTCGTATGCCGAGGTATATGGAAGTAACGACTCCGAGGGTAAATTCATAAAGGATTTTATAGCCGCTTGGACCAAGGTCATGAATCTTGATCGTTTCGATTTGTCATAAGCATCGTAAGAACAGATCCTTAATTCAGCACAGCAGGTGGTCAGAAATGGCCACCTGTTTTGTTTATGAGACCTGAGAACAACTAAAACAATGGTCATACCTAGCCTCGTAGCGCAGGCTACAGCACCTTATTTTCCAGTTTTTTCGAAAATAGTTCATGGAACTGTCCAAACAGGGCAGGTCGAAACGTTATTTATATATACACAGAACGAAAAATCAGTATAAATCTAAACACTTTTCAAATGAAAAAAATCATTTTATCTTTAGCACTACTTGCCGTAGTAGGCTTCGGCATAAGTAAATCAGGACTTTCGGATGGGGAACGAAAAATGACTGCTGACCACTTGACGGAAACCTTGAACCGACTTACCAGTACCGTAGACGGTCTTAGCGATACGCAATTGAATTTCAAGGCAACGCATGAATCTTGGTCGGTCGCCGAATGTGTCGAACACTTGGCCATATCGGAAAATATGTTCAACGGCATGTTACAAGGGGCTTTAAAAGAGCCTGCCAATCCGGCAATGCGTGATAGCGTGACCACGGGTGACGAAAAATTGATTGGGTTTATCAGTGTACGAAACACCAAAGTGAAAACGCGCGAACCCTTTGAGCCCAGTGGAAAATTCGGAACACACGAAAAACCTTATCGGCATTTGTGGCAAAAAGGAAAGAACATATTGCGTATGTGAATACGACCACGGATGATTTGCGCAACCATTATGGCAAATTGCCATTTGCTACCATTGATGGGTTGCAAATAATTCTATTCATGAGTGGACATACGGAACGTCATGTAAAACAAATGGAAGAAGTTATGGCTCACGACAATTTCCCGTCCAAATAATCGGCCGTACATTTCAAGTAGTGGTCCATTGTGTTTCCGCATACAATGGACTACTTTTTACACTTCTATTCAAGTTATCACATTTCATCGTTAATAAATAGTTGATAATTCGCACATATAGCCAGATGGTTCTCTTCTAGAATAGATGTAACTTCAACTTATGAAAGTAACTGACCATACCAATACTATTACCTTTAAAGGAACGCGACCTACCATCGATCTGTCCGATATCAAGATCACTACGGTGCCCAAGTGTTCTTTTTCAGGAATCAAAGCGGATTATTACATTGGCCTCTCTTCGAAATCTTCCGATAACAGTGTTCGTATTATGGGAGCGGTCTCCACTGAGATGGTAGAGACCGGAATCAATAAACTTCTTGGCCAAGGGTGGGACGATATCAAATGGCCCGTCGTACTCGACATGCAAAAAAAAGTGCTTTACCATTCGTATGAAGCCCATAAAAATGGAGCTTCAGCGATTCTTGGTTGGCAAGAGTACTTTTCAAAACTATAGTTTTTTACAGCTTAATTTCTAAGTCCGGGCGTAAAATCGTCAGGGGCTAATTGTGGTTGTTCCATAGTGCCAAAGCCTCCCGAATCGTTGTATACGGTCCACTCGTTCAAGTCGTATTGGGAATTCCCTCGTATCACTTCGGGGTTTCGTAACGCCCTTCCGTCTTCAAACTCATGACTGGTACCACTACCATCCTCGCCCACGACACCAAAGATGTCTATAACGGTGCCTAATGGGTCTACAAGTTCAATGGTATCATCTCCATTGGAATCGGCCGCGGTATTCGTACCTACTTCCATGTCGGGAAGAAAACCATAAACCGCTTCAAATTCTTCTGAATTTGGGGAAAGAACCAAGGTAGAATGTGATTCGATACGCTCATTCGATAAATCGATGGTGGAACCAACCGTACTGTTGTCATTTGTATAACGTCTTAATACCCATCCATTTAAAGGTACTGGGGCCTCTGATGCATTGTATAACTCAATAAAGCGGGCCTTAGGGTTATTTTCAGGATCGGCCAATTCCGAAATAATGATGTTTTTAGTAGTGATAGTGGTTACTTCTTCTTCACATCTCATCTGTTCAAAATCAATATCTTCCAAGGTACGTATGGCCAATTTGAAATCGCTCTTCTCGCGAAGCAAAACCCCCGTAATCGATCCGTTTCCCGCTGGCAGCTCAGCTGATTGAAAGTCGGAAAACCCACTGTTCAACAATTCGATAGTATGCTTCTGACAGTCGACCAAGGTACGTGTCGTTTCCTCCCTGGGCACCGCGAAAGGTTGCCCTAGTTCGCCTTCAATAATTTCCACTTTAGAAAATTTTACCAACGTATTCGTAAGGTTTGGGGTCAGTTCATCAATAGTCAATTCCCTAGGCTCTAAAGCAACCTTGTCATTACAAGCCACAAAAATATGCTGGTCCATTACCGAAGTTGGCAGTCTTCCTACCGAAGTATTCCCAAAAGAGGTGAACGTACCACCCAATTTAAAAACATCCTTACTTTTCCCTAGATACAGTCCCTTCAACTTGATATATAGCTTGGAGCCTACGGGATAGAATAGATAGGAGTCACGCATATCGATTTCGATTTGGAATCCCTCTGTTGGGTTTGAAAGGTTATTCTGGATGTTGAGTACACTAAAAAAATTTCCTTTTTCGTCCGATGATATCACATAGCCTTCAATAATTAAATCTTCTTGTATCTGAACGGTTTCATCGACATAGCGATTTTTTACTTCGGAATACGTAGCATTGGAGGTCAAGTCTGCAAAGCAAACACCTTCAGGCGGGTCAAATTCACGACTTTTTACGCATCCAAACAACACGCCTATACAGCAAAGTGTTATCCAGAGTTTGGTTTCTTCCGGTCTTTTCATCATCTCTTAAAAACTATAGGCCAGATTCAAGAAAAAGGTCCGTCCGTAGCCATACCAGTATTTCGGGGCAAAAGAAGGGGTTCCGCTCAGACTGTCACGGTATAACTGACCAAAGTTCCCATTTCTACTTTGTTCATAACCTCCTGTTCTAAAAGTAGCGTCGAACAGATTGTTGATACTGGCAAAAATGCTGATGTATTTCCCTTTTCTGAGCCATGATTTTCCACCGACCAGATTCAAAAGGTAAAAACTATCCAAGGGTTCTTGACGTAACAGTTTGGCTACATTTTCCTCCGTAGCATCCGGAAAAGGGTTTCCTGTATCAGGATTCAAATAGAAACTTGATGTTCTTATAATCGTTGAAATATTGGCATAATTGTCAGTTAGGTAATTGGTAGTTGCACTTACCCACCAATAGTTAGGGTCGCGGTAATGGACACCGAACGAATAGGCCTGCTGAGGGCCTTGTGCAAGTTTGTAATCCTTGATGCGAGCCCTCCCCAAATCAACAACCCCCTCTTGATTAATATGATTTTCTTCCGCACCAGCAGTATCAAAATTTATGGATACCAACGGTTCGCTAGCAAAACTATATCTCGCCATAGCGGCAACGGCGGACAGTTTCACCATCGATGACACCTGATATTCAAGTCCCACCTCTATTCCTTTATGTAATTTATCCATGTCCGTTATCACCTCCTGTACAAAATCCGATCCTAAACCGGCATCCACAAAAAAGAAGTTGACATCCGTTACATCTTGAAATCGCGAATAAAAACCTGTTAAGCGCCCAGTGAGTTTCGGTAACCTTAAGTAATACCCGATATCCAAAGTCGTTATTCTTTCGCTCCTAAGCTGGGGCACCACCTGATTGTTTTCTCTAGGGTTGATGAAGCTATTCTGTAAAACTGGAGCTTTGGAGACTCGCGCAGCGTTCCATAGCAATGAATGTCTACCATTGAGCCTATAGCCCATCCCCCCTTTAAAATCGACATCAGTGAAACGCAGTTTTTCACTTTTGCCCAATGAATTTGAAGGGAAACGTTGATTTTGAAATCTTCCGTTACGTTGGTATGTGCTTTTAGTGTATTGTGTTGCTAAAAAGAAATCCCATCGTTTTTTGGAATAGCGCAATTGGGCAAACGCTTCAAACTTTAGCGCCGCGGTACCGTAATCATAACCAAATCGGTCGCCCTCTTTCTTCTCCAAATCGCCATTGATATCGTTTCTCGTATTGGAAAAGGCGTCGATGTCCATATGAGCATGTGCCCCTAAGAGATCCACAATGCTCGCATAGTTCTCCGCTTTAAATTGTTGATACGTTGCCCCGACATCAAGCTTCAAAGTGGGGCTTATCTTCATATTTCCGATAGTGTTCAGTACTATTTTTTTGGTATCGATAACATCATCTTGAAGGAGATAGGCCGCACGTTCTTCGTTAGCGGAATACACTCGACCCCAGTGCAATTGGGGTTGGCTTAGAAAACCTTGTTCTGCGGTACGTGCACTTGTAAAATTGGCACCAATGGGGCTATTGACATAAAAGCTGGGCAAATAGCGATAATACGTGGGGTCGGGGTTCGGCGCACTGAAGTAGGCTAGCCGACTTCTTTTGTTTACCCCGAATTGATATACTATTGCGGTGTTTAAGCCGAATTTTTTTGAAGTATAAAAATGATTCAGCATCCATAACGGTTGTTCTATTTTCCGTTCCCGCGAATTGCGAATCTTTCCATTTTGTTCTCCCCAATAAGGGTTATATCGTTTTCCTACCAAGCGAAATACCTCTTCGGTCAGGGCAGAAGAGCGTCCCCTTCGATTCGATGCCCATATGCCCGTAAAATTGAAGCTGTTTTGCGCGTTCAAGCGATATTCCAAAGCGCCAAAAATTGAATACGCATCGTAAAGCGTACCATCGATGTACCCTTGTTTGGCCCATCTACGGGATGCTGAAATACTATAAAAAAGGCGGTTTGTATTCGCTTTCGCGGTATATGTTGCCATCAGCCTACCGGCATAGGTTCTATTGGAAAAGGAGGAAGATAATCGTGTTCCCGGTCGCAGTCCGGAAGGTCGTGTATCGATGTTCGTGCTCCCTAGAATTCCACCAAAATTATATTCGGAAGGCTGTAGACCTTGGGTAAAATGTTGATTCCTGGTTACATCATTGAGTCCGCCCCAGTGATTCCATTGTGGTCTCCCATCTTGAAATGCATTCATTGGCACGCCATTGATACTTACTTGTCCATATTGGGAATCATAACCCCGTACTCTGAAGAAGGCTTGTCCAAAATCGAATGCGGATCGACTCAAAAACACATCGCGAGTCGCTTGCAAAAGTCCGGTAGAAATGGAGCTAAGCTCGTCGTCTAACAATTCTGAATCCGTTAGGGTAATGAGATTGTCCGCTTGCTCGGAACGGAAATCCCTTTCAAGAAATATCGAATTCAAATTCAGGCTATCCCCCTCAACGACCACCGGAATGCGTTGGATTACATAATCCGCCAATTCCAAATGAAGTATTTGCGTTCCGGAAGCCGAGCTATGCAGCCGAAACCATCCAGCAGAATCGGTTTGCACCGTATTCGTTGTGCCTTCAATAGTTATGAGAACTCCTTTTAACGGCTTCTTACCACGACTATCCAATACGGTACCTAGCACACTAGATTGCTGCGCATGGATTGCAAACAAGGTACAAAGCCAAAACAGAAACGTGGGGGAATATTTCATTTGGTCGGTTTGTTTTCAACAAAAAGTAAAATGCAATATAGTAATTAACTTACATAAATTAGATTAAATTCTTATTAATAATTTGTACTTTTGAATCTATCCTTTTGAAACACTTGTTTTGAACATAAAGCCCATTCTCTTTTTTGTATTAAGTCTAGGGGTACAAATCGGACTTTCCCAAGGTCAGAAGACATATCAAGTTCGTACGGTGGCTTTCTATAATTTGGAGAACCTATTTGATACGGAGAACGATTCCTTAACCTTAGACGACGACCGAACCCCTGCGGGAAAAGACCAATGGACCGTTAATCGGTATGAGAAGAAAATTGCCCATATGGCAAGGGTGCTTGCGGAAATCGGCAGGAACATCTCAACAACATCGCCTGATATCGTTGGGCTTTGTGAGGTAGAGAACAGGCAGGTTATCGAAGACTTGTTACAACATCCTTACCTCAGGGATAACGACTATAGTGTGATACATTACGACTCTCCTGACGAACGGGGAATAGATGTAGCCTTGATCTATAAAAAATCAGCTTTTATTCCCAATTCATTCAAGAGCCATCGCCTATTGCTCTTCAACGACGAGGGGTTTCGTGATTACACCCGAGACCAACTTGTGGTCGGGGGCCATTTGGACAATGAAGAAGTACATTTTTTAGTAAATCATTGGCCTTCAAGAAGTGGTGGGGAAGCAAGAAGTAGACCCAACCGAATCGCCGCTGCCAAACTCAACAAGCGCATTATCGACTCGATTACGGCATTTGACGCAGATGCCAAAATCATCAGTATGGGTGATTTTAATGATGACCCTATCAATGATAGCTTTAAAAAGATTCTTAGAACCTCGGACGGATCCAAAGCAGCTGTTGGGACTGTTGGCTTATTCAATCCCATGGAACGACTTTTTAAAAAAGGAGTAGGCTCTTTGGCCTATCGAGACAAATGGAACCTATTCGACCAAATCTACTGCACTATGAACTTTATTTCCGAGGATAAGAAAAAGTACTCTTTTTGGAAAGCAGGTGTTTACAGCCCTGAATATTTGATAGACCCTTCTGGAAAGTATAAAGGCTATCCGCTGCGCACCTATGCCGCAGGAAGCTATATTGGCGGGTATTCGGATCACTTTCCGGTGTACTTGTATTTGATACGAAAAGTGAAATCGTAAAGAGCGTATTTCTTCTAGTCAGAAGATCATAGATGATTTCAATTCCAGCTCACTATTCAATTAAAAGTTTATAGCTCTGTAATCATAAGATTGCGCCACTTCACTTTAATACCACCTCCATCATGAATCTGAAGGGCTACCGAGCCTTCGCCCGCACCGATTTTTTCATCGGTTAGGGTAATCATTTCAGTACCGTTGAGCCAAGACGTAATGGTCGCCCCGTCCACACGGATTTTCATGGTATTCCATTCCCCCTCTTTCAGGGCTTTGTCTTTTTCCGGTTCGGGTTTGATCAACCAACCTCTGCCATAGGACTCATAAACGCCTCCTGTGTCGTGACCTGGGGGGGCTACCTCTACTTGCCAGCCACTGACTTTTGTACCTTCAACAGTAGACCGGATAAATACGCCGCTATTACCGTCGGCTTCTTGTTTGAACTCAAACGTGAGTTCGAAATCTTTGTAGTGCTTATCCGTAGCCAAGTAGCCATATTGCTCTTCAGGGCCGCTTTCACAGATTAAAAGGCCCTCATCGACATACCACTTTTCGGTACCATAGATGGTCCATCCATCTAGGTTTTCACCATTAAAAAGTGATTTTTGTGCGGTTAGTTGTATCGAAAAGACAAGTACTATTAAGAAAAGTAACTTTTTCATTTTATCGTAGTGTTTTTGACTCAAAAGATTCCTACCGATGATGGAATGCCTTTGAAAGTTTTAATTGAACCATTGGCCCCAGGGAATTCGGCTCAAAATCAAGACAAGGCCTAGTCCGTAGAATATGGCAATACTTTTGAATTTCTTTTTCCCTTCCATAAACTTCTTATGTCGAGACCACCCCACCGTAATCAAGACAATAGCAATGATATTGATAAAAGGGTGCTCTACAGCCAATAATCGCGCTGCGGAGTTCATACCACCCATACCCAATTCTTGAACGGCTTGAAGGCCATTGCTAGAAACAAAATATAGAATCAGGCCAAGCACCAACTGTATATGTGACAGGATCAGTGCAAAGAGGCTCATACGATAGTCTTTCTCTAATGTAAACATCTTATTGCCCATAAGGCCGCTAATCGCGTTTAAAACAGCTAGTATCAGTATCGCCAGAACAGCATAGGCAAAATACGAATGAATGTTTTGTAGTATTTCCATTGGTTTATTTTAGAGAGGTAAAATACGAATTCTTAAGGCATAAAAAAACCCCGACATTGCTGTCGGGGTTCTTTATTCTATGATTAGTCGCCTAGAAGTTGTATCGTAGCGAAACATTATAGGTGATACCATTGGTATTGAACAGTCCAAATCTATCCGATTGTTGAATACGGACTTCATCGAAAAGGTTAAACACATTACCACGTAGGCTCAATTGGTTTTCCCCTAAGGCAAAGTTATAGGTAACTCCTAAATCGGTCAAAGAGTATGAATCAAGATAGCCTACATTCTCTACCTGCACGCTTGCTCCGTCATTCAACCACAAGCGGTCGAAATAATTCAGGTTTCCATCAAAGGAAAGTGCTTCCAGTGCTTGGTATCGAAAGCTCAGACCAGCAGTAAATTGAGGGGCATTGGTCACTTTAACACCTTCTCTATTGGTGCCTGGGTTTTCAGAAACCAACTGACCTGTATCATCGTTGTAAATGGCCACATCGGATGTGCCATCAAACTGCCAACTACCTGCAGAGAGGTATCCGTTGACTCTTAACTTTCCTTGAATATTATACTCCAAATCCAATTCGGCACCACGGTGAATTTGACGTACTCCCCTATCGAAAATATTCAAGAAAATATCGTCACTATCGTCATCGGGCGTGCCGTTCTCGTCTACATCGGTTCCAGTGATTACCCTGTTGTCCCAATCAGTAATATAGAAATTGAAGTTGGCTTTGAATCCTCCTGAAAAATACTTGTAACCAACTTCGATTCCCGTGATTTCTTCGTTGTCCACTTCCGGATTATCAAAAATATCATTGGATTCCCTGATGTTCACAAAAATATTATCAAGGAACGGTTGACGTGAATAATACCCAACATTGGAGAATATCTTATGATTTTCGGCAATGTCGAAAGACCAGCCGGCTTTTAGGTTGTATCCGATTTTGGCCAATTTTTCAGATTCACCGAGCCCTTCGCCCTCAAATCGACCAGTTCTTTGGTATGATTGGTTGGACAAAGCTCCTTGGGCGTACACTGTAAAACGGTCCGCCGCATATTCAATTTGAGAGAAAATACCTTGGTAGTTGATATTCTCGGAATAATCGTAATCTATTCGCTGTCCTTCATCCGCAAAATTGAATAATGATGCCCACGGTGTTGGATTGTATGTTTCCGTAACGGTTGCACCATCTGGTCTATCACCCGTCCAACCCGTCAAACCGTACAAATCGGCAACTTGTCTGAAGTGATCTCCAGTATAGAATCTCAAATCAGTACCAAAGCTAAAATTGATTCTGTCATTTAGCTGTGTATTGAAGTTCGAAACCAGGCCATACCATTGGTGATTATTCACCGAAGACCTTCTGATATAGACGTCATCTCGGCTTCCACCTGTACCGGCAGCCGTATTTTGAGCCTGTATGGCGGCATAATCTACCTGACCAAATAAGGGTCCATCACCATCAGGGTCAGCAGTTCGAATGCGTCCAAAACCTCTTGGTCCGGTTCCACCTCCGCGACCCCAAGACGCATAAGCGACAGTTGCCAATTCAGAATTCTCGGAAATAGTATAATCCCAGTTAAAGTTGAAGACCGGCTTGTGGTAGTAATTGGTTCTTTCCGATTCGATTCCATCTTCCGTAAAGCCCCAGTGTTGATTGAATTTTGGGTTGGCTTCCAGAATCTCTTCACTCTGCGACCAACGCTGACCGTGCTGTTGCGGTGCTCCGGTCAATAGTACGTTAAACGCGTGAGTGTCATTTGGTTTATATCCAGCGGCGAAATAATAGGTTTGGCCACTTCCAAAGGTTCCCTCTGCCCATTTTCTATGTCCTTGCCAATGGTCTAACAATACGGAAAATGACCAGCCTTTATCATTGATTCCCGAATCGTAGGAGGCAGTCGTTTTAAAGTAACTATCGTTTGCACCCATCATACGCACAAAACCACCTTTTTCCCTCTCAGCGGATTTCATCACCAAATTGATGGTTCCCCCAACGGAAGAAATGGCTAAGCGAGATGACCCTAGTCCCCTTTGGACCTGCACGCCATTTGCGATATCCGCAATTCCTGCCCAGTTAGACCAGTATACACGACCATCTTCCATACCGTTCACAGGCTGTCCATTCAATAGGGTCGCGATGTTGATTTGATCGAATCCCCTCAGAAATAACTGGGAATCACCAAAACCGGTTTGTCCTGAAACGAAAGCGGAGGGTGTACTTTTAATGATTTCCGGTACCTCAACATTACCTACCGCTTTTTCTTGTATCACACTTTTGGTTATCGTGGATACGGCAACAGGTGTATTACGCTTTTCGGCCAAATCGATAAGTCCTGAACCGATGACCACAACACCTTCTAATTCTTCGGCATCCGGTTGTAAAACAATTTCCCCGATAGAACCCATCGATGTGAAAGACACTTTCTTGGTCACAAAACCGATATAGGAAAAGACAAGTGTTCCGCTATCTTCGGAAACTTCCAAGGTGAAATTTCCATCAAAATCAGTCGAGGCACCCGTCTTGGTTCCCTCAACAACCACACTCGCACCGGGCAAGGGTTCGTTAAGCTCACCGTCAAGAACGGTTCCGGTAATAGTTCCTTGCGAAAATGCAATGGCGGACATAAGGGACACAACCATCGCGATGTACATTTTTTTCATTTGTTCTAGTGTTTATTTAAGTTCTCAATTTTGCTGCAAATGTGTCACTTTTTTTGACCTTTCGCTTTAAGGCAAAGTTAAATTCGCAACATGCAAATTTAACACTTATTTAGCATTTGAGGTTAAAAATCCAACGAAGTTATTCAGGGTTGTTAAAAATTACCAGAATGGCATTTTAGCCCTTAAAAGATTTTAACAATTGCAATGTAGAACTGTCATGATCACCGATTTCAGAACCATTGATATCAGCTAGGATGGTATTCGCCAATTGTTTCCCTAATTCTACGCCCCATTGGTCGTAGCTAAAGATATTCCAAATGACGCCCTGTACGAATATCTTATGCTCATACATCGCGATCAAGGCCCCTAAACTGCGTGGGGTAAGTTTATCGATGAGAATGGTGTTTGTGGGCCTATTGCCTTCAAAGACCTTAAAAGGGAGTAGTGCCTCCAACTCATTGGTCGGTACTCCTTTGGCCTCCAGTTCTGCGCGTACCTCTTGTGCTGTCTTGCCGTTCATCAAGGCCTCGGTCTGGGCAAAAAAGTTGGCCATGAGCTTGTTGTGATGATCGGTATCTCCGTGTAAGGACTCTTTGAATCCGATAAAATCGGCAGGGATCAACTTGGTACCCTGATGGATCAATTGAAAGAACGCATGTTGCGAGTTCGTGCCGGGCTCACCCCATATGATCGTACCTGTTTGATAATTGACACGATGACCCGCTCGATCTACACTTTTACCATTACTCTCCATAATACCTTGCTGCAGATAGGCCGAAAAACGACTTAAGTATTGTGAATATGGAATGATCGCTTCGGTCTCGGCATCGTAGAAGTTGTTATACCACACACTTAACAAGGCCAGAACAACCGGAATATTCGTTTCAAAGTCGGCCGTTCTGAAATGTTCATCCATCTCATTCGCACCCGTCAAGAGGGCATCGAAATTCTCAAAACCTACGGCCAACGCAATAGAAAGACCAACGGCACTCCATAAAGAGAAGCGACCGCCCACCCAATCCCACATAGGGAAAACGTTTTCTTGGGCAATCCCAAATTCCGCAATTTTCACCGTATTTGTAGAAACTGCAGCAAAATGCTTTGGAATATCTTCTTGTGTGGCGCTCTTAAGAAACCACTTTTTTATCGTAGTAGCGTTGCTAAGGGTCTCTTGAGTCGTAAATGTTTTGGACACCACTACAAAGAGGGTCGTCTCTGGGTTCAGTTCTCTCAATACCTCATGTACATGATCCCCGTCAACATTACTTACAAAATGAACTTTTAGATGGTTCTTGTAAAACTTCAACGCATCGGTCACCATTGCCGGACCAAGATCAGAACCTCCGATTCCGATGTTTACCACATCCGTAAATTGCTTTCCGGTATACCCTTTTTTATCTCCCAAGATGATCGACTCGGTGAAGGTCTTGATTTTGCGCTTCACCTCATATACCTCCTCAACGACATTTTTTCCGTCTACCCAGACCTCATCGTCCTCTTTGGTTCGTAAGGCCGTATGTAACACGGCTCGGTCCTCGGTTTGATTGATATGTTCGCCCCCGAAATACTTATGAATCGCATCTTTCAGTTGTACTTCATTGGCCAATTTCACCAAAAGTCGGAGTGTTTCCCCAGAAATTTTGTTCTTGGAGAAATCGACCAAAAATTCATTCCATTTTATCGTGAAGTCACCCGCTCTATTTTCGTGCGACGCGAAATAGTCTTTGAGATGTATCTCTTTCGATGTATCGTAATGATCTGAAAGTGCGTTCCAAGCACTTAAAATGGTAGGGTTGTTGTTCTGTAACGCCATTGTATACGCTTAGGGGTTATCGTTTACTCACGTATCCTTTTCTTCAAAGGAAAGTGCAAAAGTAACCATAATCCCAATACGTCAGAAAGGGGTAACGAAATGGCAAAGGATTATTATTGATTCAAGGTGATAAGATCTTCGTCTTCCTCTACCATTTGCTTTTCAGGATACAACATACAGTCGAGTTGGTCCTTAAGCGGTGTGATATAGTCGAAGTACTCAGGTTGTAATGTTTCCGCGAGTGGTTCGGCCTTCGGAAGTTCTTCCCTTAGAGGATCTACTTGTCTATTGTTCTTCCAAAAGCGATAACAGACGTGTGGGCCGCTTGTATTTCCGGTCATACCGATCCAACCGATAACGTCACCCTGCCTTACGAACTCTCCTTTCTTTACCTTTTGCTTTTTCATGTGCAGGTACTGGGTAGAATAGGTGGCATTATGACGGATCTTGACATATCTTCCATTTCCTCCCCTACGGGTCGACTCCGTGACGGTTCCGTCAGCAGTGGCCATAATAGGTGTTCCGACCGGGGCGGCATAGTCCGTACCTTTATGGGGTCGAATTCTATTCCCGTAATATCGAATTCTTCTTTTCAGGTTGTATCGTGATGACAATCTACCGAATTCGACGGGCATTCTTAGGAAAGTTCTTCTGAGGTTATTGGCTTCCTCATCAAAGTAATCCACAATGCTTTTCAATGAATCGTTTTCATAAGCAAAGGCATAGATTGGTTTTCCATTATGCTCAAAATAGGCCGATTCAATGGGCTCCGCACCAGCATAGATACTATCATTGATATATTTTTCCTTGTAGATCACCTTGAACTTATCTTGCTTTTGCAGCATAGTGAAATCGATGGTCCAAGCATATACGTTGGCCAAGTTATGCGTTACGGCATAGTCAATCCCTTGTTCCAAAATAGCATCGGAGAGGGAGGTTTCTATGACACCGGATACCTCGCGCTCTACATACTTCACTTCCCTTTTATTCTTATAGGCTACGGCACTATCCCGAAAATCGACTACAGTATAGTTGATAGGATCGTTTTCGTAGATAAAGATCTGGGCGGTTTCGGTGGTGTCTTTTGACTTTAAAATGGTGTACGGTTTGCCTACCCGAATTCTTCGAACGTCGAACGTGTCTTTAAATTCCTGTGAAATTTTGGCAATTTTAGGATAGTCTACCTTGTTATCGAGCATGAGCTCCCCAAAACTATCCCCATTTCTTACGGTGTCTTCTTGTACGGTGAATTCGTCAAGGTTAAAGCCGAACTTGGTCACTACGGGTTTTTCGATAGCATCGATTTTCGCTATAATTGGCTTGGTTTCGTTTTCGACCGCTTTTTGGTCATCTTTACATGAAAATAGTGCGATGCCTAGAAAAAGAATGCCCCAGAATCTCTTCATTATCTACTTTTATACTTTGTTGGGATTAAAGATATGGTCTACCCATTGTTTACCCCAATCATTTAACTCTTCTTTTGAATATAGTTCTGGAAAAAACACAACTTTTTGAAAACTAGGGGGAAGGTACTGTTTCCAATTCGTTCCTCCGGTGGCGCCTATTTGGTCTTTATCTTTCGCCAGATATCTATGGGCAGAGCCCATGTGCATCAAAGGCCAGTTTACGTTTGCATTTAAGTCCAATGTCTTTAACGCTTCAATTAGCTCTTTATTATCTCGTTTAGTAGCATCAAGTCGTTGGTATTTATCGTAGATGGTACCTTTTTTCAACTGTTTGGCAATGCGAACCAAACGCGGGGTATATCGATACTCAAATTGTTTAAGGGTGAGTGTTTTTTCACCAGTTGTCAAATCGGTTGCCCCCTTTTTCCAGTAGATGTTTTCGTAGAGATCCTCAATTTTATCGGTCGAAGAAAACTGGTCACGTTCCGTATGATGCACCAGATTTTCCAATGGTGTCGCATAGAGTTCTATCATACGGTATTGTACCGACTGGAAACCACTCGCTGGAAGTAACGCCATGCGGTATTGTAAAAATTGCTCGCGCTCCATGCCCTTGATCATGATACTGAAAGAAGATATGAGCGCCTGAAAGTAACTATTGATTCTTCTAGTCTTTTCCAAAAAGAAAGCGAGATTCTGTGACTTATCATCTACCAACTGTTTCTGCTCATGCAGAATCAACTTAAAATACAATTCGGTTATCTGATGGTACATGATAAATATTTCCTCATCGGGGAAATAGGTTCGAGGTACCTGAAGACTTAATAGGGTGTCAAGGTGAATGTAATCCCAATAGGTAAGGTAGCGTTGGTAGAGAAGTCCGTCTAGATACGCACTTAAATCTTGTCCTGAATCTTTATACTTCTCTTCAAGTTTTGAGATTTGCGAATCAACGCGCTCCTTGTCTTTCATCATGTACTTTTCTGGCCGTTCGAGAATATGCGCATAGCGAATTCACATACGCAACATTCGTTTTGACGCCATCAAAATTACATAAAGATTTTAAATGATGCGGTATGGAGGCATTAGTCCATTATAATCTTGAACTGGTGTTTCAGCCCATTATAAGCATCCAAATCGGCTTTGATAGCACCTACGGCCAAATCGGCACTAATGCGAACTGGAATTCTATTGTCATCGGCCGAGACCCAAAGAGAAAGACTCTCTTTTTCTTTAAAAACCCGACCTGATTGCACCAGCGGTCGGAATTTATAACAGTTGACCTTTCCAAATTTTGTCTTTAGCACTTCTTGGCCCATGTATTTCAACTTGAAATCAAAGACACCGTCATCATCATACAGCATTTTCAATGTAACGGCCTTGCCCTCGACCAAATTTTCTGGAATGTAGTTATTTCGCAAGTAATAAAAGGCGGAAAGTAAATCTTGAATACTGTCTTGCAGTTCAAAATCCATTTTCTTTTTATTCTTCTTGTCGTTAAGGACGGCTTTTTCTTCTTTATGGTCGAAGTTGATTTCAACGTCCTTCGTATAACCCCCTTCATTGATTTTTCTAACGAACTTATAGGGTTTACCGTCTTCTACTCCAAAATAGCTTTCATAGGTATCGTCTACCTTGAAGAATATGCTGGCAAAACCTGTGGTTTCTCCATGCCCCACCACATGATATACCGGTACTTCATCAATCTCGGCAGTCTTAACGTGTAATGTTGCATAACTGGCATTCAGAAAACCATAATGCAAACGAAATTTCAGCCATTCTCCTGGTTTAAAAGCAGATTCCTTTTTCTCCTTCTTATTTTTTGAGGAAGCAAGAGATCGGCTTGAGTTCATTGCCAAATCACTTCCGGAATACTTCTCTTGAGCATTAATGAACAGGCCGACCGACAAAAAAGTAAGTAGTAAAAATCTCTTCATAGCTTTCGAAATTGCACTAAAATTACACAATGTGTAGTAAAACTTAGTATTAGTTACAATAACTTAAACAAAATTTATTCCAAAGTATTGTGCGATCGCCAAAAGGGTCGAAAAAAAGCTTGAATTGCGCCTTATGTCATTTAGGGCGCGATGACACGTCTATACAAAAAAAGCCCAGCTTAAAAACTGGGCTTTTCCTAAATAACCAACCAAACTTTAAATTATGAAAAACCAATACTTAAAGTTGTAAGGGAACCACCCCTTACTGATGTAAATTTACGCCATACTTATTATGCCCGCATAGCTTTTAACGTACTTTAACTATTCCCTTAACACATATTTAAGCCCCTCGGTATAAAATTAGGAATCTCTTAAGAAAAATGCCTGTTTTAAAGGGTGCCTCTTGCCTCTTGCTCTCGCTCTATGGCCTCAAAAAGCGCTTTGAAATTGCCCACTCCGAAAGATTGTGCACCTTTGCGTTGTATGATTTCTATGAACAAAGTAGGTCTATCGACTATGGTCTTCGTAAACAGCTGTAAAAGATACCCTTCTTCATCACGATCGATCAAAATACCATGCTTTTTGAGCACTTCAACATCCTCATCAATATCACCTACGCGATCAAGTAGGTCATCGTAGTATTCTTCTGGCACGTACAAGAATTCAACTCCCCTTTGACGCATCGCCGAAACGGTGGTCACGATATCATCGGTAGCCAACGCCAGATGCTGCACACCCGGGCCATTATAAAAATCGAGATACTCTTCTATTTGTGATTTCTTTTTGCCCTCTGCAGGCTCGTTGATCGGAAATTTGACCCTACCGTTGCCATTGCTCATTACCTTGCTCATGAGCGCAGTATATTCTGTAGCGATATCGTCATCTACGAACGACACTATTTGGGCAAACCCCATGACCTCACCATAGAACTTGCACCAGGTGTTCATTTCGTCCCAACCCACATTGCCGACCATATGATCGATAAATTTTAGCCCTACGGGCTCAGGGTTGTAATGTGATTCCCATTTTCTATAACCTGGTAGAAAGATGCCCGAATAGTTCTTTCGCTCAACGAACATATGTACTGTTTCACCATAGGTGTATATTCCGGAACGTACGACCTGCCCGTGTTCATCTTCTTCCGTGGTGGGCTTCAGATATGGTTTGGCTCCTCTTTTTGTGGTTTCCTCAAATGCTTTGGTTGCATCGTCTACCCATAAGGCGACCACCTTTACGCCGTCACCATGTTCATTGATATGCCTATTGAGCTCACCTCCTTTTTGCAGGGGTGTTGTCAACACCAAGCGAATTTTATCTTGCCTTAGCACATAGGAGACCCTGTCTTTCAAACCGGTTTCCAGGCCGGCATACGCTTCGGACTGAAAGCCAAAAGCTGTTTTATAAAAGTGGGCGGACTGCTTGGCGTTGCCCACATAAAGCTCGACGTAGTCGGTGCCTAGCAGTGGAAGAAAATCTTCCGCTTCCTTAAAAAGTTTTTTAAGGGAATATTCGGTGTTCTTTAAATCTTTGAGGTTTTTTATTTCTGCTGCCATGATTCTTTTTTGAATTGTTGATGTTATGATTTAAGCGTTGTTCTACGGTATGGAACTTGCTTACCACATCGCCCTTAAATGGGCCATTATATCAATTCTGAATTGCAACATCATATTCTAGGTTCTTCCGATGCAAATATCGGGAAAAAAGTCATAGTCGAACGAATCACCGTTCTAGAACCAATACCCGATACTAAAAAAGAGATTTCCCTTATCGATTTGTGGCGACCACGAATACATTACTTGAATAGGGCCCAAAAAAGATTCATAACCATAGCTGACGCCATATCCGGAATAATTAGGGGGTGTAAACCATTCTCCGGTCCTGAAAAGGTCATCATCGATATTCGCAACATTTGCCGAGAACATGATGTGGTTTTTGGGGGCAATCTCAAAATCTACCCTGCCATAGGCCTTTACATAACTATTTCCAGGCAAGGACAGGAAGTCATACCCTATAAAAGGCACAAAATTATTGATCAAGTTCGTGCCATAGCCTCCCAGCACAAAATCAAAGGAGGTCACGTTGGAGGTGCCTAATTTGAAGCCGCCTTCGGTTTCCAAGTTAATGGATAGATTGTCAAAAAAGGTAAAGGCTCCCCCTATTCTAGCCTTTGCGACCGAAAACTCCTTGAAATTGTTGTTGTAATCGGAAGACAGTACGTAGAAATGAAAATCACCGTTGAAGTATAGTCCACTTGATGGAAAGTACTTATCGTCATAGGTATCGAGGGTGAGTTGCCCAAAAGCGCTGTAAAAATTGCTCTTCTCAAAATTGGTTCTTCCATCGCCTCCGACTATAGAAGGTAATTGCTCGCTTTCATTCAATAACTCTCCCAACGTTCGCGTACTGTATTTCAGGTATTTATGTTCCAAGCCTGTCGTAAATGCGAATTCTTCTTGCCATACGGTCTGTAGATAGACTTGATTCGTCAAATCGGTAACGCCTAAGTTGATGGTATTGACATTTCCGACATTCGGAACTTCAAAATTGCTTTTGATGATATCGAAATCTATTTCCTTGTCAAAGGCGTTGAACCTCGAATTGAAACCGAAACTCCAATACGAGCCTTTATCGATATAGTACTGCAGATTGTATCGAAGGTTGTCGCCTAGAATGAAATCAAAAGAGGTGACATCATCTTGGGTCAAAAAGCTCTTTCTCGTCAGGTTGATCATGGCGGCACTTTTATAGAGATCATCATAGTGGGCCCCTAATCGAATAAATGTCTTGTTCTTGCTTTCCTCTAATCGCAGGATAAGGTCTTCACCCACACTGTTCGATACGAGTCTGTAGCGGATGGTTTCAAAGTTTTTGGTCGTGGAAAGATTGCTGATTCCTTGTTGAAGCTTGCCAAAGGTGATCTTATCGCCTAAATCGAATCGCAATTTGCCTTTGACATATCCCCGGGAATAATTCTCACTACTACCGGATATGACCAAGCGGTTGACCACAATCTCATCATTGGGTGCGATTGATTTTCTGTCGACTTTTTCATTTTTCTGATACTTTGAAAGCGCCGCCAACTCTTCATATTTCGTTCTTGCCGTAGCTTCACCCAATTCCATTATGGCCTCGCGCTGATCAAAGTCAAGAACAGTATACGCATCCATGTTCGGTTTGATGTATATATCCGTTTTTTTGGCTTTATCCTCCATATCGGCTACCGACCTGAACTTATTGATTTGTGAAAGTATTTCCGTAGCGGAAGATAGGGCTTCACGGTTTGAGAGCCCATGTTGCACATCAACACCGATGACTACATCCGCACCCATTTCGTATACTTTGTCCAAAGGGTAGTTATTAACGACGCCTCCATCGATTAAAACGGCACCCTCAATGGTTGCCGGTTCAAAAAGCGAAGGCAGGGTACCACTGGCCATAACCGCTTCTGGTAGATATCCAGTGTTCAAAACAACTTCCTCGCCCGTTTCCACGTTGGTGGCAATGCATACAAAAGGTATGGGCAGTTTGTTAAAATCATCGACATCCTTGACATGGTACAAAAGCCTGACCAATTCGTTATAGATATTCTGCCCACCGGAATAGGCTTGAGGTACGGAGATCTTGAACTTATCGAAAGGTAGGGTCAGTGCGTATCGTTCCGAATCTTCTTTCTCATAAAAGGTTTTGGCGCTTCGGGGCAGGTTATCTTGGATCAGGTTATTCAGGTCCGTTTTTTTGAAAATAGAATCGAGTTCAGTGGCAGAATAACCAGAGGCATACAAGGCCCCGATGATGGCACCCATACTCGTACCTCCGATATAGTCGATTTTGACCCCTGCCTCTTCGATGACCTTCAAGGCTCCGATATGTGCCAATCCTTTGGCACCCCCACCACTTAGCACTAGACCTACACGTACACCATCGTCTTTTTTAGCCTCTTGACCCCATGAAAAGGTCAAAGCGCACAACACCCATAAGAAAACAACTGTTCGCATATATATGTTTGACGGCATTACTAGTGAAATGTTTCATATATTTTTCTTGCCCTCGCCATTCCCACGGTTTGCGTAAGATCCTCAATAGATGCTGCCTTGATCCGTTTTACGGACTTGAATCTTTTCAATAACTCTTGAGCCGTTTTTTCACCGACGCCTTCGATTTCTTCCAATTCGGAATTTATCGCAGCCTTGCTTCGTTTGTTTCTGTGAAAGGTAATTCCAAAACGATGCGCCTCGTTCCGTAACTGTTGGATTATTTTCAGACTCTCGGACTTTTTATCCAGATACAGCGGAATCGGGTCTTCCGGAAAATAGATTTCCTCTAACCGCTTGGCAATACCGATAATCGCTATTTTTCCTCTGAGACCCAAACTATCCAAACTTTTCAGGGCGGACGATAATTGGCCCTTCCCCCCATCAATGACAATCAATTGTGGTAAAGGTTGCTTCTCGTCCAACAATCTTTTGTATCTTCTATAGACGACTTCTTCCATCGAAGCGAAATCATCAGGCCCTTCAACGCTTTTTATATTGTAATGTCGGTATTCCTTTTTTGACGGTTTCCCATCCCGAAAAACGACACAGGCCGCTACCGGATTGCTTCCCTGAATATTACTGTTGTCAAAGCATTCGATATGACGGGGCTCTTCAGAAAGACGAATATCTTTTTTCATCTGTGCCATAAGGCGGTTCACATGTCGTTCAGGGTCGATGATGCTGATCTGCTTGAACCGTTCTTGTCGGAAGAATTTCGCATTGCGTTCGGAAAGGGCGACGATTTTTTTCTTGTCACCCAATTGCGGCACGGTCACTTTCAAATGCGGTTCGACCGTGACCTTAAAAGGCAGGTAAAGCTCTTTCGATTCCGATTGAAACCGATTACGTATTTCCAAAATAGCCAGTTGCAGTAGTTCTTTATCTTCTTCGGCCAGCTTCTTTTTGATTTCCAAGGTATGCGAACGAACGATGGAGCCATGCGATAGTTGCAGGAAATTAACATAGGCAAAGGCTTCGTCGGACACAATCGAAAAGACATCTACATTGTTGATCTTGGGGTTGACGATGGTAGATTTGACCTGATAATTCTCCAAGACATCGATTTTGTCCTTAACGCGTTGCGCTTCCTCAAATTTCATTTCAGCTGCTAGGGCCTTCATTTCTTTTTTGAAGTATTGTATCGAAGACTTAAAATTGCCCTTGATGATTTCACGGATATCCGCGATCTGTTGATGGTACTCTTCTGCACTTTGTAAGCCCACACAAGGCCCTTTGCAATTGCCCAAATGATACTCTAGGCAGACCTTGTATTTGCCCGAGTCTATTTTTTCCTGTGATAGGTCATAGTTACATGTCCTTAAAGGATAGACACTTCGTATCAAATCCAATAAGGTTCTTACCGTCTTCATACTCGTATACGGACCGTAGTATTCAGAACCGTCTTTGATCAATTTACGTGTCGGGAATATTCTTGGAAAACGCTCGTTCTTGACACATATCCACGGATAGGATTTATCGTCCTTTAAAAGCACATTATATCTCGGACGGTACTTTTTAATGAGATTGTTCTCTAAAAGTAGCGCATCTGATTCGGTAGGTACTACGATATGGTGAATGCGTTCGATCTTCTTGACCATGACCCGGGTTTTACCGTATTCATGCTTCTTCATGAAGTAGGAAGACACCCTTTTTTTGAGGTTTTTTGCCTTCCCGACGTATAAGATCTTATCATCGCGGTCATAGAACTGATACACCCCCGGATTATTGGGCAACGTACTTAACTGTATCTCGATGGGTACTTGGGGCATTGATGTGTATTGGTCGTTACTTTAGAAGACAAAGTTAAATTACTACGTTTTTATAAAACCACGCAGCATTTTCTGTTTATTTAACGTGCGCTACTCTTTTATTTGAGCTTCAAATACAACGAGAAACATGGCTATTTCGATTGGATTTCTCTAAACTAGTGCACCCATCATTTTGCAAGAATATCAGCTTCAAAATCAAGATTAAAAAATTAACATTTACTATAATCGGCTCATCTCTTTTATTTACAGTGGAAGTTCTTTATAAATAGTTGTGAATCACATATTTGCATGCCCTAAAAAATAGAATAAATACTATTTTGAGCTTAGACAATTTGTTAAAAAGTGCATTTCATCGATAAAAAAGTGCATTTCATAGGATTTTCACGGGAATTTTTACATATATTTAGCCATCAAAATCGACCATACATGGACACCTATATCATCACACTTGGTACCTACCTTATCCTAATGCTTTTTTGTAAAGTCTATTATGCCGTGGCTATAAAAGACTAGTACTGCTTGCCTCCCTTTTTCTTATCGCAAACCATTTGAACGTCATTGTATGTTGAAAAAAGATGCGCGATTAAAGTATTCCCAATTAAGAAAGAAGATTTCTAAAGAGTCCTTATTAAATTCCAGTCTGGCCATTGCCAATAAAACTCTTGAGCTTCCGATATGGAAAGCCGAGTATTTTCATATTTTTTTACCCATTCCGGAAAAGAACGAGTTGGATACTACCTTTATACTCTCTATCCTTCAAGGCAAGGATAAGACTATTGTGCTGCCCAAGGTCTCTGGCAAAAACCAGCTCAAAAATTATGTATTGACGGATAGTACGAAATTGAAGTTGAGCGAGTGGGGTATTCCAGAACCTGTAGATGGCATTGAATTGCCGGAAGACAAAATCGATGTTGTTTTCGTGCCGCTGTTGGCCTTTGATAAAAAAGGAAACCGAGTAGGTTACGGGAAAGGATTTTACGATGTTTTCCTTCAAAAATGCAAAAGCGATGTCATAAAGGTAGGGCTCTCTATATTCGAGGCCGAAGAGTGGATTACGGATACCAACGATCATGATGTTCCTCTAGACTATGGGGTGACGCCTAAAACCACTTATTCATTTGCCACCGCTTGATTTTCCTCTGTAAAATCATATTCTTCCTCTTCTTTCTTCGGAAACGCTCTTTTATTGAACACCAATAAAATGCCCACTCCGGTGCTTATGGCCGTATCGGCAACATTGAAGACAGGATCAAAAAAACTAAAGGGCTTTCCTCCAAAATATGGCATCCATTCAGGCCACACCGTATCGATTATCGGAAAATGCAACATGTCTACCACTCGGCCATAGAAAAGTCCACCATAGGGCTCATCAGAAAAAAGTGTAGCGACCTCACGGCCGATGCTTTCATTAAAAATAGTACCGTAAAAAACCGAATCGATAATATTGCCCAAAGCTCCGGCAAAGATGAGGGATACTGCTAAAATCAAGGTTTTAGAAGATTTTTTTCTAATGGTATCATAGAGCCAATACCCTATTCCACCTACGGCGAATAACCGAAAAACGGTCAATATCAATTTACCGGAGGACTCTGAAATAGGCAAAAAATCACTCAGTTTCGCTCCCCAAGCAGCACCTGAATTTTCGATAAACAGAATCTTGAACCAACTGAACACCTCAACCGATTCTTGGTAATGAAAATGGGTTTTGATATAGATTTTACTGACTTGATCTACAATCAATATGACCGCAATCACTAAGAGCGACTTCTTCAAACTCATTCTTTACACTATTGATGCGGCAAAAATAGACATATTATTCGACTCTTTTCAGAAGGATATTACCTGTTACAGTGCGCAGATCATACTGCCCATTTCCAGAATTTGAATCAGGACCTATGATTTTCCCGTATTTACTTTTGGCCGTCACCTTGGCTTTTTCATAAAATGCGGAAATGGGCCCGCTTTGGGTGACAACTTCTACATTTTCGGATACTCCGACAAGATCGCACCTGCCGTCATTCAAACTGATGTTCAATAACTCGTACACCCCAGTGGCGGAGACATTGCAATGGGTGCCGAACACATGAACCGTTTTATGCTCGGGCAGGAGTACTTTGAGTGCTATCGATATGACCTTATGGGCACTCAATTTATCATTGGGATTTATGAAATTAGGCTGAAAGGCGGCACTTATGCCGATGGTGGATCCTTGTTCGGTTACGTTCAGTAGCAGGTCTTTTTTATACTCTCCATCAATTTGGGCTTCAATGATCAGTTCTTGTGAGTCGGAGGTTGCCAAATCGATTTCGAAGCAATTGCCGACATCGATCTGTATCTTTGAAATGTTGTCTTTCAATAAAGTCTTCTTGACCAACTTTTGGGCAGTTAGGGATTGAAGACTTACCAACAATCCGAAAAAAAACAACACTCTTCCCATTTCAATAGCTAAGAAAAACGTCCGCTTGGCTGCGGACGTTTGATCTTTATTTCTGCATGTTCTTTGCCTCAATACTCAGCGTGGCATGGGGCACGAGCTTTAAACGTTCCTTATTGATGAGTTTGCCTGTTACACGGCAAATACCATAGGTCTTGTTTTCTATTCGCAATAGGGCATTCTTCAAATCACGGATGAATTTTTCTTGACGGATGGCCAACTGTGTGTTCGCTTCCTTACTCATGGTTTGTGAACCTTCTTCGAATGCCTTAAAGGTTGGAGAGGTATCGTCCGTTCCATTATTCCCATCGTTCATATACGAACTTTTCAATAAGTCTAAATGGCTCTTGGCCTTCTCGATTTTTTCTTCGATCAATGCCTTGAACTCGGCCAAATCCTTATCTGAATATCGTATTTTTAAATCTTGTGCCATTTTCCTAGTGTTTTACTATAAACAATTTTGTATTTACTTCATCGAAGGCAATATCAGTGCCCACATCTAATTTTTCTTCAAATTGGAGCGTTGCGGTCAAGGTCTCCGTTTTTATATAATCCATATTGCTCGTGACCGCTTGTTCTACGAGCCCGTCTTTTAAAATTCTGATCTCGATCTTATCGGTTACTTCAAAACCTGAATCCTTTCTCATGTTCTGAATACGATTGACCAGTTCTCTAGCGATACCTTCCTTTTTAAGGTCTTCATTGATGGTCACATCCAAGGCTACGGTCAGACGACCTGCAGTGGCCACTAACCACCCCTCGATATCCTTTGAAGTTATCTCTACATCCTGTAACTGTAATTTAATGGTTTTATTTTCAATTTCAAGTGTTATTTCGCCCTCTTGTTCGATTTTTTGGATATCATTCTGTTTCAGCTGTGCTACAGCCGCAGCTACTAGCTTCATTTCCTTACCGTATTTTGGGCCTAAAATCTTAAAATTCGGTTTGATTTGCTTGACCAAAATATCGGAAGCATCATCCAAAAGCTGTACTTCCTTTACGTTGACCTCCGATTTTATCAGGTCGGAAACCGCTTCGATCTCCTGTCGTTCCCTTATATCCATGACAGGAATCATGATCTTCTGCAAAGGCTGGCGCACTTTGATCTTTTCTTTCTGACGAATTGAAAGTACCAAAGACGAAATGGTCTGGGCCTTATGCATTTTTCCTTCTAGTTCCGTATCGACGAATGAAGCGTCATACTTGGGAAAATCAGCCAAATGTACACTTTCAAAAGATTCGTGTTTCGTAGCACTGGTCAAGTCTTTATACAGGCGATCCATAAAAAAGGGCGCTACTGGAGCAGAAAGCTTGGCCACGGTCACCAAACAGGTATACAAGGTCTGGTACGCCGATAGCTTATCTTCTTGATAATCCCCTTTCCAAAAACGTCTTCGGCTTAAACGCACGTACCAATTGCTCAAATTCTCCTGTACGTACTCTGAAATCGCACGTGTCGCCCTGGTGGGCTCATAATCGGCATATGCCTCGTCAACTACCGCAATCAACGAATGCAGCTCGGAAAGGATCCAACGGTCAATTTCTGGCCGTTTCGCTAGGGACAGATCTTCCTCTTCATACTTGAATTCGTCAATGTTGGTATAGAGTGCAAAAAAGGAATAGGTATTATAGAGCGTACCGAAAAACTTTCGCTTGACCTCAACAATGCCATTACTATCGAATTTCAGGTTATCCCATGGGTTTGCGTTCGATATCATATACCAGCGCGTCGCATCGGCCCCATGTTCGTTCATGGTATCAAAAGGATCGACGGCATTGCCCAAACGTTTGGACATTTTTTTACCTTCTTTGTCGAGGACCAAACCGTTTGAAACAACGTTCTTATAGGCCACCGAATCAAAGACCATGGTCGCTACGGCATGCAAGGTATAGAACCACCCTCGGGTTTGATCGACACCTTCAGCAATAAAATCAGCAGGGAAGGTTATGCCTTCATCGACCAAGTTTTTATTCTCAAAGGGATAGTGCCATTGTGCATAGGGCATAGATCCACTATCGAACCAAACATCGATCAAATCGCTTTCGCGCTTCATCGGTTTACCGGAATCGGAAACCAATACAATCGCATCTACAATGTTTTTGTGCAAATCAATTTTTTCGTAGTTGGACTCCGACATATCACCCACGACGAAATCCTCAAAAATAGCGCGCTCTAGTACCCCGGCATCAACCGCTTTTTTCATTTCGGACTTCAATTCGGCCACCGAACCGATAATCAATTGCTCGGCACCATCCGCTGTCCTCCAAATCGGCAATGGAATTCCCCAATATCGGGAACGTGAAAGGTTCCAATCGTTGGCATTGGCCAACCAATTTCCAAAACGGCCTTCACCGGTGGATTTCGGTTTCCAATTGATGGTTTGGTTCAGGTCGAACATTCGATCTTTGATCTCCGTCACTTTAATAAACCACGAATCCAAAGGGTAATATAAAATCGGCTTATCGGTACGCCAGCAATTGGGGTAGCTGTGTACATATTTCTCTACCTTAAAGGCTTTGTTCTCTTCTTTTAACTTGATCGCTATTTCAACATCGACCGAGCGTTCGGGTGCCTGACCGTCTTCATAGTAGGCGTTTTTCACATACTTCCCGCCAAATTCCTTGAGTTCGGGTCTGAACCTGCCCTGCAAATCGACCAAAGGAACAGGATTACCATTATCGTCCAATACCAATAATGGTGGAACTTCAGGCTCGGCCTGCTTGGCAACAAATGCATCGTCAGCACCAAAGGTAGGGGCCGTATGTACGATTCCAGTGCCGTCTTCGGTGGTCACAAAATCTCCGGCAATCACACGAAACGAATTTTCCGGATTCTGATACGGCAGTACATATGGGATCAACTGCTCGTAACGCACCTCCAAAAGGTCGCTTCCTTTGCATTCCCCAATAACTTCATAAGGTATTTTTTTATCTTCCCTGGAAAAATCGGTAAAATCAGAGGCGTCTTCGGCTTCTTTATACTTTCCTGCAAACTGCTTGGAAACCAAGTTCTTCGCCAACACCACATGCATGGGTTCAAAAGTATATTGATTGAAGGTCCGCACCCATACATAGTCAATTTTAGGGCCTACGGTTAGTGCCGTATTTGAGGGAAGGGTCCACGGAGTGGTGGTCCAGGCCAGGATAAACACATCACCTATAATTCCATCAAAAAGAGAGGACAAGCTTTCTTTTTTGACCTTGAACTGAGCAGTGACCGTAGTGTCGGTAACATCTTGGTAGGTGCCGGGTTGATTGAGTTCATGTGAACTCAATCCCGTACCTGCTTTTGGGGAATAGGGCTGTATGGTATACCCTTTGTAGATCAGGCCTTTATCATAAATTTGTTTCAACAACCACCACACTGTTTCCATGTATTTGGACTTGTAGGTGATATAGGGATCGTCCATATCTACCCAATAGCCTACCTGCTCCGTCATGTTGTTCCACACATCGGTATAGCGCATGACCGCCTTTCTGCAGGCCGCATTATAATCTTCAACCGATATTTTGGTTCCGATATCTTCCTTGGTGATGCCTAACTCTTTTTCGACGCCCAGCTCAATAGGCAAACCATGGGTATCCCATCCGGCTTTCCGTTTCACTTGAAAACCTTTCATGGTCTTGTACCTTGGAAAAATATCCTTGATGGTCCGGGCCATCACGTGGTGTATACCGGGCATGCCGTTTGCCGAAGGCGGGCCTTCATAAAACACATAGGTCTCCTGACCTTCCCGTGAAGAGACGCTTTTTTCAAAAATGGCATTCGCTTTCCAGTAATCCAGTACCTCCTGCGCTACTTTGGGCAAATCCAATCCTTTATATTCCGCGAACTTCATAGTATGCTTTTAATCCCTCATTTAAAGGCTGCAAAATTAGGAATTTTGATTGAAATAGAAGGCATTCCAACAGGTAAACCACAAGTTTTCAGTGGAATTGCATATCATCGGGCAACACCTGTATTTCTTTTCCATTCCTCGTAATCTATATTGAAATGTTAACAGTTGTCATCCAAAAGACGAATCTGTCCGTATATCTGAGTGAATTAAAACAAACACTAAAACTCAACAAAGATGAAAAAAGTAATTTTAAGTTCAATTTTGATGCTTGCCCTTTCCTTCTCATTTGTATCCTGTAGAGAAACTGCAGACAAGGCAAACGAGGCTGCCGAGGCTGCTGCCGATGCCGCTGAAGAAGCAGGTGAGGCGATGGGCGATGCCGCTGAAGGCGCCATGGATAAAGCTGGCGAAGCGGTAGATGCCGTCAAGGAAGCCGGTGATGATGCTGTGGATGCTGCCGGTGATGCGGTTGATTCGGCCAAAGATGCTGCAGGTAATGCTGTCGATGCAGTTAAAGATGCTGGCAATGACGCTGCGGACAAAGCCAAAGAAGTTGGTGGTGACATCAAGGATGCGGCGAACAAAACTGCCGATAAGGCAAAAGAAGCTGCTAAGGAAGTTGAAGACAAGGTGAAGAACTAAGCATCATTTCCACAAAAGAACGACCCCAGCGTAAACGTTGGGGTTTTTTTATGCCTAGAATTGATAGGACAATCCTAATATGAAGTTCCTACCCGGAGCGGCTATACCCGAAGAGTAGGTTCGATAACGCTGGTCGGTTAAATTTTCTAGATTCATTGTAGCCTTGAACGCATTGGAAATCGCATACTGCGACCGTAGATTAAGCGTATACCAGGAGGGAGAATATGGGTTGCCATTGTCGTCGGCCGCATAAATATATGCCTTGCTCCGTTCCGAATTGGCCAAATCATAAAAAGGTATTTCCCCATTGTAATTCAAAAAAAGGTCGGCCTTCAAACGTTGATTTTTCCAAACTAGGTGAAGGTCACCGAAAGTGGGCGCGACATGCCTTCCGGGAGAGTCTGTTCCGTCATCTTCCTCTTCGATACCCTCTGTTAATGTCAGATTGGAATGTAGTGAAAAGTGATCGGTGATAAACGCTTGTAGTCCGAACTCAAATCCGTAAACATAGGCCTTAGCTGCATTTTGAATGGCTTGTACATTACTCAATTCGCCATTGTATGTTATCTCCGATTGCCCATCGAATAGAAAATCGCGGCGTACTAGGGCATCCACCAAATAGGTATAGAAAGTGGCCGCTTCCAAAACGACCCGGTCATTAAAATTCTTTCGAATACCCAATTCCAAATTGTAGGCATATTCCGGTTCCAAATCGGGGTTGGGCACCACCACCGAGCCCGGTTCAGAATCGAATAACTTGCCTACGTCGTCGATATTCGGAGCGCGAAAACCGGTTGAACCGTTCCATGTAATCTGTAAATCAGCCTTTGGAAACCAACTGATTCCCAAACTACCGGTCAGTGCCCCATTATTCAGATTTGCATCATCAAAAGGAAAGGGATAAAACGTTTTGTCAAAAACGGCGTCGATCCAAACATGGCTGTACCGAAGCCCCGTCATCAATGTCAAATTCGGCTTTGCCTTGTATTCTCCATTCACATAACCTGCTAAGGTCTGCCATGTAGCCCCATCTGGATAACGAGAAGCCGCAATATCAACTGCGTTTGTTTCAATGTTCTTTTGGCTTCCCGTTGAGTTGACTTTATTGAAAATGTACTCTCCTCCATAATACAACCTCAGGTTTCCTATTTTTTTGTTCTCAAAATCGATGTTAGTCGAAAGCGCATCCACGGTTTCACGTGTAGTGAGACGTATCAGGTCTTGAAAGTCCCTATCATTCCTGCTTTCTTCGAAATGCTGGTAGGCCGTGGTCAATTTCACGCCATCGTAAAACTTTCCCTTTCCTTTTTTATTGATCTGTGCATTGGCCATGAGCCATTTTTGAGGCCCATAAAACCATTCTGCGGAACGCAGGCCATCTCCGGCGGCGTTCGGGCGGATTAATCGGTCATATCTTGCATAATCCGATGTTTCGGAATAATGAAGTCCGAAATCATAGCGCCATATCGCATTGGGCTTAAAGGCGACCTTCTGAAGCAGATTGAGTTGATCATAGCCCGTGGGAATTTGCTTTTTGGGCTCTGAATTGGCGATAAGTTCATCGACGGCATTTCTTCTGACCACCAAATTAGTTCTCAAATACGAGTCAGGACCATGGTCGCCCGTGGTAAGGTCTTCAAAGGTGTTATAGGATACACTGGTTAAAAAAGCCCATTTTCTTTTCCCGAAATTAATATCGAAATGGGCCGTGTTTTCAGTATTGGCCGAAGCAAAACGATAATTGGCATTTCCACTCACCCGAAGACTGTCCAAATTGGAAAAATTAGGCTCTTTGGTATAAAAATTCATGACTCCACCTATCGCATCGCTACCGTAAATCACCGAACCGGGTCCAAAAATGACTTCGCTATTCTTGATATTGAAGGGATCGATTGATATCACATTTTGAAGGTTACCTCCCCTAAAAATCGCATTGTTCATTCGAACACCATCGACCGAAAGCACTAAGCGATTTGTCGCAAACCCTCGTATCATAGGACTACCGCCTCCCAACTGACTTTTCTGCACAAATACTTTTCCACTACTCTGCAAAAGATCTGCCGAGGTTTGTGGGGTAACAAAGGCTATCTCACGCGCATCAATGGTAGCGATTTTATTGGGGATGTCTTTCTTCTGTTGCTCCCATTTACTGACCGACATCACCACTTCATCCAACTGCTCGGCCTTCATCATCAGATATACTCTACTGCGTTGTCTTAACAGTTGTGCCTTAGTCGATTTTCTGATTTCATAACTGATGTGTTTGAAGGTGATGCGCTCGTTTCTATCAAAAATAGAGAGATCGCATCTGCCATCGAAATCAGATAGGGCCGTCTTTGATCTGTCAAGGTTGTACACCGCCACATTGATTATCGGCTCTTTGGTATCCATATCAAGTATAGTGACCTCCTGAGCGAAAACCACTCGGACCATGAGAAAGAAACACGTAACTAGCAGGTACCGCATATTAACTGAAAACTTCATTTAAAACGGCCAGTGACTTGGGTTTTCTAAATCCTTGCAAATGCAATTCGTAATACAATACAAGCGATTTGAGCAGCTCTTGCCGATTGGTCTTGTTCATTTTGATGCGTTGTACCTCATCAAAATTTATGCCTAAGAACCTTTTGAAGAAAGAAAGATTCTCTCCGGTCAAAATAGGGTTAAGTGAAGGGGTATTGGTGAACTCTCCTTCCTGCAGATCAAAGCAGACGGTACCCATGTCATTGGTATCAGGGTAAAACCCAAAATATTTGGTCAGGCGAATCAAAAAATAAAGGTGGAAATTGGAGATGGCATCATGGGTATCAAACCACTGTAGTGAGGCTTCCAAAAACTCAAAGAGCGGTTCATTTCGTTCTTCTTCACGAACGCTATTGCCCAGAACTTCGGCCAAAAATAGGGCCATGGCATTTTTTGAAATATCGGTATGCAAGGTTTGGTAATGGTAATTCACCTTTACCTCACGGATACTTTCCAAGGTGCCCTTGTTCTTATGGTTCGCTACGAGCTCTAACTGTGATAAGGGTTGAAAGTAGGCACTTTTCAACTTCCCTCTTTTGGAGGTCAACACACCCTTCAAAAGGTATGATTTTAAACCATCGGAAGCCGTAAAGGCCTTTACGATCAAACTCGTATCACCATATTTCAAAGAGATCAGCACTATGGCTTTGGTGGTCACTTGCATTCGGATGGTCGGGTTTGGTACAAAGATAACCTATAAAAGTACGGTTTTGAAAGTACCTAAAACCAATACTGATTTCAAAAATCAAAAAGAGCCTGTCTAGTCGTTAAAACCAGACAGGCCCAATTCATTATTTATGTTTTGATTTCGGTACTTAGATCACTCCCTGAGCTAACATGGCATCGGCAACTTTTACGAATCCGGCGATATTTGCTCCTTTGACATAATTGCAGTATCCGCCTTTTTCTTTACCGTACTCAATGCACGAATCATGGATATCTTCCATAATATCCCTCAATCGTTCATCGACCTCTTCACGGGTCCAACTGATCCGCAACGAGTTTTGTGACATTTCAAGACCTGAAGTTGCTACCCCACCTGCATTGGATGCTTTACCAGGAGCAAACAAAATCTGCGCCTTTTGGAATTCGTGAATCGCCTCAGGTGTAGATGGCATATTTGCTCCTTCAGCCACGCAAATACATTTATTCTTGATTAGGGTCTTTGCGCTCTTTCCATCCAATTCATTCTGGGTGGCGCATGGCAATGCGATATCACATACAACCTCCCAAGGAGTTTTTCCACTTACGAATTTTGCGGACTTATACTTTTTTGCATACTCTGAAATACGACCTCTTTTGTTATTCTTAAGATCCATGACATAGGCCAATTTCTTCTTGTCGATTCCTTCACTATCGTAGATATACCCTCCGGAATCCGATAAGGTCACCACCTTTCCTCCCAAATGAATTACTTTTTCGGCAGCATATTGAGCCACATTTCCAGAGCCTGAAATTACTACCGTTTTTCCTTGAAAACTCTCGTTTTGGGTCTTCAACATGCTTTGGGCAAAATAAACGGTGCCATACCCCGTCGCTTCGGGTCGAATCTTAGAACCGCCCCAAGAAAGTCCTTTACCGGTCAATACCCCGGTAAACTCATTTCGCATTTTCTTGTACATTCCGAAAAGGAATCCGATTTCACGGGCACCAACACCGATATCGCCTGCAGGAACGTCGGTATTTGGACCAATATGTCGGCACAATTCACTCATAAAGGCATGGCAAAAACGCATCACCTCATCATCTGATTTTCCTTTGGGGTCAAAATCGGAACCCCCTTTACCACCGCCCATGGGCAATGTGGTCAGACTATTCTTAAAGACCTGTTCAAAAGCCAAAAACTTCAAAATACTGGCATTTACCGATGGATGAAAACGCAAGCCACCCTTATACGGGCCAATGGCCGAGTTCATCTGAATTCGATACCCGCGATTCACGTGTATTTCCCCTTTATCATCTACCCAAGAGACCCTGAACGAAATCAATCGTTCTGGTTCTACCATGCGTAATAGAATGTTTTTACCGCTGTATATTTTCTTTCTGGCGATGTATGGAATAACGGTTTCGGCTACTTCTTGAACCGCTTGAATGAATTCAGGTTCATGGCCGTTTCTGACCTTGACCTCATCCATAAATCCATCAATTTTTGCTTGCATTCTTGCGTCCATAAATTCTTTAGGAATAAGTTAAACCCCTTGACCTAGATAGACCCTAATCGCGGGGCATGTTTATTGAATTAAAAATATATCGGCAAAATTATGCTATTATTATAATTTACACCCTATTATTTTCAAAATATGATAAATTTATACGCCGATGGCCTGCTCCAAATCGGCAATTAAATCCGCTACATCCTCAATGCCGACGCTTAGTCGTATCAGTGCGTCGACCACGCCACTCTTTTCGCGCTCTACTTTCGGAATACTGGCATGGGTCATACTAGCAGGGTGTCCGGCTAGACTTTCAACACCGCCTAGGGATTCCGCTAAAGTAAAGACCTCTAGTTTTTCAACGATTTTAATCGCATCATCATAACTACTACCCTTGGGGATAAAGGAAATCATTCCCCCAAAATCATTCATTTGCGCTTTTGCGATGTCATGGTTGGGGTGGTCTTCGAAACCGGGCCAGTACACCTTTTCTATTTTAGGGTGGTTTGCCAAATACTCGGCAATCGCCCTTCCATTCTCGCAATGGCGTTGCATACGCACGTGAAGTGTTTTGATTCCACGAAGGGTCAAAAAACTATCCATAGGTCCGCAAACGGCCCCACTGGCATTTTGAATGAAATAGAGTTTGTCTCCCAATTCTTTGTCCTTTACGACCAGGGCACCAACGACCACATCACTATGTCCACCCAAGTATTTCGTTGCCGAGTGCATGACAATGTCGGCACCTAGATCCATCGGCACCTGCAAATAAGGCGTGGCAAAGGTATTGTCTACGGCCAATAGGATATCATGCTTTTTGGCCAAAGCTGAAACGGCCTTGATATCAATGACGTTCATCATAGGGTTCGTCGGGGTCTCAATCCAGATAAGTCGCGTCTTTTCCGTAATGTATTCAGCAATGGTATCGGTATTTTGCATGCCGATAAAGTGAAATTTGATGCCAAATTTTTCAAATACTTGTTTGAACAAGCGATAACTGCCCCCATAGAGATCGTTAGTGGATACCACCTCGTCACCAGGATTCAATAGTTTTATCACGGCATCTATAGCAGCGAGGCCACTGGCGAACGCCAGACCATAAGTACCGTTCTCGATGCTGGCCAAGGAATTTTCCAAAGCGGTACGCGTAGGGTTGGCACTTCTAGAATACTCAAAGCCTTGATGCCCTCCCGGAGTAGTCTGGGCGTAGGTAGAGGTTTGATAAATGGGGGGCATGACCGCGCCGTACGCTTTATCCGGTTGCTGCCCTCCGTGAATGGTCTTGCTATTGAACTTCAGTTTCTTTTCACTCATGGTTTATAATTATAAGTACAAATGTATCGTTATCTTTGAAAGCATACAATCAGACCCCAATCACTGATACCGAAATGAAATCTTCCATTTGCTTTATTTGCATGCTTTTGCTGCTCATTGGTTGCCAAAACCACGACAAACTTACTTTTGAACCCGTCCTAATTCAAAGTGAATCCAACGTTAATTGTACTATTCAAATAAAGATTCCTCAAGCCATTGATGACACTAAACTGGCCCGTGTGGTCAATACGGCCTTACGTGAAGAGGTCATTTCGTTACTACATTTCGATGAGGAGTCTGGGGTTTCGGATATCAATACGGCCATGGCATCTTTTGAATCGGGATTTGAAATACTCCAGCAGCGCTATGCTGACGAGACCACGCCTTGGGAGGCGAAAATCGATGCTGAAATCACTTTTGAGAACGCGTCGATACTGAGCATTGCCTTAAATGCCTTTCTATTTACGGGAGGAGCTCATGGGTACTCTTCGGAACGCTTCCTTAATTTTGATAAAATCGAAGGACACGAATTGGAAAACTGGCAACTGTTTAAAAATAGTGAGGCATTTCAACATTTGGCAGAAAGCAAATTTCGGGCACAAGAGAACATTCCACCCGACAAACCGATCAACCATACCGGCTTCATGTTCGAGGAAGATTCCTTTTATCTTCCTGAAAATATCGGATTTACCGAAAAAGGACTAACCTTACTTTATAACCAATATGAGATTTCGTCCTTTGCCGACGGTACTCTTGAGCTGGTTTTGCCGTTTGAGGAAATTCAGAAGTTCATGGCAACTGAAACAAAACTATAATACTATTTCATTAGAGCTTTTTGGAGCGATAGGATGACCCCAAGATGCAGGCCCTCGTGAAAAACATTGAATGCCAAGGCATCTTCTACGCACTCCAAAACCACACCAGGTGTCGTCGTATATGGGTCGAAGTTCTTGAAAATACCGTTCTCGTAGTCTTGCTGTATCCATTCGGCGGTGGCAAAAAGATATCCTTCAATTTCTTCCATCTCGTCATCCGTGGCCGTACCATCAGGAACAGTACCTTTCTTGAACTTGTCGATCAACTCATTCGACATACGCATGGGTAAGTTGCTCCTGCCATAGACCAAACGTTGCTGTGTGACCACAACATGTGCAATATTCCACCAGATATTGTTGCGAAAACCGGGAGGAATTTCGAGTAGGGCCTCCTTCGGAGTATTCTTAAGAATCTTATAGAGAATCTTTCTGTTTTTAAGGGTAATGTCAAAGAGCTTTTCCAATCTTTTTATATTTAGTTGAAGATACAATTCATAAAAACATATCTATATTTCTAGATATGTAAATATTATTTATATATTTGTCCTGTGAATATTGTCGAAATTAGTAAAGTATTATCAAACGAGACCCGTGTGCGAATCTTAAAGTGGTTGAAGGAGCCTGAATTGAACTTTCCGCCCCACCAAGATATCGATCATTTTGATGATGGTGTATGTGTCGGTTATATACAAGATAAGACCGCATTGTCGCAATCTACTATCTCGACGTATCTGAATTCGATGCAGCAAGCACAATTGGTCATTCCTACAAGACATGGGAAATGGACCTATTACAAACGGAATGAAGAGGTCATCAAGAGCTATGTAAAGGCCTTAAAAGAAGAACTATAATTTTTTTGCTTAATCCATATCGACAATTAGCGATATATAAATATATAACATGATGAACAATCCGCAACAATGCACGATGAATGAACCGTTGTGTCGCCAATCACAGCGTTCAAAATGGAAAAAAATGCTATCTCAACTGCTCGCTACCATCACCATATGCAATGCAGAAGAGTTGTCTAAAATCAAATAATCCAAAAAAAAGAAAAAATGAAAACAATAGGTTTAATCGGTGGTATGAGCTGGGAATCCTCAAAGGTCTATTACGAGCATGTGAATACCATGATCAAGCAACAGTTAGGGGGTTCACACTCGGCAAAGGTCATAATGACCTCTGTGGATTTCGGTGAAATCGAAAAACTCACTTTCGAAGGGAACTGGAACAAAATCGGAGATATCATTGCCAACGAATCCATAAAGCTTGAGAAAGCTGGGGCCGACATGGTATTATTGTGTACCAACACTATTCATTTGGTGAGCGACCGTATTACCAATTCGGTGGCCATACCCTTTTTTCACATTGCCGACGCCACAGGAGAGGCTATCCAAAACGATGGGTTACAAAAAGTAGCCCTACTCGGCACCAAGTTTACTATGGAAAGGGATTTCTATACCAAAATACTTCAAGCGGTCTATGGCTTAGAGGTTCTTATTCCGAATCCTGAAGAGCGGCAAGTAATCCACGACATTATTTATAATGAATTGGTGAAGGGGGTGTTATCGGAAAAATCAAAGGCGGTCTATCTTGAAATCATTGCAAGTCTCGAAAAAAGAGGGGCCCAAGGCATCATTGCAGGATGTACGGAAATTCCCCTACTGATTTCCCAAAGCGATATTTCAATCCCCTTATTCGATACGGCCAAAATACATTCGGCCAAGGCAGTAAGCATCGCCTTGGGCCAGTAAACGACTTCCAAATCTCGATAATCGATTAAAATGAATTCTAAAACTACAACTACATGAAACTACTGATCGTCGGCGGCCATGGCGCCATAGGAAAAACATTGACCGCGCATTTCAAAAAGGATAACGAAGTTATTATTGCAGGAAGAAGCAATGGAGACATTGAGGTCGACATCACCGATTCCTCATCGATTACGCGGATGTTCGACGCCATTGGCAACATCGATGCGATTATCTGTGCAGCAGGTGATGCGAAATGGGCTACCTTTGAAAACTTAACGGAGGACGATTACTACATTGGGTTCCGCAGTAAACTCATGGGGCAAGTCAATCTAACGCGTTTAGGGTATCGGCACTTGAACGAAGGAGGTTCCATTACCTTGACAACGGGTATTTTAGCGGAACACCCGGTACCAAAAACTGCAAGTGCGGCCATGGTCAACGGAGCAATCCATAGCTTTGTAAAAGCTACGGCGCTTGAGCTTCAAAGAGACGTTCGATTAAATGCCGTAGCCGCAGGAATGGTTCAAGACACCTATGAAAAGTACAAAGATTATTTTCCGGGCCATACCCCCGTCTCTATGGAAAAAGTAGTGTCCGGATATGAGCAGAGTGTACTTGGATCGGAAAATGGAACGATCATAAAAATTTACAACTGATAATACCTTAGCGATGAAGAAACTATACCACCTAAGCACCTGTGATACCTGTCAACGTATCATCAAAGAATTGGAGTTGCCAAGCGATTTTGAACTTCAAGACATCAAGACCGATCCCATGACCGAAAAACAGATAGAAGAAATGAAAACCTTTGCCGGAAGCTATGAAGCGTTGTTCAGTAAAAGGGCGCGTTTGTACCGGCAACAAGGGTGGCACGAAAAGCAACTTGCGGAGACGGACTTCAAAAACTTGATCTTAGAGCACTATACCTTTCTAAAACGTCCGGTCATTCTGCTGAACGGGCACATATTTGTAGGCAATAGTAAAAAGGTGGTTCAGGCTGCCAAAGAGGCCATTCATTCTTGAGCAAACGAACTCTAGCCATACTAGCGGCCATTGGCGCAACCACCATTTATGCGCTTAACCATACGATTGCTAAAGGAGTGATGCCACATTATGTGCAGCCCTTTGGGTTTATCATCTTTCGAGTAGGTGGTGCAGCCTTGCTATTTTGGTTGATTTCCTTTTTCGGTCCAAAAGAGCGCCTACGGAAAACGGATTATATGCGTATGTTGGTCTGTGCCCTTCTCGGCATGGGTATCAACATGTTGGTCTTCTTTAAGGGGTTGGCGCTCTCTACCCCTATCAATAGTGCGGTTTTGGTCACTACCACTCCGATTATCGTATTGATCCTTTCCGCGATATGGATCAAGGAAAAAATATCGGGGCGGAAAATTCTGGGTATCACAATCGGACTCATCGGAGCCTTAGGACTCATTTTCTTTTCCTCGGAAACTAGGCAGGATGCCCCAAACATTCCTCTGGGGAATTTTCTAATTCTAATGAACTCCGTATTCTATGGCTCCTATCTCATTGTCGTGAAAACCTTGATCGATAACTATCATCCGTTTACGTTTATGAAGTGGTTGTTTACTTTAGGAATTTTTCTCGTACTTCCGTTCGGGTATAAGGAATTCATGGAAATAGACTTTGCCCATCTGCCCCTTGAAGCGATATGGAGTATCATTTTTGTGGTGGTCGGCACTACGTTTTGTACCTACTTGTTCAATATTTTTGCCTTGACACAGTTACGCGCGTCTACATTGAGCGCATTTGTTTATGTACAGCCCCTAATCGGAATTCTCTATGCCGTTGCCATGGGAAAAGACACATTGACCACCCTGAAAATATTGGCGGCCTGTTTGGTTTTGGTCGGCGTGTATCTCGCCAGTAGAAAACCCCGTGCCGGCCGGGCCAAGAACGCTTAAAGCCGATAGATTTCCTTGCGTACCAGACGCATCAGATCCATATGTTTTTCTTCGGCCATCAATCGCCGGTACTTCTTACGATCTAGCTTATCGACCAAATTCCAAAGGGCCAGATTCATTTCGGCATGTTCCGTAAAGAAACCGATCATGTCAAAAATACGTGGAGAGGCATCAGCGGTAAAATACTTGTCATACCCATATTCCTTGGCATAGAAAAGGAATTCTACCGTGTGTAGAAAGTTCCGGGAACCCGAAATCAAATCCCAATCAAAATTGAAGTCATTATCGTTCGTATGCAAATAATAGTCTGTTTGGGTTTCTTCACACAAAGCAATGACCTGAGCCGGATTTTCCTTGGCCAGCAAGGCATGCCCGAAGTCGATGGTCACACCCGTAGCCCTATTGCCGACCTCTTTTAAAAACAGTATCGTTTTCGCACAAGTGTCCAATTGTGCATGTACCCGGGTCTCATTGATTTTGTATTCGATAAACAATGGCATTTCAGGCATGTAATCCGCTGCTTCTGCTATTGATTCTACCATATTCCGCCACGCTTTCGGATAATCGACCTGAAACAAGTTATCATACCCATCTGAAAGTGGGCAACAGGTCACCAATGGTGCGCCTACTGCCTTGGCATAGTCCTTGGCCTTTTTGATAATGGCTATTGCCCCTTTTCGCAAGTCGGCGTCGGAACGTGACAAAGCACCCGGCACCCATTGGGTTTCCTTTTTGATATTCGCGTTGACTGCTGCAAAGTTCAGCCCCCGCTCCTCGAAGAGTTGCTTGGTCGAGGCGGCCTCTTCCGTTTCATAGGGATATACGATTTCGACACCGTCAACCCCAGGAATCTTAACGACCAAGTCTAGACGTTCTACTAAACTGGTTGGTTCTTGATACTCGGAAAATCGATCTTGGGTCCTCCCCAAAAATGCGGTGATAATACTCTGCTTCATAAATTTCTAGTTATAGTTCTTCCCGATGCATCGGGCGTCTTTTTATCTCTCTCTAGGGTCTTAATACCCCTCGATTTTGGTCTCCCTTACAATATTGGGGTCGGTAAACTCGTCCATCAGGTCGGTCACCTTGGTGGAAAACGAATACATTACAGCCCCGCGCGCACCCGCTTGAAACCAGTGTTTGGTGCCTGGGGGAAGTACTAGTTGCTCTCCCGGATTAATGATTACTTCGTTTCGCATGGTGTAGCAGGCTTCTTTTCCTTCTGGAATAAAGCCCACTTGCATCGTATCGGCTCCTGGGATGTAAAAGGTCAGGTCGCCCCAGATGCCCCGAATCACTTCTTCCTTACCTGGGTCGTCGCCAACAGGTGGATGCCAATGTTCCGGCTCGGTCTGGTGCGGGAGTAATACCAAAATCTTGGCCGCCATGCGATCAGTATCGAATAGGGTAAGAATCTGAACCCCTTCTGCCTTGATTCGACTCAGTCCAAAATCTGCCGCTGTGATATTTTTCTTGTCCTGCTCGGTCAATAGAATTCCGGCTTCTTCTATCATATCGATAGATTTCTCGCAGACATACTTAAAATCTTCTTTGGTAATCATAGTTTAGTATTGCTAATTAGTTGAAGTGGCTTCTCTGGGTTTACTCCCCACCACAAGAGTATCGCCAACACATTGAGCCCTGCGGCCAGATAGAAAAAGGGAACTTCGGAGCCTGTCATATCCAACAAATACGGAAAGGCCAGAGCCGTCAAGAACGACCCGATATTCCCGGCCATATTCATAGTGCCGCTTACGGCCCCGGAAAACTGCTTTCCGATATCGACACAGGCACTCCAAGAAGGGCTTAGGGTCATATCAGCGCCGAAAACGGCTATGGAAATGAAGATGATTGCGGGGGTGACCGTTTCCATATACACACTAGCGACAATGCCCACGGAAGCCAAAATAAAACCGATAATAGCGGGTGCTTTTCTCGAGAGCGCCCACTTTTCTCTTTTGTAAATGTAATCGACCATAAACCCGGAAAACCAATTGCCCAAAGCGCCAGAAACTAGTGGTGCAGAGGCGTAAAAGCCGGCTTCCAAAGCATCAAGACCGTATGTGGTCTTCAAATGGGGAAACAACCATGTCAAACAGAAAAAGAAGGTGAAATTACTAGAGAAATACTGTCCCATCAACAACCACATTTGCTTGGACCTGAACAGCTTTCCAAAATCGATCTTGGTCTTTTCTTCTTCCCCCGTACTCCGATTCGTATGAGCACGGATAAAAGCCGCCTCATCCGTTGGCATTCCCTTATGATCTTCAGGATTATCTCGAAACCACAGGTACCATATAAGACCCCATAACAGCCCCACTCCCCCTAAAATCACGAAGGTCATGCGCCAGCCTACAAGTTCCATTAGCCAAGCGACCATGGGTAGGGCAAATGCAGCCCCAATACGGCCTCCAGAGAAATTGATTCCATTAACAATGCCCCGTTCCTGCAACGGAATCCAACTATAGATGGCACGGGCCATCCCGGGAAAAGCCCCTGCCTCCCCAGCACCGAAGAGAAAACGTACGACCATTAATATGCCGTAATTATAGACCACTCCGGTCAAGGCGGTAAACAGGGACCAAAGCGAAACTACCGCGGTTAATATCTTGCGCGGACCGTATTTATCGGCGAAGAGTCCGGCCGGCGTTTGAAAGAGCGCATAGCCCAAGGCAAAAATACTCATGGCCCACCCCATTTGTTTGTCGGACAGTTGCAATGATTCCGCGACGGGATCTTTGGCGACGGATAGTAAAATGCGGTCAAAGAGCACGATCATTGCCAGAAGGAACGTGCCAAAAACCATTTTGTAACGGGTTGGAAACCAAGATGTACTAGGCATCTTTCATTTTTTTAAGGATGAGCTGCCTGGATTTTTCCAAATGTTTCTTGATCAATTTTTCCGCAAGGTTTACGTCCCTTTGATGAATTGCGGAGATGATGTTCAAATGTTCCGGCAAGGTCTCTTCAGGGGTACGTACCAAGCCGATCCTATCAATACAGCCTAAAAGATTGCCCTTTTGAAAAAGATCATACAGAAATGCATTCCCACAATTCTTGATGATCATATCATGGAATTCACTGTCCGCCTGCTGGTATTGCCGCGTATCTATGGTCCCTTTCCCAAAAATGGACAGCACCTTGTGAAGACGATCGACCTGACTTTGGGAAGCCTTCTCCGTAAAAAGCCGAACAGCAGTACTTTCCAAGGCTATTCGACAATCATAGATTTCAATGATCTCGGCATCGCTGAACTGACGTACGACCACGCCCCGTCGGGGAATGGACTCGATCAGTGATTCGGCTTCCAGCATCCGTAGGGCCGCACGAAGCGGGGTTCGGCTGATGCCCAACTTATCGGCCAATTGTTCTTGTACGATTTTCTGGCCCGGCTCCAACTTTCTGGAAACGATCATCTGCTTTACCTTTTTGTAGGCTTGCTTACTCAATTCGTCATTGGTGATTCGCATAGCTCGAATATAGTCAATATTGTATACGGTATACAAAATAACATTCTATTTCTTCCATTTTATGAATATGAAATACGAGTCGCACCCGTGATTCCTGACCTTAGAACAACCGCAATTGTGTATTTTGGGAAGGGGGCTTGGCGAAACCAAAAACACTACGGCCGCCATGCTTGTACGACTCCTCGTTTTCTTTTTGAACCAAGGCTTCGAAATTGGTATTGGGGCTAAATCCGTTTTCAGCCTTTTGCGCCAACGCAGTCAGCTTTTTTACCGCTTGAAGTTTGTTGGAATTACCGATCTTGGCCCTGTTCACGGCCTCTCGAAGGACATCAATAGTCTCATCATACACTCTGGTAGGCACGGGAAAGGGGGTCGCGTCTTTTCCTCCATGAGCAAAGGCGAAACGTGCGGGATCGGAGAATCTCGATGGGGTACCATGAATGATTTCACTGACCAATGTCAATGATTGTAGGGTTCTTGGACCGAGCCCTTTTAACAATAGTAAATCCTCGAACGTATGTGTCTCGTTTTCCTGTGCCAACCATAAAATGCTGCCCAGTCGTTTCATATCGACATCTTTGGGTTTGATATGATGATATACGGGTACCAAAAGATGGGGTACTTCCTTTAAGATCTTATCCGGATGCTCATTTGCAATCTCCAAAATGGCTCGCTGTGTAGGTAAGGCTTTTTGATGAACCAGGTTCAAGATATTCCCTTGGTTCTCTCCGCAGACGGCCGTATGGGGTTCCTCGACAAAAGATTTCAAATTTTCGGAATGCCAGTGATACCGCCGTGCCATACCATTCGTAGGGTGCATTCCCTGTTGCACGACAGACCACTTTCCCGTATCGCTCACCACAAAGCTATGAATGTATAGGTTATACCCGTCTTGCAAGGCCGTATTGTCAACTTTTGCGCTTAGCTTACTACAGTTTGAAAGATAGTTGCCGTCAAGTCCGGTCTTATTCCCGACCACTACCAGCTCATTAGGGGTCTGAAGTGATTTTTTTCCCTTCCCGCCACAGACGTAAAGTCCCAATTGTTTGGACACCGGATTAATAGATTGTTTCAGCACGTTCAACACCGTTGTCGTCACTCCGGAAGAATTCCAATCCATACCGATGACCGCCCCGAAACTTTGAAACCAAAAAGGATCGGAAAGGCGTTCCAGAAAGTCATCTTTTCCTTTTTCTTCAATCAAGGCTTCAACAATCGGCAGTGTCAATTGCTTCATACGGTGGAACAACCATGACGGTACTGCTCCACCATGCAGCAATAAATCAGCCGTGCCCGAACGTTTCATGATTTAGGAATTTATCCAAATATATGGATTTTTTCCATGTTAACTCTCTATCCATAGTCTAAAACTCCTTGTCGTGGCGGTACTCGTAATTGCATTTTCTTTCACTCCTGTAATCTTGAGCGCAAGCCTATTCTTGGCATACGGTATTATTTTTTCGATATACCCGATTCCGACAATTTGGCTCCGGTTAATCCTAAAGAATTGTTTGGGGTCAAGTTCTTTCGTCAATGTGCCCATGTTTTTTGAAATACTATGCCGGAGACCATTGGAATCGACAATTTGACAAAAATCCCCATGAGCTTGTATCAAGACTATCTGGGACGTCTTCAATAGTTGTATTCCATCTCTTTTCTTAATCGCAAATCGCTTTTTGTAGTTTTCAAGATTACTTTCCAGGGCTTCCTTTAATTGGTAAAACATATCTTTCTTGAAAACCTTGGGTTCAAATAAGACTTCAAACTTTTCGAGAGCACTTTCAAGATCTCGCTTTTGATAGGGTTTTAAGATATAGGCGATGCCGTTGGATTGAAACGCTTCAAGTAAATGTTCGTCATAGGCCGTACAAAAGATGATAGGGGCCTTAATGGTTACTTTTCCGAAAACGTCGAAGGCGGTACCGTCAAGCAGCTTGATATCTGAAAGTATAAGATGATAGTCTTGGTTTGCTTGCAAAAATTCAATGCCTTCCTTCACACTTCTGGCACAGTCGAATCGAGTGGCTTCCCCGAAAAAATCCATTAGGTAGCTGACCAGTTTTTTCTTGGCCGGAACCTCGTCTTCCAATATGAAAATACGCATGTTGCGATTCATCTTATTCGATTAGGTGCAATAAAGGTAATACGATGTTAAAACTACTGTCTTTTTCCTCAATTCGGATAGTATGATCACTTAACAGTCGATAGCGTTTGTTCAAATTTTTGAGACCTGTACCCATAGATGTCACCTTTCTTGTTGGCTTGGAAATCGAATTGATAATACTGACCGATTTCTTATCGATAATCACTTTGGCCGTTATGGTTTCATCGCTAGATGCCACATTGTGTTTAACGACGTTTTCTAAGACCGTTAGGAGGGCACCGTGGGGTAGGTAATGGGCAAGTGGGGGTTCTCTTTCGATAATCTCAAAACTGTAATCACCTGCAAAACGGGTTTCGATCAAATAAAAATAGTCTTTAGCAACGCCAAGTTCATTGGCCAAAGGAACAATATCTTCATCCCTGGTATGGATCAAATACCTGTATAGGGAGGCCAAATGCCCGATATACTCTTTTACTTTTTCTTTTGGGGAATAGTCGATTAACGCATCTATGGTATTCAGACTGTTATAAAGAAAGTGCGGGTCATATTGGGCTCGGAGCACTTTAAGCTCCAAATCCTTTTGGCTATTGAGTAATGCAATCGTGTCTAGTTTATTCTCATAATACTTCTTACCGAGCACCAAACCAATCAACATTACAGAGTCTGTGGCACTTCTATGGAAATTTTCGATGAGCATGATTTCAAATGAAGGGAGCTCCCACGGTTGGTGGGCCGTAAAATAATCACGCCACATATCGAGAAATCCGACCGCCTCCCATGCGACGAAAGCCAATACAATGAAAACGACGTAATTCTTTTTCACGATCAGGTATCTATTGATCAACCACCTGAACATATAAAGCAATAGTAGATTCTTGATTACAAAACCCACCAATCCTGTGATAATTTCAAAAGACGTATAGTTTTGCACGTTCCATCGGAACAATAACCAAATGGCTGCGCCTAAAAGGTAAATTAGAATGAACCTATAGTCGGATCGGTTAAACTTGAACGTGTTCATCTTCGGAATTTGCTGTTGCCAATATAATGAAGTTCGCTACAATGGAATGCACACCACATAATACTATGGAGTCATCAAGTATTCAAGGAATACCATCGGCAATGGAGACTGATTACCATTGGTAAACATGACAAAACCCCATTGTGTTTCAGGAACAATAATAAAAATACTGGTGTAGCCAGGATTATTCCCTCCATGACCTAAGGCCTCTCCGAAGGGCATTTTGGCCTTTGCGAATCCAAGGGTCCAGTCCGTGACTCCCGCCTGCGTCTGTGGATGCCCTTCTGGCAAGGTTACCTGGCTTTTGAAAAGCTCTTGATAACTTTTCTCGGACAACCCCTTTTTATTCATTAACGCAATCAGCCATTTTGAAAAATCGAGGGCTTCGGAATGAATCGAAAATGCCGATCCAAAAATGTTAGGGTCGTCATCTTCCTCGACCGCCTTGCCTTCGATGTATCCGTGCACCTTATTTTTCATGTTTTCGGCATCTTGAATGTACTTGGTATGTTTCAAATGTAAAGGTTGTGCGACCCGCTCTTGATACATCGCCTCTAGACCGGCATCGTCTGTGTCCATTACATGTGCCAAAACCTTCGCTAAATATTGATACCCTTCTCCTGAATATTGAAAGGTGCTGCCCGGCTCAAAAGAAATGAACAGTTCACCACCATCGTAATCCGATCTCCAATTCGGAAATCCAGAGGTGTGTGTAAGTACCATTCTCCCCGTGATTTTTTTGTAGCGTTCATCTTGGGCGATATCCGGGTAGGGCAAATATTCGTACAGAGGTGTGTCCAAATCCAATTTTCCTTCCTCAACAAAGCCCAGTACAAAATAAGCGAATAGCGGTTTGGAAAGGGAGGCGCCCTCAAAGATACTTTTATCCGTAACCACTATCTTCTTCTCCAGATCGGCATACCCCTCTACCCAATGATATGCCACTTCGCCCTCATTGATAATTGCCAATGATACTCCAGGCACATCAAGGGCTTTCATTTGAGTCTGCAGGAATACTTCAATGGAATCGGTAGAAACCACCTCACCTATCAGGTTTTTAATCTCCCCTACTGGAGTTGATAGTTGCCCATAACCGTGATTGTTGATGAATTGGATACCCCAGAATAAAACAAGAGGGATACTTCTTTTTAATACTAATAGCATGATTGTTCGTCTTTGATGTTCGGACGGCAAGATTGACTTATTTGCTAAAATCCGAAAGCGAAAAAGGATGAACCGGGCGCACAAAAAGTTCTATTGGGATAAAATTCGGTCGAATGAAAGGCTCTTTACCTTGCAGAGAAATTAAAATCCACTATTCAGATGCTTCGGCACCCGTGCCAACTTTCTTGTATCCGCTTTAGTTAAAACGCGAAAGCCACTCTGCTTATCCATTGCATTTAGCGCATCGATGAATTCTTTTGGTGGTACGGTAAGACGTCTCGTTTTTAAATCCATCCATGCGCCCATCATTTCACTGCGAGCAACATTTTCCCCTTGATGATTATAGAAATCATGTTTGAATTCAAAAAACTTACCGTCTTCGCTCATTCCTACCACCTCCATAGAAACCTGAATCGGTCTTCCCGGCAACACTTCCTTAAAGTAATAGAGGTGTTCATAAAATGCTACAGGCCCCATTTGCAGACGTGTAAAAGATTTTTGATTTAAACCGAGCTCCAACAAAAAAGCGATTCTGGTATGACTGGTATAATTCAGATAAGCGGAGTTGGCGAGGTGCCGATTGGCATCTACATCACTCCAACGAATTTCAAATTCTTTACGATACATTGAAGAAATAATTTATTATGCATGCATAGGAATGATAAAAATACCATAGTTTTGAAAAACAGCCACACTTATTCGAAGGAATTAATCGCTATTTTTAAATCAAGAAAATACTATCATGAGCCAAAAACCCGCATTTATTAAAGACCTTTCACTACCTGCAATCGCTGCCCCGATGTTCTTGATCTCGGGCCCTCAATTGGTTATTGAATGTTGCAAAAACGGTATCGTAGGCACTTTTCCCGCCTTGAACCAGCGAACCAGTGAAGGTTTTGAGGAATGGCTCATTGAGATAAAAACGGAACTTCAAAAATTCGAGAAGGAAACAGGCAAAAAGGCGGCTCCTTTCGGCGTTAATTTGATCGTACACCAAACCAACCCACGATTAGAGGCCGATATCAAACTATGCATCAAACACCAGGTGCCGATTATCATCACCTCATTGGGTGCAGTTTCAATGGTGGTGGATGCCATTCATAGTTACGGAGGATTGGTTTTCCACGACATCATCAAAAAACGTCATGCCGAAAAAGCGCAGGAAGCCGGTGTCGATGGATTGATTTTAGTTGCCGCCGGTGCAGGTGGGCATGCCGGTACGATCAACCCAATGACCTTGGTTTCCGAAATCAAAAAATTCTTTGACAAGACGATTATTCTTTCGGGATGTATCAGCACAGGGCGCGATATTGCCTCTGCTCTACAAATGGGTGCCGATTTGGCCTATATGGGCACACGCTTCATTAATACCGATGAGGCCAAAGCGCCGGACGAATACAAACAAATGATCATCGATGCCGGGGCAAGTGATATTACCTATACTGCCGCTATTTCGGGAGTGCACGCCAATTTCTTGGGTGCTAGTCTCAAAGCCGCAGGACTCACGGAAGAGGATTTAAAAAAGGACCGGAAAATCGATTTTGGTAAGGAACTGGATACCGAAGCAAAAGCTTGGAAAACCATCTGGTCTGCCGGTCAGGGTTCGGCCATGATCAAAGATTCGGTTCCTGTTTCGACCTTGGTAGATTCCCTAAAATCGGAGTTCAAATCTGCGATTGAAGTGCAGGCAAAAGTTTTGGAAATCTATCCTAAATAAAAAAATCTTACACCTCCATCGTTTTCCGGGCATTCAATTCGCCCAAGAATTGGTGTACTTGACTAATGGCCATTGAGCCTTCGCCAACCGCCGAAGCAACCCGTTTCACGGACCCTTTTCGCACGTCACCTACCGCAAAGAATCCCGGTATGCTCGTTTCAAGCGATTGCGGTTTTCGCTTTCTGAAAATATCACATTTGAATAGCGCTTTCTCCTCAATACCTGGGCCCGTACATATAAATCCTTTTTCATCCGTAGTGACCAATCCTTTTAACCAATCGGTGCCAGGCCTGGCACCGATAAAGGTAAACAAGTTGGTAATGGCCTTTTCAGTTTGTTCGCCATCTTTCGTTTCTAAGATCAGACTCTCCAAATGGTGCGTTCCATTCAACTGGGTCACTTGGGTAAAGAGGTGCACAAAAACATTCGGGGCCGCCTCGATGCGCTGTACCAAATAATTACTCATTTTCGAACCAAGGTCACCTCCTCTCAAAATGACATGTACTTCCTGGGCGTGGTCGGCCAAGAACAGTGCGGCTTGTCCCGCAGAATTGCCACCTCCTACCACACCAACGATCTCATCTTTACATGAAGAGGCGTTCATTCCCGTAGCGGAATAATACACTCCACTGCCTTCATAGCGTTCTATATCCTCCAAAGGAAGTCTACTATACCGTGCACCAGTAGCGGCAATCAATGCCTTGGTCTTGATTTCCTTTCCATTGGTCGCGCATAACACAAAATGATCTCCGGTATGTTCGATACTTTTTGCGCGATGCGGAATCGAAATATTACAGCCGAACTTTTGGGCCTGTACATAGGCGCGATTAGCCAGTTCGCTTCCGGAAATCCCAGTAGGGAACCCAAGATAATTCTCGATTTTCGAACTCTTACCGGCCTGCCCGCCTGGGGCATTACTGTCGATCGTAACTACATCGAGTCCTTCGGAAGCCGCATAGACGCTAGCTGCCAGTCCGGCAGGCCCCGCTCCGATAACCAACAGATCAAAGACCTTATCTTCGAATTCCATTAAGACGCCCGAATTTCGTGCCACAGAATCCAGAGAAGGATTTTTACAGATTTTGGTGTCACTCGTAATCAATATCGGTAAATCGGCCTCGTCAAGATTGAAGCTCAACAACAGGTCTTTTGCTTCCACTGAACTATCGACATCCATAAAATTATACCAGATGTGATTTTTATCCATAAAATCGCGAATGGCATAGGTCTCCTTTGAATTGCCCGAACCGACCAATTTAAGACCCCCCGTAAACTCAGAGAGTACCGTTTGCTGGCGTAATAAAAAGGCATTCAACAACAGGTCGCTGATATCGCTATGCTTGGCGATAGCTCTTCGTAGTTCGAGTGGGGTCAACCTAAGCAGGGTGGTACCCCCTTTTGCAATAGCATGAAACTGAGCACTGCGGTTTGAAAGCATACCACTATCCCCGGAAAACTCGTTTTTTTGGTGTTCAACAATTAGGGCATTTTCGTTGGTCGGGTCTTCGATCGCTATTGCCCCTTCGAGCACTACGAAGAAATCATATTGCAAATCACCTAAGGTAAATACTCGGGTATCCGTATCAAAAGATTCAATTGTACCGTGCTCTTTGAGGATAGTGATCTGCCGCTGGGTCAATTCAGGAAATCTAGGGTCTGTCATTTTCTAATATCTAGCAATTAATTCATGTTCATAACACCACATCCATTTTTCGCCGGGTTCGGCGGAACTAATTACAGGATGCTTTTTTTCTTGGGCGTGTTTGCTGGCATGTTTGTTGGGTGAACTATCGCAGCACAGGGTCACACCGCAACGCTGACATGTTCTCAAATGCACCCAGCCACCACCTATCTTCACACATTCTTCGCATTGGTATTCTTTCGGAGTTTTAACGGTATCGATTACCGCTAAATGCGCACATTTTTTCATTTTGAAAGCCATACTGAAATTTACGATAAAGATTCAAATAGACCTTCACCGACCCATGCCGATTCTTAAAGTTTTACGTATTTTTAACGCTCGCCGTTCAACTTTCAAAAAATTTCGTAATGTACATAAAACGCAATATAGGCTGGGGTTTGATTCTCAGGTATGCATGGAAAAACCTCATCTTCTTTACGTTTTACGCGGGCGGTATTTTTTGCTTATACCATTTTTTGGGGTGGACTTTTATCGACATTCCTTTTCAACCGTTGAGTGTTATCGGTATTGCGGTGGCGTTCTATATCGGTTTTAAGAACAGCCAAAGTTATGATCGGTTTTGGGAAGGACGTAAAATCTGGGGCGGTATCGTGAATTATAGTCGTACCTGGGCTATCCAAGTTTTGAGTTTTGTCAGATCGGACGACCCTGAACATGACCAAAAAATACATACTCAAATGATTCATCGCCATATTGCCTGGATCAACTCCTTACGGGTACAGTTGCGCCAACCAAAGTCATGGGCCTTGAAGAAAAATAGACTGGTAGAGAAGGTTTTTGACAAACATGAGGAACGGAATATCTCTTGTAATGAAGCCTATAATTACGTCAGCATGCGAGAATTCAGTGACCTAAAAAAAAGGGTGAACCCGGCCACCCACTTGGTTAAAAATCAAGCTTTCGATATCTTTGAGCTAAAACGGAAAGGTATCATTGATGGCTTTCAAGAAGATCAGATGCAATCTGTTTTGGAGGAATTTTATAATCTTCAAGGTAAGTGCGAGCGTATCAAAAACACTCCTTTTCCACGCCAGTACGGTTACTTTTCCAAGGTATTCACATGGATATTTGTATTGCTGCTGCCCTTTGGATTACTGGATGTCTTTGAAGATGATGCCATGGCCACGCTCGGAAAGGTGGAACCTTGGTATATCTTTTTAATGATTCCGTTTTCGGTCTTGATCTCTTGGATTTTTACAACTATGGAAACTATTGGGGACAACAGCGAGGACCCCTTTGAAGGACGCATCAACGATGTGCCCATGACGGCCTTATGCCGCACTATAGAAATCGATCTGCGGGATATGTTAGATGAAAAAGATTTACCTGTCGACGTACTTCCAAAAGATAACATCCTATACTAATGCCGCTTATTCCCTCTCTGTACCGCCCACCCGTTTTCTTCAAAAACGGCCATCTGTCGACCATCTATGCAGGTGTCGTCAGAACGGTCAATGGTTTTGAACAAAAGAGAGAACGCATTGAACTACCCGATGGTGACTTTCTGGATTTGGATTGGAGCTTTTCGGAGGGCATTTCCAAAAAAGTCGTAATTCTGATCCATGGTCTTGAAGGAAATGCTCAGCGGGCCTATATGAAAGGAAGCGCCAAGCAATTCAATCGAAACGGATACGATGTGTGCGCCGTCAACCTGCGTACCTGCAGCGGAGAGACCAATCGTCTATTCCGCTCTTACCATTCAGGAGCTACCGAAGATCTAGACGCCATTGTTCAACACCTCTTAAAGACAAAAGACTATGGCGCTATATATATTAAAGGGTTCAGTCTTGGGGGTAATTTGACCCTAAAGTATTTAGGGGAAAATCGGGTGCTTCCAAAACAGATCAAGGCAGCCATAGGTATTTCGGTTCCCTGTGACCTATATAGTTCTTGTAAGGAACTGCTGAAACCGAAGAACATACTCTACGCGATTCGATTCAAAAAAAACTTGCTGAACAAATTAAAGGAGAAGCAAAAACGCTTTCCGGAGAGAATATCAGATGCCGATATCAAAAGGGTGGTAACCCTAAAGGATTTCGACGATGTCTACACCAGTATCGCCCATGGCTTTACGGATGCATTAGATTATTATGCGAAATGCAGTTGCTTACAGTTTCTACCGCAAATCAAGATTCCTACCCTGATCATCAATGCTAAAAACGATTCCTTTTTTGGCCCGGAGTGCTATCCTGAAAAAGAGGCTAGGGTTCATCGAAACCTCTTTCTCGAAATGCCCGAGCATGGCGGTCATGTCGGTTTTACGGGGCCCAAAAATATCACGTATACGGAAAAAAGAGTGATAAATTTCTTCAATGAAGTGGATTAGATTTGGTGATTCCTTATATTAGTGACCTAATACAAACAGATGTCGATTTAGATCGACACGAATGAAATTCGGCTTACATGAAAAAATTACTCGTAGTAGTGGCTATCGGCGGATTGTTGATGAGCTGTGGTGAATCAAAAAAGGAAGAAAAAAAGGAAGGCTTTGAAATGAACCGTGCCAAAAAGGAAGTGAAAGCTGAAACAGCTTCTGAAGGTGTGCCGGTAGATTTGGATAATGACGGCGTCGGTCCGTTCAAAGATATCGAGTTTCCTTCCGATATCGATACCGAATTGGCTGCTGCTGGAGAAGCAAAATTCAGCGCGATATGCACGGCTTGTCATATGGCGGAGCAACGGATGATCGGACCCGCTTTGAAAGGAGTCTATGAAAGAAGAAGTCCGGCCTGGGTGATGAACATGATCGCCAACCCCGATGGCATGCTCAAAGAAGACCCAATAGCCAAGGCGCTTTTAAAGGAATATAACAACGCCATTATGTTGAATCAGAACTTGTCGGAAGAGGATACTAGAGCTGTTGCGGAGTATTTGAGAACGCTTTAATAAATAGTTAAGTGCATCATTAAATTAATGTTGCTATTTTTCTTTTCGTTGATAATGTTTTTCAAGGTTGCAAATCAAATTGTTTATACTAAAAAAACCTTATCTAACCAGTCGCAATGTTGACATATTATCACATAGTTCTCTACGAGATCCTTAACGGTAGATTTTGGATTACACTTCTTTTAGTTTTAGCTTTAAAACATACTATTCAGCGTTAAAAATAATATTTTCTGACTATCTAGTATTCGGTAGTCATTCTTGAATCGTTAGAATGAAAATATCCATAGTTAGCCCGGTATATCATGCTGAGAAAGTCATTTCTCAACTGGTAAATTTGATTGAAAGAAACATTCAAGAAATTAGCTCTGACTATGAAATAATTCTAGTTGAAGATTGCAGCACTGATAATTCGTGGTTGGAAATAGAAAAAATCAGTAGAGAAAACAAAAAGGTAAAAGCGCTACAGTTGAGTAGAAACTTTGGGCAGCATTGTGCCATAACCGCTGGATTAGATTGTGCAAGTGGAGATTGGATTGTTGTTATGGATTGTGACCTACAAGACCGACCAGAAGAAATTAAAAACCTTTATCAAAAAACCTTGGAGGGTTATGATATTGTGCTTGCAAGCAGACACGTAAGAAAAGATTCTTTTGTGAAAAAATTGTTTTCAAAATTGTTTTACAGGTTACTAAGCTATCTTACTGGCTTTAAACATGATGAAAGTGTAGCTAACTTTGGTATTTATAGCAGAAAAGTAATTGATGCTGTAATTCTAATGCGCGAGTCCGTTCGATACTTTCCAACCATGGTAAGATGGGTAGGGTTTAAGTCTACCAAGATAATTGTGAACCATGCTCCCCGGCAAGAAGGAAAATCAAACTATAATTTTAGGTCTTTGTTACGCCTGGCCATAGACATTATACTTTCGTCTTCAGACAAACCCATACGCCTACTTATTAAAACGGGCGGAATAGTTTCTATTGGGGCTTTCTTTATTGCACTTGTTTATCTTTTAAAGTGGATAAGGGGAGATATATTTATTCTAGGCTATACCAGCCTAATCGTATCTATTTGGTTCTTATCGGGTGTTATTATGGCTACATTAGGAGTAGTCGGGCTATACGTTGGAAAAATATTTGAAAGCGTCAGAAAAAGACCCCTTTACATCGTGAAGCAAATCATCAATGGTTAGATTGTACCTCCTTGGGAAAAAGGGATTCGAAAGTTTAAAAAAACTAAAACCAAGACACCTTTCATCTATTACCGATATCGTTGTTGGACAAGATAAAAATGTGTCAAATGATTTTTCCAGCGAGATACGCCTTCTTGCAAAAGAACTTAATTTGCTGTCTTATATCAGAAACTACGAGAAAGAGAACAAGTCAATTAAGCTTAGTATAGCCATAGGTTGGAGATGGATAATTTCCCCAGCTACAAACCTCTTGGTTTTTCATGATTCCTTACTTCCTAAATACCGAGGTTTTAACCCCTTGGTTACTGCACTGATCAATGGAGATACAACAATTGGCGTTACAGTAATTGAAGCTAATGAAGAATTCGATACCGGTAACATTGTTAACCACGTAAAACTCAATATTTCTTATCCTATAAAAATTGAAAATGCTATAGAAAAATTGGCGAGGCTATACGCTGATCTTTTAAACGAAGTATTGAAAGATTACCTTGGAAAACGACTTAGCTCGTACCCGCAAAAAGACAATTTGGCTTCCTATAGTCTCTGGCGTGATGAAGATGACTATGAAATAGATTGGAATCTTTCCGCTACAGAAATCAAACGCTTCATCGATGCCGTTGGCCCGCCCTATAAGGGAGCCAAAACCAAGCTCAATGGAAAATGGTTACGTATACTTGATGCTGCCTCTGAAAAAGATGTTACTATAGCGAATAGGGGGCCAGGAAAGGTGCTTTTTAAAAAAAAGGAGGGGGTATACATCGTTTGTGGCGTCGGCCTACTGATTGTAAAAGACTTTTATGATGATAGCGGGAATCTAGTATCCTTTGAAAATAAATTTAGACTTAAATTTGGGCAATGAACTTCTCGCAGTATCAAATTCCTTTCAATAAACCCCACCTTACCGGTAAAGAAACAAGTTTTATTGAAGATGCTGTCAAAAATGGCCAGATTTCAGGAAACGGTAAGTACACTAAGTTGTGTCAAAACTATTTTCAAAAACAATTTGGTTTTACAAATTGTCTGTTGACAACTTCTTGCACTGATGCTCTTGAGATGGCAGCAATACTTCTTGACATTAAAGAAGCTGACGAAGTAATCATGCCTTCATTCACCTTCGTTAGTACTGCCAATGCTTTTGTCTTAAGAGGAGCAAAAATAATTTTCGCCGACAGCAGAAAAGACTGTCCAAATATAGATGAGAATTCTATTGAAAAGCTCATTACATCTAAAACCAAGGCAATTGTTGTAGTTCACTATTCTGGCGTCGCATGTAACATGGGTAAAATCATGCAATTGGCAAACAAATATGATTTATATGTCATTGAAGATGCAGCTCAGGCTATCGACAGTTATTATATAGGGCATCCGAAAACTGATAAAAAAGCTCTTGGGTCGATTGGACACTTAGCAACATTTTCGTTTCACGAAACGAAAAATATTATTTCTGGCGAAGGCGGAATGCTCGTTATTAATGACTCAAAATTTCTAGAAAGAGCTGAAGTAATTTGGGAGAAAGGAACGAACCGTTCTGATTTTTTTAGAAAAAAAGTACATAAGTATGAATGGGTAGATATTGGCTCTTCTTTTCTACCCTCCGATATCATTGCGGCATTTTTATATGCGCAACTTGGCGAACTCAATGATATACAACAAAAAAGGAAGGATATTTGGAATACTTACTATGATAATTTATCGGAGTGGGCAAAGAAGCATAAAATTCAATTGCCATATATACCGAAATACGCAACAAATAATGCCCACCTTTTTTACTTAGTAGTAGAAAATCAAGATCAGCGACAAAAAATATTGACCTATTTGAAAAATCTAGGAATCTTGGCTGTGTTTCATTATCAAAGTTTGCATAAAAGCAAATTCTATCACGATTTTCATGGATCGAGAGAACTACCTGAATGTGATCGGTACTCTTCATCGCTCATTCGCTTGCCCTTATTTTATGATTTAACAAATAATGAGTTACAATATATTATTGAATCTCTCTTAATGTTTGAAAAATAGAAATGTCATCAGCATTTAAGCCTTTCTTTAATAATATAGCAGTACAGTTAACAATAGCTTCAACACTTATACTGGCCTATTATTTTCCTTATATCTACAATGGTGAAAACAGCTATATTACCATACATGACAATCTAGATTCGAACCTCAGTTGGGTAAAAATATTACTTGATAGTGGCACTATGTTTTCGAATCCACAAAATCTGGTTCCACAAGTATTCAATGGTATTCCAAGGTCGGCGCTATATGGTAATTATGATATCAGTCTTTTATGGTTTTATCTATTTGGCATGTATGAAGGCTACATATTTAACAAAATCATCATGAGTTTGGTTGCGTTCATCGGAATGCATCTATTGCTTAATAAACATGTATTGCCAAGGAACTCTTCTTCAATAATTCCTTTTTTTGTTTCACTAATGTTTTCATTGCTTCCATTCTGGTCTTTCACTTTAAGCGTATGCGGACTACCATTGATTTCATATGCATTCATGAATCTAAGAAACGGAAAATCTGGGCTTTATCATTGGCTCATTATCATAGGGTTTGCATTTTATTCCTCATTAGTACTTTCGGGCATATTCTTTATGGTAATTGTATTTTTCATTTTAGCATATGACTGGTATCGATACAAAAAAATAAATTGGTTATTTCTGAAAGGCGTATTATTACTTTGCGGTTCGTATCTGCTGAGCCATTATCCCCTTATCTATTCATTTTTGTTTAAGGGCGACTATACATCACATCGGGTTTCATTTTATTTTGAACCCTATTTCTTCTCGGAAGGCCTTGATAAATTTGACCAAATTCTTAGATTTGGCCAGTATCATGCACATAGTTTTCACACGTATCTGATTATTCCAATCATTGTTGTGCTAATTCTACAATTGTTCAAAAAAGAGCTTGATAAAAGGTACCTATATTCCATAGTTTTCTTACTCTTAACTTCTTTTATTTATGGCTTTATCAGATGGGAGCCCCTAAGTGGTATAACAGAGCTAATGACCGATTTTCTGCCACTACAGTTTCAAAGATTTCATTTCTTACACCCAATGACCTGGTATATTCTATTAGCCCTAGCCTTATGGCATTTGTCTAAATATGGCACCATAGGAAAGGTCCTAATATGGATTATTTTATTCTTTCAAATTGGCTATATAGGTCAAGAGCTTAAGGTTTTGGATCAACTACCCAATCAACCATCGTATAAGGAGTTTTATGCGGAATCGTTATTTGCCGAAGTAAAAGATTTCATTGGCCAACCCAATTCAGATTATCGAGTCATTAGTCTAGGTATGCATCCTTCGATTGCTCAATACAACGGGTTTTATACCCTAGATGGATATTTTCCAAATTACCCCTTAGCGCATAAGTTAAAATTTAGGAAGGTAATTGCTCCTGAACTAGAAAAGAATCCCAGTATTAAAAACTACTATGACAATTGGGGTTCTCGCTGTTATGCGTTTAACGATGCTTTGAAAATGTTTTTTCTAAGGCCTAAAGTAAAAAAAATTGAAAAGCTTGATTTTAACTTTAATATCCTTAAAGAGATGGGAGGCCATTACCTATTATCAACAGGTGAAATAGATACCTCTTATACTAAAAGTCTTCAATTAGAACATGTTTTCGAACATCAGGACTCATTTTGGAAAATTTATCTGTATAGGAATCTTGCCGATTCTGATACCCCAAAACTCTGTAGAACCAATTCGCGGTTTTGTCAGAAGACGGCAAAGCTATGAGTGGTGCTCAGAGTTCCGATGTTAAACTGACACTCATGTTGCATTTATTACTACTCGAATTAAAAGTCTTACAACTACCTTAAAAATTGGAAGAATATACCACTCGGTGACCCTTTTTTAGTATATTCCATGATAAGAAAGACTTCATGAAAGTTTTGATTAAAGGGAAATACTACCGAGAAAAAAAGTGGGAACTTGGTAATAAGGGAGTCATTCACTCCGTGTACAACTGCTTAACTCCAAATATCGATTGGTACGATCATGAAAATCCTTATTTCATGTCTATCATTCAAGGCAATGTTTATGATATCAATATTCAAAAAAAACCACCTTGGTTTCTGCTCTAACGGAAATGATACTTGAAGATACCATTGAAAAACCGTTGCCTATTTGATGAGGCAATGGCTTTTTTTTAATTAACGCCTATTTCAAAAATGATGAAAAAAGTATTGTCGATCCTACTATTTGCCTTGGGTCTCGTGGCTTGCCAGGAAAAAAGCAACCTGATTTCAAGAAAAATTCCGATTCAGGTCATTCCCACACCCAAATCGATAGAAGCAGGCAATCATGCGTTTCTGATTACGGATAAGTTCTTTGAAATGTCCGCCGCCAATACCGAATTACAGCCTGTCTTGGCCGTTTTCAAAAAAGAACTTGAAGTACTTTCAGATATCAATCCAACGATAAGTACCGACGGTGACCAATCGCTTCTATTGTTTCGTCTTGATGATTCGTTTGCAAAAGATGCCTATCAGATTGAAATCAGTAATCGAATTTTGGTCAAAGCGGGTAGTCCGCAAGCCGCCGCAATGGCGCGCACTACGCTACTTCAGATGGCTCTTTTCGAAGACGGGGCCTTGCTTTTTCCGCAGGTGACCCTAGATGACCATCCAGATGCCAAATATCGCGGACTTATGGTCGATTTAGCTAGAAATTGGCATTCTATGGCCACTATTAAAAAACTAATCGACCTCGCCTCCTATTACAAGGTGAATTATGTACAACTCCATTTCACCGACGATCAATCCTATACCTTACCTTCCAAGAAATATCCAAAATTGTCGACACCTGACCGGCATTATTCCTTCGAGGAGTTAAACGAGTTAGAGACCTATTCACAGGAGCGTGGAGTGACCATCATTCCGGAAATCGATGTTCCGGGACACGCAAAGTCTTTGGTAACAGCCTACCCGGAATTATTCGGAATAGCCGCTTATGAACAAAACCCCTATATCATTCATATGGGTAAAGAAGAGGTGTATGCTGCCCTCGATACCCTGTTTTCTGAAATCATTCCCATTTTTAAGGCAACACCCTATTTTCATATCGGTGGAGACGAAGCAAGATTCGACCAAGTGATGGAGGACCCAGAAGTGAATGCCTACATAAAGATAAATGCATTGGGCAATAACGATGTTCATGAATTATATCGCCATTTTTTAGTACGAACAAACGATCTCGTTAAAAAGCATGGGAAACAAACTTGTATCTGGGAGGGATTTGCAAAAGAAGGACAGGTCGAAATACCAAAGGATATGATCGTATTTGAATTTGAGTCACTATACCACTTGCCAAATGATCTTATCGATGCCGGGTACACCGTCGTGAATGCGTCTTGGAAACCGTTGTATGTGGTCAATGAAAAAAAATGGGAGCCCCAAACCATTTTTGATTGGAACCTATGGCGTTTTGAAAATTGGTGGTCGAGGTCGCCTGCCACAGCCAACCCTATTCAATTGGAAGAGACTTCCTCTATCATCGGTGCCCAGATGTGCACTTGGGAGCAATCACAAGAAATTGAGTTCAGTAGCTTACGAAGAAGGCTTCCAGTACTAATGGAACGCATTTGGAATACCAATAAGACCGTCACTTATGATGTCTTTATGGAGCGCTTGGACTTTACGGACGAAACCCTATCAATATTGGCCAATGATGCTACTCAAGACCCCATATTGCTAGGCCATAACCACAAAGAACCAACCAACTAAAACTCACATCCCCATACTTGACGCCATTCCTTGTATTAAAATGTAACCAAAGCCCGAAAATCGCGTCTATATAGTAGTTAATCGACAATAGTTGTTTCATGAAAGTCCTAACCAAAGGGAAATACTACGGAGAAAAAAAAATGGAACTCGATAACAAGGGCATCATTCTCTCGGAATATGACTACCTCACTTCCCGTACCGATTGGCACTATCATGAGAATCCGTACTTCATGTATATTATAGAGGGGCAGGTATACGATGTGAACAAACACCGGAAAACCAACTGTAGTTCTGGAAGTCTATTACTGCATAACTGGAACGAGTCTCATTATAATAGTAAGGAATCAAACCTTGCCAGAGGGTTCCACATCGAATTCGAGCGTACGTGGTATGAGCGCAAGAAGCTCAATGTCGACCTTTGGGAAGGAAGTCAGACTATCGAAAACCCAATGATGCACCATCTCTTGGGAAAGATTTATTTTGAATTCAAATGCCAAGATCCTTACTCTGAGCTCTCTATTGACCTCTTATTGCTACAGCTCTGTGAAACTACCCAAAATGAACAACTGTTGGCATACGACAATACGCCGCCTTGGGTTTCCTCCTTAAAGGAAATACTGCATTCAGATAATGACGACATGCTCAACCTAAGTTCGTTATCAAATGAATTGGGAGTACACCCTGTTCATCTCTCTAGAACTATTCCGCGTTATTTTTCAGCCACCTTAGGCGATTACATCAGGCAACGGAAAATAAAGAGCGCCCTGATGTATCTGCTCGACCCCAAGCTATCCCTCACCGAAATTGCCTATTTATGTCATTTTGCCGATCAGAGCCATTTCTCCAAAACCTTCAAATTATACTTGGGTAAAACACCAAAAGTGTTTCGGGCTCAGCTTTTAGGTTGATTCATTGTCGCAATCTACTTCGACTTCACCTCCTTTAGTGAAAGCGCAGACAAGCACTCAACCGGGCCTCAATTCTATTATTTTAAAAATTTTAACAAAACTTTGTCCTTTTCCCTAAGTAGTGTTCGTCTTTATAACAAACGGACCTTTTAAACTATTACATTATGAGCACAGAAAAACTTATTCAACCGGAACAAAAGGTATTGGAGAATAAACTACACCGAATTCAGCAGCAGATTTCAGCTAAATACTGGTTTGGGTGGGGCGGCAGTTACACGAGTTCAAAAAGAAAATAGTGCTGGGTATCAAAAGCCCCAGAGATTCCACGGATCCTCAGCCTCAACCCCGTTTTTCTTCTGCACACGATCCACGACCACCTTATAAGTAGGGTCTTCCAACACATTGACATCGATTATATTTTCGGCATTTCCCAAAAGTCGAATACAGTCTTTACTCAAATGCCTTAAATGAATTTTTTTTCCTGCTTTTTTATAGCGCTCCGTAATCTTATTCAAGGCTTCGATACCCGACATATCGGCAATACGGCTTTCCGCAAAATCGATAATGACTTCTTCAGGATCGTTCTGAATATCGAATTTCTCTGCAAATAGCGTAGTTGATCCGAAAAATAAGGGTCCAAAAATCTCATAGTGCTTGATTCCATGCTCATCCACATATTTTCTAGCCCGGATACGTTTGGCATTTTCCCAAGAATAGGCTAAAGCGGAAATCACGACTCCCAATAATACGGCTATGGCCAAGTTGTGTGTAATTGCGGTAATCAAGGTGACCAATACCATAACCACAACATCTGATTTAGGCATTTTTCCAAAAGTCTTAAAACTTGCCCATTCAAAGGTTCCGATAGCTACCATGAACATCAGACCTACCAATGCTGCCATGGGAAGACGCTCGATGAGGCTCGATCCAAACATGATGAAAACCAATAGCATTACGGCAGCGGTAATTCCAGAAAGACGGGCCCTGGCCCCTGAAGAGGTGTTGATCAGACTCTGCCCTATCATTGCACAGCCCCCCATACCCGATAGAAAGCCTGATAGTATATTTGCGGTACCTTGAGCCACACATTCCTTATTGCCACTACCTCGAGTCTCCGTAATCTCATCAATGATATTCAAGGTCAACAAGCTCTCAATAAGACCCACCCCGGCTACGATCGCGGCATACGGAAAAATAATAGTGAAGGTCTGCCAAGTGAATGGAATTTGGGGAATGGAAAGGGGCGGCAACCCTCCTTTAATGCTCTCCCCTTCGCGCATAGTATCGGCCACGGTCAACGTATCGACACCAAATCCGATGACGATTGCAGAAACGACCACAATAGCCACTAAAGATGAGGGTACGGCTTTGGTCAACTTCGGAAGCCCCCAAATAATCAACATCGTCAAAAGGGTCAACCCGAGCATGATATACATTGATGAGCCACTGAGTAAGGTCTCCGATTCTTTTTTATAAAAATTCGGAAATTGGGCCATGAAAATGATAATCGCCAATCCGTTGACGAATCCGAACATTACGGGGTGTGGTACTAGGCGTATGAATTTACCAAGTCGAAGCAGACCTGCCCCGATCTGTAATAGTCCCGCTATGATTACCGTAGCGAAAACATAATTCAAAATGGTCTCGGGTTCTATTCCAGGAAAATTTCTTTTAAGCTCTAGAATCAAACCCACGAAAATAACCGCTACAGCTCCTGTCGCACCAGAAATCATACCCGGTCGACCACCTAAGATAGATGTCACCAAACAGAGGATAAAAGCCGCGTACAACCCTGTCAAAGGGGAAAAACCTGGGATCAACGCAAAGGCAATAGCCTCTGGAACCAACGCCAAGGCCACCGTCAAACCCGAAAGAATTTCGGTCTTATAATCTACTTTTTGCTTAAAATCGAAAAGATTGAGGTACTTTTTCATCTGCCGTCGAATTAAGCTCGCAAAAATAGGACTTATTGCCTTGTAATAGTGCTATTTATTCGAAAACCTCATTTCCAAGACTTTCTTGAACGTTGATTATTTTGCCCAATAATCGACAACGAATACCTTTTCAATATGCGGCTGTAGGCTTGCCACGAATTCTTGATGTTTTGGATGTGGTGTATAAATACTGTCCCTATCTTTTTCTGAAGCAAAGGTCAACATATAGCAATGGGTAAAGCCTTGATGAAAATCTTCCGGACTATCATTTAATCCCCATTCGAAATCTTTAATGGCTGAAATGTGTGTGGGTAACGCATTGAAGCCATCATTTAACTTCTGCACATCCTCATCACTGGCATCATCCTTGAATTTGAAGATAACCACATGACGTAGTCGTTCTTCTTGTTTGACTTGTTCTTCCATTACTGTGCTTTCCATTTTTTTAGCTTGTTTTTGTTCGTCCTTTGCTTCGCCACATGATAATTGTACTAGACAACTGGCCAAAATAATTCCGAATGCAATTTTTGTTCTGCTCATTTACTTTGTTTTAGAAATATGAATTGTTCAACTATATAATTCCTCCCATACTACCCCCATCAACCTTGATAGCCACACCATTGGTGGCCGAAGAAAGTGGGCTCGTCAAATAGGTTATCGTATTTGCTACTTCTTCTACTTTAGCAAAACGCTGTAGTAGTGAAGAAGTGCGGACTTCCGTAAAAAAGGCTTCCTCTACCTGCGCTTTGGTCTTGCCTTCCTTCTTCGCTGTATTTTCCAAAAATAACTCTGCTCCCTCTGACAAAGTAGAACCTGGAACTACGGTATTTACGGTCACCCCAGAACCTTTGGTCAACTGTGCCAATCCTCTTGAAACGGATAAAACAGCTGCTTTGGTCATACTATATGGAATCAAATCGACCGGAACCAAAGTCGCACATTCGCTAGAAATGAATAGAATACGCCCCCAATTGTTGGAGAGCATCTTTGGAAGCAATTCTTTTGACAAACGAACACCGCTCATCACATTAACTTCGAATTGTCGATACCAATCTTCTTCTCCTTCCTCAAAGAAAGACCCCGATTCATACATGCCCACGTTGTTAATTAGGATGTCTATTGCCGGCAGCTTTTCAAGTAACGCTCTCACTTCATTGGGTTTACTAAAATTCGCAGCCAAGCCTGAAATGGAAGCCTCAGGATACGCTTGTTGTAATTTTCGAATCGATCGATTTAACTTTTCCTCAGCCCTTCCGTTAAGAATAATTCTCGCCCCTTCTCTTGCCAACGATTGCGCAGTAGCAAAGCCAATCCCCGCAGTAGCACCTGTAATAAAAGCAGTTTTTTCCTGAAGTTGTAAATCCATCGTTTTCCAAATATTCTTATCCGGCGATACCCCATGTACTGAATACCCCCCATAATAGTAGTACAAGCGCCACTAATACAACGGTAAGTGTCATATCAGAAGACCACTTGAATACAGGTCTTTCCGCACGTTTTTTAAACGTAACCAGTTCTAACCGTTCTACCGGCTGTGCAGGGGTCATCTTGCTGACCATCATCAAAATCATCGCGCAAAAAAGGAATAGGAACAAGGCGAAGTGCAAGAAATTAATACCTAGAAATATTCCTAAAAATGAACCTTCTCCCACTACGATCGTTCCTTCATTCGCAAGAAATTCAGCAATTAATCTAAAAACCCCGATGACAAAGCCTACCCACAATGCCACAATAGCACCACGTGCATTAATCCATTTATAAAACAGACCGAAGAGAAAAACCGCGGCTATCGGTGGAGAAATATATGCTTGGATACTTTGGAGGTAATGAAAAATTCCGCCTCCCATAAGCGCTTTCATAAAAGGAATCCATCCAAGGCTGACCACCACCAATACTACCGTTGCCAATCGGCCAAAACGGACCAGGTCTTTTTGATTGGCGTTCGGTCTATACTTTTGATAGAAATCGATGGTGAGTAGTGTCGAACTCGAATTAAAGGCTGAAGAAAGGGAACTCATCAGCGCTGCCAATAACCCGGCAATGGCCAAGCCTTTTAATCCTGTTGGCAAAAATCCGTTGATCATGGCCGGTAAAGCCTGATCGGCATTATCCATTGAAAACTCAATTGCTCCTTCTTGTAAAAGGGCATAGGCGATTACACCGGGAATAAAAAAGATAAATACGGGAAGTAACTTCAAATATCCTGCAAAAAGGGCTCCTTTTCTTGCGTTGTTGATATCTTTGGCCGAAAGGGTTCGCTGTACAATATATTGGTCGGTACACCAATACCAAACCCCCAAAATAGGAGCCCCGAACAACATACCCGTCCAAGGGTACTCTGTATCGGACATTGGTCGCCAAAGATTAAAAAACTGTGCTGTAGGTGGATTGCCTTCTTGAGCCGCGGCCGTTGTGATTACCGCTATCATATGGTCCCAGCCGCCCAGTGCATACAAGCCAAATACGGTTACCGCAATGGTACCCAAGAGCAAAATAAAGGCTTGTACCATATCCGTGTAGATTACGGCCTTGAGTCCACCCAAAACCGTATAGAATCCCGTCGCAACAACGGTGACTATGGCGCCGGTCCAAAAAGGAACACCGACGGTTTCGAAAACCAAGGCTCCTGCAAAAATGATAAGGGATATTTTAGTAATCACATACGCTAAAATGGAAATTACGGAGAGGTAACTTCTACACGCTTTAGAATAACGTTTTTCAAGAAATTCGGGCATGGTATATACTCCAGAACGTAAATAAAAGGGAACAAAGACCCATCCCAAAAGAATTAGAACCAAAGAGGCGATTATCTCAAAATTCGCCATGGGCATATTGCCCCGTGCACCCGCGCCGGAAACCCCCAAAATAATCTCCGATCCGATATTCGATGCAAATAACGATGCCCCGATAACAAGCCAGCCCGAGTTCTTCCCAGCGAGAAAATAATCGACCGCTCCGCCTGAATCCGATTTGGTTTTTGATGCCCACTGGGCAATCCATAAGATAATTCCAAAATAGACAAGGATAATGGCAATATCCCAAAAACTAAGGCTTGATAGCATACGATGGTTGGTTTTTATAGTGGTTTACTCTGAATTACCAATTCTCCAAACCTAAGAGTTTTTTACCCAATTCAGTGAGCTCGGCCGTATCGTATTTGGTTTGCTCCCAATTTCTCGGATCACCTGGAAAAGCATAGCCTTCAGGGGCGATGCGGTTTTTCCATGAATTGATACGCCATTTACGCAATTCTTCATTGTCTTCTTCTGCAGGCATCATTGAAATGTATTGCGCGATACGTACTTTATCCTTTGATTTATTAGGGCGAATGCCATGGGGTTCCGTACTATTGAAAATCAGCAAATCGCCAGCTTCCATCTTCACTTTTACGATTTTATCTTCCAAGTCGGTAATATCGGGTTGAAAGTGATCACGATCTTCGGGTTGGGTCAACTTCCAAGTATCATAATTTCGATAGAGCCAAGGAATGCATTGAAAGCCACCCATGTTTTCATCGGTTTGATCTGCCAAGGCCAACACACCTTGCACATTTTGCGGCTTGGTTTCCGGATCATAATCCCAATGGATAAAGCCTTTTTTATCTACCCCCGGTGGCAGCGGAAAATTCAAATTGGCCCTGTCAATGGTAACCCATAGTTTCTCGGTACCCCACACATCGACGAAAGCATCATAGACCCGTTGCATTTGACGATTATTCCAAAGATGTTGGTTATTATAGACTTCGACCATACCCGTACCCGTTAGTTCTTTCATTTTCATTTCGGCCCTTGCGGGCGCATACCAAGTCTCGGGGTCGTTGGGGTCTTTTTCATCAAATTCCCATAAGAAATCGGCAGTAGCTTTTGCTTGGTTTTTAGGAAGGGCATTCTTGATTACAATGTACCCATTGTGTATCCAGAAATTCCAATCTTCCTCGCTCAATACACGTAATGGTTTTCCATTGGAACGATTGTTTAAGTTGATCTTACTACTGGTAGCGGTCGAGGGGTTTCCAGGAATTTCTTCGTGGGCCTTATTGGCCATTTCAATTTTACTTTTCGTCTGTTGCATAGCTTCGTACTTTAAATTCGATGATGTAAAACTACTTCCGTTCCAAGGCTTTTTCAACCTCAATATTGATACAAATTTGAACTATATTGATATTTTAGAACCATAAATTACCAATTTAGGCTAATTTTGTCTTTTAATACTGTTTGTGAAAATACAATTAGAAAGCATATCACCGGCATCAAAAAGTCCGTTTCGGTTGTTACACGACCCGAAATTGAACCACTTGTTCTATTGGCATTTTCATCCGGAATTTGAATTGGTATACATTGAAGGGGCCAGTGCCACACGTCATGTTGGAGATCATATTTCCCAATTTTCGGATAGCGACCTTGTATTGATCGGTTCGAATATTCCGCATTTAAATTTCGACCATGGGGTGACCACTTCCTATCGCAAAGAGGTCTTGCACATCAAGCCATTTTTTAGAGAGGATTTCGTATCACAATTTCCTGAATTACAAAGTCTGGAGCGCTTACTTGAACTTTCGAAATACGGGTTGGCCTTTTCCGGTAAGACCAAGGTCGAAGTCGGTGTACTTCTAAAAAGGCTATATCGCCTCCAACCCTTTGAATTTTTTATGCAATCGCTTGACATCTTAAAGAAGCTCGCCCAAAGCGGGGAGTTCGAATTGCTTCACAGCAAACCCTATATCAATCGATATCGCAAAAAAGAACAAGACCGTATTCGGCAAATCTATGCTCTTGTAGATGAGCGCTATCAGGGTAAGATTACAGTGGAGGAAGTGGCTTCACTCTCAAATTTGACCAAACCTGCCTTTTGTAGGTATTTCAAAAAAGCTACGGGTACCACCTTTATCGGGTTTTTAAATCAATATCGTATCAGCCAAGCCAAACGGCTTTTACTTTTGGGGAAAAACATAGGAGAGACTTGCTTTTCCTGTGGCTTCGAAAGTCTCTCGTATTTCAACCGGACTTTTAAAAAAGTGACCGGTGAGAATCCTTCCGAATTTAAAAAAAGACACTTGGGCCACAACCCGTAGTTGAAGTTGGTATGCAAAAAGTGAATGGAAATCGCTATGGGCGAATTCGTTGGCGTCCATCAGGATATCGCAATCTTGAAAAGAAAAAACCCCTTGACATTTCTGTTCAAGGGGCTTTCTAACTAAATAACCAACCAAAAAATCTTTATTTCAGTTACGCTCAACGCGCGTAAGCTGGTTTTATACTGTTATTTTTTTCTCTTTCGTTCTACCTTCATGGTAGGATTCGAAATCTTCGTTCTTTTCCTCGCGGTTGAATTTTTACCGGATTTTAAGTACTGCTGATATCCTCTTCCTCTAAATTCATATACCGTCTCACTAGATGGATGATACAGCTCGATTGTACTATCATTAATAACGTACAGTTCAAAGTAATCATTGCCCATAGAATCGTAAGCAAGTGTTAAAGTTTTGAGCGTTTCATCGTTTTCTACGTCATATACCTGATAATCTCCCTCAAAATCCCACTGTAAATTGGAGATAGGCGTTCCATTGGCGTCAATCGACGATCTAAAGAAGGTCGGGTTGAATTGTAGAAAATTCTCATTATCGAACTCATTCAGCGCACCTGTCTCACTTGTAAATATCTTTTCCCAAGCGTCGTACTCTTGAAGAAAGTAATTGATGTTATCATAAAATACAAAGTCATAGTCGAAATTACCGGTTTGATACCCGTTCAAGAAATAGGATGTTCCTGAACGTTGATCACGTAACTCAATCGTATTTCCATTGACAGCAAAAACATCCAATAACCACAGACCATCGATATCATGATCGATTTCTACAGTGCCCCGTAACGTACCATAACTTCCGACATCTATTCCGAACCCGTTACCGGTCTTGCCCAGGCCTACTATATTATTGTTCGCATATATAATACCGTCAATAAATGAAATGGTAAACGCTCTTTGTAGAAAAGGTACTTCTCCATTTCCGGTGGTCGCATTAATATCAACATACCACAGATCAAACGACTGTAAGACCTGATCGGTGTTGAATGCGGATTCTTCAATGAAATCATCTTGTACTATGGTTTCTACATAGCATGAAGTCATTAGAAATACCAGTCCTAAAAGTGTGAAGAGTAGTTTTGTCCGTTTCATAATGCTCGATTTACGATTCGTATATCAAATATCAATTCTTATGCCGTTTTTTTAACTATCTGATAAACAGTGCTTAAGGTTAGGGTTTTTTTAATTGCTAGTTTTGTAGCCTGATTTAAATGTTATATAGAACGGATGGTATTTGGAGTTTTAGGTGGAGGAAGCTGGGCAACCGCGATTGTAAAAATGCTTGCTGAAAATCAAGAGGAAGTGCGTTGGTATATGCGAAATTCAGAAGCGGTTTCATATATAAAAAAGGAAAAACACAATCCGAAATATCTGAGTTCTGTAGAATTTCATACCGAACAGTTGCAGTTGACCGACGATATGAACGCGGTGGTACAACATTCGGATGTCCTTATTTTTGCGATTCCTTCCGCTTTTTTACATCGCGAGCTGCAAAAGCTAACGGTCTCGTTGGAAAACAAGATTATCTTTTCGGCCATTAAGGGAATCGTACCTGAAACGGGACTTATTGTTGGAGAACATTTTCACGAACAATATCACATCCCTTTTGAGAATATCGGGGTTATCACAGGACCTTGTCATGCTGAAGAGGTTGCTTTGGAGCGCCTCTCCTATTTGACCATTGCCTGCGCCGACCAAGATAAAGCGAAATTGGTTGCTGATAACCTCAGCAGTCATTATATCAAAACCAAAATCTCGGATGATATCATCGGGACGGAATATGCTGCCATGCTGAAGAACATCTATGCCCTTGCTGCCGGCATCTATCATGGTTTGGGCTACGGTGATAACTTTCAAAGTGTCTTGATGAGCAATGCGATTCGCGAAATGAAGCGTTATATCAAACGTGTACATAAGATGAAGCGTAATATCAATAATTCTGCTTACCTCGGTGATTTATTGGTCACCGGATACTCTACCTTCAGTCGAAATCGCATGTTCGGTAACATGATCGGGAAGGGATATACCGTAAAGAGTGCGCAGATGGAAATGAAAATGGTGGCCGAAGGCTATTATGCCGCCAAAACGGCCTATGAGCAAAAGACGAAATTCGACAAAAAAGTACAGACCCCTATTATTGATGCCGTGTATTCTGTCTTATATGAACGAGGAAATGTGAAGCAAGTCTTTAAGGACTTGACAAATAAGTTGGATTAACTATTTCAGTAATACGTTCCGAGCAAGTAGTATTCAAAGAGAACCCAATTTTCCGAAATAGATTATACCCGCTCCATTGAAAAGTTGGAATGTTCTTTCAACTCCCTGTTCAATTCTTCGCGCCATTCCAATACTTGAGCTTCATCGGCTCCGTACTCGGCCTTAAATTCGCCCAAAATGGGTTCCATCAAGGAGCGAAGGCCATCGATATCAAAATACAAGCGCCCCGTTCTGCGAATAAAGAAATCCATTGGGTTTTGTACCATTTCATAATCGATTCCGAACTTGAGCTCCGCCTTTGCCAAACGCAGATAATTATCGGTATCCGTTAATGTGGCGTAAGTATCCAGAATCAGTTCGGTCTGCTTTCCGTAGTTCGTGACCAAAAACCAGGCATCATGTTCTGTAAAACCTTCGGTTTTGATGCGTTCATAGACCGCAGTGATATACTTTTTAACGTGCTTGAATTTTTTAAAATCTACATTTCCGGCCAACGGAATTTCATCGGTATGACATTCTTTTAGCTTCTTCTCATGCTCTTCTTCCATTTTTTTGGCAATACGATCGACCACGCGCTCCGCCATTTTACGATAGCCTGTAAGTTTACCCCCGGCGATACTGATCAAACCGGTATCGGAGGTAAAGATCTCATCCTTTCGTGACAGTTCCGAGGCCGATTTTCCTTCTTCGTGTATCAAAGGCCGTAATCCGGCCCACGAGGAGATGATATCCTCCATTTCCAAATTGATCTTCGGAAACATATTATTGACTGCGGAGAGCAAATAAATAGCATCGGCCAGATCAGTGCGTACGTGATCTTTGTCCAAATTGAAATTAGTATCGGTCGTACCCACGTAAGTCACTTTTCCTCTCGGAATAGCGAACATCATTCGCCCATCGGGAATGTCAAAATACACCGACTGCTTTACGGGTAGTTTTTCTTTGGGAAATACCAAATGTACCCCTTTCGTCAGGTGTAGGCGTTTTCCCTTCTTTGAATTGTTCACTGTTCGAAGCTCATCTACCCAAGGGCCTGCGGCGCTAATGACGTATTTGGTCTTGATGGTAAAATCTTTTCCTGAAAGCATATCCTTTACCTTTACTCCGGAGATTTTTTCATCGGTGTATTCAAAATCCTCTACCGAAGCGTAATTTAATGCCTCAGCACCAAAGCGTAAACTCGTCTTGATATTCTCAATAGTCAATCGGGCATCGTCCGTACGGTATTCCGCATAATACCCGGCCCCTTTCAATATTTTCTTGGGCAGCAAAGGCTCTAACTTCAAAGCTTCTTTCTTTTCGAGCATCTTGCGCTTATCGTCACCGGTAACCTGGGCCAAGATGTCATATACTTTCAGCCCGATAGAGGTCAACCATTTACCGTAGGAGCCGTTTTCGATCAATGGCAATAACATTTTTTCCGGAAGGACCAGATGCGGTGCCAGTTTATGAACAATGGCCCGCTCGGAGCCTACCTCTTTTACAAGCCAGAAATCGAACTGTTTCAAATACCGCAACCCCCCATGGATAAGCTTGGTAGACTTGCTACTGGTACCCGAGGCAAAATCATTTTTCTCGACCAGGGCCACTTTCAACCCTCGGGAAGCCGCATCCAAGGCGATTCCACCACCGGTTATTCCACCGCCGATAACGACCAGGTCATAGTCTTCCTTAGCTAACTTGGCGATTGTTTTCTTTCTGTCTTGATTTGAGAACATTCTTTTTTCCACAGCTATTTTATATTTTTAAAGTCCCCTGCTCAACGAAGCGTATAGGGGACTTTTACTTTTTAAACTCGTTGGTTCAACGTTTCTTATACTTCTTCCCAGCCCTTGGTCCGCGCTACGGCTTTTTGCCACTTTTCATACAATCGTTTTCGTTTGACACGATCGAATGTCGGCTTGAAAATGCGGTTCATGGGCCGGTTTTGATCGACATCTTCCTGTTTCCAAAGCCCGACCTGTATTCCGGCTAAAAATGCGGCCCCCATGGCGGTAGACTCAATGACCTCGGGTCGGTGTACTTCTGTATCCAAGATATCGGCTTGAAACTGCATCAAATGATTGTTTGCACAGGCCCCTCCATCAACTCGAAGATTTTCAAGCTGAATGCCCGAATCGTCTTCCATGGCCTTTAGGATATCCTTGGTCTGATAGGCTAACGACTCTAAGGTTGCCTTGGCTAGATGGGCCTTGCCCGTATCTCGGGTCAATCCGAAAACCGCACCGCGAGCGTACATATCCCAATACGGTGCTCCCAAACCTGCAAAGGCCGGAACGACATAGACCGGATTTTCACCCTCCACCGAGTCGGCCAAGGCTTCCGTTTCGCGCGCGTCTTGTATCAGCTCTAATCCATCACGCAACCATTGCACGGCAGCACCCGCAATAAATATACTTCCCTCTAGCGCATATACTACTTTTCCATCGAGTCCGTAACCGATCGTGGTGAGCAATCCATTTTTCGAGAACTGGGGGGTCGTACCCGTATTCATTAACATAAAACATCCTGTACCGTAGGTGTTTTTAGCGGTACCCTCAGCAAAACAGGCCTGACCAAAAAGAGCGGCCTGTTGATCACCGGCGATACCGGCAATTGGAATTTGAACCCCGTCCAACTCATAATCGCCAAAATGATGGGCCGAAGGTTTGACTTCGGGCAACATACTCTTGGGAATTCCCAAAAATTGGAGCAACTTGTCATCCCATTTCAGGTTGACGATATCATAAATCAACGTTCTTGAGGCGTTTGTATAATCGGTTACATGATTTGCTTTATTGGTCATGTTCCAAACCAACCAACTATCCACGGTACCCATTAAAAGATCGCCATTTTCGGCTTTTTCACGGGCACCTTCCACATTATCCAAAATCCATTTGACCTTGGTTCCTGAAAAATACGAATCGATAACCAGTCCGGTAGTCTTACGAACATGTTCGGTAAGACCGCTTTGAGTCATATGCTCACAGATATCGGCCGTTCGTTTATCTTGCCAAACAATAGCATTATAGACAGGTTTGCCCGTATTCTTATCCCAAACGATCGCGGTTTCTCGTTGATTGGTGATTCCAATTGCCTTAATATCCGAAGCTTTCACTTGCTGCTCTTCGATCAATTGCGAAAGAACGCTCATTTGTGAATCTAGAATTTCCATCGCATCATGCTCTACCCACCCTGATTTCGGAAAAATCTGTTTGAATTCTTTCTGAACCATTCCTTGTATGTGTCCCTCTTGGTCAACAAGTAATGCCCTTGAGCTAGTAGTACCCTGATCTAACGAAATGATATATGACATGAAGCTATTTTTTAGGCTACCAATATACATATAAAGTAGCATATAGTAGCATATAGTAGCATAGTGATGGATATTAAATATAAGGGTTTCTCACGGAGGAACAAAGAAGTTGAGATTACTCTATCGTTATCGTAACATAAACTTCATTGCCCTGTTGATCAACAGCGGTTATTTTGTGTTTTCCGGCACTCGGAAGTACTCCGATTTCATGAAAATTTTTGGTCTGTTGCAGGTAGGTGTCGTTTAGGTACCAGTAGACTTCAGTTTCTGGTTTATTGTGGGCCAACTTCAGTACCATCTCATTTTTATCACCCGTAAAATTCTTGGTGAGGGTAATGCGGCTTCCATTTTTAGGATATATAAATTCCATAGGTGCTGCGTTCGTAGGTAGGCAATCCTTTCGAAAAGGAGGTAACGATACATACAAGGGGTGGGTTCTTTTATAGTAGAATTCCATTAAAGGCGGTAATGAAAACCATGATTGCGCTTTTGCATCCGACAACTCGGCACAGGAAGAGTTTACCCGTAGCTGCTTTTGAGAATCGAGATAAACCATTTGATGGTAACTGCATGATGGTACGTAGTTTTCCTTATCGGGGATACCGATCTTTTTGATCGGACAAATCGTACTGGCCAAAAATCCGCTTTCCGCACATACCTCGATTTCAGTGAATTCGTCAAAAGGTTTCTGGAACCATTCGCCAGTCGGAAGTATGTCAAAAACATCGAAGAGTATTGGTGCTGCACTCGAAACTCCTGAAACATTCGGGCGACCTTCGCCATCTGCATTGCCCACCCATATTCCGACTATATGGTCAGTTGTTATTCCGATGGCCCAGGCGTCTTTATTGCCGAAACTCGTACCGGTTTTCCAAGCGATTTGTTTGCTGCTATCGAAGAACTGCCAAGATTCATCGCCTTGAGGTCGATTTACCTCTTTCATCGCTTCAAAAGTGAGGTAGATACTGGCCGCATCAAAAACCGTCTTTTCTCTTGATTTTTCCCCGAAATCGACTACTTGGTCTGTTTTCAGTACGGGTTCGGCCAACTCTTGATCGAAATATTCACTTGATGTGGCGTTAAAATGGTTCAAAGTGGAGGCCAAATTGGCATAAGTTTTACACAGGTCCCATAGGTTGCTTTCCGCCCCTCCCAAAATTAAGGTCAGCCCATAGTGATCTGCTGATTTGTTCAACCCGCCCAATTCAAAAACGTTCAATTGATCCCTGAATTTTTGCAGGCCGTAAGATTGTAGTAAACGTACCGCCGGAATATTCAATGATCTGGCCAAAGCATTTTTCGCTTCCACCGCACCACTATAATCTTCATTGAAGTTCTCCGGTGTATATCCCGCGATTTGGGTCGGTACATCGGCCACCAACATTTCAGGCAATAGTTCGCCTGCATCCAACATGGCCGTATACAGTATTGGTTTTATGGTGCTCCCCGTACTACGGTTCGCCTGTATCATATCCACATCTTTTTGATGCATGGCCGAGGTCTGGGTATTGCCGACATAACTCAACACCTCACGTGTTCTCACATCAAGAATCAAAACCGCGGCATTATGCACTTGATTTTGTTCCAGTACCCTATGGTGTTTTTGCACAATGGTGTTCACATTGCGCTGCAAAGTTGCATCAATGGTACTTTTGGTTCGTTTCCCCTTTTCGGATTTCGCTACGTGTTGTACCAAATGCGATGCTATTTTTGGCAAGGGGTATGGTGTGGAAGGCAAGGCTTCCAAAAGGGCCAATTCATAGGTGGTGCGGTCTATGTGGTTTTCTTCGTATAATTTATTCAGTAATCTATTTCTTTTCTCCAGTAGTGCTTTTTGGTTTTTTCCGGGATAGATCAAACTAGGAGCATTGGGCAAAACGGCAAGGGTAGCCGACTCTGCCCAAGAGAGTTGATGGGGTTGCAAGCCAAAATAACGCCATGCGGCCACATCGAGGCCGACGACGTTTCCTCCAAAAGGGGCATGGCTGGTATACATCTTGAGTATTTCGGCTTTTGAATATCGCCACTCCAATCGGGTCGCCAAAATCAACTCGATTAGTTTCTCGGTGTACGAGCGTCCTTTATTTCTTGACAATCGAATCACCTGTTGCGTAAGGGTGCTTCCGCCTCGAACGTTCTTTCCTGCCGAAATATTCGCTCGTAACGCCTTCACCATTGAAATCGGGTTGAACCCTGGATGTTGGTAGAAATAGGCATCTTCGAAAGCAAGTAAGCAGGTTTCGAACTTTTTTGGAACGCTATCGATAACAGGGAAACGCCATTGTCCGTCATCGGCTATCCTCGCGCCTAATAAGACCCCTTCACGACTTTCTATCACGGTAGCGGTCGGAGTTGTGAAGAGCTGCTTTGGCAAACAAAAATAGTAGGCGATCAAAAGAATTGTCGAAAGGAACAGCTTTTTTGGATGTTTGCGCAAAAACACTTTTAGCTTGAATAACAAGCGATTTACGGCAACAGTTCGGTTCGTATTCTTTGGGTTTATCGATTTCACTGGCATCAGTGTTTATGGAACATCCAGAGGGCTCTTTTCTTCTATATAAACTTCAATACGGTAGTTCTATTGCAGCATCTAAATCAAACCTTCTGACCAAATAACTATGGCCCTCAGGTTACTGCTCATTTTTTCCATTCCGACTTCGCCGCCCTAAGGTCATCGATAAAAAGCGGGTTAGGGAACATCGCAGATAACATGCGATGGGCGAGTAGACGAGCCGCTTCTTCATCACTCGGATAGTGAATACCCATAATCTCGCGAGATTCGCCGATTTCATAAGCAAGTTCCAAAAACCGCTCTCGTTTATCCGGTAGCAACTCACTCCACGCAAAGGCCTGAATGTATGCCCATAAGGTATGACCGCTTGCAAAGGAAGGCGATCCCATAATCTGTAGAGGTTTCAACCGTGGTTCCAACACGTAAGGCCTCGCCCGCAACAAATGGTATTTCACGGTGAACTCCATAATCCGCATATCTTTGGTAATGCCCTTGAGCAGTTTGGCTGTTGCGGGGTAATTGGCGGCATTGCACTCATCACCCAATAGTGTTCGTCCCTCGAAAAACAAATCTTGCACATTCTCTTCATAATTTGGATGGTCTTCCATGACATCTATATGCGGCCAATAGCCTATTGGCGCTAGAACTTGAGCTGCTCGCTCTTCTTGTTTCTCAGTACGTTTGTATTGCCACTCCAGTAAAAAATCCAATTCGGCACGAGTCTGCTCCGAACTGTTCGCCGGGAATGCAACGGATTGTTTTAACCGACTTATTTGGTCGGCGCTCAGATAAGCCGGACTAAGTTGGGTATATAACAACGCCATCGAATTATAACTTTCAGGGAAGAACCGCAAGCTATCCAATACTGCCTTTTCGGAATTGGGCTCGGCACTCAATTTTCCCAGCTCTAGGTAATGGTTTGTTGCAGGCTCTAGTGGGTGCACTGCTTGGGAAAGACCGACAACATGGGTCAAAAGCGCTAGATATCCTACTATTTTGTACATAGTATATTTAGGTTTCAATTATTGACATACGGCTCGAAACAGATTATCGCGACTCACCGGGCTCTCGACCTCCCATTTTAACGGATGTATTCCTTGTCCAAAAAGTAGCCCACAATGGCTTCCTTCATCAAAACGGATTGTTCCCCGGCTTTCAAAGGAGGTAATTCTTCCTTAATCACATAGTGCGGCCATCCATCTTCGTCATAGTACTCAAACTCATAGTAGCCATAGGGTTCCAGAAGTCGACAAATGGCGATATGCATCAAATCGACCTTATGGTCTTTCTTGAATTTTCTGTGGTATTGACCTAATTCTTGAACGCCCACTAAATATATAATGGCATCCAATTCCAAGGGGTCACCATCTGCAAATTGAGCTGACAGGCGCACGACCAACTCTTGCCATCGTTCTTTTAATTGCTCGTCTCTAGACATTTATGTTATTGATTTTCCATTGCCACATGGGCTAAACGTGATATCAAAGGTACAAATCAAAGCGCTATATTTGTTGAAACAATTTCCCAATGAGTTTTATTGATATCGTTTTAGGGCTGCTACTCTTATATGGGCTGTATAAGGGGCTTAGAAACGGAATATTCGTCGAAATCGCATCGATCATTGCCCTGATCGCAGGTATTTTTGGAGCTATCCATTTTTCATACGTTGCAGGGGATTACCTCTATGAAAACATGCAATGGGATGAACGTTACATCAACATTGCCGCATTCGTGATTACTTTTATCGTAATCGTGGTCGCTGTGCACCTAGCCGGGAAACTACTAACGAAAATTGCCGATTTCGCCATGCTCGGACTTCTCAATAAAATTGCCGGGGCGATTTTCGGAGTTGTGAAGGTTGCCGTAATCCTAGGTGCGATATTGATTTTTTTCGAACGGGTCAATTCTTCCGTTGGACTTGTAAAGGGGGCGGCTTTTGAGAACTCCGTACTTTATGAGCCCGTAAAGGAAATCGGTGCTTTCGTCTTTAATGCGGTCTTAAAGGGTGGTGAAGGGGAAGAACCAGAGCAATGAAACCACATGTGTAAATACCTCTTTTTTCGATGTCCTGATTTCAAGGATGCCAAATGGAACAGCATGGCATAAACCTAAAATACATGTCCTATATTTCCACAAATTGTAAGATATTGGACTATACCAAGCTGTCGGTCATCTACTTTCGCAACTTTATTTGTGTGCTCCGACGTCTTGAAAGTAAAGAATATCCAAAGTCATGATGAACAGCCGCTTTGAACACCACGATGCAAGTATTTACGACCAAAAAGTGCTTTACTGATTTCCATCTCAAGCTAGTTTACCTAGTTATATGAGTAACGTATTGACATTCTTGACCATGAATTTCAACATTTTTAATACCCTTATTCTATCTGGAGTTTTACAAGGGTTCATTTTTTTTATTGCCGTAATTTCCAATAAAAAATTTCAGGGTAAGGCAAACGCTTTTCTAGCTTTTACTGTTCTCTTTCTTAGTATTAGCAATTTGAACTATTACGCCTGGGACGTTGGTCTTATGACTACTTTTCCTGCCATGGTAATTCTTCATGTACCATGGGCATTGACGCTGGCTCCTTGCTTCTATCTTTATGTTAGGCATTCGGTCGAACCTGCCATACCCTTGACTGAACGATCAAGGCGTTACTTTCTTTTATTCTTACCCTTTATCATTATATCGTTATTTATTTGGGGGGTCCGACTTTACACCCATTTGCTAGACCGGCCGACGCTCATAAAAAACATCTACTATTTTTATCTTGAGCTCGTTAACTTAACGGCCATCATTCTCTCCGCTGTAATTTCGTTTCGATTGTTAAACAAATATCGGGCAGCCAAAAAGATAATGCCCGAACGTTTTATCATTAGACTTGGTTGGTTACGAAAAATGTTGTTACTCTCCTGTGTTATCATCGTCTGTTGGGTGGTGCTTATCGTTTTTGATATGGCGACCGACATTGATACTATAAGTCTATTCTATCCATTGTGGTTATCGCTTACCTTATGGATCTACTGGGTGGGGTATACCGGCATATACCAGGCCAAGTTGGCCAAAGAAAGGGCTGAAATAAGAAGAGAACTGAAGACAAAACAACTTTCTTCTAACAAAAAAATAGTACAAAAAAACGGAACAAAAGAATTAGAGCATTACCATCAAATCATTCATTTATTAGAAAATGAGCAGATGTATGCCAATCCATCCCTAGGGTTGCAAGATATTGGTGACAAGCTCAACATTTCACCAAATTATGTATCCAAGATCGTCAATACACAGGCTAATATGAGCTTTACCGATCTGGTTAACCAATACCGCCATGAAATGGTCAAAGAACTGTTACAAGGTTCAAAGTTCAAAAACTATAAGATTATGGCCATTGCGTTGGAAGCAGGGTTCAACTCTAAATCGAATTTCTACAAATATTTCAAATCGGTCGAAGGCATGACTCCCACCGATTACATCAAAAAGCTTCGAGAAACGTCCTAAATCCTTGAAATTGTAAGATGCTGGACAACGCCGGCATACCAAAAAATACTTTCACGATAACGCCCCCGTTTTTGAGGAACATTAATAACCTCATGTGCATCATTAAACTGCACATCTAATTAACCTTTTAAAACATTTTTATCATGAAAAACAATTTTTTACAAATTCTAGGTGCTGCTTGTCTAGTCTTATTTATGGGAAGTTCAATAACGAGTTGTAGTGTCGAGGACGGCATTGACGGAGTAAATGGAATTGATGGAATCGACGGCCAGAATGGTGTCGATGGCCAAAACGGGGCCGATGGTCAAGATGGGGCCGACGGTCAAGATGGAGCAGATGCCATTGGCCTTGAAAAGTTTGCGGAGTACGGCTCTATAGCCCTGAGGGTTCAGGGAATTCGCCCCGATAGCGTAGCCTTTGACTATGAAACGGATCTGGAATTCATTTCACCAGAGCTTTACGATAACAACTTTCGAGATGATGATCCCGATCATGAATTCTACTTTTTACGATTGTTAGACGCACCCAACATTGATGAAATAAACGGTGCTGCCATCTCTTTGGACGTCTTGGACGCCGGCTTGGCATCGCAAAGTTTCAGTTTTGAAATAGAGTTTTCGGAATTTTCAATTTTTGCGGACGACCTCACCTATATTACGCTTTACGACGAGTATTATGGATCGCTCAATACGAATGACAAAGTTGCCAATAACAATTACGGTATAGCCACTACCTTCACCATTACCGACTATAGCTTTGACGACACCACGAACAATTTGAGGTTTTCATTTTCGATGGTAATTGCCGGAAACGATAACGAAACGGGGAACGACCTCACAATTGACGGCGATGTGGACGTCATCGTGTTTGAAAACGTCAATTCAAGGGCGTAAAGACTATTTATTTCACCACTTATTTTACTGGCAATTCGTCAAGTAAACCATATAGGGCCCTCTAAAATTTTAGGGGGCTCTTTTTATGTGGTGTTCAGTAACTTCAAGAAAGGAAAAGTACGTACTAAAACGCAACTCCCTTTCTCTTTAAATGCGTCAATACTACAAAAATAGTTTACACTTATCTCTATCCTATTACACCTTTTGAATTAAACCTAAATTGTTCTTCCTAGAGAATACTGTTGATTTCATCGAAATTAAATTTAAAGTGTCGCCTGAACTGGCCATCTTTGCAAGATTCCATTCACCAAGGTTTGAAAACTGTAAAGGACACTTCATATTATCAGAATGCACTACACGTGTTGAACTATGCATTCGGCGACTTTTATCTCTACGATGATTTTATCATTTCGGAAATCAAGGCCGGAGAGGTCGTTTCTTGGGATACCGTCGGGAAACTTTTAGTAAATGACATCAGAGAGATTTACGGCACTCGATCAAAAGAGCTTGTCTACATCAGTAATCGCGTCCATAAATATGCAGTGATGCCATCGGACTGGATTAAATTCAGAAAGAACGATTGCAACATAAAAGCTTATGCTATAGTGAGTTACAATAAAAGAGCTTACTTAAATGCCCTATTGGAAAAACTCTTTTTCAGCGCTCGATTACAATTCTTTACCTCTTTGGACAGTGCCATCTCATGGGCTAACGAAATTCAACACAAGGAAAACGTGGCCTGATTACTTTAACAAGAATCCGTTTGCCATTGGATCTTTAGGATCTATGCAAAAGGTGTGTACACCCGTGATATGTGCTGTACCTTCTACTTGGGGTATGACTGCATCATAAGGCCCATACTTTTGCTCGGTCACGAGTGATCCCCTGAAAACAGATCCCGTTATACTTTCTATACGCATGGTTTCTCCAAAATCGATTTCCTTTCTTGCCCTATGAATGGCCATTCTTCCTGAAACTCCCGATCCTGTGGGACAGCGATCTACTTCTCCCTCTGCAAAAATGCACACATTTTTACTACTGATTTCGGTTTTATCCGATTCTCCGATAAAAATAGTACCATAAAGAAAACTTAAATCCTCTTCAAAGGGATGGACAACTTCTGAACTATTCGCTATCACCGCATGTTTGATGGCCATTCCTTTTTGAATCAATTCACGATACGAATCAGTGCTTAGGTCAAAGTCAAAAGCGTTCTTTTGCATGTCGACATAGGCATAAAATGCACCTCCATAGGCCAAATCATAACTAATCTCCACACCGTCGACTTCCACTTTTCTGTCCAAGGCCACTACAAAACTGGGGACACAGTGAAAACGAACCCCGCTCACCTTACCTTGCTTCACATGGGCATAGGCGGTAATACGACCACAGGGCGCATCAATTTTCAAGGTATTATCTCCCTCAAACACTTCGATCCAACGCATCTCAACAGCTAGGGTGGCAACGGCAATAATCGCATGCCCGCACATGGTACTATAGCCTTCATTGTGCAGGAAAAGAATCCCGAAATCACCATCTTCATCGTTCGGAGGAACCAAAATACACCCATACATGTCGGCATGACCACGGGGCTCGAATAGCAAAGCGGTTCTGAGGTGATCATAGTGCTCTTTACAATACCGTCGGTAGTCCAATACGGAAGTCCCTTTTAACGCTGGAAAACCAGAAACAATGACCCGTAAGGGTTCGCCACCAGTATGCATATCGATGGTCTTAACCTGTATCCAATCTTTAGGTGGATTGAAATCGGTCTCCGTTTTTACTTTTTGATATGTTTTACGCATTCTTGAATTGTTTATGGTAATAGGTGGCGGCAACCAGATCTTCCAGGGCAAACCCAACCGATTTAAAAAACGTGATTTCCTCGTCCTTAATTCTTCCCGCTGTTTTTCCCGAACATAGTGAAAACAAATCTCCCTTGATTGCTTCTTTATCCAATAGACCTGTACTCAGGGGCTCGAACATATCCCCACTTTCATGTAATCCGCCGTAGGTATCCACGAAAATCGAACTGCGCTTGATGGTCTCATCGTCAGCTTCTCGCATATCTTTACGATATGCTCCAACCAAATCGATATGTTGGCCTGGCTTGAGGTGCTTCCCTAAAACCAGCGGTGTTTTTGACAAGGTGGCACTAGACACAATATCGACCGTTCCTATAACTTCTTCTATCGAGGAAGTCACCCTACATTCGAAATTTTCATCTTTCAATTCCTTACAGACCGCCAGTGCCTTTTCCGAATTTCTTCCCCACACATACACATTTGTAATAGGACGAACACTCGCATGCGCCTTGATCAACTGAGTAGAAAGTGCTCCGGTGCCTATCATCAGCAAAGAGGAAGCTGTTTTTCGCGACAAATAGTGCGAAGCCAAAGCCGAAGTAGCCGCAGTCCGCTTCGTGGTTAAACTTTTGGCTTCCAAGATCGCCTTAATTTTTCCCGTGACGGCATCCATCAGAAAGTAACTTCCCTGAACAGCAGGTAGGCCATATCTCGAGTTTTCAGGACTGATCGTTACCATTTTAACGCCGGCATTTTTTCCTGGATGCCATGCGGGCATTAACAACAAGGTCGTTTCCTCAATTGCTTCCGGGTTAGGAAAATCATGATGATGACGTTGTGGAACGATGACGTTCTCAACGGAAAATCCTGCCTCTATTGCCTTGACGAGCTCAGGAAAATTGGTATGTGTCTCAATAAAATCAGCTGAAATCTGAACGATGCCCTCCATGTGCTAAAAATATGGAAAATATCGAAGGGCAAATCACTTCCGTCCACATCGCGATTTAAAAGTTCCCTAAACATAGTATGGGTTAGTTTACTATATTTAACCATGTCCTTTATCGAAAACCCGATTTATGTGCTTGCTGTTTTGTGCTTGATGGTACTGCTCTCGATGCAGGCGGCCAAAACTAGATTAGGCGGTAAACTAAGCGCCGCTCTTATGGTCATTATTTTCACGGCCGTTCTAGCGAATCTCAAATTGATTCCCTCTGCGTCGAATTCCATTCCCTTGTATGGCGGTATTTTTAAATACCTCGCTTCCATCGGTATTTTTTATCTCTTGTTGGAAATCAATTTACCGTCCCTCAAAAAAGCAGGCGCCCCAATGATCATCTTGTTTTTGATTGGCTCATTGGCCACCATTCTCGGTATTCTGGGGTCATGGTACCTAGTGTCACCGGGAACGGTTCTAGGGGATAAGGGAGCCATTGTCGCAGGCATGTTGACCGGAACCTACACGGGGGGCAGCGTTAACTTCAATGCCATTGCCTTGGAATACGATTTTCATAAGGAAGGTGCCCTTTATGCGGGTACCATCGCTGTAGATAATGTCATCACTACGATTTGGATTATCGTGACCTTGGCCATTCCTGCTATCATGCGACCACTCTGGGCAGATAAAAAAATAGCTGTCAAGGCCCAAAAAGAGGATCATGAGCAAGTGGATGCTTTGACCTTGGAATCTATGCTATGGTTATTTTTTCTAGGCGCAGCGGCCTTTTATGTTTCGGAATTGATCAAGCTGGCCTTACCACAAATCCCCTTTATCTTGATCCTGTCTACTATCGGAATCCTTTTGGCGCAAATTCCGTTCATTTCCAAGCTAGGCGGAAGTAGAAGTTTAGGTATTTATACGCTCTACCTCTTTTTGGCGGTCATCGGGGCTTATTGTGAAATTGAGGCTGTTCTGGAACTTCAACATACCGGACTGACTCTTTTGCTATTTACTGCACTAGCCGTATTATTTCATGGTATCATCACTATCGGAATAGGGGGTCTGACCTTTCGTGATTGGGATATGGTCGCTATAACGAGCCAAGCCAATGTAGGGGGGAGCACAAGTGCCATCGCCATTGCGGAATCACTAAATCGAAATGAGTTGGTACTACCTGCCATTCTAGTGGGTACTTTAGGAAATGCCGTAGGTACATATTTCGGATTTTTGGTGGTGGGGATTTTGTAGCCATGGTATACTTTCAATCTAGACATCGTTTCACACTTTGAAGAGGCCAACTAATGTACTTCATGTACTCTAGTCGACTGATGAACCCACATCAGTGCCTTTTGTCCATAAAAGTATTTTCTTTTTGGTGTTTGTAGTTGAATTGGAAGTCTCCTATTGCACCACCTCGACCCATTGCCCTTTTGTTCGCACCACATAATCGTTATCATACATAGCCTCGGCCTGGATACCTGGCAGGTAATATCGCCCTAAATACGACGCATTCAATAAAACCCGAAAGGTCTTGGTTTCATTCGGTTTCATATCAAAATAAAAGTTGGCCCTATCATCTCGTAAATCGGTATAGGTCACTTGATTTTCGGCAAAACTTCCAAAATTGGTAAAACGAGTATTTACGATTTCCCAACCGCTAGGGAAGATTTCCGTTAAGGCAAAGTCTTTCAAACGATTTGACGTAGTATTCGTCAAGGTAACCTCAGCAACAAAATCAGTACCTTGGGAAATCGTCGTCGGATCCAATCGCGATCCATTTCTACCTTTGAAGACTAGCTGCACGGAAAGGTTTTTTTGAAGTGTTTTTTCTTGACCTACCGGTAGTATCCCGTTATTGACAATATTCACATAGACCAGATTACCCTCTTCATTTTTTATGGTGATGCCGTTACTTCCTTTTTTAATATCCAGTGAGCGGCTTGCTAAGGTTTTTTCGGTGGTGACATTTTGTGATCTTCCGTTGAAGGTCACTACCGTTCGAATTCCTTTACCGCCGATCAGTTCAGCGAATTTCGCCATCGCCAATAAACTGTATGCCGTACTTTGTGTACTCATATAACGTTTATCGGAAAGGGTTTGTGCAATTTTTTTCGCCACATCCTGTGCTTTGGCCTTGTCCTTAAGTAAAACATAGGTTTCTAGAGCCATAGCCCTATTTCTATCTGAAGAACCATAGGTATAATAATCATATGTATCATTTTCAACCTCCAATCGCGCTCCGGCCACTATTTTTTTCGCCACGTCGGCCTGCCCGATCAGCGCATAACTGGCCGCCAAACGGAATTTGGCCTCGTTCGTAATACCAGCACTCTCTCGCAAGCGGTTCATACTGGCTACATCGGCATTTCCCGAAAGGGCCAGGGTATATAAACGATAGGCCTGGGCCAAATCGGAATTTTGTCCTGAACGCCACTGTTTGGCGACATTCTGTTGGTAGGAAATCCAACTTGATTTAAACCCGATAGGTAGTACATACCCTCTTTTTTCAGCTTCCAACAAGAAATGTCCAGCATAGGTGGTCCCCCAATCATTGACATAGTTTTGACCGGGCCAATACGAAAACCCTCCACCGGGTTTTTGATAACTGCCCAAACGCTTGATTCCGCTTTCAATATTTTTTTGAATACGTTTTTGTTTCTCCGAGGGGATATCGAAAATATCCGCTAAAAACAACTGTGGGAAGGCACCCGAAGTCGTCTGCTCTACACAACCATGCGGATAGCGAATCAGGTATTGCATTCGGCCGTTGAAATTCATCGGTGGCAGGGTGGAGAATTCGATTTGAGCAGTGTTAGTTCCCGCCACTCCAAAAGTTTGTAGGCTTACGGTTTGACTAGAATTCGGCTCCAGCACCAACTCAGTGGTTTCCGAGGTCACCGGATTCGGGTTTACCACATCGATCGGAATTTCAAAAGATGCGCTTTCGCCTCCACCAGACGCCTCTACCACTACTTTTCCGATCCCCGAGAAATCAGATACATTCAACTTGAAATAGGCCATCTTTTCATCCGGCTGCGTGAATGTCAGTTTTTGAATTTGTTCACCAACAACGGTGAACGCCTTGTCCTTTTTGATTTTCAAGCTGACGTTTTTGACTTTCTTTTCCATGGCAAAAACAGTAACGGGTAAGGTCACTTGTTCTCCCGGCGTAATTTTTCTGGGTAAGGAAGCTAAAATCATCAAGGGTTTACGAACAGGAGTAGTTTTCTCCGCTTGTCCATACGCCTCCTCTGTATGATTGCCCGCGATGACCATGGTGCGAACCGACCCCACATATTTTGGAATCTTCACCTCATGCGAGTTGGTCTGCCCTTTTTTTAGATTAAATGGCCCTAAATGCAGTACCATCGGCTCAAAACGGTTTGCCTTTTTATTCTTCGCCCCAGCCAGTTCACCATCACCGCCGATAGCAAAAACTTGATTTATCTTTCCACCGAAAGCACCGATTACATCATCATATACATCCCACGTTTTGACACCCAATGCCTCTTTCGCGTAAAATGTATGCCAGGGATCTGGGGTTCTAAAACGTGTCAAATCTAAAAGGCCTTCGTCAACAATGGCGATGCTATAGGTCATTGCCTTCTTATTTTGCTCGGATACCGCTACGGTAATGCTCTCTTCAGGACGCAAGACGTCGGGCATTGCAATGACCGGCTCCAATTTGGTATTCTTATTTTCGACTGATATGCCAGTGATACCATACATCCGAATAGGTAAATCATTCTTCGTATTTGCATGCGGTTGTAACGAAGCAATATTGATGAATACATTCGGTGTATAAAGATCGGTAATGGGCAGTTCAAATTTTGTTTCCCCTTCAACGGTTTCCACCCATCTCAATTCCAATACTTCACTTCCATTTTCAACGGTCACCAAGGCCCTTCCTCCAAAAGAACTTGGAAAGCTCACAGTGGCCGTTTCGCCCACATTATAGGTTTCCTTGTCCGTTGAGAACACCAACATCGTTGCAGCCGACGGGTCTCCTTTTCTAGACTTGCCCGCCCAACCCGGCCAGTCAATATAAATGGCCTTGCCGGTGGCATGTCCGCCGATAGGGTCTTCTACATGTACCAAATATCTACCCCAATCAGGATACTTCAATTCAAAATCAAAGGTTGCTTTTCCGTTCGCTCCGGTATTGATCGTTTTCTCAAATACCATTTCACGGTATTGGCTATTGCTATATGAGGATAGGTTATCTTCAGAAGTATCCCACCACCATCGCCACTGTACTTTATAGATAGATACCTTCAGGTTTCTTGCGACCTTGGCCTTACCGTTTTCATCAACAGAAATCAGTTCGAATTTGTGCTTGACATCCGTCAAGAGCATGCCCCTTTGCTTGTCTCCTTTCGGGGAATTCAAACCGATATAGGTATTATAGGGTGAATAGGGTTTGGTGAAAACATCAGTACTGAAATCACCACCGTTTTCATACACTTTCGTGATAAACGCCGCTTTTAACATTCCTGGCGCTTTACTTGTCATTTGTGGGTTTATGGTGAAGTCGGCTTTTCCTTGTGCATCGATCTTACTATCGAAAACCACTTGGTCTTCCGATGAGAAACTACGGGTAGGATCATCAAATACATACCCTGGAAACTTTTCGAAAGTGGTGGTTGCCGGATTAAACTTCGCCGTAATATCCGCTTTGAGATTTTTGGCGATCGCGCCGTGTAACCATTTTACCTCCATTGCACCCTTTAGGGGCTTCGACCCTTGAAGCAACTCATCATCGAATGCCGTTTTAATTTTCAAACGATTTGGTTTGATCGTTTCGACCTTCAACGTTTTGGTAAAAGAAGCACCGCCTACGGAAACTTTGGCCAGCCAGTTTCCGGTTGGGGCATTTTCATCGGTCTTCATCTTGAAATGGTAGAAATTGTGAAGTCCATTTGTAGCAATCTCGCGATGCACCACTTTATTGTATGGATCTAATAGTTCTAACTTCACCGGGTGATCTTCGGGAAGGGTATTCGCATTATCGTTCAACATAAACGACAGGAATATCGCATCGCCTGGGCGCCAGACTCCGCGCTCTGTAAAAATGAAGCCTTTGATTCCCTTTTGTAAACGTGTACCCGAAACATTGAACTTACTGACTGACAAGGCATTGCCATCGTTCAACTTCACATAGTTCTTTTGACCATTGTTTTCCGCAATGGCAAAAAAGGCCAATTCTTCCGAATCAAAAATCGAAGTACCGTCGGCATCCGTAATGATATGGCCTACGGTCTGTTGTTGATAATTGTAAAAAGTAACCTTGGCTCCAGCAATCGGGTTGGTATTCAATAGGTCGTTCACGGCAACAAAATAGCTCTTGTTCGCCCCTCTTTTAATGGTGACACCGATATCGGTCGCCAAGACGTTCATTCCTATTTTTTTGTCGTAGTAAAACGATTTATCGCACGGATTTTCTCGCTCGTTCCAGTTGTAGCCATAATAGTCATATTCATTGTAGTAGCCCTCGACGCCGTCCCAGAAGCTATCTTCCTGCTCCTCATCAAAATCGTCTTCTTCCGTTTCCTCGTGGTCAAAATTGGTCGTGTCACATTTATAGGAACTGTACTTGGGCCTATAGTTCAACTCAACACGGTACATCGCACCGACTTCCGGGGAAATCAGTTTGCTCAAATCAAGCGCGTGCGCGGACCATTTTCCATTGGTAATCGCCAAGCTATTCTGAAGAGCGATCGTTTTTCTCGCAATGGGTCGGGCCACACTGCGCAAATTGGATTGGCCGTTGATACTATTATTCTGTAAAAACTGCAGGATGTTATTTTGGTATATCTTGAATACAGAAACATCGATCGCCTTCAAGTTGACTGCTTCAAAATTGATTTTCAGGTTATTCGAAGAGGGCAAGATCGTTCCGTTTGAAAGTAGCCTCACTTGAGGCTTGAGCTGTTCAAAAGCAAGACGTTGGTCATACTTCACCTTCAATTTGTACCCATCCTCACTTTCAATACCTTGCAACACCTCAAGCATCGCAGTACCCTTTAGTTCTTGTGATGGATACAGTTTCAACGTATTCCCTTCTACTGTATACTTCGGGTTTGCACTTCCTTCAAGAACCACCAAGCCCTTAAAATTTTGACCTTTTTTTAAAGGGTCCGAGAAACTGACACTAACGGTTTGTCCGTCACCGATTTCGACACTCGCATCAAGAACAGTGAAGTTGCTTTTACCGGGAACATTCAAAATATTCTTTCCTTCACTTTCGATGTTGAACTTTTTTCCGTTCCAAGAGATTTCCAGATTTGAATCTTCTTCATGACGTTGAATACTATCTATTCTAAATTGAAACTGGGTTCCTTTGGAGACTACTTCATCAAACTTTACGGCAACGGCCTTCCCTTGGTGATGTACCGAAACCAACTCTTGGGCCATTTCCAGAGACATGATATCCGAAGTACGAAGTTGTCCATCTACGTATTGTCTGTCTTTCGAATACGATTGAAGGGCATTCGTATATATATTGAACTGTTGTTGTAGCGTCCGAACCCCGAACGTCATCGTCCTCAAAGCCTTTGGAAGGTCATCGACGATGTCCGATAGAGCGAATTGAAACGTATACTCTGTATCTTGTTCAAATCCTTTTTCGGGTATAAAGGCTACCGTTCTGGTATCTAAGGCGACTACCTTTCCTTTCGTTCTTGGGGAAACCCTGAGTAAATCAGAATCCAATTCATCACCTTTATTCCATACGGCAACAGGCATATTCATGACCACTCGGACATCACTTTGCGCCGAGATGATCCCGTGGGATACTTCGGTAACATACGCTTGGTATTGGTTTAGGTTTTCAAACGCTTCAGCTACAGTAGATTTATCCTCTCTCGTATTACATGCAGTAAGTAATATCAGTAAAAGAACAATACGTAGGATAGGTTTTATTGGCATCGAGTTGTTTTTTTTAAAAGTACGATAGGGCCTAATAAAAAACATCCCAAAATACCGTGAATATGAAGCCCCGAATATCCCCGTATGCTGTTAAAACGGAAACCGTTACTTATTTATTACTTTATGTCATCGGAATTCCGGTATCGTTAAAATGCATGCTTTGACATACAAAAGGTAGTTTTTATTGCACCATTCATCGAAAAAATAACGGTATTCGAAGATGAGCCCCTTATTTTACGTATTATTACCAACGCTAGCTTCCCCAACTAGCTTTTAGAACACAAGAGTACCCCATAACTCTACCCACCTACTTCTTTACAAGGCCTACTTACAATTTAGAACGTTGTATGAAAATGAGAACGCAGTATGTGGCCCTCGTTTTATTTGTATTTACTTTGGGCTCTTGCTCAAAAGAGTCTTTAGAAACTACAAATATCGTCGAGGCGGAAAATGCCAGGGAAGTTGAACAAAAACTTTTGGCTATTGTGAATGATCACAGGACTTCACTGGGTCAGTCTACTTTGGAATTTAATGATGTCGCTTATTCCTATGCGAATGAGCACAACGACTATATGATTGCGTTAGGCGATATCAATCATCACAATTTTAGCTCAAGAGCATCAAAAATATCATCGCAAATTGGAGCTGAGCTCGTTGCGGAAAATGTGGCCAAGGATTATAATAGTGCCCTTGAAGCATTTGAAGGTTGGTTGAACAGTTCTAGCCATAAGAAAACGATGGAAGGTGATTTCACCCATACCGCAGTAAGTGTCAAAGTGAGCGCCTCAGGCGACTTTTACTTTACGCAGATTTTCTTTAGATAGCTTCTGTTTTTCTTTCTTAGTTACTTTCTTTCAGGTTCTCCGAGCTGAATGCTTTTCTTTTTATAAATTTGGTTAACCCGTTTACTTTTGTTCGGTAGATGAATCCCGTAGGGAAACGCCATAAGGTAAACTGCTAAATGAACCCTATGGCCATTGCTCCTCCTTTCAACCTCGGCAAATGGATTGAAGAGAACCGTGAAACCCTAAAACCTCCCGTAGGCAACAAGAACCTGTATAAAGACGCGGGCGATTATATTGTAATGATCGTTGCCGGACCTAATGCCAGAAAAGACTATCACTACAACGAAACAGAGGAACTTTTTTATCAGTTAGAGGGTCACATCGAAGTTCATATTCAAGAAGAAGGGCAAAAAAAAACCATGAAACTAGGTCCAGGAGATATGTACCTGCATCCCGCGAAGGTTCCACATTCCCCGGTTCGGCACGAAGGAAGTATCGGTTTGGTGGTTGAGCGCAAACGCGCGGATATGAATGTCGACGACGGACTACTATGGTTCTGCGATAACTGCAACCACAGACTGTACGAAGCTTATTTCACCTTGCATGATATTGAAAAGGACTTTTTAGGTCATTTTAAGCATTTTTATGGTTCGGAAGAATTGAGAACCTGTAACAATTGTGGAACCGTAATGCCGGTTGATGAACGATTTATCGCCGATGAAAATTAAAACCTATGCAGATATTCATTAACATATTAATCGGCCTAGTTGCATTTCTTCACCTGTATTTTCTCTATTTCGAGATGTTCGCTTGGACCACCAAAGGACCGAAAATTTTCAGAAGTTTTCCAAAAGACTTATTCGAACCCACAAAGGCAATGGCCGCAAACCAAGGCTTGTATAATGGCTTTCTAGCGGCCGGATTGATTTGGACCTACTTCATTGAAACAATAGAATGGAAGACCAACGTCGCTCTTTTCTTTTTAGGATGTGTGGCCATCGCGGGTATCTTCGGAGCCTTGACGGCCTCGAAAAAAATATTCTTTGTACAAGCTATGCCAGCACTGGTGGCAATGATTTTAATTTTTCTTACACTATGAAGTGTATTTTGATATTTTCCCTAATTCTGACCACCTTCTCCATATCCGCTCAAATGACTCCAGAACAAGTTGTACAAAAACAATTGCAAACGTATAACAATAGAGATATTGAAGGTTTCATGTCGGTTATTGATGATAATGTAAAAATGGTCGATTTCACCTCGGGGAAAGTTACCTTAGAAGGTTCGGACGCCTGCAGAAAAGTATACACTTCCTTATTTGAAGCCTCGCCTGAGCTGCATTCGAAGATATTGACCCGAACCGTATTCGATAATAAGGTGATCGACCATGAATATATCACTGGAAGAAAAGGTAGTGAGATCCCCATTGAATTGGTCTTGATCTACGAGGTAGACCAAGAAAAAATCACCAAGATGACGGTTCTTAGAAAGCAGTAGCGAATCAGTACATTATTCGTAACTTTGCAAAAAATTTAACAATACATATCCAAAAAGTTATAAAATGTCAAAAGTTGCACTAGAATTTGGTATTGATGAGGCCCTGAAAGCCTTAGGGATTATAGAAATCAACGATGGAACATCGACCGGTTCAAGCTGTTTTTCTTCAGGGGAAATTATCGAATCGTATTCTCCTGTCGATGGCGCATTGATCGCGAAAGTCAAAACCACGACCCAGGCCGATTATGAAAAGGTGATGGACGCTGCTACCGATGCATTTAAAACCTGGCGCCTTAAACCCGCACCGCAGCGTGGTGAAATTGTACGTCAGTTTGGTGAAAAACTACGTGAATTAAAGGAACCACTTGGAAAATTGGTTTCTTACGAAATGGGCAAAAGTTACCAAGAAGGTCTTGGTGAGGTTCAGGAAATGATCGATATCTGTGATTTTGCAGTAGGCCTTTCAAGACAATTGCACGGTTTAACGATGCACTCTGAAAGACCCGGTCACCGTATGTATGAACAGTATCATCCATTAGGAGTGGTCGGTATTATTTCGGCATTTAACTTTCCCGTTGCCGTTTGGGCATGGAATACCGCCTTGGCCTGGATCTGTGGTGATGTATGTGTCTGGAAGCCGTCCGAAAAAACTCCACTTTGTGGAATTGCATGTCAAAATATCGCTGCGGAGGTTTTCAAGGCAAATGGTCTTCCCGAAGGTATTTCATGTTTGATCAATGGAGATTACAAAGTAGGGGAAATGATGACCCAAGATGTGCATGTTCCATTGGTTTCAGCTACAGGGTCCATTCGGATGGGAAAGATAGTGGCACAAGCTGTCGCCGCAAGATTGGGAAAATCGCTCTTGGAACTCGGAGGCAACAACGCGATTATAGTTACACCGGATGCCGACATTAAAATGACGGTCATCGGAGCGGTTTTCGGAGCCGTCGGTACTGCCGGTCAGCGCTGTACTTCAACGCGCAGATTGATCATTCATGAATCCATTTATGATAAAGTAAAGAATGCTGTTGTGGATGCCTATGGGCAACTTCGCATCGGAAATCCTTTGGACGAAAACAATCACGTCGGTCCATTGATCGATACGGATGCCGTGGCACAGTATAAGAGTGCACTTCAAAAAGTGATTGCCGAAGGTGGAAAGATCGTCGTTGAAGGCGGTGTATTAGAGGGAGATGGTTATGAAAGTGGCTGCTATGTAAAGCCTGCTATCGCTGAGGCCCAGAACGATTTTGAAATCGTACAGCATGAGACGTTCGCGCCAGTGCTTTATCTTCTCAAGTATTCTGGAACTATTGAAAACGCCATCGCCACGCAAAACGGAGTCGTTCAAGGACTTTCTTCTGCAATCATGACGAATAATCTTCGCGAAGCAGAACATTTTTTGAGCCACAGGGGAAGTGATTGTGGTATTGCCAATGTAAATATCGGTACTTCGGGAGCTGAAATCGGAGGTGCCTTCGGTGGAGAAAAAGAGACCGGTGGTGGTCGTGAGTCCGGTTCGGATGCATGGAAAATCTATATGAGAAGACAAACCAACACCATCAATTATACTACTGAACTGCCCCTTGCACAGGGAATCAAATTTGACTTATAGAAAGGCAAAAAAAATCCGCTGCTACTCAAAATCCATTGTTCCCCCGATCGATGGTTTTGAAATAGCAGCGGAATTAACCAAACTAACTCAAACACTAAGTTATCTTAAATATTATTTAGCTTCTTCTAGCTGTATCGTTTCTTTTAGTGGCTTCAAATTCAGGTATCTTCCAGCTCCCATGAAGCAACTCTTGTACCCCAAGAACTACCACCATACTTATAAAAGTCAATACTTTTAGCACTTCCGTTTTCATATTCAATATCGTTTCTTAAATCGTACGTTTCGAAAGTATCCCATTCTCACCTTATCCCAGTTCACTTCTGTATAATTGGATGATTTTTCTGTGTAACTGGTATATTTTACTCCCTCCTTCGATTTCTTTCCCAGGGACAATCCGGAAAAGGCAATGAAATCAAACCAATATGAGCAAAAACAAAACCCTATCGCAATGCCGGAACTTTGTCGGGAGCCATAGGGTCTCTGTATATTTTAAAGGCAATTTAATACATTCCGGAAAAGAAGAAACCAATTCTATATAATTGGTAGTCAATGCTGTATAAATGGCAACTATTTGTTGTTTTTCATCCTTTTATCCCCTAGGGCAATCCTGGGATTTGATCCTATTAATTTAACATTTCGTTATTTTTTTAATACATTGTAGGATAAACACTAAATGAAATTTAACAATGACAAAGACAACTACGAACCTGTTGTTGATGCTCATTACCATTCTCGCGGGAGTTTATTTTTACGTGATGTACTGCAGTTCATGTGGTGCTTCGGGTCAAGAAGAACCGATGCAGGAAACGGTAACGGCACCAGTGACACCGAAAGCTACGTCCTATCCTTTCGCATTAAGCGACGGGGCATATGCGTACAACACAAACGACAATTATAATTTTAATGTGTCGTCTTCATCTTTTCTGACACCCTTATCACAAAATGTTATTGATGGTATTGCTAGCTTAAGAACGTTTTTCGCTGAAAATACGGGAAAAGTCATCAACATCACTGGGTATTACACTAGTGATGAGAACAACAACACAGCATATCCTGATTTGGGATTTGCCCGCGCCATTGCGGTAAAGAACCATATGGCCGAAATTGGTATTCCGAGCAATCAGATCAACACCACGAGCAAATTGATGGATGAGATGATCCCTCAAGAGGCTGTGTATCTGGGGCCCGTAAGCTTCAGTATCGGTGAAAAAGCCGAGGATGAAGAAGCTGCATTAAAAGTGTTATACGAAAAAGTAAAGGCCAACCCTTTGGTGCTCTATTTTGACACGGCGGAAACTACCATTGACCTTACTATGGAGCAACGCCAAGAAATCGCGGATATTTCGCGCTATTTAGACAAGGTCGCCGATGCAAAAGTGATCATTGTCGGACATACCGATGATACGGGTGATGCGGAAAACAATATGGTTCTTGGGCAAAACAGGGCCGATTTCGCGAAAGACTACCTGATGAGAAATGGTATATCGGCAGCAAAGATCAGTTCTACCTCAAAAGGTCAAACAGAACCCATAGCAAGCAACGCCATGGAAGAGGGCAAAGCAAAGAACAGAAGAACTGTTGTCACATTAAACTAATCAATTAAACATAAAAATAAAGAACATGGATTTCGAAAATATGAACGTTTGGTGCTGGTTGATTCCCTTATTAACTGGCGTGATTTGTGGGATTTTGGGCTATTTGATAGGTCAGAGCTCAAGAGAGACCATTGATAATACCGCAGAACTCGACACCTTGAAAAATAAGAACGCCAAGTTACAAGCCGATCTTGATGCCTGTAATGGTAAACTTAATGTTGCCTCAACGGCCGCAGCTGCTGCCGTTACGGCTATAGCCCCTGAAGTAGAACAGGACCCGCCTTTTGATGCTGCTGCGGCCAAAGCTGCCATGGGTAAGACCATCAAAAAAGATGACTTAAAAGTAGTAGAGGGTATCGGACCCAAAATATCAAGCATGTTCCACGAGGGCGGAATCAAAACCTGGAAAGCCCTATCGGAGACTGCCGTAGCCAGGTGTCAAGAAATATTAGATGGTGGTGGCGAACGCTACAAAGTTCACGATCCCGCATCATGGCCCATGCAGGCTAAAATGTGCTATGAGGGCAAATGGTCCGAATTGGCAAAATGGCAAGATGAACATGATCATGGGAAACTGTGATTCACTGATGCCTACGCGCAATCAATAACCAAAAAATCCGATGTAGTGATACATCGGATTTTTTTAGTTATCTAAGATAGTAGTACAGCATTTATACCATTCCGTTCGCTTCAACCCATTTAAACCGGTATTGATCTTCAGGAAATTTCATACGCTCGGCAATTCGCTCGAGTCGTTCTGGAAGTCGAATGAGGTAATCACGTGCCTTTTCAGCTTCTTCTGACAGGCTTCTCACGGTCTCAAGTTCCCAATACACATTTAATTTTCGCAAGATATCCACGTAATCCTGTGCTGTATAGACCCCTAAGCGTTGCGCACAATTGGAGAAATTTTCAAAGGCTTCCCCAATGAATCCTCCTGATTCCCTCAAGAAATGGGCGGGCATCACTATTTTCTTTTTCATCATATCGGCGAATGCCAACATCATTCCCGACGGATCTTCCCCTAAAATGGTCTTTACAAATTCACGATAGGCCAGATGATGGCGCATTTCATCTCCAGCGATAATGGTACACATCTTTCCAAGGAGGGCATTCCCTTTTTTCTTGGCCATTTGACCTACCCTTTTGTGAGAAATGTTCGTGGCCAGTTCTTGAAAAGAAGTATAAACGAAGTTCTTGTAGGGATCTCTGTCCGTTCCGATATCAAAGCCATCGGTAAGTAAGTGCTGTGTGGTGATTTCCACTTCCCTCATATTGACCCTTCCAGAGAGATACAAGTATTTATTCAGCACATCACCATGGCGGTTTTCCTCGGCGGTCCAAGCACGCACCCATTTTGACCAACCGCTGCCCTTGCCATCATGTTGGTTAATTCCTTCTACATCCATTAGCCATGACTCATAGGTTGGCAGGGCTTCCTCGGTAATAGTGTCGGCAACCATGGTCACCCAAAAATCATAACCCAATTCTTTTGACTCCCCACGCAGGGTTTCAACATCATCCAAAAAACGGTCGTTTTCGGAATCAGGCAAAAAATCAGATGGTTGCCAAATATCTTCTACGGGAATCAGAAATTTCTCCATGAATCCTTCTACTTGAGGTTCGATCGCTTGCATCACCTCCAAACGTATGTTCTTTTCGGCCATTTTCTGTTTTTTACAAAGATCGTGAATAAAATGATCAATTACCCTTTAAAATCGAAGTCTCTCAATTTCGTCCCCTTTCTAAAGGATACAATTGGTATACGGGGTCGCTTTGCCAGATCTCTTTCGTATCGACATCCATCAGTGACAGCGCGCCTTTAAAGGCCGCACCCGTATCCATGTTCCAAACATTTGCAGCATTTTTTGGCAACACCGAAGCGCTTTTTGAAATGGGGGTATGCCCAATATAGATTTCATTATAATGCGTTAATCGCTTTGGGTATCTGTTATTGTCCTTTGCCAGTTTTTTATCCATGGACAGCGCGAGTTCCCACAAGGTTCTATCCCAATAAAACATCTTTGGGAAGTATTCATGGTCTACTCCATTGAGATTGGTAAAGCCCGCATGAAGAAACAACCGGTTCTGATCATCCAAGTGATAATTTGTCAGGCTTTGATAAAATGCAATATGCTTGTCAATAACATCATTGCCGACCGTATCATAGGAGGCTAGGGTAGCTGCGCCTCCATGCTTTATCCAAGTAGGATTGTCGGTTCCTTCTTTTAACCAGTTCAGACAGAGTTCGTCATGATTGCCACGAATAAATACGCATTCGTGATTGGCACTCAATTGAATCAAGAACTCAATGGTCTCGACGGCCTGACTCCATCCATCGACGTAGTCCCCTAAAAAAATCAAAGTGTCATCGGACCGGACATCAGCTCGTTCCAATACCTGTTGGAGCCCTTTTAGTCCTGAATGGATATCACCGATAACAAGTGTTCTTCCTTTCCCACTCATTTCGCAAAAATCGAAATTAGGGCGATGACCGTGATAATAAATAGCACCAAAAAGAAAATTTTCCAAAACGAATAGGGCCTTGTTCCACTTAATGCACCGGTTTGGCCATTGATGTAAAAGTGATATTCATTGCCGTTGAATCGATATGAGCTAATGTACACCGGAAGGAGCACATGCTTGAACGTTTCATCGGCCAATTTAATATCGGCCTGGTGTATTCGTTGTGTATCGCCCCCGATATCCCTTCGAATCCAGTTATGAGCGATTTGTTTGGCTTCTTGAAAGGATTGGTGATGTCCTTCCTTTAAGGAAACGGTATACTTTTCGGTTACAAACCCTGAAAGATACTTTGAATTGAACGCAACCAGTTCTTTCATATTCCAAAAAGCGATGTTTGATGGTATATCACGTCGTTTTTTCTGGGATGCGTTGATCAGAATATCATCAACAAAACCTTTTACCGACCCAGAGGCATGAGACCACCGGGTCTTTCGAACTTGTTGGGTCTGCACTCCGTTTTTAGTGCGTATGCGTCTAGTTTCATAATAATAATCCCCACGTTGCCCTTGATAAGACGAAAATAAATTCGCATCAAACGTCCAGTAGGGCACATAAAGTCCGTGCAATCCTTCCGGATCTAAAGCGGCCCTTTTCAACTTATTGGGAGCAAACCAAATACCGCTCACCCATTTTTCAAAAATCCCCCTAGCCTTTTTGACGTCCAATTTGAATGGAATCAGGGCTCCGGGAAGAATCCACCCTTCCCTTTCAACGTCTTCTCGAATCAGCGGTTCTCCGCAATAGACACAACCGAGAGACTTGTAATTTTCCTCAACATGTTGGTTGGCGCCACAGTTCTTGCAGTGCAACAGGTCTATTGTTTCGGTATAAGCATTCTCGCCAACGATTTTTAGGTAATGTTCGAGTTCTAGCTCCTCAAAACTGCTCTTGGTTTGTTCGATAAATTCCTCATATCCGCAATACTCACATTTTAATTGATGCGAACCGGGCTTGAACTTTAGTTCGGCACCACAATTCGCACATGCTTTTTTGTACTCTGAATTTGTTGGAGTTCGTTCTTCTTGCATCTTCACTGAAAAAGTGATTAGGGCGTTTGCCACCTATAAGGACCGCTTCCATAGTTTTATGGGCACCAGGGAACAGCCTCTCTTTGTATCATCAAGCGGTAGGTAATGGGGGTGGAACACTACCTCCTAAGAACGACTTCAATTCTTCCACTTCTTTCAAAGTCAGCCAGTTTTGCATACCCTGTTTCCATACCAAAGAATCCCTATTTATCGTTCTTGCAGCGAAAAGTTCTTTCAGCCGGTCAAAGCTTACTGGACCCATTTGTTGGCCATCAACGGCATAATGATACATCACCTGTACGGGCATCGGTGGTGGGGCAACGGCACCGGCTTGCGGCGCTTGGGTTCCAAAAATCTGTTGTGGCGCTTGCGGATTCATCATATTGCCCATTTGCTGAGCGAGTACAAAACCCATTCCCATGCCCATTCCGGCGCCGGCAGTTCCGCCTTCGTTCTTTGCGGCCGCTTCCATGGCCTTGGCGGCCTTGAATTGCGCGAGCTTGGTCATATCTAATTTATCCAACCTGCTGTATTCGAAAATCTCTTTCTTTAGCTCCTCGGGCATCGAAACGTTTTCGATATAAAATTTCTCTAGCTCGATACCGACCCTTCCAAATTCGGGTTGCATCACCTCTTGACATGTTTCCGATAGTTCTGAAGTATTCGCGGCATACAATTCGACAGGCAAGTTGGCCTCACCAACCGTATCGGTGAAACGGGTCACGATTAGACTCTTAAGATGTTCATTAATTTCGAAATTAGTGAAGTTACCATCTGTTCCGACTACATCGACCACGAATTTCCCGGGGTCGTTGATTCGAAAGCTATAGGTGCCAAAAGCACGTATTTCAACCAGACCAAATCGCTCATCGCTCAACATAAACGGATTTTTCGTTCCCCATTTTTCATCTGTAAACAAGCGTGTATTCACAAAATAGACCTCAGCTTTAAACGGACTATCAAAGCCATACTTCCACCCCTTTAAAGTGGTTAAAATGGGTAGGTTCTGTGTATTGAGCGTATACGTGCCCGGCTGAAAGACATCGGCAAGTTGTCCTTCATTTACGAATACCGCTGCTTGCCCCTCTCGTACAATGAGTTTTGCATTGTTCTTGATTTCATTTTGATACCGCTCAAAACGGTGTACTATAGTATCATCGTTCGTGTCTAACCACTCGACAATGTCTATAAACTCATTACTCAGTTTCTTTTTTATTTCATCAAATAAAGCCATTTCGATAGTGTTTTTATAGTGTTGATCAAAAGATACGTATTTCTAAATATTCAACCAGATAGTGAACTCAAAATTTTAATTTAAAAAATCTCACACCATTCATCGATTTTGTGAGAAAACATATACATCATTAACATTTAATTAATATATTGAAGGCGCTAATTAATTTAAAGAACACTCTATGAAAACAGTTTTACTCAAAAAGTTTTTCAATTGCCTTTTAATATTCGGGTTTTTAGGTACCGCTGGGGTACAGGCCCAACAGAAAGGCGTGAAGACCTCACACGAAGATTCCCCCAAGAAGGGGCACGCACTTTACAAGCAAAGTAAACTTTACGACAACCAATCAGGCCCTACCGCCAAGAAAAAGCGAATCGCCGATAATGCCTTGAAGAGGTTAGAGTATGAAATGTCCATAATTCAAAATCCCTATACTAGGGAAGTTCCCGAAAGTATCCGCGAACTGGAAACGAAGTTTTCGGCCAACATCAAGGAACGTGCTATTACATCAGAAGCTTCAAAAAGTGCTTCTAAAAGTAGTTCGAAAAGTACGTTTAACAATTGGGAAAATAGAGGGCCAGGAAACATTGGCGGTCGCACGAGGGCCTTGGCCATCGACAGTAAAGATGAAAACACCATTTTTGCAGGTGGGGTTTCCGGAGGATTATGGAGATCGACCGATCTTGGCCAAAATTGGGCGAAAATTACAAAAAGTAGAAATACGCCAAGCATCACTTCGATAGTACAAGATCCTAGGAAGAGACATAGCAACACTTGGTATTATGCATCAGGTGAGCGCTTCGGGAACTCTGCCAGTGCCGGCGGTGCATTTTATACCGGAGACGGTATCTTCAAATCAACGGACAATGGACAAACTTGGAGGCCGATGCGCAATTCGAATGATAATAGTTTAGATGCGATTACTTCTCTAGATATCATCAATAGCCTTGGGGTACACCCGAAGACGGGCGACCTGTTCGCAGCAACGTTTAATGGGCTCTTTAGGTTCAAGTGGGGTATCGGTAATAAGGTGAAGGAAGTTTTACCAAGCGCGTTCGATAGTCAAACTGAAGTAATGATTACCCCTAGGGGAAAAATTTATGCCACAGTAGATATTTTTGGCGATGAAAATGCAGGTTTTTATGTATCAAATGATAGTGGTGAAACATTCACCGACATTACTCCTGAAGGCCTAATACCGAGTTATGGAAGAACGGTGATGACCTATGACCCATCAAATGAGAATATCGTTTATTTCTTTTCGTACAATGAAGCGGACTTCTCAGAAGCCTTTCTTTGGAGATACAAGCCTAACGCACTACCTGAAAGAAGATGGGTAGACTTAAGTGCAAACCTCCCAGATAACATTGGTGGGCCTGTTGGAAATTTGAATCTGCAAGGAGGATACAACATGATCATCAAAGTACACCCTGAAAATCCTGATATGATTTTCCTTGGTGGCACAAATCTTTATCGTTCTACTACCGGGTTTACAACACCAACTGGAGCTGAAGGTTGGATCGGTGGTTATGACACAGCCAATGACATAAGTATCTATCCTAATCAACACCCAGATCAACACAACTTGGTGTTTTTGCCATCAGATGCAAATCGGGTAATCTCTTCACATGACGGGGGCGTTTCCCTTACAGATGATATCACAAATGCAGATCGGGTCGAATGGACATCCCTAAACAATCTATATCTCACTACTCAGCCATACGCAGTGTCATATGATCCGGAAGGAAATAGTGATGATGTAATGGCCGGATTCCAAGATAACAGCACATGGTATACCAATTCTGAAAGTATTGATCAGCCATGGGTAGACCAATTTGGAGGTGACGGTTCTTTCAATGCGATCGCCGATGGAGGTAGAACACGGTATGTCTCCGCTCAAGGGGGTGTCGTTTACCGCTTAAATATCAACGAAGCAGGTGAAGAAGTGTCATTTACCAGAGTGCAGCCTGCAGGTGCTACGGGTTTTCGTTTTATTGCTCCCTTTATGTTGGATCCGGTAAACGATAATATCATGTATATGCCTGCCGGAAATACAATGTGGAGAAATAACGATTTAGATGGCATTCCCTTGTTTTCGAATGCCCCGACTCCTGTGAATTGGTCAAAATTGACCCAGACCGCTACCTCCGACGACTCGGATATCACTGCCATGGATGTTTCTAAATATCCAGTGGCGAACCGATTGTATTATGGAACCTCCTCTGGTATGATTTTCAGAATGGATGATGCTAATATCGACGATCAGGAACCTGTTGATATTTCAACGGGCAAAGGACTACCTCCTGGTAACGTAAATAACATCTATGTAGATCCGAAAAATCCGGATCGGGTTTTTGTTGTCTTCTCCAATTACCGTATTCCCAGTGTTTTTGTAACATGGAACGCTGGAGAGCAATGGCACAATATCAGTGGTAACCTCGAAGAAAATGTAGATGGTTCAGGAAATGGGCCGTCGGTCAGATGGTTTGCTATGAACGGGAACAATGATGGTTATTTTGTAGGTACAAGTACTGGTCTGTACTTTGCTGACCGATTGCAAAATAATAAGACCCAATGGCTTAGAGAGCCACGCATTGGCAATGGTGTGGTAACACAAATACGTACGAGGTCAGACGGGTTCGCTGTTGCAGGAGTTCATGGAAATGGAGTCTACAGTGCCAATTTCTTGGTGCGGCCAAGGCCCGAACCAAGCCTCAGCGTCGCTTACCTATTACCTGACATCAGCGTGCCTATTAATTCAGAGCCGTTTGAGGTCGATGTCACTGATTTATTCGTAAGCAAAAAGACAAATGCCAACATCGATATTGAATTCACGAACAGCAATCCTGAATTGGTGACAGCGATGTTGGATGGCGATAAAATAAAAATCTCCATTGCTCCTGATATGGACGGAAGTGCTGCCATTGGGCTTGTCGCTACTTCTGGTAAAGAGCAGGTTTCCGAAGGCTTCACGATTAAGGTCTTTGAGCCGCCTATTTATGATCAATTTGGTCCGGCTACAAGTTCAGCACCTTCGCAGCAATTCCCTGATTTTGGCGGTATTTTAGCCCAATCGGCAGATGATTTTGTGGTTCCAGAAGGAAGTTCATGGAAAGTGAATAGCGTTGTAGCGTACGGCGTTGCCAATAATGGTCCGGAATTTACGGACGTTACGGTTGAAATCTATACCGACGTAGACGGATTACCTGGAGCATTGGTGTACAACAGTGGTTCTATCGAACCTACCTCTGAACCTGAGAATACCGTTTTAGAGCTCGAATTGCCTGAAATGGTGGAACTTGAAAGTGGTTCCTACTGGCTTTCAGTATATACCAACCTAGCTTTCGGAGCAGAAGAACAACAATGGTTTTGGTCGACTCAAGATAATGTTATCGGTAGTGAATCGGCATTTAAGGATAGTGGTGTTTTCTTGGAAATCGACTGGATTCAAAAATCATTGGTATTCGGTGGGGCTCCAAACGATATGGTCTTTCAAATATTCGGATCTGTCGAAACCATCGCTGGTGAAGGGGAAGCCTCGAAGTCGGCAATTGTTTTAGATCAAGCCATTGAAACCGAGGCCCTGGCAGAGATAGAAGCAAGCGGCATCACTACGGTTTGGCCAAATCCCTCTTCCTCTGAATTCTTCTTTTCCCTAAGGGATAACGTAGATACGGAAGTAGATGCCAAGGTATACAATATCTTAGGTCAATTGGTTTATGAAAAAGAGAAAATAGATGCCTCACAAACTTTCTCATGGAATGCTAACGGTAGCCCGGCTGGTTTGTATATTGTGAAGATTACTGGAGCCAATACCAGCAAAAGCTTCAATATTGTAAAAAAGTAAATTTTTAATCATCTAATAAAAAAGGCACGGAATTAATCCGTGCCTTTTGCTATATAAACCTATCGGAACCAACTATTTTTTTATCTTGTTGTAAATTACTCTGCATGAAATCTTTAATAACTCTATTATTATTCGCGTTTGGCTTGGCATGCCATTCAGTAAAGGAGACGCCTAATGAAAATAATTCAAAAGAAACAAATGAACAACCCGTGAACACTACCACTACGACCGGGCAATTTGGAATACCTGGCAGAATATCGTTCAAGGCCAAAGTCAAGGAAATCTACGTTGAAAAGAAGAATATATGTGGAGTAGAAAAATCGAACGTTGCTCAGGTCGAGGTACTGAAAATTATGGAACGAGGCTCTGGTATCACAAACTTGCCTACAGAAAAAGAAGTCATCTTGGTAAGCTTTTTATTGCCCCCCAAAAATCTGGGTTCTGAAATGATTATACAGGCAAAAGCAAAAGAATCGCTTTGTCCCACAGCATCCAAAACCTACTTTACAATAAATTCTTATAAAATTTTAGAGTAAGCCCGATTTTGTGAGTATCTTGTTCTGGTTGAATTTTGATTATGACGAGGCAAGTATACTGTGTTGGTGAACTTTTAATCGACTTTGTTGCGGAGAAGCAGGGAAGCGATTTATCCGTAGCAAACCTGTTTAATAAAAAAGCTGGGGGAGCTCCGGCAAATGTGGCCTGTGCCATTGCTAAACTAGGGGGTAGCAGTAGGTTTATCGGCTGTGTTGGCAACGACCCCTTTGGCACTTTTTTGTTAAATGTCCTAAAGGAAAACAAAGTTGATATTTCCTTAGCACAACGTTCAAAGACCTTTACTACCATAGCTTTTGTTTCCTTGGCTGAAGATGGCGAACGCGATTTTGTATTTAGCCGAGGCGCCGATAAGAAGCTCGTTTATGATTCCGATGTCAAGAGTGGTTTTGAAGGAAATATTCTTCACCTTGGTGCGGCAACGGCAATGCTAGGAGGGGATCTTGAAAAGGCCTATGGTCGTTATTTCTTCGATGCGTTGACCAAAAATATGTTCATCAGCTTTGATCCCAACTTCAGGGGCGACCTATGGAAAGATGAAGAGCAAGCCTTCATTAAAAAATGTATGACCTTTGTCGAAAAGGCAGACCTTTGTAAGTTTAGCTTAGAGGAAGCCCAATTGCTCTCTGGTAAAAAGGATTTGAATGAAGCCTGCGATGTTCTTCATGAAATCGGTGCAAAAATCATTACCATTACTTTGGGGAGTGAAGGCACGCTGGTCAGCACTTCTTCAAACGTAAAACACACTATCCCAAGTATTAAAGTCAATCCCGTGGATACCACAGGTGCTGGGGACGCATTTATCGGTTGTTTGCTTCAGCAGATCTCTACATTGAACGATCCACATGAGATTATTTCGAATACCGAGTTGTTATTGAAAATGGTACAAAGAGCGAATAAGGCCGGTGCCATCACAACAACGAATTATGGCGCAATACCTTCTTTACCGACCCGCGACTTGATATTTGACTCCTCTGAGCCCAAGTCTGATTCTGATTAGTTATACCTGACCTTTCGTAGAATGCGCAACGACTCCTTTAAGGTCTTATACACGTTTTCATCTTGTTTTTTGAGTAACCCTCTGGCCATTTCCATCTGCTCCTTCGCCTCTTCAAATCCATTTAGGTAACAAATCAAATAGGTGTCCGGGAGATGCCTCAAGTCCTCTTTTTCATTTGACTTGAGTGCTATTTCCTTTTCTAGTTTCTTTAAAAGCGCATTATTCGCATTGAAAATATGATGAAGGTTCTTTTTATCGTATTTCGGCGGTTCAAAAATCAGGTCACTACTAATAGTATACGTGCCATTATCGGCAAACGTGATCACCACCTTTTCCAAAGGATAGTATTTCTGTTTCGCCCCTAGTCCGAGCTGCACGTACTCAACGGTGGTAAATGAATGCTCGTCATAGGCAATCGTGATGTCATCCAATGCGGAATAAAACAATTTCACTTGCTCATTGATCAATTCGATATCCACACGTGAAAAGTAGGTTTCCCCTTTTACCTTCTGTTGATTGCCTGCCCAACAGACGACGAATTGTTCTTTAAACACCTTATAATTACTCTGCAGGTCTCGATGCCTATTGTTGATGAAATCGATTACACCGTCTAGCGTCAATTCGATATTGTTTCGAGCATGCTGCTCTATAGTGGCTACTGTTTGCGAATTTATATCGTTCAATTCGATATCATAGGCCTTGGGCATGCTAATGCTTCCTTCTCTAAAGAATACCATGCCCCCATAGTATTTCCATATGTTTTTTCGTAGGGTACAGACTTTTCCATTTGATTTGATGGTGACCAGCCCGACCACCTTTCCTTCCTTGAGGTGAGGGAAGGGAATATTCTCGTAAGATATCAGTGGAGGGTTGTCCAAATAGGCATTCACCAGATTCTGAATCTTGCTGTCATCGAAGAAATCCACGCCAACAATTCTATTGTCCTCATCTTCAACACCTACCACAATGAACGAGTTATTTTTTGGATTGCTGTTTGCTAGGGCGCATACATGCTTTAAGAACTTCGCCTTTCCTTCCCTCTGTCCAATCGCTATAAACCTTTTCTTGTCGTAAAAACTGTTCTCATCGTTATGCGCAAGAAGGTTTTTGACTAAAAGGCGTTTATTGATCATAGGTCTTTTTTCACAATAGTGGAAGACGCCTGAGCAGTACACATCACCACCAAATCGGCTATGTTAACATGACTTGGTCTCGTGACTACAAAATGAACGATATCCGCCACGTCCTTAGCAATAAGGGGTTGAAAGCCCTTGTAGACATTATTCGCTCTATCGACATCTCCCTTAAATCTGACATCGCTGAATTCGGTCTCCACTAAACCCGGGTTGATCGCGCCAACGCGAATGCCGTGGGCGTTCAAGTCGATGCGCATGCCCTGATTAATGGCATCGACAGCATGTTTACTGGCACAATAAACATTTCCCTTTGGATAGACTTCTTTGCCCGCTGTCGAACCTATATTGATAATATGACCCTCTTTCTTTTTGACCATCTTCGGAATTATCGCTTTGGAAACATACAACAGGCCTTTCACATTGATGTCCAACATGGCATCCCAGTCATCCATACTTCCTTCATCAATGAAATCAAGACCATGGGCATTTCCGGCGTTATTGACCAGAATATCTATGTCAGCAAAATCCGGTGGTAATGATTTGATACTATCATGTACTTTTTCACGGTGTCGGACATCAAAATTCAGCGTGTGAACTTTCGTTTGTTCACTTAATGCGGTCTTAAGTTCATTCAAACGTTCTTGTCTTCTTCCACAAATGACCAACTGAATCCCATGCTTCGCAAAACACTCGGCAATGGCCTTGCCAATTCCGCTAGTAGCTCCTGTAATCAATGCTGTTTTACTCATATCGATTTTTTAGTTTAAGGTACTTCACAGCCTTGGCTTGCCTCCAATAATAAAAACCAATCTTGAAGTTCCAAGTCTATTTCCATTGCCATCAGGGCATCTTTTAATCTACTCTTGGTGGCCGTACCCACCACTGGGCGCACCTGGGCAGGATGTTTTAGTATCCACGCCAGTAACAATTGGTCAGCACTCACATTGTATTTTTCGAGTAATGGGCGCATCGCCTTTTCAATACGCTTCTCCTTCGTGGTACCTTCTTTAAAATAGGACCCTAATGGACTCCAAGACATCGCCATTCTATTCTTAGCCCTACAATCATCCAGGATGCCATTGTACATGACCTCATTGGAGGTCAATGAAAACTCGACTTGGTTGGCGCTAACCGCAACCGAAGTCTCAAGCAAAGCGATTTGGGAAGGCAAAAAATTGGATACCCCAAAACTCTTGATCTTACCATCTTTGGTCAAGCTGTCAATCGCCTCTGAAATCTCATCGGGTTCCATAAGTGGACTAGGTCTATGCAGCAACAAAAGGTCGAGATATTCGGTCTGTAGGTTTTTTAAAGACTGCTCTACCGACCAAATGATATAGGCCTTCGTATAATCGTAATGCTTAACGACGTTGGGCCGTTTTTCAGAATCAAATTGAATTCCACACTTACTGATAAACTGTACTTTCTCTCGCGGCACTCCACTTCTCAAGAAACCTGCGCCGAAATCGGCTTCCGTGGTGTATCCACCATAAATGTCGGCATGATCGAAAGTGGTCAACCCTATATCGCTACAATAGGCTATCAGGTCGGAGATTTCGTCGCTCCCGAATCCTTTCCCCCATTGGCCCCAAGTCATGGCCCCGGCAATTATTCTTGAATATTCCGTTTGTTTCATCATAGGTCATCGAAATTATAAAATAATACGCGAAAACGCCTGCGTAAATTACAATCCTTTCCATATTTCGGTCACTCACTTTTTGTGACTATATTTCACGATAGAAAAATGGGCTTGTCAAAATTTATAAATCCCACGAAATACAATTCCCCTATGGAACGCGTTTTTTTGGTTTGCCCGAAATTGCAATCCCTTAAAGACTTCATAAAAATAGGGGGTTATCCCATTTTTTAACCAATCGTTAACAGCGGAACAATGAATAAATTTTCAATTTGCAGGCCTGATTAAATTACAACCATCCAACACCAAAATTTTTAATAAATCTATGGAAGAAAATACTACTGTTGATATTAGTGCGGTAAACGAGAAAATTGCTCAAGAAAGTGCTTTTATCGACTTGTTGCTTTTAGAAATGAATAAGGTTATCGTTGGCCAAAAACATATGGTTGAACGATTGCTCATCGGGCTCTTGGGTCAAGGTCATATTCTTCTTGAAGGTGTTCCCGGTCTGGCAAAGACCCTCGCCATCAACACGCTCTCAAAAGCGGTCAAAGGGGAGTTCAGTCGTATTCAATTTACGCCTGACCTGTTGCCTGCCGATGTAGTGGGTACCATGATCTACAACATGAAAGTCAATGATTTTTCGATAAAGAAGGGACCGATTTTCGCCAATTTCGTGTTAGCGGATGAAATTAACCGTGCGCCTGCCAAGGTACAATCGGCATTGCTTGAGGCAATGCAAGAAAAGCAGGTGACCATAGGAGATGAAACTTTTATTTTGGATAAACCTTTCTTGGTCATGGCCACGCAAAATCCTGTTGAACAGGAAGGAACCTATCCGTTGCCCGAGGCCCAAGTCGATCGTTTTATGTTGAAAACGGTAATCGACTATCCAAAAATGAACGAGGAGCAGATGATTATGCGTCAAAATCTTTTGGGTGCTTTCGAAACGGTTAAACCTGTAGTTACCCTAAAACAGATTTTGAGCGCTCAAAAAGCGGTTCGTGAGGTCTACATGGATGAAAAAATTGAAAAGTATATTTTAGATATTGTTTTCGCCACGCGATATCCCGAAAAATATAACCTAGAAAATCTTAAACCCTTAATCAGTTTCGGAGCTTCCCCTCGTGGTAGTATCAACCTTGGCAATGCGGCAAAATGTTATGCTTTTATCAAACGTCGAGGGTATGTGGTACCTGAGGATGTCAGGGCAGTTGTGCACGATGTACTGCGTCACAGAATAGGCATTACCTATGAAGCCGAGGCTGAAAATATTACTTCAGAGGAAATTATCAACCAGATCGTAAACGAAATAGAAGTGCCCTAACGGTAGAAGCCGTTTGCAGTATTCTTCGAAAAACCACAACTGCTTACCGGTGCTGAATACTGTTTGCTGAACAAATGGATACGAAAGAACTCCTTAAAAAAGTCCGCAAGATCGAGATTAAGACCCGGCGTCTTTCCGATCATATCTTTGGTGGTGAATACCATTCTACCTTCAAAGGTCGCGGTATGACCTTCAGTGAAGTACGTCAATACCAGTTCGGAGATGATGTTCGAAGTATCGATTGGAATGTAACCGCAAGATATAACGAACCTTTTGTCAAGGTTTTCGAGGAAGAAAGGGAGCTGACCATGATGCTCATGGTCGACGTAAGTGGTTCGGAACTTTTCGGGACCACCAATCAGTTCAAAAAGGAAATCATCACTGAAATCTCGGCCACCTTGGCATTCTCTGCACTACAAAACAATGATAAGGCCGGATTGATCCTCTTTTCCGATCAGGTCGAACTTTTTATTCCTCCTAAAAAAGGAAAAAGTCATGTACTACGTATCATACGCGAATTATTGGAGTTTAAGCCCAAAAGCAACAAAACCGATATTGCCGAAGCGTTGAAGTTCATGACGAGTGTAATGAAAAAGAAAGCTATTGTTTTTGTGCTTTCCGATTTCATCTCCGACCATTACGAAAGAACACTAAAAATTACAGGCAATAAACACGATGTAACCGGAATTCGAGTCTATGATCACCGGGAAGAAGAAATTCCGAATTTAGGTATGGTTCAAGTGAAAGATGCCGAAACCGGTGCGATCAAGCTTATCAATACCCAATCAAAAAGCGTTCGCGCGGCCTATGGAGCCTACCATCGTGAGCGGGTGGATTATTTCAAGGATTCCTTCACCAAATCAGGCTGCGGTGTGTTGGATTGTAGGGTAGATGAGAGCTACGTAAAGAAATTGTTGGGCTACTTTAAGCGAAGAGGGTAATGAGAACGAGGTGTTATCTATTCAAATCTATGGAACGGACTTCTTTTTTAAGAGGTGTTGCCCTGGTATTGGCGCTACTCGGTTTTAACTTTTCCAGTTTTGCGCAGACTACTCCCAAAGTGACCTCCGAAGTCGATACCACATCAATTAAAATCGGAGAGCAGGTCAAGTTCAAGGTAATAGTGGAAGCGGACTCAACGGACCAAGTTATCTTTCCTGAAGGACAGACCTTTTCGCCACTCGAAACCGTTGAGGCCTTTGCTACCGATACCACCCGAAAAAATGATCGTCTTACACTGGCCAAAATCTATGCGCTGACACAGTTCGATTCAGGTTCCTATAAACTGCCGATGCAACGTATTGAAATCAACGGTCAAGGGTTTTTCACCGATTCGTTACGAATCGATGTAGCTACCGTACCCGTTGATACCCTCGCTCAAAAAATGTTCGATATAAAGCCCTTGATCGAAGTAGACAAGAGTTATCTCAACTGGTGGAAATGGTTTTTGGGCATTCTTGGAGCATTGTTGGTGATCGGCGGAGTACTCTACTGGTTCGTCTTCCGCAAAAAACCATTGTCCGAAGAAGAAAAAGTCGCGTTACTTCCCCCATATGATCGCGCATTGCTCGAGCTTAAAAAATTGGAGCACTCCAAATATCTAATTCAAGACGAGTATAAGCAATACTATTCAGAACTTACGGAAATCGTGCGGTCCTATCTGGAAGAAGATGTCAACGTATCCGCATTGGAAAGTACCACCGATCAACTGATCGATAAGTTGGAATTAATGACCGATGCTGGGGAATTGGAACTCGACAAAGAGACCATTGTTCAGTTCAAAAGAATCTTGCAAACCGCTGATTTGGTAAAATTCGCAAAATCGAAACCGGATACCTCCGTGGCGGAGCAAGATCGAAAATCCATAGAACAAATTGTAATCAAGACCCATGATGCGTTGCCTGAGCCTACTGAGGAAGAGCTCATGCAACAGGCCGAATATCAAGAGGAACTCGAACGGAAAAAACAAAAGAAAAAAGTAATCATCGCCGTCGCGAGTATTGTAGCCGCTTTTGTACTATCCACGGTCGCAGCTATTGGCTATTACGGTTGGGAATATTCAAAAGATACGCTTTTGGGGCATCCTACCAAAGAGTTGTTGGAGGGGGAATGGGTATCAAGTGCCTACGGGTATCCGCCAATTATCTTAGAAACTCCCAAGGTGTTGAAACGCCAAAAAGTCAAACTACCCCCAGAAACGAAAGAAGCCATTAAAGAGATTCAGGCTTTTGGGTACCGCAGTTCTTTAGGTTTGTTCACCATAGCCGCCACTTCTATAAGCATGACGCAGCTTGAGGAACCCAAATTTGAAGTCACGGTCGAGCAGATGATGAAGAACTTTGAAACGATGGGTGCTAAAAACGTCATTACCAAAGAAGAGGAATTTGTTACCATCTCTGGGGTTAAAGGAGCTAAAGTCTACGGAAGTGGCAAATTTCCAGTGCCAGAATCAAAAGAACTCTTACGCGGTAAATATGCCATGATTTTATTTGGAGGAAAGGGTTTTCAACAGAATATCATCGTCACTTGGTTAGATGGAGATCCCTATGCGGAGGAAATCGTTGACAAAATGCTCACCACTCTAGAAGTCAAAACGGAAATCTAAATGCTGAAAGATATTGAATTCGCCAATCCTGATTTTTTTTGGTTGCTTTTACTGCTTCCATTGGCTATTCTATGGTACTTTTTCAAGCGCAACGAACAAAGTGCATCACTCACAATTTCAAGTAGTCAAGGTTTTACGAAACAAGGTATTCTGCCTAAATTAAGACCGTTGCTCTTCGCCCTTAGATTATTGGCTTTGGCCGCAATAATAGTTGCTATGGCTCGACCGCAGACCAAAGATGTTTCCACGAGAACCAAAACTACCAAAGGTATCGATATCGTGATGGCCATCGATGTTAGTTCAAGTATGTTGGCCCGAGATCTAAAACCCAATCGGCTTTCCGCTTTAAAAGAAGTTGCTGCCGATTTTATCAGAAAACGCCCCAGCGATAGAATAGGTCTTGTGGCCTATGCCGGGGAAGGCTATACCAAAACACCGATCACAAGTGACAAATCGATTGTGCTGAGTGCACTTCGGGAAATAACATACGGCCAATTAAATGATGGTACGGCAATAGGAATGGGACTGGCAACTTCGGTCAACCGATTGAAAGAGAGCAAGGCCATTAGTAAAATTATAATTCTTTTAACTGACGGAGTCAATAATTCTGGCTTTATTGAACCACAAACGGCGGCTGACCTAGCGATCGAATACGGCATTAAGACCTATACGATCGGTCTGGGCACCAATGGAAATGCCTTATCACCTATAGCGTATAATGCCGATGGCTCTTTTCGATATGGTATGCGCCAAGTGGAAATCGATGAGGCCCTTTTAGAAGACATTGCCAAAGTAACCGGCGGAAAATATTTTAGGGCCACTGATAATGAAAAACTGGAGGCCATTTATGATGAGATCAATAAACTCGAAAAAACTGAAATCGAAGAATTCAGGTATACGAGATATGAGGAGAAATTCAGGCCATGGGTACTCTTGGCCGGATTACTATTGTTGTTGGAATGGATTCTAAGAAACACGCTTTTCAGAAGTTTTATTTAGCACATGATTCAATTAGACGAAAAAATATATTTCTATCTGCTCTTCATCATTCCGGTGGTGGTCGTCTTCTTTGTGTTGCTTCAGGTTTGGAAAAAAAGAACACAAAAAAAGTTTGCTGACTATCCCCTATTGAGGCGACTCACGCCGAATCGTTCCAATTTCAAATCTACCTTGAAACTCATTCTTTTTCTAATGGGATTATCGTTTCTGACGTTAGGCCTGGTCAATCCGAAAATAGGCACAAAACTTGAAACAGTAAAAAGAGAGGGAGTCGACATCGTCTTTGCTGTAGATGTTTCCAAAAGTATGTTGGCAGAGGACATTGCGCCGAACCGTCTGGAGAAAGCAAAACGACTGGTTTCTGAAATCATCAATCAATTGGCCAGTGACCGAATAGGTATTATCGCCTATGCGGGTCAAGCCTTTCCACAATTGCCCATTACCACGGATTACGGAGCCGCAAAAATGTTCTTGCAAAGTATGAATACCGATATGCTTACCTCGCAAGGCACCGCTATTGACCAAGCAATCGAACTTGCAACTACTTATTACGACGATGAAGATCAGACCAATCGGGTACTGTTCATCATCTCGGACGGGGAAGATCATTCGGAAGGCACAACCTTAGGTGCTGTTGAAGATGCCACCGAGCTGGGTATTCAGATCTATACTATAAGCGTGGGCACACCTAAAGGGGGACCCATTCCGATAAAACGAAACGGGGTGGTCGAAAGCTTAAAAAAAGATGCCAAGGGAGAAGTGGTCATTACGAAGCTCAATGAAGATGTCTTAATCGATATCGCCGATGACGGCAATGGCGAATACATCAATGGATCGAATACCGATGAAGCCGTCGAGTATATCAAGGAACAGCTGAACCAAATGGATAAAAAGGAATTCGAGGCCAAACAATTTGCCGAATACAAAGACCAATACCAATGGTTTTTGGGCGCGGGCCTGTTGTTTCTATTTTTAGATATATTCGTGTTGGACCGAAAAACCCAATGGTTGAAGAAATTGAATTTGTTTAACGAGAAAAAAGTCGACTAGATGAGGATATCGGTAGTTCTTATTTTATTGGTGTGTACCTTTTCCTATGCTCAGGATGATAGCGAAAAGATACAGGCCCTGAATGAGTCAAAAAACCTTACTTGGGAAGGTAATAAAGACATTTCCGAAGATAATTTCATTGAGGCCGAGGTAGACTATAGAAAGGCCATTTCGAAGAGCGACGAAAATGTCGCCGCTCCGTTTAACCTAGGTAATGCCTACTATAGGAACGAAACCTTCAGTGAGGCTTTTGGCCGGTTCAAGGAAGCTGGAGAAACCGCTACCGCGAAGCCTGATAAGCACAAGGCATATCACAACATGGGCAACGTGTTCATGAAACGAAAGGAATATGAAAAAGCGGTGGAGGCCTATAAAGAAGCCCTACGTAATAATCCTACCGATGAAGAAACACGCTATAACCTGGCATTGGCCAAAGAGCTATTGAAAAAACAGCAAGACGAGCAGAAGAACGACCAAAACGAAGACAACAAAGAGAATAAGGACAACGAGGATAAAAAAGACGAAAACGAGGACAAAAAAGAGGGTGACCAGGGAGATCAGGACAAAGAAGACCAAAAAGACGAAGGAGATCAGGGAGACCAAGAAAAAGAAGAGAACAAAGAAGGCGAAGGAGACCAAAAAGAAGAACAAGAAAAGCAGCCAGATAAAGGAGATCAGGAAAAAGAGCAACAACAACCAAGACCCAACCAATTGTCAAAGCAGCAAATTCAAAACCTGCTTGAGGCCATGCAGAACGAAGAGAAAAAAGTACAGCAGAAAATAGATGCCCAGAAGGTGAAGGGAGTTAAGGTAAAAAACGAAAAAGACTGGTAGTGCAATGCTGAAAAAGTTATATATCATACTTGCGTTCATTTTCGCAGCGCTCCCGCTTGCAGCTCAAAATGACCAAGCGGTCAGCTTTGAATTAAAGCTTAGTAGGCAAAAACTAGGGATTAATGAGCGATTGCGGGTAGAGTTTGCCATGAATCAGGATGGCGACAATTTTTCTCCACCTAAATTCGAGGGTTTCCGGGTTTTGATGGGTCCGCTCCAGTCGATCAGTTCTTCGTGGGTCAACGGGGTTCGCAGTTATTCTAAAACCTACTCCTATACCCTGGCTCCGAAGGCTAGAGGGAAGTTTACTATTGGTCAGGCCTCGATTGTTATCGGAGGCAAAACCTATAAGTCACTGGCAAAACAAGTTGAAGTCACCGCTGCCGTAGACAAGCCTAGTGATCAAATGACAGTTGACGATGTGGCCGACGAAAGTTTGCATTTGGTCGCTGAGGTCTCCAAAACCCGTCCGTACCTTAACGAAGCGGTTAGTGTTGTGTACAAATTATACGTGAGTCCGTCCATAAGCGTTTCCAATTACATCCCCTTGGACAATCCGAAATACAACAATTTCTGGAGTCAAGATATTCCTGTCTCCATTAGAAATGCGAAGAACGGCACCTATAAGGGCAAAGCATATCGCTACGTGATTTTAAAACGGGTAGTATTGTACCCTCAGAAGACCGGTAAATTGGACATCGAGCCCCTTTCTTTAGAAGTGACGGTCGACGTGCCCACCAACAAACGTGATTTCTTCGGGGGGCGAATCTATTCACAGACCAATAAGACCGTTTCGGCCGGAAAACGCATCATCGACGTAAAGCCGTTGCCCTTAGAAGGAAGACCTGCAGATTTCAGCGGCGCCGTGGGCGATTTTGACTTCTCGGTCACCACAAGTAAAAACCGTTTGAATGCCTCCGAATCATTACAGGCCAAAGTAGAAGTGAGTGGTAAGGGAAATCTAAAACTCTTTCAACTGCCCGAGCCCAATCTGCCGAGTTCATTGGAAGTATATGAGCCCGAGTTCAACGAAAAGGTACGTACCACGCTGGCTGGATCACAGGGCAAAGTGAGCAACAGTTACACAGTCGTTCCTGAATTCAAAGGTAAATACCCCATACCGCCCATATCGTTCAGTTATTTCAATCCGAAAACTGAAGAATACATTACCCGTTCCTCTGACGAAATTGTAATCAATGTACTTGAGGGCCCGACCAACGGCTCTTTGGGAACCGTGCCCTCTGCTGCGAACCGACAGACCGTTGTGGCCACTGGAGATCAGTTCAACTTTATTAAGATAAAGCCTAACCTTACCACCATTGGAACCCACTATTTTGTGGGCACATCACGATTTTGGCTCTGGTTACTTTTGCCTTTAGCCTTCATTCCGATAGCTATTCTTCTTCGCAAAAAGCGAGAGGCCATTGCAGGGGATGTTGCAGGAAACAAGATTAAAAAGGCGAACAGGCTCGCCAGAAAGTATCTATCGGCTTCAAAGAAGGCCCTAGGTGATAAAGATTCGTTTTATGTGGCCCTTGAAAAAGGACTCCATAACTATCTGAAGGCGAAACTTAAAATCGAGACTTCTGAATTCAGTAAGGACAAGATCGATACCCTACTCTCTCAAAGAGAAGTGGACAGCGCGACAAAAGACGGATTTATCGGTCTGCTAAAAAACTGTGAAATGGCCCGATACAGTCCTTTTTCAGATGTGCAAATGCAACAGGATTACGATAAGGCCAGTGAGGTCATCTCCTATTTAGACAAACAATTATAGGTATGTTACGTGCAACACTTGCTATTCTAATGCTACTATGCTCCTTTTTTATTCAAGGGCAGAACGAAACTATTTTCAATACGGGAACTGAAGCCTATAATGAAGGAGACTACAACAAGGCCATAGAGAGCTACCTCAAGATATTGGAAAATGGGGAACATTCGGCCGAGCTATACTACAATCTAGGCAATGCCTATTACAAGCTCAATCAAATAGCTCCAAGCATCTATTACTATGAAAAAGCGTTGTTATTGAAGCCCAACGATCCCGAAATACGAAACAATCTGGGGTATGCCCAGAATATGACCTTAGATGCCATTGAAATGATGCCTGAAACGGGGCTTTCCAAAATATACACGAACATTGTGGGTATGTTATCTTTCGATCAGTGGGGGTACGCCGCGGTCGCCTTTATGATGCTTTTTGTACTGCTCTATATTGCCTTCTATTATCTAAATTATGCCACTCAAAAACGGATCGCCTTTATTTTAGGGATGTTTGCCCTTTTGCTCGCCATAAGCGCTACTGCACTTGCATATATGTCCTATAGCGATTTTCAAGCAGACCGACCGGCCATTGTATTTACCGACGAAGTTATCATAAAATCAGAACCTAACGATAGAAGTCAGGAAGTTTTTCGATTACATGAAGGGACGAAACTCAATGTTCTGGAAGAGTTTAACGATTGGAAAAAAATACGAATCGCCGATGGTCAAATCGGTTGGTTGACTTCAGAAAACATTAAACTGTTAAAGGACTTTTAAAATTTTGTTAACAGAAAATGATAGTAATACTTTTATCTTTATATTTTCTTCCCTTTTTTTATGAAAACACCAATGCTCATCATACTGTCCTTTTTGTTGGTTACGGCCATTCTGGCTCCAACGCTATTGATTTTGGTCGAGAATGGTGAAAACACTTCCGTTGCGATAGATTTCAACGAAGAAGAAAAAAAAGAGGAAAAAAAAGAAGTAGGTGAAAACGACTTCTTCTTGGGTTCGAATACGAACGCACCGATTGTCGTGCACGTTGAAATCGCTTCGATGGCAAATTTTTACTTGGAAAGCGACTATTCAACGGCCTTGGCCATTTTTCTTCCACCCCCTAAACAGCTCGCTTAAGGTATCTGTTATTTTATTTTCGATTAACTAATCAGTCTTCATGAGTACAATGAGGACCCAACTACTTTTTTATGTTTAAATATTTAAAGAACGACCTACCCGCTAGTATCGTTGTATTTTTCGTAGCATTGCCCTTGTGTTTGGGCATTGCCCTGGCAAGTGGAGCCCCACTATTCTCTGGCCTTATTGCCGGTATTATCGGCGGTATTGTCGTAGGTGTGGCCAGCGGATCCCATATCGGTGTCAGTGGACCTGCTGCCGGTTTAGCTGCCATTGTTTTGACCGCGATCGGAGCATTAGGTGGTTTTGAAAACTTCCTCCTTGCTGTAGTTTTAGGAGGGGCCATACAATTGGGGTTTGGAATTTTAAAGGCAGGTATCATTGGCTATTACTTTCCCTCTTCCGTAATCAAGGGAATGTTGACGGGAATAGGTATCATCATCATCTTGAAACAAATTCCGCATTTCTTTGGATATGATCCCGACCCAGAAGGTGACTTTGCCTTTTTTCAAGTGGATGGGGAAAATACATTTACGGAAATACTACAAACTTTTAATAACATAAGCCCGGGAGCAACTATAATCGCCCTAATCGGTCTCGGCATACTATTGCTCTGGAGTAATATCCTATCTAAAAAAGGAAAGATTTTTCAACTTGTGCAAGGGCCGCTGGTCGCTGTAGTGGTTGGCATCATTTTTTTCAATCTCACCAAAGGCAACGAGATATGGGGTATTTCAGCCGATCATTTAGTAAGCGTGCCGGTACCTGAGGATGCATCTTCCTTTTTGGCACAATTCAGTTTTCCGAATTTCGGTGCCATTACGAATCCTCAAATATGGATTACGGCTTTCACCATTGCCCTCGTTGCAAGTCTGGAGACATTGCTCTGTGTAGAAGCGACGGATAAGCTGGATCCCGAAAAACGGGTTACCCCCACCAACCGTGAACTACTAGCGCAGGGTACTGGTAATATCATCTCAGGTATGATCGGCGGTCTACCTATAACACAGGTAATCGTTAGGAGTTCGGCTAACATTCAATCAGGGGGTAAGACGAAAATGGCAGCGATTATTCATGGTTTCTTCTTATTGACCTCGGTAATTCTCATTCCTAGGCTATTGAACATGATTCCGCTTTCGGTGTTGGCGGCGGTTCTTTTTATCGTTGGTTTTAAACTAGCCAAGCCGGCACTGTTCAAAACCATGTATAATTTGGGTTGGAAACAGTTTATTCCGTTTATCGTTACGGTGCTCGGCATCGTATTTACCGATTTATTGATCGGTATCGGACTCGGACTCGCTGTTGGAATCATCGTCATCCTGATTAAAAGCTACCAGAACTCCCATTTTCTACATATGGAAGGAGAAGATGTAGACGATGGTAAGATTAAAATGACCCTAGCAGAAGAGGTGACATTCTTTAACAAAGGTGCTATCTTAAAGGAATTGGATAAACTTCCCGAAAATTCATTTTTGGAGCTTGATGTCAGCAAAACGAGATACCTTGATAATGATATCATCGAAATCTTGGAAGATTTTTCCGAAAAGGCGAGAAATAGAAATATCAATATCAAGCTAGTTTCCGAGCGTGGCGTGGTTGAAAATCCTCCTAGCTATATCGAGTTCTTCAAGCTGCGTAAAAAAGCCTAGTATATCATTTGAATCAATAAAAAATAATCTTAAGAAATGAAAGCACATACAAAAGAAACACAGGCATCGATAACGCCAGATATGGCCATTCAACTTCTAAAGGAAGGCAATAACAGGTTTGTCGCCAACAAGAAAGCAGACCGTAATCTACTGAATCAGGTCGATGATACCGCCTCAGGGCAATACCCCTTTGCCACAATCTTAAGCTGTATCGATTCCCGAGTTTCGGCCGAGTTGGTATTCGATCAAGGAGTCGGTGATATTTTCAGTGCCCGGGTGGCAGGAAATATCGTCAATGAAGATCTTTTAGGTAGCATCGAGTTTGCCTGTAAACTAGCAGGTACAAAAGTAGTGGTCATCCTTGGTCATACCGCTTGCGGAGCAGTAAAGGGAGCCTGTGATGATGCCAAAATGGGTAATTTGACCACTTTACTGCATAAAATCAAACCTGCGGTTAGGGCCATAAAAGAGCCATCAGAACCGGATAAAAGAAACTCCAAAAACATTGCTTTCGTGAACGAAGTGTCCATGAAAAATGTAGAATTGACCATAGAGGACACCAGAAGCTTGAGTCCGGTACTCCAGGAAATGGAGGAAAACGGGGAAATCAAGATCGTAGGCGCCATGTATGATATCTCAAACGGGAAGGTCACCTTCTTAGACTAAAAAGTAAGATGACAAGAAAAGGCCAATGCTGTGCATTGGCCTTTTCTTGTCATAAGGACAGGTATGAGCAAAAAAATGCGCGGCGCATATTCCTTATAGGGCATAGCTGTTTTTTGGTTTATCTTTTATGAGGGCAAAGAGGCCTCTATATCATAAAATAATTAAATTTGCGGCTTGAGCTGACCGTTATGATCGACAAGATACAAGAGCATATTGCCGAAGTAGAACAATTCACCGCTGATTCACAAGAGGCCGTTGAAGCCTTCCGGATTAAATATCTAGGCAAAAAAGGATTGCTGCGAGAATTTTTCGCCGAATTCAAGAATGTACCCAACGATCAAAAGAAAGAATTTGGTCAAACGGTCAATGCATTACAAAAAAAGGCAACCGATAAGGTAAACGAGCTAAAGAACCTTCTAGAGAATACGGTAGAGGAGGAAGGCATCTACGGTGATTTGACCAGGCCCGGCGAGCCTATGGCTTTGGGCGCTAGGCATCCGATTTCCATTGTGAAAAACCAGATTATCGAGATTTTCTCCAGAATCGGTTTCAATGTATCGGAAGGACCTGAAATCGAGGATGATTGGCATAACTTCACCGCATTGAACCTCCCAGAGTACCATCCTGCCCGTGATATGCAGGATACCTTTTTCGTACAGACCGATCCCGATATCTTATTGCGTACCCATACCTCTTCCGTACAAGTGAGGTATATGGAAAATAATAAACCACCGATTCGAACGATATCTCCAGGGCGTGTGTATCGCAATGAGGCAATTTCAGCTCGTTCGCATTGCTTCTTTCATCAAGTAGAAGGGCTATATATTGACAAAGATGTTTCGTTTGCTGATTTAAAACAGACCTTACAGTTCTTTACGACCGAGCTTTTCGGCAAGTCGAAAATACGATTGCGCCCTTCATATTTTCCGTTTACCGAACCTAGTGCCGAGGTTGATGTGTATTGGGGCTTAGAGACTGAAACCGATTATCGCATGACCAAGGGTACTGGCTGGTTAGAGATTATGGGCTGCGGTATGGTCGATCCGAATGTCTTGGAAAACTGTGGTATCGATTCAACCGAATACTCCGGTTTTGCGTTTGGGATGGGCATTGATCGTATTGCCCTACTATTGCATCAGATTTCGGACATCCGTTTGTTGAGTGAGAACGATATTCGTTTTTTGGAACAGTTTAGAAGTGCGCTGTAATGACCGACTATACATAGGGTCACCTATAACAAACACCCAAGTCTCTATATATTCTTCAATGCCTCGGAGGAAACTTTCTTTTTAAGCGCCACTGAACTATATTTACGAAACTGTCGAGTCAATACGTACCCAAAGCCTTTATGGTACTAACCTTCAAATAACCAAGACCTATGTTCAAAGATATGTTTGATTTCAGTAATCTTAAGGGGGACCTTACTGGTGGCCTAGTCGCAGGAGTTGTCGCCTTACCATTAGCCCTTGCCTTTGGGGTACAATCGGGTCTAGGGGCTATTGCGGGCCTTTATGGGGCCATAGTAGTGGGTGTCCTTGCTGCACTTTTTGGAGGAACTTTGACCCAGGCCAGTGGCCCAACGGGACCGATGACCGTTGTTTCCGCAGCGCTTGTGGCCAGTGCCATTGATATCGCCGGGAGTTTGGAAAGCGCCATGAGCATTATCATTCTGGCTTTTCTTCTTGGCGGTGTACTCCAAATCTTGTTCGGACTGATCAACATTGCCGGGTATATCAAGTATTTTCCGTATCCAGTAGTTTCAGGGTTTATGAGTGGGGTCGGATTGATTATCGTCATTTTACAGCTTTTTCCGTTCGCGGGACTTGATTCGGCCAAATCGACCGTCGCCGTGATGAAAAATCTGCCCAGCCTATTTACCGATTTCAACTGGCAAGCCTTGGCTTTAGGTGGGCTAACCGTTCTTATTTACTACGTATTCCCAAAAATCACCAAAGCTGTGCCTAGTCCGCTGGTAGCCTTAATCGTTGCCTCAGTGGCCGCGTATTTTTTGAAATGGGATGTGCCGGTAATCGGTGAGATTCCATCAGGTCTTCCGAGCCTTCAACTTGACGGTCTCCTGACCGTTGATAGTTCGGCCTATTCCTTAATCGCGGAGTATGCCTTGGTATTGGCCGTCTTGGGCTCTATAGATTCCTTACTAACCTCGGTTATCGCCGATAATATGACGAAGACAAAACACAATAGCAATCGGGAACTTATCGGTCAGGGCATCGGCAACGCCGTAGCTGCCATGTTCGGGGGTATCCCCGGTGCCGGTGCCACAAAAGGAACGGTTGTCAATATCAACTCTGGTGGAAGAACACGATTGTCCGGTATGTTTCACGGCTTATTCCTCTTGGCGGTACTCCTAGGTCTAGGGTCTTTGGCAGCCCATATTCCGCTAGCAGTGCTCGCGGGAATCTTGATTCCGATTGGCTTCAAGATCGTCGATACCAAAGGTCTAAAACATCTGACCAGTGTACCTCGCGCCGACGCAATCGTCTTAGTGGTCGTCTTGTTGTTCACCACTTTCGGTAGTTTGATACAGGCGGTAGGTATCGGTCTGATATTGGCTTCGTTATTATTCATGAAAAAGGCAAGCGACCTTGGGGAAGAAGGTATCCAAATAGGTTCATTGGCCGGCTTCGACGGCGAAAAACCATGGAAAGATGAAGAAGCCTTTTACGAAAAATACAAAGACAAGGTGTTGATCAAACACCTCTATGGCCCGTTGTTTTTTGGTTTTACAGCCCATTTCAAAGACCAACTACAAGAAATATCACCGGAAGTCGATGCCCTTATCATCCGGTTTGAAGAGGTGCCGTATATTGACCAATCAGGACTCTATGCCCTGGAAGACGCCATGCTAGAGCTTCAAAAAAAGGGCGTCAAGGTGCTATTCACCGGTCTGCAGACCCAACCCCTTGACCTGATGACCTCCATAGATATTATTCCCGATGTCATTCCTGAGGAACAACTCTTCGATACCATCGAGGCCAGTTTCAACTGGTTACGGTCTCATTTCAAGAGTTTTGAATAAAAGACCGAACATGACTATCCCGTTCTGAAGAATGATTTTACACTTCCAATGGACGCAACTAGGTATGCCTATTTCAGTTCATGAAATCGATACTATTTTCGTAAAATAGGTCTTCCTACACTGTCCAAGAATATCAAATTCCCAATTTCAACACTTCAAAAATATGGGATTTCGATTTTAACCCCTTGATTTTTATGGGATTGCGATAGCAATTTCCGGCCTCCGCCTTTAACTTAGTAAGCACAGCTAATTCAAATGAAAGGACACCTATGGAAACAAAGACAATCAACAGACGAAATTGGATAAAAACCGGAATCTTGACCGCAGGAGGCGTACTCGCCTCGCCCTATCTCGGGTTCTCTAAAAATTCAGACCTCCCCCTACAATTAGACCAGAATGGCGATGCTATTTACAGCCCCTTTTTCAAGGAATACCTTCCCGATAATTTTCGGGACTATCCTGTTTTGGCAGCAAAACTCAATGCCAATGAGAATCCGTATGGCCCTTCACCTATGGCCTTGGAAGCCTTAAAGCAATCAGCTGCTGGGGGTAACCGCTATGCGTGGAAAGAACTCTTTGACCTCATGGACAAAATCGCGGATTTTGAAGGGGTCGCACAAAAAAACATCATGATGGGCCCGGGCTCTTCCGACTTGTTAGAGAAGACCGCCATGGTCCTCTTTATGAATGGCGGAAATGTAGTATCAGCCGATCCGGCATATATGTCATTGATACGCGTGGCCGAAGCGGCAGGTGGCACATGGAAACCGGTTCCATTAAAGGACGATTGGTCGCACGATCTCGATGCTATGGAAAAGGCCATAGATGCCGATACCAAACTAGTCTATATCTGCAACCCCAACAACCCTACCGGAACCATTACGGAACATCAAAAGCTTTTGGACTTCTGTTCTCGGGTTTCCGAAAAAGTACCGATATTCATAGATGAAGCCTACCTCGGTTTCCTCGACGACGGCATGAAAAAAAGTATGGTCTCATTGATTGCCGAAGGCAAAGATGTCATCATTGCCAGAACCTTCTCTAAAATACACGGAATGGCTGGTCTACGAGTAGGGTATGCTGTCGCCCAACAAGACCGGCTAGAAAAACTTCAAAAAATCACCCGTGCCGGAATGGGCATTTCCTATCCTTCGGTTTTTGCTGCCTCAGGGGCTATGGACGATGTGGCCTTTATAACAGAATCGCGTGAGCGAAATGCGGCTTGCAGAAACTACGTGTATGAAAACCTGACCAAAATGAATATCGAATATGTACCCTCTTTTACCAGTTTCATGATATTTCCTATTGAAATGGAAGGCAAAGCGTTTCTTCAAAAAATGACCGAACAAAAAGTAGGAGTTCGCGCATTCAATTTTATGGGCAAAAACTGGTGCCGCGTGAGTATGGGTACTATGGATGAAATGAAACTATTTACACAGGCATTGAATAACGTATTGGTCTAAATGGATTTCACCTTACAAAAAACCATAACGTTTCTTATTTTCATTGGAATCGGTATGCTGATGAAATTGAAATTCAAGTCAAAAGAGGAAATCAATGGCATCAAGAAGATTATACTGAACCTGGCCTTACCCGCCACAATAGGTATTGCGCTACTGGGTGTCAAAATAGATACCGGGCTATTAGTGCTGCCGTTGGTGGCCCTTGGACTTAACCTGCTGCTATACTTGGCCTTTCCGTACCTTACTTCCTTTACCGGGCTCGAAAAGGATACGCCCCAGTACAGAACGGCCCGTTTGCTCATTCCCTCTTTGGCACCCGGACTCTCTTGTTTTCCATTTATATTGGAATTCTTAGGGGACGCTTATCTTGCAAAAGCAGCCATGGCCGATTTGGGAAACAAAGTATTCGTGCTGATCATTCTGTATCTCATTGCCATGAGTTGGCATTACAAATTACAGGCCAAGGATGTACGAAAGACCAGTTCGAAGGTGAAGTCGTTGCTCAAATCAATGGTTTCAGAACCCGTCAATATCTTTATCGGAGTGGCCCTGGTTCTTGTTACACTTGGCATTTCTATGGATTCGTTACCGTTCGTCATCAGTGACAGCCTGCAGCGTTTGAGTGTCATGATGACCCCATTGGTTTTGTTATTCATCGGTCTAGCCGTAAACATCAAGAAAAAACAGTTTGCCCAGCTCATTTCGATACTGTTTCTTCGGGCTGCGTTCGTGACCTTTGTTTGTAGTATCGTCATCGCCCTCGGAGGCATATCCGTTACCAATGATATTTTGATTTTCCTAGCCTTCGGACTAAGTGCTTGCAGTTTTTGGCCCTTTGCCCATATTTCAGTGGTTGAGGTTCAAGAAGATGGGGTATCCAAAAAAAAACGCACCTTCGATTCCAATTTCGCAGTCAGTTTGCTTGCGTTATCGTTTCCATTGTCGACCATGCTGATTTTGGGCATACTCTCGAGTGGAAGTCTTTTTTCTAGCGCTGGATCCGTCTTAACACTGTCAGGGGTATTATTCACCCTTGGACTTGTTCCATTTCTTATGAAAAAAATAGCGGAGTCACGGAAAAGATCGGAAAAGGCAAAACTGGAACGCATACGCTATAGAACAGCGTTGACCGACAATTCATAGGCATATCACTTGGGCGGCACACCTAGCGCAACGGAAACCCCTTGGCCGCCCACCAAGGATGTACCTCTATCCGTAATCTTCCGGATTTGACCATGGGATCCAAGTTGGCCAGACTATCTGCTATTTTCAAGGTTGGGGTATTGTAGATTGTGATACCTCGAATGTCTCCGTCATCTCCAAAAGGTCCGGAAATATCGGCATACCCTTCTTCATACATGCGCCCGAGATGAGCCATATGCAAGGCTTGCAGACTATCTGCCTCTGCCTTGTTCTGTGAACGATTCGGGCCACGTTTTAAAAAAGCGATATAATATTGCTGCATCAACACCGTATCCTTGGTTTCTTCATCGACATAATCGAATATCTCAAAACCTTTGCTCGTCAATTCTTCCTTTAACTGTAGTGCTGTTTTCTTTGGTTCTTCGGTCGCAACTATCGAGGTTTCAGTGACCTCATGTTGCGCTGAAGGGGTCTCTTTACAAGCCATTGCCATCAAAAAAATACAAATGCCGAACTGTTTTAGATGTACCATGTTTTAAAAGGGTTTTTACTCAATTTCGAATTATAATACTTCACATCTCCGGTAACCTCATCGCCCAACCAATCGGGATGTTCAAAATGCTCAACCTCTTCGGTCAATTCGATTTCGCCGATGACCAATCCATCATTCTCGCCATGAAACTCGTCGATTTCAAAGATATGTTGTCCTTTTGGCACTCGATATCTGGTCTTATCGATGATTCCCTTTTCACATAGTTCGAGAAGTGCCTTTGCATCCGCTACTAGTAGTTCTTTCTCCCACTCAAAACGGGACGTACCCGAAGCATTTGATTTTCCCTTGATGGTCAAGTATCCGAAATCACCGGTAATCCGAATACGTACCGTGCGCTCTTCATGGGTGTTCAAAAAACCCTGAACGATGCGCTCTTTTGACACCGCCTCTTGCTTATAGGCATCCGATTTGATCAAAAACTTACGCTCTATCTCTATCACACTGTCTTTTTTGGTCGATTAGTTCTATAAATTTACAATATGGAAACGGATTTACCTTTACGAAAGATAATCCATGTGGATATGGATGCTTTTTACGCTTCCGTGGAGGAATTGGACGACCCGGAATTAAAAGGAAAGCCCGTTGCAGTTGGGGGCAGCGAAAAAAGGGGTGTCGTATCCGCCGCCAACTACGAAGCAAGAAAGTATGGAGTACGCAGTGCTATGAGCGGTTACTTGGCCAAAAAGAACTGTCCACAAATCATTTTCGTAAAGCCCCGGTTCTCACGCTACAAGGAAATATCAAAACAGATCCGCAGCATCTTTTTCGAGTATACCGATTTGGTCGAACCGCTTTCCTTAGATGAAGCCTATCTCGATGTGACGGTCAATAAAAAAGGTAATCCTTCGGCAACACTCATTGCCAAAGAAATCCGTCAGCGCATTTTAGAGGAAGTCGGTTTGGCCGCTTCCGCAGGAATCTCTATCAACAAGTTCATTGCCAAGGTCGCCAGTGACATCAATAAGCCTAATGGTCAAAAAACGGTCAACCCGGAAGAAGTATTGCAGTTCTTGGAAAATCTTGAAATTCGAAAGTTTTACGGAGTGGGCAAGGTTACCGCTCAAAAAATGTACAAGCTCGGTATTTTTACCGGAAAAGATCTCAAAACCAAGTCACTGGATTTTTTAAAGGAACACTTTGGGAAAAGTGGCGGACATTATTATCAGGTGGTGCGTGGTATTCATACGAGCGAAGTCAAACCGCATCGGACTCCCAAGTCCGTTGGGGCCGAACGTACCTTTAGTGAAAATCTCAGCAGTGAGGTGTTCATGTTAGAACGATTGGAGCATATTGCCACAGAATTGGAACGTCGCCTAAACACCTCAAAGATCGCTGGCAAGACCGTTACCTTAAAGATAAAGTACAGCGATTTTACTCTGAACACCCGTAGCAAGACCCTTCCCTATTATATTTCGGACAAGGGGTTGATCTTGGAAACCGCAAAAGAATTGCTCTATCAGGAAGAACTTCAGAATTCTGTGCGACTCCTAGGCATTTCCTTGGCCAATCTGAATACCGAGAAAAAGAAAGTGACCCCTCAAGAAGAAACCGTCTCCGTTCAACTGAAATTCGACTTTTGACGAACCTATCTTGGTCCATCTTGATAAAAGGGTGCATTTCATCGAATAAATTAACATTTGGCAATAAAGCGGTCATCTTACTGTTTTAGTAAAACAATTTTATCAACCCAAACATTTTTTACCATGAAGACCTTATTTAACAAAACAAGATTGATCGCTTTATTCGCCGTTTCTTTATTCGCTGTTTCCTGTAGTGTAAAAGGAGAGCTTGAAGATTTAGCGGAAGAGTTAGAAAACGAAACGCAAAATGCCAAGACCGAGCAGGTAGAGGCAAACTAATGTGTTTCCAATAAACATTAAAAAGCCCCGCACTGCGGGGCTTTTTTTATTGATACTTGTCTAAATGTTATTCCACGGTCAGTATATTATCCGTTGCCGTCGGATTCATAGGGCAGAAATAAACATATTCTCCCTTTGCCAATTTCGTCGGTTTTGAGGTCTGGGTTTTTCCAGTACCGACCACTTCGGTTACATAGGCCGTTTGTATATGGTTTTCGGGTTTACTGATATCCTTTCCCTTTTCAACTAAGACAAACCCGACATCGTGACCTACCGCATTGTTGCTAATTTCGAAGATATAGGTACCTTCTTTCACCGTCAGGTTTTTCTGGGTAAACTCTCCAGGAGTCTGCTCTAAAGCGATCTTCTGCACGGTTTCCTTCATCATTTTGTCTTCCTTCATCATTTTGTCTTGGGCATTCATTGAAAATACCGCTCCGAATACCAATGCTACTACTACAATTACTTTTTTCATGATCTTGTTTTTAAATTTAATTTTATGATTATATGTTGATTTAATTATACTCCTACTGCTTCTAAAGGCTGTGCCTCTGGAAAATCTACTGGCACTTTAGTTGTTTTGTGCAAATAGTTTGAAATGGTTTTATCACCTACCAAAACAATCGTATCGATAAGGTTTTCTTTTGTCCAGCCCTGGGCAAAAAAGTTTTCAAGAACTGTTTCATCGGCAGCACCCCTATTTTCGGTTAGGTTGTTGGCCAAACGGGCCAGTGCATCCAATTTGATATCGAAAGACGCCCTTCCTGCCCTCAACTCATAGATCTCACTTTCCGAAAAACCGTTCATTTTACCGATGGCCGTGTGGGCCGATAGACAATAAATACAGTCGTTTACCTCACTGACGGCAAGATTTACAGCTTCTTTCTGTTTTGCAGTCAATGATGTTTTGGCGTTGCTTAGGTTTAGATAATTTGCTAAAGCGTTTTCCGAATGCGCATAGGTGGCATACAGGTTAGGAACAAAGCCGATAGCTTTTTCAAGGGTATCGAAAATCGCTTTATTATTTTCACTTACTTCTTCTCTTTGTGGTACATTGAATGTGCTCATGTTTCTCTTGTTTTTAGTATCATTCTACTGAATGATGATTACGACTTACTTTAAAATTGATATAAACGGTTTCTCTGAATCACAATAAAAATCGTGATGGTGTTTTTGTTCGCAATGTGCCTTAACATTGATAGGCATCGGACGCGACGTGTTTCCTTTGCGGAATATTTCAATTAGATTGAATAATGATTTGTTATGTGACTTCATCCTTCTTTATTTTTAATTACAAGGCAAAGATGCGTCAACAAAGAGGGTGACTGTTATGAAGGATTGCCCGAAGGCTTGTAGAAATTTCCCGTCAGGAGGAAATAAGGGCGTTTTCTCGATATTTAGTGGGGGAGATCTGGGTCATTTTTTTGAAAAATCGACTAAAATGAGCCGGGTCGTTGAACCCAAGTTCATAAGCGATTTCTTGATTCTGTTTATCGGTAAAGGTCATCAAACGTTTTGCCTCAAGTGCAAGACGTTCCAAAATAATCTGTTGCGGTGATTTCTGGTTATAAATCGCAAAAAGATTGGATAAGGTCTTCGGGCTCTTAAAAAGCATTTCGGCATAGTCGCCCACTTTGCGTTTGGTCTTGTAATGCGTATCTACCAAAACATTGAACTTGCGTACTACATCGATCTGTTCATTATCTAGCTTCTGCACGATGTGCTGCTCTTTGGCAAGTCGTGTACAGATAATAATAAGCCGTTTGAGCAGCATTTGAAGCATGTCTCCTTGAATTTTATCGGGTGTGGAAAACTCATCCTCAAAAACCTCATATAGGGTATTGAACTTGCGTTCTTGTGCCTTGGGGATACTAATAATGGGAAGGTCTTGTGTACCGAAGAACAAAATACCATTACAGGAGACTTCACTGTCATGGTCCGAAATACAGTAGAATTCCCGATTAAAAAGAAAGGCAGTCAATGGTGCCTCTGTACGTTCGTAGGAAACATGATGTAGGTAAGTGGTCGTCAATAACTGATTGGCCAACAATTGAATCGGCATGCCATCTACCAGTACAGTTACTGGTTCGGAATTTCGATTCCAAAGAATGTTAATGGTTCCTGAAGCCATTGTAAATTGCTTCACGTACTTTTTGATATCGTCGGTCAATCCGAATAAGGAACCGATCTGATGGTCATGAAACTCAAATTTCATAGTTTTCTGCCCTTAAAATCTATAATTCTAAGATTTAGTCCGTTTCTTTTGTTCATCCTTACGCCCATAAAATCTTGTTAAAAAACTTAATTCTTAAACAAGAGTGTTAATCATTTCCTGAGATTTTATTGCCTGAAGCGCTTTTTATAGCTTTGATTATCAGAGCGGTGCTATTTCAGTGTTGAAATACGTCTCCAATCCAAGTTAACGATATATGAGCGAAATAAAAGCATACGATAAAGCAGCGAACAAATTTCATGATAGCTTAGACATTAACAGTCTACCCATTACCTCATGGGATATGTACGCTCCACATTTTGTTGCAGTCTGTAAAAATTACAAGGACATTGAATCATTGAGCCTTTTAGCGGAAACCAATGAATGGTCTTATCAAAGCCATTTTGCCAACGAATTATTGCACAAACAACAGGTTATAGTGGTCACAGATCCGCAACTCAAGATCGTTCATGCCACTAAGAACATTATTGACATGAACGGCTATGAACCTCATGAAATTATTGGCAAGAGACCTACGATATTCCAAGGTGCCGATACGTGCAAAGAAACGACTGGGGCCATTCGTAAAGCCGTACAGTCGAAAACTCCATTTGAGACCATAGTTCTGAACTACCGCAAAGATGGGTCAACTTATAAATGCTGGATTAAAGGCGAACCAGTATTCAACACCTCTGGAGAGGTGGTCAATTTTATAGCCTATGAAAAAGAAGTAGCTTAAGTGTATTTTGTTCAGATGTAAGAAGCCGTAATCGCTAAATGATTACGGCTTCTTTACGTTAGTTTCAATATGCTTTGTGACCCTAGAAACTACAGGTCTCAATTTCCGTCACCCTGAGGGTGTTCACCATACCCTTATCCTTTATGGGCATTGCCGCTAAGCTAATCAACATATCGCCAACATCTAAAAACCCTTTTTTACAGGCTATGGCATTTACATCTTCTATTGTCTCATCGGTTGAAACGTATTTGTCATAATAGAAGGCCTTCACGCCCCAAAGCAAGTTCAGTTGCGTTAAAATCCTCCGGTTTGAGGTAAATACCAAAATATGGGCGCTGGGTCGCCATGCCGAAATCTGAAAGGCCGTATACCCACTGTTGGTCAAGGTAGAAATGGCCTTTGCCTTAATCTCATTCGCCATGATAGCTGCATGATAGCATACTGCTTTGGTAATGTATCGTTTGGTGCGAATATGAGGGGGCTCTTGCGGTACCTGAATTAATTCTGAGCCTTCGACGCTCTTAAGGATACTTGACATTTTATCGATTACCTGTACTGGATAATTACCTACCGAGGTCTCACCGGAAAGCATCACGGCGTCGGCACCATCCATCACTGAGTTGGCAACATCATTTACCTCCGCCCTTGTGGGCGTCAAACTCGTTATCATGGTTTCCATCATTTGGGTAGCGATAATAACGGGAATCCGTGCTTTTTTCGCACGTAAGACCAATTGCTTTTGGATAAGGGGAACTTCCTGTGCCGGAACTTCAACCCCTAAATCTCCACGAGCGACCATTAGACCGTCACAATACGCTACGATTTTATCGATGTTCTCCACCGCTTCGGGCTTCTCGATTTTCGCTATAATCGGAATCTTGTGCTCTGAATGCTCGTTGATAATTTTCTGGAGATCGATAAGATCTTGGCTAAACCTAACGAACGAAAGGGCAATCCAATCGACATCTTTTGAAATGGCAAAAATGGCATCCTTCACATCCTTCTCGGTCAATGCCGGTAGCGATATATTGGTATTGGGAAGGTTTACCCCTTTTTTAGATTTCAACGGGCCGCCTTGAACGACTTTCGCCTTTACTTGATCTTTACCGTTTGTAGAAACGACTTGAAACATCAATTTTCCATCATCCAATAAAATACGCTCGCCAGGCTTGACATCCTTGGGGAAATTCGTGTAGTTCATATACACTTTCTCCGCAGTGCCTTCGAAGGGCTGACCGGTCACAAAGGTTATCTCATCACCAGGTGCTACGACCACTTCACCGGCCATTACACCCACCCTGAGTTTAGGGCCTTGCAAATCGGCTAAAATAGCCGTGTAGATCTGCATTTCTTCGTTCAGTTCGCGAATTATTTTGATTCGTTCGGTAACATCTTCATAATCCGCATGTGAAAAGTTGATTCTAAAGACATCGACACCCGCCTCAATCATCTTCCGTAATACCTCTTTCTTACTCGTAGCTGGGCCTAATGTGGCCACGATTTTCGTCTTCTTATTACTTGGCATTATTAAAATATTAGATTGGTTCTTGATTTTATGTTTTCAATTTCTATGGCATATACGGTAACTACCTTGGGAATGTTTGCCAATAGTTTCACGAAATTCCCTTCCAAATCATCATCATGTTCGATTTTCAACAGATAATCCGCCTCTTTGTATTCAGGCACCACATGAAATCTGGTGTAGGAAGGTTCGTTTTCAAATAAATTTCCTTTAAAACTTTGTTCTTCCTTGGTCCCATTATTCGTGAACAATGTTAAAAACCTATCGTTCTTATGGTCTTTCCATTCAAATAAGGGAAAGGTAACTTCTTCATAGAGTTCCAAATCTTTGGAAGTTCTTCTGAAATTGGATTTTAAACATAGATTCAAAGCATAAACCATGGCATAATCTTCGAGACTACTGTGAATCGCCAACAAAGTGAAGGTGTCTTCATAGAAATCCGTCAAAATTTTGTGTACTGCTGCCATGTGGGCACAAAATTTCAAAGATAGGGTTAAAAACGAAATTAGCCTAGGCTGTATGGGCCTAAAGTAGGTTTCTCTAAAACGATAACGTTATCGTCTCCTTTTGTTAAAGATCAAGCTTTGTTCATTCGATCTTGAAGCGCAAAAAAGGCCCGTTTTGATGCTCTCTCCTCGGCTTTTTTCTTAGAGGTGGCCCTTGCTTTTGCCACAACGTTATTCTCAATGGAAAGCTTGACCGCAAAATGCTTGATACTGTCATTACCAGTATCTTCATATACGTTGTAGTTGAAGGTTTTTTTCTTCTTTTGGCACCACTCGATGACTAGGCTTTTGTAGCTTATGACCTTTCCCTCAAGTTGTTCGATATCAACATAGGGCTCAATGACCCGTTCGTTGATGAACTTTTCGCAGTATTTATATCCTCTATCCAAGTAGATCGCTCCGACCAAGGCTTCAAAAACGTTACCATGAATATTATCCCCAAAATGGGACTTCGGAATTCTGCTTTCGACAAATTTGATTAAATTAAGGTCTTTGCCCAATTCATTGAGATGATCCCTACTTACGATTTTCGAACGCATTTTGGTCAGATAGCCCTCGTCACCGTCAGGCACTTCGTTGTAAAGGTGTCGAGATATGATGGTGCCTAGCATAGAGTCTCCTAAAAACTCAAGGCGTTCATAGTTCATGGGGTTGCCTTCTTTATCTTTTTTATTTGCAGATCGATGCAAAAAGGCTTTTTTGAATATCTTGATATCTTTAGGCTTAAAACCCAGTATCTTGGTTATTCCCAAAAAAAAATTCCCATCTTCTTTAGAATGGGAATTGAATAAATTAGATGGGAAATTCATTTTTTGGTTTAACTGATTTTCTTGAAAACAACACAGGCGTTATGGCCTCCAAAACCAAAAGTGTTACTCAATGCCACATTGACTTCCCGCTTCTGGGCCTTATTCAAGGTCAGATTCAATTTGGGATCTATATTTTCATCGACCGTTGTGTGATTGATGGTAGGAGGAACCACCCCGTATTCCATAGCCAATATGGATGCAATGGCCTCTATAGCTCCGGCGGCACCCAACAAATGGCCGGTCATTGATTTCGTCGAATTGATATTGATGTTCGGTGCATGATCTCCGAAGACCTCTGATATCGCCTTCAATTCTGCTACGTCTCCCAAGGGGGTAGACGTTCCATGTGTGTTGATCGTGTCTACATCTTCAGGCTTTAATCCAGCATCTCTAAGGCAGTTCTCCATCACACGTACCACTCCGATCCCTTCTGGGTGGGGGGCTGTCATATGGTACGCATCACTTGAAAGGCCGCCACCAACAACTTCACAATAAATCTTGGCACCTCTTGCCTTGGCATGCTCATATTCTTCCAAAATCAACGCTCCGGCTCCCTCGCCGAGCACGAATCCGTCACGGGTCGCATCAAAAGGTCGCGATGCCGTTTCAGGGCTGTCGTTTCTAGTCGAAAGTGCGTGCATGGCACCAAAACCGCCCATACCCGCTATGGTAACCGCAGCCTCACTACCTCCTGTAACGACCACATCACAGTGTCCTAATCGAATATAGTTCAAAGCATCGATCATCGCATTGGCGGAAGAGGCACAAGCTGATACGGTCGTGTAGTTTGGACCCATAAAGCCATGCTTTATAGAGATATGTCCGGGAGCGATGTCGGCAATCATTTTTGGAATAAAGAACGGGTTGAAACGAGGTGTGCCATCGCCTTCGGCAAAGTTCATTACCTCATTTTGAAACGTCTCAAGACCTCCGATACCTGCACCCCAAATTACCCCAACGCGAAATTTGTCTATAGCTTCCAAGTCGAGTTTGGAGTCTTGTATCGCTTCATCAGAAGAGACTAAGGCATATTGTGCGAATTTGTCCAGTTTACGCGCCTCTTTTCGGTCGAAAAAGTCCGCTGGGTCGTAATTCTTAAGTTCACAGGCAAATTTAACCTTGAATTTTTCGGTATCGTAATAGGTAACAGGAGCGGAACCGCTCTTACCGTTCACCAAACCATTCCAGTATTCTTCAATGGTATTTCCTATAGGGGTTAAAGCACCTAACCCGGTAACCACAACTCGCTTTAACTGCATCGAACTTTATTTTTTTGCTTTTTAAGCTAAGTGTAAATTAAAAAAATTATCCATGCGATAAAGATACCACATGGATAATTTGCAAATCTTATCAAGAAATCATAAAGATTACTTCGCTTCTTCTATATAACTGATAGCTTGGCCAACTGTTGCGATGTTCTCAGCCTGATCGTCTGGAATCTGGATATCGAATTCTTTCTCGAACTCCATAATTAACTCAACAGTGTCAAGTGAGTCTGCCCCTAAGTCATTCGTAAAGCTAGCTTCTGATACCACTTCGTTTTCATCAACGCCTAATTTATCAACAATGATAGCTTTTACTCTTGATGCAATGTCTGACATAATAATTTGGTTTTAAAAATTTAAATTGTTGGCAAAAATAAAAAACTTTGGACTAAATACACGTTTTCACGTTAAAATGTGACGTAATTTATGAAATTTAAATACAGTAGTAGTATTTTAGTCGCAATAATTCTCTTGCCGTAACGCCTTTCTTTTTCAATGAAAAAAATTGTCCTATTTGCCTCCGGTTCCGGTTCCAATGTTGAAAACATCGTACAGTTTTTTCAAGGCAAGTCAAACGTTACTATTGCCGCTGTGCTAACTAACAAAAGGGATGCCAAAGTTTTGGATAGATGCAACAACTTGAAAATCAATTGTTTGTATTTCAATAGAACGGCTTTCTACGAAACTGATTGCGTCCTTGGCATACTCGAATCGCTTCGCCCCGACCTTATCGTATTAGCCGGGTTCTTGTGGAGAATTCCTCTTGATATGGTACAAAGGTATCCGGATAAAATCATCAATATACACCCAGCACTCTTACCTGATTATGGTGGGAAGGGCATGTACGGCATGCGCGTACACGAGGCGGTCAAAGAAAACGGGGAAACCGAAACCGGCATAACCATTCATTTTGTCAATGAGAATTATGACGAAGGCGCCATCATTTACCAAGCAAAAACCGAAGTGGTATCGACCGACACAGCGGAAGACATTGCCCATAAAGTGCATCAACTAGAATACGAGCATTTTCCGAAGATCATCGAAAAACTGTTATCTGCAAGGGCCGTACATTGAATTCTAATACGATAACGACTGTCAATAGTATTTGAACTAATTAAACCTGCTCATGGCAAAAAAGACGAAGTTTTATGTAGTCTGGAAAGGTAAGCGCCCCGGAATCTACGAGTCTTGGGACGATTGTAAATCCCAAATAACGGGTCAAAAAGGAGCACAGTACAAATCGTTTTCTACATTTGAAGAGGCGAAGAAAGCCTATAATAGCAATTACGAGTTCTACAAAGGTAAAAAGAAGGGTGCAACAGAACTATCACCTGAATTGTTATTAAAAATTGGAGAACCCAATTTCCACTCCATTGCCGTAGATGCTGCCTCAAGCGGTAACCCCGGCATTATGGAATATCAGGGTGTCGATACCAAAACCAAAAAGAAATTATTCAAACAGGGGCCTTTTCCCGAAGGAACCAATAACATCGGTGAATTTTTGGCAATCGTTCACGGTCTCGCCTTTTTGAAACAAAAACAAAGTGACCGTATTATTTATACGGATTCTCGAACTGCCATGAGCTGGGTGCGTAAAAAAAACTGCAACACCAAGTTAGTGGAAACCAAAAAAAACAAAGCCCTATTTGATTTGATTCGTCGCGCTATCGACTGGCTGAACAAGAACTCGTACAATACCCCAATAGTAAAATGGGAGACCAAAGCCTGGGGTGAAATACCCGCGGATTTTGGAAGAAAGTAGTCGAAAAGAAAATCCCGCCCATTTTTTATTATTTGATATAAACACCCCTGTCAAATACCTTTACAAAACCGTATATTTGCAGCTTAATTTTTACAACCAATATGGGCAAGCTTCTTATAGTAGGTACCGTCGCCTTTGATGCTATTGAAACTCCTTTCGGAAAGACCGATAAGATTTTAGGCGGTGCGGCCACCTTTATCGGACTGGCCGCTTCACAGTTCAATGTAAATTCTGGCATTGTCTCGGTCGTTGGAGATGATTTTCCTCAAGAATACCTAGACCTGTTCCATAGCAAGAATATTGATTTGACCGGCCTTCAAATCGTTAAGGGAGGCAAGACCTTCTTCTGGAGCGGTAAATATCACAATGACCTGAATAAAAGGGATACATTGGCTACCGAACTTAATGTTCTAGCGGATTTCAAACCCATCGTACCCGATAGTTTCAACGATGCTGAAGTAGTCATGCTTGGAAATCTACATCCAGACATACAGATGAGCGTAATCAATCAAATGGAAAAGCGTCCCGAGCTCATTATACTCGATACGATGAACTTCTGGATGGATCATACCCTGCCCGAACTTATGGAGGTGGTCAAGCATATTGATGTCATCACCATCAATGATGAAGAGGCTCGGCAATTGACCGGCGAATATTCCTTGGTCAAAGCAGCGGCGAAAATTCAAACCATGGGCCCCAAGTATGTTGTCATAAAAAAAGGAGAACACGGCGCCCTGTTATTTCACGATGATAACATTTTCTTTGCCCCCGCCTTGCCCTTAGAAGAAGTATTCGACCCGACTGGTGCCGGCGATACTTTCGCAGGAGGATTTGCGGGATATTTGGCCGCAACCAAATCGGTCACTTATGAAAATATGAAGAATGCGGTGGTTCACGGCTCTAATCTCGCCTCGTTCTCTGTGGAAAAATTTGGAACGCAGCGAATGAAATCGTTGGAAAGGGCCGAAGTAAATAAAAGGTTACATCAGTTCAAAACATTGACACAATTTGATATTGAACTATCATAACATAAATATTCGCCCCGTTGATTCGGGGTTTTTTTATCGGTATCCCCAAGATTGTCGTCCTTGTTTAAACAGGAAGGCAGTTGATGGGAAACCAAAACATATGAAATAGCTAAATTTAGATTACAACCTACAATGAGCGACGCGATCAAACACGAATGTGGCATATCGATTATTCGATTGTTAAAACCTTTGGAGTATTACAAGGAAAAATATGGTACTGCCTTTTACGGAGTGAACAAAATGTACCTTATGATGGAAAAGCAGCACAATCGCGGTCAAGACGGTGCCGGGTTTGCGAGCATCAAATTGGATATGAACGCCGGGGAACGTTTCATGAGCCGTGTGCGCTCAAGCGCACAGCAACCGATACAGGATATATTTGCCCAAATCAATGAGCGCATCAACACTTCACTACAAGAAAACCCGGAATATATTGATGATGTATCCCTTCAGAAAAAACATATTCCATATATCGGGGAGTTATTATTAGGTCATGTACGTTATGGCACATTCGGTAAAAATAGTATTGAGAGCGTACACCCCTTTCTAAGACAGAACAATTGGATGCACCGCAACCTTATTGTGGCCGGAAACTTCAATATGACCAATGTTCATGAACTCTTTGATAATCTGGTGCAGTTAGGGCAGCATCCAAAGGAAATGGCCGATACAGTGACCGTAATGGAAAAAATCGGACATTTCTTAGACGATGAGGTGGCTAAATTATACAAGCAGATCAAAAAGCAAGGCTATAACAAATTGGAAGCCTCACCCCTGATTGCCGAACGATTGAAAGTGCATAAAATCTTAAGAAGGGCCGCCAAAAACTTTGATGGTGGTTATGCAATGGCCGGCCTATTGGGGCATGGAGATGCCTTTGTACTTCGTGATCCAGGGGGTATTCGACCAGCATATTACTATAAAGATGACGAAATTGTGGTGGTTGCTTCTGAAAGACCTGCCATTCAGACCGTTTTCAACGTGCCTTTTAACAAGGTTGAGGAATTAGACCCTGGTCATGCCATCATTATCAAGAAAGATGGAAATACGGCCATTAAAGAGATACTGGAACCGAAAGAGCGGAAGGCCTGTTCTTTTGAACGGATCTATTTTTCTCGAGGTAGTGACAAGGAAATCTACAAGGAGCGAAAAGAATTGGGGAAATTGTTGTTCCCGAAAATCTTATCGGCTATTGACAATGACATTCAAAACACGGTGTTCTCTTACATACCCAACACTGCGGAAACCTCGTTTTTTGGAATGGTAATCGAAGCCCAAAATTACCTGAACAAGAAGAAGGAAGAGCAAATTCTTTCTATAGGTTCAAAGATTACCAGTGAAGAATTGCATGACATTCTTAAGGTTAGGCCAAGAATCGAAAAGGTTGCCATCAAGGATGCCAAATTAAGAACCTTCATTACACAAGACAGTAGTCGAGATGATTTGGTGGCCCACGTATATGATATCTCGTACGGCTCTGTTCAAAAAGGGGATAACCTGGTTATTATAGATGATAGTATCGTAAGGGGCACCACCTTAAAAAAGAGTATTCTTGGAATTTTAGATCGTTTGTCGCCCAAGAAAATTATCGTTGTGTCCTCGGCTCCGCAAATACGGTACCCGGATTGCTATGGTATCGACATGGCAAAGCTAGAAGATTTTATTGCCTTTAGAGCTGCCTTACAACTGCACAAGGATAACGGTACAATGGACGTCGTAGAAGGCATTTATAAAAAATGCATTGCTCAAGTCAATGCCAAAGATTCGGAAATCATTAATTATGTTAAGGACTTTTACGCTCCTTTTACCGCAGGTCAAATCTCGGTGAAAATAGGTGAACTACTAAGTCCAAAGGATATCAGAGCCCAGGTAGAGATCCTATACCAAAATATCCAAAACCTCCATCAAGCCTGTCCTAAAAATTTAGGGGACTGGTACTTCACGGGAGATTATCCAACAGCAGGAGGAAATCGAGTTGTAAATAGAGCATTTATCAACTTCTTTGAAGGTAAAAATCAACGTGCGTATTAACCATTTTATCGATGAAATACACCAAAATATGCATTTCATCGATCATTACTGCTTTTCAGCGGGTTTTTAGCCGATAGGCAGTGAAGCACACCTATTTTAGACTCGCCATAGCATAAGTAGGTTAAGTTCATGGTAAGATTTGGGGCAAAAAAGGTGGAGGCTACTCCACCTTTTTTATTTTAAGCTTATTTTCTTCAGCACCCTACGCCATTCCCTAAAGAGCATCACACATTCGTTTTTTGTCGGCACGCGTATTATTCAAAGTAAGACCACACCCACTTTTCGTCATGAATGATCCATCATGCACTTTAACCAATTAATAGGAAGTTCAACAAGGATTTTTTCCTAACGGATGCAACGGTCATACATTTGGAGAACCATAGCATAAGTAGGTTAAGTTCATGGTAAGATTTGGGGAAAAAGGCGGAGCTCTGCTCCGTCTTTTTATTTGCGCAAAACTTTGGTAGCGTTTCATACGAATTCCTACCGTTTACGTTCAAAAAAAGCATTTCAACTAGGGATATGGACGTTCATCTAAAACCTTTTTGCACGACAGCATCTTGCCTTATTTTTGGAGGACCATAGCATAAGTAGGTTAAGTTCATGGTAAGATTTGGGGAAAAAAGGTGGAGCTCTGCTCCGCCTTTTTTATTATGAAAACCCTAGTATTTAACAAGGTTAACCTCACTCTTCGGGGCGTAAGGACATGATTTTTGCGAAATGATGCTCTTAAAAAATCCTAAAATTCCTTTTTTATTTGAGGCAATACCAGTAATTTAGTGTTGCCATAGCATAAGTAGGTTAAGTTTATGGTAAGATTTGGGACGAAAAGGGTGGAGGCTTCTCCGCCCTTTTCTATTTTGCGGCGACACCCAATAAAAAGGCCCCGTTACCTAGGTAACGGGGCCTTTTTATTTAAGCGATCGAACGCCAGATTCTTAATTACTTACCGGCTTCGTAAAGCGCAGAAACCTTATCCCAATTGATGACATTGAAAAAAGCCTGTACATAATCTGGTCTTCTGTTTTGATAGTTTAGGTAGTACGCATGTTCCCAAACATCAAGCCCCAAAATGGGAGTGCCCCCACAGCCATTATCCGGCATCAGTGGGTTATCTTGATTGGGAGTGGAACAAACCTCTACTTGACCTCCTTTATGAACACAAAGCCAAGCCCATCCTGAGCCAAATCTGGTACCTGCGGCGGCGCTGAATTTTTCCTTGAAACCATCGAAGGATCCAAACGCATCATTAATGGCATCGGCCAGTGCACCTGAAGGGGCACCTCCCCCGTCTGGAGACATCACTTCCCAAAAAAGGGAGTGGTTAAAGAACCCACCACCATTGTTACGCACGGCACCATTAGACATATCTAAATTGGTCAGAATATCTTCAATGGTCTTGCCTTCTAAATCAGTACCGGCAATCGCGGCATTTAATTTGGAAGTATACCCATTATGGTGTTTCGTATGGTGGATTTCCATGGTCCTGGCATCAATATGTGGTTCCAATGCGTCATACGCATAGGACAATTGTGGTAATTCAAAAGGCATAGTTCTTGTTTTTTAGATTAATTACTATAGTTGCCCAAATTTACGTTTTTTAACACTTACATTCCACTAAATATTTGTTAAGAACCATTTGAAAATGTCTATTTTGCAACTAAAAATCATTGGATACTTCCTTTAAGATATATAATGCCTCCGCGGGGTCGGGCAAGACCTATACCCTAACAAAAGAGTATCTGAAAATCATACTTTCAGGGAGCAGGGCCTACCGCAAAATTCTGGCCATCACCTTTACGAATAAGGCGGTCAATGAAATGAAGGAGCGTATCTTGGGCAGTCTTTTCGCTTTCAGTCGAAAAGAGATCTCTTCGATGTATCACGATGTTTCAAAAGAACTTGGTTTGACCTCTGAACAGCTTCAAAAAAGAGCTGCAGTCACCTTGAAGGAGATTCTACATAACTATGCCTTTTTCGATATTGTAACTATCGATAAGTTCACACACCGCCTCATCAGGACCTTCGCAAAAGACTTGAAGCTACCACAAAATTTTGAAGTAGTCTTAGATACCGACCTTTTGCTAGATGAAGCAGTGTCAAAACTCATAAACAGAGCGGGGCGAGACCAAAAGTTAACCACAGTGCTCCTCGCCTTTGCCCTGGAAAAGATTGACGATGACAAAAGTTGGGATATTGGTATCGATCTGAATAAAATCGGCAAGTTGCTCTTCAACGAGACCAACACGCCACATCTCAAAAAATTAGAACCCAAGGCTATTGAGGCCTTTTTGCGACTTCAAGAAAACATTCAAGAGCAAATTAAAGTCCGTGAGAGCGAGATTAAATCCATTGCAACAGGGGCTATCGATTTGATTCATGATTCAGGACTACAATCAGCGGACTTTCCTAGGGCCACGCTACCCAATCATTTCAAAAAAATTTCGACGGGGACCTTCGACGCTATTAAACTTTACGCGAATAAAATAGAAGAGACGTTAAGAGGGGGAAAACTACTGAAAGCCAATATCGAAATCCCAACAATGGAATTGGCCCCTCAGCTATTAGAGCGGTATCTACAGATCAAGCAAAAAATATATGACAGGGCACTTCTTAAAAATGTGTACCGTAACGTCGTACCCCTCACGGTACTCAATGCAATTCAAGGGGAAATCAAAAAAATAGAACAAGATCGGGACCAACTCTCCATTTCCGAATTCAATACCATTATAGCCAACGAAATAAAGAATCAGCCCGCTCCCTTTATTTATGAGCGTCTAGGGGAAAAATACCGTCATTATTTCATAGATGAATTTCAAGACACCTCTGAAATGCAATGGAAGAACCTCATTCCCTTAATCGATAATGCATTGGCAATGGAGAACGGTTCGTTATTTTTGGTGGGAGATGCCAAGCAAGCGATTTACAGATGGCGTGGTGGTAGGGCTGAGCAATTTTTGAGCTTGGTCAACCTTCAAACCAATCCCTTTGTTGTCGATCCCGAAATCGAGGTTCTCCCGCAAAACTACCGCAGCCATACAGAGATCGTCAAATTCAATAACGATTTTTTCACCGCTACTAGCCCATTGCTGAACAGTGAACTTTACCGAACGCTATTCGAAGAAGGCAATCGACAGTTGACCAATGCAAAAAAAGGAGGATTGGTTCAATTGACCTTTGTCGAGCCGAACGACTATGAAACCATTGAAATCGGTTATGGCGAGGAAGTATTGAAAACCATCGAAAGCATAAGGCAGAAAAAATATACATACAAAGATATTTGTATTCTAGTCAGAGGTAATAAGGAAGGAGCATTTTTGGCGGACTATTTGACCCAACATCACATTCCGATAATCTCTTCTGAGAGCTTATTACTGAAAAACAATCCGAAAATTCGGTTTTTGATCGACCTTCTTAAACTTCAGAATCAGCCTGAAGATACAGAGGTAGCCTATGAAATGCTATCCTTTCTTTCACGCGAAATGGACCATCGCCATGCATTTATCGCACAGCATCTCAACAGTGCTGGCGAACTATTGAAAACGACTTTTGAATATGATTGGGAGAAATTGAAGACCCTATCGGTCTATGATACACTTGAATACGCCATCAAACAATTCGATCTTGCCTCAAATTCTGATGGATATCTCAATCACTTTATGGATGTAGTCATCGAGGTAGAGCAAAAAGAAGGTATCGGAACCCCTGTTTTCCTGAGCTATTGGGAAAAGAAGAAAGACCGTTTGAGCATCGCCGCCCCTGAAGCCGTTAATGCAGTTCAAATCATGACTGTTCACAAAGCCAAAGGACTTGAATTCGAAATCGTGATCTTTCCTTTTGCCAATTCGAATATCTACCAAGAAATCGAACCCAAGTTGTGGCTTCCGGTAGAAGCCACTGCCTTTCATGGCTTTGAAGAGGTCTTGATTTCCAAAAAACAGGAAGTGATCCACTATTCGTCAAATGCGGAAGCCTCATATACGGCCGAACAACAGAAGTTAGAGCTTGATGCGTTCAACATATTATATGTAGCACTGACAAGAGCAGTGAAAGCCCTGTTCGTGGTTACCAAAAAAGATCTGACCAAGACCGGGGGGCATAAACCCAACTACTATTCAGGTTTGTTCATACATTTTTTAATGGAAAAAAAAGTATGGGTCGAAAACTTGAATCAGTATGCTTTTGGTGAATTACATACCAATGAAAATGATATCCGGACGAATATGTCGCTAGAGATCCCCTATCAATACTCCTATAAGGACAGGCCCAGCTTTAAAATACTTGCAAAGACCGGTTTGCTTTGGGACACCACTAGGGAAGATGCTCTTATCAAAGGAACCCTTGTTCATGCCCTATTAGGACTTGTGGAAACAAAAAAAGATGTGGAAACAGCGCTAGATACGATGAAAAACTCCGGTGAATTAGCTATGGATGAGGTCGAAGTTTTAAAAAAGAAGATACTTGCTATTCTAGAACACCCTAAATTAGCATCTTATTATAAGGAAGGGATTGAAATCAAAAACGAGAGAGACATCATAACAGCGAATGGTAAGATCTTACGGCCCGACCGTATCGTAATTCAAGACTTAAAAGCTACGATCATCGATTATAAAACAGGAATGCAAAGCAATAGCCATAAAGAGCAGTTATATGCTTATGCCGATGCACTTGAAGCCATGGGATATTCCATTGACAATAAAATCATTGTATACAGTAACGAAACAGTAAATCCAGTATTCCTTTAGATTATATCACTATGTACGGAAAAATAAAAGACCACTTACAAGCAGAGCTCCAACAGATAGAAGAAGACGGACTCTACAAAAAAGAGCGCATCATTACCTCGGCCCAAGATGCCGTTATAAAAATTAGCACCGGGCAAGAAGTTATCAATTTCTGCGCCAACAACTATTTGGGGCTTTCTTCACATCCGGAGGTAATTCAAGCGGCAAAAAATGCCATGGATACCCATGGATTTGGAATGTCGTCGGTTCGGTTCATTTGTGGAACGCAAGACATCCATAAGGAATTGGAAAAGAAGGTCGCAGACTTCTACGGTACGGAAGACACCATTTTATATGCCGCAGCCTTTGATGCCAACGGGGGGGTATTTGAACCCCTATTGACTGCAGCCGATGCCATCATTTCAGATTCACTGAATCACGCCTCTATTATAGATGGCGTTCGCTTATGTAAGGCCAAAAGGTATCGGTATGCGAACAACGATATGGCGGATCTTGAAAAGCAACTTGAGCAAGCCAATGCTGACGGTGCTCGATTTAAGATCATCGTAACCGATGGTGTTTTCTCTATGGATGGCTTAGTTGCTCCCTTAGATAAGATATGCGATCTCGCCGACACCTATGATGCCCTTGTTATGGTAGATGAGTGCCATGCTGCAGGTTTTATAGGAAAAACGGGACGAGGAACCCTAGAGGAAAAATCAGTTATGGACCGTGTTGACATTATAACGGGTACCTTGGGCAAAGCCCTGGGTGGTGCCATGGGTGGATACACTACAGGAAAAAAGGAAATTATCGCACTATTACGCCAACGCTCAAGACCTTACTTGTTTTCTAACTCATTGGCCCCAGCCATTGTAGGGGCATCGATCAAAGTGTTCGACATGCTGGAAAACGATACCACCCTTCGTGACCAGCTTGAAGCGAACACCACCTACTTTAAAAACGGAATGAAAAAAGCGGGATTCGATATTGTCGACGGCGATTCCGCCATTGTACCCGTTATGCTCTACGATGCCAAGCTATCGCAACAGATGGCCAATATGCTTCTTGAAAAAGGAATCTACGTTATCGGCTTCTTTTACCCAGTAGTTCCAAAAGGAAAAGCCCGTATACGAGTACAACTTTCAGCGGCCCACCAAACGGAACATTTAGACAAAGCCATAGACGCTTTTATTGAAGTTGGGCGCCAATTAAATGTCGTTTAAATGCGTGATTTCCTCCATGAAATACGTTAAAAAAAAAATAAATTGATTTTGTTAATAACGTTTAACAGCTTACATTTGCGGTTAAATAACACTTAAACTTAAAAATTTAAACATGAAACATCTTAGCAAATTAATGGTTGTTGCCCTATTAGTGGTAGGTTTCAACAACATACAAGCGCAAGACGAGAATAACCCTTGGCAGATTCAGTTTGGGGTTAATGCCATTGATGTATATCCTACTGGGGATGTTAGTTCTTTTGGTAACGAGTTCTTCAACGCTAATGATCACTGGAATATTCTTCCTTCAATTTCCTACATCGGGGTTTCCAAGTCTGTTGGTGACGGATTCGCTGTGGGCGTTCGTGGTTCTTTGAATAGAATCACCAAATTGGGTGATGTTGCAGTTGATGATCTTTCACACTACGCTTTGGATGGTACAATCAAATACAATCTTATTAAGGAAGCCACATTTCAACCTTTCATCGAAGTAGGTGGTGGTTATACATGGGTTGATGAAATCGGGGCCGGAACCGTTAATGGTGGTGTTGGTCTTAACCTTTGGTTTACCGAGAACATCGGTCTTACACTTCAAACGAACTACAAACATGCATTCGAAGATTACGGTGTAGTACATTGGCAACATCTTGCCGGTATCTCTGTAAAATTCGGAGGAACCGATACTGACGGCGACGGCATCTATGACAAAGATGATGCTTGTCCTGAAGTAGCTGGTCTAGAGGCTTTTAATGGTTGTCCTGATGCTGATGGAGATGGTATCGAAGATAGCAAAGATGCTTGTCCTAACGCAGCTGGTTCTAAAGAAATGAATGGTTGTCCTGATGCTGACGGTGACGGTGTTGCCGATAAAGATGATGCTTGTCCTAACGAAGCTGGTTTAGCTGCTTTGGCAGGTTGTCCAGATGCTGACGGTGACGGTGTTGCCGATAAAGATGATGAGTGTCCTAACGAAGCAGGTCCTGCTGAAAACAAAGGATGCCCATGGCCAGATAAAGACGGTGATAGCGTTTTGGATAAAGATGATCAATGTCCAGATGTTGCCGGTACAGTTGCCAACAATGGTTGCCCAGAAGTTACCGAAGAAGTTCAAAAGAAATTGAACGACTATGCGAGAACTATCTTGTTCGATACTGGTAAAGCTTCTTTGAGCCCTGCGACTACTTCTGTATTCGTTGACATCATCCAGATCTTGAATGAGTATCCTAACTCTAAATTTACTGTAGAAGGTCACACTGATAGTGTAGGTAGCGAAAAGCTGAACCAATCATTATCTGAAAAGAGAGCAAATTCAGTTAGAGATTTCTTGATCGCTGAAGGAATTGCAGCTGATAGATTGACTGCCATTGGTTACGGTGAATCTAAGCCTATCGCTTCCAACAACACTAGAAGTGGTAGAAAAGAAAACAGAAGAACTGAAATTAACTTAGTGAAATAAGTTGGTCATACTTCTTTAAATTATAAAGAAAAGCCTCGCAAATGCGAGGCTTTTTTTATTTTTACTCCCATGCAAAGTTTTTTGGAAGACGTCGTCGCGGCTAGTGTAGAAGAACCCCATTCTTTAGAAAATACCGTATTTGTACTTCCGAGTAAGCGAGCGGGCAATTTTTTAAAAAAAGCACTCGCCAACCATTTAAAAAATACTTTTTTTTCTCCTGAAATATGGAGTATTGAAGGTTTTGTGGAAAAGGTGTCAGGACTCACCTATGCCTCAAATACCCAGCTGCTATTCGAGCTTTATGACGTATATCAAAAAAGAACGAAAGGTGAAATCGATAACTTCTTTGCCTTTTCAAAATGGGGACAGACATTACTCCAAGATATCAATGAAATTGATAGATACCTCATTGATGCCAAAGCACTTTTTTCCAACCTTTCGGCAATCCAGGAAGTCAACCATTGGTCTTTGGAAGGATCTCGAACAAAAATGGTTCAAGACTACCTCAAATTTTGGAACGGTCTTGAATCGCTGTATGTGCATTTCAATGACGCCCTTTTACAAAAAGGATTGGGTCATCAGGGTTTGGTTTATCGGAAGGCCAGCGCTCATCTCAATAAGTATCTTGAATCCCACACGCATAAAAAACATGTCTTTGTCGGTTTCAATGCCCTAAACACGGCAGAAAGTAAGTTGATCCAGACCATCTTGGCCAAAACTGACGCTTCCATTTACTGGGATATTGACTCTTATTTTCTGAATGATCCTATTCATGATGCAGGACTCTTTATAAGAGCCCATCAAAAATCATGGCCTTATTTACAAAATCATCCATTAAAAGGGGTAAGCCATCATTACGCATCAAAAAAGAACATTCAGGTTATCGGTGTTCCAAAAAATAGTTCACAGGTAAAGTATGTTGGAAAGCTCTTAAAAGAACGGTATGATGAAAATCGGGAAACCCTGAAGAATACGGCGCTTGTTTTGGCCGATGAGTCCCTTTTGAACCCCATTCTAAATTCAATTCCGAAAGAGATCGATGCCGTAAACATTACCATGGGCTATCCCTTGAATAAAACGCCCTTAGCCGACCTTTTTATACAATTCATAGACTTATATATCAATCGTGACGAACAAGGGTGGTTTTATCCTAAAATACTTCAACTACTTTCACATCCCTATATTAAAACACTCCTTTTCGAAAAAGACTCAGACTATGCTACTCGTATTAGTACTGATATTAAGGACAGGAACCAAACATACATCAATACGATACAATTAGAAAAATATACTTCTGGGTGTGCCCAACTCACATTACTTTTCTCGGAAAAAACCCCTTCTTCGGCACAGCTTATCACTCGCTGTATCGAAATTATTTGGCAACTAAAACCGAAATTCGAAGCCCTTGAGGACACCTTGGCCCTAGAATACCTCCATCGGTTTTATACCTTGCTCAATCAGGTTCAAAACCTCATCGAGAAAAACAATTTTATTAATGATCTAAAGTCGTTACAGGGCCTTTTTAAAGAGCTTCTATCTTCTGAAACGGTAGATTTTCAAGGCGACCCTTTAGAAGGCCTACAGGTCATGGGTATGCTTGAAAGTCGAAATCTTGACTTTGAAACAGTTATTCTCACCTCGGTCAATGAGGGAATCCTTCCCTCCGGAAAGTCGAATAATTCCTTTATCCCATTTGACTTAAAAACAAGTTTTGGATTGCCGACCTATAAGGAAAAAGATGCGGTGTATACCTATCACTTTTATCGGTTGTTACAGCGTGCCAAAACCATCTATATCATATATAACACCGAACCTGATGTATTAGAAGGTGGTGAAAAAAGTAGGCTTATCGCACAATTGCTAACAGACCCTTCTAAAACGGAAGCTATTACAGCCCACGTAGCCATGCCCCGTATCGCGCCAAATAAAAAAAGAGTGGATCATATCACTAAGGATAGTGGCTTGATGCGGCTTATTGAACAGCACGCCCTCAAAGGGTTCTCTCCCACATCACTGAGCAACTATATTCGGAATCCGATTGATTTTTACAAAAGAAACCTCTTGGGAATTAATGATACGCTTGTGGTAGAGGAAACCATTGCGGCAAATACCTTTGGCACTATTGTTCATGATACCTTAGAAGACCTCTACACCCCCTTCGTAGGTGCGATCTTAAGCCAAGACATGTTACAACTGGCAAAGGCGAAAGTGCAGGATACCGTAAAAAAGCACTTTGCCAAAAGTTATAGGGATGGTGATGTCACCAGGGGAAAGAACCTCATCGCTTTTCAAGTAGTGCAGCGCTATATCTCTAATTTCATTGACCAAGAAATGGAGCTCGTTAAACATCATGAGGTCAAACTAATAGGAATCGAACAAAAATTGGCCATCCCTTTGGCGATATCAGGAATCGATTTCCCAATACGACTTCAAGGAAAATTAGACCGAATCGACCAAATAGATGGGCGTCTAAGAATCATTGATTATAAGACAGGTAAAGTAGAGTCAAAACACGTCGAAATCGTAGATTGGAATAGTCTCATCGAAGATTACGACCATAGCAAGGCCTTTCAATTGCTGTGTTACGCGCTCATGTATACCGAAACCCAGCCTATCAACGAATTGGAATCGGGTATAATTTCCTTTAAAAATCTCAATGCCGGCGTGTTGCGCTTTGCCACCAAACCCAATAAAGGCAGTAGGGCAAAAGAGCATACCATCACAACCGAAACACTTTCTCGTTTCAAAGAACAATTGATCCAACTGATACGGGAAATCTGCACACGAGATATCCCGTTGACCGAAAAAGAGATCTAACCTATTTTTTATCGGGACGGCTGGGGCGCACCTCTATTTTACTGGGCAACGTTCTGGGGTGCATTTTTAGTAAATCCAAGACCAATTCACCGATATCTTCGGGTTGAATTTTCCACGCATCCTTTTCCGAAGGTTCATTGTTGTTAAAGTGGGTCGCTACCGAACCTGGCATGATGGTAGAGACCTTGATATCATATTTTCTCAAATCGAGCATGGCTGCTTGTGTAAACCCTACTACCCCAAATTTGGTCGCATTGTAGCCAGCACCTTGGGCAAAGAAATTGGTCCCTGCCAAACTTGCCAAGGTCATATAATATCCCTTAGATTTCTTAAGGGCCGATACCGAAGCTTTCAGGGTATGGAAAACACCATTCAAATTGGTATCTATCATTTGATGCCATTGCGTATTGGACATTTCGTCTATCGGGGCAAAATTTCCTACTCCTGCATTGGCTAATACCACATCTAATTGTCCCCATTGGTCAAGAATCCGTTCTACGGCCTTTTTCTCATCCTCGGGGTCTGTAACATCCGAAGCCAAGGCTAGCACATTGGTTTCATCTCCTAAATATTCGGCGGCTTTTTGCACTGTTTTTAAGCTACGCCCGCTAATGGCTACTTTCATTCCTTCCGCAATTAGCTTTTGTGCTACCCCAAAACCTATTCCTTTGGAGCCCCCAGTGATATAGGCTACCTTGTTTTTTAAAGTTGTCATGTTGCTGTATGTCTTTTTTTGGTAAAGATAAAAATGACAATGGGTTATGTGCGGGTATAGCACTCTTTTTATCAGTCTCTATAGGAGCAAAAGCCCGTGACTTACTTAAACATGCCTCAATACCTCGTTACGATTTCTTCTTGAAGATCCTAGGCGCCCTTCCCGAACATAATCAATATTGCTTCCACCGCTTCTTCTTCAGACTCGTTCCACCATTTATGGGTAGTGCCCGGTGGTATGAATAGTGCATTCCCCTCTGAGAGTGAAACCCGCTTGCCATTCATTTCCCCTTCGGTATCTCCTTTTATAGATACTACGAGCATCGGAAATGGCATGGCCTGTTCTCTGGGATCATGCCGTACTTTACCTTTGGGTGGAATGCTAAGCCAACCTGACCTGAATCCTTTTTGATAGTAAAACAAGACCATATTGACCCCATGGGCCTGTCTGGTTAAATCCGCTCCAAAGGGTATGACCTCAGGAAATCCCTTTGTCCAAAAATGAAATGAAAATGAATTTATTTCCCCGTTGATTTCTTCTGTAGGGTTAAAGTCTTCCATTTCAAGTACTTCCATGGGGGCGTAATCTCCTGAAAATGCTTTGCCTTGCGCCGTCATTGCATTTAAGGTGCCTTCTTCCATGGCCTTTAAGGTTCCGTATTCAATACGGTAAATGAACGTCGGAATATCCGGCACTCCTGCCCTCAATTCTACTTGCCAGGTCTCCTTCTCCTTTTTTCCAAGTACATTGACAACCCAACTACCGTAATCTGGAATTTCAATACCGAATTGTATTGGATTAGATGCGCGAGCGTCATTTCTAAAATCCGTGACGTACGAATTAATGATTTCTTCCGGCTTCTTGTCGTCATACATTTTTTTGATAGCAGTATTATTAAAACTAGCGGCGAACAGGCTTGTCGATAACAGAAGCACCAAAAGCGTAATACCTTTTTTCTTTGTTTGTCTCATCATATTTGTATTAAGATTATCGGAGACAAATGAATAAAATAGCAGTGATTGAAATCAAGCCTTTTATAAGCTTTGTGGGTAATACGTCATTTTAGGGGCGAATTTGCAGATGCTTCGCAATCTGGTTGGCATACTTTTTTGAGACGGGTACCAGATCATCATATTTTTTCAGTTGAATTGTTGTCTGACGACTATTCTTCCGCTTTATTCTAAAGTGGTTTACATTTACAATGTAACTTCTATGACAGCGCTTTAAAGAATTTAAGGGACTCACGATCTGTCGCTCCACATTTTTTAAACTACACCTTAGAATCATTGTGTTTCTTTTACCATCAGATTCGAGATGAACGTCAACATAATTGTCATCGCTGGCAATGTAAAGAAGCTCTTTAGAGTTCAGGGAAATTTCCTTTTGACCAGGAACCTGAATGGTATATGTCTCGTTATACGTTAAAGAAGTCAGATTCTTTCTATTGATGAATTTTGAAATACCGAACACGAAAAAGGAAACAATGAGGGCAATACTCATAATTCTTCCGATAACAAATAAATACTCCTTTAATGTAAAATCAACGAACCCTCCTAAATAACTTTTGTACAAAAACATGGTGGCTCCCACCAATAAGGTCAGCCAGGCATACCAAAGAAGTGCTTTCAGTAAGGTCCATTTGACAAAAACCCGGGGCACCAGAATCGGTGTCACGAATTCAACGAAATAAATGGACAAGAAAAAGACCAAGCCAAGACTCCCGAGCAAAACATAATAATTTTGGATATTCTGATTGTTTTCAATGTTGTAAGGGGTGAAAATCAATATGAACAATGTACACCCAACAGCCATCAAGAGTACTCTTAGTATATTCTTTAAAGTATGTTTCGGCCTTGGAAAAGGAGATGATAAAATTTTCATCCTTTCGGTATTATTTTCTCTTGGTTATACTACAGACTATCAATACTTCCTATTTGTTACAATCCAAAGAAGTGCATATCAAATAAAAGCCCTCATCTAATCCATGCGTTTGCTTGATTCAAGTGCTAAAAGCAATCGTATGCCCAATAGGTTTAGGACATGAAATTTAATTATTCTCTGGTTGAATGCAAAGCGCTTTTTACAGGGGTCAAGTAATATGACAACACGGTACATTGTATTGTCAGTAATGCAATTCTTGGGGAATCAACCCAAAACAAAGAGATCTTAGAAGTGTTATTGTCCAATAGATAAGGTTAAGTACAACAACTCAGCGGTGTCAGACACGAACCGCTCTATGGTATTAATGTTTGAAATACAGATTGAATTCGGTCCACTCCCCCACCACACTATCCACTTCGATTCTGCCACCCATAGCCTCAATTTGATTCTTCGTAATGAAGAGTCCTATTCCTTTGGCCTCTTTATGGTTGTGAAAGGTTTTATACATGCCAAAAAGCTTTTCTCCATGTCTTTTCAAATCGATACCTAGACCATTATCCCTAAATTTCAAGATGACATTCTCTCTGGTCGTTAATGTGGATACATGTATTTCACATCGACGTTCGGGATGGGCGTACTTGAGACTGTTTGTAAAGAGATTGAGCAGAATACTGTCAAGATAGGCGGGAACCGCCAATATTTTAAGGTTTTCATCTACCCGGATATGATGGACCGCTTTTTGATCTTCAATAAGCTTTCCGATGTTTTTTAGAGCGCCCTGTAAAGCCGGGTAAATCGCGATTTTTTCGATTTTTTCCCTGATATCCGATCTGATTTGAACAACATCGTTCAAATGTACCACGGTCTCATTAAGGCTTTCCGCTGCATTTCCGAGCATTTTGAAGATTTCATCTCTCTCCATATCTTCAGGGTTCGGGTCATCCTCTGATTTGATTAAATAATCTGTCAGCATTGCAATATTGGTGGCATGTGAACGAAGATTGTGGGATACGATATGTGCAAAATTCGTAAGGCCTTCATTCTGCTCACGGGTAGCGTTCAATAACTTTTTCAGTTGCACCTCAGCATTCCTTATCGGGCTAATATCCCAATTGATTCCTATCATTTTTAAGGGCGAGCCTTGGGCATCTCTTTGAACGACGGCTTCTGCCTTGATCGTATGCACTTTACCATTTGGCCATAGGACACGAAACTCCGTATTGAAGTCCTTTTCCCCTTTAATCGCCAGCGCTACTTCCTTTTGAGATCGCTCTTTATCTGACGGGTGAATGGTGCTCTCCCAAGCTTCATAAACCCCTGCGAAATCTTCTTTCCTTACCCCGTAGAGTTTGTACATGTTATCGTCCCAAATGAGGGTATTATCAGGAATATTGTATTCCCAAATGCCTATTCCAGCTGCGTTTGTAGCAATAGACAAGCGCTGCGACACCTCCTTGAACCGGATATCCGCTTTTTTCTGTTCATTGATGTCTTGGAAAGTTCCTACAAGACGCACGCATTTCCCATCTACCATTTCAGCCTCGCCCTTTGCCCGAACCCAGAGTTCTTTGCCGCTACTGGTAACAATGACCAATTCCGTATCCCATGAGGTTCCATTTTGAATCGCATCGCTAACTAAGAGTGAGATTTTATCTCGGTGTTCTCCGGCCTTATAAAAGTTGATTCCTTCCTCTAGGCTTGGAACGTAATCTTCCGGCATTTCATGTATTTCCTTCGTTATATCGGTCCAGTACACCTTGTTCGATATTAAATCTACCTCCCAACCGCCAATTCTTGCTACGGACTTGGCTTTCATCAGCAGTTCTTCTTTACGTTTCCTTGCGGTCACATTTTCAAGAAACATGATGAGTCCGATAATCTCGTTATCGGCATTTCGCCAGGGATTTATTTTCCAGCTTAACCAAGTGATGTTCCCATTGGGAAGAATAAATTTTGCCCCAGAATTTCTATCTTGATTTCCGAGAAGGCACTCTTGAATGATTTCTTGGAGGGCTTTTGGTATCAGTTGCTCTAGATGGGCAATTGATTTTCCAATAAGTGTTTCTTCTTTGATGTCATGAACCTTGAGCCATTCTTCAGAATAGTTCAAGATTTTCATCTGCTTATCGAGGATGACCATAGGGGCCGGTGAGTCCTTTAGCAGTAGGTCAACTAAGTGTGTTTCCAAAGGGCGTAGTTTGATTGGATTTGGGCCTTATCTATTTGGTCGCTTCCATAACGTAAAATATTGAGGTAATCGTATAATCAACCTTCTTTATTTTAAATAGTTATGTGCCACATTGGAAATAACAAGGCTATTATCAAATTGATTTTAAAACGGGATCTGTCGCTGTTCAAAAAACCAAGGAATTACAGTTCTTAGAGCAAAGCACAAATTTCAGAAACGAAAAAACCTCAACCAATCGATTATCGATTTAGTTGAGGCTTTGAATGTGGAGAATACCGGAGTCGAACCGGTGACCTCTTGCCTGCCAGGCAAGCGCTCTAGCCAGCTGAGCTAATCCCCCTTGCGAAGCGCAAAGAAAATACTTTTACCGTAAGTATCAAAATGTAAAGGCTTCTTATTCGTGCCACGATTAATCCTTTTTCACACGCAGCATAAGCACCGGAATTTTCACAAAGAACTCCGACTTCAAAATCGTGTTCTTTTCCCATAGCTTTTTGAAAAACCCTCTTTTCCTTCTAAAAACGCATAGTAAATCGGGTTGATGTGACTGGAAATGCTCCAAAACACCTTGGTAGGTAGTTGCATTTTCAGAAATTGTCAATTGCTCGCTTATATCCATTAGGGAAGGATTTACCTTTAAATCATCTTTGTCGTATCCAGGCGTTTTCACTAAAAGTAGACTCACCTTTGTTCCATGTTTTTTCTGGATAGACAGTAATGGTTCTAACATACGTTTTTTCTTCAAAACACCTGATTTAAATGCTGTCAAAGCCGATTTGAAAGGTGAAAAAACAGTTCCTTTTGGAACAATAAGTGCCGGAATGTCTGTCTGCTTTATGATTTTCCCCGTCGTGTTTCCTAAATAGAGCTCCTCTTTGATATCATTGCTCCTTGGGGCGATGATAATCAAATCAATACCTAATTCTTTATCTATTTCCTTCAGACCATCGGTAATATCGCCATTATAAGTCGCTATTTTAATCGAAATGTCCTTTGAATCGACCTTTTCAATGACTTCCTTCAAACGCTCTTTGCTACTCTCGGCGACCTTTTGTGATATATTTGCCAAACTGCCGGTCTTTGCCGACACCGTAAAGACATCCATAACGAAAACCTGCGCTGAAAAAGCAGTAGCAAAATCTACGGCATACTGAAGCGTTTCTCCTGAATTGGAACCAGTGCCGATAGGTACAAGAATGTTTTTCATGGGAAAGGGTATTGATTAATAATCTAAATTTACAATTAAATTGATCTTCACGAATGATTCGACGTGCAAAGATACCGGAAATCCCCGATATTCTAAACATTACCAGGGCTTGTGCGGCATTTATGATCGACAAGGGCATTTATCAATGGAACGAAGAATACCCCTCAGCAAGGGCCTTTGAAAAGGATATTGAAAGAAACGAGCTTTTTGTTCTCGAAAAATCATCAAAAATTATTGGTACAGTGGTCATCTCCACATTAATGGATGAGGAATACAGGCCCGTACGATGGCTTACCCCAAACGGAAAGAGCATTTACATCCATCGGCTTTCCATCGATCCCAAATTTCAAGGAAATGGGTATGCTCGTCAATTAATGGATTTCGCCGAAAACCTCGCGCGCGAAAAAGGATGTCTTTCCGTTCGTCTCGATACGTTTAGCCAGAACAAGGGCAATCAACGGTTCTATGAGCGTCGTGGATATCAGAAGTTAGAAGACATCGGCTACCCGAAACAAAGTGACCAACCTTTTCATTGTTATGAACTCGTCCTTTAATCTATGGAAATACAAAAAGTCTCCCTTACTTTTCGTTCCATCCACAAACTTGCCCTTCCGGCGACCATAGCAGGTATCGCAGAACCCCTTTTATCGATAACCGATACCGCGATTGTAGGTAATATTTCGGTGGACGGTCTTGAATCTTTGGCGGCTGCCGGTATCGTCGGTTCGTTTCTCTCGATGCTCATCTGGATTTTAGGTCAGACACGTAGTGCTATTTCTGCTATCCTCTCACAATATCTAGGGGCGGAAAAACTCGGTGCGGTAAAAACCCTTCCGGCACAGGCTATTTTTTTGAACATCACGCTAAGTGTATTCATCTTGCTATCGACCATATTCGTCATCGAAGAGATTTTTACCCTGATGAACGCCTCGGGGAAAATTCTACACTATTGTATTTCCTATTATTCCATTCGCGTTTGGGGGTTTCCGTTGACGCTTTTCATTTTTGCGGTCATGGGCATCTTCCGGGGGCTTCAAAATACGTATTGGCCTATGATGATCGCCTTGGTCGGGGCACTCCTGAACATCGTACTAGATTTTATTCTAGTGTACGGAATCGAGGGGCTTATCGCTCCTATGTACCTTGACGGTGCCGCATGGGCAAGCCTGATCGCACAGATGGTCATGGCCCTAATGGCAGGGGTACTTTTGGTTACAAAAACCGATATCAATCTCAAGTTGAGCCTCGACTGGCACCCTGAATTAAGCCGCTTGATCGTGATGAGCCTAAATCTTTTTGTACGCGCCATCGCTCTGAATACGGCCCTGATCCTGGCCGTTAGAGAGGCCGCCGCCCTCGGTGATAAATATATCGGGGCACATACCATTGCAGTGAATATTTGGCTATTCTCCGCTTTCTTTATCGACGGATATGGCGCTGCTGGGAATATTATGGGAGGTCGTCTTTTGGGTGCGAAAAATTACACCGGTCTCTGGTCACTGGCTAAAAAAATCATCAAATACGGGCTTCTGATTAGCCTCGTTCTGGTGCTTCTCGGATTTGTATTCTACTATCCTATCGGACGTTTGTTCTCAAACGAGCCCTTGGTTCTAGAGACATTCTACGCCATATTTTTCATCGTCATCTTGGGGCTGCCCATGAATACGCTAGCGTTTGTTTTCGATGGGCTGTTCAAGGGGCTGGGAGAAATGAAGTACTTGAGAAATACCTTGCTGGTCGCCACTTTTTTAGGCTTCGTACCCACCTTGTTCTTAGGGAAGTATCTCGGTTGGGGGTTTTACGGTATCTGGATCGCTTTTACCATCTGGATGATCATTCGAGGAGGCGCACTCGTTTTTAAGTTCAGAAGAAAGTTTCGACCCTTACTACAAAACCACTAATTTTAACCCAAATCTTAGACCATGGGCACAGATAGACAAAACGGAAGCCTTTATACGGCCATTCAGGGTAAGGTAGCGACAGTCGAATTCGGACATCCTGCGAGCAATTCTTTTGTAGCGGAATTATTGGACAGGCTCACCGTCGAGCTCAACGAACTATCTGAGAACAAGAATATCACGGTAATCATATTAAAATCGGAGGGCAATCGTGCTTTTTGCGCCGGGGCATCTTTTGATGAACTGATGGCAGTTTCCAACCTTGAGGAAGGCAAGGTGTTCTTCAGTGGTTTCGCCAATGTCATCAATGCCATGCGCACCTGCAAAAAAGTCATTATAGGTCGTGTTCAGGGAAAAACTGTTGGCGGAGGTGTAGGTTTGGCTTCTGCTTGTGACTACGTTTTTGCTTCGGTCGAAGCATCCATACGTCTTTCCGAATTAACGATCGGCATTGCGCCTTTAGTGATTGCCCCAGCTGTGGAGCGAAAAATTGGTACGGGCGCAATTTCAGAATTATCACTAGCGCCCTCGGAATGGAAAAATGCGTATTGGGCAAAGGAAAAAGGACTGTATTCGAAGGTGTTCGATAAGATTGAGGAATTGGACAAAGACTTGGAATTTTTTGTTGAGAAATTGGCTTCTTATAACCCCGAAGCGTTGGAGGAATGGAAAAAAGTCCTGTGGGAAGGAACATCGCATTGGGATACCTTACTCACGGACCGAGCCGCTATAACTGGGAAATTAGTGCTGTCGGAATTCACTAAAAATGCGCTTTCTAAATTCAAAAAATAATAAGCAATCCTATTTCTCGTTCTATTCTTCTAACTCACCTTTTTATGGACTTCTTAAACTTCATCAACGGAGACCTTGTTTTTCCTATCCTAGCGCTTTTTGTCGTAGTTATTTATTTTGTAAATCGAATTCGCGCACGACGTCGATTCAAACGTTAAATTTAAATCTTTGACGCAACTCTTGGGGCAATCCACATCTTTTTTACGGATGAAAAAAGTACTCTTTCTCGGTCTTCTTATTTTGGTGCTCACGGATTGTAATCACAATGATGCTAATAATCCCATTGCAGCTGATTGCACTGTCGTCGCTTGCACGAACGAGTTTGTAACCTTAACCGTATTAGTAAAGGATAAAGATGGTGTCTTGATTCCGCTCGATCGTTTTGAGGTAGTCGATTCGAAAACCGCGGAAGACATTACACCGGAACTCTCTTCGGAGGAATTTCAAACAGCCCGGCAAATTGGACGGTACCCAATCTACAGCGATGCATTTCTTATGGGAAATCAAAATACCCAAAAGAACCTTGTTTTTAGAGGTTTTATTAATGAGGAAAGGCTTGTGAATGCCGAAATCGTAGTAGCCATCGATTGTTGCCATGTAAGTATAGCTTCAGGGGATACTACTATCGTTATCAACTAGATCAGCTCTAAAATTTCCTACCTTTAGCTTTCAATACAATGCTTGGCTATTTATGGAAATCTTCAAAACAAAAAAAATCATCCTCTTTCTGGTTTTACTATCGATACTAGGGTGCAAGGAAAATAAACCGGCATCGGAAGACGATGAATTATCCCAACAATGGTACAAGGGAAACCTGCACACCCATTCCTACTGGAGTGACGGGGATGAATTTCCTGAAGTGATAGTAGACTGGTACAAATCTGAAGGGTATCAATTTATCGCCTTATCAGATCACAACACTGTGGCTAAAGAAGAAAAATGGATAACGATTTCAGAAGATTCCATCTATCAAAAGGCTTTTCAAAGGTATCTTGAAAAGTACGGCACTGATTGGGTCATCCATAAAATAGATTCCGGACGGCCCATGGTCAGGCTCAAAACGTATGACGAATACAAAAACCGTTCGGAAGAGGTAGACAAGTTCTTGGTCATACCCTCGGAAGAAATTACCGATGAATTCGAGGGCAAGCCTTTGCATATGAACGCCACCAATATTCAAACCAAAATTGAGCCTCAAGGCGGTTCTAGCGTATCACAGGCATTACAAAATAATATTGACCAAGTACTGAAACAGAGGCAAGAAACAGGAATACCCATAATGCCGCATGTAAACCATCCGAATTTTGGGTACGCAATTCACCTTAATGATATGATTTCCTTGAATGGAGAACGTTTCTTCGAAGTATACAATGGGCACCCCATGGTGCATAATATGGGCGATTCGACTCGTGTTTCGACCGAAGAGATGTGGGACCTGATCAATATTTCCTATTTGGAAAACAAAAAACCGATCATGTACGGCTTGGCGACCGATGATTCGCATCACTATCACAAGTCAGGTAATGAATGGAGCAATGCCGGACGAGGTTGGGTGATGGTACAGGCTGATTCGCTTTCCGCCTCCTCCTTGATAACAGCTTTAGAAGCAGGAAACTTTTATTCAAGTACTGGAATTACATTGAAGAGCATAACACGCGAAAATAATCGCCTATTTATTGAAATAGACCAAGAAAAAGGAGTCGAATATACCCTTACTTTTATAGGGCTAAGAAATGGAAAATCAGAAACGGAAGAATTGATTTCGGTCAAGGGAAACCAAGCCGATTTTGAAATGACCGAAGATATCGTTTTTGCACGTTGTAGAATCACCTCCTCCAAATTACAATCCAATCCAATCGAAAGAATCCTTTATGAAATGGCTTGGACTCAACCTGTAATAAGAGATGCGCAGTAAATAGTTACCTTTGTACGGCAAATAACACGAATGGGTAACATCAGAATTACAAAGCAATTCAATTTCGAAACCGGCCACGCATTATACGGCTATGATGGCAAGTGCCGAAACGTACATGGCCATAGCTATAAATTGTCCGTTACTGTGATAGGCCAACCCATTACGGACACCTCCCATGTTAAATTGGGTATGGTCATCGATTTTGGCGATCTCAAAAAAATCGTAAAGGAAGAAATCGTAGATCAATTCGATCATGCAACCGTTTTCAATAAGAACACTCCTCATGTTGAATTGGCCAAAGAATTGATGGACAGAGGTCATAACGTCATCCTGGCCGACTATCAACCGACCAGCGAAAATATGGTCATTGATTTCGCTGCGAAGATAAAAGCACGTTTACCACAGAACATCAAATTACATTCCCTAAAATTACAGGAAACCGACACCTCTTTTGCAGAATGGTTTGCATCCGAGAATTAATTGCGATTTCCCTTTTTACTATCTTTACACGAAATGACAACCATCAATATTCCACCCGGCAAAAAAGTCTATTTTGCCAGTGATAATCATCTAGGAGCGCCGACCATGGAAGAGAGCCGACCCCGTGAAAGAAGATTTGTGGCATGGCTGGACCAAGTCAAAAAAGATGCTGGCGCCATTTTCCTGTTGGGAGACCTTTTTGATTTTTGGATGGAGTACAAAACCGTTGTTCCCAAAGGTTTCACCAGAACACTGGGCAAGTTGGCCGAACTATCGGACGATGGCATTCCTATTTATTATTTTGTAGGCAACCACGATCTCTGGATGAACGGCTACTTTGAAGAGGAGCTTAATATCCCGGTCTTTCACAACCCACAGCAATATGACATCAATGGTGTTTCATTCTTTATCGGCCATGGTGACGGGCTAGGCCCTAAGGACAAGGGCTATAAGCGAATGAAAAAGGTATTCACCCATCCCCTTTCAAAATGGTTGTACCGTTGGTTACACCCGGATTGGGGTGTGCGATTGGCTCAATACCTCTCCGTCAAGAATAAAATTATTTCAGGTGATGAGGACATTAAATTTCTTGGGGAAGACAACGAATGGTTAGTACAATACGCCAAAAGAAAACTGGAAAACCAACATTATGATCATTTTGTTTTCGGGCATCGACATCTTCCTCTAGAGATCGACCTAGATGGAACATCAAAATACACCAATCTCGGCGACTGGATCTCGTACTACACTTATGCCGTTTTCGATGGCGAAAACCTATCCTTGGAAAAATACACTACGACCTAGCGGACTCATGCGCCTCTACCTCATCGCGTAAATCAAGCTTTCTAAAACTCGGCGAAATAAATGCTGTAAAGCCCACTGTAAGCAGCGTCATTGTTCCTCCGAAAACCACGGCGGCCACGGTTCCCATCAGCTTAGCGGTCACCCCACTTTCAAAGGCCCCCAGTTCATTGGAAGAACCGACGAACATTGAATTGACGGAAGCAACACGTCCGCGCATCTCGTCAGGTGTCTTTAGCTGTAATATCGTTTGGCGAATGACCATGGAAATACCATCCAAAGCTCCACTCATGAATAGGGCGAATACGGATAGCCAAAAGGAAGTAGACAACCCAAAAACAATAATACTCAACCCAAATCCAAATACAGCCCACAACAGTTTTCGACCTGCAGCCCGATGTACCGGAAAGCGTGTAGAGCCAATCATCGTAATGGCCGCTCCGACCGCTGGAGCAGCCCTTAAAACCCCAAACCCTTCAGCGCCCACCTGTAAAATATCTTGTGCGAATATGGGTAGAAGTGCTATTGCACCTCCAAAAAGCACCGCAATCATATCTAAGGTCAATGCACCAAAAACAGCCTTGCTATTAAAAACGAATCGTAATCCTTCCTTTAGACTATCGCCGATAGGTTCGCCGATTTTCGGATTCATTATGGGCTTGCGGGATATCTTCAGAATACAGATTAGTGCGGCCAGTGAAAATGCAAAAATGACGCACATCGACCAATGTACGCCCACCCAACTAATGGAAAAACCAGCTAGTGTAGGTCCTAAGACGGATGCCATTTGCCAAGTAGTACTGCTCCAAGTGGCCGCATTCGGATAGGCTCTTTTCGGAACGATCAAAGCGATCAAAGAAAAAATGGTCGGCCCTAAAAAGGCCCGTACAATTCCTCCTAAGAATACTAAAAAATAGATGCCATATAGAATGGTAGTGTTGTCCATTTTCAAGGCCAAGAAAGGTTCACTTAAAGCAAAAAGTCCAAAACTAATCGTCGAAAAACCAAAGAGACATTTCAACAGCAAATTCCGTTTTTCCTTCTGATCGACGATGTGACCTGCAAATAACGCCATGGAAACTGCAGGAATAACTTCCATTAGACCGATAACACCAAGAGATAAGGGGTCTTTGGTCATGGAGTATACCTGCCACTCGATAACGATAAATTGCATTGACCAAGCGAATACCATTGCAAATCGTGCTACAAGAAAAATATTGAATTCCCGAAATCGTAGGGCTAGGTAAGGATCCATCAGCGCAGGTCCCTTAGTTTAAACTGAAGGCTAATATTTCCTTGCCATTCGTTTTCATCCAAAGAAAAAACGGCATCGAAGGGTTTTCTGCTGGTAACCAAGGGAAGTTTATCGCCCAGGTTAAAGCCAATACCCCCAATAGGACCATAACCGTGTTGAGTAACCGCAAATTTCAAATGGGCCCCTTCTTGACCCACTCCTTTTGCGTACCCTGTATCTGTCAAACCTTCTGCCATAAAAACCGGCCTCATATTACCGGGGCCAAAAGGAGCGAACTGTTTTAGAATACGCATGAGTTTGGGGTTGATGTCCTTTATTTCAATGGTCGTATCAACTGTGATCTCAGGGGTCAGTAAGGCAGGGTCTATAGTTTGTGAAACTACTTTTTCGAACTGTGCCTTAAACGTTTCATATTGGTTTTCAAGTAAGGTGAGTCCCGCCGCATATTTATGCCCGCCGAATTGCTCAATACAGTCCGCACAACCTTCAAGAGCGTTGTAGACATCAAAGCCTTTTACCGATCGGGCGGAGGCAGCCAACTTTTCACCGCTTTTGGTAAAGACCAGGGTGGGCCTATAGTAGGTATCCGTTAATCGGGAAGCTACGATTCCGATAACCCCTTTGTGCCAAGATGCCTTGTAGACCACTGAGGTGAACCGTTCTTCCTCTTTATTATCCTGAATCTGGGCCAAGGCCTCCTTCGTAATTTCTTGGTCCAGAGTGCGACGGTCGTTATTGTACTTCTCAATAGCATGGGCAAACTTTCGGGCCTGTTGCATATCCGTTTCCGTGAGTAGGTTTACGGCGTGTTGCCCGTGCTCCATACGGCCCGCAGCATTGATTCTGGGGGCAATGATAAAGACCACATCGGTAATGGTCAGTTCGGTCTTTTTGACTTCGTTGATGATAGCCTTGAACCCGATTCTGGGGTCTGTATTGATTACCTGCAGTCCGAAATAGGCCAACACCCTATTTTCGCCTGTCATCGGAACAATATCGGCCCCGATTGCGGTCGCCACTAAATCTAAATAGGGTATCAGGTCATCGATAGTTCGCCCTTTTCGAGAAGCTAAGGCTTGTATGAGCTTGAAACCGACTCCACATCCACATAGCTCATCATACGGATAGGTACAGTCTTCCCTTTTGGGATCTAAAACGGCAATGGCGTCCGGCAGTTGGGCCCCAGGACGGTGGTGATCGCAAATGATGAAATCAATCTTTTTCGCTTTGGCATACGACACCTTATCGATAGCCTTAACACCACAATCCAAAGCGATAATCAATGAAAAATTATTGTCGTCGGCAAAATCGATGCCTTGATAGGACACTCCATATCCCTCTGTATAACGATCAGGAATGTAGGTTGCCACATTGGGGTAATCCTTCAATAGATACGAGGAAACCAGGGCAACCGAAGTAGTTCCGTCCACATCATAATCACCATACACCAAGATGTTTTCATTGGAAGCGATTGCACTTTCAATTCGCGCCACAGCGACCTCCATATCTTTCATCGAGAACGGGTCGTGCAAATCGGTCAATTGGGGCCGAAAGAATTTCTTTGCCTTTTCATAGGTATCGATACCTCGTTGCAACAGCAATTGCGCAACAAGACCATTGACATTCAACGCATCTGATAGCGCATCAATATCCTGTGGTGTAGGTTTTGCTTTTATGGTCCAGCGCATTCTGTAAGTTCAAGTTCAAATGTCAAGTTCAAGTTCAAGGGTCAAACTCAAACACAAAGTTGGACACCTATTCAGTTTTATTCTTTATAATCGTTGCTGTAATCCTTATCAATTGTTCGACTTCATCCAAAAGTTGGGTCCTTTTAGGGTTTTTACCGTATTGAATCTTTGAAAGGATTTTAAGATTAATTCGTGATTCTTTCAATTCTTTCAGCGAAATAGTGGCTTTATTCCTGAAGTCCTTATTGGTCTGGGCACCTTGCATTTCCCCAAAGTTAAGCGCAGAACTTCCTGCGGAGCGCAATGGTTGATGTCCATAATATTGACCAATAAAATCATTGGGCATCGCCTTGCAGAACAATGCAATGTCCGCTGCAAAATTCACCAATCTCTCTTCTAAGTCATACGGTTTATGCTGCATGCCATTGAATTTGTAATTGACCTTTGAATTTGTGTTTAATTTTATTGGTGATGAAAAACAGTCTTTATTTCCAATTCAGCGAACCGTCGGAACATCTCCATGACCCCGCAGTATTTCTCAATGGAAAGATCCACCGCCCTTTGCAGTTTTCCTTCAGAAAGATTTGATCCGTGAAAATGATATTCTATTGTCACCTTGTCATAATACCTTGGATGTTCATCAGTAAGATTGGCAATGGTTTCGATGGTAAATTCATCTACTTCTAATTTCATTTTCTTCATAAGGGATGCCACATCGAGACCGGAGCAGCCCGCAAGTGAAGAAAGCATCAATGCTTTAGGACGCATTCCGCTACCATCACCACCATCTTCCTTGGCAATGTCGATAGTAAGGTTGTATCCTGAAGGGTTATTACTTTCAAAGGCCATATTGCCGAGCCATTTCGTTGTGATATGATTTGTAGTCGCCATAATTTTTTGTTTCTTGTGTTGGTACAAAAATACGATAATCAATACTGTCATTTGAGATGGAATAAATAATTTCGAAGTCTTTTTCCTACATTTAAAAATGTCAGTTAATTTCAAACCATACGATATGCCCTTAGTAAATCCGCTTGACCCCAGCCACAGCCCTGAAACTGCAGAGTTGGCTAAATTCTTTAATGAGACCCTTGGGTTTTGCCCCAATTCCGTATTGACGATGCAGCATCGCCCGGCCATCTCAAAAGCCTTTATCAACTTGAATAAAGCTGTTATGGCCAATGAAGGCCGTGTAACTTCGGCCTTAAAACGCATGATCGCCTGGGTCAGTAGTAATGCTACGGGATGTCGCTACTGCCAAGCGCATGCGATTCGCGCGGCGGAACGCTATGGCGCCGAGCAAGAACAATTGGACAACATCTGGGAGTACCGCACCCACCCCGCCTTCTCAGAAGCGGAACGGGCCGCATTGGATTTCTCTCTGCAAGCCTCCCAAGTACCCAATGCGGTGGATACAAACATCAAAGCACGACTTTATGAGCATTGGAACGAAGGCGAAATCGTTGAAATGTTGGGCGTGATTTCATTGTTCGGCTATTTAAATCGATGGAACGACTCTATGGGCACCTCCATAGAAGAGGGGGCTGTAGAAAGTGGTGACCAATATCTAGGAAAACATGGATGGGAAAAAGGAAAGCACGACGGTAGTAGATACTAGAAAACACTTTTTCATACTTGACCCTGCCCGACAGCAGGGTTTTTACTTAATACGCCTGATTTCTTGATTCAAATCAAACTTTGTTTCCCTAAGATCATAGAACTTTGTTGTAATCAAAAAAACGAACGGTTATGGCAAAACTGGTCATTACTCCAGAAAATCAAATTCAACGGTTGAATTCCATTCTCAACACCGTAGAAAACCTTGCGTCGCTGCCAACAAATCAATTGGTATATCGGCCCAGACCGAAGTCATGGTCGGTAATTGAAATCATCGAGCACTTGAGTGTTGCCTATGATATTTATGTAGACAAAATCGATTCTGCTTTGGAAAAGCTTCCGGAAAAAGCGGGTGACAACACCTCATTTACACCGAATTGGTGGCAGCGTTTTATCATTAACGGCGTAAAACCCAAAGGAGGTCAACGCAAATTAAAAATCAAAACGCTAAAGAAGTTCGAGCCCTTACTACAGTTGGAAACTCTTGATGAAGCGACTATTGTCCCTGTTTTCGAGCGCTTTAAGAAGTTGCAACTACACCTAAAAAATGCCATTTTGGTCACTCGTTTCAAGGAAGTCAAAGCGATCAAGATCAATTCAGGAATTGGCCCTATTGTGAAGTTCTACTTGCCTGAAAGCTTCGAATTCTTGATAGCTCATATGGAACGGCACATGCTTCAAATCGAAGAGGTCTTACAGCAAATGGATTCCTAAGACATTAGAAGGAAATCGGTATTTTTATGGCCATGACCGATTCGGAATTTGAACAACTCAAAACATTCTTTTCCCTACTGGAAATAGAAGGGGAATCTAAACGTCTTTTCCGGGATTTGTGGGAGGTAAAGTCCTTTCGACAATACGATCTCTTAACCGAGGCCGGCACCACTGAAAATTACTTCTACTTTGTTTTGGAAGGGGTACAGGCCGTTTATGTACTGAATGAAAAAGGAGAAAAAGTTGTCCTCGGCTTTTCCTATACGGGAAGTCCTTCAGGCGTCTTCGATTCCTTTAGTACAAGAAAGCCATCGACCCTTTTTTTGGAGGCGCTAAAACCCACGCGGGTATTGGGCATTACATATACTGACTATCAAAACGTGTTTCAGCAGTTTTCCGGAGCCCACGAATGGGGGCATGTTTTTTTCAAGAACGTCCTCCTGGGGCGGCTTTCAAGGGAAATCGAACTATTGACATTGGACACTCGCGAACGGTATCTCGCTTTTATGCTGCGTTGCCCAGAAGAGTTGAAGGTCATTCCCCAAAAATACCTGGCTTCGTACCTCAATATGAAGCCGGAAACCTTTAGTCGTTTAAGAGCCGCTATCAACCTCTAAACTTTCAGCGACCCTTTTTTCTAAAGCAGGTAGTACCTCTTCTCCAAACCAGGGGTTTTTTGATAGCCAAAACCGGTTACGGGGCGAGGGGTGGGGCAAAGGAAAATACCGGGGCATATAGTTTTGATAGGCCTTTACCGTTTCGGTCAGGTTCTTTTCCATTTCTTCTTTTAAGTAGTACTTCTGAGCATACGTGCCAATAAGGATAATGAGTTCCAAACTAGGCATCTGATTCCATAGTTGTTCATGCCACAGGGGGGCGCATTCGGTGCGCGGAGGCAAATCTCCTCCTTTGCCTTTGCCGGGGTAGCAAAAACCCATAGGTACCAGGGCAAACTTTCTTTCATCATAGAATTCTTTATCAGTCACTCCCAACCATTTTCGCAATTGTTTCCCACTAGGGTCATCCCAAGCCACCCCTGTTTCATGTACCTTGGTTCCCGGGGCTTGACCGATAATAATGATCTTGGCTTCGGAATGGGCCGTTACGATAGGTCGCGGCCCTAATGGTAAATAGGCTTTACAGACTTCACAGCTTCTGATTTCAGATAGTAATTCTTCCATATTCACGGGGTTCTTAATTGTATGATAAGATAGCTTAAGAATTATAAAGTCAAAGCACATCGATTATAAAATCAATGTGCTTTAAAACAGTTTACGATAGCAAAACCTATACGCTAACCACTTCCGGTTTGTGCAAGCTCACCACAATTAAAACCGCGATACCGTTACTCCAATAGTAGTAGGCATCCATCCCCTCGAATGAGAAAATAAATGGCGCCAAAATAAATACTACGGCAACCAAAAAATCAACCATCAAATGAACCCGATATGGAACAACTTTAAGTATCCCAAGATGATGGTCAGTTAATATAGTTAAAACAAGTGCAGCGATCCCGGTGGCCATAGAAAGCTGTAATGCTAAGGGATTGGATTCTCCCAAACCTAGCAAGAAAGGAAGCACTATGAGGGCTAGAGCAACCGGGTAATCTAATAATGCGTGTATTCTTTTAGTTATGAATTTCATGATTTTAATATTGAATAATTTTTTTTGTATTAAGCGGCATTGAAATATTCCTCTTGAATGACTTTCCCTTCATCATTCCAGACGCGGCGAATGATTTCATGCCAGTAAATTTTACTGCCGTCTTTCATATCAAAGTCAAATGTGAATTCAGAGGCCGAAACATTTCCGTCAACAAGAGAGTGATGATGGGTAATACCATTAACGGCGGCAATCGAACCGGCAAAACCCTCCATTTTTACAATCATTTCATGTTTCCCATTTGTTGCTCCATTTCCATAATCAGAAGTAGTCGCGTTATCCGCAAAAAATTCTTTTACAGCGTCAACAATAGCTCCTTGAGCTACTATTGCATCCATTTGTGTTACTTGTGCTTTAATATCCATCTTATGATTTTTAGTGAATTTTATACTGCAAAGATGAAATGGAAGTGCCTTTTTAAGGCTACAAAAAAGACGCTAAAAGTTGTACTTTTCCGATTTGAATTCTGATGGGGTTTTTCCCGTATGATGTTTGAAGAAGTTCGAAAAGTGATTGGATTCCTCAAAACCCATTTGATATGCAATCTCTTGAATAGGCCTATCTTCAGCTAGACTAATTTTAGAAGAACTTATCAGCTCACTACGAATTAACTGGCCCAAAGAGGTATTTAGCTTATTCCGGGTTTTTTTAGATAGTGTTTTTACGGCGAGGTTCATCTTGTTAGCGTAGAACTCCAATGAACGTTGCTCAGTATGATGCGACTTTATTAAATCCAGAATATCTTGAACAAAAGTATCACGCTCTTTAAATTCAAAATTCTTACGGAACTCAGAGGGCGTACTACCTGTGGCATTCTTAAAGACTTTATTGAAGTATGCGGCATCTTTAAACCCTATTTCATAGGATATCTCTTGTATATTCTTATCAGTAAATGCAACTTTCCGTTTACTTTCGACCAATCTTTTTTTAGCAAGTAGTTTATTGATCGATACCCCTATTTTTTTATGGACCAACGTTTGAGCGTCCATTCCATTTTCGTTTATCAACTTGACCACATCCGAATTGGTCAGGTTATTGGGAAACTGCTCATCTATTACCTCTTTTACATCGAAAATTATTCGATACTCGGTTTTGCTGGCTTGAAAGGGGTTTTGCCAATACCATTGTTGGGAGGATATATCGATAATCTTTCCAGTATCTTGAGAAAAAATAGATTTATCTAGAAAACTTTTACAATCAGAACATTCAGCAAAATCAATATAACCCAGAGATATCAAATGTTTAAAAAGAACTCGAACATCCTTATTCCGAAACATGGTTTCGTCTGGAAACTCTATTTTACGCACTACAAAATCTTCGGATAGGAACTTGATATATTGCCCTTTTTCAAGGTAAATAGCCTTGTCTTGCCAGTCAAAATAATTTTCAAAATCGACTTGTATACTTCCTGACCCTTTAAGGATATGTATCAAAGTATATTTTTCGATAAAATAAACTCTATCTATTTCAGGAAAAAGTTTTGTGACCACGACAGGGTAGTTTTTAAGGGTTTAGTCGTGAAACCTAAAGTGTATTAACAGTACGCTACTAGGAAAAATTAGCCGGCAAAATAGTTTCGTAAGAGGTATATCGTCAACATTCCCCAAAAGGTTCCCGTCGCCATGCTCAAAATTGCCAGTACAATAGCATGTGGCATCCATTTCTTTTCATAGGCAGCTGTAACTGCAGGGGCAGTCGCGATACCCCCCACATTTGCCATACTGGCTATTGGCACCCACGCCATATTCACGTTGAGCAGTTTAGCAATAAGTACCATGAAAATGAAATGCCCTATAAGCCAAATTACAAGAAAGCCCAGAAAAGGAATATCAAACCCCAATGCATTTAACTGGAGTTTTAACCCTAAAATCGCCATGACGACAATGATTAAAATACTTCCCGCTTTCAGGGCGAATTTGAAATTCCATTTGGCTATAAAGTTACTTAGGGCCAACCCTACAAATGAAAGTAGCACCACCTTAATCACGAAACTTTCGATTAAAAAATTACTGAGAACTACGATTGAAAGTAAGATCAGTCCGCTCACCCACGGATTGATTTTACTTCCCTTTTCTACTCGAATATCCTCTGGAATAGCTACGTCACTTATTTTGATCCAAGTATTTAATCTACTACTTTTTTTGATGGTCTGGAACATTAATATCGTCCACACGTTTACCAAAATATTATCCATGACCAGCACCGTTAGGAATATGTTTTCAGGGCATTCCACTAATTCCTTAAGCACTAATTGGCTTGTGCTGCCCCCTATCCAACTGCCCACTATCGGTGGTATTCCCTTCCAATAGCCCTCGCTCATCATGGTTGTTGAAATGAATTCGGAATCGAAAAAAAGCAATAGTACTATCACTGGAAAAATGGCAATAAACAAAGAACCCGAGGCAAATACCACAATCGGCTTAAACCCAATAGCCTTTAATTGTCCTATAGATAAGCTACTCATGACAGCGACAATCGCCAATGGAATGAAGTAGTCTTTACTGAAATCGTGGATGATGGCCTGGGAATAATCAACATCCAATACATAGGAAATAATCGCAGGAATAAGATACGCTAACAGTATAGCAGGTACCCAATCAAAAAGTGACTTTACATGTTTGTTTTCCCAACGGTCCAAAAAATACACCGCGATGACGGTAAAGGTAGAAATAAGCCATGGTGTTAGCATAAGCCTAATTTAGAGGTTTTTGAAATAGCTTCGACTATTTTTTCCCTCCCACAACAATTACGATTTCCCCTTTGGGTGGCTTATCGGTGTAATATTGCAAGACCTCTTCCGCCGTCCCCCGAACGGTTTCCTCATATAGTTTTGTCAACTCCCTGGAAACGGATACGGCTCGATCAGCGCCAAAATATGTTACAAAGTTCCCTAGGGTTTTGAGCAATTTATGTGGGGATTCATAGAAAACCATGGTGCGGGTTTCTTCTGCTAAGAATTGTAATCGGGTCTTACGTCCTTTCTTTACGGGCAAGAATCCTTCAAAAACAAATTTATCATTCGGTAATCCACTATTGACCAATGCCGGAACAAAGGCAGTGGCTCCAGGTAGACATTCAACTTCAACTCCATTCTCCAAACAGGTACGGGTCAAAAGAAATCCCGGATCGGAAATCGCAGGCGTACCGGCATCGGAAATCAGGGCCATTGTTTCACCCGCCTTCATTCGTTTTACCAAAGCATCAACGGTCTTGTGTTCGTTATGCATATGGTGGCTCTGCATGGGGGTTGTAATTTCAAAATGGTGCAAGAGCTTACCACTAGTTCTTGTGTCTTCGGCCAAAATTATAGCTACTTCCTTTAATACACGGATGGCACGCAAGGTCATATCTTCAAGATTGCCTATCGGCGTCGGAATCAAATACAATTTTCCTGTCATCTGAAATTAGGGTCTGACTGTTTTTCCAAGAAAATACGAAACGATCAAAGCGATGAACGCAATTATGGAGAATAGCTCTCCCCCATCCTGGGCTACCTTATGAGCCGTAAAGGCGAGCATTACATCAAAAAAGAAACCGGCATAGGCCCATTCTTTCAACCACTTCGAAAAATTTCCCCAAATGGCTACCAAACCCAATATCTTGGCGATGGCCAACGGATATACTAGGTATCTTGGGTAGTCAACACTTTCAAAATAATCGGCAATGGCATCCGGATTTCGAAGATACATCTGAACCGAATAGACCATAATCGCGGTCAAAACCCCGGTCGCAAGGTAGTAGGCTATTTTTTGAACTTTCATCTACTTCTATTTTCATTTTAGCGTGGACAAGGTACGTAAAGCTGATAAATTCAAACAAAAAACCCCTCATTGCTTTATGAGGGGTTTTTTGTTTCGTTTATGCGGGTTTCTAGGCGAACCTACGTTCGATAAGGCCCATAAAACGTTCTTCGTATTCCTCTTTACCGACCCAATTGTTGTAATCAGGTTTCACCATATTGGTGATGAAAGCGATGGAACGTTCTTCGGTATCAATAGTACCCAGCTGTGACAGTACGCGATTATAATCTTCGGTACTCCCATTAAACAAGTGTTTTACGAATGCCAAGCGATTATTGAGATCTACCTTGATCTCTTTGCCGTTTAGGGTATCGTTCAATGATTTGGAGACCAGTTGTGGTTTCTCGACCCCATTTTCTTTGGGAGGCATGAAAACTTCCTTATCGTTCTTCATCAACTCGGGTTTTCCTAAAAAATCGGCCAATACCTCATCTACAGGGGTCTCGTTCGGCATTTCGGAAACCATATCCTTAATCGTATCCATACCTGGTATCATGATATCCTCTTGATGCGGGTTTGTTTCCGGAACGGCTGCATTGTCGTTCAAAACAGCGTTTGCCATGGCTTCGAATTTGGCAGCAATAACATTCTTGGAAACGTCGATTTCAATATCTTTCAACTTCTCATCTATGAACTTCAGAACGGCCAATTTCTCATACATGGTTTTTGCCGCCTCGTACAGATCGGTGATTTCGGTCATGTTTTTAGAAGTAATGATGTCAGTAGACAACTTGACCAACTCCTCTTTCAATTTTTTTTTCATCTGTGAAACTAATCGGTCTTATGTGATTTGATGCAAAAGGCGTGCCTTTTTTGGGAATTCTTGAAGTTCCCCATAACAAGAACGAAAAAACACCTTATTTTAGTCTAAAATTACAAAATGTTTCTCGAAAATACCGTTAATCACAAAGAACAGTTCGGCTGGATAGAAGTTATCTGTGGTTCGATGTTTTCTGGGAAAACCGAGGAACTGATCCGTAGACTGAAACGTGCCCAATTCGCCAAACAGAAGGTAGAGATCTTCAAGCCTATGGTCGATACCCGATATCATGAAGATAGGGTCGTTTCCCATGATGCCAATGAAATTCGTTCTACTCCTGTTCCTGCTGCAGCCAACATTCGGATTTTAGGCGATACTTGTGATGTGGTGGGCATTGACGAGGCCCAGTTTTTCGATGATGAGATCGTCACCGTATGCAATGACTTGGCCAACAAGGGGGTGCGCGTTGTCGTGGCCGGCTTGGATATGGATTTCAAAGGAAACCCATTTGGCCCCATGCCTGCATTAATGGCGACCGCGGAATACGTCACAAAGGTTCACGCCATCTGCACGCGTACCGGAAATTTAGCCAACTACAGTTTTCGAAAATCGAACAATGACAGTATTGTGATGTTGGGGGAAACCGAGGAATATGAACCTTTAAGCCGGGCTGCATACTACAAGGCCATGCTACGGGAAAAAGTGAAAGAAATGAACGTAGAAGTGCAAGAAGTGCATCCTGACCAAACAAATACGGATGTCTAAGGCCTTGGAAACCGTTCTCGAAATCGATTTGAGGGCTTTAGCGCATAACTATCGCTTTTTACGTTCTAAGCTGAATCCGGGCACCAAGTTCCTAGCTGTCGTTAAAGCTTTTGCCTATGGCAGTGATATGGTGACTGTTGCTCAACAACTGGAGCGCTTAAAGGTCGATTATTTTGCCGTGGCCTATGTTCAGGAAGGTGTTCTTTTGCGCAAGGCCGGTATCAAAACCCCTATTTTGGTGTTGCATCCCCAACCGCTGAATTTTGAGAAACTCATTGCGCATTGTTTGGAACCAAGTCTCTATTCTCCCAGAATTTTAAGCAAGTTCATGGAGGTAGCGGCAAAAACCGGACAAAAAAACTACCCGGTTCATATTAAATTCAACACAGGTTTGAACCGGCTCGGGTTTTGGGAGAACGATATCGATTATATTCAAAAGGTACTCGAAACAAAAAACGAACTTCGTATTGTTTCGATATTTTCACATCTAGCGGCATCCGAAGATCATAATGAAAAGGAGTTTACATGCAAACAGATCGAAACCTTTCAAAAAATAGCCAAGGAATTTGACAAAAAAATAAGTCATTCCCCGTTCAAACACCTTTTAAATACTTCTGGACTACTCAACTATCCACAAGCGCAGTTTGATATGGTGAGATGTGGCATAGGCCTGTACGGTTTTGGAAACGATGTAAAAATAGATCGTAAATTAAGACCTATCGCGACCTTGAAAACCGTTATTTCGCAAATTCATAAAATCGAACCAGGCGAAACCGTAGGCTATAATAGGGCATTTACTTCTGAGGGGTATCGCGTTACCGCCACTTTGCCCTTGGGCCATGCCGATGGCATCGGAAGACACTTCGGAAATGGTAAGGCCTATGTTATGGTAAATAGACAAAAAGCCCCGATAATAGGAAATGTCTGTATGGATATGGTCATGATAGATATCACGAAAGTGGATTGCAAAGAGGGAGATGAGGTCATCATTTTCGGGGCAAGCCCAAATGCAGAACAGTTTGCCCAAACCGCGAATACGATATCCTATGAATTACTTACTGCCATTTCGCAACGGGTAAGGCGTTTGATTTTAGAAGACTAGATTCGTTTTTAACATTTCCTTGGGAATCTTTTTTTTTAGTACATTGCAGCCACTACGGAATTTCGTTCCTATTTATTAACCAATTAAACACTATTATCATGTTAAAAGAATTCAAGGAGTTTATTATGACGGGCAACGTCATTGATTTTGCTGTTGCTGTAATTATGGCCGGGGCGCTTGGCGCCGTCATCAAGGGGTTTGTCGACAACATCGCCATGCCTTTTGTTGGGTATTTTGCCGGAGGTATGAATTTTGAAGATTTACATATCGCCATGGACGGTAAAGATTATGCTACCCTTGCGGCCGCAAAGGAAGCAGGAGGGGCCGTAATCGCTTGGGGTGCCTGGGTGAACACTATTATCAATCTCATTATCGTAGGTTTTATCATGTTCCTTATTGTCAAAGCCTACAATAAAACCAAAAAGCCAGCCGAGCCAGAAGCTCCAGCAGGTCCAACCGCCGAGGAGTTACTTGCCGAAATTCGTGATGCCCTGAAAAAGTAATACGATTCTCTTGCGGGGTTAACGATACCCCAGTACATCTTTCAAACCGTCAAGAGGCCCCCCGGCTCACTTGACGGTTTTTATATGCCCTAATCCAAATTGTTTTAAATCAAACAATTTGTTATATTTTTATATGATTCTATTTGAGCACATTGCCCAGTCGAGAACATTGATCTACCTTTGCACTTCTAAATTTGTTTAAACATGAGAGTAGCAGTCGTAGGCGCCACCGGAATGGTTGGTGAAGTGATGTTAAAAGTACTGGCCGAACGCAATTTTCCAGTGACGGAATTACTTCTTGTGGCCTCTGAGCGTTCCGTGGGCAAAACCTTAGCTTATAAAGGAAAGGACTATACCATCATCGGATTGTCAGATGCCGTTGCCGCCCAACCGGATATTGCCATTTTCTCAGCAGGTGGGGATACTTCATTGGAATGGGCTCCAAAATTTGCGGAAGTTGGTACCACTGTTATCGACAATTCATCCGCATGGCGTATGGATCCTACAAAAAAGCTTGTGGTCCCAGAAATCAACGCGAATGAACTGACCACCACTGATAAAATCATTGCAAACCCCAATTGCTCTACCATTCAACTGGTCATGGCCTTGGCACCCTTACATAAAAAGTATCAAATGAAGCGTGTTCTCGTGTCTACATACCAATCGGTATCAGGAACTGGAGTCAAAGCAGTCAGACAATTGGAAAACGAGATTGCCGGAATTCAAGGGGAAATGGCCTACCCTTACCCCATCAGTAGAAATGCCTTGCCTCATTGTGATGTGTTTCTTGAAAATGGATATACCAAAGAAGAAATGAAGTTGGCCCGCGAACCCCAAAAAATATTGGATGACCGCACCTTTTCAGTTAGTGCAACAGCAGTACGTATACCAACTGCGGGCGGACATTCAGAATCGGTAAATGTGGAATTCCTGAACGATTTCGAACTCAACGAGGTGAGACGCCTATTGAACGACACCCCGGGAGTAACCGTACAAGATAATCCGGATACGAATACCTATCCGATGCCTATCTACGCCCACGACAAAGATGAGGTGTTTGTGGGTCGCATAAGAAGGGACGAAACACAACGTAACACCTTGAATATGTGGATTGTATCCGACAACCTTAGAAAGGGCGCAGCGACCAACGCAGTGCAGATAGCTGAATATTTGATTAAAAACCAATTGGTATAGGGTATGTAACCAGTCTGAATGTTAAAACCTTCAAAACGCTTCTGTTTTGGAGGTTTTTTAGTCTTATTTTTAAGCTGCTAAGATTCTGAACATGAAACATATTATAGCATCTCTTTTACTAGTAATCACGCTTTTTGCGTGTAAAACCGAAACTAAAAAAGCATCTCTTACTGTGAACTATCCCGAAACCTCAAAAGCCGACTCGATCGACACTTATTTTGGAACCGAAGTAAAAGACCCCTACCGTTGGCTCGAAGATAATCGCAGTTCGGAGACAGAAGTTTGGGTAAAAGAGCAAAATCAGACCACTTTTGGCTATCTGGAGGCTATTCCTTTTCGAAACGACCTGAAAGATCGTCTAGAAAAATTATGGAATTATGAAAAGCTTGGAGCGCCGTTCAAAGAAGGTGCCTATACTTATTTCTCAAAAAATGATGGACTACAGAACCAATATGTAGTATATCGACAAAAGGAAGGTCTTGAAGCCGAGGTCTTTCTTGATCCCAATACATTTTCAGAAGATGGTACTACCTCATTGGCAGGCCTAAGCTTTACGAAAGATGGTTCGCTTGCGGCATACCTCATTTCCGAAGCGGGAAGTGATTGGCGAAAAGCCATTGTAGTCGATACCGAAACTAAAGAAGTTGTTGAAGACACGCTTGTCGATATCAAATTCAGCGGTTTATCATGGCGTGGAAACAAGGGGTTCTATTACTCGAGCTACGACAAACCCGAGGGCAGTGAATTATCGAGCAAAACAGACCAGCACAAAGTATACTTTCACCAACTGGGGACTCCACAGGAACAAGACCAATTGATCTATGGCGGAAGACCGGACGAAAAACATCGCTACGTTGGGGCTAGTGTCTCAGAAGACGAGAAATATCTAATCCTTTCTGCAGCTACCTCAACCTCGGGAAACAAACTCTTTATTCAAGATTTAGAAGACCCGAACGGACTGCTTATTACCATTGTAGGGGACACGGAATCGGATAACTCCATTATCGACAATGTAGGCTCCAAGCTCTACATCATGACGGACCGAAACGCCCCCAACACCAAAATCATCACCGTTGACGCCAAAAATCCGACCCCTGAAAATTGGGTTGATTTCATTCCCGAAACCGAGAATGTGCTCACTCCCAACACCGGTGGGGGATACTTCTTTGCAGAATACATGGTGGATGCCATTTCTAAAATCTTGCAATACGACTATGACGGAAAATTAATCAGGGAAGTAGAACTTCCCGGCTTAGGAAGTGCTTCCGGATTCGGTGGCAAAAAGGAGGATGCCGAGTTTTATTTTTCCTTTACCAACTATATCATTCCTGGTTCCTCCTATAAATACAACGTAGAAAAAGGCACCTATTCACTCCATTGGAAACCGGAAATCGATTTCAATTCATCCGATTATGAAAGCAAGCAGGTGTTTTACACCTCTAAAGACGGTGCTGAAATTCCCATGATGATCACCCATAAAAAGGGCATTGAACTCAATGGGAAGAATCCGACCATTCTCTATGGGTACGGAGGGTTCAATGTGAGTCTTACCCCTTCATTTAGTATCGTCAACACGATTTGGATGGAACAGGGTGGAGTTTACGCAGTTCCCAACATTCGAGGCGGTGGGGAGTACGGTAAAAAATGGCACAATGCCGGCACGAAATTACAAAAGCAGAATGTTTTTGATGACTTCATCGCGGCAGCTGAATACTTAATCGAAAAAAACTATACCTCATCAGATTACCTCGCTGTTAGAGGAGGTAGTAACGGCGGCCTCTTGGTAGGCGCCACGATGACGCAACGCCCTGAACTGATGAAAGTAGCACTACCAGCGGTAGGTGTTTTGGATATGTTACGCTATCATACGTTTACGGCAGGAGCAGGTTGGGCCTATGACTATGGTACCGCCGAAGACAACAAGGAGATGTTCGAATACCTTAGAGGCTATTCCCCGGTTCACAATGTAAAAGCCGGAACCGCCTATCCCGCTACATTGATTACGACCGGAGATCATGACGACAGGGTAGTACCTGCCCATAGTTTTAAATTTGCGGCGGAACTACAAGAAAAACAAACCGGAAAGAATCCGACCCTGATTCGAATAGAGACCAATGCAGGTCACGGCGCAGGCAAACCTACCGCCAAAATCATTGAGGAGTATGCTGATATTTTTGGTTTTACGCTCTACAATATGGGCTTTGAAGAACTCCCGAACAAATCGGTGTTAAAAGAATTTAAGGAGTGACCTCAATAATTTATTCCAATGTCCGTTTCTTATCTAAGGTGTGGACCTTAATCTTTATTCCCTAGAAATCAGTACTGGGATGCCCCACTAAAGATTACCAAAATCCAATGATAAAAAGGAAGTACGCTTAACCTTATCCCCATTCAAGAATGCTACAAGTAGATCATGTTTCCTTTGCTTATGATGAGCTTCCGGTATTGGAAGACATCAATCTAAAAGTACGCCGTGGAGAACACGTCTCCCTCATCGGGGAGAGCGGTTGTGGTAAAAGCACCTTGCTTAAGATAATTTATGGACTTCTTCACATAAAGGTTGGGGAGGTCTATTGGGAAGAAACTCAAGTTCTTGGCCCATTACACAATTTAGTGCCGGGAGAACCGTATATGAAATACCTCTCGCAGGACTTCGATTTGATGCCCTACACTACCGTTTTCGAAAACGTTAGTCAGTACCTATCGGTCTTTGAACCTGAAGAACTACAAGATCGCACACAAGAGCTCTTGGAAATGATCGAGATGACCGAGTTTGCCGATACCAAAGTTAGAACCTTGAGTGGGGGCCAACAACAACGTGTGGCCTTAGCAAGAGTATTGGCTCAACAGCCTCAAGTGTTATTATTGGACGAGCCCTTTAGTCACATTGACAACTTTCAAAAAAACGGACTCCGAAGAAATTTGTTCTCTTATTTGAAAAAAGAGAATATTACCGTGCTTACAGCTACCCATGATCACAATGACATGTTACCGTTCGCCGATCGCGTGATTGTTTTACGTGACAAAAAAATCATCGCCAAAGACACCCCTAAAAATCTATACCAGCACCCTAAAGACTTATATATTGCCTCACTTTTCGGAGAGGCGAACAAAATACCCATTAACATCATAAAGACATATGCCGATACCAAAAGACGTATCATCGTATATGCGCATGAATTCAAGGTTTCTGGAAAATCAGGACTCGAGGCAGTGGTGAATCAGTCCTATTTTATGGGTGGTCATTATTTAATCGAAGGCACTTATGAAGGCCAGAACATCTACTTTCATCATCACGGACCCCTTGAAAAAGGCAAAGAGGTCTTTTTGAATGTTTCCATCGAAACCATTAACCAGCGCTTGGCGGTTACCTAATGTGACATGAATCAATCCCTGCTTCTTCAAGAATTACAGTTCAAGGCCGTTCGCAGCAGCGGGGCTGGCGGACAACATGTGAACAAGGTATCCACAAAAATAGAATTATCATTTAGTGTCGCGAATTCTAATGCCTTGTCCGATCTAGAGAAAGAACGCCTGTTTTTAAAGCTGGGGAATCGATTGACGAAAGCCGGCACCTTACTCATACAGTGTGATGAAAGTCGAAGTCAGCATAAAAACAAAGAACTGGCCATCAAACGCTTTTTGACCGTTTTGAAAGCTGCTTTGAAAGTTTCAAAAAAGAGAAAAAAGACCAAGCCTTCCAGAGCAGCTATCGAAAAACGACTGAAAGCCAAGAAAAAAGCTTCTCAAACAAAAGCCAATAGGGCCAAGCCATCCTTGGATTGATCAGGCTATATTCTTCAATTGTTACATGAGAATATCATTGACCGGTTGAATGGCCTCCGGTAATTCGGTTTCTCCCAACATCTCTCGTAAATCGATTTCAATGGTTCTACAAAGGGATAGCATCGGAATATCGTTTCCTAGCCCCTCAAAGGGATTTTCAGAATAATCACCCACCAACTCCATCATAAGATATACCCAACCCACCAGAATGGTAAAGGGAATGGATAACCACACCCCGAACTCACCTAATTTGGCGAACTCTGACACCATCCCGAAGGGCAAAAGAAAAATAAAGATGCCGATAAACACAAAGCTCATACTACCATACTGTCGCGGTAATGGAAATTTCTTTATACGCTCACATTGCCCTTGAAAAGTATAAAAGTCACTGAGAATTTTTTGAAGTTCCATATGCCGGAAATCGTCAATTACATCTTGTGCTCTGAGTTCTTTCAAATCTTGGGACTGTTGATCTATGATTTGGGTGGCCGTATTTTTGTAGTTGATCAAACGTTGTAGTTCGTCTTCGGGTAAAAAAGCCTTCAATTCATCTTCCGTTATCCCGTCATTGAACAACCCAACACCCCAATGCTTCATGCGTCTTTTCGCTTCCCTTGCCACAAGCCTACCCTGATTCACATGCTCCCATTGGGTTGGGATGAGCAACTGACTCCGCAAAGCGTACAACCAGCCGATATGTCGGTAGATCATTTTTTTTTGAAGCGATCTTAACGTGGCATCCTCGACCTTTTCCGTCCGAAACTGATTGCTGACATACCCGCGAATGGCGGCTCCCCATGAACGACTTGAATTGACAATGGCTCCCCAAATCTTTCGGGCCTCCCATAATCTGTCATAGGCACTGTTGTTCTTGAAACCGACATAGAAGGCTACAGCCGTTCCGATAACCGATAAGGGCAACCACGGAATGACCATCCAATCTTTCAAACCGGTAAACTGATAGAGCACGGCGGTACCAATGGCCCAAGTGGCGAGCCAAACCAAATGACCACCGCTGAAACGCAGTATCGATTTTAGACCAAAATTCTTTTTTACATACATATGAATCGGTTTTTAGCTCGTATAGCACCCTGAATTAGGTGTTTTTGAGATAACGTTATCATGACTCCCACCATTTTTTGTTGATGTGGGAATCATAGTTCACTACAGCTCCCATTAAGGGGTATATCTGCCGCACCTTTTGCTCTTCCGATGCCTTGACAAAACGTTCTATAGGGTCTGTCCAACGATGTTGCGCCAAAGCGAATCCGGCCCAATGAACAGGCATGATACGCTTTGCTCCGGCATCTTGGGCGGCTTGCACCGACTCTTCAGGAAACATGTGTATCTGATGCCAATTCTCATTGTATTGCCCACACTCCATAAACGCAAAATCAAAAGGCCCTAATTTTAGCCCTACTTCCTTAAAATGGTCACCATAACCACTATCACCACTAAAGTAGATCCTTTCAGCCGCTGTTTTCAATACCCAACCGCCCCATAGCGACTTTGCACGATCGGTCAAACCCCTACCCGAAAAATGTCGCGTTGGTGTAAAAGTGATTGAAATACCCGCATAACTGGTCGTATTCCACCAATCGAATTCCCTTATTTTTTCTTTGACTATCCCCCACTTTTGCAAATGCCTAGAACAACCTAAAGCAACATAATATTCCTTCACCTTAGGAAGCAATAGCGCTATACTCTCCAAGTCTAAATGATCATAGTGGTCATGGGTCAGCAGTACCAAATCTATTTCGGGAAAGTCGTTGATAAGTGTCAAGGTGTTCTCCGAAAACCTCTTAATCGGCACTGGTGAAATAGGTCCGGCATTGGGTCCGAACATTGGATCGATCAAGATCGTCTTATTGGCCATTCGGAGCAACACTACGGAATGGCCATACCAAACAAACTTCATCCGATCGGAAGGTTTCAAGAATGCCTCTTTGTCAAAAGGGAGTATCGGTAGCGGCTCTTGGGGTTCGCGTCCTTTTTTTTCGAAAAACTGCTTGTACAGCAATTTGGGCAACTGTAATGGGCTTATGCTCATCCCTGTTTCCTCCAAATTCACGAATTTTTTCCCGTCCCACTGTTCGGATCGACTATACTCCTGTTCCAGCGTTTTTGAGACTTTCCCACCAAACTGCTTTGTCATACGCTTCTTGCTTCTTTTATCATTTAGGCTAATTTTAAAGGCATTTCACGAAGCCGCTGCCCGGTAAGTCTAAAAACGGCATTGGCCACCGCAGCGCCAATTGGTCCTAACGGCGGTTCTCCGACGGCACCTGGTTTATCATCATTTTGCAACAAGACCACATCGATTTCCTTTGGTGCATGCTTCATCAAGGCCATTTGATAAGGCCCATAAATGGTTGGGGTCAACTGGCCATCTTCCACATCCATCTTTTCGAATAGGGCCGCACTCATTCCCATAATAATCGCTCCCTCACATTGGGCACGTACTTGATCCGGATTGACTGCGATTCCGGGGTCCATTGCACAGGTCACCTTATGTACCTTGATTTCCTTGTTCGATATGGATACTTCAACGACTTGGGCGCAAGGGGTATTGGCGTCGGTAGAGGCGGCGAAGCCCATAGCCCTTCCATCAATGACCTCATCGGTATAGCCTGATTTTTCAACCACCGCCTTAATCACCTCCTTTAGCCGAAAACCTCTGGTATCGTCTTGAATCTGAGCCAACCGAAACTCGGCAGGGTTCTTCTCCGCGGCTATGGCCAGTTCATCGACAAAACTCTCAATGGCGAAAGTGTTCGCCAACAGCCCTAGACTACGCCACCAGCTTGTGGCAAAGGGAAGGGTCACACGCCATGAAATGGTTCTGAAATTGGGTATGGCCCCATACTGGATCATCCCGCCCCTCCAAGCACCTAAATCGGCCCCAAGAATTGGGGCGGCAATAGCAGGCAACATAGGAGATCCAAAAGCAACATCACCACTAGAAACGTTATGTTCGATTGCCGCTATCATTCCACTTTCGGTCAACTTCGCTTTTAACACATGATGGGTCGGGGGCCGAAACGTATCGTTTTGAAACTCTTCTTTTCTTGTAAAGAAACATTTTACGGGTTTGCCGACTATTTTAGACATCACTGCCGCTTGTATCGCATTGGGCGTATGTAATCTACGGCCAAAACCGCCCCCTAGAAAAGTAGGGACGATGTTGACCTTGTCTTTCTCGAAATCTAATCGCTCCGCGATTTCATCTCGGGTGATTTTGACGACCTGAGTCGACATATATATCGTAGCCTTATTCGATTCTACATGGGCCAAGGCCCCATTTGGTTCTATTTGGGCATGTGCCCCTATGGGGCTTTTATATTCTTGAACAATGATTCTTTCTTCTTCATTTAATAGGCTTTCAGCATCACCTTCCTCTTGAATCACAAAAGGTTCTCCTTGACCTACAGCGATCATGGCCTCTATATCGGCTGTCTGCCAATCACGCTCCACCTTCCAGTTTACTTCAATGGCATCTTTGGCATTCTCGGCTTCGATCAAGCTATTGGCCACCACCCCTACAAAATCAGGTTCTTTGATTATTTTGATGACTCCGGGCATTGCTTCTGCCTTTGAAATGTCGGCATCGATGTACTTCGCCCCAATCGCCGAAGAACGTACAACGGCACCATATAGCATATCTGGCAAGGTAGCGTCCATTCCAAAAATGGGCGCCCCGAATACCTTGTCCTTCAAATCTACACGCGGAATGGGTTTACCTATGTACCGATACGATTTCATATCCTTTAAATCAGGAATGTCCGGCACCTCCCATTCAGATACGTTCTGCGCTACCTCTGCATATGTCATGGTTTTTCCATCACCGGAAACGACCCCATTTTCTATCGTCAGTTGTTCAGATGGAAGTTCCATTTTATCTGCAGCCTTGTTCTTTAGCATCTCACGCATGGTAGCGGCCAATTCACGTAACGGAACCCATAAAGAAGATACGGAAGTACTGCCGCCCGTAGCAAAGCTGTCCATATTACCGGAAGCCGTGGTCGCATGCACCACTTTTATTTGTTCTATGGATACTTCAAGTTCATCGGCGGCCATTTGGGCTAGACTTGTAAAGGTTCCTTGACCCATTTCGACTTTCGGACTGTACAAAACGATTCTATTGTCCTCAGTCACCTCGAACCAGATAATCGGCGAACTTGTATCCCCCAAATAAGGGGTTTCCCCTGAATCAACGGCCCCGGCGATAACCCTCCGAATCGGATTTCTGAATAGATAGGTTCCCACAGCAAGAACACCTACCGTACCTAAGGTACCGCGAACCAAGAACTTTCTCCGGGATATTCTTTTCTTGCTCATGGGCTATGATGTTTGGGTTTCAGTGGATGCATTCATTACAGCCTGTAATTCCGCCGCCTTGTGTATCGCCTTTCGCATACGATAATAGGTGGCGCAGCGGCATACGTTAATGATATTCTGGTCTATCTCTTCATCGGTCGGATTGGGAACCTTGTTCAGTAGGGCCGCAGTGGCCATCATGAAGCCGGGCTGACAGTACCCGCATTGGGGTACGACCTCTTCGATCCATGCCTGCTGCACAGGATGCGGATTTTGTTCATTTCCCAATCCTTCAATAGTGGTTACCTCTTTTCCCTCAACAAATTTTATCGCATACGAACAAGAACGAACCGCTTCTCCACCTACATGCAAAGTACAAGCTCCACAGGCCGCTTTGCCGCAACCGAATTTGGTACCTTTAAGGTCAAGTATATCTCGAACCACCCATAGCAAAGGCGTGTTTTCATCTGCTATTTCTATTGATTGCGCAGTTCCGTTTATGGTAAATGATATCTTCATGGTGTGCTATTTAGCTATTAATCCTCAGGTACTATGGCACCGTTTTCAATCCATTCCTTTACAGCCGCCCGGTATTCTTCCAAAGGAACCGGTGGGGGTTCTCTGGGAATCCCTTGGGCATCTACCCCCGGTTTCCATGCCCAGAGCACCAGCTCATGCTCAGTCAGGTGATGTTCCAGTTCGGTTAGGCTTCGGTCGCCATTGTGCTGTCTATTGAGCATTGATCGGGCAATTTCGTTCCTGGTGAGTCCTTCCCATTTCATTTTATCAGGGGCAAGTGACCATTCAGGGGCTCCTGGAACACCTGAATACCTATTGTTTTCGGTTTGATGACAGGTGGTGCAATTTGTGGCTTGGTAACCAAGGTTGTTTTCGCCACGAGCCATCCCGAAGTAATGCGGATGACGGTCATCCCCTTGTTTTGGAATATTGTCACTAGGATGACAATTGACGCAGCGGGGACTCATCAATACGTCCATCATTTTGTGGTACGCCTCATCTTCAACGGGATTATCCAATAGTACAGAAAGGTTTTCTCCCTTTGTTGACGGATAGCTCATTGCGACTACAACTCCCGTCAAAAGAAAGCCAAAGAACATATATCCAAATGCTGATTTTCCCATACTACCTGTTTTTAGATGCGTTATTCCGTATCTCGTACTTTGTCAATAAGAAATCTTGTAGGGCCAACTGACTGTCTAGTCCTTCCCTTAAGATACCCGCTGAAATACTTTCTATGATATGACTCAATACCTCTGCCTCCTTTTTGGGCTCATTATAATTCAATTGGTCAAAAACCCAGGTCAATTTTTCGATTATAGGCTTCATTCTTTCCGTGGAACTGTATTCTATTTCCCATTTCAGCTTAAACAGTAATTTCCAGAATTGATATTCGGAAGTCTCTATTTCAAAAGGCAACACGATATACTTTTCCAACACTTTTTTGGGTTGGGTCTCTACCATAATAGGAAGGAACAGCTCGTTCATTTTTTCGAATGCCTGTTCCAAAATTGCCTCCAAAAGACCTTGTTTACTGAGAAAGTGTCGAAATATAAGTCCCTCAGAAACTTGAGCCGCTTTCGCAATCTTATTGGTCGAGATGGCTTTATACCCTTCGTTAGCAAAGAGTTTTAAGGCGGCAAATAGAATCTGTTCTTTCTTATCGGTCATAAAAATTGTGAGTACTCACTCACTAAAAGTATAAAACATTTGATCAATCACCAAATCTTGGCTTTTACATTACCTGTTCAATCACTAAAGTAGTATCATTAAAAATAGCAGTATCCCCAACGGATTTTCCGAACAACGCCTTAGCGATAGGGGTTGCCATTGAAATACAAAAAATGGTCTCCTCATTTTCGGTATAGGCTCCGGCAGAGATGCCGAGGTAGTAATTCGCCTTTGACGTCTTGACCCAACTTCCCAAACCAATACGGGTGGCTCCTGCATGTACTGGGACTTTGACCAGAATTTGGTTCATTTTTTCGGCCTCCTTCAACTGTTGGCCTAATTTTTCCCGTTCAAGTTGTAGCATAGCCCTACCGGTTTCGTGTTTGTCTCCAGCGCTGCTTTTGGTCTCAGAGGCCAACGCTTCTTGAACTTGGTCGATATCCCTATGGATACGTGTCAAACGCGTTTTTACGAATACTTCGCAGAAAGCATACAGCCTTTCTTTCGTGTTCATTGGCAAATATACGGATTGCTTCTAACTGGGGAGATGGTATAAATCCGCGAGACGATACATTAAAAAAGCTACCATTTCGTCGTCGCTGCTTTTCTTTTTGTACATATTATAGACGGTCTCTCGGTACTCTTTCTTGAAGTAGTCCAAATCACCGGTGCGGTCGTCGCTGAATACTTTCCATGATTTGAGTCCTGAAAGCATGCGTCTATGGGCTAAGAATCTCTGGTACACTAGGGTGAATTCTTCCTGTATCACCAAATCATCCATTTTATCCTCATTTTTTGCATAGAGTCTTTTGTACTCTTCCCCAAGTCGAATATCGGCCCTTTCAGCCTCGACAATCAGCTTAAAATAGGCCCTTGATACCAGGGAGTTGAATTTTTTGTTGAATTTAGGATGCTCGGGGCCTTTGTTTTCAACTACGGTAGTTTTGATGGTTATCGAGGTTTTTGAAAACGGTTTATCCATGGCATAGCCCGTAAAGCTGCTTAAAAGCCCTACTGCCAAAACTACCGTTACCCTCACCGATTTCTTTATTCCGCTTTTCACTTGCCTTCTTCATGGTTTTGCGACTTTCGATGAGGCGCGTTTGGCATCACATCGACGTCGACCATGGCAATAGGTAGAAATAGCAGGCACAAAATGCCAACTAAAGCATGTTCATATTTAGGGGAATAAGGTTCGGGGCCGAGCCTTTTTACGGGGTCACTAATATAAAAATTACCGCTGGTAGAATCAAAGAAGTTCGACGAAATTCTTGTTTTTAGGCCAAGTCAGCCAGCTCTTTCCCTACTGAACTTCCTATGGCAATACCCATTCCACCCAATCGTATACCACAGTATACCCGATCAGATAGTCGTTTCAAAATAGGTTTCTTTTGTTTTCCAACCCCCATGATTCCGCTCCACCGTTGATCCACTTCAACAACGGCATGGGGTACTATCACTTCCCTAAGTAGGGTTTCCAGTTGATCTTGTATACGCTTGGTTTGACCGAAATCCATCGTTTCTTCTCCTTTGAAGTCCAAATTTCTACCCCCACCAAAAAGAATGCGGTCATCGATGTTCCGAAAATAGTAATACCCTTCATCGAAATGAAATGTACCGCTAATGTGTAGCTTTTTGATCGGTTGTGTAATCAGCACTTGTGCCCGTGCTGGGACCACCGTCTTTCCCAATAGCTTTTCTGAAAAGCCGTTGGTTGCAATGAACAAGCGGCCGGTCTTAAACTCCATTGTTTCGAGATGCACACTTACCTCTTGTCCAAGGTCTTCGAAAGACTTGACTTCAGTAGCATTTAGGATGCCGATATTCTTTTGTTGCACCAGTCGCAGCAATTGGGTCATCATTTTACCGGTATCTATTTGACCTTCGTGTATATGGGTGATGTAACTTTCCTTTATTCCTTTAAAACGAAATTTATTTTCGCGGATTTCAAAAGAACCAGTACCAAAAACGGGCGCCAACAGGCCATTTACTCGGCTCAATTCACTCAAACAACGTGAATATAAGCGCTCATCTTTTTCAAGAAACAATTCATGTCCTCCATGGTTTTGAAAGTCGATGGCCGTATCACCCAAATTCTTTCGCAACAGGGCAATACCGTCAAAGCGCTTTTGAACCAATTGCACGGTTTCTTCCTCACTATGGGATTCCAAATCCGCCAGTATTTCAGATAAGCTTCCAAAGCATGCAAATCCGGCATTTTTGGTACTTGCGCCTTGGGGTAAAATCCCTTTTTCCAAAACGAGAATTTTGGCCTTAGGATACTTTTCGCGCAAAACCAAGGCACAATTCAGGCCTACGATACCGCTACCTACTATCGTAAAATCAACATTCGAAAACCATGATTTATATTCCCAATAACTCAAGTTCATAGTACTAAAATACGAACTTATCACACTTAAATAGGTGAAGCCCGGGTAAGGGTCGACACAAGGTGTAGAAGAATAGCCAAACCTACTTAAAAAGACCGCCTAGTAGGTTTTATGCCCATTGCTCAAAGGGCATACTTTGTACGCTTTAGGTTTGCGGTGGCATTTTATCGATAAAGCACCTAAAACGCTAGCATCAAAAGGGTATAAAAACGAATAACCGACCCTAGGGTCGGTTATTATTCGGTGTTTTCAAAGTACTTTATTCGCTAATTACTCCGATTCGGGTGCCATTTCGAAGTCTTCCATGAACTTTGTGGTATAGTTTCCAGCAAGGTAATCAGGATGCTCCATCAATTGCCTGTGAAAAGGAATCGTGGTCTTTACGCCTTCAATAACGAACTCGTCAAGAGCGCGCTTCATTTTGTTAATGGCCTCTTCACGCGTCTGTGCCGTAGTAATCAACTTGGCGATCATGGAATCGTAATTCGGTGGAATACTATATCCGCTGTACACATGTGTATCCATTCGAACCCCATGCCCCCCGGGCGTGTGCAAGGTTGTTATTCTACCGGGCGACGGTCTGAAATTGTTATAGGGATCTTCCGCATTGATCCTACATTCAATGGAATGCAATTTGGGCAGGTAGTTCTTCCCTGAAATAGGTACGCCACCGGCCACCAAAATCTGTTCCCGGATCAAATCGTAATCCACTACCTGCTCGGTTATGGGGTGTTCGACTTGAATTCGGGTATTCATTTCCATGAAATAGAAGTTTCGGTGCTTGTCGACCAAAAACTCTACCGTTCCCGCACCCTCATATTTTATAAACTCCGCAGCTTTAATAGCCGCATCGCCCATTTCCTTGCGTAATTTATCGGTCATGAACGGAGACGGGGTTTCTTCCGTCAACTTTTGGTGTCTTCGCTGTACGGAGCAATCCCTTTCGGAAAGATGGCAGGCTTTTCCGTATTGGTCACCTACTACTTGAATCTCGATATGCCGTGGCTCTTCGATCAACTTCTCCATATACATTCCACCATTACCAAAGGCAGCGGATGCTTCTTGTACGGCACTATCATAGAGGTCTTCCATTTCGGCCTCCGACCAAACAGCACGCATCCCTTTTCCACCGCCGCCGGCCGTAGCCTTGATCATTACCGGATAGCCCATCTTTTTGGCCTGCTTCTTCGCATCGGCGACATCTTTCAGAATACCGTCAGAGCCAGGGACACAAGGTACCCCTGCTTTTTTCATTGTGGCTTTTGCCGTCGCCTTGTCGCCCATCTTATCGATTTGCTCTCCAGAGGCGCCAATAAACTTAATCTGATGTTCCGAACAGATTTTCGAGAACTTGGAGTTCTCGGACAAAAATCCGTATCCCGGGTGAATGGCATCAGCATTGGTAATCTCTGCTGCTGCGATGATATTCGGAATTTTGAGGTACGACTCACTACTAGGGGCCGGACCTATACAAACCGCTTCATCGGCAAAACGCACGTGAAGACTCTCTTCATCGGCTTTGGAATAGACCGCTACGGTCTTAATGCCCATCTCTTTACAGGTTCGTATGACGCGTAACGCTATCTCTCCCCTATTTGCAATCAATATTTTTTTAAACATAATGGTACCAAATTTCAAATTTCAAGCACCGAATTGCCCATAATATTTAGGAATTCGTTTTTTGGAATTTGGGATTCAACTTATGATGGATCTACCAAAAACAAGGGTTGGTCAAACTCGACCGGCGAGGAATCATCGACCAATATCTTGACGATTTTACCTGCAACTTCCGATTCAATATCATTGAAGAGTTTCATCGCTTCAATGACGCAAAGCACATCGCCCTTGCTGATTTCAGTACCTACCTCTACGAAGGATGGTTTGTCTGGTCCTGGTTTTCTGTAAAACGTACCGATAATCGGTGACTTAATGGTAATGTATTTCAAATCATCCGCACTTTCATTGGAAGCGGCTTCCTTGGGAGGTGCCGGAGCTTCTACCTGCGGTGGCGGCGCCATTTGTGCCGGTGCCTGCGCCACAGGTATTTGTTGCACGTAAGCCGTTTCGTTTCCTCCGGAAATGGAGCCGGTACGGATCGTTATCTTGATATCCTCCATTTCAAGCTTTACTTCGCTAGCGCCCGATTTGGCCACAAATTTGATCAGGCTTTGAATTTCTTTAATATCCATAAGATGTTGTTTTTTGCTCAATTAGTTAGTTATATGCCCATTTCAAATAAATAGACCCCCAGGTAAAACCTCCTCCGAAAGCGGCAAATACGAGATTATCCCCTTTTTTCAATTTGTCTTCGTAATCGTATAGTAGCAATGGCAAGGTTGCTGATGTGGTATTGCCGTATCTTTCGATATTCATTAGCACCTTTGACGCATCGAGACCCATTCGCTTTGCGGTGGCATCGATAATACGCTTATTCGCCTGATGTGGTATGAGCCAGGAGACCTCAGTGTTTTTCAGATTGTTTCGAACCATTATTTTTTCGGCAACGTCCGCCATATTCGATACTGCAAACTTAAAAACGGACTTGCCGTCTTGAAAAATATAGTGTTGCTTCGCATCTACGGTCTCATGAGTGGCTGGCAAGAGCGACCCGCCAGCTTCCATGCCCAAGAATTTTCTTCCAGAGCCATCAGCCCTGAGGTATTCATCTTGAAGCCCTAGACCTTCGTCATTCGGCTCAAATAGAACAGCACCGGCACCATCGCCGAAAATAATACAGGTGGTACGGTCTTTATAATTGATGATGGAAGACATTTTATCCGCTCCGATCAACAGTACCTTTTTGTAACGCCCCGATTCAATATAACTTGAAGCCGTTGACATGCCAAAAAGAAAACTTGAACAGGCTGCAAGCAAATCATACGCAAAGGCATTGGTCGCACCTATTTCAGAGGCTACAAAGGCCGCTGTGGACGCCACCATACTATCCGGGGTGGCGGTCGCCACCATAATCAAATCGATTTCCTCCGCTTTTATACCCCTTTTGTCCAACAGGTCATTTGCCGCTTGTATCGCGAGAAAAGAAGAACCTTCACCTTCCTCCGGCTTGAGAATCCTTCTTTCTTTAATACCCGTGCGAGTGGTTATCCACTCGTCATTGGTATCGACCATTTCCTCTAACATTTGGTTGGTCATTACAAATTGAGGGACATAGCCCCCCACAGCTGTGATAGCTGCACTTAGTTTGCTCATTCTAAAGTGATTTTGTCAAAAAATCTTCGAAAAATGGTTCAAAATTGCGGAAAATTACTGATTTTCTATGACTTTTGATTGAAAAATGGGAATTTTTAAAGTGCAACAGTAACCATATAAATCATGTATATGAAAGCTGTTTGAACAAAAAAACTCCTGCTTGAAGTAACAGGAGTATTCATATGTTTTTGATTTGCAGTATTATGCTTCGGCTTCCTCTGTCTTATCGACAAGTACCTGACCCTTATAATACAATTTTCCTTCATGCCAATGTGCTCTGTGATACAAGTGCATTTCACCAGTTGTAGCATCTGTAGCCAAGGTAGGAGCGACCGCTTTGTAGTGCGTTCTTCGCTTATCTCTTCTGGTTTTGGAAATTTTTCTTTTAGGATGTGCCATTTTACAACTTATTTATCCGTTATTAAATCTTTCAAAGCGTCCCATCTGGGATCTGTATTATCTTTATTTTCTTTTGGTTGCAGTTCTTTTAACTTTTGCAGGGCCTCCGACTTCAAGGTTCCATCCAAAACACCGGGATGTACTCTCTTTCTAGGAACGGCCAGCACCAACATTTCATAGACATACTGGCTGATATCAACCTGATGCTCTCCATGTGGAATAATCAAGATTTCATCGTCTTCATCATTGAAGGTGTCACCAAATTTCACTATCAACTCCAACTTGCCTGAGACAGCTTGGTCAAAAGGCTCTCCACTGCGGTCACAATCGACATTTACTATCCCTTCTGCGGCGAACTCCAACTCTAACATGGTGCTTAGTTTTGTCATCAAAACCGTAAGCTTAATGTTCGCAGCGTTGAACTCCGTATAGTCAAAAGATTCAAAGAACTCATTTTCAATGACGTAATGAAACTCGTGCCTCCCTTGCTTTAATCCTGAGAAAGGAATCTCAAACTCCCTTTTTTTCATCGTAACACACCGATTTTTTACGTCAGCCCTACTTGTCCTTCTACAAAAGATGGCTTCAAGGCGGGTGCAAAGATACTATTATTTTAATACTTCGCAATAGAAGATTTAGGAAATAAAATTCGTCGTTTAGGCATTCAAACCCCCTATATTCTTAAGGGAGAACCTATCGTCTTGCCCGTTGTTTTTGCAATACGTTTTCAGTTAGGCCCTGATACTCCTTTCTGTTCTTGAAGATATGCAACGCGGTGAACACTGCTTCCTTAAACGAACTGTGATCTGCTTGGCCCTTACCCGCTATTTCATAGGCCGTACCGTGATCTGGGGAAGTTCGCACACGACTTAGCCCCGCGGTAAAGTTGACCCCGGTGCCAAAGGACAATGTCTTAAAAGGAATCAGACCTTGGTCATGATATGCGGCCAAAATTGCATCAAATTTTTTGAAACCATCCGATCCGAAGAAACTATCCGCGGAATACGGACCGAATACCAAATGACCAGCATCGGACATTTCTTTGATTACCGGCTTCAAGATATCCTCGTCTTCTTCACCAATGGTACCGTTATCACCGCTATGCGGATTTATCCCCAACAGGGCTACTTTCGGACTACGGACACCGAAATCCATTCGTAGTGATTTCTCTATGGTTCTGACTTTTGTTCGTATCAAAATGGGATTAATGGCCGTCGGAGCGTCCTTTACAGCAACATGGTCGGTCAGCAGGCCTATTTTAAGGTCATCGGTGACCATGAACATGAGGCTTTCCCCTTCGAGTTCTTGTGCCAAAAAATCAGTGTGGCCCGGAAAGTTAAAGTCTTCCGATTGAATCGTATTCTTATTGATGGGCGCAGTAACCAAGACATCGATACTCTCGTTCTTCAGGGCTTCAGTGGCCGCTCTTAACGATTTTATGGCAAATTCTCCGGCTGTTTTGGTAGCCTCCCCGAACCTAAGTTCCGGTATCTCTTTCCACACATTGACCACGTTGATTTTTCCATCGATCGCTTCCGCGGCGTCTTGAACTCCGTTGTACTTGATTTCAATGTTCAGGGCTGATTTTTGGGCGGCTATAGTCTTACTGGAAGCAAAGAAAATAGGCGTGCAAAAATCGAGCATACGTGAATCTACAAAGGTTTTCAGGGCGACTTCACAGCCTATTCCGTTTAAATCCCCGACGGATATCCCCAACTTTATTTTTTCAGTTTCCTCCATGATATTCTATACCTTTGTGACTAGAATAAGACACAAAACTAGGCAATAAAAACGGAACATGTTTACAGGTATTATCGAAACTTTGGGTGAGGTCGCCGATTTGAAAAAAGAAGGCGGCAATCTTCATATGACTATTGCTACCCCATTGGCCCAAGAGCTTAAAATAGACCAAAGTGTCGCCCATAACGGAGTTTGTTTGACCGTTGTTTCTTTAGATGAAACCACCTATACGGTGACCGCCATTGAAGAGACACTTGAAAAAACGGCACTAAATACCTTACAAGTAGGCGATCAAGTCAATCTCGAAAGGGCAATGATTTTAGGAAGTCGCCTTGACGGACATATTGTTCAAGGGCATGTGGATCAAACCGGGGTTTGCACTGCTGTGGATGAAAAGGATGGAAGTTGGTTTTATAGTTTCGAATACGATCCGGCCACCAAGAACCCGACTATTGAAAAAGGTTCAATTACCATCGACGGTACGAGTTTGACAGTTGTCGATTCCGCAAGGAACAGCTTTAGCGTAGCTATTATTCCCTATACCTATGAGCATACCCGATTTAACACCTATACCGTGGGCACTGTGGTTAACTTGGAGTTTGATGTCATTGGTAAATATGTAGCTAAATTGATGGGGAGCTAGGTTCGGTTTTACAAACTATCGGCTTTCCATTTGTTATAGAAGTGTACGATATCAATAGGATGCTTGACCTTTTTGTTTTGAATACGTTCGGCCAATTCAGGGCAATCCGAAAAATAGCTACTCAACTTTTTTCGTTTCAAACCAAATAATCCTTGATTCACCCGAATGAATCTATCCTCATTGTTCTTTTTGAAATAGGCAATGGTATCGACATACGACGAATCGTCTTCTTCATATTCCAAAAGATAGTAGCTGAGATACCCCTTCTCGACGACCCTTAGGTACTGGTATTCGCCATTTGCGGAAATACGATAGTCATCATCGAAAAACCTTCCGGTACCGATGAGCTGAAACGTCTCAAAAGTATTGCCCCCTCTGGTATAGGACTGTACTTCCTTCGGACTATATTTTCTTTTGCCCCGTTTTCCTTTGAACCGTATCTTACGGAACAGCCCACTAAACGATCCGGTCTTCCGATCCTTTACCAAACCGTATAGCGTATCGTTTGAGGTGGTGACGATATATCCCTCTTGAAAGTCATTTTGGGCGCTACTTTCAGAAGGCCATACCCCTATCATAAGGATTGCTAGCAAAAGCCTTGCCGATTTCAAGATGTGATTCATACCTATACTTTGAAGAATAGTCTTCTTTGGTACAAAATATATGCCAAAAGACAATAAAAAGTCACTACGGTAAGACCGTAGAGCAGCGAAGAGAGCTGCATAGACATGAAATCATGCACATAAACGGTATTGAAAAGCCAGCCATGTAGCGACGTATCGCCCACTTTGATCATGCCCATAATCTTACTGATAAAACTGGATAAGAAATAAACCACAATGGCATTGGCCCCGGCATATCTAAAGATACTTCCGAATTGAATGCCCTTCACATCGGTCAAATAATAGATCAACGCTAAAACGAGATTGGCCCAACCCGCGGTAACCAGCACGAAACTACTTGTCCAGAGGGCTTTATTGATCGGAAAGAAAATATCCCACACATGCCCTATGATGAGCATGGCGCCTCCGACTCCTATTAAAATCCTTGTTTTTTTCTCTTGTTTGGAGGTCAAAATGAGCCCTGTAAAAATACCTAGTAGCGAACTTACAATCGACGGAATAGTGCTTAACAATCCTTCGGGATCATAATCAGCTTTGTAGTTATGTGTTCCGAAGACCTTGACATCCAACCAGTTTGCCAAATTATTCGGTGCTCGATCCAGAGTTGATTCCACCCCTTCCACGGGAATGATCGTCATAAGCACCCAATACCCGATAAGGAAGAAAATCGCGATTCCGACCAAGGTTTTCCAATTGAAATTGAGAAAAAGAATCGATGCGAAAAAGAAGACCACTCCAATTCGTTGCAAAACTCCGGGAAAACGGATATCGGCAAAGTCCTTGAAAAAAGGAAAGCTCAGCGTAAACGCGCCAAGAAAAAGGCCTAACCCAATCAGTTTTAGTGTTCTGATCGTAATTTTTTTATAAGTGTTCGAATCGGCGACTTTGTTCTTATAAGCGAACACGATAGAGGTTCCTACAATAAACAAGAAGAAGGGAAACACCAAATCCGTTGGGGTATATCCATGCCATTTTGCATGAAGAAATGGGGCATAGACCGCAGACCAGGTACCTGGCGTATTCACCAAAATCATCAGAACGATGGTCGCTCCCCTAAAAATATCAACGGATAGTATTCTGTCTTTCATCTTACAAAATGTTTTCCTTCATTCGACCCCAGGCCTTGATCAATAAGAATCCTGAAAGTACCGCCACAGCTGACAAAACCAATGCTGCCGTAGTCCTACCGTAAATCCAATACCCGGTCGCGAACATTAAAGAATATATGAGTGCAACCCCTAAGAGCATCGCAACTATTCCTGAGGGAACGCTCCATTTTTCGTTTGTATTTATGATGTCAACACTATCGGCTTTAGCTTCGTCGACCACTTTTGACCAACCGGGCCCGCCAGGCTGTATTTTGAGGTAAAAGCTTCTTAATACTTCTTTTGATTCCGGCTGGGTCACAAATGTTACGGTAACCCAGATAATGGTGGTAACGATCATGATAAAGGGCAGTTCTGCCCAGTCAGGGAAAAGACCGGTATCTACACCGAAAAGGATTTCTTTTAAGGAAGTTGTGGCAATCAAAATGGACAAGATTCCCGAAGCGAACATGGCCGAAATCTCAGTCCATGCATTAATACGCCACCAAAACCAGCGTAAAATAAAAATCAACCCCGTTCCGGCTCCAAACGACAATAAGAGGTCAAAAACATCCATGGCATTTTGCATCGCCAGCGCCAAAAGTGCACTTAGCACCATTAAAACTACCGTTGACAACCTTCCTACGGTTACCATTTGTTTTTCTGAGGCATTTGGGTTAATCTGCTCTTTATAAAAATCAAATACCAAATACGATGACCCCCAATTCAATTGAGTGGATATCGTACTCATATAGGCGGCGATCAATGACGCCAGCACTACGCCCAAAAGACCACTAGGCAGTTTAGTCAACATCGCGGAATAGGCCAAATCATGACCCAACTTATCGGCGGGCACATTTGGAAAGGCTTCCGCTATACTAGCAATATCAGGATACACCACCAAAGAAGCCAAAGCGACCAAAATCCATGGCCACGGACGCAACGCATAATGCATGATGTTGAAGAAGAAGGTCGCTCCTATGGCATGGTTTTCGTCTTTGGCCGCGAGCATCCGCTGGGCTATGTATCCACCACCTCCGGGTTCTCCTCCAGGATACCAAGAGCTCCACCATTGCACGGCCAAGGGAATGACCAACACGGTAATGACCAGTTTTGTATCGCTCAAATCGGGGAGGATATCCATTTTAGACTGAACCAAATTATTGGAAATTATATTCTGAAGCCCTCCCACTTCGGGGATGTTCACTAGGTAATAAGCCGCTCCAATGGCACCTGCCATAGCCACAAAAAATAGTAGAAAGTCCGTATATACAACACCCTTAAATCCGCCTAAGGCACTAAAAACAACCGTAATCAATCCAGCACCTACCACGGTTTCCCAAGGTTCAAGACCCAGCATAATCCCTCCTATTTTAATGGCCGCCAAAGTAACGGCCGACATCGTAACCACATTGAAAAAAACACCGAGATAAACTGCTCTAAATTTTCTCAAAAAACTCGCTGGTTTTCCCCCATAGCGCAGTTCATAGAACTCCAAATCCGTTTTTACGTTAGATTTCCTCCATAGTTTTGCATATACAAAAACAGTGAGCATTCCGGTCAAAAGAAAACACCACCAACCCCAGTTTCCGGAAACCCCAGAGGTTCGTACGAAGTCCGTTACCAAATTCGGGGTGTCAGTTGAAAATGTCGTCGCGACCATTGAAATACCTAACAACCACCACGGCATGGTTCTTCCCGACAGAAAAAACTCGGAAGAACTAGATCCCGATTTTTTGGAAACATAAATGCCTATTCCTAAAACAAGTGAGAAGAAAACCACGATAAAACCGTAGTCGAGCGTACTTAATTCCATAGTTTGGTGGTTTCGTTAGCGTCTAAAGATAAAATAAATTAGAATACTTTTGCAGCTTGACCGCTAAACCTTACATGTGATTTTTTTCGATGCCGCTACTATTTCAATTACCGCCTGGGCCCTAGCCTTTACGGCTGCTGTGGTCATTGGCTTCTCAAAGGCGGGGATAAAGGGGATTGCTATTGTCAACGTCACCCTTATGGCCTTGGCTTTTGAAGCGAAAGAGTCGACCGGAATCGTAGTACCGCTTTTGGTTTTTGGAGATATTTTCGCGGTAATCTACTACAACCGACACACCAAATGGTCGTACATTTTTCGTTTCCTACCTTGGATATTGGTTGGTATCCTCATTGGCGTTCTTATTGGGAACGATTTAGACGAAGCCACGTTCAAAATCGGAATGGCCATAATTATTCTGGTCAGTGTTGTCATGATGTATTGGTGGGATAGACGGAAGTCGAAAGCTGTCCCGACCCATTGGCTTTTCGCAGGAATCGTCGGCACCATCGCAGGTATTACGACCATGATCGGTAATCTTGGCGGGGCATTTAGCAATATCTATTTTCTGGCGATGCGGGTGCCCAAGAATGAATTTATCGGCACGGCTGCGTGGTTGTTTCTCATCGTCAATATCTTAAAACTTCCGCTGCATATTTTTGTTTGGGAAACGATAACACTCGACACGTTCCTGTTCGATCTCAAGCTTATTCCAGGAATCATATTGGGTATTTTTGTAGGTATCAGAGTAGTGAAACTAATCAAAGAGGATTTCTACCGAAAGATGATCTTGGTGCTGACCGCCTTAGGTGCGCTACTGATTTTATTTCGGTAAAATTGATTGATTTGGGCAATAATTGTATCTTGCCTTCTATCGATAAGACCCCAATTGTGTTAAATCGATATCCGACCCGACCCCAATTCATACGAAACACTTTATAGAAACGTTCGCTACTTATGAGACTGTTCGTATTGCTTTTCTGTATTTTTTTCGCTGTAAGTTCATGTAGTACTCTTGGTCTTACAGGGAAGAAAAAAACATCCATCACCAAAAACACGAAATCACCTGGAAAGGGAACGTCTTTTTCCGATTTCGTCCCGAAGGATGCAATCTCACAACAGGGCTTGCTCAATGTACATCAAGTCGGAAGGAAATTCTACTTTGAAATTGCGGATAGTCTCCTGAATCGCGAAATTCTAGTGGTTACCCGTTTCATAAAGACCCCCTCCGGTGCCCGAAATTACGGCGGCGAAAAAATAGCGGAGAATACCATCGTTTTTGAAAAGAGTCCGACGAACCAAATCTTCCTAAGAATTGCGACTTTAGTCAGCGCCGCCGACGAAAACGACGCGATTTCGAGGGCGGTCAATAATTCTAATATCACCCCCATTCTCGAGGCCTTTGAAATTCAGGTAAGTGATCAAAAGCGCGCTTCGCACCTCATCGAAGTCACCGATTTTCTCAATAGTGAAAACCCATTACTAGCACTAAGCAGCCAAAAAAAGGAGGCCTATCGTTTATTGGGTCTGGAGAAAGATAAGTCATATATCAACGAGATCAATTCGTTCCCATTAAACACCGAAATAAAAACGGTGAAGACCTATAAAGCGAAATCTAGTAAGGAGAAACGAAAAAAGCAATTGCCTGCGGCCGTTTTGGCGGGGGTGGTCACCTTGGAAATCAACAACTCTTTTATTCTTCTTCCTCAAGAACCGATGCAAAAACGCCATTTCGATGCCCGCGTGGGGTACTTTGCAAGTTCGTATCTGGAATATGGTGATGACCAACAAAAAGTGGACAGAAACACCTATATCCACCGCTGGCGCTTAGAACCAAAGCCTGAGGATATCACAAAATGGGAACGCGGTGAACTGGTAGCGCCTAAAAAGCCCATTGTATACTATATTGACCCCGCCACTCCCAAAAAATGGAGGCCCTACTTGATACAGGGCATCAATGATTGGCAGGTTGCTTTTGAGCAGGCCGGTTTCAAAAATGCCATCATCGGCATGGAATGGCCCGAAGACGATCCGGCCATGAGTCTCGAAGACTCCCGTTTTTCCGTGCTGCGCTACTTCGCCTCTCCTTTTAAAAATGCCTATGGACCAAATATCGTCGATCCACGAAGTGGTGAAATATTGGAGAGTCATATCGGTTGGTACCACAATCTATTGAATTTATTGCACAGCTGGTATATGGTGCAGGCGGGCGCGGTCGATTTTCGAGCACAACAGATGGAATTCGATACCGAACTCATGGGGCAACTCGTGCGTTTTGTAAGTTCACATGAAGTAGGTCATACCCTTGGCCTTCGTCATAACATGGGATCAAGCTCTGCTACGCCTGTCGAAAAACTAAGGGATGCCGAATGGCTTTCCAAAAATGGACATACCTCCTCTATCATGGATTATGCCCGCTTCAATTATGTGGCGCAACCTGAAGATAACATTCCCTTGGAGCACTTGATGCCTCGTATCGGCGACTATGACAAATGGGCTATTCAATGGGGTTATTCCCGATTTCCGGACTCATTGGAGCCTAAGGAAGAAAAAGAGCTGTTAAGCCAGATGGTCGTGGATAGTGTGGGAAATAATCCTAGGCTATGGTTCGGTGGTGAAGGACGTGATTTTGATCCGCGCTCCCAAACCGAGGATTTAGGGGACAATGCGATGGAAGCCAGTATGTACGGCATTCTCAATCTGCAACGTATCGCTCCTTGCATCAAAGAATGGGTCAAAGAAAATGATAGTGATGATTTCGCCAATCTGGATCAAATCTATAAGGATCTTGTGAATCAATACAGTGACTATATATTTCATGTATCCAAAAACATCGGAGGCATCTATGTAAGCCCAAAAACTATGGGGGAAACAGGGGAAGTCTACCGCCCAGTGCCCAAACAACTCCAAAAACAGGCATTGGCCTTTCTCAATACCTATATTTTTCATGAGCCCAAATGGTTGATGCGTAATGATATTCTCAATGCCATTCGTTCACCGCAATCAAAGGAAAGTGTCACCAAGACCATGGAAAGTGTGATGATCAACTTGCTCGGGGGAAGCCGGATCAGCCGAATGACCTTTATTTCAGAGCGCTATGAAGATGAGAATCCATACCGCCCAGAAGAATATATCGATGATCTCAACCAACTGGTCTGGGGCGATATGAATGTCTTTTATCAAACCAATGCGTATCGTCGTAAACTTCAAAAATCATATGTTTCTAATATGATCGCGTTGTACAAGCCAGATGTTACCGAAGGTATTGTTGAAGGACTTTTGGCCGAATTATCGAAGGGGTATACCTCGAACACGGATGTGCGATCGCTAGCTTTGGATAATCTGTTGACCTTGCAGGGGAAAATAAAAAGAACGTTGCCTGTAATGACAGACAGACTTACTATCGCCCATTTGAACTATCTCAAACGAGAGATTGAAGCTGTGGTCGGGGAAACGGATGACGTTGACCCCTTGTTCATTCCATTTCGAAAGGATATCTCCATTAAGGAAGAAGGCAAAGAATAGCTATTGCGCGTATTTTTCCATGGTGAACAATTCTGGTGAGCCGCCGCGATTTCCACAACCCGAGGCAATATATAACGCTCCCTCATATTCAACAAGACCGGTGCCATGTCGCCCTTCCAATAAAGGATCAAGGCTTTCCCATTCATTGGTCGTCAGATTCAAGGCTTCGACCTCGGCATGAGCTTTCTGTTGTGCTGTAGACTCCCCGCCGATTACCAATACCTTATCCTGAAACAAGGTAGCCGCATTACCAGCTCTTACGGTGGGAAGGTTATTGGGGAGGGTTTCCCACGTATTGCTCGAAATATCATAGCTATCGACTTCTGCGATGGTACCTCCAAAAGGCTGATCAGGAAATATACCGGTATTTCGTCCTGCAGGAGCAACGATTTTTCCATTGACCAAAACGGCCTGAAAATGGTCACGGGCCCGGGGGGCGTCTGCCAGCACCTCCCACGTACCGGTAGCCGGGTCGTACAAGTCCATCCACTTTTTATGGTCTCCTATATGTCCATTTTTGATGCCGCAAGCGATGTACACCTTTCCGTTGTACAAGACATTCCCCGTAGAACCTCTTCTCCGCGCTTCGGGAATCTCATCGCCTTGACTCCATGAATCAGTAGCCGTATCATAGATATACACATGTGTTACGGGCGTTTCATTGGGCCATCCGCCGGTTAAGGCTCCGATGATATAGATTTTGCCTTCTATGACCACGGGCTGAAAATGATGTAGTTCCAATGGCGGTTCCGGTCCTGTGGTCCAACTTTCATCTTGGGTATCGAAAATACTCACGGCACGAATATCCCTTCCGCCCAATAAGTAGAATTTCTGACCTACCCGAACAAAAGCGGCCTCATGGCGCTGAATGGGTTGACTATCATCTGCGGCTACTACAGCTTGCCAGGTGAAAGGTGTGGTATCATTATCCGTTTCCGAATCCGTGTCAGTATCGGTGTCGGTTTCCGTATCAGTTTCAGTTTCCGGTAATGGGGTATCCCCTTTGGCATCTTCTTTACAATTGATGAAGACTAGTAGGCAAAACAAATAAAATACGTTCTTTATCATGGCTTTCGGGTATTCATAGTTCAACCGAAATATATAAATAAGAAACCCTACGACCAAACTTCCCGAGAGACGATCTGCTAAAAGATTGAAGCATTTAAACTATTGTGCTATCCCTTAGTATGACAAGAGCCGGTGTTCAATACACCGGCTCTACAACTAACTTAAACCAAACTAACTCAAATAATCTTATCTCAAAATTCGTGGATTTTCGCCTAAGGTAGATTAACTAAACTTGAAGTTTTGTTTAACTATATGCACTAGTTTCCGGAAACCTCAAGGGCATTATTTTTTATCGAACCCTTCTCACTTTTTAAGCCTAATGCTTTGGCAATTGTCGGGGCTATTTGCGAACTATAAATCTGACTTTGCGTTGAAACTTCCCCAAGGGTAGCGACATCTTTACCGAAGAGAATGAGCCAAACACCCCCTGCTCCGGACACCTTATTACCATGGCTTTTCCAACTTTCCAAGGGATCGGTACCGCGTCCGTGGTCTGTAGTGATCAAGAACAGCGTATTGTCTTTGTAAAACGGATCGGCTTGGGTAAAGTTCCACAGTGCTTGGATCATGTTATCCGTAGTATTCGCTGATTTCAAATAAGCTTCATAGTCCCCATCGTGAGCGAAATCATCCGTTTCGCCATAGGCGATATATATAAATTCAGGATGCTCCTTTTTCATATGTTCCAGGGCATAAGAATGTGTAAAAACGTCTAAACGAACCGTACTCCATGGACTGGGTGCCATGGGCTGCAACTCGTTCAAAAACCTTTCCCGTTCGCTGAGGTGCTGCCCGGTTGCCAGTTCGAACCCCGCATTTACAGGAACGCCCGATCGTTCTTCATTTACGATAAACGGAAAGACGTCCCAACTGCCGAAGGCAGCTACCTTGCCTTTATACCTCGAATCACTGTTCGCAACTTCCAAAATTGTGACATTCGGATTTGGAATTTTGTCATTACTGTTGATTCTGGTATCATCGGCCTTGCCTGATAGGATTTCATTGTACCCAGGGTATGAGAACCACATCGTATTTGTCAGATCCACCTTGCTCCCTACATTTCGATTGCCATGAAGTTGTCCTATTTTAGAAGCTTTTTGCCAAATAAAGGGCAGTAAGGCTTCCCGTCGCTCTTTTAGGCTTTCCCTCCAGAATCGTTGTTTTAAGTCCGTGGTGTCATGAACATATTCCGAATTGGATACCAAAAGCGGATCGGCACCTGAAAAGAGCTCTTGCCAACGCAAGCCATCAAGGGTGATTAGAACAACCTTAGTGTTTTGTTCTTGCGCATTTCCTACCAAGAACCCGATACCCATACATAACAGTAATACTTGAATTTTTATGTTTTTCATATCATGCGGCGTTATACATTCTTTTTTTCCGTTCTGTTTTATAACCTGCTCTAAATGTAATCAAAGTAGGATAAACTTCTAATTTTCCCACCACCCTTTGGTATTGATATCATCTGCTCCAAAGGCGGAAACTGCCGCCTTGTAGTTGTCTCCGTTCAATGTTTGTTCAGAATCGGGATACAGGAAACGCACGGGTACGGCATCATTGTTCACATTATCGGGTCCTGGAACGATAACGGAGGGTAAGCCCGTTCTACGGAAATCATACCATGATTCCAATCCGACGAGGAAGGAAGCCAACCACTTTTGGGTCATGATGGTTTCCAATTGATCGTCATAGGCAACACCAGGTTGTGCGGTATAGGCGGCAATATCCTGATCAACGTCCCAATACTCAAATGAGAGCCGAATACCTTCGGTATAGAGGGTTTCGGCATCTGCGGAAATAAGTCCACGCTGGGCGGCCTCGGCAAATAGGAAATGTACCTCAGCGGTCTGAATGATCGCTGCCTGTACCGAGTTAGATGAATCATAGAAAAACGCCTGGTTGATTCTGGATACATTATTTGCCCCACCGTTAAAGGTCGATGCATTATCCTCACTGAGTCCATTAGTGAGGCCCACAAAAAGCGACGGATCATCTTCAGGGTTATCAGTAGGCTGAAACCAGCGTTGCAGTCGATTGTCATCAAAAGACTTTAATACCGCCTCACTGGTTTCGCTCATGCGATGCTCGTCAAAACCACCGATACGGCCTGTACTTATGGGCCAAGAGTCTATTTGGGTAGTCGCAGGGTATAGCATCACCGCATTATCGTCATTGGTCGCAATAAAGATACCCGAATCCAATATGGCTTGTACCTCTGCTCCGACATCATTTCTATTTGAGGTACGCATTAAGTAGCGCAGGCGTAACGAATTGGCAAACTTCAGCCATTTAGTTGTATCGCCTCCATAAAGTATATCTCCCCCCAGAATCGATTGGTTTAGTGCCAATTGGGTTTCGGCCCTACGTAGGTCATCCAATATTCCTGCATAAATCGCCTGTTGGGAATCGTAAGCCGGAGTAAAGTTTCCGTCGGTAGCCGTAATGGCCTCCGAGTACGGTACATCTCCCCAGTTATCGGTCAAATTGGCAAAGACATAGGCACGCAAGACCAGGGCCATGCCCTCGTAGGAGGTGTTTTTGGTCTCTTCGGCCAAGGCGCTCTCCAAAATCAGCTCTATTTCTGGAAGAATCCCATAATAAGTGTTCCATAAACCTGATTCAGAACCCCAATTATACCGATCAAAACCCGTAAAATTGATTTTAGCGGTCAACTGGGCCACAATATTCCCTCGGTCCCATCCACCTGCATCGGCGGTCGTGGTCGCCAGTGTAGAAATTACCGTTGAAAGCAACAGGTCTGCACTGACCTCTTCAGGTTGATTGGGATTCCTGTTTGTTTCTTCAAAATCTTTTGTGCACCCCGCTAGGGTGATCAAAGCAAGGAGAAGGATTTTAGTTTTCATATATTTTTTCATCTTTTCTATCGGTTTTAGAAGGTTACATTGAGGTTGAACCCATAACTTCTTGAGCTAGGGAGTGCCATATCTTCGACCCCTGGTACGATGGTACCGCCATTGAACGATATGGTTTCAGGGTCGAAATGTGGGTTCTCAGTCCATAAGGCCAAATTTCTTCCGACTAGGGAAAGGTTTATGGACTGTATAAAGGTGTTCTTTAAGAGCTTTTTAGGCAGATTGTATCCAATTTTCACTTCACGAAGTTTCAAGAAGGAGGCATCGAACATACCGATTTCCTCGTTGCCCCGATTATAACGCCACCAGTAGTAATCCCGACCGCTTAAGCGAACGTCATTGGGGCGATAGCTTCCGTCCGTATTTTGAATGACCCCTTCAGAAATAATACCTTCCTCACGGCCAACGGCGGTAAAATCCATCAGACCTGAAGTACCTCCGATCAATACGGTTCTAGACATAATAACTCCCCCTTGGCGCCAATCGAATAAAACACCCAAGTTGAAACCCTTATAGGTAAAGGTGTTCTGTAAGCCCAATGTAAAATCAGGATTATAGTTTCCTAGCAATTTCAAGTTGGGGTCGCGCAGCGAGAACCCATCTTCATTGTGAACTACCTGCCCAAAGAATGCACTGTTCGGGTCGTCAACAGTGACCAGTCCGGTACCATAAACATCACCCATACGGCCGCCTACCTTTGCCTGGACACTTAAATAGTTGTTCGACATCTCATAGGTATCCAAACCTTCCGTCAACGATTTTACCTTGCCCCTTGCTCTTGTGAAGTTGGCCGTGGCATCCCATCTAAAATCCGTCGTTTGAACAGGTGTAGCGTTCAATACAACCTCTACACCTGTATTTTGGATTTCCCCGGCATTGATAATCCTTGAACTAAAACCCGATGTGTTCGTTACGGGTAAGGTTAGGATCTGGTTTTTGGTCGTCGAATCATACCAAGAAACGTCAAGTCCCAAACGATTATTGAACAACCGAAGGTCGGCCCCGATTTCAATGGAATTGGCCTGTTCTGGAAGTAGTTCTTCATTTCTAAGGACTTCGGAGGCACTGACCCTTTGAAAGTTTCCGAAGGGTTCATTGAATGAAAAAGTGTTCCGTAAGGCATAGGGATCGGTATCATTACCTACTTTGGCCCAGCCACCACGAAGCTTGAAAAACGAAACTTGTTTGGGTAAGGTAAACATATCGGAAAGTATGGCACTAACGCCCACCGAAGGATAGAAGTACGAATTGTTGTCCGCAGGTAAGGTGCTTGACCAATCATTCCTTCCGGTAACATCCAAGAACAAATAATTTTTATAGGAAACATTGGCAAATGCGTACAGCGAATTGATTTTTCGCATATCATTGAACTGTGTCTTGGATAAGGGTTCGGCGGAATTCGCAAAGTTGTAGATTCCCGGAATGGAGAGGGAGTTGGCACTGATACGCTTGAACCGATTTTCCTCTTCGCGAATGTTTCCTCCAATGGAGGCTCCAATGGTGAAGTCTTCGGTCGCTTCTTTAGTATAGGACAACAGAAAATCCGTGTTTTGTTCCTTAAAGAAAATATCGTCTTCCCTATATTGCCCCCTTGCGAAACGCTGTGTACTGTATGCCCGACGGCCTGTACGCAATTCCCCGAAATAATCGATCCCGGTACGCAACATCAAAGACAGGTCTTTGGCAATGTCGATATCAACACGGGCATTTCCGAAAATACGGTCCTTATTGAAGCCATTCGTATTCTCGTTCATTGTAAAATAAGGGTTGTCGTGCCAGTTATAGTTGTAATTGAACTGCTGTCTACCCTCGAGACCTGGCTGCCAGTAATCCCTTAAGGAGTTCATATTGATCTGACGCCCGAACCACACCCAGAGATACATAATGTTTTCGGTGCCATAAGAATTGTTGGGGCGATTGGTACTCCCGCTATTGACATAATTTATAGAGGACGAAACCTTTAACCACGGTCTCAGCTTATAGGAGCCACTGAGGGCATAGGTCTTTCGTTCATAATCCGTATTCGGCAAAATACCCTCACTATCAAGATTGGTCAAAGACATCCTGAAATTACCGAACTCGTTACCGCCTGTCAACGAAAGGTTGGTAGTGCTGGTCATTCCGGTTTCAAAGAAATTTTCGATATTGTTAGGGTTAGCGACCCATGGCGTAGCCGTTATCTCATCTGCAAACGTACCATCGGCATTTCTGGGCCGCAGTGCGAAGTCTCCCGCTCTAAAACCGCTGCTGGTCGGACTGTCATGTTGAAATACCAAACGGCCATCCAATGGTGGACCCCAGCTTTCGTCAATGTTATCGTTGGTTCCTGCCCCAAAGCCATCGCCAAAAGAAAACTCGCCCCCAGCCCCTTGACCGTATTGGTTTTGATATTTTGGGATACGCAATGCATTTTCAAAGGTGAGGTTTTGGGTAAAGCTTATGCCCAATCCTTTGGAACCTTTACCGGACTTCGTGGTAATCAACACCACGCCATTTAGTCCGCGCGACCCATACAAGGCCGTGGCATTCGGCCCCTTTAGTATAGAAATCGACTCGACATCATCGGGGTTTATATCTTGAGCGCCATTCCCATAATCCGTTTCCAAGTTGCCCTCTGCTCTATTGCTTATGGTTCTATTACTTATTGGGATCCCATCTACGACAAATAAGGGAGAGTTGTTTCCGGGGATAAGGGAGCCCTCACCCCGAATGGTAATCAAGGAAGTCGACCCTACCCCAGAGCCGCCACCGGTAATCTGTACGCCAGCAGCCCTACCCGCAAGTGAATTTGTCACGTTGGTTTCACGAGCGGTCACCAGGTTTTCATTTTTCACTTCCTGAACTGCATAACCCAGTCGCTTTTTTTCTTTTTTAATCCCCAGGGCCGTTACCACCACTTCATCAAGATTCTGCGCATCGGGTTGTAAAGCAATATCGGCCATGGTTTTTCCGGAAGTATCAAATTCTTGGGTGATATACCCTATATATGATACTTCTAAAATCTCGTTTCCCGTGGCAAGTTCAATTATAAAATTGCCATCAAAATCGGACGCTACTCCATTGGAGCTACCTTTCACAACAACGGAAGCACCCGCTAACGGGTCGTTGTTTTCGTCGAGCACCCTACCGGAAAAATCGGTTTGGGCATGGGTCGTGGCCAGCATAAAAAATGCAAATACCAAACAGTATAGTGTTTCTTTCATTTTCTTTCGTATTTGTAAACTTTGGTTTATTATTACGAAACAAATATCATAGACCACTGTTAGTAAAACATACTATTCATATTAACAAAAAGATATCCCTAGATTAAAAATATTATGAAATCGTTATCTGAAAATAGTTTACAAATACTCAATTCAAGCAAAAGTTAATTTTGGGTAAAATTATTGGATTCTCGAGGGAAAAGACGGGTTTCGAGGGAATCGGATAAGGTTCTGATTTCAATTAAATGCTATGTTTGTAATCTACAACGTATTCTATGGAAGATTATCTTATCGGTATTGGTAAGCGCATCAAGGAAATAAGAAAAGGCGGCGGAGCTACTATTAGTGAAATTGCTCAAAAGGCCGAAGTTACAGGTGGGCTGATATCGCGTATTGAAAATGGCAGAACCATTCCTTCTTTGCCCGTTCTCTTAAAAATCATTACTTCCCTAGATGTGGAGGTAACGGAGTTCTTCGGCGGAATGCCCCAGGTAAACGGAGCTAATTTCATTGTTTCTAGAAAGGAAGAGAATGCTGTTATTGAGAAGGAGGACGAGGCCATTGGTTTTGAATACACTTATATTTTTGGTAAACAGTTATCGTCACTGGGTTTCGAAACCGTACTATTAGAAATCAAACCCAATTCAAAGCGCGACAAAGTACGCACGGATGCTTTTGAGTTCAAATATATACTGTCTGGAGAGTGCTCCTATATCATCAATGAAGAGGAGGTCTGCCTAAGGGAAGGCGATTCGATATTTTTTGACGGGCGTCTTCCACATGTACCCGTGAATAGGGGCCCCGTCTCTTCGAAAATGCTAGTGATCTACTTTTTTATTTGAACCGTTCGAAAAGGTTTTTGATCGCAACTTAGGGTTTAAGGTACGGAGTGAGTTCAAAAAGTGAATCGACGACATAGGTCGGTTTTGCAGATTCCAATTGTTGCCATGTATGGGCCCCGGTAGTTACCCCAACGGTTATGCCACAATGGGCATTTTTACCCTCTTCGATATCGATGATTGAATCTCCGGCCTTCAGAACGTTTTCGGCGTCAAAAACGTTCAAAGCTTCCATGGCCTCGAAAATCATATCGGGATGGGGTCTTCCTAATATGACATCATCGGCGGTAACCAAAGTGTCATATTGTTGCCCTTTGACCCAGTTCATTTTTTGTAATAGCCGTGTTGCAATGGGTTTCGAATACCCGGTATTTAGGGCAATTTTGATCTTTTTTGACCGCAAATGTTCCAAAAGCGGCACTACACCTTCGAAAGAGGTGACTTTCAAGGTGTCATACGCTATATCAAGCATTCTTTTGAAGTCTTCGAAAATCGGTTCTGAATCTAATTTGCTGTCGGCATCCACCTGGGCCAATATGTCCTTTATGGCTTGGTGCTTCTCCTTACCAGCGCCGTACTCAAGTACAAAATCCAGAGAAAGGCCGAAGCCAGTTTTGTTGATGGCTTTTTGAAGGGTTTTATAGACTACATTGTCTTCATTGACGACGGTACCCGCCATATCAAAAACCACTAGTTCGATTTTATGCATGTTGTAAATTAAAGATTTTAGCAATGTTTTCTTCCGCAAAGCCAGCACTTCCGGTCATGCCTTTGCCTCCGATACCGGTTACGACATGAATATCGTCATCAATAGTATTCCGATAGATATCGGAAGTTTTGCACTGCGAGTAAAACCCCGGCCATCGACGTTGAATGTCGTAGGTCGGTAGGTCAATAATCTTTTTAGCCTCTTGAATAATGAAATCATCGATATCCATATTCAAGTCCGTCCCCAAATCATCCATTCGATGGGCGTCTGCGTACTGGTGCGAGTCGCCAATGATAACGGAACCGTCGGTCGCTTGTTTGAATAAAATATGTACTCCCCATTTTTTGATGAGGGAGTCTTGGTCTTCCCGAGCCTTGATTTCGTGATAAGATGGACATTCGGCGAAGGATTCATAGCGACGAATGGAGAGTCCAGTTAAAATGGAGCTAGGAAGGGTGAAATTCCCCTGTGGTTTTGTCTGCATCATTTGCAATTTGGACACTTCTAAATCGCTCTCCTCGAACAATCGCGGATAGAGCGTTTTGAATTCGCTTCCATTACAAATGATAACCTTTGAGGCAAGAAGGGTCTTGCCGCCTGAAAGATAGACTTCAACACCCTCCGATAGCTTATTGCATTCGAGTACCGTGTTTTGGAGGAATAAATCCAAACCTACGGCTTTTAGATACGTGTGTACTTTATTGACCATCAAACGAGGTTCGACCATAATTTCCTCTGGGAAAAAGAGCCCTGCCTTCACATAGTCTGATCGCAGACCGACATAGCGCTCCAAACACTCCTCTTTCGTCAATAAAACCGATGTATATTGGTTATTTTGATTGATTCGATGAAGCTCTTCCAGTAGTTGTACTTCTTCCTCGTTCGCGGCAAAGTATACTGATCCTTCCTGACGTACGGAAATATCAAAGGCTTCCTGTATTTCCTTATAGATCCTTAAGCTTCGGCGTCCATAGGCTTGCCATTTGGAATTCATGCCTGAAGGGACTACTTGCCCAAAATTGCGGACGGTTGCACTCTGAGGAGTACGATCTTTTTCTATTAAGGCGACTTTAAGTGCGTGTTTCAGTGCGTGATAGGCATGAAAGGTTCCCAGAACCCCTCCGCCTACAATAATCAAGTCATATCCGTTTTTCATCTACTCCATTTTAGTTATACCATTAACTGGGTTCGATCATCTCTACCGACCATTCTATTCATGCTCCCCCGATCTTAAACAATGCGCATTTGCTGTTCCGAGGGAAGTTGCACTTTCTTATACTTTGACCTAAAATATACTAACGAAAGTATGCCAACAACCAAACCTATCAAGGCAACGAGGTAGGTACTATTGATAAAGAACCGTACCCACGAAAGTTCGCCTTGACCAAAATTTTTATAGAGCAGAACACCTATGCTTCCAAGGTATCCGAAAGCATCGGCGACATAAATGAGGAAACCCACATTACCTTGTATTCTAAATACCGCGATCATTCGATCAAAAAATAGCCCGTTAAAAGGCACATAACAGCTATAAAGTCCAAAACCTGTGACCATCATCCATACCAGCGGGGAAACGAGCTCCATTTGATACAAGAAGGTATTGGTACCGATAATCAACACTCCAAAAAGCAAGAGGTAGTGATAATATAGAAAGGCCTTTTTGTTGTTTTTTATGAAACTCATTGCTCCCAATGCCAATAATACCACGATGGCTATCGGAATTTCCGCAAGCGTGTAAACGGATACATCTCCTTCATACCCTATAGCATCCCAAATTTCACGAGAAAAATTGTCTCTGAAATCTCGCAAAGCGGTCAAGCAAGTATAGAAGAAAACAAGTATGGCCAAGGGAAACATAAAGGTACGTATCAACTGTTTTCGGTCTGACCGGGTCATCGGGTCTCTTTTTGAGCGTAAGGTCATGTCTTCGGCAGTAGGTTGGGGCATGCGCTCTAACAAGAAAGCAAAACAGGCAAAAGGAATCAAAAAAAGTGCTCCGGTTACCGCAGGCATCCATATTTCAGCAATCTGAAGTTGATTGAGCACAACAAGCCCTATCGACTTAACGGCACCGCTTGAAACAATAAAGCTAGAACAAAGGGCGACACCAAGAATCTCGGTAAACTTTCGCCCTTCTAAATATGAAAACACGATGCCCCATATCATTCCCAGTGAAAGGCCGTTTAGAAACATAAAAATGATATTATACGGGGCGGATAGCACACCAAAGGCTATCAAACAACCTTCAGCCAAAAGAATCATGCCAAGCAGGTACGGTAATCTGCGATTGGGGCTTAGTTCCGAAATCAATTGAATACCGATGAACTTAGATAGCATATACCCCAACACCTGCGAAATGATCAACAATATCTTATAATCTATACCAATAAAAGCTATGTTCTCAAAGGTGGCTACGGTAAATGGCTTACGAAAGGCATACATACAAAAATAGGTGCCGAACGATGCGAATGCACTGTACCCAAGAAACCGAATATCGTTTACCGCTATTTTCAAAAACAAATCTAAGAGTTTACAAATGGTAAAAATTTGTAAACAATATTCTATATTTTTTTAGTATTAGTAACTATTTAAACGTTATCTGATCGTTATAAAAAAGTAACTCGGCTTGTATATTTTATAATCATCGCTTAACGAAATGGTAAACACCAGTTTACAAGGACTCCCATTTTAAATGACAAACTTTGTGTCACCTGATTTTCGTTACATGAAAATTAACTTCAGTTTATCCTTGACCTTTTTGGTCAACTTCTTGATTACTCGATTGAGTACTTATTATTCGCCCTTTAAATTCAAGAAAATCAAAATCCAACTACCGAGCTGATGAAGAAAAGACCCGTTGATATTGTTGTCATATCCGATGTACACCTAGGAACATACGGATGTCATGCCAAAGAACTACTAAAGTATCTGAAGTCGATAAAGCCAGAACAGGTAGTCCTCAATGGGGACATTATCGATATCTGGCAATTCAGCAAAAGATATTGGCCAAAGTCACATATGAAAGTAATCAAGTTGATTATGGAATGGATTACGAAAGGCGTAAAAGTGTATTACATTACGGGTAATCATGACGAAATGCTTCGAAAATTCGTTGGTTTTCGTCTAGGATCTTTTAGCATTGAAAATAAAATAGTGCTCGACCTTCATGGAAAAAAGGCTTGGATGTTCCATGGTGATGTATTTGACGTGACCATGCAACACTCGAAATGGATCGCGAAACTCGGCGCCATGGGTTATGACTTTCTAATCCTCTTGAACAGTGGCGTGAATTATCTCAGTAAACAAATGGGCAGGGGCAGGGTTTCCATGTCAAAGAGAATCAAGAACGGGGTAAAATCCGCCATCAAATTCATCGGTGACTTTGAAAAGACAGCTGCCGATATTGCGATAGAAAAGGAATTCGATTTTGTGGTCTGCGGACATATTCATCAACCTCAAATTCGGCAAATAAAAACGCCCAAGGGCACTGTAATGTATCTGAACTCTGGGGACTGGATCGAAAACCTGACTGCATTGGAATACTACAAAGGAGAATGGGAACTATATCAGTTCAACGAAGATGCACGGATGAAGGCCAACGATATAGAGGTATCAGAGGCGGATGAAGCGTTGGAGAAAAACATACTTTTTGAACGTTTGTTGGAGGAGTTCAATTCAATATCGAGCCCTGAACGCCTATAGCAGACCGTAAATCATTTCGAATGAAAGTACTCTATGCAATTCAAGGTACCGGAAACGGGCATTTAAGCAGAGCTCGTGATATTATACCCCTTTTACAAAAGCAAAGGCTTGCGCTTGATATTCTTGTAAGTGGTACTCAGGCCGATATCAAGATTCCCCATCCTGTAAAATACCAAATGAATGGTTGGAGCTTTATCTTCGGCAAAAAAGGAGGCGTAGATGTCTGGAGAACCTACTTGAAAACCAATTCGAGTAGGTTACAAAGAGAGGTTAAAAGCGTTCCGGTAGGCGATTACGACCTGATTATCAATGATTTTGAGCCCGTTTCGGCATGGGCCTGCAAACTGAGACACAAACCCTGTGTAAGTCTGAGCCATCAGGCCGCCGTATTATCGAAAAAAGCACCAAAGCCTAAAAAAAACGACCCCTTAGGAAGGTTGATTCTCAAAAAGTACGCTCCGACTACCAAACAATTCGGGTTGCACTTTAAAGAATACGAACCGTATATCCACACCCCTATCATTCGCCAGGAAATTAGAAATACGACAAGGACCAAAGGCCAGCATTACACGGTTTACCTCCCTTCATATAGCGATGAGAAACTCTTAAACGTCTTATCGGAGATAAAGACCGTCCAATGGGAAGTATTCTCCAAACATGCCCGAACCAATTTCTTCCAAAACAATATTACCGTTAGAAGAATCAACAATGAGGCTTTTGTACAGAGTATGGCTACAAGTCGCGGTATATTATGCGGGGCGGGATTCGAAACCCCTGCCGAAGCGCTTCATATGGGAAAAAAATTGATGGTCATACCGATGAAGAGCCAGTATGAGCAACAATGTAATGCCGCTGCATTGAAAGATATGGGTGTACCCATAATTAAATCGCTGAAAATGAAACATTTGAATAAAATAAAAAGTTGGATTGAGACTGATAGCATCAAAGAGGTATACTATCCCGACATTACGGAAAGCATAATTGATCAATTGCTACAAGAAACAGTCATCGGTACTTCTCATTAGTTCACCACATTTCATGTCCGCACGCGCCCCCTCGAAACAATTCAACCTTACTTCTACCGATTTTGGAACGGGTTTTTCCTGGGGCATATCCACAGCGGCGTATCAAAACGAAGGAGCTCATAATATTGATGGTAAAGGACCTTCGATATGGGATACGTTCACCCAAAAAAAGGGAACCATCTATAAGGCACAAAATGGGCAGACCGCCTGCGATTTCTTTCACCGTTACAAGGCGGATATTTTGCTGTTAAAGGAGATGAACATTCCAAATTTTAGATTTTCATTGGCCTGGTCTCGTTTACTTCCAAAAGGTTATGGGCATATTAGCCCCCAAGGCGTGGATTTTTATAACCGCGTCATTGATTTTTGCTTGGAATGTGGTATTCGCCCGTGGATCACCCTCTATCATTGGGACCTGCCTCAAGCCCTTGAGGATCACGGCGGTTGGATGAACCGGGATATTTTGGGTTGGTTCGAAGACTATGTAAAGCTCTGTGCCTCATTATTTGGGGACCGTGTCACACATTGGATGGTGTTGAACGAACCCATGGTATTTACAGGCGCAGGTTATTTTTTGGGCGTTCACGCTCCTGGCAAAAAAGGATTGAAGAGTTTCCTGCCGGCCGTACATCACGCTACCTTATGTCAAGCGATCGGAGGCAAGGTAGTACGCGGCCTAGTTCCCAATGCTGAAGTGGGAACTACTTTTTCATGTTCCCAAATAAATGCTTTTTCTGAAAAGTCAAAAGATATTCGAGCGGCCCAAAAAGCGGACGTGCTACTGAATCGCCTATTTATAGAACCGGCTTTGGGGTTAGGCTATCCTTCGGAAGACCTTCCTATATTAAAACGCCTTGACTCCTTTAAAAAGGAGGGTGATGACCAGAAGCTGCTTTTTGATTTTGATTTTATCGGCATTCAAAATTATACTAGGGAAGTTGTCAAACACAGTTATACCGTACCCTATCTACATGCTAAAATTGTTCCAGCAACCGATAGACCCGTAAAAACCACGCTGATGGATTGGGAGGTGCACCCCCCGAGTATCTATAACATGATCGCAAAATTCAACGCCTATTCCAATATCCCGAAAATCATTGTCACGGAAAATGGTGCCGCCTTTTCCGATAACATAAGAAATGGGGCGGTGCATGATCCCGAAAGACTAGGATATCTTCAACAATACCTCTATCAAGTTCATAAAGCCCAACAAGACGGTTATAAGGTATCCGGGTACTTTGCCTGGACATTTACAGACAACTTTGAATGGGCCGAAGGGTATTTCCCGAGATTCGGGTTGGTGTATACCGATTTTCCATCCCAAAGGAGAATTATAAAGAGTTCCGGAAAGTGGTATCGCGATTTTTTGGGGAACGTTCCTTGAAACGATTCACTTCGTAAGATGTGCAATTGGTCTTTTTGACGAAAAAACAAAAGCTTAACGTAAATTCATTGTCAAAACAGTCGACATTCCCTATTTTGTTTTACTAATTTTTTTCAATGCGAATCAACTGGATACCGATAAGAACTTCACCATATGCGAATATCGCTGCTCTAATTCAAGAAGAGTACGAGTTCAGGGCTAAGATGACCAAGATTTTACTTGAATATCTAGATGATTCCAATGAATACGATTTAGAATGTATCAGCTTTGATTTCGACACAAGAACCAAATCCTTTAAGGTTTCTTCCAAAACCCCAGAACCGATATACTCAGAGCTTCTTAAAATCGATGCTGGTGACTAATACAGTGCTTTCCGATAACCGATGCGAAATCACATAAAATTGAAGTTTACTTAACCTCAACTACGCGACGAAGTGTCATATTTGCACCTTTACTTGAGTTAAGTTGAGATAAATTAGTCCTAAAGACCGGTATCTATTTGATATCGGTTTTTTCATATGGAATCTTAATGCTTGTCGATATATGGTCTTTTGTAGTACCTCTCACCTGAACTGTCTCCGAGCAATCACTAGACATATAAAGGGATTAAAATTTTGAAAATCGACACGGGCGTCAAAACAAATTGACTGCCCGACAGGCAGGAACAAATCTCGAATATCGAATCAAAAATGAGTACTTTAGGGCTAATAGCCAATATCCGTAACCATGCACCAACTACCCTTTCCTCGATGTTCTATTTTGGTAGGTCTTGCCATCATCATTTGTCTCAGCTCATGCCAGGATTCCAATGGTAATTTTTCCAAAAACGATGTGGAACATGCGCAACAACTCATCGGAGTTTCATTTTCAAAACAAGCCCTCGATACCATCTATCCGTACCTTGAACGCAATAGAACGGGGTATGATTCATTACGAAACCATCCGATTCCTATTGAGGTGATGCCCGCCATTCGATTTGATCCTATTCCCCATGGTTTTAAGATACGACCTCAGGCATTGCCTCCCATCTGGACCGTAGCCGATAGTATTGCACTCCCTAGAAATCGAGACGATCTGGCCTTTTACAGCATTCCTGAATTGGCTTCCTTGATCAAGCATCGTCAACTGTCCGCTGTGGAGCTGACCGAATTCTTTCTACAACGGATCAAAAAGCACGATTCGATCTTGCAGGCTACCATCACCATAACCGAGGAAATGGCCTTGAAGCAGGCGAGAAAAATGGATGAAGAACTTGAAAATGGAACTTACCGTGGTATTTTACATGGCATCCCTTATGGCGTCAAAGACCTCTTGGCCGTGGAGGGCTATAAAACAACTTGGGGAGCGGCCCCCTATAAAGACCAGGAGCTAGCAATTACGGCCACCGTGGTAGAAAAATTGCAAGCTGCCGGAGGTGTCCTCATCGCCAAATTGGTTTCAGGGGCCCTAGCCCGGGGGGACGTATGGTTCGGTGGAAAAACCAAAAACCCTTGGGACATTACTGAGGGGGCCAGCGGTTCATCCGCTGGATCTGGAGCGGCGACCTCGGCGGGCCTGGTACCTTTTGCTATTGGAACCGAAACCCTAGGCTCCATTACTTCTCCGAGCACCAAAACCGGTATCACAGGGCTACGACCTACCTACGGGCAAGTAAGTCGGCATGGGGTGATGCCCCTGAGTTGGTCTATGGACAAGGTAGGGCCAATGGCAAGAAGTGCAGAAGACTGCGCCATTGTCTACAGCATTATCAAGGGGTATGATACAAAAGATCTGACAACCACTGATTATCCTTTTGGCCTTGATCTGGAAAAGGACTTTCGTTCGCTTAGGGTGGGATACCTCAAAGAGGATATCGAAAGTGATACTACAAAACACTGCGACAATCTTCAGCTAGCCATTGCAAAGTTCAAATCAATGGGTGTTGCCTTGAAGGAAGTAGCACTCCCCGAAGATTTACCTTTCAATAGTTTTGATATCATTCTGCGGTCGGAAGCCGGGGCTTTTTTCGATGAACTCGTACGCTCCGGAAGTGTCGATGAGATGGTGGAACAAGATCAAAAATCACGCGCCAATTCATTGCGACAATCACGCTTCATACCCGCGGTAGAATATATTCAGGCAAACCGACAACGCCAACGTATGATGCAAAAAATGAACGCGCTTTTACAAGATTTTGACGTCATCATCTCCCCGACCTTTGGCAACCGTCAATTGGTCATCACTAATTTAACGGGGCATCCGGTCATTTCGATTCCTACGGGGCTCGATTACGAAAAGCATCCTACGAGTATCACTCTGGTCGGTAATCTATACGATGAGGCCAGTATTCTATTGTTGGCCAAGGCCTTTCAAGATCAAACACTATTTGACGAGATGCACCCGGAGGGCTATTGAAGCTCACTTCGGACTATACCATACGTCCGTCCAGTAAATTGATAATGCGCTTACCATATTCGGCGTTCTTTTCTGAATGTGTTACCTGAATAATGGTGACTCCCTCGTTGTTCAATTTTTGAAACAATTTCATAATATCCTCCCCTTGTTTGGAGTTCAGGTTGCCTGTAGGTTCATCGGCCAAAATCAGTTTCGGTTTACCAATCAATGCTCGCGCTACACCAACTAATTGCTGTTGGCCGCCACTCAATTGTGTGGGAAAGAGATCTTTCTTGCCGACAATATTAAAGCGATCCAACATATCGGCCACCAAGGATTTGCGTTCAGAACCCGAGATTTTCTTATACAACAAGGGCATTTCAAGGTTTTCATAAACGGTCAACTCGTCAATCAGGTGATAGGCCTGAAATACAAAACCGATGTATTGCTTGTACAGGTTCGCACGGTGTTTTTCTTTGAGCTTGTGTACGGGTTCGTCCAAGAAATCGTATTCCCCTTCATCAAAGGTGTCCAACATACCCATGACGTTGAGCAAGGTCGATTTACCCGAGCCGGAAGGGCCCATAATAGAGATAAATTCACCTTCTTCGACTTTAAGATTGATATCCTTTAAGAGAAAGATACGTTGCCCCCCTTGTTGAACCCATTTAAAAATATTGTTTAACTCTACTAACATATGATCTATATTAAATTATTCTTCTTTAAGCGCGTGTATCGGATTGGCCCTAGCGGCCTTTATTGATTGAAAGCTGCAGGTAGCCAAAGCTATTAGAAAAGTGACTACCCCACCAAATAAAAACATCCAAATCGAGGGTTGAATGCGATAGGTAAAGGTTTCTAACCATTGGTCCATACCATAATAGACCAGAGGTGTTGCAATCAAAAATGATAAAGCCACTAGGCGAATATACTTTTTTGAAAAGAAAACGATATTCTCCAGCACCGAAGCGCCCAGCACTTTTCGTATTCCGATTTCCTTTCTTTTTTGTGCTACAATGAAGGACATTAACCCGAAAAGACCAAGACAACCCAACAAAATGGACAGTACCGAAAATGTACCAAATCCGGCAAAGGTCAGTCGCTCTACGGCATATTCCTTGGCGATGGCATCATCAAAAAACTGCCTCTTGTATATCGAGTTCGTGTAGGTCGCTTGCCAAGTGTCCTTGATATTTTCAAGGGACTTAGGGTTGGTATTCCTTAATTGAATAAACCCATTTTGCATAAAATACGTCCAATTTAAAATGATGCATGGAGAAATTTCATATTGCAAGGAATTATTGTGAAAATCACGCACCACGCCAACAATCGTAGCTTGGCCTTCATTGATTTGAATCGTTTTACCCAGTGCCTCACTTGGAGTCCATCCATAGGATTTCAATAAGGTCTCATTCACGATAAACTCATCGAAAGCCTCTTTATTCTTGGTAAAATTACGCCCGGCGAGCAGCTCTAAACCGAAAAAATCAAGATAATGAATGTCACCTATTTTCATTTCGGCATCCAAGGCTTCAGTTTCGGCCTGTTCGGGCAATCGGTAATTCGTGCCCAACTGAATTCCATTTACGGCCATAGGCGGCCCTGATCCAAAAGACACTTTTGAAACATCAACTTCGGTTAATAGTTTCTCTCGGAATACTGTTGCTTTTTCTTGATTTGGGTTTTCGGTTATCACTACCGCTTGCCTATTAAAGCCCAGTTCACTAGTGCTAAAATAATCCATTTGAAACGCCAGAATAATGGCTGCAATGACAAATAGCTGAACGAGAACGAATTGAAAGGTCACTAAGGTCTTTCGCAACTCACCGGTCAGATTTTGGGTGTTTTGAGCTTTGTTTTTCAATGCGCGAATCGGTTGGTAGCCTGAAAGCACCATCGCGGGATAAATCGCAGCTACAACGGTCGCTAGCACTATTAAAAGTGCAACAAATAGAAGGTGGATCCCTTTGAATTTCAAGTTGAGATCGATAATGGTGAGGTTGTTGTTCAATACCTCTAACAATCCTTGGGTCAAAGCAATGGACAGGATCGCTGCCAAAAGGATTATAAGGCAGTTTTCCCAAACAAACTGCGCAATCAGTTGCATTCGACTGCTTCCCATCACCTTACGAACACCTACTTCCTTAGATCTTGCATGTGAACGGGCCGTGACCAAATTCACAAAATTTATCAACGCGATAAAGAGAATGAAAAAGGCTACGACCGCGGCCATTTTCAAAATCCCCTTCGGCATGATATAGCCTCCAGGACTAGGACCATAAAGGGTCTCATTATGGATTTCGGTAATCGGTTGCAAGTAATATGAAATACGTTGATTGTCTTGTGGATTTAAATACTTGCTTTTCCAATTGGCGATTTTTGATTCTACACCGGTCTTCTGATCAATAGCATTTAGGGCAAGGTAGGTAGTGCCCTGATAGTTGCCCGACCAGTTTCCTGAAAAATACGGGTTGTTTTTTTTAAAGAATTCATAGGGCACCAATGCGCCATATTGGTGGTCCGAATTCCCTCTAGGGTTTTTGACGACACCTGTCACGGTCAATGGGTCTTTTCCTTGCAATAAGATGGGTTGCCCAATAGCACTTTGATAACTCGATGCATCAAAACCAAAATAACGCTGGGCAAGTCTTTCGGTAAGCACGATGGAATTCATTCCCGTGAGGGCCGTAGTTTCGTTTCCGGCCAACCACTCTACGTCAAAGGTCTGGGAATAGAACGCATCTACGAACATGACATCGGGTTCTTCAAATAGCACTTTCTTATCCAGAGCTAGTTCAATCTGAAACGTTCTGGTAAAGGGGCCCGCAACCTGGGTCACCTTATCGATTTCGGGAAAATCATTCCGTAATGCCTCCGCCAAGGGATAGGCCGTAGTATTCCAATACAAAACCTGATTCGGCAACTGATTATGCTGTACCACTCGAAAAGTGCGATCCGAATTTTCGTGATAGGCATCAAAGGTCGATTCATATTGCACAAAGATCAAAATGACGATGCAGACCGTTATCCCAACGGTAAGTCCCAATAGATTGATGAGCGAACTCGTTTTGTCCTTTATCAAGTTTCTCCAGGCAATTTTGAGATGGTTCTTTAGCATAATCCTTTTTTTACTATTCTTCTTTAAGCGCGTGTATCGGATTTCTATTGGCCGCTCGAAGCGCTTGGCTACCAACGGTGCCTATGGCCACCAAAAGGGCGATCACACCAGCACCTACAAAATAGCCCGCGTGTAACGTGATCTTATACGCGAACTGTGATAGCCAATCCGAAGCCAATAGATACGCTATGGGCAAAGAAATTGCCATTGCAATCACAACCAGTTTGACAAATTCTGCGGATAACATCAGCGCCACCTGTCCGATTCCTTGCCCCAATACTTTACGGATCCCGATTTCCTTTCTTCTTCTTTCGGCAGAAAAGGCCGTCAATCCAAAAAGACCTAGGCAAGATATTAAGATAGCCATACCCGCAAAATATTTGGATAGGGCGGACACTTGTTGTTCAGATTGATACAGCTCTTGGTATTGCTGATCCAAAAAACGAAAATCGAAATCCAGACCGGGATTGAATTCAGCGTATAGTTTAGTAAGGCCGGCAATGGCTTTTCGTTCTTCCCCTGCCCTTATTTTCAAGACCAAATTACTTACCCATTCCGTTCGGCATAATAAGGCCATAGGGGCAACTTCATTGTATAAGGACTGAATATTGAAATCTTTTACTACCCCTATGATCTCTCGATTCGGGCCCCGCATATCGATTACTGTTCCGATGGGGTTTTCTAGGCCCATCAGCTTCACTGCAGTTTCATTCAAAATTATTTTTGATTCATTATCCGGCTTGACATTTATATAAGACAGACCTTCCTTCATTTCTATGCCCATGGTCTCGATAAAGTCAGGCCCTACATGGGCGTGCCTAAAGGTCAATTTCTTGGTCTCCTCCGTTTGGCCGGGCCAAGAATGACCCCAAGACGAGTTGCTGAAATTGGTCATTCCCCCTTGCATGTATGACGCATTGACTATGCCCGGTAATTGACGCGCCTCTTCAAGAAAGACTTCCATATTATTGATCAGCCCATCTTGACGCTCAACCATGATTACATTGTCTTTGGTATAGCCAAGATTTTTTGATTGTATGTAATCCAATTGCATATAAATTACACTTACCGCGACAATCAATAAGAGTGAAATGCTAAACTGAAAGATGACTAGGCCTTTGCGAACCATTAGTTCTCCGACGGAAGTGCTGATTTTCCCCTTTAAGACCTTTACTGCACTGAATTTAGTCAGGTACAAAGCGGGGTAGCTTCCAGATATCAACCCTGTAAGCAGGGTAATCAGAAGTATCGAAATCACCATCGACCCCTCAATGGCAAACACGATATCCTTACCCGTCACGTTATTGAACCAAGGCAATAGCAACAACACTACAAAATAGGCACAGATCAAGGAAAAGAAGGTCAATAGTAAGGACTCTGAAAGAAATTGAAGGATCAATGACGTTCTATTCGCCCCAACCGCTTTCTTTACACCTACTTCTTTCAACCGCCGTGTCGCCCGGGCCGTAGATAGGTTCATAAAGTTGATACAGGCGATGGCAAGAACAAAAATGGCCACAATCGAAAAAAGAATCACATAGGTGATACGCCCCCCCATTTGTTTCCCATTTTCATAGGTGCCCTTGAGGTAATTATCGCTGTACCTGGTAAAAAACACCTGTTCGTCAACATTTTGGTTCTTCTTGGAAATGAAATCGGCCATTTTACTGTTAAACGCCTTGATGTCTACATTAGGCTTTAGTAGCGTGTATATACTACTGCTATTACTATACCAGTTGATGTAATCGGGGTTTCGAAGCTTGAGGAAGGTTTTATAGGGAAGCACAAAATCAAAGCGTTCCGATGAGTTTTTGGGGATTTCGAAAATACCCACAATGGTGAAAACATCATCTATATTTTCCTCTCCTTCTTTAATGGCGATAGTTTTTCCCATCGGATCTGAACCTTGTCCGAAAAAACTGTTGGCCAGTTCCGCTGAAATAACAACGGAATTCACATCTGCTAAAGCAGTGTTCTTATCACCGGAAACCAAGGGGTACGAGAAGACCTTAAAAAAGTCGTCGCTGGCCATCATACCAAAGGCGCTGAGTTTTTTCTCGCTAGTTTCGAGCCTCGCGTTACCATCGAACTCATATACCGCGGTGGCCATCTCAACTTCGGGAACTTCCTGTTGCAAAGCGGTAAGCATTAGGCTTGAATTAGAGGTGAAGGTCGCCAACGAACCTTGTCCGTTGGGTATATTTCTACGTACTTGATACAGTTGCTCATCATTGGCATGGAACTTGTCTTTCTTCAGTTCATCGGAAACCCATAGATAGACCAATAAGACACAGACCAGTCCAGTAGACAAGCCGATCAAGTTGATCAAAAAGCTACTCTTGTGCCTTTTAATACTTCTTAAAAACAATACCAAATTGTGTTTTAACATGTTTCGATTTTTATAAGTGATGGCTCAAAAAGTCATGTTCATTCGTCGCGCAAGGCGTCAACCGGGTTCGCAACTGCGGCCTTGAAACTCTGCCAACTCACCGTGAGCAGTGCAATGCCCAAAGCGGTTATTCCGGCCAAGGCAAAAATCCACCAACTCATAGTTGTTTGATAGGCGAACCCTTCTAACCATTTGCCCATAGCATACCACGAAATCGGTACGGCCATAACAAAGGCCAATAGCACCCATTTGACAAAATCCTTGTTGAGGAGCGCCAATACTTGGGTAATCGTTGCGCCGTTGACCTTACGCACTCCGATTTCCTTTTTACGCTGTACCACGGTGTAGGAGGTGAGCCCGAACAGCCCCATGGAAGCAATCAATATGGCCAATAGGGTAAAAATCTGAAAGGCAGAACCAAAGGCCTTATCCTCATTGTATTGGGCTTCAAAGTTTTGGTCTAAAAAGGTATAGGTGAATGTGCTCTGCGGAAAGAGCTCCTTCCATTTGTTTTCAATTTGCGAAATCGCCAGGCTAAGTCCGGCCGTAGATGCCATCGTTTTATCAAATTTCACCAAAAGATTATCTCCGTTGGATTCATAACGCAACAACATGGGCTGTATATCGGTCTTTAATCCGAAATGATGATAGTCTTGTATCACCCCCGAAATCACCCAATCTTGATTAAAAAAATGGACCGTTTTGTTCACGGCATCCTCCATATTGGAAATGCCCATGAATCGTACGAACTTTTCGTTCATCACTACTTCATTACTGGTACCCTGTGCATTCTCCCGGAATGGTCGCCCGGCCACGAATTTCATATCCATCAATTCAAAATACGTCGGGTCTACCCCATAATTGTAAGTAATACGTTTGTCATCTCTTCTTCCATCGGGAAAGGTAATGCCCGCACTTGAATTCAAAGCGTCATATCCCCCTCCCGGATACGTTCTTGCACCGGCAATGGTCTTCACAAATGGATAGCGCCCCAATTCACTTTTAAATGCCTTTAGGTTGTTTAGAAAAAGGGAATCAGGCATGGTATTCAACACCTGTCCGCTAAGGGCCACCACCTGATCCAGTTCTACCCCAATGGGCTGGTTTTGTAAAAATCGGATCTGTTTGGTGACGATAAAAGTACCCGCCAATAAAATGATTGTCGCCAAAAATTGACCTACGATGAGCCCTTTACGAATAGCAATTCCACTTTTGGAGGTTCGTACCTTGCCCTTTAAGGCCGTTGCAGGTGCATATTTGCTCAGTACTAGAGCAGGGTAAATTCCAGAAACCAAGGCACCTAACAATACAAAACCGATCATAGGAAATAGGGTATCTATATTCGAAAATTGGAGGGTTAATTCCTTGTCGATATAAGTCGAGAACAGCGGCAGTAGTAGCACTACAATCACCAACCCGATACTTATTGCGATCACATTGAGTAGAATAGATTCTAAAATGGATTGCACAATGAGCTGAGGCCGCTGCGCCCCGGCTACTTTGCGTATTCCGGTCTCCTTCGCCCGTTCAAGGGATTTTGCCGTAGATAGGTTCACATAATTCAACCACGAAAGCACGATAATAATCAACGCGATGGCCGACAAAAAACCCACTCGCTTTGCACTTCCGTTAGTCTCGGCTTCATAGGGCTTATCGGATGTCAGATGGATGTCTTCCAGCGGTTCCATATTATGCCGTTCAAAAGGAAGAGCTTCTACTTTGAAGTCCATGATTTTTTGTTTCAAAAGAGCTACATCGGTCCTTGGGTCGAGCTTTACATAAGTGAAATACATGTTTTGATTCCATGTGAACTCCCAATCCCCCTCAAAAGAGGGCCAAGTGTAAAAGCTTTTGAACGACACTAGAAAGTCGTTTTTAATATGTGAATTACGGCTATTCTCATTGAGAATGCCCGTCACCGTAAAAAGCGGACTTTCAGAGTCGAGTATTTTTACGGTTTTCCCGATGGGTTCTTCGGTACCGAACAATTTTTTGGCGAGAACAGGGGTCAAAATCACGGAATAGGGCTCATTTAACGCTTTGCTGATATCACCTTTTTGGAGGGTTCGATCGAAAATCTCAAAATAGGAGGGGTCGGCCAACGACCCTTTGTTGTTGTCGAAAACCGTTTCTCCAATCATAAGCGCCACCCCGTTCATCTGCCGAAGTCGCACAAAATCAAGAATCTCAGGGAATTCCTCTTTTAAGGTGGGACCTGTTACAATGTAGGCGTTCGCATCTCCCGGCACATATTCTCCACCCTCGAGATAATCCATGTAGACCCGTTGCACATGTTCCGAGCCTTCGAATGTATCATAGCTCTGTTCGTGATTCACATATAAGATGATTAGCACAAAAGAGGCAACACCAATGGCCAGGCCAAAGATGTTGATAAAAGAGTATAGCTTGTTTTTGAACAGGTATCGCGCGGCTATTTTCAAATAGAGTTTATACATTTTTCGTTTTTTAAATCACACTTCTTTTAAGACTTCGACCGGGTTTACCCGTGCCGCTCTAAAGCTTTGCCAGCTTACAGTAAGTAGGGAAATACTTATGGCCATTCCTCCGGAAAAAGCAAAGACCCACCAGTTGATTTCGATTTTATGGGCAAACCCTAGCAACCATTGCTGCATGGCGTACCATGATACGGGAACGGCAATCACGAAGGCCAGTAAAACCCATTTTAAAAAGTCGGCATTCAGCATGGTCAATATTTCATGAACTGTGGCACCATTCACTTTTCGTATGCCTATTTCCCGTGTTCTACGAGCCATGGTATATGACGCCAAGGCAAACAAACCCATACATGAGAGGATAACCGCCAGTATGGAGAACCAGGTAATCAAGGTATTGACACGTTTATATTCCTCATAATAGTCGTTCAATTTCCCATCGGCAAGAAAATGGGTCAACGCGATATCAGGCAGTAAGGCTTCCCACTTTTCTCGGATCAAATCGACTACCTGTAAGGTGGTCCCTTTTTTGGCGCGCACTGTGAGGTAATCCCATTCCATCAGGTTTTCCTGTTCCGTAAAAAAATGAGCTAGGGGTTCGGTAGTTCGTTGCACTCCTTGGTAGCTAAAATCGTCAATCATACCGACCACACGGTATTGGGTTCCGCCTTCCCTACCTTCGACCAGTATTTGGCCGTTGGCCCCGGTAAATCCCAGTTGTTCCATGGCCGTTTTATTTAAAACGGCCGCTCCCTGTAGTGCGGTAGCATCTCGATCAAATCCATGACCGCTCAACACATCGATTCCCAAGGTCTTAAAATAATTCTGGCCTACATATGACTTTCTAAGGCTAATGTTCGGCAAAGCACTTTCCCCTTGGGGGTAAAAAGTATTGTAATTTTCATCATAATCGCCAGGAATACTGCCCGTGAAATTTACCGAGGCCACGTACGGACTCGCATCCAATTCCTGATAGATAACGCTCAATTTACCCGAAGCGGCCTCTAAATCTTGGTGTTGCCAAAAATCCGTCTGTATGACAATGGTATTCTCATTATCGAACTTCGGGTTCTTATCTAACATGAAATCAATCTGTTCGCGTATGATAACGGTACCCGAAATCAAGGCGATGGCAATGACAAACTGTACTACAATCGACGCCTTCTTTGAAAAGCTACCCTTATTGCTTGACATTATTTTTCCTTGGAGGTTTTCGACCAGTTTGCTGCGTGACCAGAGTAAGGAGGGCACTATCCCTGAAAAAACACCGATAATACTCCAAATGCCTAAAAGCAAGACAATGAGAAAAGACAGGCTGAACGATTCTAGGCTCAAATTGGTCTCAAAAAGCGCATTGAACGCCGGCAGTAAAAAAGCATGGAGCAGTACGACGCCGAAAAGAAGAGCGATACCCCCCATGACAAACGACTCGACCATTATCTGTTGGGTCACATGTCTTTTTGAAGCCCCAAAAACCTTTTTTACTCCCATTTCACGTGTTCTGGACAAGGCGTTTACGACGGTCAGGTTGATAAAATTAACCAAGGCAATACTCAGAATACCCAAGGCGATAAGGGCCAAAATAATAATCAGGGTTTGGTTGGATTCTTCTGCAGCATGATATGCTGAAAAAGGAAGTAGTCCGATTTTAGTTTTGTTCTCCCCTTCGGGAAGGAATTTAGTCTTGACGATATTTGCAAGTTTAGCTTCAATATCCTTCGGAGCCACATTCTCTTGCAGTACTACATAGGTTTCAGAGAAGGTATTGTACCAATCATGTACTTCCTTGATCCAGGGAGAGATGCTCTCACCGGTTTCATAAGACGTTACGATGTCAAACTTTACCGATGAGTTTTCGGGAATATCAACCACTCCAGCAACCGTCAAAAAAACACTTTCAAAGCCAACTTGGAATTGTTTTCCTACAGCTGAATCTGTGCCAAAGTACTTTTCCGCAAAAGGTCTACTGAGTACGGCATTGTATTTTTTGTCAAGTACACTTTTGGCATTCCCCTCAGTAAACGGAAAGCTAAATACACTAAAGAAACCTTGATCTACATAATACACATTCTCTAAAAAGGCCTTGTCTTCATGGCTCAATCGGTAACCGTCCCAGTCGAAAATTCGAGTGCCATTGATAATTTCCGGGATTTCCTTTTGCATTTCAGGGAACAAGGCTCCTTTTGTTGCCGTACTGGTACCAGCCTCATATACTTCCTGAATCCGATAAATGTTGGAGAGGTTTCTATTGAAGTGATTATAGGTCAGGTCATTGTATACATACACGGCCAACACTAAGAACGAAGCGATGCCTACCCCAAGTCCGACCGTATTGATCAAAAAGGTTCCTTTATTCCGACTGATATTCCTAAAAAACAGTTTTAAATTGTTCTTCAACATGGTCGTGTACTTTTGTTATTCGGTTCTCAAACTTTTTATTGGGTTAGCCGCGGCCGCCCGTATCGCTTGATAGGATATGGTCAACAAAGCGATTCCCAAGGCCAAAACCCCAGCTAGGGCGAACGTCGACCATGAAATATCAACTCGATAGGCGAAACTCTCCAACCATCCGCTCATAAAATACCAAGCTGAAGGGATGGCGATGGCAAGGGCCACCAATATCAGTTTTAAAAAGTCTATAGAGAGTAGTGTTGTGATACTTAGTATCGAGGCGCCCAATACCTTTCTTATGCCTATTTCCCTAATTCTATTTTCGGCCATATAGCTCGCAAGTCCGAAGAGGCCCAAACAGGAAATAAAAATCGTCAGCAGGGTGAACATACTGACCAGCTCTCCCGTTCTTTTTTCATCATTGAACTTTTTAGCATAGGCCTGATCCACGAATTCATAATTGAAGGGGTATTCAGGGTTGTATTTACGAAAGATAGCTTCTGCTTGGGCAATACTTTCGGCCGTCTTTAGTTCTTTATTGAATTTGATGTGAACGACATTGAAAAATGCCTTCGCCCCTTCGATGACCATGGGCTCTACCTTTTGAAAAGGGGAGTTCATAACGAAATCCTTCACCACCCCTATAACATGCCAATCGATACCGTTATCTCTGATAATTTGACCGATAGGGTCTTCGAATTTCATCAATGCCAAAGCAGATTCATTGATTATCGCGGCCGTCGAATCGGTTGGAAATCGCTTTAGGTCAAAATCGCGCCCGACCACCATTTCAACACCCATCGTTTTCGCAATGGCATCATCTGCAGGAAATCTATGGACCAAGGTTTTATTGTCCTCGTCTTTCCCTTTCCACTGAAAGCCCCAAGAATTGCTCCAAGTTTGCGTAATCGGAGAACCGGTCTTTGTAACGGATACGGCCGTACCTGACGCCAGCAATTCTTCCTTGATAAGCATATAGTTTTTCTCGGTATCACCTTCCATCATGGTATACACCAGATTGTTCTTGGTATAGCCCGATTGCCGGTCTTCTACCTTTCGAAGTTGCTGCCCTACTATCATTGTCGCCGAAATCAGAATGATCGCCACTGTGAATTGAAACACCACCAAAACCTTTCTAGGTGTTATGGGGGAATCCATTTTTTTGAACGTTCCTTTCAATACCCTCGACGCTTCAAAACCGGAAAGGTATATGGCCGGATAGCTTCCTGCCAAAACCCCTGTAAACAAGACAACCCCCAAAGCAGCCAACCAAAACCATACATTGGTCAAATCCAATGACAACGGTTTTTCTATGAATGTACTGAAGGATGACAGCGATACGAGTACGATAATCAAGGCGATAGCAGCTGCGAGGAAAGAAATCAGAATAGATTCTCCTAAAAATTGGGTGATCAGCGCTCCTTTTTTAGCTCCCACGGTTTTGCGTATGCCTACCTCTTTTGCCCGTTTCTCGCTTCGTGCCGTACTCAAATTCATAAAATTAATACAGGCGATGATCAAGATGATCCCGGCAATAATTCCGAACATTCTAATCAAATCGATTCTACCCCCAACCTCTTTTCCATTTTCAAATTCTGAATACAACCAAGTTCTTGACCACGGATATAGATAGGTTACCATATCAGGAGATAGCTTGTCATATCTTTTTCGTAAGGTTTCTATTTTTCCGGAGAAAGCTTCGTAGTCCGTGCCTTCTTTGAGCATGACATAGGTCGCCACTGAGTTATTTCCCCAATTTTTGTCATCACTTCCTTTTTGAACCAGGTATTTCCAAGGAATCAGGAATTCAAAGTCGAAATCTGAATTTTCAGGTAAATCCGCTAAAATTCCGGTGACCATAAAACTATCGGCATTGTCTACTTTCACCATCTTGCCCACAGCGGGTTCATTCCCGAACATTTTTTCTGCGAAGGTTTCGGTAATGACCACCGAATTGACCCCATCAAGAACCGTTTCTACGGTACCTTCAAGTAAAGGAAAGCTAAAAATTTTCAAGAAATCGGGGTCGACAATGGTGCCCGTTGATTTAATTCGCTTGTCTCCTTTAGCAAACAATAAAGGGGTATCATAGTAAAACCTAGAGACCGCCTCTACTTCGGGATAGTCTTTCTTAATAACAGAGGCCATCACTTTTGGGGTGGAATTCCAGGTCCATAGTTCGCCGTCTACCGGGGCCTTGTTATAGACTTGATAAATGCGGTCTTTGTTCTCATGAAATTGGTCGATGCCCACTTCGAAACTGATCCAAATCAGAATCAATGCCGTTACCGCTAACCCGATCGAAAGACCAACGATATTCAAGAGCGAAAAACTCTTGTTTCGAATTAAGTTTCTCCAGGCGATTTTCAAATAGTTCTTGATCATAGTCTTCTCTTCTTTGATTATTCAGTACGTAAACTTTTTATTGGGTTTTGCAATGCAGCCTTGATGGTTCTGCTACCTACTGTAAACAGTGCGATAATCATGGCCATGATACCGGCAAAAAGGAAGAACCAAGCATTGAGGTCTATTTTATACGCATAATCTTCAAGCCATTTTTTCAAAAGCCACCAAGCTATTGGAGAGGCGATCAAAAAGGCCAGCAAAACCAATTTCAGAAAATCTTTGGTCAATAGCACGGTTATGGAGGAGACACTGGCCCCTAATACTTTTCGCACCACGATTTCCTTGGTTCGCTGTGCCACGATTAAAAGTGACATGGCAAATAAGCCGATACAACTCAACGCAATTGCGATAATGGAACCACTAGTGACCAATGTGGCCATGGATTTTTCCCGATTAAACGTACGATCGACATTTTCATCCAAAAAAGAACCCAAGAATTCAGCATTTGGTTCTATTTCCTTGTAAGCGGCCTCAATCGCCGCTACCGAACGCGCCATATTCATTGGGGCGACTTTTACATAGGCATAATACAGCTCTTGTTGCCTTTCCAAGATAAATGTCAAGGGTTCTATAGCTTTTGACATATTCTGGAAATTATAATCCTTTACTACGCCGATTACGGAATAATTTAAACTATCGCTCACGGGAATAAGGGCGGTCAGCGGATTGTCTTCCCCAAGTTCTTCAGCCATGCTTTCGTTAATCATAACAGCTTGGGTATCTCCCTCCCTAGCGCTATCAAAACTCCTGCCCTGCACCAATTGCAAGCCCAAAGTTTCGACATAGTCGTAGTCTATAATTAGCGTATTGGTCTTGACCACACGACCTTTATAGCCAAACCCCCATTGACTGCTAAATTGACTCCCATCTTTACCGATCCCCAAGTTATTGTCAGCCCCTGATACTCCTAAAATATCAGGGTTGCCTTGAAGTTTGTCTCTCAACAGGCGCACTACATCATAACTGTTCTTTTTTCCATCCAAGGGAAAGGAGAGCACCTGTTCCTTATCATACCCTAAATCTTTATTCCTCATGTAATCCACCTGACTCCATAAGACCAGCGTACCGCTAATCAATAAAATTGCAATTCCGAACTGTAGGACCATTAAAGCGTTGCGCACCGTGTTGCTACCGGTATTCTCTAATTTCCCTTTTAAAGATTGAATGGTACCCAATCTACTCAAAAGCAATGCGGGATACCCCCCGACGATCAATGTGATTACAAATATCAAAACCGTTGCTCCGGCCAGAATAGTCGGTGAATACATCCTTTCCAAGGTAGCTTTCGTGTTGAAGACAGTTTGAAATTCTTGAAGCAACACTACACTAAGAAGAATCCCCACACCTAAAGAAACCACAAATACGAAAAGGCTTTCGCTCCAAAACTGAAAAAACAACTGCCGCTTTACGGCACCAAGCGTCTTTCTCATCCCAATTTCCCGTAGCCGTTGCGAACTTTTGGCAATACTCATGTTTATAAAGTTCACACAAGCAATAAATAGAATTAGAAATGCAATCCCCAGAACAAGGTAAGCACTACTTCGACTGACTTCGGCATACCCATTTTTGAAACTAGCAAAGGAAATATCGTCTATTGGAAGTAGTCCGAGTTGAACAAATTTTCCATTGGAATTCGGTACCGCCCCTCCCTGTTCGAGGTTTTCAATTGCACCTTGATAATGGAGCTCGGTAAACGAAGTGCTGTTTTTTTCAAATTCCGCTGGCGCAACCCCGTTTTCCAGTTGTACAAATACTTCGTGGTATTGGTTGCTCCAAGTTTCCAAAGTCTCGGCGTACTGGGCGTTTTTCTCAAATCGAAGGACGATTTCAAAGTCTAGGGAACTCTCGTCTGGATTATCCTTTGAAACCGCTCGAACTACAAAAGGCTCTAGTTGTCCTTTGATGAGGATGTTTATGGTTTGACCAATAGGGTTCTGATTTCCGAACAATTTGCTCGCCGTTGTCTCCGTAACTACTGCAGCAGAGAGGTCTTGTAATGGGCTCTCTTTGTCTCCCTCGACAATAGGAAAGCTGAACATCGCAAAGAAATCGACATCGGCCCATACCGCATCCAAATTAATCTCTTTTTCATAATACTGGGTCAAGACATCCTCTTCAAGAAATCGTGTTATCTTATCGACACCGGCCACCTCCGATTGCAGGGCTTGGGCGAAAGGGGTGGGTTGGCTGGTACCTACTTCTTTTCCCTTGGGGGTCTGCCATTCTAGATAGGTTTTGTAGAGCCGATCGCCATTGGCGTGAAATCTATCATACGAAAGTTCGTGTAGCGAATCCATGGTCAATAGAATAGCAACTCCGAAGGCGACCGAGAGACCGACCACATTCAGAAGCGCGAAGGTCTTATCTTTCATGAGGTTTCGCCATGCAATTTTTAAATAGTTTTTCAGCATTGTGTTCTTTATTATTTAGAACCTCATAGGTCTTGCCGACCAGTGAGGTATGTGTTTTAATCTGTGCGCAGGCTTTTTACCGGATTGACGATGGCTGCCTTTATACTCTGATAACTCACCGTTAGTATGGCAATACCAATGGCCAATAACGCTGCCAAGGCAAATACCCACCAAGGGATATCGATCCGATAGGAAAAATCTTCAAGCCATTTGTTCATGACAAACCAACCCACAGGGAGTGAAATGAGTATGGCAATGCCGACCATTTTCAAGAAATCAGTGGTCAATCGATACGAGATTTGTGCAACACTGGCACCCAAAACTTTTCGAACACCGATTTCTTTGGTTCTTTTTTGTGCATTAAATGCAGCGAGACCAAAAAGACCAAGACAGGCTATTAAAATCGACAGTATGGTAAAGACAATAAAAATCCGTCCTAGTTTTTGCTCCGCCTCATAGGTGCTATTGAATGACTCGTCCATAAAGCGATAGCTGAAAGGTTGCCCTGGCGCCATTTTATTCCAGATGGATTCGATGCTGGACACCGCACCCGAGATATCACTAGTATTCAACTTCACCGCCATTGTGCCTGTTGAATTATCCAAGAAAAGACCCAATGCGGAAACATTTTCCCGCAGGGACTCAAAATGAAAATCTTTGACCACACCGATTATTGTATAGTAGCCCTTTTCATCAAGTTCAACATCTTGAGTAAGTCGCATACCTAAGGCCTTCTCGGGGCCAACCCCTAAAATAGGCAAGGTCGCTTCGTTGATAATAATAGCTGTGGAATCGGTCACGAATCGAGGGTCAAAATTACGCCCTGCAATAAGCTTCATATCCAAGGTAGGGATGTAGTCATGGTCAACATTCCAATTCTGCATCTGTATCGCGTTTTCTTGATCGAACAAACCTTCTCTAAAAAACGAAGTATTGTTACGGAAAGAGGGAGTAGGTAAAAAACCGCTTAATGTTGCGCTTTCAACATGACCCAATTGGGCCACTTCATTTTTAAAGGCCTTTACCTGACTACCAATGGCATAAGCATCATCTATAAGTACGATCTGGTTTTTCGTAAAACCAAGATCCTTGCCTTGTATATATTTTAATTGTTGGAAAACTACCAAGGTGCTGACAATCAAAAAAACCGAAATCGCAAATTGAAAGACCACCAGGGAATTTCGAATCTTTCCTCCACCTACATTTCCTTGCCCACTTCCTTTTAAGACCGAAACGGGCATAAAACGGGACATGAAAAAAGCGGGATAACTCCCAGAGAAAAAACCGAGCACGAAAGTTGCGGCTATTAGAATCAACCAGAAGATCGGGTTTGCATATGGAACCGCAATCGATTTTCCGGAAATGTCATTAAAGAACGGTAAGGCTATGATGGCAACAACCAATGCCAGAAGCAATGAAATAAAGGCAATCAAACCAGATTCTGTCAAAAACTGCCACACCAAATCTCGCTTGTTCGAACCCAAGGTCTTACGAACCCCTACTTCCTTAGCTCTTTTAAGGGAATGGGCCGTAGAAAGGTTCATAAAATTCACACTGGCAAGAACGATTAAAAAAATAGCGATGAATGATAGAATATAGACATTCTGAATACTGCTGTTCGCACTCAGTTCAGCTTGCCGATTGATCGAATGCAAATGAACATCCGTCAATGGCATCGTCTGATATCGCATGTAGTTACCAGAAGCTTCAAACGCCTCTTTGGTCATCCCCGGCATAGATTGTTGAACCCAAGGAATCATATACTTTTCAAGTATACTTTGTAAGGGGGCCTTAAAATCGGCACTGTTTACGCTAGGGATCAACTTTACAAACGTAAAATAGTTCATACTGCCCCAATGGTCTTCCCGAGAACCGGCGTTACCGGCCATAGCCATAAATACACTGTGTTCTCGAAGCAACGAGTTTTTGGGCAGGTCTTCAATGATTCCGGTTACTGTATACGTATCCGTATTATTCAAGAGCATATTTTTACCCAGGGCATTCTGAATTCCAAAATGTTTTTCGGCCGCCGTTTTCGTAAGCACCAAAGTGTTCGGTTCAGTCAATGCGGTCTTTGGGTCACCTGCCAACAACTTCAATCCGAAAAAATCAAAGAGGGTAGAATCGGCGAAAGCAACGGCAATTTCCTTCGTATTGGTCTCCGTATCACTCCTTCGAATGAGTGCGCTGCCGGTATGGCGAAGTCTTACGGTTGACTCCACCTGTGAAAAGTCACGTTGCAGGGTCGCTGCCATTGGGGCGGCCGATTCGGTCGCTTTGATTTCGGCTCCTCCGAACTTAATATCCGCATCGATGCGATAAATGCGATCTGCATCAGCGAACATTTTGTCAAAGCTCAGTTCGTCGTAGATATAAAGGGAAATGAGAAGTGCTCCAGCCATACCCACAGCAAGGCCGAAAGTATTGAGGAATGCAAAAAAGGGTTGCTTTTTTAAGCTTCTCCAGGCAATTTTTATGTAGTTCTTGAACATGTTCTTCGTATTTTGATACTTCTATTTCATTCCGAACGCAAACTTTTTACCGGGTTTGCCAATGCTGCTTTTATAGAATGAAAGCTAACGGTCAACAAGGCAATAAAAGCTACCAAGAACCCAACGCCGATAAATGTCAACGGATTTATCTCTATGCGATACTCGTACCCTTGAATCCAATTTTGCATTGCGTACCAGGCCAAGGGAATAGCAATGAGAAGTCCAATAAAGACCAGCTTTAAAAAGTGCAACGAAATCATGGAAACAATGTTCTTTATAGAGGCGCCCATCACTTTTCGAATACCTATTTCCTTAGTCCGCAGCTCGATGAGCATCAATGAAATAGCGAAAAGTCCAAGGCACGACAAGAAAATTGCAATGGTCGAGGCGATTGTGAAAACGCCTGTCAACGTACTTTCCATCTCGTACCATGCCTGAAGGTTTTCATCAAGAAATGAAGCGTTAAAGTCCACATTTCCCGTTACCTTTTCCCAAGTCGTTTCAAGTCTATTGAGTACTATTTCCGGGTCGTTGGATTTTACCTTTACGAATATATAATTGATGGCCTGATCCGCAGACAAATGCAATACTATGGGCAAGGACTTCTCAGAAGGGGAATGAGCATTAAAGTCAGGTATGACCCCTATTATTTTACTTCTTGAAGTTTCGTCATCGTCGCCAAAATATTTTCCGATGGGATCTGTCTCTCCCATGGCTTTGACGAAACTTTCTGTGACTACCGCCATGTTGGTCGTATCCGTGCCAAAACGTTTACTGAAATCCCTTCCTTTTACAATTGGGATTTGTAGTGTTTTGAGATAGTCAAAATCTACTAAAAGCTCATCCGCCTGAATTTGATTTTCATTGTACTCAATACCGATAATCGATCTGGAAGTCGTTCGGTCTCTACCCCTACCTAAATTACTTCCGCTTCCTGCCAACGATATAACGGCAGGGTCACTAGCCAACTCATTGCGAAGTCTGTCCAACACTTTCCGGCCATCACTTTGATTGCCAACAGGTATGCTGACTACCTGTTGCTTTTCAAAACCTATGGGTTTTTGTTTTAAAAAATTCAGTTGTTGTGCCGCAATAAAACTAATGCAAATCAGCAAGGTCGAAATAGCGAATTGGCCGACCAAAAGTGAATTTCGAAGTGTCCCTGGTTTCTTGGCAGACACATTTCCTTTCAAAATTTCCACAAGTCTGAAATTGCTCATTTTAAGTGCGGGATATCCCCCGGCAATTAACGTGACCATCATAAAGACACCTCCCATAATGGCTAAAAAAGAGGGCTGAAGCAGGGTTGAAATTTCAATACCTCCTCCGAATCGGGCATTGACTTCGGGCAGGAGCTGCGCCGCAAATGCAATACCCATTACAAAACCAATGAAGTAGACGAAAAAGGCTTCTCCCCAGAGTTGAAAAAAAAGTTGTTTTTTAAAGGCTCCCAATGTCTTTCTAACACCTAATTCGCGACTTCGTTGAAAAGACTGGGCCATGTTTAGATTGATAAAATTGAAACAGGCTATCAACAGAATAAAAGCGCCTAGGCTCATTATCGCATAGATCAGTGCCTTTGGTGCACCGCGTCTTCCGAAATGAATATCTTCTATATTTATCAGCTTCAAATTGAGCAGTTCATCGGTTTCCTTGGTTTCAGGATGCTCCTGCTTAAGTCGCTCTAATTGGTCAGGATAATACTTTTCAACAAACGGCGATAGCTTACTTTCAACAAGTGGCAGGTTGCTTTTTTCCAATATTTTGACAAATACGTTCGATGAATTAGCATTCCAGCGGTCTTTTTTCGTATCGTACCCGTTCAGGGATTCTATGCGTGCAATTGCATCGAAATGAATACTAGAGTTTTTGGGTGCATCTTTTGCAATTGCAGATACTATATAAAACTGTTCCTCGCCCGCCTTTCCTATTTTCAACCTTTTACCAATGGGGTCCGTTTCTCCAAAAATGTCTTTCGCTGTGCTTTCGGCCAGAACAATATTCTGTAGGTCTGAGAGTGCTGCTTTCGAATCTCCCTTGATAATCGGGAAATTGAACAGATCAAAAAATCCGGGTTCCGTTCTTGTAATCACTCGACTCAGATCTTTATCTTGGTACGAAAAATTTTCCGGTCTTTCTTTATTGACGACCACAGCAAATTCGACATCGCCAATATCGGATTTTAGCGCTCTTGACAAGGGCAGGGGCATATTGGTGGTTATTTCTGGCCCTTGTACGTTATTTTCAAAACGAGACACTTTAAACAATCGGCTTTTATCCTCATGAAAGGAATCAAAGCTCAAATGAAAATATGCGATTAAGAATAACAACGTACAAATCGAAAAAGCCACGGCCAAGCCCATAATATGAATGGTGGCGTGAAGCTTATTTCTTTTGATGTTCCGCCAAGCGATTTTGAAATAGTTTTTAAACATGCTTTTCGACTTTTGAAACGGTATTACCTCTCTTCGAATATGTAGTGTTCACCACCGTTTTTGAAAGTGCTATAAGCGTCTTATTAACAGAAACAAGGTGGTAATGAAACAGCAAAGCCATGTTGGAAAACCCAATAGTGCCTTGATTGACGGACAAGGGATTATGCGCAGGCAAAAATCTTAAGTTTCGATAGTCTCGCAGCGGTAGTTTCAAGTGGTTCTTTAGCATCTCGGGTTATTTTTTCGAAGACCGTTTCATATTCTAAAACACAAGCTTAAAGTAGAGGTCGATTTTCATGCCACACTTGTAACTATTTTAATATTAGCTAATTACATCTAGTTTTGAATATAGGAGTGACGCAGTGTGTCCAATATTTTGACAGGCTACGTATAATTTTTTTACAGTAGTTCGTTGCCTATTCGAAATCCTCTCTAGACGGACTAAGGTCAAATGTGCTGTTGCCTAGGTAAGGATAATGTGTTTACTATTCGGTTCGTAGACTACGAATCGGATTGGCGTTGGCCGCCTTGATGGCTTGAAAACTCACTGTAAACAAAGCGATGGCCATTGAAACCATTGCAGCTGTTAGAAAAACCGACCACCCAATTTCAATGCGATAAGCGAAAGCTTCCAACCATTTTCGCATGATAAAAAACGCTATCGGAAAAGCAATGCCCAAAGCGATTAAAACCAATTTCAAAAAATCTTTGGATAGCATTTCGGTAATACTGAAAATACTCGCCCCAAGCACTTTTCGCACCCCGATTTCCTTTTTCCGCTGCTCTGCCGTGTAGGCCGCTAATCCGAATAGCCCGAGGCAAGCTATAAAAATTGCCAATAGGCAAAAGGCCAGACCGATATTCGCCGCTTTGCGTTCACGAGCGTAAAGGGCTTCCATTTTCTTATCTAAAAAGGTGTATTCAAAAGCTGAATTCGGTACCACGTTCTGAAATATGGTCTCCAATTCCCTCATGGTGGTCGATAGGCCCGCACTATTCAAACGAACCAGAACGTATGATTTCGGCTCGCTTTTTCCGTTATGAAAGGCATACCCCCCAATCGGTTGGTGCAACGATTCGAAGTTGAAATCATCTACTACCCCAGAAATATAGGCACTATTGCCCAACATCATATTCACTCGCTTTCCGATAGCTTCTTCAGGGCTATACCCCAAGTATTCTATGGCCTTTTTGTTCAAGACTACATCAGTAATGGTATCCCCTTCTTGTTTGACTTCGGGAAGTGGCTTTCCCGCCAATATTTTCAATTGAAGTACCTCTGTAATACTTGCATCGGAGACATTGGTTTGCACCCCTAGACCCTGCTCGTCATTTTCATCTCGAAAAAGTGACCTTCCACTAACATCAAGCCCAGGAAAGCCCTGTGCCAGGCCTACTTTGGAGACTGTCGTCAAACTGCTGAATTCTTGTAGCAGTGCCTGTTTATTGGTTTCATTACGTATACCACCCGTAGCAATAGCAACTACATTTTCAGGGCTGTACCCCAAATTTTTATCCATCATGAACTGTGTTTGTTGGTATACGACCAGCACTCCTATGATCAAAACCACGGAAGACGCGAATTGCAAGACCACCAATCCTTTTCTAATCGTTCCATTGCCTGACTTTCCTAGTTTTTGGCTCAAAATGGTTTTTGGAGAAAAGCTAGCCAGATAAAATGCAGGGTAGGATCCTGAAATCAAGGTGGTCACAGCCCAAAAAAGAAACAATCCTATAAGAAACTCATATCGAAATAACGATTCTAGGTGTATATCGCTATCGGTCAGCATGTTGAACATGGGCATTAACAGTATAGCCATAATCAATCCAATCACTAAGGCCAGTAGGGTAATGAGTCCTGTTTCGGCATAGAATCTGGCAATAAGGTTTTGGACCGATGCACCCAAGGTTTTGTTGATTCCCACATCTTTCGACCTTTTTTGTGAACGCGCGGTCATTAGGTTCATATAGTTGACACAGGCAATAATCAAGATAATAAGCCCTAAAATAGACAGATTCCTTATTTCGTTGATATCACCGATTCGTGTCACATTGGTCTCTGCATATCCCGCGGAATACAAATGTATTTTTTCCAAAGGCTGTAAAGAAAATGTAAACCATTGATTTTCGGCATCTACATTTTTATCCAATACTTGCTGCAATTGCTTTTCTGCCGACACAATGGAGGCGTTCTTATTTAGTAAGAGATAGGTTTCAAAACTAGAATTTCCCCATTGGGGGCGTTTGGCAAATTTGGTGGTGGCGAACGATCCGATCAGGTCACCTTCTAATGTGCTGTTCGATGGGAAGTCTTTAAATACAGCGGTAACCTCCAACTCATATCTATCATCTACCTTAATGGTCTTACCGATAGCCTCAATACTTCCAAAGTACTTTCTGGCCGTACTTTCAGAGAGGGCAACCGTGTTGGGCTGCTTTAAACCTGTTAGGGCATCACCAGCCAATGTTTCCAGTTCGAAAATGCTAAACAATTCGGGGTCACACCAAAAAAACCTACTTTCTGAGAAATTGATATTCCCCACATTCACAAAAGCGGACTTTCCAAAATTATGGTGTAGCATTCGGGCCGCTTGGGCTACATCGGGCGCATCGTTTTCAAGAGCAGGGGCCAAGGCAGCAGGAGCGCGACACCAAACTTCATTGTCGAACACCTCGTCTTTGGTATTGACCAATACCCGATAAATAGCGTCTTTTTTGCCATACTGTTGATCAAAACTAAGTTCAAAGGCTATAAAGGCAAACAACAGTATCGCAATGGTCAGCCCTATGGAAAGTCCAAGGACATTCAATACGGAAAACATTCGGTCGGTTTTCAAATTCCGCCAAGCGATCTTAAGATAGTTTTTAAACATGGTATTTCGGTTTTTGTCTTTTCTTTACCTCAGCGATAAGGAAAAAAATGAGATTGATTCAATTTATCTATAGCACACCTTATGCTTTTTATCGTCACATTTGAGTCTATAAGCATCTTTAAGAGTACCTCACTCCGTACGTAAACTATTCACAGGATTGGCATTCGCCGCCTTAATAGCCTGAAAGCTTATTGTTGACAGCGCAATAGTCAAAGCTGCCATTCCACCAAGAATAAATACCACCCATGTAATATCAATATGATAGGTGTATTCTTCCAGCCATTGCATCATGAAATACCATGCAGTAGGCGCTGCAATCAAAAAAGCAATTGTAATCAAAACAATGAACTCTTTAGAAAATAAATAAACAATATTCACTACTGTCGCCCCCAATACTTTTCGAATTCCTGCTTCTTTTATTCGCTGGTTCACCATAAAAGAAGCAAGGCCATAAAGTCCTAAGCAACTCAATAAAATAGCTATCACAGCAAATAGCTTGTACAAATGGGAAAGCTTACTTTCCTCTGCATAGAAATCAGCTATTTTGTGATCCAAAAATTGATAATCAAATGCATAGTTTGGAAAAGAATCGCCCCATATTTTTTCAATTTCCCCTAAGGTGTTCGAAATGGTACTTGTGGTCAACTTGATTCCCGCCAAACCGAACCAAGTTTTTCTATTGACCATGATAATCGAAGACATTCCATCTTTGAAAGTACTGCTATGGTAGTCTTTTACTACGCCAACTATTTCTCCTTCTATTCTTCCACCAGCAAGACTCGCCTTTTTGTTCAGGATTTCATTTGGCTCAACTATACCAAGACGTTTCATAAGGTCTTCATTCACCAAAATTTCTGTTCCTTCTGAAGGCTTTTTTACGTTTCTTCCAGCTATAAGTGAAAGCCCATAAGTTTCTAAATAATTGTGGTCGATACCTTTTCTAATACTGTAAAAATCAGTGTCTTCGGATGCATTGTCATAAACAAATCTCGTCCAGTTATCGGTTCTATATTCTGTAGGGGTATTGGAGCTAAAGCTTACATTCTCAACTCCGTTTAAGCTCATTAGTGAATTGCTTAGATAATTCATTTTGCTCAAGCTTACACTATCGGTAGGTATCGAGACATTTACAATTGCTTCTTTGTCATATCCCATAGATTGATTTGTAAAATAATCCATTTGCTCTACGATAATCAGTGTGCCAAAAATGAGAACCTGCGCAATTGCGAATTGAAAAACAACCAACCCGCGTCTTAGCGCAAGGCCTTCATTTTTCCCCACCTTACTTTGATTTTTCAGTGCTGAAATCGGATTGAATTTAGAAAGCACTAGGGAGGGGTAAAATCCTGCTAAAAACGTAACAGCAACAATAATTCCAGCACTTAAAACGAAGGTTTTTATGTTCAAAACAGGGGTGATGGAAAGTGGTAAATCAAGAAGTTTGGCCATTTGCGGCAAGAACACAAGAACTATCAAAAAGGCAATACACGCAGCCAAAATTACAATGAGAAGGGTTTCAATCATAAACTGCGCTTTTAATTGAACTCTCGTTCCACCAATAACCTTTCTCACCCCTATTTCTTTTGAGCGATTTACCGCTTGCGCTGTGGATAGGTTAATAAAATTGATACAGGCAATCAAGAGAATGAAAGCCCCTATTAGCCAAAGAATGTTAATGAGTTTCTGGCTGATGGCTTTACCACTAAAATTTCCCGTACGGGCATCGTAATGTACTTTATCCAGCGATTGAAGTACCTGGATATCTTTGTTCCTTCCGGTTTTTTTTTCTTTGGATAATACGTTCAAGCGTCCATTGATATCACTTTCAGAAACATTTGAAGGCAGCAATACATAACACCCAAAACTTCCATTTGTACCATTCCAATTATCCGAGGTTTCAAAATTAGACGTATAGCCTGTGCCATATGATATTACCGCTTTAAATTGCAAATCCGTATTTACGGGTATTGTTCCGAGAATACCTGTGACTGTTAAAACTTCGTTGTCATTCCACTTAATGGTTCTTCCTAAGGCATGTTCCCAATTGTCAAAATACTTTTCAGCCGTTTCCTTAGTAAGTACCACATTATTCAACCCTTCCAAAGTGGCTGGTTCACCCGCAAGCCATGTATAGTCAAGAATATCAAACAATTCAGGCTCGACTAAAAACACCCCTTGCTCTTCCTTGAACTTCTTGACCGGATTACCATTTAAATCAAGAACTATTATTTGATCATCGCCCTCGGAATATATCGCCGATACCTTTTGTAATTCTGGAAAAGAACTCTTCAACTCCAGTGGCAATGGATATGGCACTCCACTCCCATAAAAAATTTCAGGTTCGGCATGATGATATTCCGTCAATACCCGATAAACTCGATCTTTCTTTTCATGATAATCATCAAAACTTGATTCAAATTGTGTTATAATAAAAATCATGAAACAAACGGCAATACCTATGGACAAACCCCCAATATTGATAAATGCATGGTTTTTTCGACGAATTAGATTTCTTAAAGCGACTTTAAAGTGGTTCTTTAACATTGTCCTCTTTTTTAATTCCTATTTTCCTGACATTCGGAAATTCCAACTTTCATCCGTTTTACTGGCATTTTTTTGATTTGTAACTCGCTTCATTTCCCACTTGCCCCACTAGACAATCTCAAAAGTTGAAATCTCCACCTTACTACATACCCTCTACTTCATTAGCGAGAAATCATTCGGTACGCAGGCTACTCACAGGGTTTGCATTCGCCGCCTTAATGGCTTGAAAACTTACGGTCAATAGCGTAATGGCCAAGGCGCCGACCACAGCCAACACGAAAATCCACCATTCCAAAATCACCCGATAGGGATAGTCTTGTAACCATCCGTTCATGATGTAATACGAAATCGGAATTGCAATAAAGCAAGAGATGATCACGAGCCTTAAAAAGTCTTTCGACAGCATGTTCCAAACATTGAAGGTGGAGGCTCCTAATACTTTACGTACACCGATCTCCTTGGTGCGCTGTTCGGCCACAAATGAAGTGAGTCCGAAGAGCCCAAGACAACTAATCAATATGGCAAGGGCCGTAAAGATGCCCGAAAGCGTACCGATTCGTTCTTCAGAAGCGAATTTCTCCCCATACTCGGCATCTACAAATTCATACTGAAACGGAATATCGGGAAAATGCTCTTTGAAAATCCGTTGGATGACCTCAATGTTCTGAGTGGCACTTTGGTTGGGGTTCAACCGCAGATTATAATAACTTGAATTGTCAAATCTGTCATACACATACACGCCCTGCTTCACCGGTTCATACGGGGATTGGGTAATCATGTCTTGAACCACTCCAATGATTTTCAAGGGTGGATTGGGGTCTTCCTCGTCATCGTCTTTTAAGAATTTGCCTACCGGATTTTCCATGCCAAGATACTTCTTGGCCGTTTCATTGATAAGGACCCCTAGGGAATCGGTGGCAAAATCACGTGAAAAATCCCTTCCTTCTACAATCTTGAGATTGAGTGATTTGGCATACTCGGGAGAGACTTCGGTCCAGGCGAGATCTTCTTGAAAACCATCGGGTTTTCCCTCCCAGGTAAATCCGCCTCTATTTGACCAAATACGGGTCGTAGGGCTACTCGACGATGACATTTCCACGATGGCGTTCGAGTTGAGAAACTCGCTGCGCATCAGGTCATATTTGCCATTGAAATCTTGACTAAAGGTCGGAATCTGTATCAAGCCCTCCTTATCGTAGCCAACAGGCCTGTTTTTTGCATGGTTGATCTGTTGCATCACAATGACGGTACCAATGATAAATGCCACGGAAACCGTAAACTGAAGTACTACCAGAATTTTTCTGGGCAGGCCGGCATACTTGCCTGCTTTAAAGGTTCCTTTTAAGACATCCACAGGGCGAAACGAAGACAGGTATAGGGCGGGATAGCTACCGGCAACTAAAGCTGTAAACAAGATAAAAACCAATGAGATACCCCAAAAAACAGGGTTTAGCCATGGAAATGAGATTTCTTTTCTTGAGAGTTCATTGAACCCATTGAGGGATAGGAGGACGATAACCACTGAGATAAAAAACGCGAACAGCACCACCAAGAACGACTCACTTAAGAACTGATTGACCAATTGTCCTCTTTGTGACCCGATCGACTTTCGAATACCTACTTCCTTGGCGCGCTTCTCAGAACGGGCAGTGCTTAGATTCATGAAGTTGATACAGGCCAAAAGCAATACGAAAGCGCCGATAATACCGAATAGCCAAACGTATTTTATACGACCTCCGGTTTGCACTCCATCTTCGAAATTATTTCTCAAATACCAGTCTTCCATCGGGAACAGAAATATTTGAGGATTGAATTCCGCGGTATCTTCATTTAAATCCTTCTTCACATTGCGTATCGCTTGGGTCACTTTGTCAATACTGGTGTTCTCTTGAATCTGTACGAACATTTGAAAGGAATTGTTGCCCCATTGGTCTTCCGCATTCTTCACCCATTCCCTAGAGGCGAGGTATTGCTCCCATGGAATGATATACTCGGTATCTTCAAAAGAGTTGTTCACCGGAATATCCTTATAGACGCTCGTGACCATTAGGTCATATTGGTTGCTGACCTTGACGATTTTACCAAGGGGGTCGGCCGATCCGAAAAGGGCTTCTGCCGTAGATTCGGAAAGCATAATGGAATTCACTTCCCGTAATCCATCTTTTTCGCCCTTTATGATTTGAAGGTCCAATAGTTCGGGGGCTTCTCTTTGCATATAATTGCCTGGACGGGATAGGCTGTTCTCTTCGAACTTCAGGTACAGATCATTGGTCCAAGAGGCCATAATGAGATGTTTGAAGTTATCGCCATAGCCATCTCTCAATGCCTTCTCCAACGGTCGGGGAATGGCTGGCCCCGTTCCGGTTCTCCCATTAAAGGTTTGTGATTGATATACTTGGGCGATATGGTCTTTCTGTTGGAAATAGCTGTTGTGCGACAGTTCATCGACTACCCAGAGACCGATTAGAAGGGTCACGGCCATACCGAGCGCCAGTCCGCCGATATTGATGGCGGTATATCCTTTATTCTTCTTTAGGTTTCTCCATGCGATTTTCAAATAATTTTTAAACATGATTCTCGATTTTGATTGATTCTTTTTTGATTGGTGTCTCTATATAGAGACTCCATAAAATGTAAAGTGTTTCACTCTGTGCGTAAACTTTTTACCGGGTTGACAATTGCGGCCTTGATACTTTGATAACTGACGGTGATAATTGAGATGATTACGGCTAAGAAAGCCGCCAAGACAAACACCCAAACACCTATCTCGATACGATATGAAAAATCTTCAAGCCATTTATTCATCGCATACCACCCCAGGGGCAATGAAATACAGATTCCAATCGCAACCAGCTTTAGGAAGTCTATGGTCAACCGATATGAAATCTGCCCAACGCTTGCGCCCAGTACTTTTCTGACTCCGATTTCTTTCGTACGCTTTTCGGCGTTAAAGGCAGCTAATCCAAATAACCCAAGACAGGCGATTAAAATGGAAAGGGTAGTGAAAATAATAAAGATGCGGCCCAAACGCTGTTCAGATTTATAGGTTTCGTTAAAGGAATCCTCCATGAAATAATAGTCAAAGGGCTGGCCAGGGGCTACTTCATTCCAGAGACCTTCAATACTCGCAATAGCATTTGAAAAGTCATCGGCCTGTAATTTTACTGCCATGGATCCGGCGCTGTTGCTCAAATGCAGGCTCAGCGACTCGATTTCTTCCCTGAACGGGGAAAAATGAAAATCCTTCACGACTCCTATGATGGTAAAATACTCAGGGTTCTCCTCGCCCATATCAGGCGTATATCTTTTGCCTATGACCTCTTCAGGAGAGATGCCGATGACGGAAACGGCAGATTCATTAATAACGATACTTGTCGAATCGTTCTTAAATGCCTTATCGAAACTTCTCCCCGCAATGATTTCGAAGCCCATGGTGGACACATAGTCATAATCAACGCCCCATCGTTGCATGCTTAACGCATTTTCTTGTGTCGTAGCCCCTTCTTCCGGAGTAAAAGTACTATCTCCCCGAGTGGAGGGTGTTGGAAAATAACTGCTCAAGGTGGCATTTTTAACGAAGCCTAATTTTTTTACTTCGGCCTTAAAAGAATCCATTTGTTCCCCTAAGGAAAACACGTCATTGACGATCAGTACCTGATCTTTTGAAAAACCAAGATCTTTATTTTGAATATATTTCAGCTGCTGATATACCACTAGTGTACTCACGATCAAGAAGACCGAAATGGCGAATTGAAATATGACCAAACCATTTCTGACTTTTCCACCTCCCAGGCTATTGCCACCACCTCCTTTGAGCACTTTTACAGGCATGAATTTTGACATGAAAAAGGCGGGATAACTTCCTGAAAAAAGTGCTAGAGCCAATCCGCAAATCAGTAAAACCAGCCAAAATAGTGGATTGCCATAGGGCATTGAAATGTCCTTATCGGCCAGCTCATTAAAAAAAGGCAGCACAATAATGGCCAATACAATGGCCACCAAAAGAGAGGCAAAGGAAACCAAGCCCGATTCGATTAAAAATTGCCTTACCAACTCTAGCTTATTCGACCCCAGGGTCTTTCGAATGCCTACCTCCTTCGCACGTTTCATGGAATGGGCCGTTGACAGATTCATAAAGTTCACCGAGGCCAGCACAAGTAGGAATATGGCAATAAACGATAGAATGTAAATACTTTGAATATCGTTGTTACCGCTTATTTCCGCTACTCGATCGGACTTTAAATGTATATCGGTAAGTGGAATCGTACTATATATCAAATGATTGCCGGCCGCTTTAAACTGTTCTTCCGTAATACCGGGCATGAACTGCTGTACGCCGGGTATAACATACTTGCCCAAAAACCCGCGCAAAGGTTCCTGTATACTCTCGATATTGGCCGAAGGAATCAATTTGATGAAGGTTTGGTAGTTATTACTCCCCCAATTCACTACCCTCGAATCTTCATAACCGGCCATGGACAAGAAAATCGAATGGTCTCTTAGAAAGGAGTTTTTAGGCGGGTCTTCCATCACCCCTTTAACCGTATAGGTTTCGGTATTGTTCAACAGCACATTTTGGCCTATGGCTTCCTGAATTCCAAAGTGCTTTTCTGCCGCCGATCGGGTTAACACCAATGTATTCGGTGATTTCAAAGCCGTTTTTTTGTCTCCCGCCAAAAGGTCGAGGCCAAACATTTCAAAAAAGGTGGAGTCCACAAAGGTGCTCTGCAGCTCTTTGACATTTACATCGGCATCCGTCTTTCGAATCAACATGCTACCCCTAGTACGGAATCGCATCGCCAATGCTACCTCGGAGAAATCGTTTTCAACCGATGCCGCCATAGGGGCAGGGGTAACGGCAAATTTGCGGTCTTCCCCTCCAAATTTAATATCCGCGTTGATCCTATGAATACGGTCTGCATCGGCGAACATCGTATCATAGCTAAGTTCGTCATAAATATATAGTGAAATCAACAGCCCCCCTGCAATACCTATGGCCAAGCCAAATGTATTCAGAAAGGTAAAAAAAGGCTGTTTTCTTAAACTTCTCCAGGCAATTTTTAGATGGTTTTTAAACATGATTTTCGTTTTTTGATGATGATGTGATTGATGTTGTTATCTCATTCCGTACGCAAACTTTTTACAGGGTTTACTATAGCCGCCTTGATACTTTGATAACTTACCGTGAGAATCGCAATGCCAACCGCGGATAATCCAGCTAATGCCAGAATCCACCAGTCTATTTGAATGCGATATGAAAAATCTTCGAGCCATTTATTCATGGCTAGCCAGCCTAAAGGGAGTGATATTAGAATAGCAACCCCGACCAGTTTTAGAAAATCGGTCGTAAGAGTATAGGTTATTTGGGTGACACTTGCGCCCAATACTTTGCGCACTCCTATTTCCTTCTTGCGCTTTTCAGCGTTGAAGGCCGCAAGGCCAAATAAACCTAGGCAGGCGATGAAAATGGACAAGACCGTAAATATCATGAATATCTTTCCCAAACGCTTTTCCGCTTGATAGGTATCGTTAAAAGAATCTTCCATAAAACTATACGCAAAAGGTTGTGAAGGAACCAATTTGGTCCAGATACCTTCTATGGCCGAAAGCGTGCTTCTTATGTCTCTAGTATCCATTTTTATGGCCATATTTCCCGTTGAACGTCCTAGTCTTAAACTTAGGGCGCCTATTTCTTCTCTTAGTGACCTAAAATGAAAGTTTTCGACAACCCCGATAACCGTATAGTACGTGCCATCTTCATCACCCAAATCGCTTGAAAGCCGAATACCTAAGACCTCTTCAGGTTCAAGACCAAGTAGTGAAACGGCCGTTTCGTTGATAATTAAGGCGGTAGAATCATTTACGCGCCGAGTATCGAAATCACGGCCTGCAACGAGCTTCAAATCTATAGAGGAAACATAATCGTAATCTACCAACCACCGCTGCATATTAACGGCATTTTCTTGTTCTGTAGCTCCTTCTCTGAAGAATGTATAATCGGATCTAGAAGAAGGTGTCGGCAGAAAACTGGATAGTGTGGCTTTTTTCACCTGCGCCAAGTTCTCCACTTCCTTCTTGAATGCATCGGCCTTATCCCCTGCGCCATAAACGTCATTTACGATCAACACCTGGTCTTTGGAAAAACCCAGTTCTTTATTTTGAATAAAGTTTATTTGCTGAAAAACAACAATGGTGGCTACTATTAAAAACACCGAAATGGCGAATTGAAAAACAACCAACGAATTTCTGATATTTCCTCCTCCTACACTGCTTTTCCCTAAGCCTTTCAAGACTTTTACGGGCATAAACCTTGACATGAAAAATGCCGGATACCACCCTGCCAACAAGCTCAATACTGCTGTAGCGAAAAACAGTACAATCCAAAAAACGGGTTTTGTAAACGGTATTGTTATTTCGGTATCGGCTAATTCGTTAAAAAAAGGTATCGCTAAAAGCGTTAAAGCTATGGCCAAGCCGAGAGATATAAACGAGATAAGGGCCGACTCGGTCAAAAACTGTTTGACCAAACCTGATTTATCAGATCCAAGAGTTTTACGAATACCGACTTCTTTGGCGCGCTTTAAAGAGTGGGCGGTAGATAAGTTCATGAAATTGACACTTGCCAATAGTATCAAGAATATGCCAATGAAGAGAAGAATATAAATATTCTGAATAGACCCGTTCGCACTAAGTTCAATGTTGGCTTTAGAATACAAATGAATATCTGTAAGTGGCATTGAATAATAATTCACATAATTGCCGGAAGCCCTAAACTGCTCTTCGGTAATACCAGGATAAATGTTTTGTACCCAAGGGATCAAATACTTACCGACCATTCCTTGTAACTCATCTTTAATATCCGCTATGTTGGCACTAGGAATCAGTTTAATAAACGTAAAATAGTTATGACTGCCCCATTCATTTTGCTGTGCGTCCTCATAACCGGACATGGCCATAAAGACCGTTCGATTTTTTAAGATCGAATTCTTCGGAAGATCCTCAATGACACCTGTTACCGTGTACGTATCGGTATTGTCCAACAAAAGTTCTTGCCCCACCGCATTGTTTATTCCAAAGTGCTTTTCTGCTGCTGTTCTTGTTAAGACAAGGGTATTCGGTGACTCTAGCGCTGTTGCTTCATCTCCAGCCAATAATTCAATTCCGAACATTTTAAAAAAGCTCGCATCAGCAAAAGCAGTGTTAAGTTCTTTGGTATTGTTTTCCGTATCACTCCTTCTAATGAGCATTCCGCCCATATTCCTAATTCTGGTGACCATTTCAATTTGAGAAAAATCACTTTTCAATGCCGCGGCCATTGGGGAAGCTGTCTCGGCCGAAATGGTTTCATCGCCACCGAATTTTATATCCGCATTGATCCTATGGATACGTTCGGCATCAGCGAACATTTTATCATTACCAAGTTCATCGTAAATGTAGAGCGCAATCAACAGGGCTCCGGCCATTCCAATGGCAAGTCCAAATGTGTTCAGAAAGGTAAAAAAGGGTTGTTTTCTTAAACTTCTCCAGGCAATTTTTAGATGGTTTTTAAACATGATTCTCGTTTTTGATGATGATACTCTTGCTGTTATTTCATTCCGTACGCAAACTTTTTACCGGGTTGGTTATGGCCGCTTTGATACTATGATAACTCACGGTTAGTAGCGTGATTCCCACGACTATACCTCCTGAGAGGATAAAGACCCACCAACTAAGGCTTACACTATAGGCGAACTCTTGCAACCATTCGCGCATGGCCCACCAAGCTATTGGAAAAGCCAGTAATGCTGCAATCAGCACTAGTTTTAGAAAATCAGTGGAAATCATTGCTACTATATCGGCCACATTTGCGCCCATTACCTTGCGAATACCAATTTCGGCAGTTCTTCTTGCCACGGTCAAGGTCGCTAGTCCAAATAATCCCATACAGGCAATGAATATCGAAAGGATCGATGCAACGTTGACCACACTTTTCGACCTGAGTTCATTCTGATATTGTACGGATAAGGCTTCGTCCAAAAACGCATATTCAAATTCTTGTGACGGATTGGTCTTTTCCCAGACATTCTTTAACATCGCTATACCTGCAGGTGTGCTTTCTGCATTCAGTCGCACGGAAACCCTCGGCTGCGAAGTGTGTTTTAAACTTGCATTCTCAATATGCTCAAAAATCGGATCCTGATTGATAGCCAAAACTAAGGGTTCAATACCCTTGTTCAGCGATTCAAAATTAAAATCCTTCATTACCCCAATGATTTTTACATTGAACTTGTCAAACGTTTTACCCACGGGGTTTTGCAATCCAAATCGCTCTATAAAAGTTTCGTTCACCAATACTCCATTCTGAGCGTCACTTGCATTTCCGGCAATAAAGTCCCTTCCCTCAACGATCTGTATATTGTGTGTTTCAAGAAAACCTGATTCTACAACGTTTACCGCAAATTCGCGGTATGTATTTTTCGCATCTGTAAAGCCTGCATTGATCCAGCCATTCTCCGCAAAACTGAGCATTGAGGTGGATGCCGCGACTACTTCAGGTTGCCTTTCGAGTTCGGCAACGTACAATTCAGCAAAAGTATCCGCTTCATCTCCGGACATATTCGTAGGCACCACTACTACGGCATCCTTTTGGTATCCCAAATCCTTGTTGACCAAGAAATCTATTTGCTGACCGATGATCAAGGTTCCGATAAGCATCACTATAGAAGCCACAAATTGCATTACGACCAAACTTTTGCCGAAAAACCCCATTGAAGCGCCCTTTACCGTTTTGCTTCTCAATACTTCTATAGGATTGTATTTTGAAAGCACGATGGATGGATAGATTCCCGCAATCAAGGCGATAAAAGCCACCAAACTGCCGGTAATCAACCAAAACCCCATATTAAAGTGAACCGAAATCAATTTCCCTATTAGCGAATTGAATGTGTCTTTAAATAAGAGCGCGAAGAGAATCCCTAAAATCACCGATAAGAGGGTAACCAACAAGGCCTCACCCCAAAACTGATGCACGATCTGTTTACGGAAAGCCCCTAAAGCCTTTCTCACCCCTACCTCTGTTGCCCTTGAAAAGGAACGGCCAACGGCCAAGGTCACAAAATTGATGCAGGCCAATAACAGTATCAAAAAGCCTATCGTGCCCATAACATAGGCATACTTCGGATTTGAAACCGGCTCAAGACCAGATGGTAATGAAGGGTCTAGATGTATTTCGGTCATCGGTTGCAAATGCAGGAAAAAGGTGTTTTCCTCAAAATTGTCGCCCAAATACTGCTTGATTATCGCTGGGAATTTTCCTTCCAGTTCCCTCGCAGACTGTCCGGACTTGAGCAATACATACGATTCAACCACCACATTAAACCAGCTTGTTTGTACTCCTTCACTAAAAAATAGCGCTTCGTTTTTAAGAGAAACCAACATGTCAAATTGTATACTTGATTCTTGGGGAGGATTCGCCGCAACGGCAGAAACTTCAAAGAACTTTGCCTCATCATTGAATTCCAAGGACAATGATTTTCCAATAGGATTCTCCTTGCCGAAGTACTTTTTTGCAGCAGACTCGCTTAAGACAATGGTGTTGGCACCAGAAAAAGGATTAGCAGAATTTCCTGTCAGCAGTGGAAAGTCGAAAATTTGAAAAAAGCTGGGATCTACAGCCCTAACAGCCTCATTGAATTCCGACTCATTGCGCTTGACCAAGGCATTAAACCGGTGTACCCGACTACCATTTTCAATTTCCGCATAATTGGTCTTTAACACTTTGACCATGGACACCGGGGTAGTCGTATTCACGAAATCTTCTTTGGGGCCATAATTTTCATGTTGCCATACTCTATAAATTCTATCTGATTTGGAGTGAAACTTATCGTAACTGAATTCATTTTTGACATATAGGGCGATCAATAGAAAACAGCATACTCCAACCGCAAGACCGGAAATGTTTATTAAGGAATACGCCTTGTTTTTAATAAGGTTCCGCCAAGCGATTTTTAGATAGTTTTTAAACATCGTTCTCGATTTTATTTATTCTTTTAATAACAAGGTGCTTTCCCATATGAAGTCGAGTTATCTTCAAAGGTTTCATTCTGCTCTTAAATTATCGACCGGGTTTCTTAAGGCCACTTTAATGCTCTGAAAACCAACGGACAAAAATGCCAAGACCATCGCAAAAAGTCCTATGAACAAGCCGACCCACCATGGTATTGAAATTCTATAAACATATTCCTGTAACCATTCCTCCATAAAATAGTAGGCAATCGGAATCGCTATCACAAGCGCTATCAAAATTTGACCGATAAACCCTTTTACCAGTAATTTGACAATTCCCTGGGCCGAGCTACCCAAAACTTTACGGATACTTATTTCTTTTGATCTTTGAACGATTTGGAATGAGACCATACCGAACAAGCCCATTCCTGCGATAAATAAAGACAATATGGTAAAGAGATTAAAAATTTGACCTAGACGCCTTTCTTCGTCATAAAACCGAGTATAAGAATCATTGACAAATCTTGCTTCATAAGGAACTTGAGGAACAATGCTTTTCATCGTTTCTTCAACAAATCGGCTTGTTTCGTTAGGTTCGTTCATGGCCATCTTTACAACTACTTCCCCAAAATTTCTAGTGAATTCTGGTGTTCTTAGTGCCATAAATAGGGGTTCGATTGCCTGATCAAAGGTCTTTAAATGAAAGTCTTTCAATACTCCGATTACCTTACCATCGACAAAAGTCTTACCTATGGCATCTTGCCAACCCAAGGCCTTCAAAGCGGCTTCATTAATGAGATAGGCCGATGAGTCGGAAGCGATTTCAGGGGAAAAATTTCTGCCCTGTGCCAACTCCATTTGAAAAACATCCAAAAAGTCATAATCAACATATGTTCTATGTATGTAGAGTTGTTCCTTGTTCACATTGCCTTCCCAACTGCTTACCGGGCCCTGACTGGTTACATTAAACGGTAATTGTGAACTCAGGGAAACTTTATCAATATCAGGGTGTTTCAAGAGCATCTCTTTTAAGATATCTTGTTTGGCAGTAATCTCAGGTTCAAAATACCTTACATGAAGCAATTGCTCTTTACTATATCCTAACTTTTTGTTTTGTGTGAATTGTAGCTGTTGATGTATGATCACGCTCGCTATTGCCAAGCCAATGGCAACAGCGAACTGACCAATGACCAAGGTATTTCTAAGAAGTGTTCCTTCTTTTCGATCTTTAAGAAAGTTACCCTTCAGCGCTTTTACCGCACTCATACCGGAAAGAAAAAATGCGGGGTATAGCCCTGCGATAATTCCAATAGTTAGCGCAATGCTTAACAGAAGCACTAATATTGGTGAATTGGTAAAAATGTCAAAGCTGATCTCACGATTCAAAAACTCATTAAAGTAAGGCAGTAGTATAGTCACCAAAAGAAGGGCGAACAAGAAACTGGTCAGGGTTAAAAAGACCGATTCACTCAAGTACTGTACGATCAGGTTTCCTCTTTTGGCCCCCAATACCTTGCTTACACCTACTTCTCTAGAGCGCTGAGCAGATTTCGAAGTGGCTAGATTGGTATAATTAATCGCGGCGAGCGCTATGATTATTAAAGCGATGAAAGCAAAGAGTCTGACATTCTTGATGTCTCCGTTTTGGCTTAATTCCATATTGATGTCCGACTTCAAGTGAATATCTTCCAACGGTTGCAGTTTATATTCAGGGTAAAACTCAAAGCCTTGTTTCTTATAGGCGGGCTTGGTTATTTTTTCATAAATCGCCATTTTCTTTTCAAGATCCGTATGACTCTGCGCTTCATCAAGGGTCAAATAGGTATGATAGTTATTACTAACCCAAAAGCCTACATCATTGGGGTAGTACCCCTGACCTTTATACGAGACGATGAAGTCATAAGTGAAATGTTGATTCTTCGGTGGATCTTCAACCACCGCTTTGACCGTGTAAGTCTTCCCGTCACCAAATTTCAGGGTTTGTTCTAAGGGTGACCTATTTCCAAAAAGCTTATGGGAAAGTGATTCGGTCAAAAGTATGGTGTTAGGGTCCTCTAGGGCTTCTTTTCCATTTCCTTCTTTTACCAAAGTAGTAAAGACGTCAAAATAGTTCGTATCCGTATATAATCCTTGTTGAACAAGAGATACGTCATCTTTAATCAACAAGGCACCACCGGTATTTAGATTGGTTACGTGTTCCACTTCTGGAAAGTCTTGAAGTAAGGCTTCCCCTAGCGGTAATGGAGCAACGGCGAACAAATCCGTGCCCTGATAACTATTGCCTTTCTGTTGTTGAACTATGCGATATGTGCTATGTGATTTTTGATGATGCTTATCAAAACCCAGTTCGAATTCAACGAACAATCCTATCAAAATGAAGCAGGTCATGGCCACTGTCAATCCAGATAAATTAACAATGAGATATGCCTTATTCTTAATAAGATTTCTCCAAGCCAATTTTATCTGTGTTTTTAGCATCGTCTCAAGTTTGATTGTGTTGTCTCATTCGTCTTTTAAGGCAGTTATCGGGTTCATCGTCGCCGCGTTAAAACTCTTCCAGCCTACCGTGACAAAGGCGATGATCAAGGTTATCAGTGCTGCCATAGCCATTACTGTCCAATCTATTTCTATCCGATAGGCAAAGCCTTCCAGCCATCGGTTCATCAGGTAATACCCCATGGGGAAAGCGATGAAGAACGATAAAAACACCAATTTCAAAAAGTCTTTCGAGAGCATGGTAACAATCTCGGAAACACTTGACCCCAATACCTTTCGAATACCGATTTCCTTGAACCGTTGTTCCGCTGTAAAGGTCATGAGTCCGAAAAGTCCCAAACAGGCTACGAAAATGGTCAAGAGGGCGAAAATGTTCAATAGACTGCCCATTTTCTGTTCTGTGACATACGTCTGCCGGAATGATTCATCCAATACCGTATACCCAAATGTTTCACCGGTATTGAAATCGTTCCATAAGGTATTGGTATCAGCAATTAAGCTAGACATATCAGAAGATTTGGCCTTAACTATAAGTCCGCCAAAAGGTCTATAAAACAAAAACAGCGGGTCGATTTTCTGATGCAGCGATTTAAAATGAAAATCCTTGATTACGCCAATGACGGTGTGATCTCCTCCACCGTCGGTTACGATTTTACCAAGCGCATCAGCTCCAAAGCCCAATACATTCGCGGCCGTTTGATTGATGATCACATTGGTAGAGTCAGTACCGAATTCCGTTGAAAAATTTCGGCCAGCCACCAATTCCATGCCCATGGTCGCAATGTAGTTTTCGTCAATATTAAAAACTGGCATTCGCCTGCTGAACTCACCATTGATGTAGACCTGAGACATATAGTTGTCGGTACTTCCGGCAGGAATGGAGGCGGAATTCGTAATAGAAGCCACTTTGGGGTTCTTCAATAGTTCATTTTTGAAGGCGTCCCTATCATCTCCCAATAAATAGGCCTCTCGCAATACAAGTAATTGATCGCGGTCGTAGCCGATATCCTTATTTTGAATATAGTTCATCTGTTGGTTGACTACTAAAGTGGCCAAAATCAAACCTGCTGAAATAACAAATTGAAAAACCACAAGACCACTGCGTATGCCCTTATTGTTGTTTCCTCCCAAGAACTTGTTCTTCAATGCGGCAATCGGCTTAAACGAGGATAAAAAGAAGGCCGGATACCCACCAGCCAAAATGCTGATCAAGAACGTCAATACCAATAATGATAACAGCACAACGGGTTGTAGCAGAAAATCAAGCTGTAATTCTTTTCCTGACAGTTCATTATAGAAAGGAAGCGATACAAATACAAGAATAGTTGCGAGTGCCATAGCGCATAAGGTCGCGATAAAGGATTCGGATAAAAACTGAGAGACCAATTGGTTCTTGTTAGATCCCAAAACCTTACGGATACCCACTTCTTTGGCCCTTTTCGCTGCCGTCGCCGTTGCGAGGTTCATGAAATTAATACATGCGATAAGCAGCATAAACAGGGCGATAGCGCTGAAGATATATACATATTTGATATCTCCGCCCTGCTCCAGTTGACTATATGCGGAATTGTCCGAGTACAGATGAATATCCGTCAACGGAAAAATTCGGAACCCCAATTGATTTTCCTTGGTGAACTCCTCATAAGGCACCCCCATTTGTTCTTGCATCCTAGACCCCATATATTTCTCTAAAATATAGGGTAACTTCGTTTCCAAGTTTTTGTAATCGGAACCCTTCTTTAAAAGCAAATAGGTGAAAAAATCACCTCCGAACCAAGAGTCGCTTTTGGCCTCATCGAGGCCTTCAATAGATGCGAAAATGTCAAAATGAAAATGTGAGTTCTGAGGAACTTCTTCAATAACTCCGGTGACCCGATACGGTCGCTCTTCCCCATCTAAATGGAACAATTGGCCTATGGCATCGGAAGCTCCGAAGAACTTTTCCGCTGTCGCCCGGGAAATGACCACCGTGTTCGGTTCTTGGAGTGGGTTTTTAGGGTTTCCTTCGATTATTGGAAGGGTGAAGACATTAAAAAAGTTGGCGTCGACAAAAGCAAACCTATCCTCTCGATACGATTGATTGTCTATGGTGATTTTAGGTGTTCCGATCTGGCGGATACGGGTCGCATCAAGCACTTCCGGAAATTCTTGTGTGAGCGTTTTCCCGACCGGTGCCATTACCGCACCCTCTTTTATTTCTTCCCCATTGATTTTAGCCCTGAAGACCACATTAACAATTTCGTCGGCCTTTTCGTTGTACCGGTCATAACTCAGTTCATCGATTACGAACAACATAATAATCAGGCAAGAAGCAATACCCAGACCAAGGCCTAAGGTGTTCATAATGAAGAGGCTTTTATTCTTGAGCAGGTTGCGCCAAGCGATTTTTAGATTGTTTTTGAACATGATTCCAATTTTTCAATCCATGGTCAAACGGATTAGTTGATGATGACCTTTTTGTTTATTCAGACCGCAAATTCTTCAGGGGTTGAATTAGTGCTGCCCCTATCGATTGGTAGCTTATGGTGACTATTGCTATGAACAGTGCAATTAGCGCCGCTCCCGACAAGATTTCCCAACCGATAGTAATCTTATAAGCAAAATCCTCGAGCCATCGACTCATGGCATACCAACCGATCGGAACTGCGATCAAAATAGCCAGCCCGACGAGTTTCAGAAAATTAAGGCTCAATAATTTATAGATGTTCTGAAAAGATGCGCCCAACACCATTCGGATACTGATTTCCTTTTTGCGTTGTTCGACCAAAAAAGCCGACAGTGCAAAGAGACCCAAACAGGCCACAAAAATGGCCAGGATGGCAAAGGATAGAAAAATGGTGCGGATACGGCTTACATTTCTGTACATTTTGGCAAAAGAGTCGTTCATAAACGCATATCGGAAGGCCATGTTCGGCATAAACTGACGCCATTTGGCTTCCATTGAGGTTAGGAGGGCCGGCATGTCTCCTGTAGCTGCCTTGACCGAGATTATGGATGGACTGATCCCTCTAAAAAAGCAGAGGGGTTGTACCTCTTGCTTCATGGTATTGAAATTAAAATCTTCGACCACCCCGATGACTTCATACAACTGACCAAAACGTGATATTCTTTTTCCAACAGGCTCACTTAGATTAAGTTTCTTGGCCATAGCTTGGTTGATAATAACTGCCTCATCGTCAGCACTTCGTTCTTCCGAAAAATTGCGCCCGGCTGCCAGTTTCATACCCAAGGTCTCCAGATAGTCCTCATCGATTACCCATGCTTGACCTCCGACCGTTTCATCGATCTGTTCTCTCCCCTCGTTGACAAAACTGTTGCCATCCCTTTTGGCGCCTTCTATGGGCAAATAGTCACTTATAGTGACGCTGCCTACCCCATTCAAGTTTTCAAGCTCGTCCTTAAAGGTACTGACCTTGTCATTCAACATATTGGTGCCATAAAGCTGGACTACCTGTTCTTTTTCAAATCCGATCTTGGAGTTGAGGATAAAGTCCATTTGCTGGTTGACGATGAAAGTGCCTATAATCAATATGATGGAAATCGTAAATTGAAATACCACAAGGCCACTTCGCAGTCCGCTGGTTTTTTTACTCTGGCCCATCATCCCTTTCAATACTTTAGCGGGGTTGAACCGCGATAAATAGAAAGAAGGGTAAAGGCCTGCCAAACACCCTACGGCCAATGCCGCCAGCAAGACTATCGGAATGAATATCGGGCTACTCCAAGGGAGAATCAAATGCTTACCGGACATTTCACGGAATAAAGGCATCAAAAGCCAAGAAAGAACGATTCCAATACCAAATGCAATCACCGTAATCAAGGCGGACTCGGTCAAAAACTGCCCTATTAGGTATCTTCTCGAGGATCCCACAACTTTTCTGACCCCCACTTCCTTCGCCCTGTTCACCGATTTGGCAGTTGACAGATTTACAAAATTAATACTGGCAATAATGAGGATAAAAAGCGCGATGATCCCGAAAATCCAGATAATTTTGATGTCGTTACGAGAACTGGATTCATAGTCTATATGGGCCGAATACAGATTGATATCCCTCAATTTTTGCAGAGACATATTCAATTGATCCTCAAGTGTCTCACCCTGTACAAAACCGGCACTGAGGTAAGCGGGCTTCAAGTAGGTATGTATGAGTCTATTGGACATCTTTTCTTCGAAGGCTGCCACGTCAGTACCGGGTTTTAGTTGCAGATAGGTAAAATAGTTGCTTTGAAACCATCTGGTTTGTTCCCCCTCACCAAATTCCACACCTTCCATCGTGAGAAAGAAATCGTAATCCAAATGTGAGTTGCTAGGAAAATCTTTCATGACTCCGTTGACTCTATAGGGGTCTTCATCGTCTCCATTCAGATATATGACTTGTCCGACAGGGTTTGCGGTACCGAAATGCTTACGGGCCTTTGACTCTGAAATCACGATAGTCTTAGGCTCGGTTAGGGCCGTGGCCGCATCTCCGCGTACCATGGAAACCCCCATAATATCCAATATGGATTGGTCCGCATAAGCAAACGCTTCTTCATGATGTTGCATCGCTTTACCATCGATACGGATTTCATTTGTTCCGGCCCCATAAAATAGCCCATTGGCCATGAGCCTACCGGAATTCTGTACCTCCGCAAAATCCTGTAACACGGTAGAAGCCGTATTGGCAGAAAAATGAATACCAACTTCTGCCCGACCATCTTCGATATACGTGCCGATCATGCGGTAAACATTTTCTGAGCCGGGTACCTGCTTATCATAGCTGGTCTCATGAAAAATGTAAATGGAAATAAGAATACAGGCGGCTACCCCAATACTTAGCCCTGCAATATTGATAACTGTGAATCCTCTATTTTTAAGTAGATTTCTCCAGGCGATTTTTAGATAGTTTTTAAACATGGTTCTCGTTTTTCAATTGGATGATAATTCATTCCGTACGCAAGCTTTTTACAGGGTTGGCCACTGCTGCCTTGACTGCGTGAAAACTTATCGTTAATGTGGCTATAAGTAATGCTACAGCGCCGGCTATTCCAAAAACCCACCATTTTATTTCCACGCTATACGCAAAATCTTCGAGCCACTTGCTCATGGCATACCACGAAAAAGGTACGGCAATGACCACGGCTACCAAGACAAGTTTTAGAAAGTCTCTAGAAAGTAAGGTTACGATATTGGACACCTCAGCCCCTAAGACCTTTCGAATACCAATTTCTCGAGTACGTTGCATGGCGCTATAAGTGGCGAGGCCAAGAAGGCCTAAACACGCTATAAAAATGGCCAAGAATGAAAATACCGTAAACAGTTTCGTAAACTGGGTATCAGCCTCATATTGCTCATTGAATGATTCGTCAAGAAAACTAGATAAGAATGGACGATGTGGAGCAACTTCGGCCCATGTTCGTTTGACCTCAGTAAGGGTTCTTTGGAAATCATCCGATTTTATCTTGAGCGAAAAATAACGTCCATAGGGCACTTGACGAAGTGTCAAGGGAGCCACTTGCTGATGTAAAGAGAGATAATTGAAGTCTTCGACAACTCCAATAATAGTTCCTGTTCTACCCCATTGTTCGAACTTTTTCCCGATAATGGCATTGGGGTCAGAATAACCAAAATCTCTTGCGGCAGCTTCATTCACCACCAGGGAGGAGATACTATCCGCAGGAAAATCAGTTGAAAATGAACGGCCTGCCACCATTTTCATATTGTAATGCGGTATGAAGTCCTCATCGATTTCATATATGAACGGTTCAAAGTGCTCCATTTGGCCTTCGTATGTTTCGATTTCGGTACCGGCAGCGGGGAAATGACTTCCAGGCACCGTTCTTGAAAGCGAAACGGAAGACACATCAGCGAGATCTTGAAAAGATTTCTTGATCACCTCAATATTGTTTAGTACATCACCGTCCCAATTAAAATCCAATATCAACTGTTGCTCCCGGTCGAAGCCCAAATCCCTATTCTTCATGAAGTCTAGTTGGTAATAGACCAATACAGTACTCGCAATCAGTGCGATAGAAAGGCTAAATTGAAAAACGACTAGGCCTTTTCTTAGGTTCGCACCGTGCTGTGAGGTCTTAAAAACACCTTTTAATACCTGTACAGGACGAAAACTTGACAATACAAAAGCCGGATAACTACCCGAAACAATTCCGGTTACCAAGGCCGTTACAAAAAATATGATTACAATAAAGGGGTTCAGCAAGTCAGACTTCATAAACTCCCTTCCTATCATGTTGCCCATCCAGGGCAAGGCGAAAAATGCCAAAACTAGGCCGAGAATGGAGGCAAGAAATACCAAAATCATCGACTCGCCGAGAAATTGATAAATCAACCCACTTCGGTCGGCACCTATTACCTTTCTAACACCAACTTCTTTTGCTCTTTCTAAAGACCTTGCCGTGGCAAGATTCATGAAATTTATAGAAGCGACCACAAGAATGAAAAGACCGATAACAATAAAAATATATATGTTCGTCAAACTTCCAGTAACTCCTGGTTGGCGTGCTGCCTTTGATCTAAGGTATACCTCACTCAAGGGTTCGAATGAAAGGTCATAGTAATACGCTTCCCTCTGCTCGGCATCGATATGTCGGTTCAGGAAGTCGGGCATCTTTGCTTGAAAAGCGTCTAGATTAAATTTGTCGGAAACCAGAAAATAAGTATAAAAGTCTACATAACCCCAAGCATCGAAGATTCCGGGGCTTGACTGCCGAAATGAGCTCATTGACATCAAAGCATCAAATGCGAAATGTGAATTCGCAGGTACATCCTTCATCACTCCTGTAACCGTATATTTGCCGTCGGCAGCTCTTCCACCAACACCATCAATCGATTTTCCGACTGGATTGACGTCTCCAAAATATTTTTTTGCTGTAGTCTCCGTAAGTACAATAGAATATGGGGCCTCCAAAGCACTGTTGGAATCCCCCGCCACTAATGGCCAACTAAACACACTGAAAACCGATGCATCGGCATAGAAGGTGTCCCCTTCTTGAAAAACATGCTGTCCGTTTTTGAGCAGAATATCGGAACGGCCTGAGAATTGTACTTTTTCAAGTACCTCGGGAAAGTCGGATTTCAAAGCGGGTCCGACCGGGGCATTGCCCCAAATCCACCTATCGTCAAGGTTATCGGGGCTACTATGATGTACCACTCTATAAATACTATCCCCTTTTTCATGGTAGGTGTCGAACGCGTATTCGTTCTTTACATAAAGGGCAATCAGAAGGCAACAAGCTAGGCCAATGGCAAGTCCTCCTATATTTATTGCCGCATACCCTTTGTTCTTCAGTATGTTTCTCCAGGCGATCTTTAGATAGTTCTTAAACATAATGTTCTTTATTGGCCCATATAAGACAGGCAAGTTGATACTGTTCCGGGCGGTTTCGGAATTATTCCGTCCGCAAACTCTTCACTGGGCTTGCAGTGGCCACCTTCAAGGTCTGATAGCTAATCGTGATCAAGGCGATGGCCATAACCACTCCGATCGCAATCACAAAATACCACCATTGCACATCGGTGCGATAGGTATACCCTTGTAGCCATTGCTCCATAAAGTACCAAGTCAAGGGAGTGGCGATTACACCCGCTACGGCAATGAGTTTTACAAAATCAATTGAAAATAAGGTCAGGATACTTCCGACGTTGCTACCCAAGACTTTTCGGATTCCTATTTCCCTGGTTCGTTGGCCTACGAAAAAGAGAATCAACCCATAGAGCCCCAAACAACCTATTAATATAGCCAAACCTGAAAAGACCTTTGAAAGTGACAGGTATCGTTGCTCGCGCTCGTAGAGTTCGGCCACCCTATCGTCTAAAAAACGATACTCAAAGATGTAGCCATCGAAAGTCTGTGACCAACGTTCATCGACCTGTTCTAGAATATGTTTGGTGTTTTGACCATTGATTTTTATGGCAATTTCATTGTAGGCATCGCTTCGCGGAGCAATAAAGGCCGGGTCGATGTTCTCGGTAAAGCTTCGGTTATGAAAATTCTTCACAACCCCGACAATGGTTGCCTTCATTCTAGCCCCGTTGACCGCGATCTCCTTTCCGAGCATTTCTTCTGGAGACGACAGCCCTAATTTCGTAGCAAGTCTTTCGTTGACCACGACCTCATCAAGAGTGTCTTTTTTGATGAAGTTTCGACCAGCTACCAATTCAAGGTCAAAGGTTTCCAAAAAGTCCTCATCACCTAACTTGGCCTGAATGTTGAATTCTTCGTTCTCGGGTCTGGTATGGTAACGCATGCCCGTGCCCCAGTTGCTTTCCGCTGCCCCAGGACTACTCAAACAATTGGAAACATGTTCGACACCAGCTATCTGCTCAAGCCGACCTTTTAGTCCATAAAGTGCCTCTTCCTCGATGGAACTTGGAATCGCAACCATAACCATCGAATCTTTGTCAAAGCCTAAATCGGAATTCACCGCATAATCGATTTGCCGTGAAATGACAATAGTGCTAGCAATCAAAATAATGGACATGGCAAACTGGGCAACGACCAAAACCTTACGCGTGGTCGCCCCTCCTGTATCGCTATGCTTCAACTTTCCTTTGAGCGCCAATACGGGAACAATACGGCTCATTAAAATACCGGGGTAGCTACCCGACAAGAACGCAACAATCAACAATACCACTAGTATAAAGCCCACGAACCGAATATCGGACAGCTCCTTAAATGATAATTGTATTTCAAAGAGATCATTGAATGAAGGAAGAAACAAGAATGCAAGCAAAAAGCCAAGGCTCAAGGCAAAGAGACTGATGATAAAGGTCTCCGATAAAAACTGCCAGAACAGGTGTTGTTTGAAACTGCCCAAAACCTTGCGAATACCGATTTCCTTTGATCGGTAAAAGGCCTGTGCTGTTGATATATTAATAAAATTTATACTGGCGATTACGATTAGAAAGAGCCCTACAATGGCGAAAATCCAAAGTAGAATGGGATCTAACCCGCCATAATCCGGATTAAAATGGATATCCGATAATGGCTGTAATTTGTAGACATGCTTACTTTTACTGTTGGGGCGGTACTTTTTGGGTAGTTCGGTAAGTGCCGCTTCAATACCTGCGATATTCTGATTGGGTCTGAGCAAGGCATAGCATTCTAAATTACTGGTAATCCCTCCCCAGTTTTCCTCTGCGGCGAACTCGAATATATCGACCAGATTCTCAAAAGAAACATATACCTGATGCCCAAAATATGAGGTCTTTGGTAGGTCTTTCAATACCCCGGTAATGGTTATGGTCTTGTCATTTTCAAGAACGAAGTTCGCTCCGACGACATCAGTTCGACCGTACATGACCAAGGCCATTTCCTCTGTTACCACAGCGGTATTAGGCGCTGCCAATGACACTTTATCCCCACCATACTGTAAGGGAAAGTTAAAAATCTCGAAAAAGTCCTGCTCCACATACGCGACATCCTGCTTCAGTTTGTTCAGGTTCCCGTTTTGATCGATATCGATAAGCAAGCCACTTTGAAACACGATCTTAGCTACTTTTTCCGAATAGTCATAGTCTTCACGAAATACTTTTGCAAAGCCAGGTGGTACACTGGGATCATACTCGATCGCATCACGATGTTGCTCGGTATTTATCCGATAAATGCGATCGGCATTGGCATGAAATTCATCGAAAGACAGATTATGGTTCAAAAACAAATAGATGAGAATACTACTGCCAAAGCCAATAGCCAGTCCTAAAATGTTTATGGTAGTAAATACTTTCCTTTTTATCAGGTTTCTCCAGGCAATTTTGAAATAGCTTTTGAGCATGGTTCTCGTTTTTGTTGATGAATGATTGGATTGATGAATAAACTCTACATCAGATCATGGCTCCCATAGCCCTGTTCTGGCTTTCGGTCACAACCTGACCATCAAATAGATTAATGACCCGATGCGCATAATGTGAATCACGATCAGAGTGTGTTACCATAACAATGGTGGTTCCTTCTTGATTCAATTCGGTCAACAGGTTCATAACCTCGATTCCGTTTTTGGAATCCAAATTACCCGTAGGCTCATCCGCAAGAATTAATTTCGGATTGGTTACTACAGCCCTAGCAATGGCCACACGTTGTTGCTGACCCCCTGAAAGCTGATGCGGGAAGTGCTTTTCACGATGTGCGATTTTCATACGTTCCAAAACCTTCATCACTTTTTCGCGACGTTCGCTTTTACCCATTTTCAGGTAAATCAAAGGAAGTTCAACGTTCTCGAATACGGTTAGTTCGTCAATGAGGTTAAAGCTCTGAAAAACGAATCCTAGGTTTCCTTTGCGCAGTTCCGTACGCTGACGTTCCTTGAGTCCGCCGACTTCATGTCCGGCAAACTTGTAGCTTCCTTCGGTTGGGTTGTCCAACATACCGATGATGTTCAAAAGAGTGGATTTACCACAACCAGAAGGCCCCATGATTGCGGCAAATTCTCCCTCTTCAACACTAAAATTAACATTGTTCAATGCCAAGGTTTCTACTTCCTCGGTTCTAAAACTTTTCTTTAAGCTCTGTATTTGTATCATTTTTTACTGGTGTTTTACTTATTATGATTTAAAGACTTCGATATCAGGTCTTAGTGACAGTTTTTCGCTATTTTAACACTATTCGTTCCGCCTCGCCAAAGGTGTCATAGTTACTGGTGATGACTTTTTCGCCGGCTTGTAGGCCTTCTAAAACCTCATAATACCGCGAATTCTGTTTGCCAATTCGGATATTGCGCCTTAAGGCTTCATCCCCGTCAGGTCCTACGACAAAAATCCATTGGCCTCCAGTGCTCTGAAAAAAGCTTCCTTTAGGTAGTAACAGTGCCTCGCTCGATTCGCCCAGTTGCAATTTGATATTATAACTTTGCCCGGTTCGGATGGTTTCGGGCTTATCTTCGGTAAATACCAAATCGACCTGAAACTTACCGTTACGAACCTCCGGATACACCTTACGCAGTCGCAACGGAAACTCTTTGCCATTCCTTTCTAAAACAGCGACCAGATCACGTTGCACTCGATCTATATAATGCTCATCGATGCTGGCTTCGATTTTATAATCTGTCAATACGTTGATTTGTCCGATACGTTGTCCTTTGGTAATGTTCTGCCCGATTTCGGCATCTAAAAAGCCGAGTTGTCCGTCGGCCGGGGCACGTACATTGAGATGATCTAAACGTTGATACACCATGGCCAGGGTTTTCTGCATTCTTGCCAAATCGGCATCGAGTCCGGTCAAAGAGGTTGTACGCAACTGGTCGTCATTCTCGGTCTGCATTTTCAAGATATCGTATTGCTTTTGTGAGAGTTCATAATTCTCCTTAGAGGTGAGATACACCTCCTTTGAGATTAACTCTTCATCGTAGAGCGCTTGATTCTGTTCAAAATTCCGTTTTGTTCGCTGTAAATCGGTGCTTGCCGTAGCCAATGATCTTCTGCCTTCTACCTGTCGTCCATCAAAACTAATTTTGGTCGAGCGTAAATCATTTTGCTTCAATGCCAGATTACTCTCGCTTGTCATGATCTGCTCGTACAAATTGATGTTTTCCAACGTAAGGATGATGTCGCCTTTCTTGACCGTTGCTCCTTCCTCGATTAATTTTTCACTGACCCGCCCTCCTTCATAGGCATCCATATAGATGGTAGAGATAGGGGCTACATTTCCGTTGATGGTAATGTAGTCATCAAATTTACCTTGTGAAATATCCGCGATGGACAACTTGTCCTTTTCCGTTCTGAAAGTGGATACGGAGCTTGCGAAAACCAACTGGTACCCGACGAACAGCAATAAGAGCCCAATGGCGATATAGCCGTAGTGTTTGGGTCGTAATCCTTTTTTCTTTTCTAATTGTATATCCATTTTTTATCTCGTTCTATTTGTTAATGACACAAAGGCTTTCTTTTGATGGTTCGAAATGGCATAGCTGACCTCACTGCAATGGAGGCATCGCTACATTGATATCTCATGTCTCTTCTTTCGTAAGTGGTTTGTATTTTTCTCATGATTCTATTTTTTTAGGATCAAGTCCTTATATATTAATTGATATTGAAAATCGGTAACCCATTGTAAAAATCCAGGGTGCTTTTATTGACCTCGGAACGTAATCGAACCTGCAGGTTTTCATTTTGCGCACTTGCAAAAAGGTTTTTTGCGGTAAACAATTCGATTCCGTTGATCATTCCTTTCTCATAGCGTTTTTGAGCGATGGTAAATGCCATTCGCTGGGCTTCCATGTTTTGGGTGCTTTGATTTAATTCTACCAGTAATGAATTGTATTCCTGTACCAATTGTTGAATGGTTTGAAAGAGCACCTGCTCTTGTACTTCAAGGTTGTTCTGCTGACGCAATTTTTCAATCTTGGCTTGTTTTACCCGGGAGCGAGCCGACCATCCGTTGCTGATGGGAACTGTGAGGCTAAGCCCATAAAATCTAGAGGTATTATCCCTGAATTGTTCCCGGAAGGGCAAGGTGTTGTCCAAACTATCCTGAAAAGTTTCAAAATAACCTGTGCCGATACCGGCAAACAATGATAGGGAAGGGTAAAGGTTTCCTCTGGCTACACCCACCTGTCTTTTTGCAGCTTTGGCTCGCAACTCCTGTGCCTTGATCAACGGAAGGAATTCGCGTGCTTTTGAATAGACCGAATCGGACTGCATTTTGGGTGGCGTTTCCGTTTCGACCACTCCGGTGATGTTGGGCATGATCTCTATTTCGGACGTATTTTCAAGATTCATTTCTTGAATAAGGGCCAATTTTGCCGCTGCCAATTGATTTTCACTTTGGGTCAAATTCAGTTCATCGGCTAGCATCGCCGATCTGGCTTCGTACAAATCCGCGCCCGCCATCAGACCCAATTCGATTTGCTTCTCCACTAATTGGTAATTGGTCTTGGAAACACCCAATTGCTCATTCGCTATGGCGACCAAGCCTTCGGAAAACCGAATGTCATTGAACGCTTGCATCACACGGAAGGCCAATAGGTATTTTTGTTGTAGGCGTTCCTCCTTAGCGGCATTATACAAAAATTTAGCCGCCTTGATCGAGTTGATTTTTTGAAACCCTTGAAACAAATCGATATTGGACTGCAACGAATAGTTGTTCGAGAAAAAATCGCGCACAACAAAGGTTCCTGTATTTGGATCTTCAGCCCTACCAGAATTTATCGTGTAGTTTGAACTGGCATTCACGGCCGGCAGTAAATTACGAACCGACTGTCGGTAATCCTCTCTGCCCGCAGCTGCGGTGTACTGAAAATCCTTGAGCTGAAGGTTATGCTCCAATGCATAAGCAATGCATTCTTCCATGCTCCATCGCTCTTGGGCAACTAGTGTTGTTCCTATTAGGAAACCTACTAAAAATGGTATCGCAAGTTTTAACTTCATAATTTGGTGATATGCCAAACCCTAGTACCACAGCCGTGCCATAAATTTAAAGTTCTGATTATCAATTACTTAAAAAGAACAATAATTTTACAATTCTAAATTACTGTAAAATACTTAGACACTTATTGTCAAAAAAATGGACATCTTGTTAAATTTTTGGAATTCTAGTCGTAGCTTTAGAAATCAAATTACTCCCGTAAAATCGGTAGTTGAAGCGGCATGATGATACTTTCTCTATTAAATGGAATGTTTTTTGGTACTCTGGTAAAACACAAACCACAGTTATGTTAGATGCGAAAATTCTGGTCATAGATGACAACAAGAGCGTGCTCAGTGCGCTGGATATCTTACTACAATTTGAATACAAGACGGTAAAGACCCTATCTAATCCGAATCAAATATCTTCATTTCCCAATTTGGTCGATTTCGATATCGTGTTGTTGGACATGAATTTTTCGGCAGGGGTAAATACGGGAAATGAGGGCCTCTACTGGCTTCGTGAAATTAGAAAAAAAGCGCCTCAAATTTCGGTAATCATGATGACGGCCTATGGTGCCGTTGACTTAGCGGTTAAAGCGCTGAAGGAAGGAGCAGCCGATTTTATTCTCAAGCCCTGGAACAATGACAAACTCTTGGCGACAGTCAAATCGGCCTATGAGCTGCGAAAATCGCGCAAGGAAGTGAACCAGCTCAAACAAAAAGAAAACAGCCTCAAACAGGTCATCAATCAAAAAAAGAACCGCATCATCGGCAAGTCGAACACCCTGAACGCGGTACTGAAGCTTGTCGGTAAAGTGGCCAGAACCGATGTGAATGTGTTGGTCACCGGAGAGAATGGAACGGGGAAGGAACTGATTGCCCGAGAACTACACGGACTTTCCAATAGAAAAGATGAGGTCTTTATTCCGGTGGATATGGGTTCCATCTCAGAAAACCTATTCGAAAGCGAACTGTTCGGGCACTTGAAAGGTTCTTTTACCGATGCCAAGGAAGACCGTGCGGGAAAGTTTGAAGCCGCAAACGGCGGCACCCTATTTTTAGACGAAATCGGAAACCTATCGCTTCAGACACAGGCCAAACTTTTGTCTGCCATACAAAACAAGACCATCGTACGTGTTGGTTCGAACAAATCGATTCCTGTTGATATTCGTTTGATCTGTGCCACCAATGAAAACCTTGATCAAATGGTGGCAGACGGTCTTTTCAGGGAAGACTTGCTCTATAGGATCAATACGATCATGGTAGAAGTACCACCACTTCGAGAACGAGGTGACGATATTTTGGTTTTGGCCGATTTCTACCTGAATAAGTTTACCTCGAAATATGGCAAACAGGGACTAAAGATCAACCAAGACGCGCAAGAAAAATTACTTTCGTACCCCTGGCCGGGCAATGTTCGTGAACTGTTACATACCATAGAAAGAGCGGTGATCCTATCAGAAGAAAATGTGTTGCGCCCAAGCGATTTTCTATTGAATACCAAAACCGCTGTCGTTGCCGAAAACAACCAAATTACCCTAGAAGAGATGGAGATTCAGATGATTTCGAATGCTTTGGACCAAAATGACGGCAACTATAGTGCCGCAGCGGAACAATTGGGAATCTCTAGACAGACACTTTATAATAAAATGAAGAAAAAAAGTAAGGTATAGGCGATTACAAGCGGCCAAAGACAACCCAATCCACTAAACCCTAACTCCTAACTCCTAACTCAACATATGGTAAGCAGAAACATATACGTACAGCTCATCTTCCGAATTCTATTGATTTCTGTTTCCGCAATAGCTTCTGCCTTTTTCTTTTTCAATAAACAATACCTGCTTGCCGTGTTCGCCTTTGCATTTCTTGTCCTCATGACCTCTTTTTTGATTCATTACGTCAATCAGACCAATCGGAAGATCGCATATTTCTTTGATGCCATCAAAAACGAGGATTTTACCCTTCGCTTTCCTGAAAAGCTGAGTGTCAAATCATTGGAAGAATTGAACCATAGTTTGAATACGCTGAACGAGATGATTCAAGATATTCATTTGAAAAAACAGGCTCAAGAGCAGTTCTATCAGGAAATCATCAAACAGGCCGATATCGGTATTCTGACCATTAATGAAAAAGGGCATATTCTCTTCGCCAATTCCACTACCGAAAAACTATTCGATTATACCCCATTGAACCATATCAAGCAACTGCGGCAAGTGGATCAGAAGCTCTACGAACTCTTTGAAGAATTACAACCTTTTGAGCGTAAGTTGGTACAGTTGACCAATGAACGGGAGAAAAAACAGTTGGCCCTAAAATCGACCTCGATTTCCTCAGAAGGGAAAGAATTGCTTTTGGTAGTCGTTCAGGATATCCACAAAGAGCTGGACGAAAAAGAAACGGATTCTTGGATAAAGTTGATTCGTGTACTCACCCATGAAATCATGAACACCATAACCCCGATCACTTCCATTTCAGAGTCTATTTTGAAATACTACAAAACCAATAACGGACTGGTCACGCTGGAGGAATTCAATGAAAGCCATATTCAAAATACCGTCAAGGGCCTTGAAGTGATCAAAGAGCAAGGTGGTGACCTCATGGACTTTGTACAGTCATACCGCAGCATTCTCAGTCTGCCCAAACCCGATAAAAGCCTTATCAATGCCGAACGCCTACTGACCAAAGTCAAGGTGCTTATGAATCAAGGAAACGATGAGCGAACCGAGGTCTTCGAGTTGCTCATTCAACCCGCCGACCTTGAATTGTATCTCGATGAGAAACAGATTTCCCAAATCTTGATCAACCTTTGCAAGAATGCACTGCAATCTTTAAGCGGACAACAAGAAGTAATGCCCGATGGATGGCAAGGAAAGGTCAAAATGGTAGCCGGGCTTACCCAAGATGGTAAAAAGTATATTCGGGTCAGTGATAACGGCCCCGGAATTCCCCCGGAATTAATGGATGAGATCTTCGTTCCTTTCTTTACGACGAAGGATACCGGAACGGGTATCGGACTCAGTTTGTCAAAACAGATCATGCATTTGCATGGCGGTAGTATGAGCGTACATTCCATTCCTGACAAAGAAACTTCCTTTCTCTTGATTTTTTAGGCAATAGATGACCGTTTCCTAAAATAAGTATTCGAAACTTCCGTTATATAAGAGTATCCCATAAAAACTTCTTATATAGAATTTTTACTTTAAAATCTGCTTACCAACGCATTTTTTGAAACCACTTAGACCAAAATCTAATTATGGGGCACAAAACACTATATAATCCGTCGTGGAATACCGTTTACGATTATCTGAACGATTCGGGCAATTCCAAGAAACACCAACAATTCTATACCGCAGTTGAACCGTTGATCAAACATTGGTTGTTGCGATTTGGTATTAAAGATGACCTTGAGGGACATACCAAAAGCATTTTTTCGGATCTCTACCTAAAGGAACTCAAAAGATTTCGTTCAGGACATCTTGTGCCGGAAAAGTGTAGTGCGAAAATCACCACGTACTACTATCCTGTCATCAAAAACCTATGCATTGACTACGTCAACGTTCTTCAAAGTAAAATACCCTATTCGGAAAATACGACAGCGAATTCCGTACCGGCGAATCTGGGTATCTTTGAGAGCTTATGGGGCGAGCATAAGAACACGCTACTTCTTGAAATGGTTCGCAGCGTTAAGGACTGGATCGAGCTTTCCAATTTTGAACCCACGAAAAAAGAAATTCTCAGAAAACGTTTTATCGAGGGTAAAAAATTTCCCGACATCCTTAATGTGTCGGAAAAAAGCGCGTTTGAAGCACAGCGCAAATGGGCCTGTAGACAAGGAAAAAAAATAGCCCAAAAAATAGCTGCGGTACTCTTGCCTGCCATTATCGACTTTTACCGACTTCCGATCAGTAAAAAAATCGACCCAAAAATCATAGAAAAGTATTTGCTCGGGCTGCGCACAAAAATAGCCGTATAACTTTTTTCTCAAAGCAACTTCAAAACCATAGCCTTGTAGTTCGCTATTGTTTCTTGCCGCGCTATGGTCGGGACTGTCGTCGTCGCCGGAACTTCAGAAGGAAAAAGCACATCAACTTCATGATTCCATTCCTCCCGAGTGTTTTTACGCCCTGTATCAAAATAATCAGATTGTATCATCCGGACCTTGAGCGCAAATTCTCGACTGAAATCGACCCTTCTAAATATACTGGCCTTGATTTCGGGATCCAAATCGGTCTCTCCCTTTAGAAAAGCCTGATAGAGCAATAGGAGTAACGCCTCAAGCTTTTTGGCCAAAGTCATTTGATCGGCACTGTCACCGGTATCAGCAGCTGTCTTTTTGTTGTTATCAGAATTCTTCATCAATACCCCTTCGCTTTGGGGACTTCAAAGGTATCAAATGTAAATGAAGGTCTTCCCCAAAGTTTTGCTAAGGTAAGATTTGGTCTTGATATGAAGGAAAGAAATGTGGGTTTGAAGCCAATAGAAGTACTTGTCAAACAGCAACTTCACCCGTTTAGGTCTATCTGTACAATTTAGAATAGGCCATCGCGGCTAAAATGCCCGCTGACCCCGCCCCTGATTTTGAAGGTACGGCAGGTGCTCCTTTGCGTGTTAAGACCTGGTCTTCGTTTTTAACATAGCCCGCCCAGGCCACGATCAATTTTTGACCATCACTCAGTACCGTCCAGCCATCTTTTGCCTTTCCGGTTGTGCCGGTTTTACCATAATACTGTCGGCCTTCCGGTAGAAACGGAAGTAACCGATGACAAGTGCCGCCAGTTTCAAAGGCCCCGGGCAATAAGACTTTGATACTATTGGCACTCGCCTTTGAGTAGCTAGTAATCGGCTTTTTCGATTTCGTATCGAATATCGTATCCTGTAAATGAGGGTCAATGATGTATTTCCAAGGACTTAAAGGAATCGCCCGCCCCTCATTGAATAGCATCTGATAGGCCTGCGCCACTTCCCATGGAGTCATGGTCTTTGTGCCCAAAATGTAAGATTCTCCCAGACTATAGGATGGATTAGAGGCGATTTCCAACTTTGAAAGTTTCGTTTCAACACGTCTCGCCACTTTAAGCGGGTCGGCATATTCGCGATAATTGACCGCCGCTTTGTTCAGACTGTACTTGAGCACTTCGGCGACCTTAACCTCTTTGTTCAACAATTTTTTGCCGACATTGCTCGGGTTGTATTTGTACGTTTTGAGGTCGCCATTGTACAATGTCGTCTCTTCATTAAAATCATGGCTTTCGAACAACTCCAAAAACACCAAAGGTTTCAGAATGGACCCGCATTGAAAACCGTCGCCATAATCCGTGAAATTGGCTATGGCTCCACTATTCTTACGATTACCCAGAGTCGCTTCTATTTGTCCCGTTTTGATATCAATAGCGATTAGCGAAACCTCCAATGCATACCCATCTACGGCTAATTGCTTTTGAAATCGCTTCGAAAAGGAGGTCGCTGCCTCTTCTACTCTCAATTGATTTTTTTGGGTTATGGCCGATACATATTGTGTTGCAAAGCGTTCTTTTTGCCGCTGCTTGTTCGCATTGAAAAAGTTGGTCAGGGCCGTATTTCTTCGCAAGCTATTGCTTTTCGCGAACCGCAGTTCCATGGTGCGCATCATCTGTAATCGCTCTTGATCGGATTCATCTTCCGCAATCAGCTCGAAAAAATCCAAAATAAGCGTTTTGATTTCATTGGTATTGGCAAATCTATCGTTACAAAGGGCCTTCAACTTGCTTGCCCCTTTTAGGGTTTTTACCGTCAGCAGCATTTCCAGGTCGTTCAAGGCATGTGGAGCGCGTCCAAAAATGGTATAGGAAGCCAAAATGAGTCCGGAAAAATCCCGCTCGTAGAAGAAATTGCCCGAGTAATTGGTATAAGCCAACAAGATTTCTTCTGGCGTTGCGGATTTCACCATTTGAAAGGCCGCCAGCTGTTCTCCATATTTTCGGGACAGGTAAATAGTGCCGATGCCTTCTTTTTTATGAATGGCATTTTTCAACAGTTGCTGCGGTATATTCGATCCTCCGTCCGCCTTGCCCTTGAGCAGTCGGGCAATACCGGAAAATGACAGGCCATAAACGTTATCCTTTCCAAAGTCAAAAAAGTTCTTGTTCTCTACCTTGGTCAAAAAATAAACGTAGTTCTCGGGCAACTCTTCATACGACATGACCGGCACTATGGGAAACTTGTTCAATTCTCCTTTCTGCTGTAAGGTCTTAAGTTCCTCTACGGTCAATCGGTTGTTCAAAATGGTATTCTCACCGAAGACGGCCAAAAGGTTATGGTCTTCATCGCGCACCGAAGCGATAAAATTCGCATTGGGCTCCATCTTCATTCTAGAAGGCCAAACTACATGAAACAAAGCCAACCCAAAAAAAACGGTTGCAATGACCCCTACGGCTTTCATCCAGTCTTTCATTAGGCTTTTCGTTTTTCAAAATCCGAAATAAATCGAATGAGATGATACATCGCCGGACTTACCCAACGCCAAAAAACAAAGAGCAATCCGCCGTTAAAAAGGAAAGCCACCAAGAGGCCAAAATCAGACGAAGAGTACATTCTGATATAGGCGGGTAACAAAAACAGCTCCCCTAGCGAAATAAAAAATAGGAGCATACTGCGTGTGGAATCGAACACCCCTCTTAGCCAGGGCGCACGAACAGAGAGCACATTTGACTGCAGGGCCATTTTCACCCAGGGGTAGTGAAAATGAAGCCAGGCAGCAATGAAAAGACAGGCCGTAAAATGAAGTCTCGCCAAAAAAACCGCGAAAAAATTGTGGAAGATCCGCCAACCACTTTCGAAGGTTTGAAACGGGTAGGAGACATACAGCAGTGTTTCAAAAAACAAGTACAGGCCCAAGCACATGAATTGCAATTTCAAACGATCATGCGAGAGGTTGTAACTCGATGTAATATTGAGCTTGCTCAAACAGAAAAGCACTGCATACAGCCCTGAAAAATAGGAAATGGAATGAAGGCCAAAATAGGAAACCGGATATTTTATCGTTCGTAAAGGGGATAGCAATTCGGAGCCATACCAATACACATTGTTCATCAAGATGTTGTATTCGATAATACTGGATGATATGCTAAGGCAGAAGGCGGAAAAGAGAAATTTGCTCAAAACAAAGCAGAGTATACTCGTACCCATACCAATAAGCAAAATCTTCAATGTACCCCAACCTTCTTCTTTGGCCACGTTGCGATTGAACCAGTTCTTTCTTGGAATATAAAAAAGAACACAAGCGACCAACGCCAGAAAAATCAATGCCAGATATACCACGAATGCCGGCATGCTTACAAGGTTGAAATGCCATCGGTAAAAGACACCCTAAGCCCCAAATTCTCTTCTAAGGTATATTTCCAAAAAGCCCTCGCCTTGTGCACCACCGCATCGTTTTTGGGTTCTGAAATGACGACAAAAATAACCTCGCGTTTCTCTTTTTGAAGCAACCTGTCGGGCAAATAATATTGAACCATTTTATCGTAGGCCATGTCCATTTGTTCAGGAGTGGCGGGCGGATTTTTATAAAAATTCACGGCCGGATTGTTTTCGATCAAATCACTGACGACAATAATCGTTCCTTCGGTTTTGTTGATCGCTTTCATCAAAGTGGGAAAAAGCGAAGTGCTTTCCATCAAGCCCACCGAATCTAGACTCTGTAGATTTTTCTCGTGCGATGCGTAAAAATCTCGCCATCCAATGACCAATTTATTGCGGGCTTGCCCCCAATCGGTATGCGATAAGGCTGTTGAGGTAGGATTGTAATAGCTTTGCGTAGAGATGATTCCGAAATCATAATTGACCGTAAAGCATTTGGGGCTTTCCTCGAGGCCCAATTCTTGGCCGATCAAGTGTTCAAAATTCTCCTTGCGCAACTCATGCTTCGCCTTGTGGATAAGCAATGAGTCCGTAGCATCTATGAGTACGGTAATGTTTTTGGTCGTCACCGTTTCACATTCCGTTTCACAGCTCGTAAGCAGCAGGGTGAAAATGGCCAAAAGACAAGTTAAAGTCTGTATTTTCATTTTTTTCATATTTGTGTAAAATCAAATGTTTTCCATCGCAAAGGATTGCTATCCCCGCTATAGTTTTCGTAGTGTTCCCGGTATTTGTTAAGTTCTTCGAGCGAATTGATTTCCAACGTACTTAACTCCTTTTCACATGCCCCGATTTGAGCTGATACTTCCGAAGCTTTTCGTTCCAAAACCGAGACATCACCTAATATGCGTTTGAACTCTACCTTGCCGGCCATCTGTGCCTCGGCCAGTTGCTCTTCCAATTTCTTTAGCCTTTTGTACAATCCTTTGAGCTCCATAAATTTTAGATCAAGATCCAATTGTTGGGGCGATTTTTCCTTGGGTGCTTGGGCTACCTGTGGTTTGTCTTTCTCCATCTTGGTGTCGCGACGGCGATACATGCTTTTTACGGCGTTGGTTAGAAAGAGGGCCAAAGTAACCATCATGACCGCCCCAAGAATCAAGAAACCGTTTTTGATGAAAAATCCTGAGAAAGTCAGGGTTTCATCCAAATCTTGTGATTCAAAAAACCACTCCATCACCGTAAACGAAAGAATCGCGTATACGCTAAGAATCAAAAGGGCGGGTAGCCAAACCCACCTCAGAGCAAGTCGCTTTGACGTAAGAAAACTGGCCGCAAACACAATCGGAATAAAGAAGACACTTCTCAAAATGATCTCAGGAAGATCATGAGTCTCGGTGAGGATGTTGTAAAAGAGAATTCCCTCGCCGAAAATGAACAATACTTCAACGATATACAGTAGCCAAAGCGGCACTCTTTTCGATTTTGTTTTTGGGTTCTTAGGCACCGGTTTGGGTTGTTCTTCCTTCGGTTCAAAATCTTGGGCGTTGCTTATTTCATTGACGTTGAGATTGCTGATGAGGCTATCACCGTTCAATTGGCAGCGACGAATATGGTTTTTAATGTCCGTTTTTTGATGATCGATCTGTTCTTTGACTTTTGTAATCTCTTGCTCAATGGCGTCGGAATTGGCTTTACTCAAGGCAATGACCTCTTTGGACAAATCGCTCTTCACAATATCCATTTTCCGAATATGATCTGATAGTGATTCGCCTAGTTCGCCTATACGCTCATTTAAACCGTACTTTTTGCCCTTATAGCCATTGATGATTTTCTTTTCATCTAAGATGAAGTCTTCTTGGGGGATGAGGCCAAGATTGGCGGAGCGATAGGCCATGTTCTTTAACTGTTCGTTTGAAAATACCATAGCACCCTACCTTGAAGTATGTAACATGAGGTAAAGTTCGGTCTCCAAAGAGACGGCCGGACCTTGCATATCTTGCAGCACGCTACTATCTGCATGGCTCTCGGCTTGTTTGATATCCGAAAACAAGGTGTCCATTTTGGTTTGATCGTAAGCGATGATGGGTTTCCCCCAGATCGACTGATCTTTTTTGAAAAGCTGTTGTCCCAATTTCATTGTGTGGTGTTTATGCGGTTTTTAGGTATATCGCACATTCCACTTTTTGGGGACATTTTTTTATTTTTTCTTTGTTACCAACGCATAACGGACGAGAATCACCGGTAAACAAACTCGGGGTAAACTAAGTTTACCTGATCGACGCCCACCTGTTTGATGGCAGGCAGGTATATCCAAAGGAGGCAATGTGGTCGAAAAAGAGATAGCGATGCTATCCCGCGTCCCAAACACCAACGTCCGCGCCGATAAGGCAGAACATTGTTTTATTTCTTCCAACATTGCCTCCTTTGGACAAATACATACCATAGAGGAGTACAAATTTTTCGAATAAAAGACTAAAAGAGGGGTGATATTTTAAGCGATTTGGATGGTCATATCCGGATTTCGGAAAAATACGTTGTCTAACCCTAGTGGTGAGTTTCGAATAGGGCCTTGAATCGCGTGTCTTCCTGGAAATCTGAACGTATTGATGTGTGCTTGGTCACCCTAGGCGCAATCTTGGAGAACCGAAAAACACGAAAAAATATCGATTCGTAACTAAAAACTTACAGATTACACACTTTTGAACATTTTTTGTGTAGGTTTTTATATCTTTAGTATACAAAATTTCAATTCCCTCCCTACACTACTACAAAGTGAAGTTTTAAAGACCTTTTTCCCAAAGCGGCATAGGCCAGTTAAGGGCAAAACATAGGGATGTGTCTTACCCTAGCACTTCCGGAAAATACAGGACGCTAATCATGTTGGTATCAACTCCAACTTAAACAGTAAACTAATGGCTAAAAAGCAAAAAACACTTACCGTACAAGTGAAAGAACTCACTGAACGCCTTCAGCGCATAGAGGCCGTCTTAGAAGAGGAATCAAAACCAAAAAGGGATCATAAAGGCCAAGAAAAGGAGCCGAATCACTTTTGTTGCTTACCGGAGGTTCTCGAACGTGAATTCGATACCGATATTTCCGATTCGAGGGAACGGCTTATCCGGTTAATCGATAAGAAATGGGTCAATGGAACCAAGTTGCGCTATTACTTTTTCAAAACTGGCGACTTTTCGGGAGATGCAACCCACGAACAACTGGTAAGGGATGCGTTTGACATATGGAAAGATGTGGGTATCGGACTCGAATTCGAGGAGATTTCGGAAATCGAAGAGGCTGAAATACGCATCGGCTTTTTACGTGATGGTCGTTCATGGTCTTATGTCGGCAGGGATGTCATCGATATTCCAGGGCAATTTGAGCGGACCATGAATTTCGGTTGGGACCTCACCCAAGACTCTCGCGGACTTGATACCCCGGTTCATGAAATCGGTCATACGCTGGGCTTTCCACACGAACATCAAAACCCCATTTCCGGCATCATCTGGGACGAACCCGCTGTGTACGACTATTTTGGGGGACCACCGAACAACTGGGCGCCCGAAGTCACCTATCACAATGTATTACGCAAATTACCCGCAAGTGCTGTGGATGGATCCCCCTGGGATCCCAACTCGGTAATGCACTACTCCTTCGCGCCAGGGCTTATTCAAAGTCCCGCCCAATACGCCAGTGGCCTACAACCTGAACTCGGGCTTTCAGCACTTGACCGAAGCGAGGTGAAAAAATTCTATCCCCCTATTCCAGAATCACAATATGAACGCCTGGCACCCTTTGATTTCGAACTATTATCCTTGGCTCCCGCCGAACAGAAGAATTTTATCTTAGAGCCGAACGCTACGCGTGACTACGACATTCAGACGTTCGGGAATTCCGATACGGTCATGGTTCTTTTTGAAGAGGTCAATGGCGAATTGAAGTTCTTGGCCGGTGATGATGACAGCGGTACCCGATTGAACGCACATATTGTGCAACGTCTATACCCTTGGCGCAAGTATGTGTTGCGCATTCGCATGTACCTGAACTATGCCAGTGGCAACACCGGGGTAATGCTATGGTAGGGGCAAACTATGGAGTCGTCAGGGAAATACTTGATCTTTTTGCCCCTTTCCGGAATCCGAATGCCCCATATCAGTTTTTCTTCACCCTTTTGGTAATACGCCTGTTGGTGATCACCGAACGTACGCGTACGGTCAATAATCCCGCATCGGAGACCACATTGCCACAGAAATAGGCATCGCTGGATACCACCACCCGAAAGAGGTGACCGTCGTCAGCCAGGGTGATGCCCCCCTGTACCAGAAGGGTGACCGTTCGCACGTCGGCATAATGCGGCCCGTCGGCAAGATCCGTATAGGTAACGCCCCCATCGGTACTGATCTGCCATTGGTACGAGAGACCCGGGCCCGAGGCACCCACGGTAAAGGACGTGGATACATTGCCATCGAAGCTTAGGCGGTCCGGTACCTGGGTCACAATGGTCGGGGAGGCACCGGCCTCTTGAAAATCATAGATGGCGTTGGCGTCACCGTCAAGGGGCGTGGAATACCCCCCCTGACCGGTGACAAGCCCATCACCATCCACGGTAACGGGGGAACTACCGAGTATACCGTCGCTGTCAGGGTCGGTGAAACCGCCCTCCACCACATCGGTGCAAAGATCATTGTCGCTGTCAAGTTCGTAGGGGTCGTTCATACCATCGCTATCGCTATCGCTCACGGTATAGGTCAAGCTTGCCGTAGCCGTATCGTTGTTCTCGATACCATTGAAAAGACCATTGGACCCGAAGGCGGCCGACGTTCCGTCGATGACCCCGTTGTTGTCCGAATCGATCACCCCCGACACCCCGAGCGCACCGCCTTCAACCACATCATAGATCCCGTCATTGTCACTGTCAAGATCCAAATGATCCAAAAGAGCATCACCATCGGTATCCGTCAGCGATACAAAAGAAAAAGGGGAATAGGCAATTCTTCCCATTCCGTCTCCTTTAGTAAATGAGAGTACGATCCTCCCCACAACCTCCGGAATGGAAACATCAACCCGGATCCTTGGATCGGCCAACAAGTTGCCGTCCAAAAAGTCAGACTCAAAAGTAGCTACCGTTGCAGAAGACGTAAAATTGATCTCTGATCCCAAAGTGAACCAAGATGGATTGATCGGAAGGGCCAGGTCGTTTTCATCAAAAACCGCTAAGCTCACGCTTTCCGTATTTGCCGGAATATTTGTGACACTACCATCGATATCGTAAATAGTGAAGGACAGCTCGGCAACAGGATCCAATATGTCTATTTCAAAAGGCAATGCGGCAGTATTGCCTGAGGTGGTGCCCAAAGCGAACGAATTGGCAGCGCCACCGCCCGAAAAGAACGCTCCAGGGGGCGTTTGTGTAATTAGATCAGAATGGGTAGTAAAAGTAATCGTATTTCCAGGAATAGTCTTCGTAGAATTCAAATCCGCATTAGAACTTATCAATACACTTGAAATAGCTCCTTGAGGGCACTCCACAGTGTCGAGAATACCATCATTATCATCATCGAGATCGTCAGCGTTAACGATACTGTCACAGTCCGTGTCCAACGAAACGGGTATGGAAGTTGTGGCTCCGTAACAGCCGGTAGCGGTATAGTAGAAAGCCCCATAATAGGTTCCCTCGGCCGCAATTGCCATCTGGTTTGCAATCTGGTTAGCGCTTGTTGCAGGCGTAGACGTATGCCATGTCATCGTTGCTCCTGATGGTGTATTGTTAGCCGTAATCGTGGTGAGGTCCACGGTCTTCGTGGGGCATGTATTCGTGATTGTGGTATTACTCAAACTTGGAGCGGGTGCCACGTTCACAACGCAGTCAATGGCTACTGCATTGCTCATAAAACTGATATGTGTATTGGCATTCCCGGATGATTGGCCGAAAATAAAAATGTTCTCAGAGGCATAATCTGCCGTAAAGGTAAAGGTTTGCTCCACCCAATCTGTAGAGCTAAAGGTCACTAAGCCGCTAGTTTCATTTCCAACATAAATTTGGTAATTATTCCCCAATGAAGTCGTAGTCGTACGAAACCCGGCAACATAGAAGGTAAAGGTATATTCCTCTCCTACCGTTAATCCGGTCACAGTAGAAAATACTGCTTCTCCTGACGGAACCGAAGAGCCGGCTGTCAGGAAGTATGTATGTCCGGTCGGCGGTGGATATGGACCTCCCACCCAAGAAAGACCGTTAAGGCCCCATACCGAACTGTTACTGGTATCCGGGTCACCAGCGAGTAACGTCCATCCTGATGGTGGCACTCCACTTCTTAATTGTGTGTCTTCCGTATCGGGAATAGTCTGTGCAAATGAGTTGTTATGAAAAAAAAGGGGCAATAAAATACTAATCAACAAGAGATATGACTGCCCAAACCGGGACTGCTGAGACCTAGCGAACATATCGGATATAAAGGCAGTGCTTTTCTTAGTACGAATAAAAAGAGCTGAACAGCTCTGAAGTAAGTCTCCCATTTCGAATTTGAAGTTTCCTAATACACTTTTCCGACCTGATATATTTTTCCGATGCGATATCTTCTTGTATATTTCAGTCAAAAGATCGAAAACACGTTGTGGGCTCTCGAAATGGGACGGGTCAAACATAAGATCATTTCACTGGGTATTCTAATTATTGTTGTCAATGAAATGATTTTAGTTGCGTAATCTTATTAGAACAACATTTGTAAGATTTTACTTATCTTTTTTATTATTGATTCTTGTATTTAAAAGCCAACAATCACAGCTTATCAAATTTCTGAAAGTATGTAACGGTCCGGAGGAGTCCATATGGTCGAAAAGGAGTAGCTATGCTATCCCGCGTCCCAAACTCCAATGCCCGTACCGATAAAGCTGGGCATTGGTATACTTCTTCCAACAATGCCTCCTCCGGACTATTGCATACTTTAGAAGGGTACAAATATTTCGAGTAAAAGATTAAAGGAGGGGTGCCATTTTAAGCGATTTGGATGGTCACATCGGGATTTCAGCACTTGATCGCAACGAGGAAAAAATCTATCCCCCTGCTCTAGAGTCACACTAGAAACGCCTGCATCCTTTGATTTCGAACTAGTATCCTTGGCTCAAGTATGTGTTGCGCATTCGCATGTACCTGAACTATGCCAGTGGCAACACCGGGGTAATGCTATGGTAGGGGCAAACTATGGAGTCGTCAAGGAAATGCCTAATCTTTTTGCCCCTTTCCGGAATCCGAATGCCCGATATCAGTTTTTCTTCACCCTTTTGGTAATACGCCTGTTGGTGATCACCGAACGTACACGTACGGTCAATAATCCCGCATCGGAGACCACATTGCCACAGAAATAGGCATCGCTGGATACCACCACCCGAAAGAGGTGACCGTCGTCAGCCAGGGTGATGCCCCCCTGTACCAGAAGGGTGACCGTTCGCACGTCGGCATAATGCGGCCCGTCGGCAAGATCCGTATAGGTAACGCCCCCATCGGTACTGATCTGCCATTGGTACGAGAGACCCGGGCCCGAGGCACCCACGGTAAAGGACGTGGATACATTGCCATCGAAGCTTAGGCGGTCCGGTACCTGGGTCACAATGGTCGGGGAGGCACCGGCCTCTTGAAAATCATAGATGGCGTTGGCGTCACCGTCAAGGGGCGTGGAATACCCCCCCTGACCGGTGACAAGCCCATCACCATCCACGGTAACGGGGGAACTACCGAGTATACCGTCGCTGTCAGGGTCGGTGAAACCGCCCTCCACCACATCGGTGCAAAGATCATTGTCGCTGTCAAGTTCGTAGGGGTCGTTCATACCATCGCTATCGCTATCGCTCACTGCATAGGTCAAGCTTGCCGTAGCCGTATCGTTGGTCTCGATACCGTTGAAAAGACCATTGGACCCGAAGGCGGCCGACGTTCCGTCGATGATCCCGTTGTTGTCCGAATCGATCACCCCCGATACCCCGAGCGCACCGCCTTCAACCACATCATAGATCCCGTCATTGTCACTGTCAAGATCCAAATGGTTGGGCAACCCATCGTTATCAAGGTCGCCTACCAAGGCCACCCCTAGGGCAAAGGCTTCACGGCCACCTGCATCTAAGGTAATATCCAAGATGGTTGCGTTCTCGGAATACATGATTGCCGTACCAAAATTGGTGTCGACAAATTCTATCGTTCGCGTACCCGTTCCTGTTACGTTATACGAACCTACATCTTCGAATACCTTCCAAGATTCGCCATTGGTGCGTATTCTCAAAAATTCGGGCACATCGGTAGCTTCCGCATCCAATGCTAAGAGATCAATAGGATAGGGATTGCCCCCTTTGGTAGCGGTAAACGTGACTCGAAAGGAGCCATCAGCCCCGCTGGATCCGTAAAAAGCCTCTCGAGAACCTCCCGTATTATATAGCTGGTGTAGTTGGGAAAATGACCATGTATTCATGTCTTGTGGGAGGTAACTTCCCATATTCACCACGTACGAAAACGCGGCGGTAATGGTCACCCCATCTGCCAGATTGAACGTCTGAAAATCCCCGTTCTGAATACCGTCGTTGAATAAGGAGGAGGTCCAATTGAAAAAGTACAGTTTGTCCTGGTTGGTTCCGTTTCCTGAAGTTGAATTCGCCGTCGCCGGTTGGTCAAGATATTTCTCCGTTACGTTTGGAATGCCATCATCGTCCATATCAAGGTCAACGGTACTATCATCCGACGCATCCCGAAAGTCAAGATCCATTGAAAGGGGAACAATGGTGCCAGTCGCATCATCGTCCACATCGCCGAAACTGCTGATCCGTTCCGCTAGGCCAGACCCGGTAATCTCATCATTGGCATCCCAAGAGGCGGGGGCACTGTTGTCTACCGCATCGAAATAATCGTCCAGACCGTCATTGTCAGTATCGGTACCACTAGTTATAGTGTAACCGTGGTTGTTCTCGACTATATCGAAAGTGCCGTCATTATCGGAATCGGTGTCCAAATAATCCAATTCATCCGTGCCGTCCGTATTCACCGGGACCAGTCCTAGGGATCCCGCTCCGTTAGAAGTTCCATTGGGAGTGGCATCATAAGCGTTATCCAGACCGTCGCTATCATTGTCTAGACCGGTCGGGGCAATATAAACAGCCGTTAACTGTGCCTCTATGTTATCCGGTATGCCGTCATCATCGGAATCGATGTCGAAACTATCGACAAGCCCGTCACCATCGGAATCGCCTCCCTCGGAAGTACTGTTGACCCCAAAACGGAGCGATGGCCAACCGGAATATGCCAGAGGTACTATGCGTATTCCGGTCCAGTCCGTGTTGGTATTGGGAATGTTTCGGGTAACGATGGTGGTATTGTTCGAATTTCCCGTATAGGTGCCCAGATCGAGCCAAGTACTGCCATCCTTGGTGCCTTCTACACGAAAGGAGGTAACCCGCTGTGAGGAGTTATATCGTCCTTGAAGGGAAACCGTGTTTATCGAACCGGGGGTATCAAAGGTAACCCCTACATGATAAATACCAGTGCTCGCAATTGGGGCGCGCCAACTATTGCTATGGGTACTGTTCAGGGCAGGGTCGTAATTGGTGCCGTAATACGAGCCATTGGTAATCACGTTCGTTCCGACCACCGGGGTGATATCTTGTGCGACAGTAGGATTCTCGATCACATCGAGGATACCATCATCGTCATCGTCTATATCCGCCGTATCCACTACGCCATCCTTATCGGTATCAGTAACAGCTGTTATCGCAGTACTGGTTAAACTAAAATGGGTCATTGCATTAAGACCTGTACCTGCCCCTGTTGTTGGGCCATAGAGTGTGATGGTCTCGGAGGTAGCATCAGCTGTAAAGGTAAACGTTTGCTGTATCCAACCCCAGGAATTATAGCTCACGCTACCACTATCGTCATTGCCTATTTGAATGCGATAGCTAGTGCCTATTGCATTGGTCCAGCCCGAACTGGCCGAATAAAAACCGGCTACATAAAAGGTGAACAGATAGGTGGTACCTGCAGAAAGACCCCCAATGGTGGCAGTTGCTGCTTCGCCCCCAGAAATCCAGTTCCCTGCACTCATAAAGTGACTATGCCCTGTCGGGGGAGGGAACGGGCCAAGGGTCCATGAATGAGTGCCCCACAAATTGTAGGCATCATTGGTATCGGGAGTGCCCGCTGATCTAGACCAACCAGGTTGCGGCGGTGAGTTTACTCTTATTTGGAAATCATCGGTATCAGGTATGGTCTGGGCATACGTATGACTGCCCAATAGGCCATATAAAAAGCAACTAGTAACAACTATTAGACGGTAAAGGTTCGTTCCAAAAGTATATGGAACGGAACGCCCGTATGGTAGGTTTCCCATTTCGATTTTTTTTCTCTCCAAACACACCGATTAATTCCGGTATGGTGACTACATTTCTGTATGTCTGGTTAAAAAATCGAAAGCGCGATATGGCCTTCGAAATGGGACGGCCCAAACATACTATCATTTCAAAAAGTATTCTAATTATTGTTGCCAAGGGCGCTGTTTTTGTTGCATACGTGCGCTTAAACAATATCTAATGAAAGGTTTTTCTGAACTTTATATATGGTCGTTTCTTCTTTCAAAACAAGTCGTGATAGCTTTCCTCAATTTCCGAAAGCATCGTATGGTACGTCCAAAGGAGGCAATGTGGTCGAAAAGGGATAGCGATGCTATCCCGCGTCCCAAACACCAACGTCCGCGCCGATAAAGCAAGACATTGTTATATTTCTTCCAACATTGCCTCCTTTGGACGATTACATACGCTAGAGGAGTACAAATTTTTCGAATAAAAGATTAAAAGAGGGGTGATATTTTAAGCGATTTGGATGGTCTTTTCCGGATTTCAAAGAAACAATTTGTCCAACGTGGGACATCTTGATTCAACAAGCACTTGGAATCGATTGGTGAGAAGCAATTGGCACTTATTGCACCTAACTTAGCCCGTTGTTGGTATCAAAATATCGAAAACGTCCGCCGACCGAATATCGAGCCCTGTTTTTTGGGAGAACCAAGGTAGCATAATCGTTCAAGAACTTTTTGTTCTGGAGTTACGTCAAAAAAGAAAGGCCATTTTATACTAAAATGACCTTTCGGGAGATAATTGGTTGGTCTGCAATTAACCTCGTTCTATTTTTTTTGGAACCTCGCATCGTGGACCACCTCTAACAAATCTATTGTATCGTTGAATATGCCCTCACCGGCTACACCTTAGTACTCATATAAAATCTTGGGACAACATCGTTGGTCAACTGACTTTCCCGATAAAACGAAATCTTCATCCGTTCGGCATCGGTTCCTCGGCTTTCCAAAGGATGCGAAATACAATGCTTGTGCGCCCGATGACAATGACGTATGGCCTGCATCGACAGTACAAATTAGCTGATAGACCTCTTCCCACAGAAATGTCATAGGGTTGTCAGGAGCTGGAATGGAGGCCCTGAAAAGATGACCTCGTTCAAAATAACCTTGTTGAGTGAAACCTGTTTGGGATACAAACAGTGGTAGGAATATAACGCTTTGCTTTTTCAATACAGACGAAAAAACAGCGTCCGCCAAAAAATTTATGCCCATCTCTTTTACCTTTATCATTGTATTTCTCTGTTGGAATACCCAGCAGATAAAATACACTTTAGTTATAGAGCGAAAACCATTTCAAGTTTTCACGGGACAGCACAAACCTAAAATCAATTCTCTTCAGACCACAATAATTGTTGTGAACGCATTCAAATCTGTGGGGAATTCTAGTTTTAGAGAATTTTTCTCCAATTTTCGTTAACGTAATTCAGGATTTTACGCCCTGCAAAGGGATTATTTTGATTTATTACGTGCTTTTAGATAAACGTTTTAGTTGCTTCCAGCGCAATTACCGAACTATGAACGATTTAAAAGGTGGAGCACCTCATTGACAGAGTGAGCAGCTATGTTCACAGATAAAAGTTTTAGTTGCTTCGTCTATGAATCATATTTGAGCTGTAAACTTCATTTATGGCCAAATTGCTTGCGTTCCTCATTTGTTTTCTAGGATACTTTGCCCTCTGTCGGGCACAAGGGTCCGGTTCCTTTTCGGGGCAGGTTCAAGATGCACAAAGCATGGAAGCCATTCCTTTTGCAACAGTGGCCCTATTATACAATGACGTCTTGATCGATGGCGTTTCCACCAGTGCGGATGGAAGATTTGAAATACAGGTAACCGAGGAGTTCACCCATTTCGAGATTAGCTTTATCGGCTATGAAACTGCCAAAATAGGAGTGTCGGACATTAGTGATCCCGATGGTATGGACGTAAAACTATACGCCGCGAACCTAGCCTTGGACGAGGTGGTCGTGGCTGTGGCCCAAACCACTACAAGCTTGAAGATAGACCGAAAAGTAATCAACTTAGGGGCCGACCTACAACAATCAGGAGCTACCGTACTTGAGGCCTTTGAACAGATTTCGGAAATACAGACCGATTTGGGAATCGGTACTATCTCATTACGCGGCAGTGGCAATGTTCGCATACTGGTGAATGGAAAACCTTCACCCTTAAATGCCACGGAGCTATTGAGCCAAATTGCCGCAGTGTCGGTCGAAAAAGTAGAGATCATCACGTCTCCTTCCGCTAAAAATCAAGCAGACGGCCTATCAGGTATTCTCAATATTGTTTTAAAAAAGAACCGATCCCTAGGCATGAACCTCGGGATCAACGGTGCAGTCGGAACTAAGCGTCACAGTTATGGCCTGATGTCCAACTACAATCTTTCTTTCGTCAATATAAGGCTCAATGCGTCTCGAGAACGAAGGGAAATGGATAGTGAGCAATGGATCAGTCAGCAATACACCAATGGAAATACAAGGGATTTCTATGCCCCACACGATTTTCGCGGGAAAGTGGAAAAAATCTCGGGCGGTTTAGATTTCTTTTTCGATGACGCGAACGAGCTTTCTTTCGATCTCGATTACACCTACGATTACCACCAATTCTTTAATACGACCTTTTATACCAATGTAACCGATCGGCCAGACTTCTTGTATGTACGGAATTCGGCACATACCCATAAAACATTAAGCTATAACACCAATTACCGCAGAAAATTCAAGGGGGAAGGGCATTTTATCGAGCTGGACTACCACCTTGCCAACAACGAGAATATTCTGCCCGCAAGAGATGTTGAAGCAGGTATTTTCTTGTTCGAAGAAGAGCAAAGAAACAAGAACACCATACAACAAGCGGCTTTAGACTATACATTGCCCATAGGTGACCAGGCCAGTGTAGAGGCGGGAGCCCTATGGAATGACCGGCAATTGAAGAGTTTTGATTTTTTTCAACCGCGCGGTATTTTTCCTCGAAACGAGCAATTCACCTATCATGAGGAGATTTTAGGAATATATGCCGTGGGAAGGGCAACCCTAGGAAAACTCAATGCCCAGGCCGGTTTACGTTACGAATACTTCCATTCAAATTCAATGAATACCGCAGCAAATCAAACAACGGATCTCACCTTTTCAAATCTCTTTCCCTCGGTTCATTTCTCGTACAATAGCAACGATTCAAATACGCTAAGCCTCGGATACAGCAAACGCATTTCGCGTCCTAATTTTCATCATATCAATCCCTTTCAAATGGGGAATCAGTATTTTCAATGGGAAGCGAACCCTGGCCTTACCCCTGAATTCAGCGATAATATCGAATTGAACTATCAATATAATGATGAGCGCTTCAATGGATCGGTCTCCTCATTTTATAGAAATCGGACCGACGTCATTCAGTGGTTACAGGATATCGATGATGAAGGTGTTCGAACCATCAGTTTTGTGAATATCGGCAGCAAGCAATCGTATGGATTTGAAGCGGACGCCCGTTATCCTTTAACCTCGTTTTGGAACACCCAGTTGTCAGTGAATTACTATTTCACGACGGTGTCTCAAGACATCGACCTTACTTGGTATCACTTGTACTCATCGAATATTATTTTCAAAAACACCTGGAACATTACAAAAGCTATAAGCGCTGACCTTACCTACCGCCATACACCAAAAAACCAAAGGGAATTTAGTTTTACCGACCCAAGAAATCGATTGGACCTTGCCGTCCGCGCCAAATTTTTGAACAATAGACTTACCGCCAACCTTAGAATTATTGACGTATTGGATAACAATCTGCGTGAAAATACCTTGATTACCCCTCAAGTGATACAGCAAGAGGTGTGGCGGTTTCAATCACAAACTTTCGGGGTATTGTTCAGCCTGAACTATAAACTCCTTCAGGATCAAGGAAAAACCAGAAACAGAAAGTCACGAAACTACGAACATCTCGGCACCACTGATTAATTTAAAACTAATTGTAATATACCAACACATGAAAAAAGCAATACTGACGGTAATCACGACAATCACACTAGGAAACAGTGCCTGTACCGCTCAAAACGACCTTAAAAAAGAACGCATTTCAGCAAAGGAACTGACGACATGGCAAACCCTAGACCTGGGGAAGACTTCGGTAAACGGCGAAGAATTGATTGTTGAGGAAACGGAAGGATCCGATGGCTACTTTTTGATCAGCCCCGATACCTACGAGGGTGATGTACAAATCAACTATCAAGTCAAGGCCCTATCGGAATCATCGGTCTGCATTGTATTGCTCTTTACTTCAGATATGGGTGATTCAGAAAACCTAACACTGCCGCCGGCAAATGCTAAAGGAAGGGATTTCTGGGACTGGCGCACGAAACTCGAGCATTACAACCTTACCTTTAATAATGCGTCACATGGAAACAAGCCGTTTTTCTTCAAAAATGTATCCCCATTCAAGAGAGGCTTTTATCAAACATTACCGAATACCATTATGAAAACCCAGGAGTGGAATAGTGTTGAAATTGGGAGGAAAGGCACCCATATGTGGTTCAAACTGAACGATAGCATCGTTTTTGAGCAAGAAGATTGTAACCCCTTGTCGGCCGGACATATGATTTTCAGGATAAGTGGGACCACGGGAGAGGAGACCATCTTTGCCAAAATAGCCCTGAAGGACTTGGTGATCGCACACTGATAATTATGTAATTTACACCTCTATTGGAACATAAAACCCCATATGCGAAGTTTATTCGGCTTGAGCCCCTATTGCATCTATTTCTATGGGGCATGGTACTCTTATATCCGTATATAAAGTATATGAAACGGGAGGGTGGATATGCGATGTCATTTGCACATGAACTCAATGCCTTGGTATTTAAAATGACCATTTCCTATTTTCTTTATTTCTGGTTCTTTCCGAGGCTGGGTCAAAGAAAATACTATGCCTTGGCGCTATTGGTATTGGTGGGCAATACCTTGTGCTACGAATATACCGATGGGTTTTTTCATTCGGGAGACACCCATTTCTGGCAGCACTTCGCGACCAATCTATTGACCCATGTGAGTTTCGGAATTATTTTTTTCACCTTGTTCTCCATCAAAAACATCTACCGTCAGCAGCGAAGTCTTGAGGTGTTGCAACAAGAAAAGAACCGCGCTGAAATGAAGGCCTTGAAATCACAGATCAATCCACACTTCTTGTTCAATACCCTAAATACCATTTATGCCAACGCCCTCAAAAAAGAGGAAAACACACCAGAATTGATCCTCAAGCTATCGGACGGGTTTCGGTACTTATTTCATGAAGGGCAACAAGAACAGGTAAGCCTGCAGCGCGAAGTTCAGCATTTAAAAGACTATATTCATCTACAAGAAGAACGGTTAGCGGATAAGGTCAAGGTCACTTTTTCTACGGAAATCGAGTATTCGGAAAAACAAATCGCTCCCTTATTACTTATTCCCTTCGTGGAAAATGCCTTTAAATATACCAGCTTGCTAAAAGGGAAAAACCATCAGATCAACATCGCGATAGCGGCCAGCGAAACCGATTTTTCCTTTCATTGCGTAAATCCGTTCAATACTGCCGGGCAGCAGGAAGTAGACCTCGGTTGGGCGACCAGTGGTGTCGGCATTACAAATGTAAAAAAGAGATTGACCCTCCTGTATCCAGAAAGACACCATTTGGAAATAGCGGAAGAGCAAAATCGCTACAGCATAAAACTTGCCATACAGTTATGATGCAGTGTATCATTTTAGAGGATGAAAAATCGGCCCGCGAAGTGCTGCTCAGCTACGTTCAGAAGACACCCTTTATTCAGTGCTCGGGCAGTTACGAAAGTGGTTTGGACATTCCACCGAAGGAATTGCAAGAGGTTGATATTTTGTTTCTGGATATTCAGCTGCCAGAAATCAACGGCTTGACTTTTCTAAAAACCCTTCGCAACCCGCCCAAGGTCATCTGTACTACTGCCTATTCGAACTATGCTGTGGCCGCCTTTGAGGAAGCCGTCACCGATTATTTGGTAAAGCCTTTCTCCTATGAACGGTTTTTTAAGGCCGTCACAAGGGTACGGGAACAGCTATCACATCAAAAAAAGGAAAAGAACGACCGGCTTTTTCTTTACGCGGACAAGACCATGTATTCAGTGGTCACGAATGAGATTTTATTCATCAAGGCCGAAGTCGACTATGTAAAGGTGGTCACCCAAGAACAGGAAATTTTGATTTTGGATAGCCTTCGCAACTGGAAAGAAAAACTGCAGGGGCTATCCTTTGTTCAAGTGCATCGTTCCTATATCGTCAATACCAAAAAAATACAGAAGGTCTATGGCAATCTGATTTTTCTTGGCGCAGTTGAAATTCCCATCGGAAAGACCTACAAAGAAGCCTTTTTTAAGGCAATCGAATAGCTCGTTTGACCGTAATCGTTATTTAACAGGATGGTATCAGTGACCGGTTTCCGGAAGTTCGTCCGTCTTACTCAGTGATACCAACCCTCCTAAAGCTCCAAGGTTCATGGAATCCAATGCGGAGCTAGGCACAATAACCATTGACCCCTTTTCCTTCAGACCTTCGAACAACATATTCATGCCCCTTAGGTGTAGGGCCACTGGGTTTTTCTTATACTGCTCACTGGCTTCAGAGAATTTGTAGGCTATCTCTGTTTCGGCCGTCCCAAGAATCACTCGTGCCCGTCGCTCTCGTTCCGCCTGAGCTTCCTTACTCATGGCATCCGCCAGATCTTGGGGAATAATAATGTCTTTGATTCCTACGGTTTGGCAGGTAATGCCCCAAGGATTTGTATTCTCATCCAGCACCTTCTGCAGATCATCGGCAATTTTATCCCGCTCTTGAAGAATGTCCGACAGTTCATGTTTACCGATGATATCGCGTAAGCCCGTTTGGGCAATATAAAAAATAGCCCTTTCGTATTCCTGCACTTCGAGCGCGGCCTTTTCAACATCCCAGACCGTCCAATACACTACGGCATCAACATTGACGGGAACAGTATCCTTGGTCAAGGTCTGTTCGGCCTTAAAATCCGTGACGCGTACCCGTTGGTCAATATACTTGTCTATCTGATCGATGATGGGAATGATAAAAAATATTCCAGGTCCTTTAAGGCCATTGAATTTTCCCATGCGAAGTACTACCGCTTTCTCCCATTGATCCGCAATATGAATGGATCGCGCTATGAATAGTGCAATCAATATCAATACCGCCAAGACTGCGATGTCGATGACATCAAAATAATACAATACAAAAGAGATTGCCGATAGTACAAGCATCACCGTGCCCGAAATGGGGTTCCATAGGTTTTTCTTTATTGCCTTCATTTTACAGTTGTTTTTGAAGTTGTTTTATAATATCAGTTACCGAAAATCCATAGGTAAAAGCAATTGTGGAAAATTCGTGACAAATCTCCGTCAGTTTTTTGTCTTTTTCTTCAGGGGGTATTTCCAATTCGATGTGGCTTATAAAAGTGCCCGTGCCCTGGTGGGTTTCGAGTATATCTTGAATCTCTAACTCCTTGTACGCTTTGGCAATGGTGTTGAGGTTCACTTTCAATTCTACGGCCAATGCCCTTACGGTGGGCAACTGTTCTCCTGTTTTTAGGCTTCCTGATGCAATACCGAACCGGATCTGATCAATAATCTGGCGGTAAAAAGGGGTTCCGTTCTTAGGGTCCAAGCGAAAAGCGATCATTATACTATTATATTATTGTACTATATGTATAGTACAAACATACAACTTTTTTTTTAATTGCCAAAAGGAGTGCTTTTCAGAACATCTCTTAGGTTGAGATACTGTAGCTCCAATTGAATTGCTAACTTTAGGGGCAACCCGCCTAAAAACACTTTATGAAACTCGTACGCACCACCCGAAAATCACTGTTGGCCGTCTTTGCCATTGTTTTGTCAACATTCTTCCTTCAATGTAAAAATGAACCGAAAGAAAGCCCTGCAGCGCCCATCAATGAAACCCTGTTAGAGGCGCCTGAAGGCTTTTCGGTATTCGAAATCGGTACCGAATTAGGCGCTGTTCGACATTTGACCGTAGCCAATAATGGGGATGTCTATGCCAATCGCTCCGTACTCAAGAACGGAAAGAGCATCGTTCGGTTAAAATATACCAACACCGAGGAATCTCCTTATGAACAAGAGGAATTTGCCGAAGTTCCCGGAACTGGAATCTTGGCAACGGATAACTACCTGTACGCCTCTTCGAATTCCGGTGTGCATCGTTATGCCTTGAACGAAAACCATGAAATTGTCGATGCTAACAATCCACAAACAATCGTAGATGGCCTCATCGATATGGGACGCGACAATGCCAAACCGTTTACTGTCGATAGTGATGGCAACCTTTATGTCACCATCGGTTCGTGGAATGATGCCTGTCGCGATACGGAATCGGATGCGGGCATGATCCCTTGTACGCTCTTGGATTCTGCTGGGGGTATTTGGAAATTCAAGGCGGATCAGCTCAACCAGACCTATGCCGATGGCACCCGATATGCTACCGGTCTTAAAAATGCTGTTGGCATCACATGGAACTTCCAGACCAACTCTTTATTTGCCACCGATCACGGACGGGGCGGGTTGCACAATTTTTATCCGGATCTTTATAGCAAAGAACAAGACGATGCACTGCCTGCCGAAACTTTTTACGAATTACAGGAGAACGACAATGCCGGTTGGCCCGAAACCTATTATGACCCTATCCAAAAGAAACGGATTCTCGCACCGGAGTATGGCGGTGACGGAATACAATCAGGAGGCGAAGATGCCATTGCCCCCATCATGGCATTCCCTGCACATTTAGGTCCGAATGACGTGTTGTTCTATACCGGTGACCTATTTCCGGAACGTTACAAGAATGGGGCCTTCATTGCTTTTCACAATCAATCGAAACCACTTAACAAAGGCTTCTTTGTAGCCTTTGTTCCCTTTAAGAATGGAGCTCCTGATGGCGATTGGGAAATTTTCCTCGATAACTTCGCGGGAATGGATTTGGCCAACCCAACGGAAGGCGACGGACTGAAACATCGCCCCTGCGGACTGGCTCAGGGGCCTGATGGCGCCTTGTATGTCTGTGATGACTTTGGCGGCAGTATTTTTAAGGTAACGTATTAGCAGCAGGAGACCGCCTCCTTAACCATTGTTACTCTTCCTTTATAAAGTCCTTTCGTAGTCGAACCGGGCTGTCCGGCACCTTGTTGATCAGCTGCCTTTTCCCGTTCTTTTTAACCAATTCAAAGGCATCATACAGTGTTCCGATAGGTGTGTACGCGCCATACGTAATCGTGTCTTCAGAAACTGTTATGATTTGGAACAATTGGGTGAACTCTCCCCTGCGTACCATCCAATCTTGGTCTTTTGATTCGTACATTTTAGGTCCGCTTACCGAAACGGCATACATGGTTCCCACATCATTGACAACGGTCAGTCCCTTTCCTTCATTCTCGGCAAAGCCCCTGGAATAGGTATGATCATGGCCCTGCAAGACCAAGTCGACCTTATAGGTATCTAGTAGTGGTTTTAGCGTCTCCCGGAGCACTTTGTTGTCTCTCCCCTTGGCCGTAGAGAAAATGGGATAATGCAAGGTGATGGCCGTCCATTTTTTGGTATTGTTCCGTAATATCGAATCAAGCCATTTCACCTGGACCTCACGCGATTCTTCATACTCATCGAACGCCACCGCGTCTAGTGAGATCATTTTCAAATTTTGGTAGTCGATGGCATAACAGGTCTCTTTTACGGCGGTTGTTGGTCCGTTTTCAGGCAAGGTAAACTGGGGTTTCCATAAGGAAGACAAGACCCCGTCTCTATATTCGTGGTTTCCGGGAGTCATTATACTAGGAATCGTAGCATGGATGAAACTTCCGGCATAAAACCATTCGCCCCATTCCACATTGGCATCCCTATCGTTGATCAAATCCCCGGCATGTAACATAAAATCCACATCGGGGAATTGACGGTATGAATTGCGGATAACACGTGACCACATGGATTTTACACTATTCTGGGCATCCCCAAAATAGATAAAACTGAAGGGTTCGTCAGCGGTATCACTTGCGGTGGTCGTCTGAAACCACTCACTCCAAGTCCCCAACGCTTTCGATCCATCGCCTACCCGATACACATAAGTGGTATTGGGCTGAAGTCCTGAAACCACGGCCGAGTGAAAAACAGCCTTGACCAAGGGTTCTCGACTGTTCTGATTTTCAAATCGCTCAGAAACCGCTTTCACATGGCGTATCCCACTTAACAAAAACCCAGGGCCATCAGTGGCCTCGGCAATCTCTACATATCCCGTAGCTATTTGCTGGTCAGTACGCCAATTTACGGCAAAACTATGGGCAGGGTCTGCCGTAAGGTTCGCGATGATCCGATCCGGGGTTTTGGAAGGGAACAGCAGCTTATGTGAAACTATGCTGTCATGGCTATGATAATGTGAATGTCCTTCTGCTACGGGCGTCTGACCGTAAGCCGTATCGTGGTTTAGAAAAGAAGCGAGTAACAGCGCGATCAGGCTACCTACACCAGAAAAAAACCGCACGTTCATTGGATTTGATTTCATACGCACTAAAGTAGTTTTATTTGGAATACAAGGCCAACTTTCAATGCCATGTTGTTGTTAAGAAATTGAAATAGTTGGAAAGGTGGTTTTGTGGGCCGGGTTACACAGTCAAGAAAACAAATTGTCGAAATCAACACTTGGCAAATGGTACTATCTAATTTTGAATAGTCCTAAAAAGCGTAGATTTTTCGGGACTACTTGTAACGGTTTGGCTATGAACAGTATGGGAGCAAACTAGCGTTTGCTTTCCGCTAAGCTCAAAGCGAAATCTTTTTGCCTGCCTGCCGGCGAGGCAGGTTTTGTTTTTTTCCTGTCTAAAGCAAAATCCCATCCCGATAGCGATAGCGATTGCGGTCTTCATAAAAATACACAAATCCTGTGATCCTGCAGGCAGGGAGGTAAGCCCGAAGCCCGTATTGTTTATAGGTTGTGTTGTGAGTAGTTATTTTGTATTTATTTTATTCCGATGCTTTTATGATTTTCGGATTTCTAAAGCATTAGTAAAAAAAGTTTTCCGTTCTTATGAATGTTCAATAAAATTCTAGTCCAGCAGTTTCCAGAGCTGATTCTATAAATTGCTTTTCACGAATGCAATTACATCTTGTTCGTATTTTTCGAGTGCTTCATCATTTGCTCCTTGATAAGCAACAAATGCAATTGTATCGCCTCTTCTTACCGTAACTTTTTCTAGAGGGCCTTCAAATAATAAGTGTCCTGCATTTTCATAAAAAATTAGTTTAATAGGACGATTTTTTTCTTGAAGCGATTTCGTCCAACTTTCTATTGAAATAGGTGAAGTAGGGTAAGTTCTTGCCCACACATAATCTGTAGCTGATTTTCCGGCCCAGGTATCTAATTCACCAAAGGGAATAATTGTGGGAATCTTGAAATCTCCAAGAGGATATCCTGTAGCTGCCGGAGCTTCCGATATAATTCCCTTAATATTATTGTTTTTTAGCTCACTACCTGCATATAAAACCACCCTGCCACCATTTGAGGCGCCATAAAGGAAAATATTTTGATTATCCCAACGGTCATCATTTGCAGCATAGTCAACCGCTCCTTTGAAAACATTCCAAATTAGATTTTGCTTGCCATTGTTTGTTACTTTACGAGTAACAAATTCCCAATCTAAACCGTTCATTTCGTATGCATCAAATGATATAGTAGCAAAACCATTTCTCCTAAACATCTCAACCCTGGCACGGTCATCGTCGCGATAACCAGCACCACCATGTGCGTATATTATTATAGGTGCTTTTTTTTCTTTATCAGGAATCCAAATATCAACGGACTTGTGGTCGTGTTCAAATTCCGAAAATGGTTCTAGGGTCGTATACCAGCCTCTTGAACCTACTTGTTTAAGTTCTGCCATTTGAGGAACAACTTTGCATCCAAAAATTATGAATGCAAAAAAGAGAATGAACAGTAGTTTTTTCATTGTATCGGTCTTTGAAGATATCTTAAAGACTGATTTTTTTATAAAGCGTTGCAAAATTGTTTGCAACCTTAATCTTTGCTTGTTTTATTGTTTGACAGCTGGTCCAAATAGGGTTTGTAGATTCAATCGTCCCCTTTTTTGTAATTACCCACAACGGTTGGGCTAAGCGTAGTGCGGAGGCAAGGAAACTTTTCGTTTCCGTCTACGCACGAAGCTAAAGCTTATTGTTTTGCTTTTTCTTTTTTTTGTCCAAAGCTAAATCCATAAGATTTAGCGACATTCTAAATATACTCAAACATTCCTTTTAGCTCTAAAGCCCTCATTACGTTTAGGTTTTGTCAGCAATAGTTTTTATCTCTTTACCAGCTAAGGTTTCGAAATTATAATAAGTATTAGTCTCGTACATTCTGAAGACTTTTTTTAAATCGCTTTGATTAATTCTTTGAATAAGTTTTTGAATTTCTTCATCTGAAATTGACTTATCCGCAAATACTCTCAAATGCATGTCAGATTCTAATTTTAGTTGATGATATTCATCTAATGGCTTGAGGTTTTGTTTGAATTTAATAATGTCGTTTTTAATTGAATCTAGTCCATTACCATATTCTGAGACAATAGCACTTTTATTATTAATGGTTCCAATAAAAATTTTAAGACCATATTCACTAGATAGACCAATACGTTCAACTTTGGTGTCATTGGGTAATGTAAATTTCACTCCACTTTTTTTACTCAAGAAATCAAAATAGTTTTCTGCTCTTAGTAAGTTGAAATTTCTATCTATTGTTGAATCGTTAATCTTTTTAAAGGAAAGAGTATTGTTGTTTTTAGAAAGAAAATATTCTATAAACATTGTTTTTGTTGAATCTTTTTTAAAAGTCTGATAAGGCCATTGTTCAATGTAATCAAATTCAATTTTGGATTCGTCCGCTGTCCATTTTACAGTCTGAGTATTGCCCTCCATAAATATTAGACTATCTGGGTGAAAGTACATTCTGGTAAATCCATCATTCTCCAGTCCGTACCACTTTCCATTTATTTCTTTTTCAAAAGAATTTTGTCCACACGATAAGAGTGTCAATATTGGGCTAAGAATCAATATGTAAATTTTCTTTTTCAAAATTATTGCTAACGTCTCGGCTATGATTAGTGCGGTGCGGAAATCCGAGGGATTTCCAGCTAAACGCTAAGCAAAAGCTTTTGGTTTTCTTTTTTCTTGTCCAAAGCTAAATTCATAAGATTTAGCGACTTCATAAATATACACAGACCTTTCGGTTAAGCCCTAAAGTCCACATTACGTTTAGGCTTTGTTGTAACACGTTTTATTCCGCAAGTATTGTGTCCGTCATTTTTGTTAAGTCTTCGGCTAATATTTTGTCCAACCCGAAATCTTTTGCTAATTCTAGATATTTGTCCAAGTCTCCGTTGTTTATAATAGCTGTAATTTCTTGCTTTAACTCTACAAATTCTTTTTCGCCTTCTAGTTCTTTATACATTTCAATCTGTTCTTTTACACCATCTGTATCGAATTCTGGAAAGTTAACAGATAACATTGCAACCCAATGACTGAATAGTTGTTCAGGATATTTTTTATCGAGTTTCATTTTATCTATTAGAGTATATTTTTCCCGTTATTTTGTTTGGAATCCAATTTCGTAAATCATCAATTTCTTTTTCATTTAGGCAATCAATCATAACCCCAACATTAGGTTTTCCTTCTTCAACTCTAATTCCAGTATCAATTCCCTTTATTTTTCGGTCTAATATTTGTCCGTTAAAGTCAAATCTGATTAAATCTCCAGTCATAAAATCGCCATCCAAAATATGACCTGAGAAAACAATTCCTCTTCCAGTTATTTTAAAAGTATCGTGAATTTGGTATGTTGCAATATGTTTCATTAAATGTGTTACAACGGCTGGGCTAAGCGTAGTGCGGGGGCAAGGAAACTTTTCGTTTCCGTCTACGCACGAAGCTAAAGCTTATTGTTTAGTTTTATTTTTTCTTGTCCAAATCTAAATCCATGAGATTTAGCAACATTATAGACTTACACAGACCTTTCGGTTTCGCTCTAAAGCCCGCATTACGTTTAGGTTTTGTTAGCATACGTACTTTTTTCTACGCAACTATTTTTTTCCATTTGTCCGTTTCCGCAAAGTCTTTTACGATTCTATTCCGTTCCGTTAGTAAGTCCGTCATATATTTTAGTAAAAACAGCTTGTCCGCCAATTTTCCTAGGATTCCAAAAGGTGATTCATAGTCAAAATAGTCCGTCATCAAAGTCTCTCCATTCAAGTCCTTAAAATGATGTTCGTGTCTGAAACTTTTGAAAGCTCCTTTAACCATTTCATCTACGAACAGATTTGGGCGTTCAAATTCCGTAATCTTTGAAGTCAATTTTTGATAAATTCCAAAGTGTTTTGCTCTCCACGTAACCGATTCATCCATTCCAATTAGTCCGCTGGTTTTTCCAGCGATTGCAGTTTCGTTTGTATGTTCCGTAGAGATTTTATGTAAGTCAATACTCCTTGAAAGGTCGAATACGATTTCTTTGCTTGCTTTGATTTCTGTTTTTAGTGTGATTTTTGGCATTTAACCTTTCAGATAAAGTATTAATATAAATAACAAAACAGTTCCTAATCCAACTTCAAAAGAATATTTGTGCCTACGATAGTCTTTCCAATTTCCTTTAAACAAGTTGAAAGCCCAAATCACTAGACCGCCTAAACTGCTTAAATTTCCAAATCCTCCTCCCATAGGTTTTTTTTCAGTATGTGTGCTAACGGTTCGGCTATGATTAGTGCGGTGCGGAAATCCGAGGGATTTCCAGCTAAACGCTAAGCAAAAGCTTTTGGTTTTCTTTTTTCTTGTCCAAAGCTAAATTCATAAGATTTAGCGACTTCATAAATATACACAGACCTCTCGATGCAGCCCTAAAGTCCGCATTACGTTTAGGTTTTGTTGTATGCAGTTTTTCTTCCAATATTTTTATGTCTCCAAACTTCATATAAATAACAATCAGCGTGATGTTCAGCAGGATTGTTAATCGGCAATTTCGTTTGAATTTTTTTTACTTTCTCGTAATCAGAAATCAGACCGAATTCATTTAAGTCAGTTGGTGCAAATGTTTCGTCAAATCCGCCACAATTAGTTAAAGCACTAATGTCTCCATCTTTTTCAATTAGGTCGTATCCGACAAATTCAAATTCAGTTTCTAATTCCGCTTTTTGTTCGTTCGGTTCTTTGATTACTGCTAAAAAATTAAAGTGGTCTAAATCCTTTACTTTGCTTAAAACATATTCTCTGGAATTGAAAAATACAGTTACTATGTTTTCATCAGTTACGATATAATTCCAATTGTCTTTTGAGTCAAAATCAGGTTTAAACGCAAGTCCATTAAGCATCCCATCAAGGGAGACTAATTCGGTCAGATGAGTCAGTTTTGACCATTCTATATATTTCCCCCAACTGAATTCATCTCCTGTTTCGGAATCATAAATTTCTAACGCGGTATAGTATATTTCGTTGGTCATTCAAATTGCATACAACGGCTGGGCTATGATTAGTGCGGCGCAGAAATCCGACCGATTTCCAGCTACGCGCTAAGCAAAAGCTTTTGGTTTTGTTTTTTCTTTTTTTGTTCGAAAGCAAAATCCCAAAGATTTTGCGACCTCATAAATATACACAGACCTTGGCGTAAAACCCGAAGTCCGGATTAATTATAGGCTTTGTTACCACACGTTTTTATTTATTCCGATTAGTTTTTTTATTACTTGATTATATCGGAACATAATTCTAATTTTTTCACGAGTTGGGTCAAAATAGTACCTGTACTTTACTCCGTATTCAGCCTCTATTTGTTTTCTTCTTTTTGCTGACTCCTCTGATGGCCAACATACAGCAATACCAAGAAGTTCACGCTTTCCATTGTTGAAATTTGTTTCTGCTTGTTGTTCATTGAAACTACTGAAAAAATTAGGTTCTAAAATAGAATCTCGGTAAACAGCTAATTTTTTATCAGATATTCGAAGTTTTAAAGTGTCTCGAATTTCGTTAAGGTCAAAATGAAATTCTCCATTGAGAATAGGTGAGTGGTCATTTACCGTAATTCGGATGGAATCGTTTAATGTGGTTCTGATTTTAAAAAGTCCAGAAGAATCAGTTTTGAAGTCAGTTGTATTATATTCATCCTGAACCTTAATTTGATGCTCCTTGTTGGTCAAGTTCTCAATTGTCCCATCAGAAGAGGATTCCAAAATTTTCCATTCGTTTTCAACTGACTTATAGATTTCAACCTTTCCGACAACTTCTTTTTGTGAGTAAATATTTTGCTGGAAATAGAAAAGAATAAGTATGTAGTAAATGTTTTGCAACTCCTTCAATTGTTTATACTATTGGCACAAGTATAGTGCCAGAATCTGAATGTTAATTCTTTTCTCGATAAGTTGAAGTAAATGTGTGGTAACAATTGGCTAAGAGTACCTAGGTACTCTTATATCTATTTTAGCCATAAGTTATAAATAATCTCAATTATCCGAGCATTAGGGAGAATAGGTTATTGTAAACGGTTAATATTCGTTTACAAATATTTGTAACGTGATAACTTTACATTACCCAAAAATCGCAAAAAAAGTTCGTTTTAGGGAACTATCAAAAAATAGCTGCCAACGGTTTTGGCTATAATACCGTTGTGGGCTTGAAGTAGTCTCATTAATTCACCTTTTACGGGAGAATTCTTAAATCTCTGTGGCACAAAGTAGAGCCAAACCATTTGTCAAACAAAGTTTTGTTTAACTACTTTCCTTAAAAAACAACCGCAGAATTTGAATTGAAAAATTTGTTGTTCAGATGTTGTACTGCCAAAGAAAACAAGAAACCCCTCAATTTCTTGAAGGGCTTATTGACATTGATGTGGTCCCACCTGGGCTCGAACCAGGGACCCTCTGATTATGAGTCAGATGCTCTAACCAACTGAGCTATAGGACCAAAAATCGGACTGCAATATTACAGCTATTTTTAAAGATTGCAAAGTATTTCAACCGCTAGTCTTCTATTTCTTGACAAAGCTCGACCAACACCCCATTCGAAGATTTGGGGTGTAAAAAAGCGACCCACTTATTGTCTGCACCCCGTTTGGGTTCTTCGTTCAATACGACAAACCCCTCCGATTGCAAGCGTTTGATTTCGGCTTTTATATCGGTCACGGAAAAAGCGATATGGTGCACCCCCTCGCCTTTCTTCTCCAAAAATTTGGCAATCGGGCTTTCCTCGTTCAGGGCTTCCAGCAATTCGATTTTGTTGGGTCCGGATTGGAAAAAAGAGGTGCGTACCCCTTCCGAGGCGACCGCCTCGATTTTGTAATGCGGAGTGCCCAGTAGTTTTTCGAACAAGACGTTCGAAGCCTCTAGGTCTTTCACCGCAATTCCGATGTGCTCTATTTTGTCCACTATCTTCGTTTAAACCCCTAAAATACACAATATTGTACGTATTTTTGCCCTATGGAAACACAACGTCAGAAAAAGATAGCCACCGTTATTCAAATGGATATCGTTGATATTTTACAGCGTGCCGCCATTGATGGTGGCTTAACGGGAACGTTGATTTCGGTGTCAAAGGTGTCCGTTACCTCAGATCTTTCCATCGCAAAAATCTATATCAGTATTTTCCCTGGAAAGCAAGCTCAGGAACTTCTTGAGGGGATCCAATCAAATACACCCCTCATTAAACATGAATTGGCACAACGTACCCGAAATCAATTGCGTCGGGTGCCAGAGCTGCTATTCTATCTATATGACTCATTGGACTATATCGAGGGTATTGAGCAGTCGTTAAAGGGCGAAGAGAACCCGGTAAAGAATCCTGATTTATTGGAGAAGCGCAAAAAGTCATAGGTTGAACTTTCCGTTATACATAGCGAAGCGATATGTGCGCTCAAGAAGTAGCCAGAATGCCGTAAATATCATCAACTTTATCACCTTCTTGGTTATTGTCATCGGTTCGGCAGCCTTGTTTCTCGTGCTATCGGGCTTTGCGGGGCTAAAGACCTTCAGTCTTTCCTTTACCAACGCTTTCGATCCCGACCTGAAGGCACAACCGGCCATCGGAAAGGTATTTTCAATTACTCCGGAACAAGAAGAACGTTTGGCGAATATCGCCGGCCTTGCTTCTTATTCAAAGGAAATCGAGGAAAAGGTAGTGCTGTCCTTCGATAAAAAAATGGACATCGCGAATATCAAAGGGGTCGATTCAAACTATACCGTAACCACCGGAGTGGACAGTACGGTCTATTGGGGCTCTTGGAGTACGGATTATCAACAAGGTGTTGCGGGCAATGGTATCATGCGGACATTGGGGTTGGCCATCGATCGAAAGCCGGTTAAGGTCCTAGCCTTAAAACCGGGTACGGGTTCTTTGGTACAGGGCTCGACTACTACCGATATGTACAATGTACTACCCTTGCAAATCAGTGGAGTCTATTCGGTTGAGGCTTCTTTAGACGATATGTATGTCTTTTTAGACTTGGGCCTGGCACAAGCACTGTTGGAAAAAGACAGTACCCAGGTCTCAGGAATCAGTTTTAAAATGAAGCCCGATAGCGACGAGAATTCCGTTCGGGAAGCTATAGGTACTATTCTGGGAGATGACATCCTATTAAAAAATAGACAAGAACTCAACAGCAACCTCTATCGCATGTTGAATACCGAGAACATTGCCGCTTACCTCATTTTTACCCTGGTGTTGATTATCGCCCTCTTTAACGTGGTCGGTGCCATTATCATGATGATCCTTGATAAACAGGAAAACTCCAAAACCCTCTTTAGTTTAGGAGCTACTTTAAGGGAATTGCGCCGTATTTACTTTGTGCAAGGGGTATTGGTCACTACTTTCGGTGGCCTTATTGGGGTGCTGTTAGGGTCTATCCTTATTGGTTCCCAATTGGCTTTTGGCTGGGTCAAAATCGGAAGTATCGACTATCCGGTGGAATATCAATTACAGAATGTACTGATTGTACTGGGTACAATCATTGTTTTAGGTGTCATCGCTTCTAAAATCGCTAGTAGTCGTATCAATCAGAAGCTTTTAGCCGCCTAGAAATTACGGTTTTAATCAGATAAAAGAAGCGCTCGGTTCTCCTTTCCAAGCTAGGAGGCGCGGAGTTCAAATTCGTAATCCCCAAACTTCTCGAGCACCTCATCAAAAGCGGCGAACACATCGAACGAATCATCACTGGTCACCATTTTCATTCGATAGGGTTTGAAGTCGGGAATTCCTTTAAAATAATTGGTGTAGTGTCGACGTGTTTCGAAAACCCCCAATTTTTCCCCTTTCCAATCAATGGCCATTTGCAGATGGCGCCTGGCAGCTTCAACACGTTCCGACATCGTTGGTGGGGCGGCATGCATTCCCGTTTCAAAGAAGTGCTTCACCTCTTTGAAAAACCACGGATAGCCGATACTGGCACGGCCGATCATCGCCCCATCAAGACCAAATTCATCGCGCATTTTCATGGCCGCTTCCGGAGAATCGACATCCCCATTTCCAAAAACGGGAATGTGCATTCGCGGGTTGTTCTTTACCTCGGCTATAGGTATCCAATTCGCATGGCCCTTATACATCTGGGCCCGTGTACGCCCATGAATGGCTATGGCTTGGCAACCGACATCTTGTAATCGCTCGGCCACTTCAACGATTTTAATAGAATCATCGTCCCATCCCAAACGGGTTTTCACGGTGACGGGTAATTTGGTGTGGTTTACCATGGCCTTGGTCAAGGAGACCATTAGATCAATATCTTTTAAGATTCCGGCGCCGGCGCCTTTGGAAACCACCTTTTTTACCGGACAACCAAAATTGATATCGATGATATCGGGTTTGGAGGCCTCAACGATTTCTACCGAACGGAGCATGGAGTCTAAATTCGCACCGAAAATCTGAATCCCTACCGGACGCTCTTTTTCATAAATATCAAGTTTCATAACGCTTTTGGCCGCATCGCGGATGAGTCCTTCCGAAGAGATGAACTCCGTATACACTACGTCGGCCCCCTGCTCTTTGCACAAAGCGCGAAAGGGAGGATCGCTTACATCTTCCATGGGTGCGAGCAACAAGGGGAATTCCGGAAGTTGTATATCTCCTATTTTGGGCATTTTTCCTTTAGTACTTTTTCGGGGGGCAAATTTAAGCAAAAATGTCTGAAAATCCTTGAATTCCCTATTGCTATTGGACTTGTGGCTTTTTTTCAATTCGCCAAGCCCTGTAGGTGCCGTCTGAGCAGTTTAACAACCGGGCCATTCCAAATACTGCCTAGAATCCTTATATTTATGGGGATTCCGCTTTGAGTGAAATTCAATCAAGCGAAAAATAAGATGTAGAAGCGACCGGAAAGCTATGTGGAAAAGAAACAGACTGCCCTTCGCCTTGTTCATGACACTATGGTTCGTGAGTTGTGGGGTAGACAAGCCAAAGGAAGTACTAGTTGTGGAAGCCCAACTACCTGAGGTCATTGATTTTAACTACCACATCAAACCTATTCTTTCAGATCGTTGCTTTGCCTGCCACGGTCCTGACAAACAGCATCAGAAGGCAAGTCTTCGATTAGACATTGCCGATTCGGCCTTTGCCCCCCTCAAATCGGGAAACGGGTTTGCCATCAAGCCCGGTAGCTTACGAAAGAGCGAGGTTTACCACCGCATGGTCACTTCCGATCCAGAGCTCGTCATGCCGCCCCCTGAATCGAACTTGTCGTTAAGCCCCTTGGAAATCGCCTATATTTCTAAATGGATAGAGCAAGGAGGGGAATACAAAAGGCACTGGGCTTTTGCCAAACCCGAAAAAAAAGAAGTTCCCATAAATGGTAAGGACTGGGGCAAAAATGAAATCGACAGGTTTATCGCCGCAAAATTGGACGCCCATACGATTGCGCCTTCTCCCGAGTCACGTAAAGAGGTGTTGATCCGAAGGCTTTATTTTGACCTTATCGGACTCCCACCTTCCCTTGCGGATATTGACCGATTAATGGCCGATCAACGCCCCGATTATTACGAAAAATTGGTCGATAGTCTGCTGGCGCTTCCTGCCTATGGCGAGCGCATGGCCGCACACTGGCTTGACGTGGCCCGTTTTGCGGATAGCGAAGGCTATCTCGATGATTTTCACCATGAGTTTTGGCCCTACCGAGATTGGGTCATCAAGGCCTATAACGAAAACCTTCCCTATGACGATTTTATTCTTTGGCAGGTCGGTGGTGATCAACTTCCCGGGGCCCGCGCCGAACAACGTCTTGCTACAGCCTTCAATCGGCTGCACAAACAAAACTCGGAAGGTGGAGTCATTCCTGAGGAGTTCCGGGTAGAGTATGTCGCGGATCGTACCAACACGGTCGGGACGGCATTTCTAGGGTTGACCGTGGCCTGTGCCCGATGTCACGACCACAAGTATGACCCTATTTCGCAACAAGATTATTTTGAGCTTTTCAGTTTTTTCAATAGCACTGTAGAGCGCGGAGATGCCATCTTTGCCTACAATGCCGTAGAAAATGGCAATGATATCCCGAACGAACTCGCCATGAACGCAGGCCCTGTGATGCCCGTGCCCAGTGATGAAAACGTAGCTGACATCTATAAGTTTCTTCAGCGAGAGGTGCAACAAAAATCGTCTGGAATTATAGAAAAGCGCAAAGCAAACGAACCACTGGCCCTAGACTGGATCGCTGAAAAGCCCAGTAGAAAAACCCTCGAAAAGGTAGTCGATGAAGCCACTATGGTGGCGTTGGATTTTGAACACTCGGCCAATGGAACCAGTAAAGACGGTGCCAAGGGTTCAAAAGATGCACGGTATTATGGTCACGCCTTTGTACCTGGAAAAAAAGGGCAGGCCTTACAATACCAAGAAGGACAATTGATTGCCGACGGCAGCCGCATAAGCTTCGAGCGAATGGATCCTTTTACGGTCAGTTTTTGGATCAAGACCCCGAAACAATTCGATGAAGCGCGGGTGTTCTACAATGGAAATGGTCGTATTCAAGGGTATCGCGGCTGGGAAGTCGTGCTCGATAGTGCTAAACTTTCCTTTCGCCTCAATCATGCCCATCCTTATCAGTCCATCGATATTCGCCTAAAAAAAGAGCTGCCCTTAAACGAATGGCATCATTACGTTTGGACCTATGATGGCTCGAGTAAGGCGGCCGGAATGAAAATATTCGAAAACGGAAAGCGTATCGCGGTGGATACCATCAGAGACCATCTGTACCGTTCCGCAAAACCGTATGAAGATAAGAGGGCTACGGTATACATGCATTATCAAGGGCTTATCTTAGGAGCCAGTCATTATGATCAACACTTTGACGGAGGATATATTGATGATTTTCAAGTGATGAATCGGGAAGCAGGCGAACTGGTGGCCAACTATTTGTATGATAAAACACAGGGGGTCCGTTCCTTTGAGGAAGCTGTGAGTAGCAAATCGAAAAGCGCCAAGGAGTTTTTTGCCCTGCACCTAGATCAAGAATTGGAGACGGAAAGAAAAGAGCTGCAGGTACTGCAAAAACGCGAGTTGCAAACGATAGATACCGTTCAGGAAATTATGGTCATGGGCGATTTGGACCGCGAACGACCTACTTTTATTTTAGATCGAGGTGTTTACGATGCCCCTAGCAAACAGGTGTCTAAAGATGTCCCGGAACGTATTCTTCCATGGCCCGAAGAACTGCCCCGCAACCGCTACGGCCTAGGAAAATGGCTCATACATGAAGATCATCCGCTCACGGCCAGGGTCGCAGTCAATCAGTTGTGGTATTTGATGTTCGGTAGAGGTCTGGTAAAAACAAATGGTGATTTTGGCAATCAAGGAGCACTACCCAGCCATCCGGAACTATTGGATTGGCTAGCGGTCGATTTTATTGAAAATGGATGGAACGTAAAACGCCTGCTTCGACAAATGGTGACCTCAGCAACCTATAGACAGTCTTCGGTGGTGCGTGAAGACCTGAAAGATATTGATCCCGATAATGTATTATTGGCCCGGAGTCCCCGCTATCGAAGATCCGCAGAAATGGTCCGTGACAATGTATTGGCCGCGAGCGGCCTACTCGATTCCGTAGTTGGGGGGAAATCGGTATTTCCTTACCAGCCCGAAGGATTGTGGAGCGAGACCATCAGTCACCCCTTTTTTCCCGATTACGAGGTCGATTATGAAAAGGGGCTCTACCGTCGAAGCTTATATACGTTTTGGAAACGCAATGTTCCTGTCCCAGCCATGTTGGTCTTCGATGCTTCAAATCGAAGTGAATGCCAGGTACAACGACAACGAAGCAACACGCCGTTGCAGGCCATGGTCTTGTTGAACAGTCCGCAAGTCATCGAGGCGTGTCGGGTGCTTTCCGAAAAGACTTGGAGGACAAGCGATAACAAGCTTTCCATGGCCATAGACCGCATTTTTATGTCGCTTACCGGTCGTCACCCTACGAAAAAAGAACAGCAAATATTGCTTCGACAGTATCAAGAGGAAAAGGATTATTTCACAAACGCTCCATTGGAAGCCAGAAAGTTTTTGGCGATTGGAGCTCAGCAAACGAACTCCGACCTACCGGTGAACACCGTCGCAGCTTTGGCCAGAGTGGCGAACACGGTATTGAATTCTACCGAAGCCTATTATAAAAACTAAGGATGATGGATTACGAAAAAGAAATCAAACAGGCACAGTATTTTCAGAATCGTCGAGAATTTCTAAAGACCACTAGCCGCGGACTGGGTAGTCTGGCCTTGGGCAGTCTGCTTTTTCCTGATATTATGAGTGCTCAAAAGTCAAAGACCGCCCAATTACCATTTTCAAATGGAGGAGGGGCTCTCCCGCGATTGCATCACACGCCGAAAGCAAAACGAGTGATCTATTTATTTCAAAGTGGAGGGCCGAGCCAATTAGAGCTCTTCGATTATAAGCCCGAACTGATCAAACGTTGGGGTGAAGAGATTCCCGATTCCGTAAGAAACGGACAACGGGTATCGGGTATGTTGGCGGCCCAGTCGAGCTTTCCCCTAGTGGGGTCTAAGTTCAATTTCAAGCAACATGCGACTACCGGTGGTTACTACAGTTCGCTAATGCCTTACACTTCGGAGATTGCGGAGGATATCTGCATGATCAATTCAATGCATACGGAAGCGATTAACCACGAGCCTGCTGTGATTTTTATGCAGACCGGATCCCAACAAACGGGCCGGCCGTGCATCGGGTCGTGGATGAGCTATGGGCTTGGGAGTTCAAACAAAAACCTGCCCTCGTTTGTAGTGCTACTTTCGCAGGGGAAAGACGATGCCCAAAGCCTGAACATGCAAGCCTGGAATAGCGGCTTTTTACCCTCGCATCATCAGGGGGTACAGTTTCGTTCCGGAGCCGATCCGGTGCTCTATTTAGGGAATCCGCCAGGAATCGACCGTAAAAGTAGAAGAAGGGAGTTGGACTATTTGGCCGAACTGGAGGCGGAGCAAAAAAAGGTCTGGGGCGATACTGAAATCGATTCCAAGATCAGCCAATATGAAATGGCCTATCGCATGCAAACCAGTGTGCCCGACATCGCCGATCTATCAAAGGAACCAGAACATGTGTTTGACCTCTATGGTCAAGATGCCCGTATTCCCGGCACCTACGCATATAACTGCCTAATGGCTCGCCGCTTGGCGGAACGTGACGTGAATTGCATTCAGCTCTATCATATGGGTTGGGATCAACATGGCAATCTTCCCCGGGAAATCGTACGCTTGGCCAAATCTACCGATCAAGCATCGGCAGCCCTCGTAAAAGACCTCAAACAAAGAGGTTTATTGGAAGATACTTTGGTCATCTGGGGAGGAGAGTTTGGCCGTACCAGTTTCTCTCAAGGAAAATTGACCCAAGAAAATTATGGAAGGGATCACCATCCAAGGTGCTACAGCACCTGGATGGCAGGTGCCGGAATCAAAGGAGGTCAAGTCTATGGCAAAACCGACGATTTTGGATATAACATTATTGAAAACCCGGTACATGTACATGATTTTCAAGCAACCATGCTGCATCTATTGGGTATTGATCACGAAAGATTCACTTTTAAGCACCAAGGCCGCCGCTACCGCCTGACCGACGTTCATGGTCATGTGGTGAAGGATATTCTGGCTTAAGTAGCAATGACAAATAACACTGAACATTTTAAAAATACGCACTGCAGACCCTTTCTTAATCCCCAACTAATAATTGATTTCCCGTCCATACTTTTAAACCTTATTAGGAATTTCTGCCTAATCATTACGTATCTTGCCTTCAATTTCTTTTTTCAAAAGAACGAGTAAGATGAAAAATACCTATTTACTCTTTTTGTCCATGTTTTTCTTATCTAGCTGTTCCAAAAGCGAGGATTCCTCTATTCCTGAGATTGAACAAATAGAAGAAGTTGTAATAGAAGAAGTTGTAATAGAAGAAGTTGTAGTTGAAAATATATTCGAGGGGTCGGTAAAACTAACAACACAACTTGAGGTAGATAAGTTCGGGGAATCCGAATATACTGGCATTTCAGAAACTCTTAGAATAGAAGGTACCGATATCAAGGACCTATCCGGTTTGAACACACTTAAATCCGTTAAGGATTTATTTATATTGGATTGTGAAAATTTGACTTCTCTTAACGGATTGGAAAATATCAGTGGCCGATTGGACCTGGTGATTTTGAGCGACAACGACGCACTGACATCCCTTAGCGCCTTAAATAATATTATTGAGGTTCTGTCGCTAGAGATTAAGGGCAATGATGGATTAGAGAACCTATCTGATTTTGACAACCTTGAAAAGGTTGGGGGAAATTTGATCATATTGGCAAATCAGGGACTAAAATCAATTGATGGGTTTAAGAATATAGAAACGGTTGGTGGAGACTTTGAAATATTTAATCATTATGAATTAGAAGTAATAAACGGACTCCAAAAACTTAAATCGATTGGCGATAAGTTTTGGATTGCACATAATCTGAAGTTAATTTCAATTGATAATTTCAAAAATTTAGAAACTGTAGGTTCTGAAATCGAAATAAGACGAAATGAGCTCATCACTTCTTTAGAGGGTCTTGAGAAAATTACCATCTTGAAAACACTTCAAATTTCGGAAAACAATGCACTCAAAAGCCTTAAGGGACTTGAGAACTTAAAGCAGGTATTATCCGATTTAGGTATACATAACAATGCTACTCTAGAAACATTAGAACACTTAGCAAACCTTGAATCAGTAGGGTTTATAATGGGCGTTACAGCTCACGACAAGCTAAGTACTTTGGATGGGCTGAACAATCTGAAGGATTTTGGATCTCGATTCAACTTAAAACTGAATTCATCCTTAGCCGATTTCTGTGCTATTAAACCTCTTCTTGAGTCTACTGAGGATTTATCCAAAGTTGAAATAGAGTCTAACCTGTTTAATCCAACCCCACAAGAAATTATTCAAGGAAATTGTACTCAATAGGATTTTATGGCATAAGAATCTTTGTACTTCAACTAGTGGTTTAGTACATTCATTTTCTGAATATCATCGGAAGTCCCTAATAAAGTTGAGCTGCCCATGCCGTTATCTTTTTCCTTACCTTTTGAACCCATACTGTTCGGTATAAAATTGAACATGCACCTGATACTGGAGTATCTGGCGTTTTTCATTGCTTTTCGGTACTATGTGGTGCTTCGTAAGAAGAGTTCTGATACCATCTCGTCGAACAATCGATTGTCCATCATTATCGGGGCAATTTTCGGGGCGTTGTTTCTTTCCAGATTGGTCGCTTTCTTTGAAAATCCACCATTGCATCTGCAACAGGGGTGGTTGGTTTTATTGAACAACAAGACCATTATGGGCGGACTATTCGGAGGCCTTCTAGGCGTTGAACTAGCGAAAAAGATCATTGGTGAAAAACAATCTTCCGGAGACCTGTTCACCCTTCCCATTATCGTTGGAATCGCTATCGGACGTATCGGTTGTTTTTTAGCCGGCGTCAAGGAATTCACTTATGGTAAAGAAACCGATTCGTTCTTGGGTATGAATTTAGGTGACGGCCTACTTCGACACCCCATTGCACTCTATGAATTGGTCTTCTTGACCGTACTCTTCATCGCCATCGGAAGAATACAAAAACTATCCGAGCCTCCCCAGCCCGGAACTTCCTTTAAAGTTTTTATGATCGCCTATTTCGGATTCCGGTTTTGCATCGAGTTTCTCAAACCGAATACCTTTTTCGTTCTCGGTCTGAGCAGCATCCAAATATTATGCTTAATTTGTTTTAGCTACTATTCTAAAACCATTTTTCAAGGAATGCTCTATGCCGGAAAGAAACTACACCTATTATGATTTTACATTAAGCTTATGCCCGGATTGCCTTCGCCGGGTCGATGCTAAGATCATCTTTGAAAACGACAAGGTGTATCTCTTGAAACAGTGCAAGGAACACGGGAGAAGTAAAGTGCTCATTGCCGATGATATCGAGTACTACAAGAATATTCGTAACTATAACAAAAAATCGGAATACCCCAAGACCTTCAATACCAAAACACACTATGGCTGCCCCTATGATTGTGGCCTTTGTCCGGATCACGAGCAACATTCTTGTTTGACCGTGGTCGAAGTGACCGATCGTTGCAATCTGACTTGCCCGACCTGTTATGCGGGGTCATCACCCACCTATGGAAGACACAGGACCCTTGACGAAATCAAAAAAATGCTCGATGCGATCGTAAAAAACGAAGGGGAACCCGACGTGGTGCAGCTCAGTGGTGGTGAGCCGACCATTCACCCTGATTTCTTTGATATTTTAGACTATGCCAAAACGCTGCCCATACGGCATTTGATGGTCAATACCAATGGCATCAAAATCGCTAAGGATTTTGCCTTTGCGGAACGCTTAGCGACCTACGCCCCAGACTTTGAAATTTATCTGCAATTCGATTCCTTGGATAATCAGGTGTTGCAGACCTTACGTGGGGCCGACTTAGCGGAGGTTCGGCTCAAAGCGATCGAAAACCTCAACAAACTCAACTTATCGACGACCTTGGTAGTCACCCTACAAAAGGGATTGAACGATCATGAAATGGGCCAGACCATCGACTTTGCCCTGAAGCAAAAGTGTATTCGTGGTGTTACCTTCCAGCCCACACAAATTGCAGGTCGCCTAGAAAATTTCGAAGTCGACGAAAACCGGATTACCCTGACCGAGGTACGCCGAAAAATATTGGAACAATCGCCGATCTTTGAGAGTGACGATCTGATTCCCGTACCCTGTAATCCTGATGCGTTGGTCATGGCCTATGCCCTGAAGTTAGGGGATGACGTAAGCCCACTGACGCGATACATCAACCCGGACGACCTACTGAACGAAGGGAAAAATACCATTATCTATGAGCAAGACGAGCAGTTGCACGGTAAGATGATCGACCTCTTCAGTACCGGAAATTCGGTGGAAAAAGCTTCTGAGAATTTAAAGAGTATCTTGTGTTGTCTTCCAGAAATCGATGCGCCCGAACTGGGCTATGACAACCTCTTCAGAATCATCATCATGCAATTCATCGATGCCCATAATTTTGATGTGCGTGCCGTCAAAAAATCATGTGTGCACATTGTAAATAAAGATTATAAAATTATTCCGTTCGAGACCATGAATCTATTCTATCGCGATGATAAGATAGCGCGATTGAACGAATTAAAAGCAGAAGTGTAATGGGGTTATTGGTGCTTATCGTATTAATGCTAGGGCCTCCCGTTATTTTTTTGATTTTGGCCATTGTCTTCTTTGCTCAAAGAGATGCTAAAAAAGGCAAGTTGTTTCTCATTCTCATGGGTGTCTATCTATTGATCTCCTTTGGGATTTGCGGCATCATGTTGGCCAATTTCAGTCTGGATACAAAGTGAACTGCCTCGCAGCATTGAAAGAAAACAAATTGAGCACATCCGCCTTAGCGTCCAAGCTGGTACATCTCGATTATCGAATACATCGAATCTTATGAAATCGACCCTACCTCTAGAAATTTATATCAGTGATTTAGCGGCAATCGGATTTTTTCTTTTCTTTCCGGCAGCTTTATTTTTGGTCATCGCCGTAATCCTGTTGATCGCGAAACAAAAGAAGGCAGCAAAGGTCTTGTTCATTATCGCTAGTTGCCTATTTATAATAGCTATAGGTGCCTGCGGATTCGGGGCCTAACATCACTTTAAACTCAACCCTATGATACTCCCCTTGGAAGTTGGAAATTTAGACGGACTTGTATTCTTGATCGTACTGGTCATGTTCGGACCTGCCCTTTTACTATTGGGCATTGGTCTTTTGGTCCGAAGGTCGAACAAAAAAGCTGCAAAGGTTTTTTATATATTGGCCGGTATTTATCTACTGGTCAGTTTGGGCATATGCGGCACCATGCTTACCGGGTATTGAGCCCCATCTAAGGTGCCCCTAACTTACTTCACCCTCCATTTAATGGGCACCTTCATATTTTGCGCTATCTTTGCAGCGCTAAAGGAGGAATAGAATTTATGAAGCATATCCGAAATTTCTGCATTATTGCCCATATCGATCATGGTAAGAGTACCTTGGCGGATCGATTATTGGACTTTACGGGGGCAGTAACCGACCGTGAAAAGAAGGAGCAGTTACTTGATAATATGGACCTTGAGCGTGAACGTGGTATCACCATTAAAAGTCACGCCATTCAAATGGAATATAGTTACAAAGGTCAAGAATATGTGCTGAACCTGATAGACACACCGGGGCATGTGGATTTTTCTTATGAAGTATCCCGGTCAATTGCGGCCTGTGAAGGGGCGCTTTTGGTGGTCGATGCGGCCCAAAGTATACAGGCTCAGACCATCTCAAATCTATACCTGGCCCTCGAGAACGACCTTGAGATCATACCCGTATTGAACAAGGTCGATCTACCTAGTGCCAATCCGGAAGAAGTTACCGATGATATTGTGGATCTTTTGGGCTGTGATGCCGAGGAAGTCATCCCGGCCAGTGCCAAAACAGGTATCGGAATCGAGGATATTCTTACCGCAATAATCGAAAGGATCCCTGCTCCGGAAGGTAATCCGGATGAACCCTTGCAAGCCTTGGTTTTTGATTCGGTTTACAACCCTTTTCGCGGGGTTGAAACCTACTTTCGGGTGATTAATGGGGAAATTAAAAAAGGACAAAAGATCAAGTTCGTAGCGACGGACAAAGATTACTTTGCCGATGAGGTAGGTACCCTGAAACTCACACAGCAAATCAAGCAAAGTATCAAGGCTGGTGACGTTGGCTATTTAATAACGGGAATCAAGGATGCCCGCGAGGTAAAGGTGGGTGATACCATCACGGATGCGGCCAATCCGACCCAAAATGCCATTGCCGGTTTCGAAGATGTGAAACCTATGGTTTTTGCCGGTATTTACCCAGTGGATACCGAGGATTTTGAAGAATTGCGTTCCTCGATGGAGAAACTGCAATTAAATGACGCCTCTTTGGTATTCACTCCGGAAAGTAGTGCAGCACTTGGTTTCGGTTTTCGTTGTGGCTTTTTGGGAATGCTACACATGGAGATCATTCAAGAGCGTCTGGAACGCGAATTCAACATGACCGTTATTACTACGGTGCCTAACGTAAGTTATCATGCCTTTACTCGCAAGGATCCAGAAACGCCCTTAATCGTAAACAATCCTACCGATTTGCCCGACCCTTCTAGTATTGATCGGGTAGAAGAGCCGTACATCAAAGCGACGATTATCACCAAATCCGATTTTGTAGGTAACGTCATGTCATTGTGTATCGAAAAAAGAGGGCAGATCACGAATCAGACCTATTTGACTACGGAACGCGTAGAATTGAATTTCGATATGCCTTTGGCAGAAATCGTCTTTGACTTTTACGATCGACTCAAAACGGTATCGAAAGGGTACGCCTCTTTTGACTATGCCCCTATCGGTATGCGAAAATCTAAATTGGTGCGTGTCGATATCCTACTGAACGCCCAGCCCGTGGATGCCTTATCGGCCTTGATTCACGCGGATAACGCCACTAATATCGGCAAAAAAATGTGCGAAAAACTGAAGGAGCTGATCCCTCGGCAACAATTCGATATTCCGATCCAAGCGGCTATAGGTGCCAAAATTATCTCTCGGGAAACTACTAAAGCCCTGCGAAAAGATGTGACCGCCAAATGTTATGGAGGTGATATTTCACGTAAGCGCAAGCTCTTGGAGAAGCAAAAAAAGGGTAAGAAACGTATGAGACAAGTGGGTAATGTCGAAGTTCCGCAGGAAGCATTTATGGCCGTGTTGAAGTTGAACGATTAATTTTCACACATCGGTTTTAACACTAGTTCGCAACGGGAAACTGGTTTTTTCCTACATTTTTTATGCTAATGGAATTGATTTTCCTATTTTGAGACGATATATAATTTCAAAATTCCGTCTCCTACCAAAATGACCACCTACATTGCACAGTTTACGGCAAAACACCGCCTGATACAAATCGAACAAAATTCCATTTTTACATGGCGCCAAGAAAGCGGCGAAATAGACGAGCGATTGCTTATCGATAAAATCAAAAGGGAATCGTCATTGCTCTTTTATCGTCTGGTCGCCGGAAATCACTATCCCGTTCCTGAAGATGACGTGGCCATCACTATATGGAAAACCATGCCGTTCAAAGGATAATCCGTAATTCTATTTTTAAGGGGTCGTACTAGGTTCGAGAACTTCAAAGGGTTTTCCTAGATATACCAACTCATACCCTTCTTGAATATCGGTAAACTCCTTGCTATAGGAAGAAATAATCTTAAGATCACCATCCAAGGTTTTGACAAATATGGGGATAATGTCTTCATCGGCCTTGGTGATTTCAATTAGCCCTTCATAATGCTCTTGATCTTTCAGTGCGATTTCATGCATGGCAGGGTTTTTTCTAGCGGCCTCCATCAACTTTATAAAATCGTCGGTATGGGAAAACAGCCCTTCTTTAGGATTGTTCTCGGGATCGTTCATTTCATCAGGAGTGACCAACCGGAAAGACCCGTTCTCACCGAACTGATCTTTAAACTTGGCTATCGCAAAATTATTGATGTCGGCATTTCCGGTCAGCGACATCAGATACCCTACATCGTTCAATTCAATATTATCGGAAAGCGAATCGGAATAGATATTGGCATTAAATGCTTCCAACCCCAGTTTTTGAGCCTTTTCAATATTGGTTCGATTGTTATCGACCAAAACTACATGGCGATTGTTTTTTTGTAAATAACTACCGATCAAACGGGAAACTTTCGAGGCCCCGATAATCAATATTCCCTCTGATTTGGTCAAGAACACGCCTACCATCTTTGCGAATACCCGAGCCGTTGTGGCATTCAAAAGCACCGTACCCAATACGATCATGAAAACCAAGGGCGTGATATACTCCGCGCCGGGTTCTCCTTTTGATATGAGTTTCGATCCAAAAAGAGAGGCAATACCCGCTGCCACGATACCTCTAGGACCCACCCATCCTATAAATAGTTTCTCCTTCAATGTTAGATTTGAACCTGAGGAACTCAAAAATACCCCCAAGGGCCGTATCACAAACACCACGGTAGCGAAAAGCGCGAGTGTCTTCCAGTTCGCGATAAGCTCCATGTCGGAGATATTGATATTGGCCGCTAAAAGAATAAAAAGAATCGAGATCAGAAGTACGCTCAGCGATTCCTTAAAGTAGAGCAGTTCTTTGATGTTGGGCAAATCCATATTCCCCATAACCATTCCCATGACTACGACTGCCAATAGCCCTGATTCATGGGCGAAAATATCCGATTCCACAAAAACCAGAAGCACCACGGATAGCGATACCACGTTTAGCAAATAGTGCGGAATAAAATTCTTTTTTATGGCAAATGCCAATGCATGGGCAAAGGTGAAACCAAAGGTGAAACCGAACAAGAGAATCTTACCAAACTCTATCAATGCGGTTTGGGTATACCCTTGACCCTCACCAACACTGATAAATTCAAATACCAATACCGCGGCCAAGGCCCCAATGGGGTCAATGAGAATACCTTCCCATTTTAAAACGGCGGAAACGTCTTTCTTTAGGGGAATATTCCGTAAAATAGGAGTGATTACCGTGGGTCCTGTAACGATAATCAAGGCGGAAAACAAAAATGATATCTGCCAGTTCAATCCGAAGATATAGTGTGCTGCGATGGCCGCGCCAAAAAAAGTAACGATACTGCCCAAGGTAATCAGCTTGGTGATTACGGGTCCCACGTTACGAATTTCGGAACGTTTTAGGGTCAAGCCGCCTTCAAAAAGAATGATACTAATGGCAAGGGAGACAAAATAATAGAGCCCATCGCCAGGGAATAGCCCTTTTTGACCATCCCATATCGGCTCGATGAGCTTTTGCCCGTTTTCGGTGTAAAGTGTAGCAATTGGCCCGACAAGCAACCCGATAAGAATCAATGGTAAAATGGCAGGTAATTTGAAACGCCAGGCGACCCATTGGGCAATGATACCTAAAATGATAATTCCGGCCAGTTCGAGCATTCCTATTTGGGTTTTGGCAAAAATAGTGAATTTCGAAGGAGTAATTTTTTAAGAAGATGTGATTTTCCAAAAGTTATTTTCCCAAGCAAATTTGACCTTGGGCAAGATTAATCCCGCATAGTCAGACGAAGTACGGAGCAGGCGGATTTCTCCGTAAACTTGTCTTTGCCAGTGCCAAACAACACACTGATCCAATTGTCTTTCTGGGGTGTTCCCAATATCAACAAATCAAAACTGGCCGACGCCTTGGAGATTGCGCCAATGGAATCGTCGTTCTTTTGTACAAAGACCATACTTTGGGTTTCCACTTTACTGAGTAAGGTTTCCGATTTTTGCTCCATTTCATGAATGGTCTCTGAAGAGGTGCTTTCCGGCACAACATGGAGCAAGGTCAAGGTAGCCCCATAAAATGTGCAGATCCTATCGGCTACCGCGATGAAGTTCTTGTCTTTTCTGCCTGGGCGTAACGCCAATAAAACCTTACTGATGTACCGCACCCCATTATCTTTAAAAAGGGCGAAATCAGAATTGATATGCGTAAGCAACCAACCTACGGGATTGCTCACCAAAATACCACTGTGTGCCCTTCCGTTCCAACCCATAACAAGCCAGTCACAATGCGTTTGATCGCTAAGTTCATGAATGGTATCCGAAATTTCATGGGTCACTACGGCTTCAAAATCAATTGAAATATTCTTGGAAGCCGCCAGACTAGTGATACGGCGATCTAAAGAGGTCACCTGAGGATTTTCCTCTTCCTCAAAGGCATCCAAAAAGGTTTGGTTCGGTACCTCGGTAATATTGACTGCCTGAATTTTATCCCGTTTGTTGATTGCGGCAGCTATTTCAACCAACATTTCGGCAGATTTCTCATTTCCTAAAAGGGGAACGACCACCCCAGCATCGGAGACCAGTTGCCCGTCTAGGTTCTGTTCGGCGATAGGTTGGTTTTTACGATAGGCCAGCTGCTCGCGCTTTTTTCGCTTGTAGAACAAGTATAGGGCGGGGCGATGCCCGTATTTTCTTAAAATCCCGGTACGTGTGGCATTTTTTCCAAATTTGAGATAGATTAGAAAACCGAATACAAAAATGCCTAAAATGGCCAAAAAAGGGCCTAGACCCAAGAATACCAACAAGGCTATTCCGGTGCCGATTCCGAAGAGTTGAACAAAAGGATAGAACGGCGACCGATATGGTGGATTATACCATTGGGCCGCAGTCTCCCTCAAGACAATAACACAAGCGTTGACCAACATGAACATCATGACCATAAAGGCGCTCGCTAATTTCGCGATCTTTTCAACATCGAGAAATAGAATGACCAAGGCCATTGCGATACACGTCATTACTATGGTCACGACTGGGGTCAAGTATTTCGAATGGATCTTCGCCATGAAAGACGGCAGCAACTTATCTATCGCCATCGCGAAAGGAAAACGCGACGAGGCCAAAACACCTGAGTTCGCCATGGACATCAGCGTGATGATTCCGACCATGGCCGCGGCATAACCCACATATTCACCGCCTAATATATCGGCGATGGTGTAAATGGGCTTGATATCGGTACCCAGCGATTCCAGAGGAATGTTGCCGACCAAGACAAAGGCAACGGACACGTAAATGGAAGTCATAATGAGTAAAGACAGAATCATGGCCCGTGGCAAATTCTTGCTCGGGTTTTTGATTTCGCCCGCGATTGCCGCGACTTTGGTAACACCCGCATAGGAGATATACACAAAAGCCACCGTGGCAAACAGGCCCATTTGACCTTCCAATAAAAAAGGTTCCAATAGGTCGGGTGAAGTTCTCGGTAATCCGAAAATCAAAATAAAGGCGAGTGTCAATAGGCTGATGGTCACGATGATGACCTGTACTTTTCCAACTTTTTTCACTCCCATGATGTTCAAAAACAAAATAATGGACAGAAAGAGCAACGCGATATACTTGGTCAAGCCAGGAGCGATATTGACCAAAATGGACAAATACGCCCCAAAACCGACAAGTGCGAAAGCGCTTTTAAAAAGTAGGGACAACCAGAGTCCTATACCTGCAATCGTTCCGAAAAGAGGGCCAAAGGCTCGTTCAATGTAAACATAGGTTCCGCCTGAAGAAGGCATTGCCGTAGCCAATTCCGATTTTGAAAGTGCAGCGGGCAAGATACACACCGCGGCCAATAGATAGGCCAACCAAAGCGAGGATCCGGTCTTTGCCGCGGCAATACCCGGCAACACGAAAATTCCACTACCTAACATGCCCCCAATACTTATGGCAATGACCGAGGTAAGTGTTAGGCTGCGTTCTAGTTTTTTCAAATCCTAAATTTGGTTGGAGGATAAAAATAGGCTTTTTCATAGAATTAGCCCGTTGCGATATTTTATTAATTTCGGAGGGTTTCATTCTTGTTTTAGTATTTTGCGTACGATGAAACTTTACCCTGTAGAAACCGGCAACTTTAAACTTGACGGCGGCGCCATGTTCGGCGTGGTGCCTAAGGTCATTTGGCAAAGAACGAATCCAGCGGATGCGAATAACCGCATCGATATTGCGGCCCGTAGTCTTTTAATAGAAGATGGCGACCGTCTGATCTTAATCGATACGGGCATGGGCAACAAACAAAGTGATAAGTTCTTTGGGTATTATGACCGTTGGGGCGATCACACTATAGATGACTCGCTCAAAAAAATAGGATTTCATAGAGATGATATCACCGATGTGTTCATGACCCATTTGCATTTTGATCACTGCGGGGGAAGCATACAATGGAACCACGACCGTACGGGTTTCGAACCCGCCTTTAAGAATGCATTGTTTTGGACGGATGAACGTCACTGGAATTGGGCCGTAAACCCGAATGTTCGAGAAAAAGCTTCTTTCTTAAAGGAAAATCTATGGCCCATGAAAGAAAGCGGACAGCTCAAGTTCGTTTCGAGGGGTGAAGACTCCTTTGTTGAAAACTCCGAACTAGGTTTCGATATCCTCTTTGTCGATGGTCATACCGAAAAACAAATGATACCCCATATTCGGTATCAAAATACCACCTTGGTCTTTACGGCCGATTTGATCCCGACCGTAGGGCATATTCCAGTACCATATGTAATGGGCTATGATACGCGCCCGCTATTGACGTTATCGGAAAAAGGAGCTTTTATGGACAAGGCCGTTCAGAATAACTACGTATTGTTTTTCGAACATGATGCGCACCATGAAATTTGTACCTTGCGCGAAACGGAAAAAGGCGTACGCCTTAAAGAAACGCTACCATTTAATGAACGCTTTGCTTAAATCTTCATTTACCATACCTTTCGGTATTTTATTTCTTTTTCAAGTATCTTTGTGTACCTCTCAACAACTTCAAAGCGTAGATTTTACTGAAGAAAACGCATTCACAGGAGGTATCGAAGGGCCTGCCGTTGATCAGGAGGGAAATCTTTACGCCGTAAATTTTGCCGAAAATGGAACCATCGGCAAGGTCACTCCAGACGGAGAAGCTTCGGTTTTCGTAAAATTACCCGGTAAAAGTATCGGCAATGGCATTCGTTTTGATACGGAAGGAAATATGTTTATCGCGGATTATACAGGTCACAATGTATTTCAGGTCAAAAAAGGGACTGCAAAGGTTTCAGTTTGGGCACATCGGTCTGACATGAGCCAACCCAATGATCTGGCTATTTCACCAAATGGCACCATCTATCTCAGTGATCCCAATTGGGTTGAAAACACCGGTCGTCTATGGATGGTAGACGCAACGCGGCAAATTGTGCTTCTAGAAGAGGGTATGGGAACCACCAATGGTATTGAAGTAAGTCCTGACGGACGGCATCTATATGTCAATGAATCCGTTCAACGTATCGTTTGGAAGTATGATATCACAGCCGAAGGAAAAATCGCAAACAAAACCAAATTTCTTACTTTTGCAGACTTTGGAATGGATGGCATGCGGTGCGACGAAAAGGGTAATCTCTACATTACACGATATGACAAGGGTACCATAGCCATTGTATCCCCGGAAGCAGTGCTGATAAAAGAAGTACAGCTGAAAGGTAAGAAGCCCTCGAATATTGCATTTGGAGGCGCAAATGGCAAGACCTGTTACGTGACAATGGCCGATCGCGGTTGTTTTGAATCATTCAGGGCGGATTATGCCGGTGCACAGTATAAAAGAATACACTAACGCAAATAATACGAATAATGACACGATCAATTTTTAAAACTTTTTTCGGACTGTCCGCAGCAGCGCTGTTCACAGCTTGTGGTGCGACAACCTTGGTCACTACTCCCATTGAAAATATCGATACGACTCCGCTCAAGGTCAGTGACCTCACCGAAGCTGAAAAAAAGAATTGGGGACATTTGGATCTCGTAAACGATACCATTCCCGGAATGAGCGTTGACAAGGCCTATAAAGAAATCATTGGCAACAAAAAGGGGAAAACCGTCATCGTTGCCGTGCTCGATTCGGGCATCGATTTAAAACATGAGGATCTCGATGATGTTCTTTGGACCAACAAAGGAGAAAAAGCGGGCGACGGTAAAGACAATGACAACAATGGCTACGTCGATGACATTCACGGGTGGAATTTTCTCGGTGATTCCTATAATGAGCAGTTGGAGGCAGCGCGCATCGTTCGCCTTAAAATAGGTGATGCGGCTACGCAGGCAAAAGCCAAAGCCAAGGTGGACGAGGGCTATAACAAAGCGGTTCAAAACAAACAACAGTACGAACAGATCCTTCAAGCGGTCAACAGTGCCGATGCTGCCGTTCAAAAACAATTGGGCAAGAAAGCATATACCAAAAAAGATGTTTCGGGAATTAAGACCGAAGATGAGAACATGAAGCAACACATCAACGTCTTGATGCAGATGTACACCTTTAAGGACACTATTCCGGAAGTTATCGAAGAATTGAGCGATGGCATCAAATACTTTTCAGATCAAGCGAATTACAACTACAACGCTAGCTTTAATGGTAGGGAAGTCGTAGGAGATGACCCTTATGATTTCAACGATCGTGATTACGGCAATGGAAACCCGCAAAGCACCGGTATGGATGAAAGTCATGGAACCCATGTCGCCGGAATCATCGCAGCTGAACGCAATAATGGTAAAGGTGCCAATGGGGTCGCCAACAATGTGAAGATCATGAGCATCCGTGCGGTACCCAATGGCGATGAATATGACAAAGATATCGCCCTTGGCATCCGATATGCGGTTGACAACGGTGCTAAAATCATCAATGGAAGTTTCGGCAAGGGCTTTTCGCCCAATGCCGATTGGGTTTACGATGCTATCAAATATGCCGCTTCAAAAGACGTGCTGTTCGTTCATGCGGCCGGTAACGACGGGGCCGATCTCGATGACCCAAGTAATCCGAACTTTCCCAACGATCAGATAAACAACGGGCCTGAGATAGCGGATAATGTCATAACTGTCGGGGCACTTGACCCCAACTATGGCTCAAGCTTATTGGCCGATTACTCCAACTATGGTAAAAGCAATGTGGATGTTTTTGCTCCAGGTACCGATATTTATTCTACCTATCCGAAAAACACTTACGAATACTCACCAGGCACCTCTATGGCGGCTCCGGGTGTTGCCGGTATTGCGGCGTTAATTCGTTCACAGTATCCAAAGTTGTCGGCTTCCCAGGTGAAGCGAATCATTATGGAATCTGGTTTGTCGATAAAGGCAAAGGTCATTTTAGGCGGTGAACAAGGCAATTCGGCAACGCTTGCCGATATCTCCACCTCAGGAAAAATCGCGAATGCCTACAACGCTCTCATTATGGCCGGAAGAGTATCTGCCGGAAAAATCAAAATCTAATATTTTACAAACGCTTGCTATGAAAATACTTCCCGTCCTTGTACTTCTTGCATCATCATTTGGGATAGCCCAAAACACCCCCTATTGGCAACAACATGTCGACTATACTATGGTAGTTGACATGAATGTCGAAAACTTTCAATATACGGGTACTCAAAAATTGGTGTATACCAATAATTCCCCAGATGAATTGACCAGGGTATATTATCATTTGTATTTCAACGCCTTTCAACCGGGCAGTGAAATGGATATCCGTTTACAAAACATTGCGGATCCCGATGGCCGGATGACCAAGGAAGATAAATCGAGTAGAATCGCCGACTTGACCGAAAGTGAAATCGGCTATTTACATCCTACTTCCTTGAAACAAGATGGAGTGAACGTGACGTATACCGAGGAAGGTACGGTTCTAGTGGTCGATTTGGCTAAACCGCTTGCCTCAGGGGCAAAAACTACCTTCGATATGGAATTCAAAGGGCAGGTGCCCGTTCAAATTCGTCGGTCTGGACGAAACAATAAAGACGGGGTAGCGCTCTCGATGAGCCAATGGTATCCGAAACTGGCCGAGTATGACTTTGAAGGGTGGCACGCCCATCCGTACATTGCCCGGGAATTTCATGGTGTTTGGGGAGATTTTGATGTCAAGTTGACCATCGACAAGGATTACATCGTTGGAGGAACGGGGTATCTGCAGAACCCCCAAGAAATAGGCCATGGTTATGAAACAGTCGGTTCCAAGGTCAAAAAGCCGAAAGGGAAAACCCTGACCTGGCATTTCAAAGCACCTATGGTACACGACTTTATGTGGGCCGCGGATCCAGAGTATGTACACGACACTTTGCAAATGGAAAATGGACCTACCCTACATTTTTTATACAAGAACGATCCCAAATTCGCGGAAACCTGGAAAGCCGTTCAACCTTTGACGGAAAAGGCCATGAATTTTTTCAATAAAAACATCGGCGAATACCCGTATCAACAATACTCGGTCATTCAAGGTGGGGATGGTGGAATGGAGTATGCCATGGCGACCCTGATTACTGGTGGAGACAAACCCGGTAGTGTTATTGGCACCATGATCCACGAATTGGCGCATTCTTGGTTTCAGCATGTATTGGCGACCAATGAGGCCAAACACGAATGGATGGACGAGGGGTTCACTTCTTTTATCTCGGCACTTTGTAGTAACGAAATACGGGAACAGAACAAAGACAATCCTTTTGAGAACTCCTATAACAGCTATTACTACCTAGTGAATTCAGGGAAGGAGCAACCGCAAACGACGCATGCCGATCGCTACGATTCAAACACCCCATATGGTATTTCAGCCTACAGTAAAGGGGCGCTATTTTTGTCACAATTAGGATATGTGATAGGTCAAGACAAGCTTATGGAGACCATTGCCAAGTACTATGATGATTTTAAATTCAAGCATCCGGTACCGAATGACGTCAAGCGAACTGCTGAAAAAGTCTCTGGAATGGAATTGGACTGGTATTTAACGGATTGGACCCAAACGACAAATACAATCGACTATGGAATCAAAACAGTGAACGCGGCTGGTGACAAAACCAAGATTACTTTAGAACGCATAGGCCTGATGCCCATGCCCATAGATGTTTTGGTCGTATACGAGGATGGCACAAAAGAAACCTTCTATGCTCCGCTACGTATGATGCGCGGTGAGAAGGACAATCCGTATCCGAATTTAAAAAGGACGGTTTTAGACGATTGGCCATGGGCCAATCCGTCTTACGGGTTTCAGATTGACCGTCCGATAGAAGACATCAAGGGTATTATGATCGACCCTTCGCAACTCATGGCCGACGTGAATCAGGAAAACAATACGTGGCAACCAAAAGAAATGCCTAAAGACTAGCAAACCGCCTGGGAGCAAATCTGTCCGTCGAAAAAGTCTGATATACATCTCGATTATCGCGTCAATACCAAGGTTCATTTCGGTATATTTTGTTTTTTGCTGCCCGTTCGCGGTTGTGCATCACTAAATGATTTTCATCCACTTGTCGGTTTCGATACCCTAAGAGATGAAAAAAGGATTTGGTAAAGAAGCGGGCGATGGAAAGATTGACCATTAGACTTTCCCTTTTGTCATTTTGCCAAGAAATTCCCGGCAGGAACGTCAGTAGGACGTCTGATTTCGATTTACGGAGCCATTCGGATAATCGCAATGCCCATTTTGGGGTTTTTCGAATCAGAAAAAACCCTTCCGCGCCTTGTTTTTGGTAGAGTGGCATGAACAGAATAGTGGCCTCCTCAGCATGGATCTTTTCTTTGTTCTGAATGGCCAAAAAGGTTCCTTCACTGATCTTTTGAAAACTTTTAAACCCATTGAGCATTCTAAAATCATCCGTATTTTTCAACTCGTGTCGATGTACCACTTCGTAAAAGCTATTATTTCCCGCAGCCGATTTTTGGAGTTCGTTGTAGTAAAACTCAAAATCGGGTACCGTTATTTTATCCAATACTCCCGCAAACACCAATGCCAACCAAAAGAAGGCGATAGTATTCTGTACGGCATCATGTTCATTGTGCTGCCCAGATTCAAATCCTAAGGAAACATAACCCAACTGATTCATGCGACTCAATAACGGCCCCTCTAAATATTCCTCGATGCCCAAAATTATCGGAACCGGAAAACACTGTGAAAACTTGCGGTTGATGAGTGCATCGTTGATGGTAATAAATGGTAATGTTCTGCTCGAAGTCGTATGGAAATCGATAAAGTAAAAAGGAGGTGATTTCACTTTCAAAAGTACGGTCAGGGTCTGTTTGATTTCCAGCAGTTCGATTTCTTCAGCGTTCAGATCCGACCGGTCTTTCTTTTCAATAGCGGCGATACTAACGGAAGACCACAACCTATTAAGGTCTTGGTCGATAAATCGCTTCTTTCGAAGCAGGGCAGGAACATTTCCACGGATTCCAAAAATCGACCCCTTGATGGCTGCTTTGGAATGCTGCAACTGCGAAAAAACCTGTTCCAGAGCTTTTACTCCGGCCGGTTCATTGCCATGGATACCTCCGAAGAAGATTAAAGTCGGGCCTTTTTCCTGGCCTTCTAGGCTTCCGATATATCTTTTAGTCTGTGAAATCGAAATGGGTTCTTCCAGTGATCTGAGCATTTGTTACACATCTTTTGAAGTAATGATTCCCACCAGTTTATTCCCCTCAACTACAGGTAGGCAATTGATTTGCTGGGTTTGCATCTTCATTTTAGCGGCCTCTAGGGTGGTGTCTTGACTAGTCGTTATCACTTCGGTTCTCATGATATCCTTCAAGGGTGTATGAAGTCCCTCCAAGTGAGCGCGGTGACGCTCCACATCGGTCCAGGTCAATAGACCGACCAAGTCGAAATCCGTATTTACAATAGGCACATGGTGAATGTTCTTCCATTCCATCATTTTCAATACCAAGGCTGCGCTGTCATTTTCTTGGGCCGTCACCAGTTTTGTGTTCATATAATACCGCACTACCCTTGTAGAGGGTTCTGGCACATATTCATAGCCTCTCGCCAATTGCCATGCGTCAATAGTGTATCCTTTTCGCTCGTGTTCGTACATACTCGCCGTTACGATTCGCAGCGCATCGGACGTGCTGCGGCTTGCGCTGAGATTTCTAAGACTCTCCACCATCCATCGTGCCCCATTTCTTCCTTTGATTCGATTTTCAATGATCCCCAGGTACTTTTCCACATCCTCAGGTTTGACATTCATGCGATACAGACCACGATAGGCCATGGGGAGTAGCTCATTGAGCAACAACTCCTTACAGGGTACTAATGCTCCGTTCCAGTAAAACTGCGCTGCCGTACCGTATCTCGCCGCATTGTAAAAATTACTTTTGGCATCTTTGAAATGCATTTTTTCATGAATGTTATCATAATGCTTGGTGCGCCCTTTCATAAGGCCTACCCAAAACATAAAATTGGCAATTTCGTCGGCCGTAGTGGGCCCTGCCGGTAGGTAACGGTTCTCAATACGCACATGGGGCTTGTTGTCGGAAATACCATAGCAGAGTCGGTTCCATTTGTATACCGTTCCATTGTGGAGTTGCAAGGCCTTGAGCTTCGGTACTTTTCCTTTCTGCAGTTGCTCGAAACTGTTCATCTGGGAATCTCCGGTAATCCAACTTCTGAAATTCACCACACTGTCTTTATAAAAATCGACTAAAGTCCCCCTGACCCAGTCATTCCCAAAACCTACACGGGCATCGCGTTCTCGGGGCAGATAGGTGCTCGCCCTTGTATCGACACTTTGCCTAAAGAGTGCAATACGCGATTCTTGCCATAGTTCCCTGCCCATCAAAATGGGAGAGTTGGCACAAATGGATAATATAGGACCGGCAATGGCCTGTGCCCAGTTATAATCACTAGCGAAATTTTCAGGTTCTAATTGCAAATGCCCCTGGAAGCTTGTATTGCAACCCTCATACAGGATAGAGTCGTGACGTAGTTTGATTTCATCTACCCCTTTGATGTGTAGTTCGAGATCATCGCCACGTAAATCACAGATAATCTGGTTGAGCACCTCGTAGCGCTTCATCGGTGTCATGTATTCCGTTTTCAGGTGCCTTGAGTCGATAGTTGGCAATATACCGGTCAGAATAATTTTTAACCCTTGTTTCGCAGCTTCGCTCCGGGCCTTTGCCAACAGCTGATCCAGTTGATCGTGCAGCTTTGAAAAACAATCGCCTGAAAGTACGTAAGGGTCAATATTGGCTTCTAAATTGTAGCGCGCGATCTCTGTTGTAAAATGGTCATCGTCAATCGCTCTTAACACTTCCATAGCCCGGTTGGAAGGCTCCCACTTAGAATCGACCAAACAAAATTCCTGTTCGGCGCCGATACGTATGGTATCCTTCTCGAACAGCCCTTCTTCCAACATCGATTCAAGAGCATCAAGGTCGGTCAAAAGCTGTTGAACATACGAAACCTTCGAAGCACCGTCAGTAAGCTTTTCTACTTTTAGTTCTCCCATAATGAATGATTTACCGAGCCCCCGGCCGAGGCGTTCATGGCCCGAACTCTAAGGTAACGGCTTCATGTATTGGGAACTATGACAAATGTCATGAAGTGATACTCTGGCTTTTGACGTACTTTTACGAGATGATGCGCTATGCCTTTCCAAGACAAGAGAAACTAAAGAGCAAGAAACTGATCGAGAAGCTTTTTGCCGAGGGAAAGTCCATTAACACCTATCCCATCAAGTTAATCTATCTAAAAGTAGAGCTTCCGTATGATGTGCCGGTTCAGGCTGGGGTTACCGTACCCAAAAAAAACTTCAAAAGTGCCGTCAAACGCAATCGTATCAAACGTTTGATGCGCGAAGGATATCGTTTGAACAAAGGCGTGGTTTTTAACAATAGTGAGGGAAGTTTTGCGTTCCTGTTTTTATATCTTGGGAAGGAATTGCCTGAATTTCACCAAGTGGAGGCAGCAATGAAATCCGTATTGAAAAAATTCATAAAAAAAACCAGCAATGAGTAGCACTTTGAAAAAGCGAATATTGATTCCCGTGATTGCAGTACTGTTTTTGGCCATGGGGAGCAGTTTTAAGAGTGATTTCTTCGAGATTGCCAAGCAGATTGAAATCTTCACCACCTTGTTCAAAGAATTGAACATGAACTATGTAGACGAGACCAACCCTGCCGAATTGATGGATACCGCCATCAAGAATATGCTTGATGACCTCGACCCCTACACGAAATTCTTGAACGAACAGGATGTTGAAGAGTACCGAATCAATAATGCCGGAGAATATTCGGGCATCGGCGCCACCGTTCGCTCGTTTAAGGATAAGCTTTTGATTATCGAACCGTATAAAGACTATCCGGCGGACAAGGCCGGTTTAAGGGCCGGCGATGAAATCATTCAAATCGGGGATATCAAGGTTTCCGATTTCGATGACAATGCAAGTGAATTACTGAAAGGGGCCAATAACACCTCGGTCGCTGTTACTTTTAAAAGACAGGGTGAAACCAAAACCGCCACCATAACACGTGGAGCCGTAGAAGTCGATGCCGTGCCTTTTTACAACATGGTCGATGACAAAACAGGTTATATCGTTTTGGCAAAGTTCAACGAAAAAGCATCGGGACAAACCAAAGAAGCGCTATTGGATCTCAAGGGAAAAGGCGCTGAACAGCTAATCTTGGATCTAAGGGGAAACCCTGGAGGCTTACTCTCCGAGGCCATCAATGTCACTAATCTCTTTGTGCCCAAAGGAGAATTGATCGTAACCACCAAATCAAAAGTCAAAAAATTCAATCGCGAATACAAGACCAAAAATAAGGCGGTCGATACTGAGATTCCGCTGGTTGTACTAGTCAACGGAAGCAGTGCCTCAGCGAGCGAAATCGTTTCAGGAAGTTTACAAGACTTAGATCGTGCCGTAGTGATGGGCGCCCGAAGTTTTGGCAAAGGCCTGGTTCAACGACCTATGAAATTGACCTATGGAACACAGTTAAAGGTGACCATCTCAAGATACTTCACCCCCTCGGGAAGGTGTATTCAATCTTTGGACTACTGGAACCGTGATGCAAACAACAAGGCCGTACGCAATACGACCTTCAATGATTTCAAGACCCGAAACGGGCGACCTGTTCAGGACGGGGGCGGGGTTTTACCGGATATTGAAATTGCTGCCGTAAAGGCAAATCCGTTAACTGCAGCCCTAATGAATAACAATGTCATATTTGACTTCGCCACGGATTATTATTACAACAACACCGTCGCGGATGTCAAGGCATTCAAATTTACACCCGCAAATTTTCAACAGTTCAAAACCTTTGTTTCCGATAGTGACTTTTCTTTCGAGACCAAAACAGAAAAAGTACTGAAGGAGGTCATGACCAATCGCGAAGAAGTTATTTTCAACGAAGCCATAGAAACCGATTTCAAGAACCTATTGGCAGATATTGAAGACAGCAAAGCCACCGCCTTGGAAACCCATCAAAAAGAGATTCAGAGCAAGTTGGAAGATGAAATCGTCAAACGCTACTTTTATCGTGAAGGGCTCTATAACTATTACCTCACCAATGACGATGCGATTTTGGCGGCTACGGAGCTTCTAGGAAACACTTCTAAATATACCGGTATCTTACAGTAGGTTCACCAGGTATACTCAGGTGGTTCAATACCGTTCATCCGCAAATATAAGTTCGATTTCGCGCGATGGTTCGCCAAATGATCTTGTACATAAAAAAGGGCAAAGGCACGGCTGACCACATTCCCACTGTGATACATGGTACACATCTCATCAAGTTTTTCTTGATGAATGGTCTGCACGATTCCTTTGGTGTAATCCAAATTGCCTTTTAACAATGCCATAATTTCGTTCTTATCCATTTTCGAGGCGTCCGGAGTATTGGGTTTCACCTCCATACCCAATACATACCGTTGTGTCAACAACTTCGTTGAGGCAGCAATATGAACCATCTGTTCGCCAAAGGTCTTACTCACTTCAGTGGGTCGATAGGAATACAACTCAGCCGGCATAGCCTCGGCCACTTCTAGGCAATGGGAAGCCGCTTCTTCCCAAACGGGAAGGTACATCTTCGTAAATGCGGTCTTTGGCAGGGTGTCCTGTTGCGAAATGCCCATTTGCATCACACAAAATACCATCAAAAGTGTCAAAATGGCTTTCATAATCTTATCTTTAAATACTGTTTCTGGCTGCTTGAATGTCTGCATTTATGGTGAGAAAAGCTAATTTATTGCATGATACCAAGTCTATACTGGGTGAAGGCCCGGTCTGGGATCACCGCGCGCAACGCTTATTTTGGGTCGATATCGAAGGGTATGGATTGCATCAATACGATCCGTCTACGGAAAAATACGAAACTTGGCATTTCGATGAAATGATCGGGGCTGCCGTTCCTGCCGAAGATGGAAAGCTGCTCTTGGCTATGGAAAAAGGACTGGCCTTATTTGATATGAAAACGGCGGAGGTGAGCCGGTTGCGGATTTTGGAGAATTCCGATGACCACATTCGCTTTAATGATGGAAAAATAGGGCCTGATGGGGCCTTTTGGATCGGTACCATGGATAAAAACTGTGCGCCAAAAGCAGGTAACTTGTTTAGAGTGACCCCTGCTCTTCAAACTTCGTTACAAGTCTCGGATACTTCCATTTCAAATGGACTGGCCTGGACCTCTGATTACAAAATATTCTATTATATCGATAGTGCTTCTTATTCGATTCAAGCATTTGATTTCAATCTGAAAAATGGGACCATCACCAATGGAAAAACCATTGTAAAGGTCCCGGAAACCTATGGAAGTCCTGATGGTATGTGCATCGATGAAGAAGATATGCTTTGGGTAGCGCATTGGGGTGGAAATTGTGTAAGACGGTGGAATCCGAAGACCGGGGCGGTCTTGGCGACCATAGAAGTGCCGGCGCCCCATGTGACCTCGTGCTGTTTTGGTGGTAAACATCTCAATACCCTGTACATCACCACGGCCAGAAGCGGATTGACACCCGAACAACACAAAGCGTTTCCCAAGAGTGGCGGACTTTTTAGCACGGAGTTGGACGTCAAGGGAACTCCTATACATTATTTTAACCCCGAGTCATGAACTATTCAGGAATACAAGATAAGGTTGCCATAGTAACCGGTGCAGGTGAAGGGATCGGCTTCTCCGTCGCGCAACTTTTGGTCAAAGCGGGAGCTCAAGTAGTATTGAATGATCTAGATGCTGAAAAGGCCCAACGGGCGGCAGAAAAAATCAATGGAGGCAACGCTACTGCCTGTTTATCCTTTCCTGGTGATGCGAGCGTCATAGACACCATCAACGCCTTGGTGGATTTCACCATCGAAAAATTCGGAAAGGTGAATTTTATCGTACCTAATGCGGGCATCACCCTGTTCGGAAGTTTTTTGGACTTTACACCCGATTCGTTTCAAAAGGTCATCGACCTCAACCTCAAAGGGGCATTTTTCTTAGCACAACGCGCGGCCAAGGAGATTATCAAGCAAGGAGATCGTGGGAGCATGGTATTCATGTCTTCACAGGTCGGTATTCAAGCCTATCAACATTTGACCGCCTATGGGATGACGAAGGCAGCACTTCGAATGATGTCCAAAAACTTGGCTTATGTGCTCGGAAAACACCAAATCACGGCAAATGCAGTAGCTCCCGGCGCCACACTAACCGAACGCACGGCAAAAGAACAACCTGATTATGAGGGTATATGGGGACAACTCAACCCCAATAATCGGGTCGGGACACCTGAAGATATCGCCAAAACCGTATTGTTCTTGTTATCGGAAGAAGCTTCGCACATCAATGGACAAACCATCCCGGTGGATGGTGGGTGGACCGTCGGTGGGAAATACCCTGAAGACATACACTAAAATGCACTTTACTAAAATACATCATATCGCCATTATCTGCTCGGATTATGAAACATCAAAACGGTTTTATACGGATATTCTGGGTTTTGTGCCAATCAAGGAGACCTACAGAGCGGAGCGCCAATCGTATAAATTGGATTTGGCCCTTAATGGGAGCTACAGTATCGAATTGTTTTCATTTGTAAATCCGCCCAAAAGGCCTTCACGACCTGAAGCAAGCGGTTTACGGCATTTGGCCTTCGAAGTGGATGATATTGAGAAGGCGGTTTCGTATTTGAAAAAGAAAGGCGTCACCACCGAACCCCTTCGAACGGATGAAATCACCCATAAGCGATTTACCTTTTTTCAAGATCCCGATCAGTTACCCTTGGAGATTTATGAACATTGAAAATCACTATTCATATACGCAGGAATCCGGATCCGATGCAATGAAGTATTTTTTGTAATTCTTGGCTTTCGGATCCATACAACCTTTCAGGTTTTTGATTTTGATCCGTCTGAAATCAATCGGCTGTCCTTCACTCTGGAGGGCTATAAAACCTTCTTTGAGCAATTCCCCTTTTTTATCCATCTCCGGGCGGGCGCCTTTGACCACCCCTGTTCGGCCCAGTTGGGGTTTCGTATATTCAAGAACTGTTTCTCCATTGATGATATGGGTCACTACTGAATCGCCTCTCACAATCAGTTCGGCCTTTACCCATTGGTCGCCAAAATAGGTTTTTGACGAAGAACTAATGCAATGCCTGGGGTCTATTTTTCCTTGATACACGACGTCGGTGCCTGGAGAGCACATATTGCCGGTCGGGCGGGACTTCCCCTCCTCAACACCGGCCAAGAACTGCATCTCCACCGATATGGGCCAATTCTGTTCTTTCAGCATTTTTCTAGGGTCTTCGGAATGATACATTACTCCGCTATTTTTCTCTACAAATACGGGGGCACTTGGATGTACCTCTCCTAAAAATCGATATTCCATAGATAAGTGAAAATGGGAAAAAGGCTCGTCGTAGTACAAATGGGCATAGCGGTCATTGAAATCACCTTCATACTGATCATAGCGGACCTTGATAATACTATCCTCTACCCTAAAGGTATCCCCATAATTATCCCCCACGTCGTAGTGATGTATTTTGGTCGTCCAACCGCGCAGGTCATCTCCATTAAAAAGCACCTGCCAGTCGTCATCTTGCCCTTGAGCCCAGAAAGTGCACAACAGCACCCAAACGAAAACGATTGAATTTTTGAAAATTCCCTTTGTCTTGGTAAATAGATTCATATCTTTCTGTTGTAGTAACCTATGTTCGTAAGATACCATTTGTTTTCTACTTTACAGCGATTTCCTGTTTCCCGAAAAGTTGAACCAATACCCTAAAAGATGAAAAAACGCTACTTCTTACCTATTTTGGCCGGTCTCTTATTTTCGTGTCAAAGCCCTCCAAAGAAAACAGGCGAATTCGCTTTACTCCCCCTTCCACAGGAGTTTGAAATCGTTGGAACGAGCGATTTCAATTGCGCTAACGTGAACCATTATTTTAATGCCGCCGATCAATGGCTTCCCGTTTTCGATGACCAGCTAAAATCCCTCCGTGAAACCGATGACCGCTCCGAAGCCGATATCGTGCTCGATGTGGACACCACTATGGTCTTAAAACCTGAAGGCTATACCCTTGCCATTACCGGCGATAAGATCTCGATTACAGGAAAAGACAAAAAGGGCTTGTTCTACGGCTTGATGAGTTTGAGTCAATTGATGGAAGACGCCTGCGAACAAAACGCCAACCTGCCGCTCATCAAGATTACGGATTTTCCCGAACTGGCCTACAGGGCCATTCATTTGGATGTGAAACATCATTTGGAAAAAACCGAATATTACTACAAGCTTATCGATAAACTGGCACGCTATAAAGTGAATGGTATTATAGCCGAAATGGAGGATAAACTCGGATATCAACGACAACCTAAAGTAGCTTCCGCTGATGCGCTATCGATACAAGAATGGAAAGATATCAGTACCTACGCCGAGACCCGGTTTATCGACTTTAGTCCTTTGATCCAAGGTCTAGGCCATGCCTCCTATATACTAAAACACCCAGAGTACCATGCCTTACGGGATACCCCAGAGAGCGATTGGGCGTTTAATCCGCTTGACCCGAAGACCTATGAGGTGCAGTTTGACCTCTACCGCGACGCGATGGAGGCCACCCCAAATGGAAAATACCTGCATGTGGGAGGCGATGAGGTACATACCACAGGAAGGAATAGCGGAAAATCAGCCTTGGAACTACAATTGCTATGGTTGGGTCAGGTCAGCGAGTTTGCCGAGAAGCATCATCGTATTCCCATTTTTTGGGACGATATGCCCTTGAAGCAAGCGGATGTCTACCGACCGATGTTTCAACCGGAACTAAGCCAAAAAGAAGTGGATAGTATTTGGCAATTGAATGAACATAAGCTTACCGCCTTTCTAGATCAATTTCCAAAAAACTGTATTTATATGCGCTGGAACTATAGCGCTCCAGAGGCCATTGGCAATACCAAGGCCATGGAATGGTTCAGAAGTCATGGCCTTGAGGTCATGGGGGCCACTGCCGGACAGACCCGCTGGACACTCATGCCACAAGAGGAAAGCAATATGGAGGCCATTAAAACCTTTGCGGTGAATGCTATTGAAAGTGGTACTGGCGGTCTGCTATTGACTTTGTGGGACGATGATTCGCCTCATTTTGAACTGTACAAGCGCGGGATTGTCGCCTTTTCGGAATATACGTGGTCAGGCCACAAGCGAAACAAGGAAAAAATCAAGGCCGCCTATCGACAACGGGAGTTCTCACATGCACTGGCCGATACTGCCTATGCTTTTATCGATGATTTAGAGCGCCCTGTAACCTTTTGGAAAAATGCCTTGCTCAAAGGCGACAAACGTAATTTTCTGGCCACCATGGACCACCCGCTGGAGGACGGCGTTATCGATTTGCCCGACATAAACGTTAGCGGCGAATGGACCGAAAAGTATCAGCAACGATTGGTGGAGGCGGAACGACTATTGAAAAGCACCGATAGCATTGCAAGGAAAATCAACGAAATGAAAACCATGGCGGTCCGAAATGTCTATACCCTGGATATCTATGATCAAGTGAACAAGGTTGTTGGTTTTTCGCCAAAAACGCTACTGGCTTTGCAAGAATTAGATCAGGCGGATAATCCAACCAAACGACGGGAAGCCATTCAGCGGCTTCAAGCGTTGCAAAACGAGTTTGCGACTATCCGTGAGAATTTAGAGTCGGTCTATAGTAAGGTGCGCATTCTTCATAAGCCCGAAAACTATATTCTTGATCAAGACCATCATCATCATATGGCGAATCAATCCGTGAATTTCGACTGGCAGTTTCGAGCGGAGTCACTATTCTTTGAAAAACTATCGAAGCACCTTGAAAATGCCATTTATATCGAGAACGCGGATCAACTGTCAAAGTAAATCCCTTTTCATCATAAAAAAGAAGGGGAAATTTAGGGTGCCTTGACCGACCCAGCGGTTTGTCAACTGCTCCTTTTGTCGATAACACCCCCAGAATAGGTCTTTTATCCAGATTTAGAACCCATATGTCTGTACTATTCCCAGCTAAGACTTCCATTTTGGTTCAAAAAACCGACTGTCTGGTCGGAACACCCTTAATCGGTCGTCCTTGGCTCTTACACCTTGAAATAGACCTTATGCTTGTCCAAAAAGTAAGTGATGTACCAAAAAATGAAGAGCACAAACAGTGAATTGATAACCAAGATCAGCTGTTCAGAAAGGCCCAAAGGCGCTAACAGGCCTTCGGTCCATATTCGTCCAAAATCACGAAACCACTGCACCCCTACGGTTTCGGCAAAAAGATAGATAAAGATGGAGTTAGTGCCTACTACGGAGAAAATCCGCAACCATTTTGCCTGCTTGTTTTTGATATCGATTGCCCAATAGAACAATGCCAAAGTCAGTATGGCGAAGCCTCCTGAAGCCAAGGTAAATGAAGATGTGGCTATTCTTTTGATGATCGGGGTGATCTGTAGCCAATCCATGGCAAAGCCCACGACCAGAATAACGCTTCCCCAAAGTAGAAAGGGTTTCAGTTTTTCTTGGGGTGATTTATGGGTTAGCAATAGCTGTCCACAGATAACGCCCCAAATGGTGTGGGCAGCGGTCGGTATAAAATTAACGAATACCCAATACCCGCTATTGACTTTTCCCATGGTAAGCATATCGCCCCAAGATCCGAAACTCTCGTGACCTTGCGCATAGGGCGCTTCTGGGTTATACAACCGATACAGTAGCTCGGTAAGCAATAACAGGCCCATGGAAATACCTATTTGAAATTTATGGGGCAGATTCATGATTGCGTAAGCGATCAAGATGGTAAACGCCAACTGTACCAGAACGTTCCACAATTCCCAGACTAGGGCATGATTATACACACAGTGCAAAAGCACCCCAAAACAAAAAAGCAAAAAGCAACGTCTTAAAATATGTTTGGTTACAGCGCTGCGACTCCCTGAGGCCAATCGTTTACGCAGTGAAAACGGCATCGCCACCCCAACGATAAACATGAAAAAAGGTTGTATCAAATCCCAAAAACGCAGACCGTTCCATGGGTGGTGGTGTAATTGATGGGCGAGTCCGGAAACAACGGTGCCTTCCGTCAGGGTACCGAAGTTCTCATGAAACCCAGCGGCTTCGGCAATCAATAAAAACATGGTCAGTCCTCGAAATACGTCTAGAGAAAACAATCGTTTCGAGACATTTGCTGCTAATTGTGACATGGTAAACGTTTAGATTGGCTATTCTTCATCAATTTAAGCAATAATCTGGCAACCGGGCTTATCCTGATAAAATCATGCCTATCGGAATGAATTATTCTTTACCTTTCGTTGCCGATACTAAAAATATGGTCCTCTCGATGCGTTTCATTGGCTTATGGCTCTTATATGGTCTCTCGTTCCTATCCGTTTCCGCCCAAGAAACCGGAGACTATGTATGGTTTGATCCTCTCGAACAGCTCAACCAGATCGAAGGCCAAGGTTGGCCCGATATTGGGTTTAACCGTTTGCCTGACAAGGCGGAGCATGCCGTTAGGGACGCTGTTTGGTCATTATCAAAGCATGCTGCGGGACTATCCATTCGTTTTGTGACCGATGCCGACAGCCTAGAGATTACCTATGAGGTCGATGGAAATTATGCCATGAACCACATGCCGGCCACAGGTGTAAGTGGGGTCGACCTATATGGAAAAGATGACGATGGGCGATGGTTGTGGTACCGAGGGAAGAACACCTTTGGCGATAAAGTGGTATTTCATTTCAAAACCGAAAAAAGCGGGCCGGAAGGGCGGCGCTATCAATTGTACCTTCCCTTATACAACAACTGTAAAAACTTGAGATTCGGTATCCCTAAAGGAAGGGAAATCACGTTTCTTCCCGTACGAACGGAAAAACCGGTCTTGGTGTACGGCACTTCCATCGCCCAGGGCGCCTGCGCTTCAAGGCCCGGAATGGCATGGACGAATGTGCTAGGCCGAAAATTGAACTATCCCATTACCAATTTGGGGTTTTCAGGAAATGGCCGCCTAGAACCCGAAGTCATGGAATTCATTACACAGGTAGATGCTGCGGTTTATGTACTTGATTGCCTTCCTAATCTAGGTCCGAACGAAACGCGTAACGAAGCGGAAATCAAAAAACGCCTGTACGCCAGTATCAAACACATTCGTGACCAAAAGCCAAAAGCCGATATTTTATTGACACATCACGCTGGATATAGTGACGGGGAAGTCGATTCGGCCCGAAAAGCCATTTACGAAACCCTCAATCGCTGGACGACCGAAGTTTTTGATGAGTTACGGTCAACGGGTGAGGCCCACCTTTTTATGCTAACCAAAAAGGAAATCAACCTTTCAAATGATGCTTTTGTAGACGGAACCCACCCCACTGATTTGGGAATGGAACAGTACGCAAAAGCCTACGAAAAGAAACTAACCGAAATAGTAACCCACTAAACCATCCCAAAAGATGAAAGAGATCATATGTATCATGCTGCTATGCGCCCTGCAAGTGACCGCCCAAAAGGAGAAAAAAGAGGAGATCAAGCCCATTCCGAAAGCTAAATCTTTCGTCACCTCACATCAAGGAGTTTTCGGGGGTAAAACCATCAACTATAAAGCTACGGCCAAAGAAACTTTTCTTACCAACAAGATGGGGGATTCGATCGCAACTTTTTGGTCAGTAGCCTATACCAAAACACCTATGGGCGATGTTGGTAAAAGACCGGTTACCTTTGTTTTCAATGGAGGTCCCGGCTCAGCTTCCATGTGGTTGCATATGGGATTTTTCGGCCCGAAAGTGGTTCAGGTAGATTCCGATGCGATAAAGGATGACGGTGCCGCCCCCTACGACCTTGTTAAAAATGAACACGGATTACTGGACCTTACCGATTTGGTTTTTATCGATCCCGTAGGCACAGGATACAGTCGTCTGGTTGGAAAGGGGAAGGGGAAAGACTTCTATGGCCTGAAGGAGGATGTGGACTCCTTTGCCCAATTTATCCGTAAATGGGTAACCGAAAACCAACGTTGGTTCTCTCCAAAATACCTGGCCGGGGAAAGCTACGGTACCACCCGTGCCGCATACTTAGGAAAAGCATTGGAAGGTTCAGGACAGAATATGGCCCTCAACGGAATGATCCTGATTTCGCAAGCCCTAGACTATGCCGGCTCAACCTCGATACACCACAACATGACATCTTATATTACGTATCTGCCCAGTATGGCCGCTACGGCCTGGTATCATAAAAAAGCGGGGCAAGGGAAAACCTTGGAGGACTTTGTAGCCGAATGCCGTAAATTCACCTATGAGCGCTATTCGCCAGCACTGTACAAGGGAAATCTTTTGGCGGATTCCGAAAAAGAAGCCATTGCCGATAAACTGAGCTATTTCACTGGCTTGGACAAAACCTATATTCTAAACTCCAATTTGCGCATTCTAATGGGGCGTTTTCAAAAAAAGCTTTTAGAAGATAAAGGTTTGGCCGTTGGACGATTAGACGGTCGATTTATGGGCGACGAGGTCGACAAGGTTGCCGAACGTCCTCATTTGGGGGATCCTGCGAGCTATCAGATCAGTGCGGCCTACACCGCGGCCCTAAATCACTACTTCGCCTCGGAACTCAATGTAAAAATGGACAGGCCATATATTACCTCCGGAGGTGGTAGCGGATGGCGCTGGCGTACCGTGCCGGATGGTCAATATTGGGAGCCAATGCCCGTCAATACCGCACCGCATTTAGGAGAAACAATGCGTCGAAACCCGGCCATGAAAGTCATGGTCGCCAGTGGATATTATGACCTCATCACTCCGTTCTTCGACGCTGAATATACCTTTGCCCGCAATGGTATTGCCACCAGCAGGGTAGAAATGACCTATTATGAAGCTGGCCATATGATGTATACCCACCAACCCGATTTGATTAAACTCGCTAAGGATATCCGCACGTTCTTAACCGCGCAATAGCCATTTATCCATGGGTCCAAAACATGTATTGACTACAGTAGTCACCTTTCTCTTTGCATTCCTCCTTTCGGGGCAAGAAAATGCATGGCGCATCGTTTCGAAAAACGAGATTCAACGCGAGTTTTCCGAAGATCGTACCCAAATCTACTCCGATAACATTGAAATGGCCGGAAAGCGAGTTGCGGCCATCGTGAACTATGCTATAGATTCGATGGGAAATCTCGCAGTGGAGCGCGAGGTGTTTTTCCCCCAATTGCATCCCTATATCAAAGAAAATGATCCGAGCTGGTATGTATATCGCTCCTATCTAAAGGATACTCATACAGATGCTATTTTACCGCAATTGTTTATCGGAGAAAAACAATTTGCGCCCGGGCCCATTAAAAAAAGTACTATTGATGGGATGTTACATTTTGAGCATCACCCCGCTACATCAGGTATCGTACTGAAGCGGTCTTTTTTACCCTCGATGAGCGAGCGGCTCTTTTTAGAGCGCGTTAGCCTAACCAATACCACGGATAGCACTATTCGCCTGCGCGCTGCACAAATGAGGTTAGAAACGAAGGATAGTGGTCAGAAAGGCACTTTTACAACGACTGTTTGGTCTGATGTACCGGATGCGGTTCAATTGAAGGCGGGGGAGACTTTTTCATTTTCCATTTCAATCGCTGCCCAATTGAATGATGAAGTACTACCTGCTTCGGACTTCGAGAAAACTTGGGCCGAACGAACCGTGTTTTTGAATTCCATATCCGGTTCTTTACAGTTGGAAACTCCAGATAAGGTGCTCAATACCCTTTTTGAATTCTCTAAAACAAGGGCTTCAGAGAGTATTTTCGAATCCAAATTGGGGTTGATCCATTCCCCCGGAGGAGGACGGTATTACGTAGGTATATGGGCCAATGATCAAGCCGAATATATCAGTCCCTTTTTTCCATATCTCGGGTACGACATTGGTCACCGGTCAGCTATGAATATGTATCGGGCCTTTGCCAAGGAAATCAATCCTGAATATACAAAGTTGCCCTATGCCTTCGAAGTAGAAGGTTTGCCACCTCCCAGTCCATTAGATCGAGGTGATGCCGCTATGATCGCATATGGCGCGAGCCAATATGCGCTGGCCACTGGTGATACTACGGTAGCGCATGAATTATGGCCTTTAATTACATGGTGTCTCGAGTACAATCGGCGACAATTGAATGAAGCCGGAGTGGTTCGCTCTGAGTCGGACGAAATGGAGGGTCGCATCGAAACCGGTGACGCGAATCTTTCTACCTCCTCATTGTATTATGGCGCCTTACGGCATGCAAGCGATTTAGCAAAATCACTCGGCAAATCAAATACCACTATTAAGCGCTATCAAAAACGGGCCAAAAAGCTGCGCAGTGCTATGGACAGCTATTTCGGAGCCGCTATCGAAGGTTTAAATACCTATCGGTATTATGATGGGCACACCAAGTTGAGGCATTGGATATGCCTGCCTTTGGTGGTAGGCATTGACGACAGAAAAGAAGATACTATCGAGGCGTTGTTCGATAGGCTGTGGTCGGGAAAGGGTGGAGTTCATGTTGAAAAAAACAACCCCAACAAATCGGTTTCCGAGATATTTTGGGATCGTGGAACCCTATATGCCTTGCGGGGCACTTTTATCGCCGGGGCCACTCAAGTATACCTTGATAAACTACAGCAGTTTTCAAAAGAACGTCTTTTGGGCAATCGAGTGCCTTATGTTGTAGAGGCATATCCTGAAGGGGGTATGGCGCACCTTTCTGCCGAAAGCGGACTTTATTGTCGCGTTTTCATCGAAGGGCTTTTCGGAATCAACCCCACCGGTTTTGACCGCTTCACTCTTACCCCTAGGCTACCGAAAGAATGGAACACCATGGCACTAAGGAAAATCAAGGCCTTTGGAAAAGACTTCGATATCGAGGTATCACGGACCGCTACAGGCGCCAACATACAGATCAAAGAGGGCCAAACCGGGAAGTTACTCCTAGAAAAGAATTCAAATCTTCAACAACCGATTTCGTTTCAATTTTAATTTTTCCTCTATGTACAAGTCGTTCGTTTTTTTTCTCTTCACCTGTCTGTTCACTCAAGGCCAAGAAAAAATCGTATCGATTCATGTGCTGGGAATCGTTCAAGATGCGGGCGCTCCCCATATTGCCTGTGAAAAGGCCTGCTGTTCTACCCTATTCAAAAATTCGGAGCTATCGCCTGAAGTAGTTTCCTTAGGTGTCATAGATGAAGCAACACAAAAAACCTTTCTTTTTGAAGCGACTCCCGACATCACCACCCAGCTTCGTGCCTTGAGGGGCAAAACAGATTTCAAGACCAACGATATTCCCGATGGCATTTTTCTGACCCATGCCCACATCGGTCATTATACCGGTTTGATGTACTTGGGCAAGGAGGCGACCAATGCTAAAGCCGTTTCGGTCTACGCGATGCCAAAAATGAAACGTTTTCTCGAGGAAAACGGTCCATGGAGTCAGTTGGTGCACAATTCGAACATACAGATCGAAGCCTTAAAAAATAAGGCGGAGATCCAACTTACTTCCGCCCTAAAAGTCATTCCCTTTACCGTTCCACATCGTGATGAATACTCTGAGACCGTAGGGTATACGATTATCGGGCCGCAAAAGCGCATACTCTTCATTCCTGATATCGACAAATGGGAAAAATGGAAAACTAGTATCGTCGCAGAAATCGCAAAAGTAGATTACGCTTTTTTGGATGCCACCTTTTACGACGCCCAAGAAATCAACAATCGTGCTATCTCGGAAATACCACATCCCTTTGTCATAGAGAGTATGGAGCTCTTTAAAAACCTGCCAAAAAGCGAAAAAGCGAAAGTATATTTCCTCCATTTAAACCACACCAATCCGTTGTTGAACCCGAACAGTGAAGAGTCTAAAGAGGTCTTAAAGAAAGGGTACCACATTGCGCGTAAGCATATGCGCTTTGAACTTTAAAAAGGGTGGAAACCAGTATAAAAAAACATATCGAATACCTACTTTGTATTCGAATTCGAAAGATACAGGGTCTTTCTGGAGGTGATATTTCCCGAGCCTATCTACTGGAAACCGATATGGAGCGCTTCTTTTGCAAAGTCAATGATCATGCCGATGCTTTTGATATGTTTCAGGCCGAAAAGTCGGGCCTTGACGCCATTGCCAAAACCCACACCATTGCTACCCCGAAGGTACTACTTTGCGAAAAACTGGAACAAGGGGGACTCTTAGTGATGGAATATATTGAACCTAAAAGGAGTGGTTCGAAAGATATGGAACTACTAGGGCATCAATTGGCAGCCTTGCATCGATTTTCAGGTGCTTCCACTTTCGGGTGGAAGACCGATAACTATATCGGAAGTCTTCCACAATCGAACCATATGCATTCGTCATGGCCTCAATTCTATGCACATGAACGGCTCCTTCCGCAATTCAAAATGGCATATCAACAACAGTTGCTTTCCTTTAATGAAGTACCTACGGAGACAACGCTTCTCGACATCTGCGAAAAGTGCCTGCCCAAAACCAAACCTTCCTTACTACATGGGGATTTATGGAGCGGCAACTATTTAATCGCCTCGGATAATACGCCTTACCTTATCGATCCTGCAGTCTATTTTGGCCATTTTGAAGTAGACTTGGCCATGACCCGTCTTTTTGGCGGCTTTGATTCCTCTTTCTATCGGGCTTATTCCGAGCATTTCCCAAAAGTAGGTGGGGAAAAGGCCCGAAACGATCTCTATCAACTTTATTACTTGTTAGTTCATTTGAATCTGTTCGGCAAATCTTATTATCGTCAGGTAAAAAGCATCATAGGTGCCTATTTCTGACATTTTTCCATATTTTTAAGGAAACCTTCTTCAACTATGAGTACAAAAAAAGGCTTGGCTTTTCTATTGGTATCGATATTTCTCGGAGGTTGTTTGATCCGTTGTACTTCGGACAAAAAGAAGGAAGTCGACCCAAGTCCACAGTACAGAACTTGGTCATCTTATTTGGGCGACCCGGGCCGCAGCCACTACTCAACACTTTCACAACTAACCAAAGAAAATGTAAAGGATTTAAAGGTCGCATGGTCATATGAAGCCGATGATTGGGGCCAAATGCAAATGAACCCTCTTGTGGTCGACTCTATCTTGTATGGCGTTACCGCTGCTTTACGCGTAGTTGCCTTACATGCCGAGACCGGTGAGGAAATCTGGCAGTTTGGTGATTCGGTCAAGGTGTGGCATTCCACTTCACGCGGAGTTTCGTATTGGGAAAAAGGCGACGACAAGCGCATCTTGTGCACACGAGGTTCTGACCTTTTTGCCTTGAACGCACTCACGGGAAAACCTATCGCATCCTTCGGAGATCAAGGAAAAGTAGATATGCGATCGGGAATGCCAGAATCCGCTAAAAATAAGTTTGTCATTTCAAACACTCCAGGAACGGTGTACAAGGATATTATTGTAATGCCTTTGCGTTTATCCGAAGGACCGGGAGCTCCCCCTGGAGATATTATAGCCTTCAATATCCTAACGGGAGACGTAGCATGGGTGTTTCATACCTTGCCAGAAAAAGGTGAAGAAGGATATGATACCTGGAGCACAGATCCAAGGGAAAGCCGTACCGTTGGCGCAGCAAATAATTGGGCAGGTATGGCTGTGGACGAGGAAGCAGGAATCATCTACGCCCCTACGGGTTCGGCCGCACCCGATTTCTACGGTGGAAATCGATTGGGCAGTAATCTTTTCGCGAATTGTCTGTTGGCTTTGGATGCCGACTCTGGAAAACGCTTGTGGCATTTTCAGTTCATACACCACGATATTTGGGATAGGGATGCACCCGCACCGCCCAATCTGTTAACGGTCACACAAGACGGGGAAAAAATTCCGGCAGTGGCTCAGGTCACCAAACAGGGTTATGTATACCTGTTCAATCGACTTACCGGGGCACCCCTATTCGATATTGAAGAAGTTCCTGTACCCCAATCGACCATTGAAGGAGAGGAAGCTTGGCCCACCCAACCGCTACCCATAAAACCAAAACCCTTTGCGAGACAATCCAAAGACCTTACAGAGGCCGATATTGGCACCTTTGCGGAAAACAGAGACGAATTACTGGAATTTTATGCCTCCGCCGACAAGCATCAGTATGCACCTCCGGCGTTGACCCCTAAGTTTCTTTTGCCGGGATACGATGGAGCTGCTGAGTGGGGCGGGGCGGCGGCCGATCCAGAAGAGGGAATACTCTATGTGAATGCGAACGAAATGGCATGGAATTTACAGATCGGACCCCAAGATAAGATTGCTGAAGATACGCCTATGGGTCAAGCCGCCTACCAAAAATATTGTGTCACTTGCCATCAAACGGACCGAAAAGGATTGGAGGCTAGTGGATTTCCTTCCTTGCTGGATTTGCAATTGCGCAAAGAAAAAACAGAGGTGAAAGAAATCATTACCAACGGTAAGGGAATGATGACGGGCTTTCCCCAAATCGAAAAAAAGGAAATGGAGGCGTTGCTACGGTTTTTGTACGAGGAGGAGATACAGCACAATGTCGTTGAAAAAGTAGCTTCGGATACCGATGAAACGGAAGGAAAGCCTAGCTATAAACACACCGGTTACAACAAGTTTTTGGATAGTAACGGACTGCCTGGCATAAACCCTCCTTGGGGAACAATGCACGCTATAAACTTAAATACCGGCGAATTTATTTGGTCTATTCCCTTCGGCGATACTCCACAATTAGGAGAGCGCGGGAAAGGAACCGGTTGTGAAAATTATGGCGGGCCCATCGTTACGGAAAATGGTCTCCTTTTTATCGCGGCAACCAAAGACGGTTACTTTCGGATTTTTGATAAACATACGGGCGATTTGCTTTGGGAGTATGCCCTTCCGGCCGCTTCATTTGCCACACCCGCTATGTATGAAGTGAATGGCAAACAATATATCGCTTTGGCCTGTGGGGGTGAAAAATTGGGAACGGAGAAGGGAAATCAAATCATTGCCTTCGCGCTAGAATAGTTGAATATGAAACGTCTTCGAATACTCGTTGTCGGTTGCGGAAATATGGGAACATCACATGCCCGGGCCTACAATCAAATGGATGGTTTTGAAATTGTCGGTCTGGTCAGTAGACAACCGAATAGTCGTGAAATGCTTTCCAAGGAACTAGGAGGTTATCCTGCTTTCGAGGATTATGAAAAGGCCTTACATGAAACACGGCCTGATGCCGTTTCCATCAACACCTATCCAGATACCCACGCCACATATATTCGCATGGCCCTAGATGCCGATGCCCACGTCTTTGTGGAAAAACCCTTGGCCCTTACTGTTGAAGATGCCCAAGAATTAGTTGATCTCGCCTTCAAAAAAGACCGAAAAATGGTCGTCGGGTATATTCTTCGCGTGCACCCTGCCTGGGCTACCTTTGTCAAGGTCGCACACACGCTAGGAAAACCTTTGGTGATGCGGATGAACCTCAACCAACAAAGTTCAGGTGCCAATTGGTATACGCACAAACAATTGATGAACAGCATGTCGCCCATCGTGGATTGTGGAGTACATTATGTGGATATCATGTGCTTAATGACCCGATCAGAGCCTATTTCGGTAAGTGCCATCGGTGCTCGACTTTCGGAAGAAATCGATCCGAAAATGTATAACTACGGCCAACTGCAAGTGCGGTTCAAAGATGGGTCAGTAGGTTGGTACGAAGCCGGATGGGGGCCTATGATGAGCGAAACGGCGTTCTTTGTCAAGGACGTTGTCGGTCCTAAAGGCTGCGTTTCTATAACCGATGAGGCCAAAGGCGATTCGGATAGTGTCGATGACCATTCAAAAACGGGAGGCTTGAAATTGCATCACAGTGCCCTAGACGAAAACGGAAATTTCATTAAGACGGATGAGTGGATAGACACTTCCGATGAACCCGACCATGACGGACTCTGTCGTTTGGAGCAGGACTATTTTTTACAAGCGATACAGCATAACGTAGATCTAAGCGATCATTTGCGGGATGCGGTGAACAGTCTGCGAATTGTGTTGGCTGCCGATCAATCGTTTCGAACGGGCAAGACCATAGAACTATAGGCTTATGATTACACTTCTTAAACAATCGGAATCCTTCAAGAATCGCATTGCAATTGTTTCCAAAGGAAAATCCTATTCGTATGGGCAACTTTTAAAGACCTCCAAAGCCGTAGCCGCGAATCTCTTGCGAGAAACCACTGACCTCAACGAAGCACGTGTCACGTTCTTGATTCCTCCTTCATTTGAATATACGGCTGTGCAATGGGGCATTTGGGCAGGAGGTGGAATTGCGGTTCCACTTTGCATATTGCATCCCTTACCGTCTATTCAATACGTGCTGGAAGATACCCAGGCAAGAATCGTCATCGCCGATGCCGCCTACTACGACTTTCTAAAACCCCTAGAAGACCATATGGGTATTTCGGTAATCACTTTAGAGTCTATTCTAAAGGAAACCATCGTACCATTACCCGACATCGACTCTTCAAGACGTGCGATGATCCTGTATACCAGTGGGACCACAAGCAAACCCAAAGGGGTGGTGACTACCCATGCCACTATTGAAGCGCAAATCACCACCTTGGTCAACGCCTGGGAGTGGCGAAAAGAAGATCACATACTAAATATCTTACCTTTACATCATGTGCATGGTATCATTAATGTGCTGAGTTGTGCCCTTTGGAGTGGAGCGTGTTGCGAATTTTTGCCAAAGTTCGATGCGGATAAGGTATGGGCCACGATTGCCTCCGAGCGATTGACACTGTTCATGGCCGTGCCCACGATTTACTATAAATTGATTTCTTTTTGGGAAGAGCTCCCAGCCACAACACAAGAAGTATACTCGCGGGCCGCCTCACAACTTCGTTTGATGGTTTCGGGTTCCGCCGCCTTACCAGTCCCTGTTCTGGAAAAATGGAAAGAAATCACAGGACAAACCTTATTGGAGCGCTACGGGATGACCGAAATCGGTATGGGATTATCCAATTCATACCGCGGAGAGCGACGGCCAGGGCATGTGGGATTACCCCTGCCGGGGGTGGAAATGCGATTGGTCGATAGTGCGAATAGGCCCGTACCCGAAAATACACCAGGAGAGTATCAAATCAAGGGACTAAGCGTGTTCAAGGAATATTGGCAAAAACCCGAAGCTACAAAAAAGGCGTTCACGGAAGATGGTTGGTTCATTACGGGCGATATTGGAATGTTGAGCGATGGACTTTATAAGATTTTAGGTCGTGATAGTGTAGACATTATTAAGTCTGGCGGCTATAAAATATCGGCTTTGGAAATCGAAGACGTGCTTCGAAAACATGATATGGTAGCCGATTGTGCAGTCGTTGGGTTACCTGATGAAGAATGGGGTGAAGTCGTATCCGTTTGCTTGATTCCCAAAAGCAAGGAACTTGATGTTGAGGAGGTCTCCAGTTGGCTCAAGACCCAATTGCCCGCCTATAAAATTCCTCGAAAATACATGCTCAGTGCCGAGTTGCCCCGTAATGTTTTAGGGAAGGTGACCAAAAACGAACTGAAGAAGCGGTGGCCTGCTATCGCTCCTTAAGGAAACGTATAACCTCCCTCCTTTTTTAGGATGGAAACATTGTAAAAACACTATTTTTAACTATGGATTTCTTCACCTTATTTCCGTATATAGGTATTCTCATTTTGGTCATTATTAATGCGGCTTTGGTGCTTCGTCGAAAGGTGACCATCGACGAAAGTGACCATACCCCGGAACACTGATGACATACTTCAGCGAACATTATGTCACGATTCTTTTGACCATATTATATGTGGGAGGATGCTTGTATATTGGATGGTATTTTAAAAAGAAGGCATCTCAAGGTGTTGAAGGCTATTATGTGGCCAAACGCGAAATTCCAGGATGGGTCATTTCACTGGCGTTCTTTTCTACCTCCGCTAGCACCAATACCTATATCGGGCAGGCCGGGAAATCTTTTCAATATGGCTTATCTTGGGCATGGATGGGTCTGATTTGGACGGTGTTCTGCATTATTTCCTGGCAATTATTGGGGCCTAAAATGCGCTTTCAAACGGCCCGTCTAAAATCCTTTACGATTCCCGATTATTTTCATTTGCGGTACAAAAGCGAGCTCGCCAAAAGTATTCGTGTGCTCTCTGCGGTCATTATACTGTTTGCCACCCTCTGGTACATGATCGGTATTGCCAAGGGTTGTGCCCATGTGTTGACGTCGGTTTTGGATATTCCTTATGAATATGGGTCGTTCGCGATAATCGCGATTACCTGTGCCTATACCATTTGGGGTGGAATGTACAGCGTATTATGGACCGATGCTATTCAAGGCATCATCATGTTCGGTGTTGCTATTCTAATGCTAGCTATACCCTTTATTTATGTTGGAGGACCGGACAATTTGCTGGAAGCCATCCGTACGACGGAGCATCTGACCAAATCAGGTGTGCCCATCAAATCGGGTTTAGTGACCTTCGGTGATCTGGTTTCCTTTCTATATATTTTGGGTATTGGGCTTTCCATCGGTATGAAACAGCTATCCGAACCAAAGAATCTTATTCGATTCTATTCTATCGACAATGCCAAAAGTATGCGATTTGCCATGATCTGGACGCCTGTTTTTCTCGGTATTTCCCTAGTTTGCGTTATGGGCCTAGGTGCACTGGTCCACAGTATGGCGACTCCTGATGAAGCTGCCTACCTTATTCAACATACCGACGAGGTTATTGGTTTTATGTTGGCCAAGTTCGATAACGAATTAGTAAGTGGTATTTGTGTGGCAGGGCTTTTCGCCGCCGGAATGTCTTCATTAGCATCTGTTATTATTATTATTGGAACAGCATTTGTCAAGGACATCTGGCATGTCATCAAGCCGATGCGCCAGCATAAAATCGTACCCCGTACCAAATGGTTCATGGCCCTGTACTGTTTATTGGTCTATGTGCTAACGCTTTACCCCATGGCGGGAATCGTGGAACTGACCGCTTTCGCCGGGGCAGTTTTTGCCGCAAGCTTTTTTCCTGCGATTTTCGGGGGACTTTATTTGAAATGGGGAACTGATTTAGGCGCCATGACCTCCATGATCGCAGGTATGTTCGTCAATATCATCTGGCGTTTCGCCATTCGGTTTGAATATGATGCCTTAAAGGATGTTCACGAGATCATCCCCGCCTTTATCGTATCAATGATGACCTATGTAGTCGTTAGCCTGTGGAGCCGGAAGCGAGCTCCCGATGCCGCTCATTTAGCAGTGGTTTTTGGTGTGTCTAAGAAAGCTTAGTATGGTCTACTTGGGCAATCGATTTTTTACTAGGGCTATTTGCCCCATATGATTGGCTTGATGCTCCATGACATGGTACCAGACATAATGGTAGTTCAACCCTTCATCGATTTCCGATGCAAACCAGATATCGTCTTTGGTTTTGAGTCCGGCCAAGGTTTTCTGACGTACTTCGTCCCAAAGATCTAAGTAATGTTCGATCGGTTCTCCTTGAAGCATATTTTTAACCTCATCATTTAATTCGCCAGCGATTCCAAGACGTTTGCGTTCCTCAGCGGTCCATTGTCTCCCTTCCAAAGATTCTATCTGATAATAGGCCTCTGTGGAAATTAAGTGCATCACCAAGGATCCTATACTGTTCGCATGTTCATCAAATCTAAAATCCGTTTCGGTTTGGTCCAGGTCTTTAACTTGTTCCGTGATTCTCGTCTTCAGATCTTCGAGCATGGCGACCATCAACCCGATGTCATGAGAGTACCCTTCCTCAGGGTGGATTTCGTATTGGGCGAAGCTCATCGTGGTTGTGAGCAACAGGATAGCTAAAAATCTAGGTTTCATTATCTTTTTTTTATTGTTTTGGCCTCTGTTCTTTCATTCATTTGCTTTGACAAAAATGTGCCCCAAAAATTATCTAAATACTGGCGTCTTGGTCAAATCGATCAGATCGTTGTCCTTTTCCTTCAAAATACGCTTAGCGCGCAAGTACCGGTTCAAATTGTATTCATCAAAATTCAATGCTTTGGGATCGACACTACTGACACGCACCATATTCGAAGCATGAATGAATTCGTCATTACCGATCCACATGCCTACATGTACCACTTTTTCCTTGGTAGAATCGGTCGCTTTTCTTCCGAAGAACAGTAAATCCCCCTTTTTGAGATGATCAAAGTTACGGTTTTCATCGATTTGCCTTCCCGTATGTACCTGTTGTGAGGCATCTCTGGGGATGACCATTCCGTTAAGAAAATACACGGTTTTGGTAAATCCACTGCAGTCCATTCCTTTGGTCGATGTGCCCCCCCATAAATAAGGAACCCCTGTTAAGGTTTTGGAAGTCGCCACTAGATTTTCAGGTGTAGGGTCCATCTTTTGAATCCATCCTGAATAGCTTTCCGCCTCATCAAAACGTACCATCGCTATACGCCCATCGGGATATGCGACGACAAAATGGTTGGCTGCTAATTTTACGAATTCGAGTACGTTTCCTGCGACCAAATCAGAGACCACTTCATTCTCCCCTGCATCCACATACGCATGGCCATAGGTTTTGGTATAGATAATCTTATCCCCTGTTTTCCAATCTTCAAAGCGTTGCGGTTCCATTAGGGTAATGCCCCCATCATCGACCCAAGACAGATACTTATCGGGCGTTTGAATATAATACCAACCTCCTGCCTCTTTTAATACTTTTACAGGGGTGCCCAAGGTCCCTTGAGTAGCCAACTCGGCCGAATGCTTAGGGTTACTTCTTAGGTTGGCAACCGAAATATTGATTACCGCTTGGGTCTTACCATCCAAAGCTTCGGAAGGAAGTAGTTGAACACTATCGATTACCCGAACATTCAATGTGGCTAGTTTCCCTTTTAAAGCATCTAGGGCATCGGGCAAATTGCTTTCCCCTTTTAAAATGATGTCTCCTTTTTGTTGTAAAGCGGACACATCAAAAAGCGCAACTCGCTTATCGGGAGCGAACTTTGTCTTGATCGCCACTATCTCGTCGTCAAATGGAATTTGCTTCGTTTGTTCTCCACAAGCTTCGAAGAGTAAAAATGTAAAAAGACCTAATACTATCGTATTTAATCGCTTCATCTTTCTTTTTAGTTAATTCTTACCGAAAATTACTTCTTTTTTGAGCATCTTATGTTTCTTTTTATAGTGTTTACTGTATTTACTCCCTCGATTTTACCAACCACCTCTAGTTTGTTGTGCATCCTATGCGGAAGTAAAATGCCCACAGGAAAGCCATACATCGATCAAAGTCCAAGTTTAAAGGTTTTTAAGCTTTATTCACTACTGCGAAACTACTTCATAACCAACTGTGCAGTTGGTTATATGTTTTTCGGGGTCAACTAGTAAAAAACAGTGATTACTTTGCAGAAGAAGCTGTTAAGCTCCTTCAAAATTGTAATTCAAAAGCAGGAAACTAACCCCTAACCATCATAACATGAGGGATACCATCCTCTAGATATTCACCTCCTTTTTCGATAAAACCCAGTGAATTGTAGAAACGTTTTAAATAAGTCTGGGCCGACAGCGCGATTGAAGTTTCCTTAAACTGTTCTTCAACAGCTTTAATCGATGCTGTCACAATAGCAACTCCATACCCATGTTGACGTTCTCCCTCCTTGACCACTACCCTACCAATACTAGCTTGTGCCAAATAATCGCCAGCTTTAAAAATGCGGGTATATGCCACAATCCTATGGTTTTTGGTTCCGATAATATGAAGTGCCTTCTGGTCTTTACCGTCCAAATCTTGATACACACAATCTTGTTCGACAACAAAAATTTCAGAGCGTAGTTGCAGTAAATCGTACAACTCTGCGGTATTCAGTTCTTCAAAGGTCTTTACGGAAATCTTGAGCATGGGTATCGGTATTAAATCATTACACAATTGTTGGCCCTTTTATTGGTTCTCGCAATGGTCTAAAGTCTACGTTATCAATCTTGAACGATGATTTGTTTACTATCACATTTACCGAATTCCGGTTGAATGTTCACATGGTTAATGCCATGATTGTGATACACTTCTTCTTCTATTCTTTCAAGAATAGCATCGAATTCGGATAGGCGAATATCTTTACTAAAGTCTATATGGGCCTCTAAGTGCACTTCATCTTCGTTTAACTGCCATATGTGCACATGATGTACGTTCTTTATAGGTTCTATTTTTGAAATGGCCGTTACGATTTCCTGTACCTCTATTGAATTTGGGGTAAACAACATCAATACTCGAGTCGATTGTTTCAATAGATCATACCCCATATAGATCAGGTATACGGCAATGGCCAAGGTCAATGCAGGGTCTACCCAATACCATTGAAAAAACTTCATTAAAATACCACCGATCAAAACCGCTACTGAAGCCATCATATCGGTCAGTAGGTGCAAATAGGCCGATTTCATATTCATATTACTATCCGCATCCCTTTTAAGAAGGAGTACACTGAATCCGTTTGCGCATATTCCTAATAAGGATAACCATATGACCAAATTCGAAGCGACTTCCTGGGGTTGTTGAAAACGTTCGACAGCCTCAAAAATCAAAATAATGGCGACAATCATCAGGGCCGCGGCATTGACAAAAGCCGCGATAATTTCCGCACGTTTATAGCCGAAAGTCTTATTGTTCGAAGAGGGTCTTTTCGATAGTAAGTTTGCCACATAACTCACAATTAAAGAAAGTACATCGCTGAAATTATGAAGTGCATCGGAAAGTAAGGAAAGGCTCCCGGAAACCAATCCCCCGATAACCTGGGCAACGGTAATCAAAATGTTCAGAAGGATGGAAATAATCAAATTACGCCCCTTCACATCCGGATGATGGTGATGGTCGTGATGATGTGAATGACTATGACCCATGGTATGTTATCAAACCTGTACGCTATCCACACAAGGTAACGAATAGAAACTACACCGTTTCGCTTCTAGATTCAATCGCCCAATACAAAATATCAAGTGCGATATCGCTTATTTTTCAACTAAGAACAAGGTATCTTTTCTATACGACGTTCATGTCTTCCCCCTTCAAATTCTGTATTCAAAAATACTTTGACCATTTCCAAAGCTTGGGGCAAAGAGATAAAACGAGCCGGAAGACTCAAAATATTAGCATCATTATGTTCACGACCAAGCTGAACGATTTCCTTGGTCCAACACAAAGCGCATCTCACCTTCTGATGTTTATTCGCTGTCATCGATGCTCCGTTACCACTGCCACAAACAATAATACCAAGATCTACCTTGCCTTCTTCTACGTCGGTGGCTACGGGATGAACAAAATCAGGATAATCAACACTATCGGTTCCATCGGTTCCATAATTCGTAACTTCAATGGACAATGATTTGAGTAATCCAATAATCGCAAGCTTGTATTCCGTACCTGCATGATCGTTTCCTATCGCTATTTTCATGATGTATGGCATTGGTTAGTAGCACAAAGGTACAAATACAAGGGGTTTCACCACAACTATTCATTACTTCACAACAGATATTTCAATAGATTCGTTTTAATCAGTTCATTTGTTGTTGAGATTCCCTATTAGGATCGTTGATAAAGTTCACAAAAAAACTGATTTAAAAATTTTGTGAATTCATAAGAATAATGCTTTACAAAACTATCTTCAGAATCCACAATTAACTTCTTAGAACATAAGAGAAAGATATCAAACTTTCATATTGAGAAGTTAACACTACCTTTGTGATTACTTATTATAAATTTTGTGTTGACATCACTTATGAAGATAAGTTGATAAAAATGTTAATCAACTGATTTCTATAACCCTTTCAGTTGTAAAGAATGTCAATAAATTTTTAAATCGGTTCAAAGCAAGATTTCTTTGAATTCTTTATCTCCATTATTAACATCCTATCATAAACACCATTTTTATTTTAAATTTTAAAAGAAAGAAATATATATTGATATAAGTGTTCATAACTTCATTGTACTATGAACTGACGGAACACTGATCTAAAAAATACGGTGGATTTCTACAGATAGTTATCCACGAAACAACTAAATATTGAATGTCAAAAAGAAACAAAAAGGCAAAAAACCATAGAAAAAACGAAATTACCAAAGGCATTTTCACGGTGCTGGAAAAAGAACCAAAAAATAGTTTCAACTACAAACAGATAGCGTCAAAGCTCGGTATTACAGCTGCTCATGATCGAAATACCCTAATCAAGAGATTGGGAGAATTAAAAGCCAAGAACCGAATTCTTGAAGAAGACCGTGGAAAGTACAGAGCCATTGCCAGTACCAAAACCTATCATACCGGAACCGTTGATATCACGGGAAGAGGAAATGCATACATCATAATTGAAGATATGGAAGATGATGTTTTCGTACCCTTCAATAAATTGAAAAAAGCATTTCATAAGGATACGGTCGAGATCTATATCTTTCCCAAAAGAAAAGGGAAGAAGCTTGAAGGAGAGATTACGAAGATTGTCGAACGCAATAAGACCCAGTTTGTCGGTATTGTCGATATGCAAAAGAACTTTGCTTTCATTCGTCCGACGGATCCTCGAATGTACACGGATATTTTCGTTTCTCAAGACCATATTGGAGACGCAACTAATGGCGATAAGGTGATTGTTGAGATGACCGAATGGCCTGATAAGACAGATTCCCCTTTTGGAAAAGTTATCGAAGTATTGGGTAAACCAGGGGAACATGATACCGAAATTCACTCTATTTTAGCGGAATACGGCTTGCCCTATTCTTTTCCTATTGAGGTCGAACGGTATGCCGATCAATTGGATACCTCTATAAAACCGGAAGAAATTGCCAAAAGAAGGGATATGCGTAATGTCTTGACATTTACCATTGATCCTAAAGATGCCAAAGACTTTGATGATGCGCTCTCTTTCGAGGTTTTGGAAAATGGGAATTATGAAATCGGTATACATATTGCCGATGTTTCCCATTATCTGCAGGAAGATACCGTTTTAGACGATGAGGCGTATAGTAGGGCAACTTCAGTGTATTTGGTAGATAGGGTCGTACCCATGCTACCCGAAGTACTGTCTAATAATGCCTGTTCGTTGCGACCGAACGAAGAGAAGTATACGTTTTCGGCCATATTCGAATTGGATGATCAAGCCAATATCAAAAACCAGTGGTTTGGGCGTACCGTAATCGATTCCAATGAACGATTCGCCTATGAAGAGGCCCAATATATCATTGAAAACGGAAAGGGGATGATACCAGATGAGGTTTCCATTCGAGGAGGTGCCTATTCAGTTTCAGAAACAGTTGTCGAGGCGACCTTGACCCTAGACCGTTTGGCAAAAATAATGCGCACCAGACGTATGGACCGTGGCGCCATTTCCTTCGATAAAGTCGAGGTCCGGTTCAACCTCAATGAAAAGAACGAACCTACCAGCGTGTATTTCAAGGAAGCGAAAGACGCTAATAAGTTGATCGAGGAGTTCATGTTGTTGGCCAATAGAAAGGTAGCGCAATTCATCGGGAAGCAAAAGCCCACAAAGACTTTCGTCTATCGAATTCACGATGATCCCAACGAAGACAAATTAATGGCCCTTAACGGGATTATCTCTCGTTTCGGTCACAGACTCAACTTTAAGGATAAAAAATCCATTAGCGCCTCTCTAAACCAGCTTCTCGAAGATGTAAAAGGGAAGAAAGAACAGAATTTGGTAGATACCCTGGCTATTCGTAGCATGAGCAAGGCGATTTACACCACCGATAACATCGGTCATTACGGCCTGGCTTTCGATTATTATTCCCATTTTACCTCACCGATTCGTCGGTATCCCGACGTAATGGTCCATCGGCTGTTGCAGCATTACCTCGATGGAGGCGCCTCGGCAAAAGCGGAAGTCTACGAGCAAAAGTGCAAACACTCTTCCGATATGGAGTATCTGGCCGCTAGTGCCGAACGTGATTCCATTAAATATATGCAGATTAAATTCATGCAAGATCATCAAGATCAAGAATTTGTAGGGGTTATCTCAGGAGTCACCGAATGGGGTGTTTATGTTGAGATTATTGAGAACAAATGTGAAGGTATGGTGCGCATTCGCGATATAAAGGGGGATTATTATATCTTTGATGAGAAGGAGTACGCTATAGTCGGCGAACGCACAAAAAAGACCTATCAATTAGGAGATGAGGTCATAGTCATGGTGAAGAATACAGATCTTGTAAAACGCCATCTTGATTTTGCCCTATTAGGTAAGAATGAATAGAATTCTTTTGATTCCAAAATTGCGGAAGGATTTTTTTAAGGATATTATGTAGACCTAAAAACCGACCTAAATGAAGAATGTATTTTTAGTGGTGGTGCTTTTGTTTACCACCCATATGATGGCTCAAGAAGAGAAGGTGACTATCGATCTCGAAAGATTCACTGAAGTAAAGGGGTTCGATGGGTTATCGATCAACCTGATCAAATCGGATAGCAACAAGGCCGTAGTTACGGGCGCGAATACAAACAAAGTCGCTGTTGTGAATAAAAACGGTGTTCTGAAACTTAGAATGCAAATAGATAAGATTTTTAGTGGCTACCGCACTTTTGTAGATCTCTATTATACGGAAAAGCTAATTATCATCGATGTCAATGAAGATGCACGAATAACTGCTCAGGAAACGATCAAACAAGACGTTTTGGAATTGAAGGCCCAAGAAGGGGGTGAATTGGATATTCGAGTGGAAGTGGAGCAGCTATTGGTAAAAACCGTAACAGGTGGCGTGGTAAAGACCGCAGGAACATCTGAACTTCAAGATGTAATGATCAATACAGGTGGTGTATATGAAGGCAAAGATTTAAAAACAAAGTTTTCAACCGTGAACGTTAATGCAGGGTCTCGGGCAGAAATCTATGCCTTCGACTATGTAAAGGCCACTGTAAAGGCAGGTGGTGAAGTATTGGTCTATGGCGATCCTGCCAAGATGGATGAAAAGACCGTATTCGGTGGTAAAGTAACCAGAATGTAATGTACAATTTCCGAATCGATGTGCACCGATAAATTCTAAATCATGTTAGAAGACGTACAGGCAGCAATTCCATTGGGTTTTTTTTTAAGCTTTATGATTGGGCCTGTTTTTTTTGTGCTTTTGGAAACCAGTGCTATTAAAGGTTTCAGAGCTGCCATTGTATTTGATTTCGGGGTACTTGTCGCCGATGTAATCTTTATAACCGTTGCGTATTTCAGTAGTTTTCAGCTTTTGGAAAATCTCAGTAATCAACCCGGATTGTACGTCTTCGGTGGAGTGATTCTTCTCGTCTATGGCATAACCACTTTTGTAAAAAAGGATTCAAAAAAGAAGGCTCGGGAAACCGAAGAGAAATCGATTCAGGTCAGTAAAGGCTACCTGGGTCTTTTTGTAAAGGGCTTTCTGCTTAACTTCATTAATATAGGAGTATTGGTTTTTTGGTTGGGGGTGATTATCGTTGTCGGCCCGAGTGTAAATAATGACCCTAATCGAATTAGGGTATTCTTTGGGTCAATGCTATTGGCCTATTTTATTACCGATGTTTTCAAAATTTTGCTCGCTAAACAACTCAAACGGAAATTGACCTCCGAACGAATTTTGATAATCAAAAAAGGACTTGGTGTTATCTTGGTAATCTGTGGATTGGTCTTGATTACTAAGGGATTTCTGCCGAAAGACAAATTCAACATAGAAAAAGGACTGGAAGAGATTGAAAGGATTCGAGAGTAAGAAGTACCGAATGGAACTCAGGTAAAATTTCCTAAAACACGCGGTCGATTACCGTAGAATCTTTTTTACAATTTTAAAGCTCAGATCTGAAGAATAAAAAACCCTCTATCCCAATACTGGGATCAAAGGGTTGATTTTTGAGGCATCGAGCGGATTCGAACCGCTGTACAAGCTTTTGCAGAGCTGTGCCTAGCCACTCGGCCACGATGCCTTTTAATGATTGCAAAGGTACTATGTTTTTTAACTATCGAAAAACTTAAACATTCCTTTTTTCTTTTAGGATAACCGTAACTTTTTCGACATCGCCACCGATGGGCGGATTGATTTTTGAAACGGAGACTTCCGCTTTTCCAACAATGGAAATTTCTTTGAAAATGCGATCTATGATACGTTTGCCAACATGCTCTAAGAGCCTTGAAGGCAATTTCATTTCCTCTTTTACAATATGGTTGATATGAACATAATCCACTGTATCCGATAAATCATCTGAATTTGAAGCCTCTTGAAGATTGGCATTGACAGTTACGTCTACCAAATACTGGCTTCCAACAATTTCCTCTTCCCTCAAACACCCATGATGGGCATAGATTTTAATGTTCTCAACTTTGATTTTCCCCAAGGTGAAATGTTTTTTGCAAACTTAAATCAAACCAATGGAAAAAAGGAAAAGAAATAACGGCCACCGTTCTAATAGGTACATCTACAATTACTGATTCCTTGAAATAGGTCGACACCGAGTGTAAGTACGTGTGTACCGGTACTATACCCCAGCAGCTCGTTCAGGATGACCTGGTAAGAGTATCCGAAATAAAAATTGTTCTTCTTCAATCCGATAATGGGTGCCACATAAAGGGGATCTCCGATTTGATCGTTCAAAAAGCGATAGGTAAAACCGGCATAATAATAGTCCTCAAAATCATACCATCTGAACTTGACGTTTAAATCGGTCACGGACCGACCGTCGCTTTCGAAAAGTTGGAAAAATACAGACGGTTCGATTTCCAAATTACTATTTCTGTTCTTTTTATACCGGTAACCCGTATATACATAGTAGTTTCTCAACCGATTTGGCTCAAAAACAGGATTGAACTTCGTCAAATCCTTGTTGATCAGATTCGAGGCATTCCCACTGAAATAAAACTTGTCCCACCGATATAGAAAACCCACGTCAAAATTATGGTTCGTAGTTGCACGGTCGTCGGTAACGCTCGGGTCCAATGCATCGAAGTTTTCAATGTCGATACGAAATTGATTGAAGTTATAAGATAGTCCGAACGAAAGAAATTTATCGTCATAGCGATCAATGGTCAAGTGATGCGCAAAAGAAATACGTGCACCACGTTGTTTGGTTTCTCCATTACTATCATTGTACAAGAGTGTTCCAAGACCTGATTGTTCCCCTATACGCATATCGGCCGCCAATGACTGGGTGTCCGGCGCATCTTTGATTCCCACCCATTGTGTAAGTCCGTTGATTCGAATTTTCACATGATCACCAATACCTGCATAAGTCGGAGACATCACAAATGGATTGTCCGCCAAATATTGTGATAGTTGGGGTATGGTCAATTCTTGTCCTTTTGATATAAAGGAGACTAAAATGAGAAGTAGGACTAATACTTTGTTACGCATGGTTCTGTTTCGGTTAAGATTTATCGATAAAGGGTAAAATGTCCAACAAACTCTCGATCATCATTCTCACCTTTGAGTTTAATCACGTACCAATAATCGCCAGTGGGAAGTTCGCTGTCATTGTAGATACCATCCCATCCCGGATCATTGAGACCAAGTCTGTAAACCTCCCTACCATAACGATCAAAAATCAGGGTTAGTATCTCAGGGAAGGCTTCTTGGTTGCGTGGCATCCAAAAGTCATTTTGACCATCACCATCCGGGGTGAAAAAGTTGGGTATTTCGATATCGATAAATTCCATTTCAATAGACGCCATAGCCTCACAACCATTAGCATCGACTACCCGAACAACATATGTATCCGTTCTATTGATTCGGAAGGTGTTGTCGCTACCATTGTTGACATCGTCAAAATAGTAGGTGTACTCTTCCCTTCCTCCTTCGGCTGTAGCGGTAATCACATTTATGTCGAACTGTTCAAGCGTTAATGTCAAGGGTTCAAAATCCTCTATTTCAAAAGAAATGTCTTGGAAACAACCGTTGGAATGGGCTACTCTGATGTAATGTGATCCAGGAGTTGAATTTCTAAAATCAGGATTCAATTGTAGATCATTAGGGTCGGTAGAGTCCAATGCGTAGAGTACATCCCCCATAACACTTGTGTCTTCAAAGGTCATATTGATATAATTATCCGGACTGTCTCCTGTGCATTCGTATATGACCTCTATTGCGGCATTCAAATTCACTCCAGGGTCAATGGTCACACCCAAGTCAAATTCACAACCATTGGCATCTCGTACAAACAAGATGTATCCGCCAGAAGCCATATTGACAAAAGAAACACGGTCTTGTACAAAGTCCGATTCTGTGCTCAAACGCGTACTGTAGGGCGCTGTGCCTCCACCGATTGTCAAATCGATCATGCCATTTTCCTCACCGGCACATATTTCAGGGGTAACCATAGCACTTGCTGTTATTGGTGTAGGTTCACCGATGGACCTTTCGATTACCTGGAAACATCCGTTTTGATCCTGTGCGATTATGGTATAATCCCCTGGTGCTAGGTCCGTGAATGTATTTATGGTGTCGAATTGATTGAGATTCGGGGATATGGCATAGATATAACCTCCTGCACCTCCTGATCCTGCAATTGGAGTAACTGTAATCGTGCCATTCTCATCACCGAAACAAAGTACATCCGTTGCCGCCACGTCGAAATCCAAAGGTTCCGGCTCATCAATAACCACTTGCTGAGGATTGGCATGGCAATCACCGCTGATTACATTCACATAGTACGTACCGGCAACAAGACCACTGAAGGTACCATCCGCTGTTGGCCCTGCAATACGATTGGCAACATTCAACTGGGTGTAGTCAAGATTGTTCAAATCCGCAAGTGAACCGGCATAGTTATCATATAGTTCGAACATGTAATTACCAACCCCATGATTCGCACTTGCATAGATTATGGCGGTATTGTCGCCATTACAATTCACGAACGCAGCAGTATCATCAATATGAAGTTCTAAAGGAATAATAGGGTCTTCAGTGATGGCATTTGAGATGGCGGGAGCACATAAATGAATCGCATCCCTCACATAATATTGATGAGTTCCAGAACCTAGGGTTCCCGTAGCCGGCAAGGGCATTGGGTTACTTGTCATCGGCAACCAGGTGATATTATCCAAACTATACTCGTAAGTTCCACTTCTCCCACCGATAGCGGTAAGTTCAAACTCCACCCCATCTTCACAGGTAAGCGGATTGGTTCGTATCAGCGAAGCAAAGACTTCGGTCGGTTCATCAATGGTTACCTGATTGGTTTCCACTGGGCAGTTCCAAGCATCTGAAACCGTGACACTATAGATTCCACCGCCAAGACCGGTAAAAGTGGGTGCGGATTGCCCGCCCGAAACAAAATCAATGGTTGTACCGGCCGCATCATAGTAATTCAATACATATTGATAGGTGCCGTTTCCACCACCTGTTACGGTCGCAGTGACCGTTCCTGTAGTATCTCCAAAACACGCCAAATCGGTATGTAAAGGTGTGGCGTTCGCTACAATTTGAGTTGCTGGTGCCAAGACTTCAACATCATTGACCACACAGCCCGGAGCACGCGCACTATCGGTGACCACTACAGTAAAGTTACCAGCAGACAATCCAGTGAACACGAAACTTAAAACATCGTTTTCAGTATAGATCTGACCTGTTGTTGTGTTGGTCAACACAATATCATAGGGCGGATAACCACCACTAGGGTCTACCAGTATTTCACCTAGATCGTTGCTACAGGTCACAGGGGCCAAAGGAGTTACCGCTGTAATTAAAGGCATATCTGGAGATACGATGGTAATTACATTACTATCATCGTTACAAAGTGTACTGGTCAAATCGGTTTCCGTAACGGTAACATAATAATTACCACCAGACAAACCTGTCGGAATTAGGAATGGATTTGTGCTTGTATTTGCATTTCCTGAAACCGGCGTGGGTGTCCCGTCCGCATTAAATACGGCGTAGGAGTATCCTCCGGAATATCCCGAAATTGCTATTTCAAGAGTACCGCTATCATCACCGACACAGATGACCGGGTCCACTGCGGTGGCGATTACTTCTATGAGATCGTACGGAGCAATTTCATAAGGTGCAGTATCCACATAACAACCTGTGGCCGTATCGGTAATTCGGAAAGTATAACTTCCTACTGCGGTCAATTCAAAGGTTGCTGTATTGCCGGTAGTTCCCGTTTGTGTGCCATTGGGGTTTCCTAGTGGCAGTAGCGTATAGGTATAGGCATGGGGATTTCCGTCATCGGTAACGGTTATCACCACTTCCTCACGGTTGTTGACGCAAGTAATGGCATCTGACAACGCTACAGTAGCCGTAAAGGTATTCACCGGATCAATGACCTGAGTAGGCAAAACAAATGGACAACCATTCGCATCGCGAATTGCGATATCATAGTTTCCAGCCGTATTGACATCATGTGTAAATACCAGTCCACCCGTAGGTTGGAATGCACTTCCATTGACACTATAGAAATAGTCTGGAGTACCTGTTCCTGCCGTAATCGTTACTTCTATGGCAGCAGCTTGTTGCGCATTATTGACATCACACGCAAAAGGGATAATATCGGTAATTGCTGCCGCCAATACACTTGGTTCGTTGATTGTGGTCTGTTGTGTTGCGACGCAGTTCCTGTTCGATGTGACCGTGATGTCCCAGGTTCCGGGTGCGAGTCCTGTGAACAGGTTGGTCGTCTGGGTGAACGTGGATGTTCCGTCCGTGATCTCGAAGGTATATGGCGGATTGTCGTTGACCCCTGCGGTGGTGGGCTGCAGGTTGACCGTTATCGATCCGTCGTCGGCGCCGTTACAGGTGACGTCCACGGGCGTTGGTGCCAGTAGGGTGACCGGGGTGGGCTCCTCGAGCGATACGGGGGCGTCTGCGATACATGATCCCGGTGTCAACGGGGTATCGGTCACCCTTACGATATAGTCCCCGAAGGCGACCCCGTTGAACCTGTTGCCCGCTGGCACGAGCCCTGTATCGGTCAGGGTGCCCGCGTTCAATAGGGTGACGGCGTTACTTGCGTCGCCTCCTGTCAGGGTGAACTCTATGACGCCGTCGCTTGCGGAACATGTGGGCTGTGTGACGACCACCGCGCTGATTGACAGTTCGGCGTTGATGGTCATGTTCTCGGTCTCGCCGCAACCGTTGGCGTCGCGTATCTCCACTGAATGTGGTCCCGCGTTGAGTCCGTTATAGGTATGTGGGAAGGCCGCGATGCTTTCGAAGGCGTTGCCGTCCAGGCTCATGGTGTATGGTGCGACGCCGAAGTTCACTGCATCGAGTGATACGGTGATTCCGAAGCTTCCCTCGGCGGCACATTCGTCGTCGAGTGCCAGGGCGATATCGGGAACGGTGTCGGTGTCCACGGTCACGGCCAATGGTGCCGCAATGATACAGTTGTTGGCATCGCGCACATAGATGTCCCAGTTCAGGTTGACGCTGGGGTCCAGTTCCACGGTCTCGTCGAAGGTGAAGGTGGCGGGTACGCCGGCCCCGCTCTGCGAAGCGCCGTAGGTATACGGTCCGGTCCCCCCCGAGGCCTGTACGGTGACGATGGCATCGGATGCGTTACAGTTGGCGTTGACATTGCTTATCAATTGCAGTGCAAGTGGCTCGGGAGCGTCTATGGTGACGTTGTTGGAGGTATCGTTACATTCCGGGAAGGCGGTCTCTATGATCCTGACGGAATAGGTGCCCGCGCCCAAGGTGGTCGATACGTTGAAGACATAAGGGTCGCTTGTGGCGTTGTCCGAATCGAGGGTCCCCCCTACCACCGCGCCGGTAGCGTCGAGCACCTCGTAGTCGAAGTTCCCGGTATATCCGGTGATGGTGACCTGTATGACGCCATCGGTACTGTCGCTACAGGTAGCGTCCGTGTCGACGGTGGCGGTAACGTCGATGAAGTCGAACGGCGCGATGACGTGCTCGACCACAACGCTACAGTTTGTGGTGGTGTCCAGTACCTCATAGGTATAGGTTCCCGGTGCGGTCAGTACGATGTTGGTCGGGTCCGCTACGGGGTTGCCGCTGGGCAGTTCGGTATAGGTATAGGTACCCGATGCGCTTGTGGGCACGATCTCGATGGTCTCCTGTCCGTTGTTACAGTCTATGGCGGCGGAGGTCCTGTTGATGACCGCCGTGACCTCGTCCCTTACGGGTACGGGCACGACCACGGTGTCGGTACAACCGTTGTCGTCCTCTACCGTTACGGTGACATTGGGCGATCCGAAGGGCACGTCGAAGGTATTCCCTGTCTGGAAGTTGGTGCCCCCGTCGAAGCTGTACAGGTATGGGCCGGTACCCGATGGGTTGCCGGGCGTGGCGTCCTCCACGGTAACGGTGATCGTACTGGCGGCATCGTCACAACTGAACACCGAGGCGACAGCACTGATGTCCAATACACTTGGTTCGTTGATTGTGGTCTGTTGTGTTGCGACGCAGTTCCTGTTCGATGTGACCGTGATGTCCCAGGTTCCGGGTGCGAGTCCTGTGAACAGGTTGGTCGTCTGGGTGAACGTGGATGTTCCGTCCGTGATCTCGAAGGTATATGGCGGATTGTCGTTGACCCCTGCGGTGGTGGGCTGCAGGTTGACCGTTATCGATCCGTCGTCGGCGCCGTTACAGGTGACGTCCACGGGCGTTGGTGCCAGTAGGGTGACCGGGGTGGGCTCCTCGAGCGATACGGGGGCGTCTGCGATACATGATCCCGGTGTCAACGGGGTATCGGTCACCCTTACGATATAGTCCCCGAAGGCGACCCCGTTGAACCTGTTGCCCGCTGGCACGAGCCCTGTATCGGTCAGGGTGCCCGCGTTCAATAGGGTGACGGCGTTACTTGCGTCGCCTCCTGTCAGGGTGAACTCTATGACGCCGTCGCTTGCGGAACATGTGGGCTGTGTGACGACCACCGCGCTGATTGACAGTTCGGCGTTGATGGTCATGTTCTCGGTCTCGCCGCAACCGTTGGCGTCGCGTATCTCCACTGAATGTGGTCCCGCGTTGAGTCCGTTATAGGTATGTGGGAAGGCCGCGATGCTTTCGAAGGCGTTGCCGTCCAGGCTCATGGTGTATGGTGCGACGCCGAAGTTCACTGCATCGAGTGATACGGTGATTCCGAAGCTTCCCTCGGCGGCACATTCGTCGTCGAGTGCCAGGGCGATATCGGGAACGGTGTCGGTGTCCACGGTCACGGCCAATGGTGCCGCAATGATACAGTTGTTGGCATCGCGCACATAGATGTCCCAGTTCAGGTTGACGCTGGGGTCCAGTTCCACGGTCTCGTCGAAGGTGAAGGTGGCGGGTACGCCGGCCCCGCTCTGCGAAGCGCCGTAGGTATACGGTCCGGTCCCCCCCGAGGCCTGTACGGTGACGATGGCATCGGATGCGTTACAGTTGGCGTTGACATTGCTTATCAATTGCAGTGCAAGTGGCTCGGGAGCGTCTATGGTGACGTTGTTGGAGGTATCGTTACATTCCGGGAAGGCGGTCTCTATGATCCTGACGGAATAGGTGCCCGCGCCCAAGGTGGTCGATACGTTGAAGACATAAGGGTCGCTTGTGGCGTTGTCCGAATCGAGGGTCCCCCCTACCACCGCGCCGGTAGCGTCGAGCACCTCGTAGTCGAAGTTCCCGGTATATCCGGTGATGGTGACCTGTATGACGCCATCGGTACTGTCGCTACAGGTAGCGTCCGTGTCGACGGTGGCGGTAACGTCGATGAAGTCGAACGGCGCGATGACGTGCTCGACCACAACGCTACAGTTTGTGGTGGTGTCCAGTACCTCATAGGTATAGGTTCCCGGTGCGGTCAGTACGATGTTGGTCGGGTCCGCTACGGGGTTGCCGCTGGGCAGTTCGGTATAGGTATAGGTACCCGATGCGCTTGTGGGCACGATCTCGATGGTCTCCTGTCCGTTGTTACAGTCTATGGCGGCGGAGGTCCTGTTGATGACCGCCGTGACCTCGTCCCTTACGGGTACGGGCACGACCACGGTGTCGGTACAACCGTTGTCGTCCTCTACCGTTACGGTGACATTGGGCGATCCGAAGGGCACGTCGAAGGTATTCCCTGTCTGGAAGTTGGTGCCCCCGTCGAAGCTGTACAGGTATGGGCCGGTACCCGATGGGTTGCCGGGCGTGGCGTCCTCCACGGTAACGGTGATCGTACTGGCGGCATCGTCACAACTGAACACCGAGGCGACAGCACTGATGTCCAGTTCCGTGGGTTGGTCAATGGTAATGGCTTGCGTATCCAAGCATCCTTTATCTGAGATTACGGTAACATTATGTAGCCCTTGTGGTCTACCCAAGAAAATATTCGATGTCTGTGTTGTTGTTCCTCCATCAAGACTGTATAGATAGGGAATGTCAGTATTACCAGGGTTAAGCGTCACGGTAATGGAACCATCACTTCCGCCAAAACAACTTACGTCCGATTTGGCGAGGGTAAAGTTCGGTACGTCCGGTGTATCCAATGTAATGGATACGGTCTCCGTACAATTTGTCGTGGTATCCTCTACTTCAAAGGTATAGGCCACGGAATGCGTGAGCCCTGCAAAAATACCAGTAGCATTGGTTGGGCCTGCGGGTGTAATCTGGGTATAGGAATAAGTTCCGGAGCCGCCATTTGCTGTAACGGTTACCTCACCTGCATTTGCAGGAACGCAGCTTTCTTCGGCTGTGATATTTGCGGAAATATTAACTGGCGGATATAGGGTAATAGGGTCTGTATCGGCACATCCATTTTGGTCAATTAGGGCAATGGAATGTGGGCCTGAGGATAAATTGTTAATAATCATCGTATCCCCTGCATTGACCAATGCAGGTGCATTTTGCGGTGCAGAACCATCTATGCTAATCATGCTTGGGGAAATTCCAGCAACATCCAATGTGATTTCCACACTGAAGCTACCCTCGTCGGCCGTACATTGGTTGGTTGCGACCAAGGTTATTTCTGGTTCTGGGTCTGTAGGTACGGTAATGGGGTCGAAACGGATACAGTCGTGTGCATCTTTTATGTAAACGATATAATCTCCACCTTCTACATTGAAACTATTGGTAGCAGTACCTGCCCAAGTTGCTGCTGTAGGCGCAGTATCTGTAGACAAGGTAAGTTGATATTCATAGGGCGCGGTTCCAAATTGACCAATAGCCGATATTTGACCTGCATTGAGGTTACAGTTGTCGTTATTGTCCAAATTGGCGGTGACGTCCAGTTCATTGGTTGATTGTGTTATCGTGAATTGTGCCGATGAAACGGTACACCCCGCAAAAGCACCATTGACCTCGCTATACAAAATATAATAGACTCCAGGTGACAAAGGACCTACATTGGTTTCCGACACTCCTGTGCCAACAGCAGGCAAAGGTGTAATGGAACCGGTAATTCCAGTAGTTAGGTTCGATTGTGAATTGAATATTTCATAGGTAACTTCGGTAGCTCCTGGGTCATAGTTGTCAATGGTGAAATCCACCGTGCCATCATTGCTTCCCGTACAGGTCACATTGTTTACGGCATCTAAACTCGATGTAAGGCTGGAAGGTGAATTAATTGGAGCAGCAGCAGTTTCAAAATAGTAGCAGTTGGTCGTTAAATCATGTACAACAAAGGTATAGGTGATGCCTGGGGTTAACCCAGTGAATGTTCTAGTAGGCCCGTTTGCAACATCAGGAGGAAAATATGTAGAGGCATAGGGTACTGCATAGGTATCCAATATGCCAAACTCATAATTGGTCCCGAGAATGGCTGTGCTTACGGTCACCTCCGCGGTACCACCTGTTGCACAGTTGGCAGTTACGGCCGAGACGTCAATATCCAGGTCGTCAGGAGGAGAAGCGATGATGTTGGTTGTGAGAACGGAACAGCCATTGTCGTCAACAACGTCTACTTCATAAATACCGAATTCAAGTATCGTAAACGTATAGTCGGCTCCTAGAGGCTCTATTTGTGAAGCACTATAGCCATTGTTTCCTGTAAGGTGATAGGTAAAACCAGGTGTGCCTCCTGCGACGTTTTCAACGGAAATGGACCCCGGGTTGGTACCTGTTCCACCACAAGTAATGGGAACAAGGTTGACGTCATAGGTAATCGGATCGGGTTCTGCGATTATAATGGTTTCCATATCCGTACACATTTTGGCATCCGTAATGGTGACCTCATAGGTTCCGGCGGGAAGACCTGCGGTTTGTGTACCATATGATGTGGCTGTGGTTGTATTCAGTACCGAGATGTCGAAGGGCCCTACTCCTTGAGAGGTGTCTATATTGACCACAATGGTCGCCCCATTGTCCCCATTACAAATAATATCAACGGTTTGTACCAAGGAGGTAATATCTGGACTAACAATAGGGTCTATGACTGCCTGCGTAATCACAGGACAGCCTAGGCTATCCGTAATTCGAAAATCATATGTTCCAGCCGTTGAAGCTGAATAGGTGAATGTACTACCGACAATCGCCACTGGCGCCCCCCAAGTTGTGCCTCCATTGGTACTTACTTCATAGGTCGCATAGGGCGGATAACCATTTGTAATATTCACATCAATTGTGGCGTCCGGCGTCACGGTGCAGTCCAACGATTTTGTTACTACCGCGGATGCATTGAGTTGAGTGGCGATAGTTTCGCTTAAAACATTGGAAATACAGCCGTAGGCGTCCATTACTTGAACATCATAACTTCCAGGTATCAGATTGGAAATCGTAAAAGGATTCCCCACTGCTGCGATCTGACCACCTCCGCTAATGCTATAGGTAAATGGCGCAACACCATCTGTAATTGTGATTGTCAAAGAGGCCTGATTAGCGGTATCGAAACAATAATCTGACGAGGCATCAACAGCTATACTCGGGGTTTCAGCAGGATCCACCAGTATTGGTTTGCTAACAATACAATTGCCCGCATCCCTGATATAGATGGTATAGGAACCGGCAGCAACGTCTGCAAAGTTGTTATCGGTTTGGTAAGGATAGACTATTACCGGACCTACGGTATTTTCCAATTGGTATTCGTAGCCGCCCCAGCCTCCAATAGGAGTAACGGTAACGGTCGAATTTGCCGCACAGGTCACGTCGGTATTGGTAAATGTAAAGTCCAATGCCGCTGGTGGCGGTGCTATTGTGATTGTGGTGGTATCGGTACAGTTGGTTGTATCGTCGGTTACGGTTACGGTGTAGGTGTCGGCGGGCAGGGTCGCCACGACCACGGGTGTAACGG